>NZ_QDGA01000040.1 GCF_003347665.1 Microvirga calopogonii
GAAGACGTAAGGCGGAAGGCGCTTAATCCGGTAGAAATCAGGCATCGGTCTCGTCCTCGGGCGTGCTGCCGTTGATGCGGGACTTCAGAAGATGCGAGGCGCTGAAGGTCAGCGACCGACGGGGCTTGATCGGCACGGCCACACCTGTCTTGGGATTGCGGCCGACCCGCTCATTTTTGCGCCGGACGGTGAAGACGCCAAAGCCTGACAGCTTCACATTCTCACCCACGACAAGAGCTGCGCTCATCTCCGCAAGTACCTGCTCGACCAAGGCCGCCGCTTCCGCTCGGGAGAGGCTAACTGTGTCGGAAACAGCCTCGGTCAGATCGGCCCGGGTGATCGTCTTGCCCGCCATGGTGATCCCTCGATGCTGGCCATTCGCTTAAGAAAAAGGCCGCTGTTGCCAGCGACCGGAGGTGCAGAGGACCTTACCTCTGAGGGAACGACGCCGCAGGGTAGAGATGCGACCGCCCGAAAGGCTGTTACCAAAATGCGGCCCTTTTTAGCATGAAATTTCGTCACGCGCCTTATGCACGTAACGCATGATCAAACCTTGGACGTATAAGCCCATTTTAAGAGTGTGTCGCATAATGGAGCATTCCCAGGTACTTCTGCACGGTTATGGACACTTCACCCGTTAGGACGAGTTCTGAAGCACTGATCCGATCACGGGATGGCAAACGCAGGTTCTTACGCCGAGCGTTTTCCGCCACCGGATCCCATCCCCATGGGCTTCGTGTAGACCAGCCGGCGGGGCCAGGGACACCAGCTCGATCCGTGATGCGTCTCGCCTCCGCAGAAGATCGCCTCGGATCGCTCGTCGGAGACAATGAAGCGGCATTGTCGTGCCCGAAGCTTGAACAGGGTGGTTCGGGTCCGATGCGACGGCTCGCTGATCTCAGGCATGGCTCTGGCATCCGGTTCATGGGCCAGAGAGCAACACGACGAGGGATCGGGAGAGTTCCACCCTTTCTTAGTCTATCAACAACTTGATTGAGTCCCTCAGGAATTGCGAGGGCGACGGGTCGGAAGGCTTTTGGGGAGCCATCCTACGGTAATCAAGCGCATAGGGTAATGACTGCAAGCGCAGCCGACGCCGCCCTGGCTGTCAGCCAAAGATCAACGGCCTATGGCAGGTGAAAGACAGGTCACTTCACCAAGGCACGATTCAGAAGGACCAGATGAGAGCCGATGAGTGGCTTCGGAGTTTATTGCCCAGCTGGAAACCCGATAGTACCGACCAGCTTCGCCTCCTGGGTCCTAATGCGCTCCCGGTGGGCCGTGTAAAGGCCGCTCGCTGCGATGACGAGACCGCCGACGAGGGTCATAGCCCCCGGAACAGTGCCGAAGACGGCAAAACCCAGCAGCCCGGCAAACAGGAGCTGGACGTAGGAGAACGGGGCGATGGTGGAGGCTGCGGCCTTGCGGTAGGCCAGGATGATAAGCCAGTGACCGGTGGTCGAGCAGGTGCCCATCAGGGCGGCCAGACCAATTTCCCAGGCTGTGGGGGTGCGCCAGTGGAACGGCACAAAGGCTGTCAGAGCAATCAGCCCGATCACGGCCGACCATGCCAAGGTCGCCTCGGGCCGCTCAGAACTCATCAGGCGGGTCGCGATGGCAGCCACAGCCCAGGCGAGTGCCGCGCTCATCGGCAGCAGCGCGGCCACCTGGAAGGCCGAGCTACCGGGCTGGACGACGAGCATCACGCCTAGAAAGCCCACAGCGGCCGCGGCCCAGCGCCGGATGCCCACCGTCTCGCCGAGGAGCGGGATCGACAGGGCGGTGATGAAGAGCGGCGAGATGAAGTTGATCGCCGTGGCTTCGGCCACCTGGAGGTATCCCAGTCCGAGGATGAAGAGCACGGCTGAGCCGGCCACGGCCAAGGCTCGGACAACCTGAAGGCGCAGGCGCGGTGTGTGCATCGCCCTCGCGCCGCGTGCGACGAACACTGTCGGCACGACTACTAGGCAGAACACGAAGTAGCGCAGCCAGGCGACCTCGATGGCCGGCAGCGTGCCTGTCAGCACTTTCGCAGCCACATCGCCCATGGCGAAGAAGATGGTCGACACAAGGGCCAAGCCGATGGCGGCAAAGGTCACCTCCCTGGCAGGGGCGACGCTCCTCGCGCTTGGTCGCGTGGGAGCGGCCGCAGTAATGGATGGACAGTCGGCTGCGGCGGAGACGGCGGGAGGCGGGCTCATGGGCGCTTAGAGGATCTCGACGGGCGCATGGGGCTTCACGCGCTTTGTTGGGCCAATACAATGACCCAACATTGCTGAATCTTACGTGAAATGGGCTTCTATCGTCGCGCGTGGCACCCCTGCGGTGGGCGCATGGCCTTTGCGCCATGGCAGCGATGTCTGTGATCTCCTCGGACTGATCAGCTGCCCGCATTGGACTGGACCACCTGTCCAAACGGGGCAACAGCTACCCGCGATCCTGCTGATCCAGGCTGCCCGCATGCCGCCGCTCTGGCGCGCGAAGTGGCGCCAGCACAGTTTTGATGAATGGCTGATAGCCGCCTCGGTGCGCGTGCCATCTACCTGTTGTCAGCAGTGTAGACAAATTCGCAGAGGCTATTGAGCCACCGAGGCAGTGTGGGTTCTCAAAGCCTGAAGGGTCGCTGCTCCTAGCCTGCCCGTGGCGGGAAGACCCTTAGCCCGTTCAAAGGCCTCAACCGCTCTGCGGGTCGCAGGTCCTAATGCCCCGTCAGCTTTGAGCTTTCCATACCCGAAGTCAACGAGCGCTTCCTGCACCGTGCGTATCTCCCTCCTGGAAAGTCGGGCAGCTGATGTTGTGCTCACTGCGGGACTTGCCGTAATCGCCGCAGATGGGTCTGATGGTCCTGTAAGCTGAAGGCGCCCTTGCTCAATCGCTTGACTGACGCTCGCCCGCAAAGAATCCAGTTGCTGGAGTTCTTCAGTTGCCGCTTCGATCCGCGTCAGCATCGTGTTCAGATCCTGGCCTGCCAGAATTCTCCGCTCATTGTCCGTCGCCAGTTGGTCGCGCACTGCAGTGACGGTCTCAACCTGCTGCCGAAGCTGCGACATCTCACTCTCAAAAGTGTGCTCCTCAGGTCCGGTAGACAGGACAGAGTATGTCAACAAACCCCACCCGACGACTGTCGTAGCTAGGAGGCCTATGCCCATTGTGCCAAACTGCCACTCCGCGCGGCTTCTTTCATAGCTCATGAGCTTACTCCGGGTTGTTAGCTGAAATTCTAAGAGCGTTGTGTGCTCACCTCAGCGTCGCATTGGGTCGAGCTTGTGACGCAATTGAGCCCGCGCGTGGCCTTTGGCTTCGCGCGCGTGGCCTTTGGCTTCGCGCGCGTGGCCTTTGGCTTCGCACGGTTAATCAATCGTAATCTGGAGCAGGTGTTGGCCGCCTGCCGGGTTTCGGAGGTTCTGTTGCAGCTTTGAAGCTTGCTCGGCCTGAGCTACGACAGGGGAGCTGAGAGGGGCTGGCGGTGATGCAAAGTAACAAGAACCCGTTCAAGGGTCGGCAGTTCACGGCGGAGATCATCCTATGGGCGGTGCGCTGGTACCTGCAATTCCCGATCAGCTATCGTGATCTCGAATGCATGCTCTCTGACCGTGGTGTTCAGGTGGATCACACCACCCTGTTTCGTTGGATCCAGGCTTACGCACCTGAGATCGAGAAGCGCATCCGTCCGCATCTCCGAATGACGAACGGCTCCTGGCGCCTGGACGAAACCTACATTCGAGTAAAGGGCAAATGGGTCTATCTGTACAGCGCCGTCGATGCAGCCGGACAGACAATAGATTTCCTGCTCTCACCCAAGCGGGATGCAGCGGCCGCCCGGCGGTTCTTCCGCAAGGCTTTGGGACAGTCGCATACAGTCAATCCGCGGACCGTCACGGTCGACAAGAACGCCGCTTACCCGATTGCAGTGAAAGCCATGAAGCGGGCCCGAGAACTCTGGCGTTTCGCCAAACTGCGACAGTTGAAATTCCTGAACAACATCGTCGAGCAGGATCACCGACGTATCAAGCGGCTGGTTAATCCTGGGCTGGGCTTCAAGAGCTTTGCGACGGCTTCACGAACGATTGCGGGCTATGAGGCCATGGCGATGATCCGCAAGGGCCAAGTGGCGCGCGCGCCAGCGAGTGACATGGGCGCTCAGCGCGACTTCATTGCCGCGCTCTTTGGCACG
The DNA here is from genome assembly GCF_003347665.1 of Microvirga calopogonii. GTDB lineage: Bacteria > Pseudomonadota > Alphaproteobacteria > Rhizobiales > Beijerinckiaceae > Microvirga > Microvirga calopogonii. Next base: position 4,175 of record NZ_QDGA01000040.1, read on the forward strand.
GCTGCTTGACCTGAGGTCCATTCCGGCTCGCGCGTGTCCTATGTCAGGGATTGCAACGGAACCTGCTGCCTCAACTACACGCTCGATGGCGCGCTGAATGAGTGGGCCCTGCACGCGATGCACAGCCGTCACCGACCTTTTGTTGCATGAATCAGATTGTAAGCGCGTTGAAGGCCGACAACCCCGGCTCCAAGCGATGCGGACGGACTTCGGGCGGCCAGGCTCAAGCATGCGGTTCAGGGCATGAGTGGTGAGCCGTAGCAGCACTTGCGTCCAAGTGATCTGCAATAGGAACTTTCGCCAGTTTCTGCGAACTGATTCAGGCTAGCTGCATTTATCCGGTTAGGGAGACCCTAGGTGAGTGGTTCCGGTATGTTGGTCAACGAGAGTCTCTGGAGCAGAAAGGTTTATGCTCCAGCACCAATTGCTTATTCAGACCTCCTGTCTCACCTTGGCCGAGAGCTTGCACGTGTTTACAGCGTCGCCTCGCAAGAGCCTCTTCCCGAAGCTTGGCTTCCCCTGCTCGACCTGCTATCGCGCGCTGCGCCGTCAGAGGGGTAGGGCCAAGCTCTGCCGGGCTTCTTCTGGGTTCTCCAAAACTTCACACGCGAACTTATTCCTGCCGCAGTTGTAGAAGATACGCAAGACAATACTCCTTGGAGAGCGCTCTTGGCCTGCAGATGAAAGATACAGTCGGGCTGCGGCAACGAGCAGACAAGTCGTCTGTTGCCGCTTGAAAGAATAAAAGAATTCCTATCTGTATGGCGCCTGCAAAATGAGCCTGCGCAATGCTCAAGATGTTGCTGTCAAGCATGCAAAGTGCGGCCGCTGCGCAAACTAACCTCAAATAAAACCTGGATGGATTTATGCCTGCTGTTGCTTCCTACGGCCTGACTGGTAATGCATACATTGATGGTGTTCTTGGCGGCTATAAGTGGGCGACCACTAGCTTCACCTTCAGCTTTCCCACCAGCGGCTCGTACTACGGCAGCTCGTACGGCTCGGGCGAGAATGTCACCAACTTCGGCGCCTTCAACACGGCCCAGCAGGCGGTTACCCGCGACGCCCTGAAGATGTACGCCTCAGTGGCCAACCTCAGCTTTGCTGAGGTTGGCGAAACCTCGACCCAGCACGCGGATCTTCGCTTTGCACTGTCGGATAAACCAGGCACGGCCTGGGCCTATTTCCCCAGCACCTCGGCCGAGGGTGGCGATGCTTGGTTCAACAAGTCCGGCGGCAGCTACGCTCAGCCGGTAAAGGGCAACTATGCGTACATGACCTTTGTTCATGAAATCGGGCATGCGCTCGGATTGGAGCATCCGCATGAAAGCGGCATGCCGGCCGACCGGGATTCGGTTGAGTACACGGTGATGAGCTACCGCTCCTATACTGGTGCTTCCACCACCAGCGGCTATGTCAACGAGACCTGGGGCTATGCCCAGTCACCGATGATGTACGATATTGCCGCGCTGCAGCACATGTACGGCGCTAACTACGCCACCAACAGCTCCGATACGGTTTACTCCTGGAGCCCGACGAGTGGCGAGATGTTCCTCAACGGCGTCGGCCAAGGCGCGCCCGGCGGCAACAAGATCCTCCGGACTGTGTGGGATGGCGGCGGGAACGATACCTATGACTTCTCAAACTATGCCTCCAACCTGAAAGTCGATCTGCGGCCTGGTGAATGGACCACCACAGCCGCGACGCAACTAGTCAAGCTCCACTGGGATGGCTCCAAGGTTGCGGTCGGCAACATTGCCAACGCGCTCCAGTACAACGGTGACACCCGCTCCCTGATTGAGAACGCGGTTGGCGGATCCGGCAACGACACGATCACCGGCAATGATGCGGCCAACTCGCTTAAGGGTGGCGCTGGTAATGACCGCCTGTTTGGCGGAACGGGCAATGATGCTCTCGACGGTGGGATCGGCGACGACACTGCGGTGTTCAGCGGCGCTCGAGCGTACTACAGCATCTCCAAACTGTCGGATGGATCCGTTCAGGTGGCTGACCTGCGGTCGGGCACACCGGATGGCAGCGACGTGGTCTGGGGGGCCGAGTGGTTCCAGTTCGTGGACAAGATCTACACTCTGGCAGAGCTTGAGACGAATGCTGTCACCGCAACTGCGACCCCGATCGAGCCAGTCCCACAGAACCTGTCGCTGAACGGAACCAACAGCGGCAATAGCCTCTATGGCCAGGGCGGCGACGACAAGCTCTATGGCCGGGGCGGCAACGACAAGCTCTATGGCTCGGCTGGCAACGACTTGCTTGTTGGCGGAACCGAGAAGGATGTGCTCTTCGGGGGGGCTGGCGCGGATGTCTTCGACTTCAACTCTCGAAAGGACTCCCTCAAGACGGCACGGGACACGATCAAGGATTTCGTGCGCGGGGTTGATCACATCGACCTAAGCACCATTGACGCCAACAGCTTGGTGAGCGGCAATCAAGCCTTTTCGTTCATCGGCAGCAAAGCGTTCAGCGGTCACGCCGGCCAGCTGAAGTTCAGCAGCGGTGTGCTGTCCGGCGACATCAACGGCGACAAGATGTCGGACTTCGAGATCAATGTCTCAGGCGTGTCGGCGCTCGCCAAAGGTGATTTTTATCTCTGATGATCCGGTAAGGGAGATGATGATGAGCGACTGGATCGACTTTGACCGATGGAATGAATGCGTTCAGATGGAGCGGCCTGGATTCGTCTTCGAGGTCAAGAATGCCGAGGGGCAAAGCCTGTTCACCCCCTGCGGGCAGCCCCTGCAGTCCCCGTGGGACTGGATGTCGGGCCCTGTGCAGTTCCGGCTGGTGAAAGAGACTAAGCCGCGTCATTCGGAGCCGCTCCCAAAGCCGCGGCTGTAATCCTGGACAAACTCGATGGGCTCCGTCGCAAATCTGGGGCAGGGACGAGGAAGGAGCCGGTCTTCCTGATATGCTCATGCGGCGAGCAGGTGAAACTGCTCAGCGAGGGACGGCTGCCGATTGCAGGGATACTTCGCCTGCTGCTTGCGCATCATGTGGATCATCTCAATCCTACCGAGGATCACACGGGCAGTGGCCATGGACTTGAAGCCGAGCATCGGGCGCACACGGCGCTTAATGGCGCGGTGATCCTGCTCGATACGGTTGTTGAGGTACTGGCTCTGCCGGATTCTAATCGGCTTGAGCTTGCGTCTTGAACGATCCTGCAGCCGGCTGTCGGCATCACACGACAGGATGGCCTCCCGGTTGGTCTGGCTGCCGTCGATCACGATTCTCTCGGGCCGGCCATGTCGCTTAAGGGCCTTGCGAAAGAATCGCTTGGCCGCAGCTAGATTGCGCTTTTCGCTGAACCAGAACTCGACCGTATCGCCATTGCTGTCGACCGCGCGATAGAGATACATCCAACGCCCGCAGACTTTGATGTACGTCTCGTCCATGTGCCACCTCCCGGTGACGGCTCTCTTGCGCCGATTGAACTGATCGAGCAGTTCGGGCGAATAGCGCACAATCCATCTATGAATAGTCGCATGATCAACCGAGATACCGCGCTCGGCCATCATCTCTTCCAAGTTCCGGAGGTTCAGGCCGTAAGCGAGATACCACCGGACACACAGTAGGATGATTGAGCGATCGAAATGACGGCCTTTGAACATAGACCCCCCGGGTTTGGCCAGAGGCCTAGACCGAACTGAGTTACTGAACAGTTTGCGACGGAACCTGCAAAAGTCCTTAGACCTTGGAATCTGTATAAGGTCCGCTTTTCGCTTAGTCTGCTGCGCAAGCTGCTCAAGAAGCAAGGCATCGCACCGCGCGTGATGATCACCGATAAACCCGCAAGTTACGGCGCGGCCAAGCGAGAGATTATGCCGGGCGTCGAGCATCGCCAGCATAAGAGTTTAAACAATCCAGCGGAAAACAGCCATCAACCGACCCGAGGACGGGAGCGGATCATGAAGCGCTTCAAGTCAGTTGGGCACGTACAACGCTTCCTCTCAGTCCACGACCAGGTGGCAAACCTCTTCCGCAACTTCGCCAGCAGCAACGCCGCTGAACGTCGCGAGGCCCGCTCCAAGACCTTTACTGCTTGGGCCGAAGTGACAGGCGTTGCCGTGAGCTTCTGATCTGGCGCCCCAAGGAGGCGCTTTGCCTTCAGCTCGTTAAATTGACGGCGCACTATGAGGAGCGGTCCGATGTCTCGGAAGCCATGATCGGAGCGGCCATGCGTAGCCTCATGTTCCGCCGCATCGCCCACTCATAGCAATCCGCAAACGGGTCCGGAGGCTCGAGCCGGGCGAGCGTGTTCGTCAGACACTAGGCTGTGGTACAATTACAGGTGCCGTAGATCGTCTCTCAATGATTGTTGCCACAATCTGCACCCGGCGTGCTGGGGCTTGATGAGTGCCTGCAGAGGATTGAATGCGTTCATTGAGAAGGCGGAGCGCCACGGCCCCACTTTCCTGACCGTTAGTCTTGACGGTCGTTAGAGCCGGGGCGATTTGGGTAGCAACGGAATAATTGCCATATCCAACAACCGAAACATCATCTGGAACTCGGTAGCCTTGTCCAAGCAGCTCAGAGATGACTGTCAAAGCCAAACCATCGTGGGAACAGAAAAAGGCCGTGGGCCGGAAATCCGTCTCTTGTAAATCACGAAATGCCTTAGCGAAGCCGTGGGTTTCGTCAAACTGCATCGGATGTAACGTAACGTCGCTATGACGTTCGGCAACTTCTCTCGCGCCATAGTAACGTTCATGCCGCCCGCGGTAAATGGGAGCGCCGTAGACATAAACAATGGACCGATGACCGAGGCTGATTAAGTATTCAAGGACTGCTTGGCCTCCCTCATGATCCGTTCCCATTACCACATCCGCCTGTTCCAAAGGGCCCGGCCAACCAATTCGAACGACTGGAAGATTGGTTTTTGCGATAGAAGCGATGGTATCGTTGCTGTGTGGCCCGACGAGCAGAATCCCTGAACATCGCTTGAGCAATTCGGGAAGCCCACCAGCGTCGTGCATCCAGTGTATTCGCACCCCGATCTCTAATCTTTGAGCCTCGGCCTGAATGCCGCTCTGATGCTGAACATGTAACTCGCTGTTGACGGGGTCCAGATCGTAAAAAAGGACGGCGACATCACTTTTGGTCCGAAGTTCCGGTTTTACGTACCCAAGGCGTTCCGCCATTTTTGAGATCCGCAAACGCGTTTCCTCGCTGACGCCGCTCTTCCCTGCCAACGAACGCGAAACGGCATATTTCGACAAGCCAACTTCGTCAGCGATTGTTTGGAGCGAAATACGATTTTTCCTAACCATTGCTGCTCCAACTGCCATTAATCGGCGCTAAGGAAAATAACGCTTTACCTAACAAACAGCAAATGTAATCCTTTTTCTCACCGGGCTCGAGATGAAAACATAAATAAGAGTACGGTTCTTGGAGGAAGCCATGATCAAGCTGAGACGTCGTACGTTTTTGGCCGGGACTGCGGCCGCCTTGGTTTTTCCAGCCCTACGTGCTGCGGCCGCTACAAATTATAAAGAAGCGGACCTTCTGAAGGCGAAGGTCTCAAGTGGCGAGCTCCCGGCGCTCAAGGAGCGCCTACCCGTAAATCCACTCGTTATCACGCCCGTCGAAAGCATCGGCAAGTATTGCGGGGACTGGAATCTGGCCCTCGTCGGCGGCGGTTCCCTGTCCATGCTATTTCGTTACCAGACCTATGAGCCGCTGTTGCGCTACACACCCGACTGGTCCGGCGTGACGCCGAACGTAGCAGAGGCCTTTGAAGCAAGTGAGGATTCCAAGGTCTACACCGTTCGCCTGCGCAAGGGCATGAAGTGGTCGGACGGACACCCGTATACCACGGCTGACGTGAAGTTCTGGTACGATACGGTGCTGACCGACAAGCGCGTCTCAACCACTGGGCAGGGCCATTGGAAGGCCAACGGCAAGGTCGCCAAGCTCGAAATCGTGGACGAACAGACCTTTAAGGTCATTTTCGAAAAGCCGAATGGTCTGTTTCCCCTGCAAGTCGCATGGTCGAACTCAGACCAGACGACACGCTGTCCAAAGCATTACTTGGAACAGTTCCACATCGACTATAATCCACAGGCCAACGATCTGGCGAAACAGCGCGGCCACGAGAGTTGGATCGCGGCTTTCCAGACAATCGGCGGATTCCAAAGTGACAATGCCTATTACCAGAACTCCTCGAAAAAGCCGACGCTCAACGCGTGGATGTTCACAATCGCTCCAGGTGAGAACACTGAACGAGCGATTGCCGAGCGCAATCCCTATTACTTCAAGGTAGACACAGAGGGCAACCAACTGCCCTACATGGACCGCATCGTCTACCAGATGGTGGCCGATCCGCAGGTGCTGCTGCTGAAATGCATGCAGGGCGAGATCGACATGATGGACCAGTACATCGCGACGCCGAACAACAAGGCGGTGCTCTACGACGCGCGTCAGCAAGGAAACTACGATTTCTACACGTTGACCTCGACCGAAGCCAATGTGATGACCTTTATCTTCAATCTCAATCACAATGATGAGGTCAAGCGTAAGCTCTTCCGGAATAAAAACTTCCGTGCGGCGATGTCAATGGCGCTCGATCGCCAGACGCTGATCGATGCTGTCCTCGTCGGCCAGGGAGCGCCCGCCCAGCCGTCGATAAAGGAAGGTGATCCGCTCTATGACGAGACGCTCGCCAAGCAGTTCACGGAATACAGCGTCGACAAGGCGAACACCATGCTCGACCAAATCATCCCAAAGCGCGACAGCCAGAACTTCCGTCTCGACGAGAAAGGGCGCCGCGTCACCATCATCTTCGAGATCGATCAGGCGCGCGCGATCTTCCTCGACCTCTTCCAACTCGTCATACCGATGTTCCAGGCAGTCGGCATCGATGCGCAGATGCGCAGCATGGATCGGTCGCTATGGGAAACCCGCGTCCGCCAAGGGCGCGATTTCGATGCCACCGCGCACCAGTTCGGCGCCAATGGCGGAGTCGCGGCCATGCTTGATCCGCGCTACTATGCGCCGACCGACATGAACGCCATGTACGCGCCGGCATGGCAGCTGTGGTATCTTGATCCCACCAATGCCAGCGCCGAGGAACCGCCGGAAGACACGAAGAAGCAACTGGCACTTTATGACAAGCTGAAAGTGACCTCCGACCAGGAGGGGCAGCGCGAGATTATGAAACAGATCCTGCGAGGGGCTGCGGAAACCTTCTATGTCTTCGGCATCTCACAGCCGCCGGACAGCTATGGAATCGTCAAGAACAACATGAAGAACATCACCCGGACCATGCCGAACTCGTTCGGCTGGCCGACGCCCGCGCCCACCATGCCGGAGCAGTACTATAAGGCATGAGGCACACGGGAAAAGCGCGTCGTCCGACCCTCGAGGCCGGCGTGCTTCATATCCTTCGCACATGACAACTCCGATCGGGGCTCGTTCAAGGTGGCGGGCGCTACGGGCTCTCTTTTCCTGATGACTGGATCTGACGCCATGCTCGCCACTGGACAACAGAAAATCACCACCCTGCGGACTCCGGACTGGTTCAGGACTGCGACACGCTGGGCACAGCTGACCTTCGTGGAGGACGATCCGGAGAAATATGATCCGGCCTTCTGGATCGACGTCTTCAAACGCACGAAGTCCAACGCTGTGTGCCTGAGTGCCGGCGGCTACATCGCGTACTATCCAAGCAAGGTCCCCTATCACTACGTCAGCAAATATCTTGGCGACAAGGACATATTCGGCGCTCTCGTCGATGCGGCCCGCAAGCTCGACATGCATGTCATGGCGCGTGTCGACCCTCACGCTATCCACGACGCTGCCGCCAAGGCCCATCCGGAATGGGTGACGATCAATGCCGACGGCACGCAGCGGCGCCACTGGGCTTACCCGGATGTCTGGGTCACAAACGCTTACGGCGACTACAACACCGGCTTCATGCCGGAAGTGGTGAAGGAAATCGTCCGCGAATACGATATCGATGCGATCTTTGCCAACCGCTGGCAGGGCCACGGCGTCGATTACAGCGAAGACAGCGCCCGACGCTTCAAGGACATGTTCGGCCACGACCTCCCAAAGAAGCCGGATGCCGAAGACCCTGCCTGGCAGGCTTGGCTGCAATGGCGGCGCCGAGTGCTGACCGACATGATTGTCCAATGGGATGATGCGGTAAAAGCGATCCGCCCCCATGCGAGCTTCATCCCCAACATGAGCGGCGCCTCGCTCATGGAATTTGATCTTTCCGTCATTATGAAACATTGCCCGTTCCTGGTCGTCGACCATCAGGGCCGCAAGGGCCTGGAGGTCGGCTGGTCGGCGGGGCGCAACGGCAAGCGTATCCGCGCCACCTTCGCCGATCGTCCCGTCGTGCTGATCACCTCGATCGGCCCCGAGGAGGAATATCGGTGGAAGGATGCGGTCACGTCCGGCGAGGAAATCCAGCTCTGGATCAACAATGGCACGACCCATGGACTTTCCGCGTGGTTCACCAAGTTCAACGGCGTCGTGCCGGACAAGCGGTGGGTGGAGCCGGTAGCCGATGCCTTCGTGCTGCAGGCGTCGGTCGAATCGCTCATCGAAAGCATGAAACCAACGGCGGAAATCGCGATCATTGATCCGTCGACGACGCTCCGACACTGGGCTCCGGATGAGCGGAGCAGCGCCGAGAAGCATGATCTCGGCTTCTATCATGCGCTTATCGAGGCGCGACTGCCTTTCGAACTCCTCTCCGATCAGGTGCTGACAAGGGAGAATCTCGACCGCTTCAAGGTCATCATCCTCGCCAATGCCTCCTGCCTGTCCGATGCGCAGGACGAAGCGGTCCGCGCCTACGTAGAGCGCGGCGGCAGCGTAGTCGCTTCCTACGAGACCTCTCTCCGTGACGAGAATGGCAAGGCACGACCGGAGTTCGGACTGGCGGACGTCTTCGGTGTAAAATTCGTCGCCGGCCCTCGCGGTATCGTCAAGAACACCTATGTGGCGCTCTTCAGCGAGCACCCCGTCAACCAGGGGTATGAAGGCGCATCCCGCATTATGGGTGGGACGAGGCTCATTCATGTGGAGCCGGTCGGCAAGGTCGATACGCCCTTCCTCTATATTCCCGACTTTCCGGATCTCCCGATGGAAGAGGTCTATCCGCGCAGGGTGCCGGAAGGGGCGGCTGTCGTAGCCCGGGAAACCGGTAAGGGCGGCCGGTCCGTCTACATTCCGTGGAACATCGGAGAGATCTTCTGGGAAGTGTTCGCGGTCGACCACGGACGGCTCATAGCCAATGCGGTGCGCTGGGCGCTCGGTAAGACGCCGCGCGTCACCGTTGAAGGGCCAGGTATCATCGACATGGCGCTGCGCGAGAATGGCGAAGGCATCGCGCTCAGTCTTTTCAACCTGACCAATCCGATGATGATGAAAGGCCCGGTTCGTAAAAATTATCCGCTGACACGCCAGACAGTTTCAGTGGACATTCCGCAAGGCAAGTCGGTGGCCCGCGCTTGGCTTGCGGTGGCCGATTGTGCCGCGAGCTTCAGCATCGAGAACGGCCGGGCGCGGGTGGAGGTGCCGGGCATTGAGCGATTGGAGGTATTGCATCTTACCTGGGGAGGAGATGCGGAGGCATGAGCCCGGACGGGCCGGGGGTGGGTAGCGGACCGGAGAAAGTGTCGCTTGGCGTTCAACGGGAGGAGAGATAGCGCAATGCTCGGTTACATATCAAAACGGGTGCTCTACATGATTCCAACCCTGTTCGGCATGTCATTGATCTCGTTTCTGATCATTCAGTTGCCGCCGGGCGACTATCTCACCTCGATGATTGCCACGATGAGTGACAGCGGCCAAGCGGTCGATCCAGCGCAGATCGAACGCCTGAAGGAAATCTACGGTTTCGACGATCCGTTCTATATCCAGTACTTGAAATGGATTTGGGGCATCTTGAGCCGCGGCGACTTCGGGTGGTCCTTCGAGTGGAATCAGCCCGTTTCAGGCCTCATCTGGGGGCGCATGGGCTCGACGCTTGTCATCTCCCTGCTCAGCCTTTTATTCGTCTGGATCGTTGCACTGCCGATCGGCATCTATTCGGCCGTGCGCCGCCATTCCATTGGCGATCACATCTTCACTTTCCTGGGCTTCATCGGCCTTGCCGTGCCAAATTTCATCTTGGCGCTGACATTGATGTACGTCGCCTACAAATATTTCGGCCTGAGCGTCGGAGGGCTGAACTCACCCCAATATGCCGAGGCACCGTGGAGCCTTGCCAAGGCCGCCGATTTCCTGGCGCATCTTTGGATTCCGATCATCATCATAGGCGCATCAGGCACGGCAGCGTTGATCCGTATTCTGCGCGCCAACCTAACCGATGAACTCCACAAGCCCTACGTCATCACCGCGCGTGCGAAGGGCCTGCCGGAATACAAGGTCATCCTCAAATATCCGGTACGGATTGCACTCAATCCTTTCGTCTCCGCTATCGGCTGGGTGCTGCCGCATCTCGTTTCGGGCGTGACGATCATCGCAATCGTCCTCAATCTGCCCACGGCCGGCCCCCTGCTGTTCCGGGCTCTCGTCTCCCAAGACATGTACCTCGCTGGCAGCTTCATCTTGCTTTTGAGCGCATTGACCCTTGTCGGCATGCTGATCTCCGATCTCCTGCTTGCCCTGCTTGACCCGCGGATACGATTCAACTGAGGGGGCTGGCATGAGCATTCACGAGACACTTGGAGAACATGCCGAGGCGCCACTGGTCATGGTCGATGGACCTTCGATCAGCCCGCTGGAGCAGGGCAAGGTCATTTCGACGGCTACGGTCGGGCCCTGGCGCCTGGTGGCTGGCAAACTGGTCCGCCAGAAGGTGGCGATGGTCGCCGGCGCGATCATTCTCTTCCTCTATCTGGTCGGCTTGTTTGCCGAGTTTCTCGCCCCTGCCCTGCCCGCAACGGCGAAGCCGCAATACACCTATGCGCCGCCGCAGCGCCTCAGCCTGTTCGTAACGAAGCCGGATGGCAGCACCGAGTTCAATCTGCATGTGAAAGGCTATAAGGTCGAAATCGACAAGGTGGCGCTGAGGCGAACCTTCGTCGTCGACGAAAACAAGGTCGTGCCGGTCGGCTTCTTTGTTAAAGGACCTGCCTACAATCTCTGGGGCTTGATCCCGATGGACCGCCACCTCATCGCCCCGATCAATCTCAACGATCCCATGTACCTTCTCGGTACGGACCGCCTCGGCCGCGATGTCTTTTCGCGACTCGTTTACGGAACCCGTGTCTCCATGTCCATCGGTCTCGTTGGTGTTGCCATTTCCCTTGTCCTGGGTGTGGTCTTCGGCTCGATCTCCGGCTTTTACGGGGGGTGGATTGATACGCTGATCCAGCGCGCCATCGAAGTGGTCAGCTCCATGCCGACCATTCCACTCTGGCTGGGATTGGCGGCAACGATCCCGCTTACATGGTCACCGGAAAAGGTCTATTTCGTTATCACCATCATCGTCTCGCTGCTTGGCTGGACGAGCCTCGCGCGAGAGGTGCGGGGCCGCTTCCTGGCGCTGCGCCACGAAGACTTCGTCACCGCCGCCAAGCTCGATGGGTCGAGCGCGGCGCGGCTGATCTTCCGCCACATTCTACCTTCGCTGACGAGTCATATCCTGGCCGTCGTGACGCTCGCCGTGCCGACCATGATCGTCGCAGAAACCTCTCTGTCTTTCCTTGGTATCGGGCTGAAGCCGCCGGTCGTCAGCTGGGGCGTGCTGCTGCAGGACGCCCAGAACATCCGTACCGTTGCGACTGCCCCGTGGCTGCTGATCTGGCCGTCTCTGGCGGTCGTGGTTGCGGTTCTGTCGTTCAACTTCTTCGGTGATGGCCTGCGCGATGCTGCGGACCCCTATGACAATCGTTGAGGGAGCGATGACGACTCTACCTAATGATATCGCCCTTTCCGTCGAGGATCTCTGCGTCGACTTCCACCTGCGCACCCACATCCTGCATGCAGTGGAGAAGGTCAGCTTCCAACTGAGGCGGGGCAAGACACTCTGCCTTGTCGGCGAAAGCGGCTCCGGGAAGAGCGTCACGGCGCGCTCGCTCCTGCAGATTGTGGACCGGCCCGGCCGGATCGTCGGCGGGAGTATCCTGCTCAGGATCGGCGCCACGACCACCGACATCGCGACGCTGCTGCCACACAGTAGCACGATGCAGGCAATCCGCGGCAGGCGCATCGGCCTCATCTTCCAGGAGCCGATGAGCTCGCTGTCACCCGTTCACTCGATCGGCTCGCAGATCGTTGAGGCGATTCGCCTGCATACCAACATGAAAAAGAAGGCAGCCCGGAACCGGATGATCGAATTGCTCCGCCAAGTCGAAATTCCGAATGCCGAGGAGATGGCAAATCGCTACACGTTCGAATTCTCTGGCGGCATGCGCCAGCGCGCCATGATCGCGATGGCGCTCGCCGGCGATCCTGACATCCTGATCGCTGACGAGCCGACCACGGCGCTTGACGTCACCACGCAAGCCGAAATCCTCGACCTCATCAAGCGGCTGCAGGTTGAGCGTGGCATGGCGATGCTGCTCATCACTCATGATATGGGCGTGGTAGCCGAGGTGGCCGATGAGGTCGCTGTCATGCGCTTCGGCCGGGTTGTCGAGCACGGGCCGGTTGATGCCATCTATCATGCCGCCATGCATCCTTATACCCGCCAACTGCTCGCCTCGACCGTGAAGCTCACCCACCACGCCGAAACCAGCCAGCCGGCTCTGGCGCCGCCACCGACATCCTCAAAGCCGGTTCTTTCAGTACGCAACCTCGGCAAGAGTTTCGGCTTTGCCGGAAATAAGTCTTTGAAAGCCGTCGACGACGCCAGCTTCGATCTCTACCCGGGCGAGAATCTCGGGATCGTCGGCGAGAGCGGCTCGGGCAAGACGACGCTCGGCCGCCTGATCCTGCGTACCGTCGAACCAACGACCGGCAAGGTTATCTATCATAGCAAGGACGGAGCCGAGATCGAGGTCACTGGCCTTGGCCGGAAGTCGCTCCGCGATTTCCATCGCGAAGTCCGGCTCGTGTTCCAGGATCCGTTCGCCTCGCTGAACCCACGAATGACAGTGAAGGAGGTGATCGGCGATCCATTGATCGTCAATGGACTCGCGAAAGGCAAGGCGCTGGAGGAGCGAGTGGCCGAACTGATGCGGCTGGTCGACCTCGACCCGATGGGTATGGAGCGTTATCCGCATGCCTTTTCGGGCGGCCAGCGGCAGCGTATTGGCATCGCGCGCGCGCTCGCGCTCGAGCCGCGGATCATCATCGCGGACGAAGCGACATCCGCACTCGATGTGTCGATCCGCAGCCAGATCCTCGATCTCCTGCTCGGTATCCGGCAGCGACTGAACCTGAGCTTCATCTTCATCTCTCACGACATTTCCGTAGTCCGCTACTTTTGCGACCGGGTCGCTGTCATGCATCGCGGCAAGATCGTCGAACTCGGTAGCTCCGAGCAGATCTGCACCGCGCCGAGGGAGGCCTATACGAAAAGCCTGATTTCCGCCGTCCCCAATCCGGATCCCCGAAACAAGCGCATGCTGCATCGTCACCGGTTTAGCGCCGCCGGCAATCCATAAGGATGGTCCATGCCGAGATTTTCCGCCAATCTCTCCTTCTTCCGGCAGGACCTGCTGTTCCTCGATCACTTCGCGGCTGCGGCAAGGGAAGGATTTGACACACTCCGACATCCCGGCCCCCGTCCGGAGCCAGAGGAAAGGGTGGCGGACGCGCTCAAGGCGCATGGGCCCGATCCGCCACCGTCGAGGGCTGCCCGTAGCTTCACACCGTCTCCCATAGCGGCGGCTGCTTGAAAGCAACGCCTGGGGACTTGGCTGACTAATCCATTTTGCCTGATGCGACAGCCTCCGGCCATGAGGAACCCGCGATGTCGGGCTGGCGGAGCTTTGCGTCAAGACAGGAGAACACAATGTTGAGAAGCGACATTCAATTTCCTTATGGAGCCGTGTATTTTCGGAAGTCAAATCCACCACAGGAGCATTGGGAGCGGGACTACAAAGTTGCCGCTGAGGACGGCCTCAATGTCTTTCGCCATTGGTTCATGTGGGGCGCCATTGAAGTTGCGCCCGGAGTTTACGATTGGGATGAATACGACCGGCAGTTTGATCTTGCGGCCAAGAACGGCATCAAGACAGTCATTGCCGAACTCATCCAAGCTGTCCCGGACTGGGCCATTCGCAAATATGCACACGCCGTTCAAATCACAGCGGATGGTCGAAAGCTAAGCTCCAGCATGGGGGTTTCATCGGCAACGGGTGGTTTCGCCAAAAACGGTGGTGGCGCCCTGACGCTCAATTGCCCAGAAGTGAGGGAAGCCGCTGGGAATTTTCTCAAGGCCATGGTCACTCGCTACAAGGATCATCCCGCCATCTATGGATACGATGTCTGGAACGAGTGCAACTATGGGGAGAATATCGACTATAGCAGCTACACGAAGGTCTCGTTCCGAAAATGGCTGGAAAGCAAGTACGGGAGTCTGAAAGCTCTCGCAAGAGCCTGGCATCGCTACAGCTACGCCGAGTGGGATGATGTCGAACCGCCGGTCCAAATGGCGGCCTATCCGGAATGCATCGATTGGCTACAGTTCAAACGCGACAATTTTTACGAGCAGATGCAGTGGCGGATCGATACCATCCGTTCAATCGACCGGAAGAACGTCATCGCTGCCCACGGCGTTTCCGGGTCAATCCCCGACATGGCCGCCCATGGCTGCGATGATTGGCTGGCCGCCTCCAAGGTCGAGGTCTACGGCTTCACTTGGATTCAAGCTCGAAAGGGCACTGAACCGTGGAAGACCTGGTATGGCGTCGATATCAACCGCGCGGCAGCGCGCGGTAAACCATTCTGGCATGCGGAACGACAGGGTGGCCCCCTCTGGTTGCAGCCGCAGGTAATCGGCCGCGACAAGGAGGACGGCCGCGTCGCCGAACCTGAGGATATTCGTATTTGGAGCATGACCTCGCTTGCGGGTGGCGCGCGCGGTGTCCTGAACTTGCGTTGGCGTCCGCTCCTTGACGGCCCGCTTTTCGGTGCTTTCGGCGCCTACGGCATGGATGGTTCACGCACGCCGCGCTCCGAGATGCAAAGCACATTGGCAAAATGGGCGAATGACCCGGCCCAGGCGCCGCTTTGGGAGGCGAAGCCCGTCCGCGGCGAGATCGGCATTCTCGTTGTCCGCGAGACGCAGGAATGGGATTACCTCTTGAACTATGAACGGAACGAAAAGCCCTATCCGGCAGCCATGTGGGGTGCCTACCGCGCCTTCCTGGACAATGGACTACAACCGGATTGGGTGCATATCGATGATATTGAGGCTTACGAAGTGCTCTATTTCCCCTACCCGATCATGTTTACCACCGAGCAGGCGGCCCGTCTGAAGGCCTGGGTCGAGAATGGCGGCACGCTCATCGCTGAAGCCTGCCCCGGCTATTTCGGTGATCGTGGCCATGTCGGTCAGGTGCAGCCAAACATGGGTTTGGATACCGTCTTCGGTGTACGCGAGGAAGAGGTTGAATTCATGCCTGATATCGGGGACCGGATCCATTTCAGGTTCGGCGAGACTGCCGTGGATGGCGGTGGTTTCCTACAATCTTATCGTTTGACCGGTGGTACCGGCCGCGGGCATTTCGAAGACGGGCGTCTGGCGGTAGTCGAGAATCACTTTGGGAAAGGCCGCACGCTATTAATTGGTACAAATCCTTCGGTCGCTTACTATCGCACGAACGGAAAGGCGAACGCTTCATTTTTTGCGGA
Organism: Microvirga calopogonii; assembly: GCF_003347665.1. GTDB lineage: Bacteria > Pseudomonadota > Alphaproteobacteria > Rhizobiales > Beijerinckiaceae > Microvirga > Microvirga calopogonii. The sequence continues at coordinate 19,958 of NZ_QDGA01000040.1, forward strand.
ACTCTTCAAGTGGTCTGGCAGCAGGCGACATGTTTCGCTTTCGAATCCGGCTCTATATGCCCGCGTTCACAAAGGTGAAAGGGGCAGCTTCCTTTGGTTGGTCAATCCGAGTCGTGCGGCACAATCAACCGCTGTAAGTTTCGCCGACAGGATTAGTATAGTGGCTGCTGGCAACGCGCTGTGGCCCGTCGGGCAAAGCCCACAAAACGGTCAGCATATTACCGTACCTCCGCGCGACGTGTTGATACTAACCTTGGAGCAATTAGACGAGCGGGTGCCAACAGGCGCGGCTGTGACAGCTTGAGATCCAGGCTTGTGGCATGGCCATTGCCCAAGCGGATGCGGTGGAGGGTACTGTCAACTTGGCGCGAAGTCGGCACAGCTGGCCCCGACATAGTCATCACGTCAGCCCAACTCAGCCGACGAGGGCAGTACCAGTCGCCTCGCGCCACAAAGCGAAGGCGCGATCCCGCGCAGCCCGGTACTCACTGGCGCAAAGACGGTGACGGCGGAGCTGGAAGTGATTGTGGATCGGGGTGTGGGTGGCGAGAAACTGTTGGGCCTGCCGGACTGACTTGAACCGCCTCATGTGGCGCTCCCGCCGTCGGGTGGGTTGGTGCGACACCTCACAGCGGTTGTTGAGATATCGGCTCTGCCGATGTTCAACAACCGGCAGGTGGACTTGCTCCGAAAGAATGGAGAGCCTTTCATGAAGAAGGAGGATCTCCATGCCCCAGACACGCTTTACGAGAGAGTTCCAGGATGAGGCGGTGCGGCTGGCATCGTCAACTTAACGGGTTGAGGTAGGTCCGCCGTCCTGGACCGTTAACTCAGAAGCCCGCGGCGACGCCAGTTACCTCGGCCCAGACCCCGAAGGCTAGGGGGCACCGTTGCATTAACCTCGGCCGTAAAGCGAGGAGCGGTTCATCAAGGATCCGCACCCGTGTGTCTGTTCAAGCGCCGTCGCTTCCCGGTTGAGATCATCCTGCTGTGCGTGCGCTGGTACTGCAAGTACGAGATCAGCTATCGCGATCTGGCCGAGATGATGTCCGAGCGCGGTATCCGCGTCAGTCCAAGCACGATCTTTTGTTGGGTCCAACGCTATGCTCCGGAGATCGAGAAGCGGGTGGGCCCCTACCAGGGACATCGTTCAGGCTCATGGCGCGTGGACGAGACCTATGTCCGAGTGGGTGGGCGCTGGCGATACTTGTTTCGAGCGGTCGATAAACATGGTCGGTTGATTGCCTCCATGCTGTCCAGCCGGCGTGATACCGGAGCGGCGTATCGCTTCCTGCGCAAAGCCCTGCGAGCGGTGAGTGACTATCCTCCTTCATCCATCACGACCGACAAACTGGCGTCGTATCCCAAGGCGATCCTGCGCCTGCAGAACGAAGGGCTTCTGCCGAACGATGTGGTACACCGCACCTCGAAATATCTGAACAACATCCTTGAAGCGGATCATGGCGCGCTCAAGCGCGTGATCCGTCCGACACGCGGCTTCCAGAGCATGAAAACCGCCGCCGCAACTCTGACGGGTTTTGAAATCATGCGCATGATCCGCCGCGGTCATTACAACAAGCGGGGATGGCAAGCGACAAGCGAAATTCGTCTGATCAATCAGCTCTTCGGTCTGGCTGCCTGAGCGGCCCGTTAAACGGGGTCCGCTATGCCGTTTTCAAGTTACTGCAACGGTGCCGTGGCTGAACATAGCGTAAGCTCAGGCCGCGTCAGTGGCGTTTCTAATGAGCCAATAAGTGTGTATCGCGCTGCTACCCTCAGGTTTTAGGAGCAATGTCGATCTTGAACCACTTCATCGAGAGTTTCTGGATGGTGCCGTCCTGAGTGGCCGCGTTGATTGCCTCATTGAGCTTCTGCTTTAACTCAGCGTCCTCCTTGCGCAAACCAATGCCGACCCCGTCGCCCTGAATGCCACCGGTGACAGCAGGCCCGACGAGGGCGTAGTCCTTGAATTCCGGCTTACCGAGGGTGCCGATAATCGCAGTGGCGTCCGCCAGCACCGCATCAATCCGCCCGGCCAGAAGATCCAGGTCATGGGCTTCGGTGGTCTTGTACTCCCGAATGTCGGCCGTACCCCTCAGGTACTTCTCGGCGAAGACGGGATGAGTGGTGGAGACCTGGACGCCGATCGTCTTGCCCTTGAGCAGCGGCTTCGTCGCCTCAATTGCCTTCTCGGCCTCCGCTCGCTGGCTTACCAGATTATAGGTTTGCCCCGTTCCCGGCATCTTGGCGAGTGGCGAGTCCTTCGCTACAAGATAACCATTTGGCGAGTCTGCGTAGGGTCCTGCGAAGTCAATGACCTGCTTGCGGTCGTCGGTGATGCTCATGCCGGCCATGATGGCATCGTATTTCTTCGCCTGAAGAGCAGGGATAATCCCGTCCCAGTCCTGGGCCACAATCTCGCACTTTATCTTGATACGGCGGCAGAGTTCATTGGCGAGATCAATGTCGAAGCCTTCGAGCTTGCCGCCCGCACCTGTGAAATTCCACGGGGCATAAGCGCCTTCCGTTGCGATCTTGATGACTCTGTCCTGTGCAGCAGTCACACCACCTGCCAGAGTGGTAGCGATCGCAGCTAACGCGAAGCTCCTCATGATAGTCATTTCTGTCACCTTCGTCTTTTGGCCTGCGATGAAGATCTTGAATTCTATAACGGAAATCAGCTTATTGGAACTATGCTCCAACCCCGGATTCTCTAGCACCCGTGTGAAAATGTGGGATGCAACGTGAGCCGTCACGCCCAACCTGGACCGTCAGCCTGACATCCGTCTAATGCATTCATCAGGAAAGCTACACAGCGGACCGATGAGACCGATTTGGGTCTGCGCTCACACGCAGCCAGGCCTTGCTCCTTCAGATGCGACTTCAGTACGCTTGGTTGCATTTGTGTCACCGTAGCGCCTAAGAATTTTGGCATGCCGTCTCTTTTGCACAGCTTGATTTCATGTCTGAGATGATGTGACAGTACTCTTCAAAGCTTGAAATCGCGCGGGATGGCTTGACGAGTTAACGTTTAGTTGAGCCTGCGAGGGCCGTGCTTCTTGCAAAGGCATTCACAAGCTCGCGGTTACTCCTCCGTCAACATAAATCACCTGCCCATTTACAAATGCCGACGCCTTTGATGCCAAAAATATTGGTACGCCGATGAGGTCGTCCAGTTCACCCCAGCGTCTAGAAGGAGTCCGCGCAATGAGCCACTCGGAGAATGTGGGATCATCGACGAGTGCTTGATTCAACTCGGTCTTGAAATATCCCGGTCCGATCCCGTTTACCTGCAAGCCGTACTTGCCCCAATCGATTGCCATCCCTTTCGTGAGCATTTTGACCGCTCCCTTCGACGCAGCGTAGGGCGCGATTGAGGGGCGACCCAACTCACTTTGGACCGAGCAGATGTTGATGATCTTGCCGCGCTTGCGAGGGATCATCCTGCGGGCCACAGCCTGACTGACGAGAAAGACACTGTCCACGTTTGTTGACATAAGTTCATGCCGGGTCTCCTCAGGATAATCTTCGAGCGGCGCCCGACGCTGCATGCCGGCATTATTGATGAGAATTTCAATAGGGCCGATCTCATTCTCGATGTGATCGATGGCGCTACCGACAGCCGCGCTGTCTATGACGTCGAATGGTGCTTCAGCGACTTGGTAGCCGAGTTCACGGAGCGATTTGGCAGCATTGTGAACCTTTTGCGATCTGCGTCCGTTGAGGACCACTCGTACGCCAGCCCCTGCCAGGCCGCGAGCCATGGCGAGGCCAAGTCCTGCGCTCGATCCGGTTACCAACGCAACTCTACCCGTAAGGTCGAAAAGATCCGATGCCGCTGTCATTTGTGTCCGTGCCTCTTCGCCTGTTAGCTAAGCCTGCGATGGAAGAGGTGTCAGGTCGTTCCCCGCACGATCAAGTCTGGTTCGATCACGATACCATGCTGGGTATGACGCCCCTCAATCCGGTCAAGGAGCATTCGCATTGCGAGTTCGCCTAGATCCTCCTTCGCCACCCGCAGCGTCGTCAATGGAGGCGACACGAGCCCTGCGAGAAGAATGTCGTCGCACCCGGTCACTGCGATATCAGCAGGAATAGCAATCTGCTGCTCCTTCAATACGGCTCTGTTGCATTAACCCGTCACGCCACAGGATATAGTGGCGGTAACGGCGGGCGGGCACGCTACGGATTGTGCCTCCCATAGTTAATGCAACAGAGCCGCTTCATCCCAGACAGAGCCGACGATTTCAACGGATGCGTTCCATCCCTGCAGTTTCGCGACCTTATCGGGTGCGACATTGGACGGCAGGAAGATCTTGGCCGCGACGCCCGCGACATGGGCCGTGCGCGCAATGGCCAGTCCGTGATTGCCTCCGGAGGCAGTCACCAGTCCGTGCCTCAATCGTTCCGGCGGCAGGGTCTTCAGGCGGTTCATGGCGCCTCGCGCCTTGAACGAGCCGGCTACCTGCAAAAGCTCGAGTTTGAGCGTGACCCGTCCCTCAAGTCCGCCGGCTTCGCGCATCTGCATGGCTGACAGCACCGGAGTGCGCCGGATGAAGGGGGCGATACGCTCCTGCGCAGACAGGATGTTGTCAGGCGTGATCACGGCAGGGTCCTCCTGGACAGTATCGAAGTAGGAGCTGCTTCAGCAAACACGCCGGGAACACGGCGATCGAATGGATGATCTGTGGGGCGGGCCGCAGTCTGCCGCGCAATCGCCCCGCGTCGGGCGCCCGGGAAGGCGCATTGAGGTTCGGTTCGCCACGCCCGGGGAGGCCCCTCCCGGCCACGACTGAATGAGCAATGTTGGCGGGCCTGAAAGTAAGACCACCCGGGATTTGACCTTGGTCGAGGTTGCGGATCACGGCGTATGCTTGCCCAACAAGATTAGACTGACCCGACTCAGACACGGCGTCGTGACCTGGGGTTGCCTCCCCTTAGCGATATGCCCCTGCGGGTCGTCACGCCCAGCCAAGGAACCCATCCATGCTGCTGATCGGGGGAGCCACTCGAAGTTGCTCAATGTTTGGAACTGGCCGTTGAAGCGTCGGGGAACCGTTGAACGCCTCCTCAAGTGCAGCCGCTACGCCCAGGACGAAGGCGTCTCCTCCTCTGGGACCTACAATCTGCAGACCAAAGGGCATCCCCTGCGCGTCAAGCCCAACAGGCAGACAAACAGCAGGGTGACCTGACAGTGTCACATAATAGGCCATCGCCAGCCAGTGAAAGTAGTTGCGTGTCCGCTGCCCGTCGATCTCAGTTGGATAAGGTTCCCGCCATGGCCGTGGGCTGATCGTGATGGCAGGCGTGATCAGAACATCATGGGACTGAAAGAAGCTGGGGAGCGCGCAAGGTTTGTGCAATAAACCTCGGCAACTTGGACGAAGCGTGAACATCGGTCCGACAGCATCCGATTGACGCTGTTTTGCAGGCACTCCCGCCTTGCATGACGCCTCAACGCGGTCGGCAGTCGGGTGCTAGACGAACGCACGGTGCTTGATGGTACTGATCATCGGCTGAGAGATCGACAATATGGCTAGAGCTTTGATCTCCTGAGAGTTTCTGAGTGTTTCAGCGCGCGTCGCCACTAAGAAACCGACAGCGTCTGAGAGATGCTGTTCCGAATTTGTCCTGTTTGGCGCGGTTTATTGCACAAACCTTCGCGCTCCCCAGTTTCCGCACAGCGCGACACTGATGCTTAGCTACACCGCTTCCAGGCTTCCTAGCGCAGGTCAGCCAGGAGGCGCTCCAAATCACGCAGATTGACCGTTCCGGTCTTCAGGAGGATGGCGTCGACCTGGCTCTTGATGGTCGATTCCTTGAGCCCACGCATGGCTGCCACAGCACTCTTGGTGGCACCACCATACAAAGAACATGCTACTTCTGCCTCAGCCTGCGTCAATCCAAACAGCCGGCGAAGCAGGTTCGAATCCGGTGCTCGGGATGCTGCCCTGAGATCCCGCAGCAGGATGAGCGCTTGACCAGGCACACGTCCGGACAACCCTCCTGTTCCTTCCGACAGCCGGCGCGGCAACGGACTCACAAGAGCAGCAAGAACGGGTGCAGCCGATGCATCCCGCACCCGTAGTCCCCCGCCCGGGGAGCCATCCAGGGCTGTGGCTCGCACAAGGGTATTTAGAGTTTTCTGATCCTCGTGGTGGAGGGCTGCGAGAACGCGGTGACGGACACCAAGCCCAACTTTCTGCGCAACAAACCGCAATCCTAACCTGTTCACTGCTATGGCCTCAGCGGCTGCGTTCGCCACCAGGACCCTCATCTCGGCATCCACAACCACCACTGCCGTTGAGAGTGCATCGAGTGCCGCTGTGCCAGGCGAACTGGAGGATGGACCAGGGGTGAGACGATGGCGCAATTGCATGGCGCGTCGCAGATGCGGCAGCAGATGATCCAGCAGACGGGCATCGGCCTGTTCGAAGGGGCCTTCCCCGTCGGCGCGGTGCAGGCAAACCGGCATGAGCCCGGCAGTCCCCAGCGGCACGACCGTGCCGACCACATGGCGCAGGCCGACATGCCTCCCGAGATCGGCGTAGAATTCGCTTCGAACGTACTCGGCATCCGGCACCAAGTGACCGCTGGTCCTTGCTCGCGGCGGCGCGTTCGGATCCACCTGCCGAACGGCTTCCGCCGTCCGGATTGTCCATAGGTCAACATGGCGGTAGTAAGTTTGATAGGCGACAATCTCCTTATCGGGGTAGTCAGCCCGGTAGAGGAGTTCCGCGTGTTCGCCCTGCTGATCCGAGACGCAGACCCAGCCATTGCTGGCCCGGAGCAAGCTTGACAGGCTCCTGCCAACAGCAGTCCAGGGCGTTCCGCCCGCTGCGGCATCATAGATTTCTTCAGTAAGCGCAAGCAACTGACCATCAGACATGGAGTCAACCTCCGTGACTATGGCGGCCCAGGCGACCGTCGCGCCGCTCCGATTAGAGGCGGGCCGTGGCTACTAACCGTAGCATAGCACGACCTCTGAAGTCGGGCATCCCCCGATCGGGGGATGCGGAACTAGGCCCGGTTCGCCAATCTGAGCCCAGGTCAGGTTGAATTGTTCTGCAACAGCATTCAGCTGTCGAGATTGCAGATGTCTGAGTTCCCCCGCGTTCTGCTGGGCTGAGTGCCCTTGCGCTCAGCCGTCGGGAGATTGCTATGCGCGTTCTGGGACAAGGTCTGACGACGATCGGCCAGCACGGGCCTGCTCTGCTGGTCCTCTCCCTGCTGCTTGGCGCGGCTGTGGCACCACTCGCGACAGCCGCCTATCAGGTGCTGCCCCTTTCGGCTTTCCTGCTCACATTGGGGTCGTTTCTGACGGCTGGTCTTGCCCCTCCCGAGAAGGGCTTAGGCTGGCGGCGCATCCTCTTGGCACTCACCTGGATCGGCCTGGGGGTGCCGCTGATTGCGGCTGCCATTGTTTTCTCTTTGCGCCTCGATCCTGCCCTGCAGGCAGGCGTGATCCTCTCCGTGCTGGCCCCGCCCGTGGGCAGTGCCGCTGCCATCGCAGCCATCCTGGGCCTGCAGCCACGCCTGGCGCTCGCCGCTTCCATTGGTCTGACACTGGTGTCACCTCTCTCGATGCCGGCATTCGCGACGGTGCTCGGTGTCAACGTCTCAATCGATATGGTCCATCTGACTTGGCGCTTGGCGCTGATTATTGGGTTGGCGGCCATGGTCGCTCAGATGGCGCGATATTGGCGCAGCAAGGTTCAGGTTGTGCTGCCGGGCCAAACGGCCGCTGCAGGAGTGGCTGTGATCGGGCTCGTGATTGTTGGCCTCGCGATGATGAGCGGGATCCGGGCCCACTGGGCCACCGATCCGGATGCCTTCAGCCTGTTCATCGCGGCAGCGGTTGGGGTGAACCTTGGGGCGGGTCTCGTCGGAGCGCTCCTGTTCTCCTCGTGGGGCGCCAAGGACGCGTTCACGGTAGGGCTCGTGAGCGGCAATCGCAACGTCACGTTGGCTTGGGCGGCCGCTGGAGCAACGCTTCCCGCAGCCACAGAGGCTTACGTGGCCGCCTGTGTCCTTCCCGTGCTGGCCCTGCCGCTGGCGGTCAAGGGCGTCATCAGTGCCAGAACCCGTCTCGTCCGTACGCTCGACAGACACAAGCCGTCCACCAACCCAGCCACCGTTGTGATGCCTCCGAAACCCTGAGGACACAATCCATGCACGCCGTTCTATCTCCGCCAGAAGACCACAGGCTCACGGCTGAGGTCGCGACGCACCCGATGCTTCGCCCGCTTTCAGGCCGTACTGCCCTTGTCACCGGATCGACCCGAGGCATCGGCGAGGGGATTGCGCGAGCCTTGGCGGAGGCAGGCTGCAACCTCATCCTCAACGGCCGCCGGTCGAGCAAGGAGGGCGAGCCCTTTGCGGACGCGATCGCCGCGACCTGGAACGTTGAGGCGCGCTATCATGCGGCGGATCTTCGAACGAGCAGCCATGTGGAGCGGCTTGTCGCATTCGCACAGGAGCAGTTCGGGACCGTCGATATTCTGGTCAACAACGCCGGGATTCAGCATGTCGCCCCCATCGAGGCTTTCGCCGACGAGTGTTGGGACAACGTCCTGTCACTTAATCTGACCGCCGCATTCCATGCCATCAAAGGGGTGCTGCCGGGCATGCGCACCCGTGGATGGGGACGCATCATCAACGTCGCCTCTGTTCATAGCCTGGTCGCGAGCCCAAACAAATGCGCCTATGTCGCGGCGAAACATGGCCTGCTGGGGCTCACCAAAGTCATTGCCCTGGAGACAGCCAATGATGGAATCACGTGCAATGCGATCTGCCCGGGATGGGTTCTGACGGAACTCGTTCAGCATCAGGTCGAAGCACGGGCCACGGCATCCGGCATGAGCCCGGAAGAGGCACGCATTGACCTGCTGCGAGCGAAGCAGCCGATGTATGAGTTCTCGTCGGTCGAGAGCATCGGTGCACTCACGGTATTTCTCTGTAGCTCCCATGCGCGGACAATTACGGGAGCCGCCTACACGATGGACGGCGGCTGGGCGGCAGTCTAAGAGTGGTGGCACGGATGCCGACCTCTCAGTCGGGCTGCCCATCATTGTTGGGATGCACCTGCTCAGGATTGGGCAGTGAAGTTCGCCGACGGTTCGGAACGTCCGGTTAGGTGAGGATTGCTGCCCTCGGGTTTACGTCTCAAGTGTGCTAGAAGCCGACCATCCAACACAATGCCTACTTTTGAACACACTACCTTTCGTCATTGAACTGAGGGGATAGGAGTTGCAGCCCTGGAGCACGCTTGCAGCAGATCCAGAAAACCTGCGCAGATCGCAGACAAGCCTTTGGCTTTTGGCGAGGCCACATAAAAACCCGCCATCGTATGGGTTCTCCGGCGACTTTATGACTCCTCATTCCGGGGGTCCTTCTCCAGGATTCTCCTAGGCATCAAGGAGCTGGCGCAATTTCTCCAATCGCTCCATGGCAACTACACCATCGGCAATTGTCGGCGCAGCAGACGCCTCCCCCCGAAACAGCTTGACGGTGTCCGCCAGCAAGGCGTGATAGCCCTTGTGATCTTCATTGGCCGCGGCTGTAAAATTAGGTTTCCACGTCAGCGTATCGACATCCTCGCTCAAAGTGGCTGCGAGATCGTCCGTCTTGAATGGAGGATTCCGGTTCCAGCGGACCTCGATCACGTCATCGACTTCAAGCCTCTGATGGTCGCCCATCAGCTCTATGCGCTCGACGGGGGTACCGCGTGACTGCATCGTTCCCATGGCGACGGTGCCGATGGCGCCGCACTCGAACCCGAAATCCACGTGAAAGAGGATCTTCCCCGGTGCTGCCTCGACCTTACGGGCGTTCATCTCCCGCACCGGTGAGACAAAGAATGAGACCAAGTCCATGTAGTGGATGCAATGGTGCAGGAAGAAGCCGCTGTAATCCACGTTGCCGACGAAGTAGGTCGGGGCGGTCATATAGTAGCCTGTCAGGCCGAGCACCCGCCCGAACCGGCCGGATGCGATGATGTTGTGGGCGATCCTGTTGCCGATCGAATAGCGCTTCATGAAGCCGAGAGCCAATGGTTTTCCGCTGCGTTCGGAGGCCCTCAAGAGCTCGCGGGCACCTTCCGCAGTCGCAGCGGGTGGCTTCTCCATGAAGACCGGGAGGCCTCGCTCGAGAGCGGCCTTTCCAAAGGCAAGGTGCTGATTGGGACCGACTGCCATGCCAACCATGTCGATGCCGCGACTGTTGATGAGTTCATGGGCATCCGTGAGGAGGTTCTTGACGCCGAATTGACGGCCGGCATGAGCCAACCTGGTTCCATCGACGTCGCAGAGGGCAACGACCTCGACATCGTGGCGTACGAGCTGCGGAAGCAGCATCTGCGTTGCGTGAGTGCCGCAACCAATCCAGCCAACTTTAATGGTCATCGCCGATATCTCGTCAGGTTCAGGTGGGACTTCAGGAAGGACGTGCTGGCGGCGAGGCGCTCGCTTTCATCTTCATGAGGCGGACGCCACTGGGCAAAGGGTACGCCGAAGCGATCGTCGTTGCGCCGGAACGGCTCAAGCGAGATCGGACCTTCATAGCCGACGTCGTGAAGTGCCCGGCAGACCTCGACCCAATCAGTAGAGCCTGTCCCAAGAAAGCCGCGATGGTTCTCGTTCGCCTGGAAGTGGATAGTCCGCGGGCCCGCAAGCCGAATGGCTTCGGGTATCGAGGCTTCTTCCATGTGCATGTGAAAGGTATCGAGCATCAGTCCTATGGCAGGGTGCTCGACGGCGTCCAGGAGTTCGATCGCCTGCTGTGCCGTGCAGAGCACATCGCTCTCGAAACGGTTGAGCGGCTCGACGGCGAGCTTGATGCCTGCAGCTGCGGCGTGATCGCCCGCCTGCCGAAGCCCGGTGACGCACCGCTCCTTGCGTGCGAGCCTCTCGCTCTCCTGGACCGGAGCAGGCGCGCGCCCTGCGAACACGAGGGGGTTCCCCGTCAGGGGCCCCCCCACGATCTCGGCCCCCAGAGCGGCTGCGCAATCGGCGGCATAGCGCAGGTAGTCGATACCGGCCTGGTGAGCTGCTGCTTCGTCACTGGCCAGATTCCGCTGGAGATTGACGCGGGCGGCCAGAATGACTCCGATCCCGGCATCCGCAAGGGCGCGCCGGGCGGCGTCGAGGTCGATCTCACCGGGCTCCGGCACGAGAAGCTCGACGAAATCAAAGCCGAGCGATCTCATTCGTGAGAAGAGCGGAAAGTGCTCGGCCGTGAAAGGCCGGGCGTATTGCATGGATATCAAACCGATGGGATTCATGACCGTCCTTGATAAGAGTTCATTTCCGTGAATCAGCCTTTAACCGCGCCTTGAGTCAGTCCGCCGATCAGACGGCGCTGGGCGATGAGGAACAGGATGGTGGCCGGCAAAGCGCCAACGACTCCGCCCGCGGAGAGGAGCCCCCACTCGATCTGGTATTCGCCGATCAGGGTCTGGATTGCGACGGTGACTGTGCGGACGTTCCGCCCACCCAGGGTGAGCGCATAGAGATACTCGTTCCACGCCGTGATGAAGATGTAGAGACCAGTCGATATGATGCCCGGCATTGCCAGCGGCAGGATGACACGCCAGAGCGCCTGGAGCCGGCTGCAGCCATCCGTCATGGCTGCCTCGTCGAGGCTTTTCGGAATGGCGTTGATATAGCTCGTCAGCATCCAGACCGAGAACGGAATAGCGACCGTGGCATTGGCGATGATCAGAGCCACATGCGTATCGAGGAGACCAAGCCGGCGCATCATCACAAAGAGCGGAAGGATCAGCAACACCACCGGGAACATGTTCACCAGCAGGAACTGCATCATCAATAGCCGGCGGCCTGCAAACCGGAACCGCGAAATCGCATAGGCCGCCGTGACCGAAACAAACAGGCCGAGTGCGGTGGTTCCGGCCGCCACGATAAGGCTGTGCCCCATGTTCCCGAGGAACGAAGTACGGGCAACCAGACGCACGTAGTTCTCGAGGGACCAGCTGGCAGGACTGACTGCAACCCCCAAGGCGGCAAGCCTCTCCTGCGGGGTGAAGGACGTCATGAGCATCCAGAGGAAGGGGCCGACGGCCAGCAGAACGACGCCGAGCGCCGGAAGGTCGGTCGTCAGGATGCGCCGCGTCAAGGTCGGCTTTCCGATCATCGTTCCACCTCCCGCGACGTGCGTGCAATGTAGAAGGCGACAACGACGCCCAAGAGCAGCGTGAACATCACCGCGATGGTGGTGCCATAGCCGAAATCGAGGTTCTGGCGCGCCTTGATGAAGGCGTAGAGCGGAAGCGTCTGCGTCGCATAGCCGGGACCGCCACCGGTCATCACGAAGATCACATCGATGGAGTTCGCCACCCAGATAATCCGGAGCAGACCGGCGGTCGCTAGGACGCCAGCGATTCCCGGCAATGTCACATGGCGGAACTGACGCCATGCGCTGGCGCCGTCAATGGCCGCCGCCTCGTAGCGGCTCCTGGGAATGCCCTGAAGACCGGCCAGGATCATGACCGCAAAGAATGGGAAGCCTTGCCATGTGAGGGTAACGATCACAGCGTAAAGGGCTTTGTCCGGATCGGCGAGCCATGGAATGGCAGACTGAATGATGGACAAACCCAGTAGGATCTCGTTCATGACGCCCGTGTTGGCGTCGTAAATCCAGCGCCACATGAGCGCGATGACGACGCTGGGCAGCGCCCAGGGGACGATCACCAAAGCCCTGGCGAGGCCCCGCCATGGAAACGGACGGTTCAGGATCAGGGCTGCAACCAGGCCCAGTCCCATTTGCAGCGGGACCGTCAGACCAATCCAGATCGCCGTATGGCCCAGGGTAATCCAGAACACGGGATCTTGGAGGAGTTTGACGTAGTTGCCCAAGCCCACGAAGCGGGCCGCGTTGGGCCTGAACAGCACAAATTCATACAGGCTCGTGACAATGGCTTCGATCATCGGAAGGAAGACGATCACAACTGTCACGAGAACAGCCGGTGTGAGCAGACCATAAGGCAGCAGGCGGTGACGCCACGTGCGCGCCGGGACAGCCTGATCCGGCAAGACGGCCGAAAAGGACATGGGCAAATCTCTTATGGAGGCGGGTCAGGCTGCGCCCTGGAGGCGCAGCCTGAACAGAGTTGTCACTGCGATGCGAAAAGGCCTTCGATTTCCTTCATCATCTGCTCGGAGGTGATTTGCCCGGTCAGCGCACGCTGCATGGTGGTGGGGAGCACCGTGTTCACGAAATCCGCCGTGGCTGATGTCTGAGGCAATACGGAGGCGAACGGCAGAGAGGCGACGGTCGCGTCGACGAAGCGCTGTTCGTGCAGTTTCCAGTTCTTCGATCCGCTCTTCGTTACGGTCAGCTGTCCGGTCGCTTGGTTGAACAGGACATTGTTCTCGCCTTGGGCGAGGAAGGAGATCCATTTCCAGGCAGCGTCCTTGACATTCGAGGACGAGAAGATCGCAAGCGACTCGTCACCATAAGAGGTCCACGGTCTGTCGCCGCAGCGGGGAACCGGCACGGCCGATACCTTGTCGCCGAGCGCCTTGACGATATCAGCGGACGACCCGATGTGGTGGATGGTCATGGCCGTCTTGCCGCTCTTGAAGGCGCCAAGAATTTCCTGGAACCCGTCGTTCGGCGCGGACGGCGGGAACACCTTATGGACCCGGTAGAGGTCGATGACCCATTGATTGGCCGCGATCGCTTCAGGGGTGGTGAGCCCACCCTTCTCGAACTTCGCGCCCTTCGAGAAGACGAACGTGCCCCACTGATCCCAGCCGCCCTTGCCGCCGCGGAAACCGAAGCCGTACTGGTCCGGCGCCTTCGTGAGGGCTTTCGCAGCATTCAGGAATTCATCGCAGGTCTTCGGCGGCTCAAGGCCGGCGGCCTTGAACAGGTCAGTGCGGTAATACAGATAGAGAACGACGTACTGAATCGGCAGATAATACTGCTTGCCGTCCGGACCCTTGTTGAGATTGAGGAGATTATCGAGAAGGTCGGCTTTGCCGGCCCACTTGTCGATCCGATCGCCGATCGGCTCCAGCGCATCCATTTCCACCAGCCTCGGCTGGGCAAAGAGCTTCACCATGGCCGCATCGGGAGCGTTGCCGCCGACGACCGACGTGTAGAGATTGTCGTAGTAGCTGTTCCAGGGGACGTTTTCGGCCTCGATCGTGATACCGGGATTCTGCGCCTGGAACTTCTCGACGAGCTTCGACATCGGATTGTCCGGGTTGTCGAAATGATACCAGAAGCGAACCGTCTCGGCCTGCGCGCCGCTTGCAAGAGCCAGGCCGGCCGCCAAGCTGCAGGCTGCCAGTAATTTCCTCATCAGTGTTTTCATCGTTTCCTCCGTGCTGGGTTGTTGATTGTTAGCTGTTGGTCTTCGCCAACTTTCGCGCGGCGGCCCCTGCCGCCATCAGAGAGTCGCGTGCCGCCTGAAGCGATACGCTCATCTGCAGAAATCCATGAACGACGCCTGGAACAATACTCACGGGATCGTCCCGGCCGAGTTCGCGCAACCGTCGCCCGAGGGCCAGGGTATCGGAAAGGAGGGGGTCGATTCCGGCGGCATGGAGCCATAGCGGGGGCAGTGCCTGAAGCTCGGAGTCCTTGGCTGCCAAGGGACATGCCAGAGGATCGTGACGCGCCTCCTCGTTCGGAGCGTACCAGTCCCAATACCGGCGCATCTTCGCGGTCGTGAGGCCCGGCCCTTCGGCAAAGCGGACATGCGACGGCGAACCATGGTCGGCGGAGTAGACGCCGTAGAAGAGGAGAGCGCCTTGAGGAAGCTCACGCCCGTGTCGATGTTCGTGGAGCATCGCAGCCAGCGCCAAGTTGGCGCCGGCGGAGTCGCCCGATATCAGAAGCGGACCGGGCGCAAGCCCGAATATGGACGGCGCCGCTTGCAGAGCACGCAGGCAGGCCACCACATCCATGAGACCGGCCGGATAGGGATGCTCGGGCGCGAGCCGGTAATCCGGCGTAACGACCGCCATTCCGCTTTCGATCGCCAGAAGGCGGGCGCATCGTTCATGCGTCTCGGGGCTGCAGAAGGCGAAGCCTCCGCCGTGCACGAAAAGAAGGGTGCCTTCGGCGCGTTCCTTTGGAACGAGCACGCGCGCGCGGCACGCGGCCGATCCCACAGCGGGATCGGCCGGAACCTCATGCTCGCGGATCTCGGCCATGGGGGGAAGCTCGACATTCCAGCGTCGATTGCCCTGGGCCGCCGCCGCACGCCCTTCGGCGGGTGGCAGGAGGGTCGGATCGGGCTGCGGCCCATCCTCCCTTGCGACCCGGTCCATCAGTGCAGCCGTGTCCGGCGCCAGATCGCCAGGGAGATCCTCGGGCATCTCTCGCATCATTGGTCTCCATTTGAGAAAACGTCGGGCCCGAGATCCACGATGGTCGCGATGTGATGCGCGAGCGCCTCCGCGGCAGTGCCCGCATCCGAGCGTTCGATGGCCTCAAGAATTGAGAAATGGCGCCGGGCGGTGGCTAGCAGGTCGCGCTCGCCCTTGGACTGGGAGATCTTGAATCGGTGGTTGTGGACCAGGCAGCGATGCAGGATCGGCTCAAGGGCCGGAAGGTTGGCATCGCGCAGCAGACGCCGGTGGAAATCCCGGTCATGCTCAGCGAGCTTGTATTCGTCTCCGGCCCGGGCATCCTCCTCCATCGCATCGATCAGCCGCTTGAGATCGGTGACAAGTGTCCGGCTTGGCCGCTGGAGGGCCCTGACCACGCCACGGCATTCGACCGCTTGGCGGAGCCGGAACATCTCGACCGCTTCATCGGCCGTGCAGTCAGCAACCCGGGTGCCGCGGTGCGCCTGCCGGATGACCAGCCCCTCCTCCTGAAGCTGAAGGAGGGCTTCCCGTACGGGTCCTTGGCTGCACCCGAAGGCGGCGGCGAGATCGAGTTCCACAAGGGAAGCGCCCGGCGGAAGCTCACCCAGCATGATGTCCCGCTTGACCGCCTCGTAGACCTCGCCCGACTTGGCTGGGCGGAATGCCGGAGGCTGCTGAGTCCGTTGGAGGTACAAGCTGACCATGGCCGCACGAGCGTTGTTGCAATGAGTTATGATTATCATTATCAATAATGGTAATCAACAGGGATCCACGAAGATCCGCATTCGGCAGGAGACGGGAATGGCCCAGATCAGCCTAGAGAGAGTCGGAAAGTGCTATGGCAGCGTTGAGGTGATCCCCGGCATCGACCTCACGATCGGTGACGGCGAGTTCCTCGTCCTGGTAGGGCCCTCGGGCTGCGGAAAATCAACGCTGCTGCGGATGATCGCCGGCCTCGAGGAGATCTCGTCGGGCATGTTGCGCATCGGTCATACCGTCGTGAACAATCTCCCACCGGCCGACCGCAACATCGCAATGGTATTTCAAGACTATGCGCTTTATCCGCACATGACCGTTAGCGATAACATGGGCTTCGGTCTCAAGATGCGGAACGCGCCTGCCGGGGAGATCCAGCAGCGCGTGGCCAATGCGGCGGACATTCTCAAGATCGCTCCCTATCTCGAGCGCCTGCCTGGACAGTTGTCCGGCGGGCAGCGTCAGCGCGTCGCGATGGGGCGGGCCATTGTGCGAGAGCCTGAAGCGTTCCTTTTCGACGAACCCTTGTCCAACCTGGATGCAGCGCTGCGCGTGGAGATGCGCCTCGAGATGGCGAAGCTGCATCGGCGCATGCGGGCCACGACGGTTTACGTGACACACGATCAGGTCGAGGCTATGACGCTCGCGGACAGGATCGTTATCATGAATGCGGGGCGTGTGGAGCAGGTCGGCCGACCTCTCGATCTTTACCACCGCCCACAAACCCTGTTCGTCGCGAGGTTCATCGGCAGCCCAGCCATGAACACGTTCAATCTACGGGCCGAGCAACGACCGGGCGCTCTTGGCGTGCGCTTGCAAGAAAGCAGCGTGATTGAAATTCCAGCGCCGACGGTTCAGCCCTTCGGAGACGGCGCGCCGATCACTGTTGGGATCCGGCCTGAAGACCTGAGCGTCTGTAAGTCCAGTGATGCGTGGCTCACTGGCGAGACGGTCCTTGTCGAGCGACTGGGCGGCCAGACCTACGCCTATCTGGATATCGGGGCCGAACGCCTCGTTACGGTGGAACTCCCGAGGTCGAGCGAAGCGACGCCTGGAACAGTTTTGTCCATCGTAGGTCGAACTGATGCCATTCATGTCTTCGCTGAAAATGGTGGCCGCCTGAACTGAGACGTCAGCTCGCCTTGAAGGCGAACTGAATACACGCTCCTTCAGTTACGGTAACCGGGTGGGGCGGAGGCCTCTATCTGAAAGTCCGGATTGTGTCAGACCCTGAGATCCACGGCTTTATGGGAGTGTCCGGTGTACCTGCCTTAAGCGGACGTACAACACGCTGCGGGGCACTGCCATGCGTCAGGGGCATGAATACGCCGCTGCTTCCGGGGCTATATATCACCCGACGTCTCGCTGAGTGTCAGGCGGAGGATGGATTGGAAGGATCGATCGGGAAGAGGCAGCGTCACCCAATGACCCGGGAGGCTCTGCAGAACGGGTTTGTCAACGAGATGATCGCCCACTCGGGCACGAACCTTCGGGTGCTGAGTGACGAGGAGCGACGCCAATCGTTGGAAGCAACGCTCGCGGCTCAACCTGTCCCGGGTGATATCTGGCTGTTTGCCTATGGCTCGCTGATCTGGAACCCGGCCTTCCACTATGCCGAGCGGCAACCCGTGTTGATCCGAGGCTGGCACCGGCAGTTCTGCTTGGCTACCCCGATTGGACGCGGGACGCCGGAACGCCCCGGTCTGGTTCTGGGGCTGGATCGCGGCGGCTCCTGCCGGGGCGTCGCCTTTCGCATCGCTCGTTCCGAGGCAGAGGCTGAGCTCGAGTTGGTCTGGCGGCGCGAGATGGTCACAGGAGCCTATGTACCGCGTTGGGTCAGGCTGCACGGACTCGGTCTCCCTCACGGCATGTCCGGCATTGCCTTCACCATCAACCGTGCCGCACCAAATTATGTGCGTCCTGTCTCGGAGGCCGCCACGGCCCAGACGATTGCGACGGCCTGTGGGGTCCTCGGCTCCTGCCGGGATTATCTCTTCGACACAATTCACGGCCTGGCAGGATTCGAGATCCACGACCACCACCTGAACCGGATCGCGCGCTTGGTACGAGAGCACCGGGACTGAGCAATCAGCAGCCCGACTCGCGACAGAGTGAATGGCGGGCTGCGCACACAGATATGGCTAGACAAGTATGGAGATCAGCCTCGCGGCCGTGCTTGGTCCGCCTCCCCTTAGGCAAAACCAGCTAGCCCGTGCGGCACATAGGACTCTTCCAGTTCCGCTATCTCCTCCCGTGACAACTTGAGGGACAAGGCAGCCACCGCGTCCTCTAGGTGCTGTGGTTTCGAAGCGCCGACGATAGGCGAGGTCACGACTGGCTTGTGCAGCAGCCACGCCAATGCAACCTGCGCTCGGGGAACGCCGCGACGGGCTGCGATCTCAGCCACCCTTTCCACCACCCGGCGATCGGCCTCCGCTGTCTTGGCGTACAGCGACTTGCCGAACTCATCCGTTTCCGACCGGGCGCTGGTCTCATCCCAGTCGCGGGTCAGGCGGCCGCGGGCGAGCGGGCTCCAGGGGATGACCCCGATCCCCTCCGCCTGGCACAGACGCAGCATCTCCCGCTCCTCCTCCCGGTAGAGAAGGTTGTAGTAATTCTGCATCGACACGAACCGCGTCCAGCCGTTCAGGTCCGCGGCATAGAGCGCCTTGGCGAACTGCCAGGCATACATGGACGATGCCCCGAGATACCGCGCCTTGCCGGCTTTGACGACGTCATGCAGGGCTTCGAGCGTTTCCTCGATGGGTGTTGCGTAGTCCCAGCGATGGATCTGGTAGAGATCGACATAGTCGGTGCCGAGCCGGCGCAGGCTGTTGTCGATCTCCGTCATGATCGCCAGGCGCGACAGGCCGGCGCCGTTCGGCCCAGGGCGCATGCGCCCATGCACCTTCGTGGCGATCACCACCTCATCGCGGCGTGCAAAGTCCTTGAGGGCGCGACCGACGATCTCTTCGCTCGTGCCGTCGGAATAGACATTGGCGGTGTCGAAGAACGTGATGCCGAGCTCCAGCGCACGCTTGATGAAGGGGCGGCTCTGCTCCTCATCGAGGGTCCACGGATGATTTCCGCGACCGGGAACCCCGTACGTCATGCAGCCGAGACACAGGCGAGAAACCTCAAGGCCTGAGCGGCCAAGCCTCACGTATTCCATGACGATGTTCTCCTCGCATCCGTTTTGTTTGCTCAAGCCTCGTCGCCGACCCGCGCGAACTGAAGATTGGGGGGAGGTCATGGGCGAAGTCTTGAGTTGATGGAGAGGTTATATGGCTCAACTGT
Source organism: Microvirga calopogonii (assembly GCF_003347665.1). GTDB lineage: Bacteria > Pseudomonadota > Alphaproteobacteria > Rhizobiales > Beijerinckiaceae > Microvirga > Microvirga calopogonii. The sequence continues at coordinate 39,352 of NZ_QDGA01000040.1, forward strand.
CGATCGACCAGCAGGTGATCGGCTGTCAGCGGCCCTCCCCTATCCTCTCCTCTCTTGCTGTGATGAAGGTGACCGGGAACCCCGGTCCCATATCCCTATTGGCCTGACATGCTCTCGCTAAAAATGAGGCCAGCCCAATGATCTGCCAGTTTTGCCAGCAGGACGTGAGCGCCCCCTGTCACAATGTACAGGAGTTGCGCCAACGAGCCATGAGCCATATCGAGCGCTGCGAGTCGGCCCTGAAGGCTGCCCTCAGTGATGGGATCAATCCCAGTGATGGCCGGAGCGCCGGGAGCATTTGAAGGGCTGGGAGTTCGAGATGGCAAAGAATCCCTGGCTCAGCCTCTGGCTGAGTGCCGCGAACACCTGGGCTGGTGCAGCCCGTGGCTTCTGGTCGGCGGAGATGCAGCGTCAGCAGAATACGGTGCTGAACGAAATGACGAAGCCATTAGGGCGGCTCGCCACCAAAGGCTCGCCCAAGAAAGCGTCAGCAGGGGCGCGGAAGAAGTCTAAGAGGCGATCTTGACACTGCCAATCCTGATCCCTCACCGCCTCGCTCCCGCCTGTGCCCGCTTTGCCGAGCCCTGCGGTTTCCCAGAGTGAAAGATCATAAGACGAAGCGGCGCAGAGATGGCCCAATATCACAACACGCCTACTGTAGTGGTCGTACTGGTGCCTCTCCGGAGAGGTTTGCTGATGGTTCGCCGTGCGCTCCCTGGCGAGGGCTGCGGCAAGCTCGCGCTCCCGGTGGCTACCAGATGCTCGGGCAAACATGGCAGGAGACTGGCGTGCTGGAGGTATTGGAGGAGACAGGCGTCGTGGTTGCCCCAGAGACCCTGAGGGTGCTGACGGTCGCGACTACACCAGATCGGCGGCAAAACTTGATCGTCTGCCAGAGCCCTCCCGTCGAGCATGAGGGTCCATTCACCCACGATTCCGAGGTCTCCGAAGTGTTGGTTATCCACGAGCCGGTCGAAGCGGCCTTTCTGCTGCACACGCAGGTGGCGCGACAGTTCTTCGAGAACGGCGATTCAAACTAACGGTAGGCCGTGTAAGCGGGGGCTGCGTAGTCTCCAAGGGCAACCCAGCCTTTGCCGTCGGTCCCCTCCCGCTTGATGAAGCTATAGCCGGTCTGCCACCAGGGCAGGATGGCATCTCTCTTATTGTCAAGAATGAAGTCGCCCTGGTCGGTGAGGATCGTGAGCACAGCATGCCCCTGCCCCTGCTCGTCGATGACGGCTGTCATCCGCAAGGCCCGCTGCGACAGACCGGCCCGGACGAGGAGCTTTCGTTTCAAAAGCTGGATATCCTCACAATCACCAAGGCCATCATCAGGGAAGTCCCAACGGTCGAGAACACCCCAATGATCCTGGTCCGTGACAGCAAGGATCGATGAGTTTACGCGCCCATTCACCTGTGTGAGGGTAGCCCACACCTGCGAGTTCAGCGAAATCCGCGCAGGCTGCAAGAGATCGACACGACACTCATGAGGGTACCTCCGGCAGAAATCAATCCACGCTTGGGTCGGGCCTGCTGGTCCAACCACTTGGATGAGGTCAGTTGCTCGCGCTGGAAGCAATGCTTGGGCAGAGGCGGAGCTTGGAAAACACGCAAGGATGGCAAGCGCTATGCCAATCAGCGCCGTCTTCAGAGCATTTCTCTCGGTGTCGCCACTCAGATCATTACAGGTGTAATGGGCCTGATCGACATGATCCATGGCAAGGCTCCAGGCACAGAGCCAATACGATGGGCCATCATGGTAAACAGGGTCTTAAAGCTATCCGCGCCGGTAGCGACATGATCGACGCAGCACATGCATAGCAGCGTAGAGGGATCGCGGCGGTCAAACCCGGCGCTAGGTCGCACCGGGTTTGGCCGTCAGCACTTGAACAGCTATGGCCGCTCCATAGAAGGAGGATGAACTATGCAGCCTTCTTCGTGCGGCGGTTTTTAGCCGGTGCAGTCACTTCCTCGGATGTCGCAGCGGCCTTGGCGGCAGTGCGCTTCGGCTTGGCAGAAGCACCATCATTGGCAGCAGTTTCTACTGGAGCCGCACCCTTCTTGCGCTGCTGGCCAAGTCCCATGGTCTTGGCAAGCTCGGAGCGCGCCTTGGCATAGTTCGGCGCAACCATTGGGTAATCGGCTGGCAGGCTCCACTTGGCACGGTACTGCTCAGGGGTCATGTCGTAAGTAGACCGCAGATGGCGCTTCAGCGACTTGAACTTCTTCCCATCTTCCAGGCAGATGATGTAGTCCGGAGTGACAGACTTCCGCACCGACACGGCTGGCGTCAACTCGGCCTTGGGCTCCTCTTGCTGTCCTTGGGTCGTTTTCGTCAGGGCAGCGTAGACGGAGTTGAGCAGCGATGGGAGGTCTGCGGCGGGAACGGAGTTGTTGCTGACGTAAGCTGAGACAATATCAGCACAGAGTTCAATGTAGTTCGGAGCGATTGCGCTCTCACTCATAGTTTTCATGTCCTCGGCTGCACTGGGACTGATTGGAAGGTGACGAGAACAGACTTCGTTCTGGCCGGATCAGCAGGGAGAACCCATGCAGCACAATAAATACCCGTGATCTGCGCCGCACCTACGCATCTGATCAATTTTTGGCAAGCGGTTTTTGGAAAGTGAACTCAGGTTAGCGAGATTTTTATTGTTGATGTTCCTGGCGGGGCTTTATGTAAACGATTACAGTGCGGGCTAATCCCCTGAGGAATAAAACTGGTCGACTTCCCTTATCCTCATCGGCTGGCGGAGCGACGCTTCTTAGTAAGGTTCTTCAGCCGTTCCAACGCCTTGGCGGGCACAAGGCTCACATGATTGCTTTCTAACCCATCCGAAATCTCCACAAAAACCCTCGCCTGCGGACGAGGTAAGGTGTTTCAGGAGGAATCATGCCGCGTAAGGCAAGTCGCCCCACCTGGGTCAGTTCCTGCCGCTGACGAAAGAAAGGTGAGCCGAACGAAGGGACATAGCTTCCCGTTGTTATGACATGCGCCGCGTGGCGCGGATAAGACAATGGAGGAAAGCATGCTTGGTAAGCCTCTCACATTGGCTCTTCTCGGTACGATCCTAATTTCAGCCGCGGCGCTGTCCCAGACCAACCAGCCCGCAGGCTCGACCACCGCTCCTCCCGCACGCTCAATGCCTGCCCCTTCGGCGGGGGACCCCAGCTTCGGCGCGAAGGAACCAGCCCGCATGGACCCCGGCAACTGGATGACCCAGGAGCAGCCGGGGCAATGGCGCGCCTCCAAGCTCGACGGCTTGAACGTCTACAACCAGAACAATGAGAAGATCGGCGACATCAGCGAACTGATCGTAGACAGCAGCGGCACAATCCAGGCCGTGGTGGTGGGCGTCGGCGGGTTCCTCGGCCTCGGCGAACGGGACGTGGCCATCCCGTTCGACCAGATCAAGTTCGTGAACGACCCTCTGGCGGTGGCCACCACAGCAACAACCCCGGCGACGCCAGCGGCTCCTGGCGCCGTCAGCCCGACTGCGCCGACCACCACAGGCACAGTGGCGACGGACCGGACCGCAGATACGGCTGCTCGCTCGGCTCCGGACCATGCGATACTCACAACGAACATGACCAAGGATCAGCTAAAGGCGGCTCCCGAGTTCAAATACGCTCGGTAGAAGCATTGATCGTGACGGAGGGGCTTAGCGGCCCTCCAGCTTTCTGCTGTTGCCTCAGAAGCGCAAAAACTCTTTCCGGGTTAAGCGGATGGGCACATCTACCCGTGGCGGATAGCGTCGTGGCGTTTCTGCTCTGGCGCAGAGGCAGGTTTTGCAGCGATAATCCAATGCCCCTGACGCCACTCCCACCAGATGCGGCCTGGGCCGATATCGGTGACACAGCAGGGCACTAAATTCGAGGTGTGGTCAGGCATACACAGCTTCTCCGTGTTCGCGCATGGGGCTTGGATCAGTCGCCGACTGGGCTTTGGTCTCGTGCCGGACTATCGGCATCGCCATAGCCACACCGTCCGTGGAGTTTGACCTTTGAGCCCAGCGCGGAGCGGTCGTCCAGCAGTTGCACGGCTTTCCAGACCGAGCTTGCCGCCATCTGGATCGGACTAAGCGGCGTGTTGCCCACAC
>NZ_QDGA01000041.1 GCF_003347665.1 Microvirga calopogonii
CGGCTCTTCTGCCAGCTCAGGCCCGCCTCGTGCAGGGTGCGCGCGATGGTGAACCGGCTCACCTGCGGCAGGCCGTCCGGGGCTTGGCGCAAGGCCTTCTGCAGCAGGCTCAGCGACCAGGTCGCGGTGCCGTCCTGCTCGCGCTGCGGCGCTCGCGCCCATTCGGCCAGGATGCGCTGCTGCGCGTGAGCCCCATAGCGGATCCGTGGCCCGCCACCGTGGTGCGGGCGCACGGCGGCCAGGCCCTCGCGGTTGAAGCGACTGACCCAGGCCGAGATGGTCTCGTTGTGGCCGCGCCCGACGAGATGGGCGGCGGCGGTGTAGCTGGCGCCTTCGGCAATCGCCAGCAGGGCACGGGCACGGTCGACTTCAGCGGCAGGAGTACTCTGGGAGCGGCTCAGGCGGGTGAGTTCTTTGCGCTCGTCTACGGTGAGCGGGCGTAGTGGATCTTTCTGGTGGCGCGACATGGGGCACCTCGCAACACGAGGATCACCATGCCACTATACCATATCCGACAGCAGACGACCCACTAGTGCACCGTATTGTTCAGCATCAGGGAATGGAGAAGCCTGCCTCGAGGACACACGATATCGAGGCGCCAACCGGACCAATCTTCAATCTCGGCGCCGATCTCCTGGCGCAGTTCGGTGATGGCAAGGAGAGCTTGTGCCTTGGCACTCTCCAAGTCATGAACTTCGATCCCCGAATTGTCGACGATCTCTTCATGATCGTTCACAAGGTGAAAGAAACAGCGCATGTCGTGACCGTCACCCACACGAACAGGATGAAGTCTGCTAACGTTTTTTCACAGCGAAGTGAAGAGATCTTACGCAGCGGAACATCATTCATCTCTGGTCGGTGCTTCGCCTACGGGATCGAAACTATCCAAAGCAACCCAGCCGATATCAACTCGTGCGACAGGTACGAGATAAGCGCGCCCGCCCTCGAGCCGTTCGATCCGGCAGGTAATCGCCCTCTGGTCTCCTGGAGGACGATACACCACCGTGGCTCCCACTTGGATTCCACCGGAATCGCCCAAGTTCGCCCGCACCGGCGATGACACGTTCTCCAAAGGCTGGGACGAGGGGCCATCGCCATGACCGGCCCGGACTCTGTCAAGAGCAGCAATCGCCAGTCTCGCCCGGTCCCGGTATCGTTCGCTCACCGATCTCAGGAGAGTGCCGCGTGTGCGCCCTGGATACCACGAGGTTCCGCCAGCCTTTGCCAGCTCTTCTGCAACGGCTTCAATTTCTTCCTCTGTCACACTCGCCCCCGGACTTCGTACGCCACCCGTGAGAATCATTGCACGATCTGATTGAAGAGTAATTAACGCAAAGTAATGTGCGATTGTACTTTCAGAAATGGCCAACCACTAGAACTTTAGTACTCAGATCGGCATTCCGTCTGTTCGTACCCGTTATTCTTGGTATCAGTTCTTTGTCTTGGAGCCATAAACGGCCCGAACTGCATCAGAGCGATGCCACATGGATGAGTTCATCGCTTTCGTCCGTCACGGCGACCGTCCAGCAATAGACCGGATCGCTCGCTTGCAGATCACCACGCAGTTCTATCGCGGCCCTGTCGGCAGCGCCCCTGGCAATGGCGGGATCGGGCAGATCGATTCCTTCCTGATCCCAGATGAACTGGTCTCGGGAGCGGAGATGGAAAAAGTAGCGGGGCATGTCGTTCCCCTCCATCACGGCGATCACTTCATGATGTTGGAATACTCTCATGCACTGCATCCCTGCGAAGCAAAGATGCACACTACACAGAAAGAACGAATACGATCCGCCCTGCTTCGTCGGTAATGACGGTTGTTCTATTGGGCAGGGCCTCAATGAAACTCAGCACACGTTTCCAGGAAGCATGGGCAGCCTGGGCCTCGGATCCTCGCGCGGTTCTCAGGTTCGGCAGATCGACACCGTCTCGATCCGGTATGAAATAGTCTCCGACCTGTACATGGAAATGATAGCGGGGCATGCGCGCTCCTGACACCCCCGGCTATAGACTACACGTCCGGAGCTTAAGCGCTTTAACACAGGTTACGGGAGGGGTGATTTAGGACAGCCTTCGAGGAAACGCGCGGCATCGCCTTCCCAACTTATCCCATCCAATTTTTTGACTTGGCCCGCTCAGGCCGCGATGACGATGTTCCGACCACCGCGCTTTGCCCGGTACAGCGCCGCATCGGCGCGCCGGAGCAGCGTTCCGGCATCGACGCCCGTTCCCGAGACGCAGCCGACGCTGACGGTGACCCGGTCTAGCCCGCCGAGGGTGTCGGCACCGGCTGCCGAAAAGGCATGTCGGACCCGATCCGCCAGGAGAGCGGCCTCCCCCGAGACCAGCGGCAGGATGGCCCCGAACTCCTCGCCGCCGAGCCGGCCGAAGGTGCCCTCTGGCAGGTGCCTCGCCAGAAGCTCGCCGAAGACCGTGAGGATCCGGTCGCCGGTATCGTGGCCGTGGCGGTCGTTGATGGCCTTGAAGTTATCGAGGTCGAACAGCAGGCAGCTGACAGAGCTGTTGCCGCTCCGAGCGAGCAGCCGGGACGCGTTCTGCATGAAGGCGCGCCGGTTTGGAACGCCCGTCAGCGGGTCGACCAGAGCCGCCTGTTTGTACTCGAACTCGACGCTCTCCTTGGCCATGGACAGGAACGTGAAGGCGAGGCTCGGGCCGAACACGACCAAGAGAAGTGCCATGGATGGTGACCAGCGATGGGCCAAGGCATCGATCCAGGGAACGGAGGTCGGCGCGAGAGCAATCCCTATGCGGGATAAATTAAACGTCGCAAGACCCAGAAGAAGCACCAGCGCAACGCGCGAGGAGGCCAAAGGCCGTGACGCGTACCGCCCCAGTTCCCAGGCCGAGAGGATCGAATAGGCAAAGGTAAGCAGCGACACGAGAAGCAAACGCTGGCTCTGTGAGGCGTAGATGAAGGGAAAGGCACCGAGCCAGATCGCAGCCCCGGCGAGCGGAGCCGCCAGGGGAACGGAGCGCCCGTTGAAGACGCGACAGCCCGTGTAGAGGGCGCCGTAGCAAAGCAGGCCCAAGGCGTTCGCCACGAGCAGAATCGAATAAGCGGGCTGCCCCTGCCGGATATTGGCCGACCCAATCCCAACGGCGATCAGCCAGAATGCGCTCCCCCACCAGGCGAGTGCCCTGACCCTCCGGTTCAATGCCCAGGAGAACAGCAGCAATGTTCCCAGCGCGGCCGAGAGCAGCACGAAGGCGACGGTAAGCGTGGCAGGATCAAGGACCATCGAAGCGGCTGCCGTGGAGTTCGACCAGACGGTCGCAGACGAATTCCCACGACCCATTCCGCAAGGGAATGCATACCTACCGCTATCCCTCATCCTCCCGGCGATGTCCAGAACCCAGACCTGCGGCGGATCGGGGCGGCGCAACACCCCGGCCCCCCGGAACGAAGGTTCGGACGAGGCATTCTTCTCAAACCACACCGGAGAGGGAAAACCATGGGCATGTACCATCGTCACGGCGTCCAGAGCACGGCGGCCATCGCCGGCCACCCACTGCATCATATGTTGATCGCCTTCCCGGTCGCATTCCTGATCGGGGCCTTCGGAACCGACATCGCCTTCATGGCGGCCCAGGATCCCTTCTGGGCCCAGGTTTCATACTGGCTCCTCATCGCCGGCATCGTCACCGCCCTCGTGGCGGCGATTCCTGGCCTGATCGATTTCGTAACCATCAACCGGGTGCGCAATCTGTGGGTGTCCTGGGCCCATATGGCGGCCAATCTCGTGGTAGTCGCGCTGGCTCTCATCAATGTCGGTGTCCGCTTGAGCGATCCGGCGGCAGGCGCACAAGGCTGGGGCATCTGGCTCTCGGGCATTCAGACCGCGTTGCTCCTGTTCAGCGGGTGGCTCGGCGGCGAACTCGCCTACCGCTATGGCATCGGCGCGATCCGGGATTACGGCCCCAAGGCTGAGCAGTTTCACGTCGAGGTGGACCGCCCGGACATCGCGGCCTCCTATGGCCGGCGCAGCGGATCGGACCGGGCTTGAGCCTGGCGGCGCAGCGCCTTGCCATGACGGGATAGGGGCCGCTACACTCGAGCTCATCATGAAGCGGCATGTCTTCGCTCTCGCTCTTTCAGGACTTGTGCTGGCAGGTCAGGTGCAAGCTGCCTCGTCCTGCCCTCCCGGCTTCGCCATGCTGCAAGCCTCCGACACCTGCGTACGCATCAGCGGACAGGTACGGAGCGAGACGCTGGTCGGCCCGTCGCGCCAGCGCGCCTCCGATTCCTTCCAGACGCAGGCCGGCGGCCGCATCCGTCTGGACGTGAGAAAGCAAACGGAATACGGCCCCGTTCGGGCTGTCATCTCCGTCGGAAATCTGGGCGTTAAAGAAAAGAGCGCCCGAGGCGCTCTTTCTACTCAGTACCCGTAATCGTAATACTCTTCCTGGTAATAACTCCGTCGCGGAGCCTCATAGGTTCTGTAATAGGGCCTGTCATAGGTCCGGTATGCGGGCCGGGCCGTGGCTGCCAGGGCTCCGCCGAGGATCGCGCCGGTCACGCCGGCCGCAATGGCGGCATTGTTGTTGCCCCGCCGCTGAACATAGTAACGCGGCGCGCCATGATTCTTGTAATGCCCATAGGCATGTCCTTTGCCCTTGCCGGGCCGGGCATCGGCTGCCCCGGTGAAGGACGTCGCAGCCAAGAGCGCTACGCTGATCGTCACCATAAGCTTCTTCATCGTCAGACTCCTGAACTCAATGGGAGGCGGGCGAGCGGGAGAAGGAGCCGTCGATCAGGCTCCCCCCCTTTGTCGCGGCGATTACTGGTTCGAGCCGTTACTCTGCGACGAGGAACCGCCCTGCTGCAGGCGCGTATTGGTCGAACCGCTGGAGTTCGACGTGTTGCCGCTCGTGTTACCGTTCATCTCCATCCGGCTGCGGGTCGAGACGGAACCGGTCGTATCAGGCGCGCCCGAGCGCGTCCGGCTGGTCGAGACATTCACGTCGTTGGAGCGGCGCTGCTCCACGGACACGCCCACGCTCGGGGAAGTGTCCTGCGTCCGGCGAACCGTCGTGCGGCTCCGCACGGAAACGCTCGGCTCGTTGACCTCCTCATAGCGGCGCACGGTCCGGCGACGGACCTCCACCGGCTGCTCCTCGACCACGTGATAGCGACGCTTCGTCGACACGACCTTGTTGGTTCGCTTCGTCTTCTTCACCGCGACTTTCTTGGCGGGCTTCTTCTTCACCACGGTGCGATGGATCTCGGTGCTGGGCTCTTCATAGGTCGACACGCTGCGGCGGCGCGTTACCGACACGCTCGGCTCATCGATCTCGTGGACGGTGCGGGAGCGAACCGACACGCCGGAGCGCTCGCGCGTCTCGATTCCGACGCGTGCGCCGGTGTCCTGGCGGCTGCCGACATTGACCTGCGCACCGGAGGTTTCGCTGCGCGTCGCACCCGTGGTTTGGGTCTGCGCCCGGTCGGTGCTGCCGGACTGGCTGCGCAGCAGCGTATTCGAACCGGAGGAGGTCTGAGAACTCGTGCTGGTGTTCGTATTCGTCTGCGTCGAAGTCTGTGCGTAAGCCGCGCTGCTCAACAAGAGAAGGGCGGCGCCGAGAGCAATTTTCTTCACGGAACGATCTCCACAATAGTAAAGCTGGGAGATGAACGCCAACAGTCAGAGACTGTTCCCAACAACTTTAAGTAACAGGTTTTATACGATTTTTACCGGCTGAAGATGAACAGACGTTCAAGATTCGACGCTTCGGCATCTCCCAAGAAAGAACCCATGAAGCAGGCAACCGAACGCCCAACAAAATCTTTACCCTTTTCCTGAATGCTGATCCCAGCGGGCATACAGCTCAAATTCACGTTCATCGTCCTAGCTTGACGATATCGGACGTTCATCGGGAACAGCGCAGCCATGGCAGTTTTTCAGGCTTTCAACGCAGCGGGTGTCGGCTTCGACATGTCCAGCACCAGCAGCTCAGGCTGGGCGTTCATCGGGGCCAATCCCTCCGTGACGACGGATCGCGTCCACGACAACGGCACGGTCGCCGAGTACGAGGTCTATGGCAGCACGCTCGTGGATTACTTCACCGCCCGATATTGGAGCGACGGATACACGGTCATCATCGATGACCTCTTTTACGAGAACCACGGCGCGGACATCCTGACCATCCAGGACCTCGATCTTTATACGACGGTCGACGCGCTCCAGGGCTATGCCTGGTACGTGAACCTGAACGGGGGCCACGATACGTTCCACGGCAACGATTACGACGATCTCATCCGTGCCGGAACGGGCAACGACGTGGTGTATGGGTATGACGGCGACGACATCGCCTACGGAGATGCGGGTGCCGACGCGCTCTATGGGGACTGGGGCGACGACGACCTGTATGGCGGTACAGGTCGCGATACCCTGGCCGGCGGGGCCGGCAGCGACTATCTCAACGGCGGCGCAGACAGCGATCAGCTGACCGGCGGCACCGGCAAGGACTACTTCGTCTTCGACACGCGGCCATCCAAGAACAACGTCGACCGCATCGTCGACTTCCGGCCCGTGGACGATACGATCATGCTCGACAACCAGGTCTTCACGCGGGTCGGGCGGGACGGATGGCTTTCGGGCGGCGCCTTCACCACCGGCTCCGGCGCCAGGGATTCCTCCGACCGGATCATCTACAACAAGCAGACTGGCGCCCTGCTCTACGATGCCGACGGCATCGGTGGCGCCGCAGCCATCAAGTTCGCGCAGCTCAGCTCGGGACTCTCGCTGACGAAAGCGGACTTCTTCGTTCTATAGTCGAGAGCTCGGGCATCGCTCCCGAAACCTGGATCCTTCCCCGCCACGTGCAAACGGCCCCGTTTTCGGGGCCGCTTTCCGTTCGGGGGCCGCAGCCATTCGTCGCTCGCAACACGGTTAACGTGGCATTAGGTCGGTATGCTACTAAAGCATAACAGACCTACATTATTACCACTCGTCTTTTGCACTGCACACACTTATATCCGCACTGCAAACGCAAGAACAAAGGCCACCGGTCATAGGGGCCGGTCACTTCTCAGGAGCTTCCCATGTTCGTTACCTACATCCTTTCCAAAGTCCGCGCTTATATGCGTTATCGCGAAACCGTCCGCGAGCTGTCCCTGCTTTCGGACCGCGAGCTCGACGATCTCGGCATCTCCCGCTTCCAGATCGACAGCATCGCTCGCCAGAACGCCGTCGCGTAAATTTACGCTGCATCGCAGCAAAAGGCCCTAGCCCGCCCTCCGGCGGGCTTTCGCTTGTCTGGAGCCTCGCTTCCGGATCCTCAGCGGCCGCCCGAGACCGGGATGTTGGCGCCAGTGATGTAGGATGCGGCGTCCGACATCAGGAACAGTACGGCCTCGGCGATCTCCTCGGGCTCCCCGATCCGGTTGAGGGGAATGAAGGGGCGGAGGCGGTCCAGGCGGCCGACATCCTGGGTGCTGCGCTCGTGGATGTCCGTCTTCGTCATGCCAGGCGAAACCGCATTCACCCGAATGCCCTCGCCTGCCAGCTCCTTCGCCAGTCCCACGGTCAGCGAGTCCACGGCTCCTTTCGAGGCCGCATACCAGACATACTCGTTCGGGCTCCCAAGCGAAGCCGCCACCGACGAGATGTTGACGATGATGCCGCCTGCCCCGCCGCGGCTTGTGGAGAGCCGCCGCGCCGCCTCGCGCGCCACCCAGATGGCACCCATGACGTTCACGTCCATGCAGGTGCGGATCGTCTCGGCCGATGCCTGATCCAGTCTGCTGGACTTGCCCGTGATTCCCGCATTGTTGACCACATGCGCGATGGGACCCAGGGCCGCTTCAGCCTCGTCGAACACGCGCACCACGTCACCCTCGACCGCCACGTCGCCTTGGCAGGAAACCGCAGCCGCCCCCGATGTCCGGCAGGCGGCGAGCACCTGCTCGGCCGCATCCCGCTCGGACCGGTACGTGATGGCGACATCGTAACCGCGCGCCGCCGCAAGCTGCGCCACCGCAGCCCCTATGCCGCGGCTTCCACCTGTAATAAGGACGACGGGACGCTTGGATTGCATGGGGTTCTAGCCTTTCCGACGGCACATCGTGCGGAATAGGATTCAGCCTTTCCGCTCCGAGCGACACATGAACTGAAAATCAGCATCGTGCAGATCCCGAAAGTGGTCTCCGCTTTCGAATCCGATGCTTTCGTGAAGCGGCTCAGCTTGACCAGGGGTTTCCAGGGAGTCAACAAAGCCGCTCGGGAGAATGACCATGAGCACCATCGAACCCATTCACGTCATCGGCGGCGGCCTCGCCGGTTCGGAAGCGACCTGGCAGATCGCCCAGGCCGGTGTGCCAGTCGTCCTCCATGAGATGCGCCCGGTGCGCGGCACGGATGCCCACAAGACGGAAGGTCTTGCCGAGCTCGTCTGCTCGAACTCCTTCCGCTCGGACGATGCCGAGACGAATGCCGTCGGTCTGCTGCACCAGGAAATGCGCAGCCTCGGCTCCCTGATCATGGCGAAGGGTGACGCCAACCAGGTCCCGGCCGGCGGCGCGTTGGCCGTCGACCGCGACGGCTTCTCCGATGCCGTGACGGCGGCGCTCGAAGCGCATCCGCTCGTCACCATCGAGCGCGGCGAGATCGCCGGCCTGCCCCCGGAGGAATGGTCCTCCGTGATCGTCGCCACCGGTCCCCTCACCTCGCCGGCCCTGGCCGAGGCGATTCTGGGCCTGACGGGCGAGACGTCGCTGGCGTTCTTCGACGCCATCGCGCCCATCGTCTATCGCGAGTCCATCAACATGGACATCGCTTGGTTCCAGTCGCGATACGACAAGGTCGGGCCTGGCGGCACCGGCAAGGACTACATCAACTGCCCCATGACACGAGAGCAGTACGACGCCTTTGTCGACGCCCTGATCGCCGGCGACAAGACCGAGTTCAAGGAGTGGGAGGCCGACACTCCCTATTTCGACGGCTGCCTCCCCATCGAGGTCATGGCCGAGCGCGGCCGGGAAACCCTTCGCCACGGGCCGATGAAGCCCGTTGGCCTGACCGATCCACGCAATCCCGACAGGAAGCCCTACGCGATCGTGCAGCTGCGCCAGGACAATGCGCTTGGCACCCTGTTCAACATGGTCGGCTTCCAGACCAAGCTGAAATATGGCGCGCAAGGCGACATCTTCCGCATGATCCCCGGTCTGGAGAATGCCGAGTTCGCACGGCTCGGCGGCATCCACCGCAACACCTATCTCAACTCGCCCAAGCTCCTCGACCCGACCCTTCGCCTGAAGGCGATGCCGCGCCTGCGCTTCGCCGGCCAGATCACCGGCTGCGAGGGCTATGTGGAAAGCGCCGCCGTGGGCCTGATGACCGGCCGCTTCGCCGCCGCCGAGCGGCTCGGCCGACCGATCCAGCCCCTGCCGCACACCACGGCCCTCGGCGCCCTGATCAATCACATCACGGGCGGCCACATCGAGACCATCGACGAGGGGCCGCGCTCCTTCCAGCCGATGAACGTCAATTTCGGACTGTTCCCACCGCTCGCCCAAGCGCCGAAGTCCGAGGACGGGAAGCGCCTGCGCGGCCCGGCCAAGGCCGTCGCCCGCAAGAAGGCGCTGACGGACAGGGCAAGGGCCGATCTGGCAGCCTGGATGTCCGGCACCGCACTGCCCGAGGCGGCGGAGTGAGGGCCCGATCGGCCTGATCCAGGAAGACGCACGGTTTTACAGGCGGGGCGTTCAAATCGTCCCGCCTCTCTGGGCATGGCTTACGTTTCGTTATATAGTTGAATCGCCCTTGAGGAGGTTCAACAGTGAAACGCACGATCCTGGTTGGCTTGATGGTCGCCTTCGGCCTCTCGCCTGCCCCCTACGGTCAGGACGACACGAAGCCAAAGCAAGAGCTGAAATGCGACCCCAACCCGGCGCCTGGAGAAGCGCCCAAGAAGATCCAATACCGCCACAACGGCAAGACCTATATCGAGTACTGCTCGTTGGGTAAGAAGCACGTTATCGTCGATCATGGCCAGAACGGCTGATCGCCGCTTGAGACCTGTGCTCGATCCTCAGAATGGCCCGCGCCAAAGCGCCCAGATTCGGCGCCATTGCGGCAGGTCCACCGGCGTGTGGAACGGATCGTAATCCCGCCGCTCCATGGCCTTGAGATAGGGCTCGACCAAGGCAAGTGGTTGGAACGCGGGCTTCGCAGAAGCCGGAATGGTGGTTCGCAGCCGGCGCGTCTGTTCGAGATGCCGGCGCGCAACGGCGCGGAGATCGGCGAGAGCGCGTTCGAGCCCCGGACCGCCGCGTCCGGTCACGATGTCCTCCCGCACCACGCCGTGGCGGGTGAGGATGTCGGCGGGGATGAAGACCTGTCCCTGTCGCGCATGATGCGGAAAGGCGCGCAGGAGACCGGTGATCGCATAGGCGACACCCGCGTGACCGGCAGCATCCGCCGTACCGGGGTTTGAGCCGTTGGCGAGGATGAGGCTCGCGAGCTGGATCAGGCTGGACGACGTCTCGCCGCAATAACCCTCGAGATCGTTTAAGGAAGGCATCGGGTCATCGTACAGATCGAAGATCCGGGCATCGATCAGGTCGACGAAGGATTGCCGCGGCAGACGGAACTGCACGATGGTGTCGTCGAGAGCGGCAGCAACCGGATTGGCGCGCACGTCCCCCCTCGCCTCGCCTTGAAGAGCGTCGCGCCACCATTGCAGGCGTATCTCGCCGACGAGCGCCTCGCGCACGGCCTCGCGAACGCGCGAGACCTCGAAGTTGAAGGCATAGAGCGCGTGGAGATGCGGACGCTTGTCGGCGGGCGCGAAGAGGCTGGCCCAGTAACGGTCCGGATCGGCCTCGCGCACGAGCGCTTCGCAATGGGCGAAGTTCGAGATTGCCTCTGCCATATCAGGGGACGGCGATCAGCGCCGCGGCCACCTTGCGGTTCTCGGCCAGCAGGATGTTGTAGGTGCGCGCGGCGGCGCCCGTCTGCATCACGTCGAGACCGATCCCTGCTTCACGGAACCGGGTGCGGAACGCACCTGGGATCGCCGCGATGTCGGCCCCCGTGCCGAGGAGAAGGAGATCGATGGAATCGGCCTCGGCGAAGATCGGGTCGAGCGTCTCGTCCGTGAGCTCAGCCACGGCGTTCACCGGCCACGCCCTGATGCCCGACGGCAGGGCGAGCAGCGAACCCCGGTGGGACATGTCCGCGAAGCGGAAGCCACCATTGCCATAGGCATCAAACGGATGGCGTCCCGGAAGGAAGCCATCATAGAGGCGACCATTGCTCATGGCCCTACTCCGCTGCGGCGGCCCGGCCCTCCGGCACCTTGACGCTCTCCGACCCGCGCAGGCCGATATAGATCAGCATGGGGGACGAAATGCAGATGGCCGAATAAGTACAGATGACGACACCATAGAGCATGACCTGTGCGAAGCCCTGGATCGCCTGTCCACCGAAGAGGACGAGCGCCAGCAGCGAGAGCGCAGTGGTCACCGCCGTCATGATCGTACGGGACATGGTGTGGTTGATCGACAGGTTCAGAAGCTCTTCGGCCGGCATCGTCTTATAACGGCGCATCAGCTCACGGGTTCGGTCGAACACCACCACGGTCTCGTTGAGCGAATAGCCCACGATGGTCAGGATCGCCGCGATGGACGTCATGTTGAACTCATGACGGGTGATCACGAAGAAGCCGATGGTGAGCACGATGTCGTGCAGCGTGCCAATGATGGACGCAACCGCCAGCTCGCGCTCGAAGCGGAACCAGAGATAGAACAGCACCGCGATGACCGATAGCACGACGCCGATGGTGCCGGACTGCACGAGCTCTCCCGACACGCGTGGACCGACCGTCTCGACGCGGCGGAAATCGTATTCGTTGCTGAAGGTGTCGCGGGCCTTCTGCACCACGGCCGTCTGCGCGGACTCGCCGCCGGCCTGGATCGGGAAGCGGAGGGAAACCTCGCCGCCCGTGCCGAACTCCTGCACCTCCACGTCGCCGAAGCCGAAGCCTTCGGCCGTCTGGCGGATCTGGGCGACATTGGCCTGGCCGGACTTGGCCTGGATCTCCATGAGCGTGCCGCCCTTGAAGTCGATGCCGAAGTTGAGGCCGATCGTCACGAGCACGATCGCCGTGGCGACGGAAATGACGGCGGACAGCGGGAACGAGAAGCGCCGCAGGCGCATGAAGTCGAAGTGGGAGTTTTCGGGCCAGAGGCGAATGAGGCGCACGATACGCACTCCTTAGAACGGAAGGACTTTGGGACGCATCCACTGATACCAGAGCGCGATCATCATGCGCGTCAGGGTGACTGCGGTGAGCACGGTCGTCAGGATGCCGAGAATGAACACGACGGCGAAGCCGCGCACGGGGCCGGAGCCGAGGAAGAACAGGATCAGGGCCGCAATGGCCATGGTGCTGTTGGAATCGACGATGGTGGCGAAAGCCCGGTCGAAGCCCGCCTGGATGCCCGATACGATGGAACGTCCGGAACGCACCTCTTCGCGGATGCGCTCGTAGATGAGCACGTTCGAGTCCACCGCCGTGCCGATGGTGAGCACGATGCCCGCGATGCCCGGCAGGGTCAGCGTGGCTTCAAGCACCGACATGAGGCCGAAGATGAGGCCCACGTGGACGAGGAGCGCGATGTTCGCGATCAAACCGAAGACGCCGTAGGTCGCGAACATGAAGATCACGACGAAGATGGCCGCCACATAGGTCGCCATCTTGCCGGCCTGGATGGAATCGCGGCCGAGGCCCGGACCCACCGTACGCTCTTCGACGATCGTGAGCTTGGCAGGCAGGGCGCCGGAGCGCAGCAGAACCGCCAGGTTGTTGACCTGCTCGACGGTGAAGCTGCCGGAGATCTGACCGGAGCCGCCGGTGATCGGCGACTGGATCGTCGGCGCCGAGATCACCCGGTTGTCGAGCACGATGGCGAGCTGACGGCCGAGATTCTCCGTCGTCGCCTGACCGAAGCGCTGGGCGCCGCGGATGTTGAAGCGGAAATTGACGATGGGCTGGCGCGTCTGGCTGTCGAAGGCCGGCTGCGCATCCGTCAGGTCGCCGCCTTCGGCAATCACCCGGCGCTCGACCGGAACGCGCTGACCGCCCGCATCTTGCATGGGGAGCATATCGACGTCGGTCGCGCCCGGCTGAGCCAGCAGGCGGAATTCGAGATTGCCGGTTTCACCCAGAAGCGCCTTCAGCTGCTGCGGATCCTGCAGGCCCGGAACCTGGACGAGAACGCGGTCGGCGCCCTGGCGCTGAATGCTCGGCTCCGTCGTGCCGGTGGCATCGATACGTCGACGGACGACTTCGATGGATTGGTCGACGGCGCGGCGCACGCGCTCGTTGATGCCGGCATCCGTGTAGGTCAGCGTGATCACGCCATCCGGTGTCGTGCTGATCTGGACGGCATTGCCGCCGCTCTGGCCCAGCATGGCATTGCCGATGGGCTGCGACAATTCCCTCAGGCGCGGCATGAGCCGCTCGCGGTCGGCGGCATCCGGCACGCGAATCTGCACGCCCCGCTGAACGGTCTGGATGCCGTTCTGAGACGACACGCGGGTATCGCGCAGGATGCGGCGGACGTCGTCACGCAGGAGTGTGATCTGGCCGCGCAACAGGTCCTGCGCATCGACCTCTAGGAGGACGTGGGAGCCGCCCTGTAGGTCGAGGCCCAGCACGATGGCGCGGGACGGAACGAGCCAGGACGGGACCCAGCTCGGAATGGCATTCAGGTAGGCCTGACGCTGCTCGCGATTCATCGTGCTCGGAACCGCAAGAAGCAGGCCGATCACAATGATCGCCATGGTGGCGATGATCTTCGACCTCGAGAAGCGCAGCATCGTCAGCTCAACCTTTCTCACACACCCTGCCGCATTTGCTCTGCGGCGAACCGGCCCATGTCGGATACGTCGAGGGCCGGCTTCTTTTCACATCAAGCCTTGACCGGCTCGCTCTTGGAGCGGACCTCGGAGATCATGGCCCGGGCCACCTTCACCTTCACGCCGTCGGCAATCTCGACTTCGATGTCATTCGAATCCTCGAGGACCTTCGTGACCTTGCCGATGATTCCGCCCGAGGTGACCACCGTATCGCCACGGCGCACGTTCTTGATCATCTCCTGGTGGGTCTTCACCCGGCGCTGCTGGGGCCGGATGATCAGGAACCACATGATCACGAATATGAGGATGAACGGAACGAATTGAAGGATCATCTCCGTTCCGCCCCCGGCGGGGGCCCCTTGTGCGAAGGCAGGTGAAATGAACAAGCGGCTCTCCATGGATAAAGGCGCGTGGCAGGCCCGTTTTGGGCCCACCCGCGCCGGACGGGATTACAAAGCGTGGCGGACTATACCCATCGACTCGCCGAAATCAATGAAGTTCAAGGCCTTTCCCAAGGCTCCTGCACGGTCGAGGTCCTCTCTTTCATGGACCGGATAGCCATTTTCGCGCTAAGCACGGCATCCTCACTATTTCTTGAAGCCGAAAATTCATGCCCGCCGATCTGAACTCTCCCGAATCCCTGGCGCTTTTGACGCGGATCGCCGATGCCCTGGAGCGCCTCGTCCCCACCGGCACGGCCCACGCCGACTTCAAGGAGGCCGACGCCTTCGTCTGGCAGGCCGCCGGGCGCAGGCTCTCGCCGGTTCCGAAGGTCAACCGGGTCGAGATGAGCCTTCTGCGTGGCATCGACCGGGTCCGGGACCAGCTCGCGGAGAACACCCAGCGCTTCGCCAGGGGCCTGCCGGCCAACAACGCCCTCCTCTGGGGCGCCCGGGGCATGGGCAAGTCGTCCCTGGTCAAGGCAGTCCACGCGGAGATCAACCACGCCAAGCCAGCCGACGCGCTTCCCCTCAAGCTGATCGAGATCCACCGGGAAGACATCGAGACCCTGCCGGACCTCATGGGCCTTCTGCGACAGGATCCTCACCGCTTCATCGTCTTCTGCGACGATCTCTCCTTCGATGCTGACGACACCTCCTACAAGTCGCTCAAGGCCGTGCTGGAAGGCGGGATCGAGGGGCGGCCCGACAACGTGATCTTCTACGCCACCTCCAACCGCCGCCACCTGCTGCCGCGCGACATGATGGAGAACGAGCGCTCCACGGCCATCAACCCGGGCGAGGCCGTGGAGGAGAAGGTCTCCCTCTCCGACCGCTTCGGCCTCTGGCTCGGCTTCCACAAATGCAGCCAGGACGAATATCTCGACATGGTCTTCGCCTATGTCGACCATCTCGGCCTGCAGGCGGACCGCGACACCATCCGCGCCGAGGCGCTGGAATGGGCCACGACCCGCGGCGCTCGCTCCGGCCGCACGGCCTGGCAGTTCATCCAGGATCTGGCCGGACGGCTTGGGAAGGCGATCTGAAACGACAAAGGGACGGTGGCTGAGCTCCACCGTCCCCTCATTCGACCGGCCTCTCGATCGAGACCGATCTAAACCATTGGCCCGATCAGCCGCCGAGATGCTTCATCGGGTCGACCGGGGTCGCACCCTTGCGGATCTCGAAGTGGAGCTGCGGCGAGGTCACGTTGCCGGTCTGGCCGGAGGTGGCGATCACCTGACCGCGCTTCACCTGCTCGCCGCGCTTCACGCTGAGCGAGCCGTTATGGGCGTAGGCCGAGACATAGCCGTTCTCGTGCTTGATCAGGACGAGGTTGCCGTAGCCCTTCACCTCGCTGCCCGCGTAGGTCACGGTGCCGGCCTCGGCGGCCTTGACCGGTGTGCCTTCGGGAACGGCGATATTGATGCCTTCATTGCCGCCATTGGCGCCGAACCCGGCGATGACGCGGCCGCGGGCCGGCCAACGGAAATCGCCTGACACGCTAGCGGTCTGCTCGGGCTCCTGCACGGGAGCCTTGGCAGCCTCCGGCTGGGGAGCCGGAGCGACCGGCTGAACGGCGGGTTTCACTTGCTCGGGCTGGGTGAGCGCCGCGACCTTGGGCTGCTCCACGACCGGCTTCGGAGCGGACACGAGAGGCTTGGGCGCGGAGACCAGCGGCTCGTCGGTCGCGGCAGCGACCTGCATCGGCGCGGACCGGGCATGAGCCGGAGCGGACGGAGCGGGAGCCTGGGCCGTCGCGGTCATCCCAGGACGGACGCGCTTCGCCGGCTCGGCAGCGGCGACAGGCGTCGTCGCGGCCGGCACCTTTGACGTATCGACGAGGCGGAACTGGGGACGGCCCGCAGGCTGTGCCGGCGCGGCCTGAGCGACAGGCGCGGGCCGCGCCTGAACCGGAGCGGGAGCAGGAGCGGAGGCGATGCGGGCAGGTTGCGACAGGGGCTGGGACTGCACGGGAGGCAGAGCCTGGGCCTGAACGCTCGGCGTCGGCATCGGCGCAGCCGAGTAGGACGGAGCGGGTTGGGGCGCCATGGAAGCCGTGGTGTCCATGCGCTCGCTCGCCGCGAAGGGGTTCGAGAACGGGTTCTCGGCGAACCGCGCGCTGTCGGTACTGCAGGCCGCTGCTGCACTCCCGATCATCCCCACCAGGGCGATCCGCGACACCGCACCCCAATGCCCAGAACACACACGCAACCGCATCACTCAACCCCAACCGAACGCAACTCGATGGAGCCATTAAAAGCCTGTTCAGGTTAAGCAACGGTTGACGTTGCGCGGATTGTCGTAACCCTGTCCGAAAATATTTCGTTCCGGTCAGAGAGTTGCCGCAATCCCCGTGACGAGGGGTGAGATGCGCAAGGCCGCACCGACCGATTGCGCGAGTTCACCCTCGGTATTGCGCTCGATCCGCACGAGATGCGGCACGCCCTCGATGGCGACGGCCCCCACCAAGCGGCTCCCCGGCCCAAGGAGGGACGTCACGGTCTCCGGGATCTCCGGACAGGCGCCGTTGAGCAGGATGCGATCGAAGCGGTCGCGCACTCGCGCAGCCAAGCCGTCGCCCACTTCGAGGCGGATCTTTCCCGCATCCACGATCTTCAGATGCTGAGCCGCGCTTTCCGCGAGCGTGTTGAAGCGCTCAACGCTCGTGACATCCGCGCCGAGCCTTGCCAGCAACGCGGTCACGTAGCCGCTCCCCGTTCCAACTTCGAGAACGCGCTGACCCGGCTGTACACCGAGCGACAGCAGCATGGCCGCGACCGTGGCAGGACCGGTCATGGTCTGTCCGCAGGGCAGCGGGAGCGCCACATCCGTGCGGGCGAGGTCGGTGAAGCGGCGCGGCGCGAAGACCTCGCGTGGGACGAGTTCCATGGCGCGCAGAAGAGCCGTGTCGCGGATACCTTTGGCGCGCAGGGACAGGATGAAGGACGCAGCGCCGATCGCCTCCTGCTCGTCGCGGGCTTCCGCTTCAGGCAGGAATGGCATGTCCTGGTTCATCGCGCCTGCTCTCTCATCCGCCGAATGCCTGTGCGTAGCGCGTCAGGGTCGGCTCGTCCGTCATGTCGATGCGAAGCGGCGTGACGGCGATGCGCCGGTTGGCGATGGCCCAGAGATCCGTGCCGTTCCCAGGCGTGAACGGGCGGCGCTCGAAGGCGATCCAGAAATAAGGATTGCCGCGCCCGTCCTGGCGCTCGTCGAGACGCAGGAGTTCCTGCGTGCGCTGGCCTTGGTTGACGAGCGCCGTCCCTTCGACCTCATCGGGTTCGCAATCGGGAAAGTTGACGTTGACGAGGATGCCCTTGTCGACGCCCGCCTCGAGGATCCTGCGCACGACCTTGGGGCCGTGATGCTCCGCGCATTGCCAGCGCGGCGCGTTGCGCGTGCCCGGCCCATAGGCCTGCGAGAGAGCGATGGACGGAATACCGAGGATCGTGCCCTCGATGGCGCCGGCCACCGTGCCGGAATAGGTCACGTCCTCCGCCACGTTCTGCCCCCGGTTCACCCCGGAGAGCACGAGGTCGGGCCGCGCGTCCCGCATGAGGTGGCGGACGCCCATGATCACGCAATCGGTCGGCGTGCCCTTCACGGCGAAGTGTCGGCTCGAAACCTCGCGCAGGCGCAAGGGATCGTTGAGCGAGAGCGAATGGGCGACGCCGCTCTGATCGGTCTCGGGCGCGACGACCCAGACATCGTCCGACAGGTTGCGCGCGATGGCCTCGAGAGCCTTCAACCCCGGAGCATGGATGCCGTCGTCGTTGGTGCAGAGAATGCGCATGTCAGGCCTGACGCTCGATGCGCGTCATCCCGCCCATATAGGGCTGGAGCGCAGACGGGATCGTGACGCTGCCGTCCTCGTTCTGGTAGTTCTCCAGAACGGCCACGAGCGTACGCCCGACCGCGAGGCCGGAGCCGTTGAGCGTGTGCACGAAACGAGGCTGCTTCTCACCGGCAGCGCGATAGCGGGCATTCATGCGCCGCGCCTGGAAATCGGAGCAGACCGAGCAGCTCGAAATCTCGCGATACATCCCCTGCCCCGGCAGCCAGACCTCGATGTCGTAGGTCTTGGTCGAGGAGAAGCCCATGTCGCCCGTGCAGAGTGTCATGGTGCGGAACGGCAGTTCGAGTTTCTTCAGCACGTTCTCGGCGCTGGTGAGCATGCGCTCATGCTCGTCGGCTGATGTCTCGGGCGTGGTTATGGAGACGAGCTCGCACTTCACGAACTGGTGCTGGCGGATCATGCCGCGCGTGTCACGTCCGGCGGAGCCCGCCTCGGCCCGGAAGCTCGGGGTGAGCGCGGTGAAGCGCAAGGGCAGCTCTTCCTCGGATAGGATCTGCTCGCGCACGAGATTGGTGAGCGTGACCTCCGCCGTGGGGATCATGCCGTAGCGTGTGTCCTTGACGAGCTTGGCGACCGCGTCACGCGCCTGACCTTCGAGTGCGGCAGCCACGATCTGCTCGAGCGAGTTGCCGGGGAAGGCCCAGAACTGATCGTCCTCGAACTTCGGCAGCTGCGCCGTGCCGAACATGGCGTCGTCCCGCACCAGCAGCGGCGGGTTCACTTCCGTGTAGCCGTGTTCGGTGGTGTGCAGGTCGATCATGAATTGACCGAGCGCGCGCTCCAGGCGAGCCAGGCCGCCTTTCAACACGACGAAGCGCGAGCCGGAGAGCTTGGCCGCCGTCTCGAAGTCCATGAGGCCGAGAGCCTCGCCGATCTCGAAGTGCTGCTTGGCGTTGTTCATGGTCGGCGGCGTGCCGAAGCGGTGACGCTCCACGTTGCCGTGTTCGTCGGCCCCGACCGGCACATCGTCCTTTGGAATATTGGGAATGGCGGCAAGAGCCTCGAACAGCGCCTTCTCGGCATTCCGCTCGCCCTCCTCCAACTCGGGCATCGTCTCCTTGATCCGGGCGACCTCGGCCATCAGCTCCTGGGCCCGGGCTTCGTCCTTTTTGGCCTTTGCCTGGCCGATCTCCTTGGATAGGGCATTGCGGCGCTCGGTGGCGGCCTGCAGGGCGGAAATCGCGGCCTTCCGGGCATCGTCGAGGGCGATGAGCCGAGCGGACAGGGGCTCCATGCCCCGGTTCCGGAGGCCTTGGTCGAAAGCCGCGGGGTTTTCGCGGATGGAACGGATGTCGTGCATGGGATGAGGACCTGCTTCGCCGAGCGGCCCTGCCCTTTCCGACGAGACCGCCCCTTCAACTTATGCCGAGGATGGCGGCCGATGTGGAGTCCTTTCGGCCTCTAACCCTCTGCCGCGCGCGCGGCCTCGGCTTCCGCACGCTTCTTCTCGACCATGGTCACGGAGAAGATGGATGCCTCGTAAAGAAGCAAGGTGGGGATCGCAAGGGCGAACTGGCTGATCACGTCCGGCGGCGTGAGAACCGCGGCCAGCACGAAGACGAAGACGATCGCGTAGCGGCGCTTGTCCTTCAGGAACTGCGAGTCGATGATCCCGGCGCGGGCGAGCAGGGTCAGGACGACCGGCAGCTGGAAGCAGATGCCGAAGGCGAAGATCAGCGTCATGATCAGCGACAGGTACTCGCTGACCTTGGGCAGGAACTCGATGGCAGGGCTCGTGTCCGTCGCCAGCTGCTGCATGCCCACGGAGAAGCGCATGAGGAGCGGCATGGCGATGAAATAGACGCAGGCCGCGCCGATGACGAAGAGGATCGGTGTCGCGAAGAGGTACGGGACGAAGGCCCGCCGCTCGTTCTTGTAGAGTCCCGGCGCCACGAATTTGTAAATCTGGATGGCGATGACCGGGAACGCCAGGAACCCGGCGCCGAAGGCGGCGACCTGAATCTGCGTGAAGAGGTACTCCAGGCCATGCGTATAGACGAGGTGCGCCTTCTCGGGCGAACCGACAGCGAGGACGTAGGGCCAGACGAGCGCGTTGTAGATGTACTTCGCGGCGGCGAAGCAGAGAAAGAACATCACCACGAACGCGACCAGCGCCTTGATCAGGCGCGATCGCAGCTCGGTCAGGTGCTCGATCAGAGGCGCGCGCGAAGCTTCGACCTCATCGTCTTCAGCGGCGGTGGTCATCCGGCTTTCGCGTCCGATTTTACTGGTTTTTCTGAAAGTTGCTCGGCAAGGGCAGCCTGCTGGGCCTCGTATTCGGCCTCCCGTCTCAGAGATTCGGCGATCTCCGTGGCCGGATCGACGCTCGGCGGAAGCGGCAGCTCGACCAGGGGATCGGCAGGTGCCGGCTCACGCCCTTCCACCACCGCTTGAACCGAGGCGTCGGAGGCTGCTTCCTTCACAGGCGTTTCCGGCTCGGGCGCCGTGACCTGATCCGCCGTCACCGGCGGAACATCCTGCTTGGTCTCGGTCTCGGGAGCCTGGACGGCTGGCGCCACGGGCGCTTCGATCGAGGTCTTGAGCTCGTCTCGGATCGTCTGGATGGGGTTGAAGTTCGTATTCCCGACGGAGGAGACGGAGTCGTTCATCCCCTGAAGCTGCTTCTTGACCTCGTCGAGCTCGGCCTCGCGCATGGCCTCGTTGAACTGCCCCTGGAACTCCGCCGCCATGCGGCGAAGCTTCCCTGTCACCTGCCCGACCGTCCGCAGCGCTTTCGGCAGATCCTTCGGGCCGATCACGATCAGCGCGACGGCACCGATCACCATGACCTCACCCCAGCTCATGTCCAACATGACGTGGCCTCGAACCTGCCTCTTAGGTACTCACGCGTACTGACACGCCGCTCCGAGCGGCGGCGCACGAAGCTTAGCCGACCTTGTGGTCCGTCGTTGCGGTGCTCGTCGGAGCGCCGGCCTGATGATCGAGGGTGCGGACGGGCTCGGACGGCTGCACCGGCTTTGCCGGCGTATCGTCCTCGGACATGCCCTTCTTGAAGGCTTTGATACCCTTCGCGACGTCACCCATCATGTCGGAGATCTTGCCGCGTCCGAACAGAAGGACGACGATCAGACCGACGACGATCCAGTGCCAAATACTCGTGCCACCCATGGCAATTCCTCCTGCGCCTGGAAAGGCGCGGCTTCTCGATATGAACTCGCCGCCAACCTATGCGTCGGAGGCGGCGAAAACAAGGACATCCTTAGTAGCGATTTCGATGCCCACATCCTGTCCCTCCTTCACGCCAACGGGATCGTGAACGCGGGCCTGCAAGGGGCGGTCCACCCCCTGCACGTCAATGTGCACCAGATCGACCTCGCCGAGAAAGCGACGAGACACCACACGTCCCGGCAGGCAGAAGCCCTCGGGCTTGAGCTTCAACCCTTGAGGCCGCACGCAGACGATGGCGGGCCCATCGCTGAGATGCGGCGCCGGAAAGATGCCCACCGGGCAGGAGACCTGGCCGTTGCGAACCACGCCCTCAAGCTCGTTGAAGTCGCAGAAGAAGCGGGCGGCGAACAGGTTCGCCGGGCGGCGATAGATCTCCTCCGCCTCGCCCTGCTGAATGATCGTGCCGGAACGCATGAGCACGATCCTGTCGGCGATCCGCATCGCCTCCTCCGGATCGTGCGTGACGACGATGGTCGTAGCGCCGGTTTCTCTCAGAATTGCGACGGTCTCGTCCCGGATCGCGTCGCGCATGCGCCGGTCGAGGTTCGAGAACGGCTCGTCCATGAGCAGGACGCCAGGGCGCGGCGCGATCGAACGGGCCAAGGCCACCCGCTGCTGTTCGCCGCCGGACAGGGTATGCGGATACTCGTTGGCGTAATGTTCGAGACCGACGCGGGACAGGGCGCGACGCGCGGCGATGCCGGCTTCTGAGGCCGAGAGATCCTTGAGCCCGAACATGATGTTCTGGAGGATCGTCATGTGCGGGAAGAGGGCATAATCCTGGAACATGAGGCCGATGCCCCGTTTCTCCGGCTCCAGGAACGTCCGTGGTCCACTGACCTCACGCCCATCCATCAGAACTCGGCCTGAGGTCGGCATTTCGACACCCGCGGCGATGCGCAGCAGGGTGGTCTTGCCGCAGCCGGAATGACCGAGCAGGCAGACGATCTCTCCCGGCTCGATGGTCAGCGACACGCCGTCGAGCGCCCGCTGGCTGTCGTAGGCCTGGACGATGCTCTCGAAGGTCAGCTGGGCCGGGATGGAAGCGCCCGCCGTCCCGCGCTGCCCCCAACGGGGCAGACGAAACAGGTCGCGGGCAGACCCGGCGGGTCTTGCGTTCATTCCTCGCCCACCTCGGTCTGGTGCATGTCGAGAGGCTGAAGAGGATCGTCCTCGAGCGGGTCCTCGTCCTCGCGCAGGGCGTCCGCGTCGGAGGGTGTCGGCACCGAGAAGTCCGAAGGCACGCGGCCCTCGATGAAGCCCGCTCCCTTGAGTTCCTCAAGGCCTGGAAGATCCTCGATGGCGTCGAGGCCGAAATGCTCCAGGAAGCCGGGTGTCGTGCCATAGGTCACGGGGCGCCCGGGAGCCTTCCTGCGCCCCCTCAGGCGGATCCAGCCGGTCTCCAGGAGGGTGTCGATGGTGCCCTTCGACGTGGCGACACCGCGGATCTCCTCGATCTCGGCTCGGGTCACCGGCTGATGATAAGCGATGATCGCCAGGGTCTCCATCGCGGCGCGGGACAATCTGCGCTGCTCGACCACGTCGCGGGCGAGCACGAAGGACAGGTCGCCGGCCGTGCGGAAGGTCCATTTCCCCGCCACCCGGACGAGGTTCACGCCCCGAGGAGCGTAGAGCTCGGTCAGGTCCTGGAGGATCTTCTCCACATCCGCGCCTTCCGGCAGGCGCCCGCTCAGCTCATCCGCGCTCAAGGGCGCAGGCGCGGCGAACAGGAGCGCCTCGGCGATCCGCATGGCCTCGCCGTGATCGGGAACATGGCTGATTTCCGGAGCCTCGGCTTCCGGCACCTCGGTCGCGTCTTCCTGCATATCGGGCAGCATCCTAAACTCCTGCCTCGGCCGGGTCGGCAACGGGCTTGACCCAGACCGGAGCGAAGGCCTCGTCCTGCCGGACCGTCAGCTTGCCCTCGCGCACCATTTCCAGGGTAGCGGACAGGGCAGAGGCGAGAATTGTCGGTCGCATGGCAGGTTCGACCATGTATTGCATCAGGTAGGTGTCGAGCGTCACCCAGTCGTTCAAGTGGCCGACCAGCCGCTCAAGAGCTTCCCGCGCATCGACCAGCGACCAGACGTTCCGCTTGTGCAGGGACACCTTGGCGTTGAACTGGATCTGCCGCTGCTGGGCATAGGCCTTGAGAAGGTCGTAGAGGCTCGCCTCGTAGCGTGAGTCCCGGAGGACGATCACGGGCTCGGGTGCGCCGCGGGCGAACACGTCGCGGCCGAGCCACGCACGTTCGCCCATCTTCTTGGCGGCCTCGCGGATCGCCTCCAGGCGGCGCAGGCGCAGGGCCAGGGCCGAAGCGAGCTCCTCGGCGCTCGGCTCCTCGCCCTTCGGCGGCTCGGGCAGCAGGAGGCGGGACTTGAGATAGGCGAGCCAAGCCGCCATCACGAGGTAATCGGCCGCCAGCTCGAGACGCATGCGGCGCGCCGCCTCGATGAAGGTGATGTATTGCTCGGCGAGCGCCAGGATCGAGATGCGGTGGAGGTCCACCTTCTGGCGGCGGGCGAGTTCCAGCAGGAGGTCGAGCGGCCCTTCGAACCCATCCACGTCCACGAGCAGGGCGGGCTCGCTCTCGGCCCGCTCCGTGCGCTCAACGTCCTCGAAGGGTAAGGGATTTGCCATCGACCGTACTCAACTCATGAGGTTCGAAGCTTCATTAGCTTTAGGCGATCATCGCAAGCGCAGAATCGAGCCTGGACCGGGCATCCACAGGATCCAAAGGCTCCGGATCATGCGTGATGCGCGCTAACGCTGCGTTAGCGCGGCGCAGGGCCTCTCCGCTCAGGACAGGGGCGGCCTCGGCGACGGCGCTCATTTCATCCATCTGGCCGTTGCAGTGAAGAGCCATGTCGCAGCCGGCCGCAAAGGCGGCCTCCGTCCGGTCCCGGAACGAGCCGGAAAGGGCATGCATCGACAGGTCGTCGGTCATCACCAAACCGTCATAGCCGATATGGCCCCGGACGATCTCCTGCATGACGATGGGGGAAGTCGTGGCGGGCCGCTCCGGATCCAGGGCGGTGTAGACAACATGCGCCGTCATGGCGAGGGGCATGTCGGTCAGCATGCGGAACGGCGCGAAGTCGTGGCGCTCCAGCTCCTCGCGGGAGGCATCGACTACGGGCAGCGCCAGGTGACTGTCGGCCCCGGCCCGGCCATGGCCCGGCATGTGCTTCACCACCGGCATCACGCCGCCGGCCAGCAGGCCTTCGGCGGCGGCCCGGCCCAGGATGGCGACCTGGCCCGGCGTCTTGCCGTAGGCCCGATCGCCGATCACGTCGTGGGCTCCCGGCGAGGGCACGTCCAGGACCGGCAGGCAATCAACCGTGATGCCGACCGAACGGAGATCGTGAGCGATCAGGCGGGCTCCGAGCCGTGCGATCTCGCGCTGGACGAGCGGATCGTTCGCGTGAACGCGGCCATAGGAGCTGCCGGAGGGGTATTTGGGCCAATGGGGCGGGCCCAGGCGCTGGACGCGGCCGCCCTCCTGGTCGATCAGGATCGGAGCATCCGCCCGACCGACCGCCTCCCTCAGGGAGGCGCAGAGCGCCCTCACCTGCTCGGGCGCCTCCACGTTGCGGCGGAACAGGATGAAGCCCCAGGGATCCGCCTCCTTGAAGAAAGCGACCTCGTCCGGGGTGAGCTCGATGCCGGAGCAACCGGCAATAAAGGCGCGGGTTTTCATACCCGCGCCTTAAGTCTCCTGCTCGACAGGGTCAAGGAATCTCGACCGGCGAGCCGTCTCAGTTCTTGGCGACGAAGCACTGACCGCCTTGGCCCTGCAGCTTGGAGCAGAGGGAGGAAGCCTCCTCCTTGGACAGGGGGCCGACGCGAACGCGATAGATGGTGCTGCCGTTGACCTCGGCCTTGCGGATGAGAGACGGCATGCCTTCGAGATCGGGATACTTGCGCTGGAACGACGCAAAGGCGGTTTGGGCACCGGCCTCCGAATTCGCGAGGCCAAGCTGCACGGCGAAGCCGCCGCTGGGCGTCGTTTCCGCTGCGGCTGCCGCGGGAGCAACCGGCTGAACCGATGCGACCTGCGTCGGTGCGGGCGTGGCTGCCGCAGGTTTCGGGGTCGGAGCAGGCGTGGCGGGAGCTGCGACCGGGGTGCTCGCGGCCGCTCGGGGCTGGGCCGATGCCGTCTGGACGGGCGTCGGCGCGGACTGAGCCTGGGGCGGCAGTGTCATGGCGGCGGGCGCCGCCGGCTGGGCGGCCTGATGCTCCGAACCCGCGACCGTGCCGTCAGGGCGGATCGTAACCGTGCGGACCTTCTTCGGCTCGCCGAGATTCAGGCTGGCAGTCTGCTGCGGCTTGACCGTGCCGGCGGGGATCGTGCCGCCCGTGGCGTCGGCGACGGCACCGCCATTCATGCGCACGGCCTGCTGGAGGTCGACCGGCTGCTCCTCCCGGTTGACGACCTTGGTCGCCGTATTCTGGTTGGCGCGCTCGTAGATCTGCTTGTTCTGGTTCGGGATTTCGACCCCGCCCGGGTTCTGCGGCTGGATCTTGGTGGGTTCGTTGTTGGCCTTCACGAGCGGCGGTTCACCCCCTGTGACCACCGACGAGCCCGACGCCATGTAGGCTCCGCCACCGCCAAGCACGACCGCGCCCACGACCGCCGCAATGGCAACCATGCCCTTGCGGGAGCGCCGCTTCTCGACAGGTGCGTAATCCTGCTGCTGATCGTAATCCTGGTCGGCGTAATGCCCGGCCTGATCGGCATAGTAGTCCTGCGCATAAGCCTCGTTGCCGTAGGCATCCTGATCGTGGGGAGCGGGCTGGCGGGCGTAGGCGGACTCAGGGGCACGGACATTGCTCTGCGGGTATCCGCCGAGATCGAACGACGGCGCGGCATGACCTCCTTGGGGGGCACGGACCGGCACCTCGCGCGCTCCTTGCGACACGGTGTCGCGGACGGCGAAAAGATCGTCGATCGAGGTGCCCTGCTGGCGCGGACGGGCGGAGCCGTCATTGGCCAAAATGCTTTGAAATGGGTCGTCTTGCCCCACGATCCGGGCCAATTCCGCGAGCGGATCGTTCCGCCCGGCGGTGGCCGGCTGGGATTGCGGGGTGCCCGCCTGCGCGAGTTGCCGTTCGATCTCGTTGAGGTCGACGGCAAAACGGGGCTTCACTGATTCGCTCATGCGCCGGATCTCCAGTTACGCGACAGGAGCACCGTTGCTCCGCCTGCACGACGTGACGAGACCCGACGCGAATGCTTCGTAAGCGATTGATCCGCTTAGAGAAACACTATCGCATTTCATCGGGTGCCGTGACGCCCAGGATTGCGAGACCAGATGCGAGCACACCCTTGAGGGCATGCACGAGAGCGAGCCTCGCTTGTGTTGAATCTTTATCAGTTAGATTAACAAAGCGTAATTGCGGCAAGTCTTTGCCCTTATTCCATAGACTGTGGAAGGCGCTCGCCAAGTCATAAAGATAAAATGCCACCCGGTGGGGCTCGTGAGCTTCGGCTGCGGCCTCGATCGTCCGCGGAAACTGAGCGATACGATGGATGACGTCCGTTTCCGCTTCGTCATTGAGAATCGACAGGTCCGCCTTCGCAAGCTGAGCCGCCGAGAAGTCGGTGCCCGGGAACGCCTCCGCCGCCTGACGGAAGACGGACGCGCAGCGGGCATGGGCGTACTGGACGTAGAAGACCGGGTTGTCCTTGGACTGCTCGACCACCTTGGCGAGGTCGAAATCCAGGGTCGCGTCGTTCTTGCGGAAGATCATCATGAAGCGGGTGGCGTCCCGGCCCACCTCGTCGACGACCTCGCGCAGGGTCACGAAGTCACCCGAGCGCTTGGACATCTTCACCGGCTCGCCCCCGCGCAGCAGCTTCACCAGCTGGCAGAGCTTCACGTCGAGGTCGGCCTTATTGTCCGAAACGGCCTTCACGGCCGCCTGCATGCGCTTCACGTAGCCGCCGTGGTCCGCGCCCCAGACGTCGATCATGGAGGCGAAGCCCCGCTCGAACTTGGAGCGGTGATAGGCGATGTCGGAGGCGAAATAGGTGTAGGAGCCGTCCGACTTCAGGAGCGGCCGGTCGACCTCGTCGCCGAAGGCAGTGGCGCGGAACAGAAGCTGCTCCCGATCCTCCCAATCCTCGTCCTTCTGGCCCTTAGGGGGCGGCAGGCGGCCCATATAGACGAGATCGCGGCCGCGAAGCTCCGTGATCAGCTCCTTGACCTGATCCACCGGGCCGGACTGAAGGGACTTTTCAGAGAAGAACACGTCGTGATGGATGTTGAGGGCCGCGAGGTCGTCCCGGATCATGTCCATCATGGCGTTAATCGTGAACTCACGCACGATCGGCAGCCATTCGGCTGGCGCCATGTTAAACAGGCGCTCGCCATATTCCTCGAAAAGGCGTTCGCCCACGGGCTTCAAGTACTCGCCCGGATAAAGCCCGTCTGGGATTGGACGCTCCTGTTTCTGAAGCACATCCATGTATCGATTGAAGGCAGACTGGGCGAGGACGTCGACCTGCGCGCCGGCATCGTTGATGTAGTATTCGCGGGTGACCTTGTAGCCGGCGAAATCCAGGAGGCCCGCCAGGGCATCGCCGAAGACCGCGCCCCGGCAATGGCCCACATGCATCGGCCCGGTCGGATTGGCCGAGACATACTCGACATTGACCGGCGAGCCCGCACCCTGCCCGCTCCGGCCGAAACCGTCGCCGTCGACGACGGCGGCACGCAGGACCTCGTGGAGGACGGAAGGCGCGAGGCGGATGTTGATGAAACCGGGACCGGCGATCTCCACGCTGGTGACGCGCGGATCGTCCTTGAGGTCGGTGACGAGAAGCTCGGCCAGGGCGCGCGGGTTCATCCGCGCCTCCTTGGCCAGCACCATGGCGGCGTTCGTGGCGAGGTCGCCATGGGAGGGATCGCGCGGCGGCTCGACCACGACGCGGCTGACATCCAGCCCCGACGGTATCTTACCCGTCTCGGCCAACCGGCCGAGCGCATCCGCAACCCGCTTCTCAAACAGCCCGAAAATGTTCATGGTACTTTGTCTCTGAAGGGCCTTTGGCCCTGGAATTCCATGGGTGCCGCCTAGCGCAGGTCCGGCGTCACGTCAAACAGACGCCGGTGCTCAAGGATCGCATAGCGGTCCGTCATGCCGGCGATGTAATCGGCCACGCGCCGGGCGAGCCGGGGCTCGTCGTCCTTCGGCAGGTCCGCCTGCCATTCCTCCGGCATCAGCTCCGGCTCGGCCTTGAAGCGCCTGAAAAGGTCCCGCAGCACGGCGTCCGCCTGGGCGCGGACCCGCATCACGTCCGGGTGCCGGTACATGCGGGCATAGAGGAACCGCTTGATGGAGGCATCGGCCTCCTTCATGGCTTGCGAGAAGCAGACCATGGTATCGCCGGCACGCCGGATATCCTCCGCGCTCTGCGGAGACAGCGCCGAGATCCTGCGCTCTCCTTCCGCGACCACGTCCTCGACGAAGCGGGTGATGACGCGCCGGGTCAGCTCGTGGATCCGCCGGGAGAGTTCGAGGGTTGGATAGCGCGCATCGATGTCCGTCAGGAGGCCATCGAGAAACGGCACCTCGCGCAGCTCCTCGATCCTGAAAAGCCCTGCCCGCAAACCGTCGTCGATATCGTGGGCATCGTAGGCGATGTCATCGGCAATGGCCGCCGCCTGGGCCTCTCCTCCGGCATGGGTGGCAAGTTCCAGGTCCTGAAGGGCGTTGTATTCGAGGATCGCCAGCGGAACGCCTCGCGCGGCGTAGCGCAGGGTCGGTTGTCCGTCGGCCTCCAGGAGCGGGCCGTTGTGCTTGACCAGGCCCTCCAGGGCTTCCCAGGTGAGGTTGAGCCCGTCGTACTCCGCGTAACGGCGCTCCAGGCGGGTGACGACCCGCAGCGCCTGGGCGTTGTGATCGAACCCGCCGAACCCGGCCATGCACTCGTCGAGGGTATCCTCTCCCGTATGGCCGAAGGGCGTATGGCCCAGGTCGTGGGACAGCGCCAGCGCCTCGGCCAGATCCTCGTCGAGGCCGAGGGAGCGGGCGAGCGCCCGGGCGATCTGGCTCACTTCGATCGTGTGGGTCAGCCGGGTGCGGAAATGGTCGCCCTCGTGATAGACGAACACCTGCGTCTTGTGCTTCAGGCGCCGAAAGGCCGAGGAATGGATGATCCGGTCCCGGTCGCGCTGGAAGTCGCTGCGGGTCGGCGAGACCGCCTCCGGGAACAGCCGGCCTCTGCTTCCCCAGGGGTCGCAGGCATATGGGGCTCGCCATCTCTCGCCAAAGGGCCGCACAATCATCCCCGGGTTGAAGCCTTGTCAGCGCGCACTTACCTTGCTCTTAACATCTTATGCAAGAATTGCGTCCGCCTGAGGACTGGAAGTGCCCATGACCGGTATCACCCTGACTGACCGAGCCGCCCGCCGCATCAACGAGATCATGTCGTCCGAGCCCGTCGGGTCCCACCTGAGAATCAGCGTCAACGGAGGCGGCTGCTCCGGATTCCAGTATGCCTTCGACGTGGATCGGACCCGGCAGGACGACGACCTCGTGATCGAAAGGGATGGGGCGACGGTGGTCGTGGACGAGGTGTCGATCCAGTACATGGACGGTTCCGTCATCGACTTCGTGGACGACCTGATCGGCCAGTCCTTCAAGATCGAGAACCCCCATGCCACCGCCTCCTGCGGCTGCGGCACCTCGTTTTCATTGTAAAATCGTTACACAAGGCCCTATTCTGCCTCCCGCACTTGACTTTGAGGCGACCAGCGCAGATTCGCTCGGTCAGGGGGATAAGTATGGGATTTCGTTATCGCGCAGGCGTTTGCGCACTCGCTTTGATCACCGGCTTCGCGGCCTTACAGTTCGAGCCCGCCGTGATCCGCGATCTGGTTGTCGAAAAGGCCGGACAACGGATTGCCGTAGGAGCCGTCAAGGTTCCGCTCTGGAGCGCGGCTTTCGCTCAGGGCGCAGACAGCTTCTCCCTCGATAACGTAAGCTTCTCCTTCGGCGGAGCGCGGTATGAAGCCAAGCGCATCGAACTTTCCGGCGCCGCTTCTGCAAGGGCCGATATCGAGGCGTTGCTTTCGAGCAGTTCATCCGAGCCTTTGGCCGACCGTCTGGCGAGGATCAGCGTCAAGCAGGTCCGAATTCCTGAGGTCAAGCTTACGCAACAGGCCAACGGGCACGCCGTCACGGTCACGTACTCGAACGTGACGCTGAGCGATATTGTGAAGGGCAAGATTGCCTCGACCACCGTGGAAGCCATGGCCATGGACCAGAAGGGGCCTGAGGCCGATTTAGTCGCCAGCTTCGGGCGTGCCTCGATCAGCGATTTCGATCTGCCTGCTTTCGCCCGCCTCTACGAAACCAAGGCCGTCTCCTCGTCCGATGCCCTGGTTCCGATACACGGCCCGTTCTCCATCGAGAAAACCGAACTACGTGACGTTAAGGACCAGATCGGCTTCAAGATCGCGCGCATCAGCGGCCGTGACTTCATGGCACGGCCAACCTTGGATTCCTGGACCGGCACCTCGGCTCTCATGGAGAGGCTCGCCGGCAAACCCGATCTGTCAGAGGTAGAACAAAAGCAGCTGATGACGTCGATTGCCGACCTGCTCGGTGCTTTCAACATCGCTTACGCGGAAGCGGCGGGCATCGAGTTTACAGTTCCCAAGAAAGACAAGAACAAGCCGTCTTCCGTTCCCGGCCGCATCGAACGCATTGCCTATACGGGCGCGACAGGCTCGGAGGCCGCTCAGGTCCGCATGGAAGGGTTCTCGGTCAACGATCAGGACATGCATGTCAAATTCGGCAGCATCAGTCTAACCGGCTTTTCTTTCGAGCCGACGCTGAACGGCTTGAAAGCCCTTCAGGACAAGTCTCTCGACAATCTCGACCAAGCGGATATGCGGACCTTGATCCCGACGGTGGGGACACTGCGTATGTCCGATGTCGATATCGATGGCCCGAGCGACAAGGAAGAAGACGGCAAGCCTGGGCGCATCGTCGTGACCTTGAAGGGTCTTGAGCTGACAGCTGACAAGCCTGTGAATGGCATTCCAACGAATATCAGGTACGAAGCACGCGATGTAGCGATGACCCTTCCCTCGGGTGGTTCGGACAAGTTTATCGCCGATCT
Source organism: Microvirga calopogonii (assembly GCF_003347665.1). GTDB lineage: Bacteria > Pseudomonadota > Alphaproteobacteria > Rhizobiales > Beijerinckiaceae > Microvirga > Microvirga calopogonii. The sequence continues at coordinate 31,501 of NZ_QDGA01000041.1, forward strand.
CCTGGGCCCCGACTTCAAGAACCCGACCTCATCCTTCCTGCTTGAAGCAACCTGGAACGAAAGCACGAACGAAATCGTGCTCAAGCAGATTTCAGGCGAGACGAAAGGATTGGGCCGCTTTTCCCTGACGGGCGTGATCGGCAGTGCCACCAAGGATCTCTTCAGCACAGACGAGGCTACGGCCGCCGCTGCGGTGATCGGCCTGAAGGCCAAGTCCGCGAATCTCGTGGTCGAGGACAACGGAGTGTTCGATCGTTACCTCGCCGAAACCGCCAAAAAGCAGAAGATCAAGCCGGAAACCCTGCGCAAGCTCTACGCGGATGCGGCGCCTCTGGTGCTCGCCTCGTTGATCGGCGATTCCGAACAGACCTCGGCTTTAGCGCGTGCAATCGCAAGCTTCATCGCTAAACCGGGAAAGCTCACCGTCGACGCAACGCCGAAGAATCCTTCCGGTTTCGGATTCATGGATGTCGCGCTGGCACCGAAGCCTGCCGATGCGATTCAGAAGCTGAACATCAAGGCAAAGGTGGAGTAAACCACCTCATCGTCATCGCCGGTATAAGGCCGGCGATGACGTGTGCGTGCACCGACTCCGTCGGATCAAATCAGCGTCGGCTGATCCTCTTCCGCCGCCTGCGCCTCCACGACCGCGATGGCCGTCAGGTTGACGATGCCACGGGCCGTCACGGACGGGGTCAGGATATGCGCGGGCTTGGCCGGGCCGATGAGGATCGGGCCGACGGGGAGCGAATCCGCCAGGACCTTCGTGAACTGGAACGCGATGTTCGCCGCGTCCAGGTTCGGCATGATCAGCACGTTGGCCTCGCCCTTCAGGCGCGAGTTGGGATTGATCCGGTCGCGGATCATCTGGGACAGGGCCGCGTCCGCCTGCATCTCGCCATCGACTTCGAGATCCGGTGCGCGCTCGTTGATGCAGGCCAGGGCCTCGCGCATCTTCAGCGCCGAGCGGCTGTCCGCGGCGCCGAAATCCGAGTGGGACAGGAGCGCGATCTTGGGTTCCATGCCGAAGCGGCGCACGTGACTGGCGCAGGCGATCGTCATGTCGGCGATCTCTTCCGCCGTCGGGTCGAACTGCACATGCGTGTCGGCGAGGAAGTATGCGCCCTTCGACGTGATGACGAGCGACAGGGCCGCCATCTCGTGCACGCCGGGCGTGAGCCCGATGATGTCCTTGATGTGCTTGACGCGCGATTGGAAGCGGCCTTCGAGACCGCAGATCAGCGCGTCCGCGTCCCCTCGCCTCACGGCGAGCGCTCCGATGACGGTGCTGTTGGTGCGCACCAGCGTCCGCGCCGCATCGGGCGTGATGCCCTTGCGTCCCGCAGCCTCGACATAGGTGGCGACGTAGTCGCGATAGCGCGGGTCGTCCTCCGGGTTCACCAGCTCGAAATGCCGCCCGATCTCCATGGACAGGCCGAAGCGCTTCATGCGCGCCTCGACGACGTTCGGGCGCCCGATCAGGATCGGCTTGGCGATGCCTTCCTCGACGATGACCTGCACGGCGCGCAGCACGCGCTCGTCCTCGCCCTCCGCATAGATCACACGCTTCGGATCCGCCTTCGCCTGCGAGAACAGCGGCTTCATGATGAAGCCGGAGCGGAACACGAAGCGGCCGAGCGATTCCGCGTAAGCGTCCAGGTCCGCCAGGGGCCGCTTCGCGACGCCGGAATCCATGGCCGCCTTCGCGACCGCCGGAGCGATGCGCAGGATGAGGCGCGGATCGAAGGGGCTCGGGATGAGCGACTTGCGCCCGAAGGGATGCGCCTCGCCGCCATAGGCGCGCGCCACCACCTCGGACGGAGCTTCACGGGCGAGGCCCGCGATGGCCTTCACGGCAGCCGCCTTCATCTCCTCGTTGATCGTGGTCGCCTGCACGTCGAGCGCGCCGCGGAAGATGTAGGGGAAGCACAGGACGTTGTTGACCTGGTTCGGATAGTCCGAACGGCCGGTGCAGATCATCGCGTCCGGACGGGCAGCCTCGGCCTCCTCCGGCATGATCTCGGGGTAAGGATTGGCGAGCGCCATGATCAGCGGGCGCGGCGCCATCTGGGCGAGCAGCTCCTTCTTGAGGACGCCGCCGGCCGAAAGGCCGAGGAATACGTCCGCATTGGGGATGACGTCGGCGAGGGTGCGCGCATCGGTCTTCTGCGCATAGACCGATTTCCAGCGGTCCATGAGCTCGTTGCGGCCCTCGTGAACCACGCCCTCGATATCCGTGACCCAGATGTTCTCGCGCTTGGCGCCGAGCGACACGAGCAGGTTGAGGCAGGCGAGCGCCGCGGCGCCTGCCCCCGAGGTGACGATCTTCACGTCCTCGATGCGCTTGCCGGCGAGTTCGAGCGCGTTCGTCACCGCCGCGCCCACGATGATGGCCGTGCCGTGCTGGTCGTCATGGAAGACCGGGATGCCCATGCGGGCCTTCAACCGCTCCTCGACCTCGAAGCATTCGGGTGCCTTGATGTCCTCGAGGTTGATGCCGCCGAAGGTGGGCTCGAGCGCGGCGACCACCTCGACCATCTTGTCCACGTTCTTCTCGGCGAGTTCGATGTCGAATACGTCGATGCCGGAGAACTTCTTGAACAGGACCGCCTTGCCCTCCATCACGGGCTTGGAGGCGAGCGGCCCGATATCGCCGAGCCCCAGAACGGCCGTGCCGTTGGAGATCACGGCCACGAGGTTCTGGCGCGACGTGAGGTTGGCGGCCTCCGCCGGATCGGCCGCGATGGCCTCGCAAGGGGCGGCCACGCCGGGAGAATAGGCCAAGGCCAGGTCGCGTTGGTTGCCGAGGGGCTTGGTCGGCTGGATCTCGAGCTTTCCGGGGCGCGGATGCTGATGGTAGAACATCGCTCCTGATTTCAGATCCTGCGAGATGTTGTCTCCCATCCCCGACGCTCCTTGCACTGACCAAACCACTTTGGAGGCTCTTGTGCGCGCCCTTCACCCTGCCGTCAATGTCCTTGTCTTAAGCTGCGGGGTCGCACGATGAAGCTGAGGCAGCGCCTGAAAAATTGGCGCAACCCGCACAATCAGACCCGCGTCCACCTGGCCGGCATGGCCGGACGTTACGGTTACGAGATCGGCGAGTTCACTTACGGCAAGCCCAAGGTCCGGTTCCCTGAGTCCGGCCGCAAGCTCACCATCGGACGCTATGGCTCCATAGCCGACAAGGTGGAGATCCTGCTCGGCGGCAACCATCGCACGGACTGGAGCACCACCTATCCCTTCTCGGCGTTCCGGGACCTGTGGCCCGGGGCGCCCATGAGCGAGGACTACCACACCTCCCGCGGCGACGTGGTCATCGGCCACGACGTCTGGCTCGGCTCCGGCGCCATCATCATGTCAGGTGTGACCGTAGGGCATGGCGCCGTGGTGGCGGCCCATGCCATCGTGACCAGGGATGTGCCGCCCTACGCCATCGTCGGCGGCAATCCAGCCAAGGTGATCCGTTATCGTTTCGACGAGGAGACGATCGCTGCCCTGCTCGACGTGCAATGGTGGGACCTGCCTCGGGACAAAATCGCAACCCTGATCCCGCTCCTGCAGAGCGACCGGATCTGCGAGCTGGTCGCGGCCGTCAGGGTGCTGCGGGCTCAATCGTCCTGAGTGTCCGACGGCCGAGCGCCCGGGCTTTCAGGCCCAAGGCCGGCTTCTCGATCAGGTACCATGACACGGCCGCGACCATCAGGGTGATCGCCAGCGACGGCACCAGCAGCACGCCGGCGGCCATGCCCGGCCAGAGCGCGTGCAGACTCTGCTGGATCGGCCAGCCATACAGGTACGTGCCGTAGGACAGGTCCGCCTTCGGCTCGTAGGAGAAACGCGTGAGCGCCGGCGCGAAGGCAAGCCACAGGACGCCATAGGTGGAGCCGATGAACAGCAGCGTCTTGTAGAGGAAGGTTCCGGCGCTCAGCCACGTGGCGAGGAGGAGCACCAGCACGAGGAGCCCCGAAAGCCGAACCCGGCCGCGCCACACATAGAGCGCACCTCCAAGGGCAAAGATCAGCGGCAGGCGCAGGGCCGTTTCCATGCCCTTCGGTGCATCGGGCAGCAGGAGATCGAGCCCCACCGAGCCCAGCGCCAGCCCAACCACGAGAACGAGCGCAACGGTCCGGGACTGCAGCAATCCCACGAGGCCCATGAGGAACACGCCCGCATAGCACATGACCTCGTATTTGAGGGTCCAGACGGTTCCCATGGGAAGCACGAGGGTGTTGTTGGAGAACACCCCCGGCAATTCGGTGTTGCTCTTGAAGCTCGTGAGCGTTGCCGTAATGAAGCGGCGCAGGGCCGGGCTCCCGAGATACTCGCCGATGGGCAGCGTGGTCATGGCGCTGCCCAGGAGGAGCGACACCGCGAGCACCGCCACGATCAGGCCGGGTGCGATGCGCAGCGCCCGGGCCATGGCGTAGTCGCGCCAGCCACGCCGGTCGAAGCTCATGGTGACGAGAAATCCGGAGATGGCGAAGAAGCCGTTCACCGCATGCTCGCCCAGGGTGAACCCGGTGGATGCGACCAGCGGCTCGTCGGAGAGTTCACCGGTAGTGACGCTGAAGGCATGGGAGACCACGACGGCGAGGGCGAGGCCCAGGCGGATCAGGGTGAGGTTGTTGTGGGGCCCGGCGATCGCGCTCTCGACCTTTACACCTTGCCAGGAACGCGGAGGAACCATCGTGCCGGGATACCTTTTCTCCTGCGCCCTGTCGTCGGAGCCTGTCCGGAACGGGCATTAAATCAGCCGCCTTGTAACGGCACTATGCCGGAGCTTTAGCCCTCTCGTCAAAACGCCTTGCGCCCCCTCATCGCCGCCCAGGCTCCGGCCGCCGAGCCGCCGTAGCGCTCGACGAGCTTGCGCCGGAACGTCAGGCTCGCGCCCATGGTCTTGAGGGCATTGACGGCGAACATGCCCGGCGCCGGGTTCGGCAGCCCGTATTTACGGCTCACATAGGCTCGCGACCAGGCCTGGTGCCAGCGGGAGGTGAAGATGCGGCCCGGCTTTTCGCCGCTCGACCGGCCGCGTCCATGCCTGACGACGGCCTGCGGGACATAGACCAAAGCGGCGCCCGAATCCGCCACGCGGCGGCACAGGTCGTCGTCCTCGTAGAACAGAAAGATGTTCTCGTCGAAGCCGCCGAGCCGCAGGAACGTTTCGCGGCGGATGAGGAAACAGGCGCCCGAGAAGAACGGCGCGCAGGCCTCGCCTTCCGGCACCACGAGCTTGCCGCCGGGATTGGTCAGCGAGGTCGCGAGCAGGGAGCGCGGCTGATAGAACACCCGCCCGCTCGGCTCCACGATCTGCGGCGCGAAGAGAGCCGCATCGGGATAGCGCCGGGCCGCATCGACCAGGGCGGCGACCGCGCCCCTGTCGACGATGCAGTCCGGATTGACGATCAGCACGAACTCGGTTTCGGACGCCCGAACGCCGATATTGTTGGCGCGGCCGTAGCCCTCGTTGCGGGCGTTGCGGATGACGTGGGCGCCCTGCCCTTCGGCCATCGCGGGCGTGGCGTCCGCCGAGGCGTTGTCGACCACGATCACCGGCACGCCGTCCGCCTGCAACTCGCCGAGACACTCCGGCAGCGCATGGGCACTGTCGAAGGTCACGACGATGGCGGTCACATGATGGCCGCTCATTTCTCCGGCAGGTTCGTCCGGATGTGGAGCTCGCGCAGCTGCTTCGGGGTCGCCTCGGACGGCGCGCCGAGCAGCAGGTCTTCCGCCTTCTGGTTCATGGGGAAGAGCGTGATCTCGCGCAGGTTATGCGCGCCGCAGAGCAGCATCACGATGCGGTCCACGCCCGCCGCCATGCCGCCGTGGGGCGGCGCGCCGTACTGGAACGCGCGGTACATGCCGCCGAACCGCTCCATGACCTCCTTCTCGCCGTAGCCGGCGATCTCGAAGGCCTTCACCATCCGGTCGGGACGATGGTTGCGGATGCTCCCTGAGGCCATCTCGTAGCCGTTGCAGACCATGTCGTACTGGAAGGCCGTGATCTTGAGGATCGTGTCCTTGTCCTTCGGGTCGAGGGCCATGAAGGCGTCATGGTCGAAATTCGCCATGGAGAACGGGTTGTGCGAGAAGTCGATCTTCTTCTCGTCCTCGTTCCACTCATATTGCGGGAAGTCGACGATCCAGCAGAACTCGAACCGGTCCTTGTCGATGAGGTTGAGCTCCTCGCCGATGCGGGTGCGCGCCTTGCCGGCGAGCGACGCCGCCTTGTCCTCGACGCCGGCCGAGAAGAACACCGCGTCGCCGGCCTTGATGCCGGCCTTCTCGCGGATGGCGGCCTGCGCGGCTTCGGGAATGAACTTGGCGATCGGGCCCTTGCCGGTGATCTGGCCGTTCTCCTCCTCGAACACGATGTAGCCGAGGCCGGGCGCGCCTTCCGAGCGGGCCCAGTCGTTGAGCTTGTCGAAGAAGGAGCGCGGCTGCGAGGCGGCACCCGTGGCTGGGATGGCGCGCACGACGCCGCCGGACTTGATGACGTTCTTGAACGCGTTGAAGGTCACGTCCTCGCGGGTGAATACCTCCGACACGTCGGCGATGATCAGCGGGTTGCGCAGATCCGGCTTGTCGTTTCCGTATTTCAGCATGGACTCGAAATACGGGATGCGGGGGAAGACCTCGGTCACCGGCTTGCCGTCCGCGAATTCCTTGAAGGTGTCGCGGATCACCGGCTCCATGGTCTGGAAGATGTCTTCCTGCGTGACGAAGCTCATCTCCACGTCGAGCTGGTAGAACTCGCCCGGCAGACGGTCGGCGCGCGGGTCCTCGTCGCGGAAGCAGGGAGCCATCTGGAAGTAGCGGTCGAAGCCGGAGATCATGATCAGCTGCTTGAACTGCTGCGGCGCCTGCGGCAGGGCGTAGAACTTGCCGGGATGGATGCGCGACGGCACGAGGAAGTCGCGCGCGCCCTCAGGCGAGGAGGCGGTCAGGATCGGCGTCGTGAACTCGAAGAAGCCGCTCTGCTGCATGCGCGAGCGCAGCGAGTTGATGATCGCGCCGCGCTTCATGATGTTGTTGTGCAGCTTCTCGCGGCGCAGGTCGAGGTACCGATAGGTAAGCCGGGTCTCCTCCGGGTATTCCTGATCGCCGAAGACCGGCATCGGCAGCTCGGCCGCCGGCCCCAGCACCTCGATGTCGGTGATGTAGACCTCGACCATGCCGGTCGGCAGTTCCGGGTTTTCGGTGCCGGCGGGGCGCTTGCGCACCTTGCCGTCGACCCGGATCACCCATTCCGACCGGGCCGCCTCGGCCTGCTTGAAGGCCGGCGAATCCGGATCGATCACGCATTGCGTCATGCCGTAATGGTCGCGCAGGTCGATGAACAGCACGCCGCCATGGTCGCGGATGCGGTGGCACCAGCCGGAAAGCCGGGCAACCTGGCCGACATCGGATTCGCGGAGCGCGCCGCAGGTATGGGAACGGTAACGGTGCATGGAGGCGGACATGGAAAAAGCCTGCTGGTTCGATTTGAAGCGCAACATCCATGGGAGGCCAGGGAAGTCAAGGCGGAACCGGATGATTGTGCTCCGCACCTTTCTGTAACAAAGTTCAAAAGCTGAACCATACCACCGGAACCGCTTATGCCGATGCCGAGCCTGAAGCCAAAAGTGATCATATTCCCCGGCATCGATGGGCGCCCGGAGTTGCGGGAGCGTGCCGCAGCGGTCCTGGGCAACCGTTTCGAAGTTCAGGTCGCCGCTCTGCCGGAGGATTTGGGCCTGGACTACCCGGCCTTGGTCCAGCATTTCATGGAACGGTTGCCCGAAGGACCACTGATCCTGGCAGGAGAATCCTTCAGCGGCCCCTTGGTGGCCTTGATTGCCGAAAGATGCCCTGACAGGGTCGTGGGCGTCGTTTTTATCGCTTCGTTTCCGAAACTCGCTATCCCACGAATAGCCGCTACCCTGCTTGACTATGTCCCGCTTCGAGCCATCCCCTTCGGGCTGGTGAGTTGGGTGATGATGGGACGGAGCAGAAACGGTGACGTGACCCGCCAAATGCGGCAATGCCTGAGCCTTCTGCCGGATCGCCTTGTCAAACATCGCGCCAGGCTGGCCCTGCAAATCGATGTCCGCGAGACCATCAAGCGGCTGCGCCAGCCGGTTCTGGTCGTGCATGGCAAGAGAGATCGACTGCTGCCGCTTTGGTATGTTGAGCGATTTCGCGATCTGCGGCCGGATGCCCACGTCGTAACAATCGACGGCTATCATATGATCCTTGAGACAAACCCTGAGCAGGTTGCAGAGGCTCTCGGGACTTTTGCCGATTGTTTGTCGTACCCTCATGAGCATTCTCGGTTTTCATAGTCGTGCCTTTGCATTCCCTCCCCTGACGGGGCGGGCGGCTGCCGGCTGGTCCTGGCTCGTCTCGTCTGTCGAGGGAAGCGCGGGACTTGGATGTCTTCTCCCGCTCCAGGGGAGCGCGCGAAGATCGGGTCGGGACGGGAGATCCGCCCGGACGGGAAGACAACCGGCCTCCCGCGCACGGCTTTTCGATCCTGAGCCTCGCTCTCCAGCCCGTCAGGGACGAACCCTCAGAGGGCGCTACGGCGCGTCTTGTCGCGCAGCCCCGGGTGCGCCGGTGCCGGCGAGGCTTGGGAGGAGCGGAGACAGGAGCCTGCCCGAACAGGTCGGTCTTTCTGCCTCCTCCACTCAGGACCCCGGCATGGCGGGACAGCGTCTTTCCCGTCAGCGGCCAGAACCGTATCCGGCCTCCTTCGCCGACGCCTCGGGCGCGTCCCTCGTGAGACCGGACAGAAACGATATAGCCAAGGTTGAGAGAAAAGTCAAGAACAAAAAGGGAACACAATGTTCAGTTCCACCCCGTGTCATCTCGGACCTCGTATTGGTGATCTCGCTTCGGAAAGTTGATTTCTGCCTGAGCTATGCTCCGCAAAATCTCCAATGAACGCCATTGAATGCGATAAGTGAAATGTTATTATATAAAAATATAATCGAGTGTATTCATGTCCGCTGCAGAGACATATCCATATTGAAGGAGCACCCGAAATGACGACTACGATCGATGGACCTACGAGTCAGCCGGTGCAAATTCGGCCTTCCGAACCCATCATTGTCACGGAAAATGGAAGCATCAATTTAATAAATGGCGGCCGTTGTATCTACACTGATGGCACTATCCGTGCCGAGATCACGATCAATGGAACGGTCAAGACCACCGGCTCCAGTGTAGCTCTTTATCTATGGAAAGGTAATGTCACACTTGGAACATTTGGCCTTATAGAAACCAGCGGAACGGCCCTAAATTTCTTAGATTATGGTGGCCAGAGTTCCAACACAGACAGGGTTGTATCAAATAGTGGTACGATAAAAGGAAAGATCGGCATTGCCGGGTTGACATTGAGTATAACGAATTCAGGCTCCATTAATGCAAGCGAAACTGGAGTAGAAGCATCTGGACTCACCAATGTCACCAATACTGGGATTATAACAGGCCAAGTAGCCATCAAATCCACTGGCAACAATAGCAGAGTCATCAATTCAGGCCGTTTGGAGGGAGGCGTTCACGCCGTCCTGTTCGGAGACGGAAACGATCTCTACGACGCCCGCGGCGGCGGCACGTCCACGGGGCTCATTGAGCTCGGCGGCGGCAACGATACCGCCTATGGCGGGGCGGAAAGCGAAGCTTTCAAAGGTGGCGCTGGCAACGACACCATTGATGGCGGTGGGGGCATCGACACGGTTATCTTCACGGGAAGCGATACAATCATCGTCGATCTCAACATCACAGGAGATCAGAATACCGGCGCAGGATTGGATAAACTTCTCAATATTGAGAACGTGACGAGCGACGCGGGCAACGATCTGCTGATCGGCAGCGCGTTGGCAAACAGATTAGCCGGCGCTGACGGCAGCGACACACTCGAGGGCGGAGCCGGTGACGATGTGCTCGACGGTGGCATTCAGGCAGCCGATGGCTTCGACACGGCTCGCTACTTGGGAACCGCAGATGCAATGGTCAGCCTCATGGCAACGGGAGCCCAGGATACCCGTGGCTACGGCCTTGATACGCTGATCGGCATTGAGGCGCTCGAGGGCGGCCAGGGCAACGATCACTTCACTGGCAACGACCAAGCCAATCGTCTGTGGGGCAATGGTGGCAACGATACGCTCATCGGCGGAAAAGGCGACGATACTCTCGATGGCGGGAGCGGCAGCAATACCGTCATCTTTGCCGGCTCCCGCGCGGAATATGAAGTCGGCGGTCCCGATGCCGATGGGGTCCGCACCGTCCACGACACCCAAGCCGGTCGGGACGGCACCGATACGCTCAAGAACGTGCGGTTTATCAAGTTTGAGGGCGACGATGAGACCGTGGCCCTCTACAACACCAGGCCGGACAGCATCGCGTTCTCCAAGACCGCCTTCGCCGAGAACCTCCTCACTGGCACGCCGCTGGCCACGCTCTCGGCGCATGATGCCGAGGGCGACGCGATCACCTATACGCTGAGCGACCCCACCGGAACGTTCACGCTGGACCAAGGCGCTCTCGTGCTGCTCAAAGCCCTCGATTACGAGACCAAGACCAGCTACACCGTGACCGTGGAGGCCAAGGACGCCTATGGGGCTGTCACCACGCAGGAGATCACCCTCACCGTCACCGACATCGCCGATACGCCGGGCAATCCTGACGCACCGGGCACGCCGAGCAATCCCGGGACACCGGGCGATCCCGGCAGCCCCAGCGACCCTGCGCTCACGCTCACCGGCACACCCGGGGCGGATACGCTCGCGGGACGTGGCAACAACGACGTGCTCGTCGGCTTGGCCTGCAAGGACCAGCTCTCCGGCAATGGCGGCAACGACCGGCTCTCCGGCGGGCTGGGCAACGACACGCTCACCGGCGGGGCCGGGCAGGACATCTTCGTGTTCGACGCCAAGCTAGCGAAGACCAACACGCTGAACAAGAAGCAGAACCTGGACAAGATCCTCGACTTCGTCGTCGCCGACGACACGATCCATCTGGCGAAAAGCGTGTTTTCCAAGATCGCCAAGAAGGGCGTGCTCAAGAAGGGCGAGTTCTTCAGCGGCAGCGCGGCGCATGACCGGGACGATCACGTGATCTACAACAAGAAGACCGGGGCGCTGTTCTACGATGCCGATGGCAATGGCGCCAAGGAGGCGATCCAGGTCGCCACCCTGTCCAAGAACCTCAAGCTCACCAACCTCGACTTCTTCGTCGTCTGACACCATCCCGGTCTGGCAAACGCCACCGTCATGGCCGGCCTCGTGCCGGCCATCCCGATGCTGAAAAGCGCCGCGCCTTTCCGATCGAGATCACCGGCACAGGGCCGATGATGACGTAGCGGGCGTCATTCCCGGCGGCCGCAGGCCGGGAAGGGGCTCCCCTCACATGCTCAGCGCTAT
>NZ_QDGA01000042.1 GCF_003347665.1 Microvirga calopogonii
TGCAATACCGTTGACTTAAGCTATAGGACCAAACGCCGGCGCAGCCGGGCGACCCACTGGTTGAAGCGGTACATCTCCAGATCATGGGATTGGCAGTACGCCGTGCGTGTCAGTCGACTGGCATGCCAGTCGCGGACGTGCTGATGCCATGAAGGGCGGCCGCAGGCCTGGCCTGGTGGTCTGGAAGCAGTCTGCGGGAGAGCCGTTGACAGGAGCACCGTGTCCTCCACCATTGGCGCGACAATCCGGATAAGCGCGCTGGAGCGGACGATCGGCGCGGTCAGGGGCGGCCCAGCCCGCGCCTTGGTCGGGAAGTTGCTCATCTTACGTTTCACCACACGTGGATTGTGGCGACCTCGACGGTGCTCGGCCGGTGTGTCGATGATCTCGATCAGGATCATCTCATGCATCTGATGCTGTCGCTGAGGGGGAAAACGCGGCATAAAACGGGAGATGCCGCCGGACAATCCGCACCGTGTGGAGGAAGGACAACGTGTCCGGGTCGCACCCGGCCTTTCGGCTGGCGGCATAGATCAGCTGCCGCAACGCCAGATGGACGAGCAGAAAGCCATAGAGTTCTTGTTCGGCCAGATCCGCCCGGCGACTGCGCAGCATCAGGCGCTGCCCGGGCAGGCTCACCTTGAATTCGGCGAAGGTCCCCTCGCACTCCCACCGTTCATGATACAGCGCTGCCAACTCCGTCGCTGGCGCGACGGCCGGGTCGAGGAGCGTGGTGACCAGCCGATCGAGGGGCTCCGCGTCCGCGATGCCTTCCAGGCGGTCGTCAATGACGCGCACGACCTGTCCCCCCTCATTGTGTCGACGCTGCTTGGGCGAGGCGTAAAGCCGGCTCAGATACGAGCCATCGGGAAGGCGCTGGTGGCAGGGCAGTTTGTGGTTGACGCGCACCCGCCAGAGCAAGTCGGCGCCCGTCGCTGCCGCCAAGCGCCACAGCTCAAAGCCGACGAAGGCCCGATCAGCCAGACACACCATGTTCGGCTGCAAGTGCTGCAACACGCGCGGCGTCAAGCGGACCTCGCTGGTGTCGTAGCGGCCAACCGCCACGGCGAACATGGCATGGGTGCCGGTTTCAATCAGCCCCACCAGGCGCAGCTTCGGGAAGCTGCTGGCGCCCCGCGAGGCGGCAGGGCGGCCGAACTGGGCCTCCAGTTCCGGCGTATCCGGCAGATCGATGGTCGTGCCATCCACACTGACCAACCGGCGACCACGGTACCACGCTCCGGGCGTGCCGGGGTCCGCAATGGGATGGGCCACCCGCTGGAACAGCTCCCGCATGGGCGTGACCCCCAGCCGGATCCGCGCACGGGTGATGGCCGACTTGGTCGCCCCCAGCGCGTCGAGCCCGCCCAGGCGGAGCCACCGCACCCCCTCCAGCAGGCATCGCAACACCTCGCCGTAGGAGGCCTGTGCATACAAGGCCAGCGCCATCACATAGTACACCACCAACGGCGCTGGCAGCTGTCGATGCCGCTGGCTCTGTCGCTGCGTCGCGACCAGCACAGCGTCAATCAAGGCCGCCGGAACGGTCGTCGTCAGCACCCCGAGTGTGACGAGATCGCTGATCCGTGGGCTGTCCGGAAGGCGCGCTGGAGGTCGGGTCATGACTGAACCCTCCGCAAGCCACTCCCTCTCGTCACTTCACACCCCATCGGCAGCTTAAGTCAACGGTATTGGGTCTAGCTGGACCTACCATTTAGAGGGAGAGCGACGATCGTTCTGTCGCCTTCTCAGTTTAGATCCGGAGAGATCGTATTTGCATTCTATGCATTCTCCCGCCTTACGGGCGCTAACCCGCCGCCGGCCACTGGTAGATCAGTCCTTCGTGGGGCAGAGGCAACCCGTGTGGTCCGACCCTTCTGGCCAAAGCGCGCTTCGTCCTGACACCAGAGCTGGAGAGAGTGCTCGGGATGTTCAGCTGCGAGGGCCTGCAGCTTGGACGGGAGCTGCTTTTTTGAACGCCGCCTGCGCGGCGGGACTGCCCTTGGGATGAGACGGTCGCGTCTTCTGACGCGAGAGGCCGAGGCGCTTGAGCACGCGGGAGAGGCCCCACTGGCTATAGCTGACGCCATAGGTTTGCTCGACATGCTCGCACAGGTCGATCAAGCGCCAGGCGCTCACCCCATCGCGCTCAGGCTCGGGCCCGCGCAGGATATGGGCCTTAAGCGCAGCCTGCTGACCCGAAGTGAGTTGTCCCGGGCGGCCAGTGCGAGGATGGTCGTGCAGACCGTCAGGGCCCTCGACATTGAAGCGCTGGATGGCATCGTGCAGGGCTTGGCGCTCCATGCCGGTGAGCCGGGCCGCTTCGGCCCGGGTCATGCCCTCCAGCGCATTGGCAATCGCCAGGAGCCGCAGCGCGGCCCGACAATCCTTCTCACGGGCCGCACGCGTACGCAGATCGGCTGGCGAGTGGTCTTGACGGATCGGGAGCCCGGCCATGCTGATCTCCATCAACAGCGCCCCCGCTCCCCAGTGAATCACGTCAGGCACACCACCGCAAATCCGAGTCAGCACTTCAGTGGACGGGTATAATTCCAACATGGCAGAGCTTATTGCGATCTTTTCCGACTCTCGGGTGTTGTGCCTCCTGTGAAACCAGCGGGAGGATCGTGTGGGGATGGGGTCGAGCGGGGATATTCTGGATTGCCTGATCGTGGGAGGGGGGCCGGCGGGGCTGACGACGGCCCTGTACCTGGCCCGGTTCAAGCGCCGGTTCCTGGTAGTAGACGGCGGCACGCCCCGGGCAGCCTGGATCCCGACCAGCCACAACATTCCGGTTTTCGCGGAAGGAATCTCCGGCAAGGAGATCCTGGCCCGGGCCCGCGCCAATCTCGAACAATATGGGGCCGCGATCCAGCCGGGGCGCGTTACGGGGCTTCGCAAGCAGCCGGACCGCTTCATTGCGGTCGTCGAGGACAATGATGGCGGCATGAGCCAGATCGCCGCCCGGCGCGTGGTGCTGGCCACCGGCTCGGTGGATATCGAGCCGGACCTGCCGGACGTGCCCAACGCAGTCCAACAGGGGCTCGTCCGCTATTGCCCGATCTGCGACGGATACGAGTCGCGGGACCGCAAGATTGCCGTCATCGCCTATGGGGCCCATGGGGTAGGGGAGGCGGTCTTCATCGCCCGCACCTACTCCCGCGACGTGACCCTGCTCACGCTGGGGCAGCCCCTGGAGCTTGACCCGGAGCAACGAGCGAGGCTCGATGAGCACCAGGTCAAGATCGTCGAGACTCCCGTCGAGTGCCTCGACATGGAAGGCGACCGGATCTCCGCCGTCCATATGGGCGGCAAGGAGCATCGCTTCGACGTGCTCTATTCGGCGCTCGGGCTGAAATACCGCTCGGACCTCGCCATCTCGCTTGGAGCCGAGCACGATCCATCCGGCAGCCTTATCGTCGACAGCCATTGTCAGACGACCGTGAAGGGCCTCTACGCTGCTGGCGACATCGTTCGCGGTCTCGACCAGATCGTGGTCGGCATGGGCCATGCGGCGCTCGCTGCGGCCCATATCCACAATCATTGCGAATTGCCGACCGAGGACGAGCCGGGCGGGGCGTGATGGTGCCTCTCAGGTCAGCGCCTTGGCCAGCAACGGCAGGCTGATATCCATGCGGTAATCGACCGAGGAATGGTCATCGTGGAATTCCTCGTAGGTGTGGGGAATACCAGCGGCTTCGAGCTTCCGGCGCATGATCCGCGAGCCGTAGACCATGTTGTATTGATCGATGTCGCCACAATCGATGTAGAAGGCCTTCAGGTTGCGCAGGTTCTGCTGGTGCTCGGGCTGATCGACCATCCGTAGGGGGTCCCAGCGCAGCCAGTTGGCCCAGCGCTCCTTGATGATCTCGCAGGTCTGCAGGTCCACCGGCAGGCGGACACCGTAGAACTGTCTCGGGTCCGGATCGAAGCTGGCCGCTTGGGCGAGGAGCATTAGGGTATGCCAGTCCTTGTCTTTGGCCTTGGGACCGGCCTCGAACTTGCGCAGGAACGCCTCGATGGACATGTCATGGCCGGCGAGGTGGCGCAGAGCTCCGGCAAACTCGCCGAGGTGGTAAAGGTACTCGAAACCCACATCACCGGAATGGGACGCGGCCGCCGCCCAGACCGAACCACCGTGCCGCAGGGCATGGACCATGGCGCCGTAGCCGCCCGAGCTCTTGCCGAATACGCCTCGGCACCCGGCTCCGCCGCACCCGAGACGCTCCTCGACGAACGGTAGCATCTCCCGGATGAGGAAGGTCTCCCACGGGCCCATGGCCGCGCTGTCCACGTATTGGTTGCCGCCCAGGCGCGTGAAACAATCGGGAAAGGCCACGACGACCGGCGGCATCGCGCCCGTGCCGATCAGACGGTCGAGGCGCTCGGGCATGTTCTCGCCGTAATTCTTCCAGTTGGTATGGGCGGGACCGCCTGCCGTATAGCCGACGAGATCGACGAGGAGAGGCAGGTCCCGGCCGTCATGACCGGCCGGCACGTAGACGTCGATCCGGCGGCGGGACGGGTCCCCGAGAAGGTTGTCCCTGAGGCTTTGGCTGTCGAGCCAGAGGCTGTGCACCGTGCCTGCCGGCACATCATGGTTCTTCCGCATGGTCATCCTCATCCGTCGCCAAAGGGAATGATGTGGCGGCCAAACGGGCACTTGTCCAGAATCCGGGCTCTCGCGGCAGTTAATAAGTCCTTATCTCACCTAGCCATTCCGGTGATTGCAGGTCTACGGTGCCGCGATAGCGCATCGTGCGGATCCGGAGGGCCACGTCAGTGAAAAGTGGACCCGGTTTTCGCCCCATCCGATGCTCTAAGTCATAGCTTGGGGGATTATCCATGACCGACAGTTTCCTGCCACGATGGAGCCTGAAGACCGAAGGCGTGATCATGCCGGATGAGCGGCTTCCGACCGGCCAGATGGTCGTCGTGGGCCTGCAGCATGTGGTGGCCATGTTCGGCGCAACCGTGCTCGCGCCGATCCTGATGGGTTTCGATCCCAATGTGTCGATCCTGTTCTCCGGTCTGGCGACGCTGATCTTCTTCTTCGTCGTGGGCGGCCGGGTTCCGAGTTATCTCGGGTCGAGCTTCGCCTTCATTGGTCCCGTTCTCGTTGCCACCGGCGCGAGCGTCGGGAGCCCTAACCCGAACCTCCCCGTGGCGCTCGGCGGCATCATCGCGGCCGGTGCGCTCTACTTCCTGATCGGCCTCGTGGTGCAGATGGCGGGGCATCGCTGGATCGAGCGACTGATGCCGCCGGTGGTCACGGGTGCCATCGTGGCCGCCATCGGCCTCGTGCTCGCTCCCATCGCGATCAACAGCGCCTCCGGCGTCACCCCGGACAATGCGGCCGGCAGCGATTTCGCTCGCTGGATCGCGCTTGCCACCGTCGTGGCGGTCGGGTTCGTCGCCGTGTACGCGCCGGGAACGATGCGCCGCCTGCCGGTCCTGATCGGAGGCGCCGCCGGCTACCTGATCTACTACATCTGCGCCAACGTGCTGGGCCTGGGACAGCCGATCGATTTCACCAGGATCGGCCAAGCCGCCTGGTTCGGCCTGCCGACCTTCCAGAGCCCCGTCTTCGACGCCCGCGCCATCAGCCTCATCGCGCCCGTGGCGATCATCCTCGTGGCGGAGAACCTCGGGCACATCAAAGCCATCGGCGCCATGACGGGCCGCAACCTCGATCCCTATCTCGGTCGCGCCTTCATGGGCGACGGCTTGGCCACCATGCTGTCCGGCTCCGCCGGCGGGACGGGCATGACCACCTATGCCGAGAACATGGGCGTGATGGCCGTGACCCGCATCTACTCGACGCTGGTCTTCGTCATCGCAGCGGGCTTCGCTCTTCTCCTCGGGCTTTCGCCCAAGTTCGGCGCCTTCATCGGCACCATTCCGGGCCCTGTGCTCGGCGGCCTGTCCATCGTGGTGTTCGGCCTCATCGCGGCCACCGCGGGCCGGATCTGGGTCGAGAACCGGGTCGACTTCTCGAACCCGCGCAATCTCATCACCGTTGCCGTCGCCTTGGTTCTGGGTGCGGGCAACTTCAAGCTGAATGTCGGCGGCTTCACCCTCGACGGCATCGGCACGGCAACCTTCGGCGCCATCATCCTCTACCACATCCTGCGGATGGCGCCCGGACCCGTCGAGCGTCCGCAAGCGGCCGAATAGCACGAGCCTTCTCAGGAACACGCTCTTGGAGCCCGCGTTGAGCCTCAACGCGGGCTTCGTCGTGCATGGTCTGTCTCGATTCCCGGCCGTGCGGAGTTTCGCATCCCTTTCCCACCGATCTTGCACGGAATGATGCCATGAGCTCCGAACAGCAGCAGACGATGCCCCCTCAGGTCCAGGACAAGCAGCCAGGTCACGAGACCGAGATGAATCCTCGGCCCGATTACGAGCCCCGTTATCCCGGCAGCGGACGGTTGAAAGGGAAGGTCGCGCTCGTCACCGGAGGCGACAGCGGCATTGGGCGGGCCACCGCCGTTCTCTTCGCCCGCGAAGGCGCCGACGTGGCCATCCTGTATCTGAACGAGGGCGAGGATGCGCAGGAGACGAAGCGCCTCATCGAGCGGGAAGGGCGCTCCTGCCTGACCATTGCCGGCGACGTCGGTGATCCGAATATCTGCCGCTCCGCCGTCGATCAGGTCGTCCAGCATTTCGGAAAGCTCGACGTACTCGTCAACAACGCCGCCGAGCAGCATCCGAAGAAGGACATCGCCGAGATCACGCCCGAACAGATCGACCGCACCTTCCGCACCAACATCTTCGGATATTTCTACATGGTGCAGGCCGCCATGCCGCACCTCAAGAAGGGCTCGGCGATCATCAACACCACGTCGGTCACGGCCTATCGCGGCAGCTCGGAGCTTCTCGATTACAGCGCCACCAAAGGAGCCATCGTGGCCTTCACGCGCTCTTTGGCGCAAAAGCTCGCGAGTGAAGGCATCCGCGTCAACGGCGTCGCGCCGGGACCGATCTGGACGCCGCTCATTCCATCGACCTTCCCGGTCGAGAAGGTGAAGCAGTTCGGGGCCAACACGCCGATGAAGCGCCCGGGGCAACCCAACGAGGTGGCGCCGTCCTATCTGTTCCTGGCGTGTGAGGATTCCTCCTACATCACGGGCACGGTCCTGCATCCGAACGGCGGCGATCCGACCGAGGCATGACACGAAAAAGGGCGGCTCGCGGAGCCGCCCTTTTTCTGACTGTGATTGAGGTCGATCAGCGTCTACGGCGCACACGAACCGGCACAAGGCTGGGCGCAGGTGCGGTGCATGCGACAAAAAGCATGAGGGCTGAAAGCGAACCGGCGATCAGGAAAAGTACTTCTGCGATTACGACCTGAGAAGCCGCTCCAGTAATCGCTGCAAGGATAGTAGCAACGGCAAAGATACAAAATGCACGAAGGGCAACTGAACGAGTCATTGACCATCTCTCCCAAGTGATCTGGAAAACGTATGGGCGTAAGGCGAGTTCCATGCGAATAAAAGCCTGCAAGATTACTTTTGAATGATCCATGAACGCAGTGGATCATTTCTCGGGCGTGGAACCCTACAGTCGCGCTTGGCGTTGTTTGAACATCATCGGCTTTAAGTCGATCACCATTTAGAGAGGTAACACCATGCTCGGTTGGGCAGTCACTTTCCTGATTATCGCTCTGGTCGCAGCTCTGTTCGGCTTCGGCGGCATCGCCGGCACGGCCGTCGAGATCGCGAAGCTGATCTTCTTCGTTGCGATCGTCCTCTTCGCCATCTCGGCCGTCATCGGCCTGCTGCGCGGGCGAAGCCCCATGTAAGGCCGGCACGGCATGCGAGATCGTGAACGCCGCCTCGAAAGGGCGGCGTTTCCGTTGGTGCCATTGATGTGAGGATTGGTGGGTGGGGGCTGGTCAGCCCTGCAGGGCGGCGCGCGTCATGCTGTCGGGACCCAGATCCTCGATGTCCTCGACGTTCAGCAGGGAGGCGAGACGAAAACGGGCGCGGTTCACGCGGCTTTTGATGGTGCCGACGGCGCAGCCGCAGATGTTCGCGGCTTCCTCATAGGAAAAGCCGGAAGCGCCGACGAGGAGCAGGGCTTCCCGCTGATCGGATGGAAGCTTGGCGAGCGCGCTGCGGAAGTCCTCGAAATCCAGATGGGAGCCCTGTTCGGGCTGCACCTTCAGGCGTCCCGCATAGGATCCGTCCGGATCCTCCACTTCGCGGCGCCGCTTGCGGTATTCGGAATGGAAGAGGTTACGCAGGATCGTGAAGAGCCAAGCATTCAGGTTCGTTCCCGGCTCGAACCTGTGCAGATTGGCCAGGGCCCTGAGGAGCGTGTCCTGAACGAGGTCGTCCGCTCTGTCGACCTGCCCCGAGAGCGAGATGGCGAAGGCGCGAAGGCTGGGAACCGCCGCGAGAAGTGCTTCCCGTAACTGCGGTTCCGGTTCTGGGGTCATTGAGACCCATCCTTCTTCGCCCCGTTCTTCTTGTCCAGTTGATCCAGCAGGTCCTTGAATCGGTCAGGAACGGGCTGCTGCATGAGTTCGTCGTACATGGCGCGGAGCTGGTCGCCGATGCGCTTTTGGCTGCCGCTGTCGAGCTTGGGATCGGTTGCAAGCTTATCGTTCGCGGACGCCTCCAGGGTAGTCCGAGCAAGCTTGTTCCCCTTATCAACCGTCATCTTCGTCCCCTTGCCACCCCTATCTTTCAGAGGGATGGCCAACCTTGGCAATATCCATATATTAGTTTTCGAGCAATAACGCTGGTTGCTGCACCCGGTTCCATCCATGGAACTTTTGCAGCTTTGCCACGTTGAATGGACCGTCGGTACAACGAGTCAAAAGCACAGTTAAGGGGAAGCGAATGTCGACAGCGCAGCTTGTCGTCCAGCACTTACCATATCTTCGCCGCTACGCACGCGCTCTCACTGGCAGCCAGATGGCTGGAGACGCCTATGTGGCCGCCACCCTGGAAACCCTCGTCAGCGAACCGGAGACCATCGGTCCTTCGGGGAATGTGAAGGTGGAGCTTTTCCAGGTCTTCACGCGAATCTGGAATTCCCTGTCGGTCAACGGACGCAGCGAGCAGATCCAGCGTGACCTGCCGGCGGAAGTCCGCCTTGGGCAGATCACCCCGCTTCCCCGTCAGGCCTTCCTCCTGTCGTGCCTTGAAGGCTTCGGAGAGGAAGAGGTTGGCCAGATCCTTGATGTGGATACCAAGACCGTTCGTGATCTCGTCGACGAGGCGGGCCGCGAGCTGGCGGCCGACATGGCCACGGACATTCTCATCATCGAAGACGAGCCGCTCATCGCCATGGATCTCGAGGCGTTGGTCGAAGGTCTCGGCCACAACGTGACGGGTGTCGCCCGCACGCGGACCGAGGCCGTCAAGCTAGCCTCCGCCAAGCAGCCGGGCCTCATTCTGGCGGATATCCAGCTGGCGGACGGCAGCTCCGGCCTCGACGCGGTCAACGATCTCCTGAAGGCCTTCGAGGTTCCGGTGATCTTCATCACGGCCTATCCCGAGCGCTTCCTGACCGGCGAGCGGCCCGAACCGGCCTTCCTGATCGCCAAGCCGTTCCAGCCAGCGAACGTCTCCGCCGTGATCAGCCAGGCCCTGTTCTTCCAGCAGAGCGCCCGCCGCCGCGAGGCTCGCGCAGCAACGGCTTAATCCCAAGGTTCATTGGATTACCAAGTAATAGCCCGGCCTATGGCCGGGCTTTTCTTTATGATCGATGTATTGGGCGCAAAAAAAGACGGGCTCAAAAGCCCGTCTAAGGTGCCGGCCAATGCACAAGGGGAATGCGGGGAGGACCAGGAGGCCGGTGCTTTAAGAACGCCCCATCGAAAACAAAGGTTCCCGGCTTTTTTCTCTCCTTTTTATTCTTCAGTCCTAGGGAAGGTGACAGGAACATCAAAGATATGGTCGCGTTGTTTTTCCGAATTGTTGAGCTGGGATAGCAGGAGAGAGGGATGTTCCGCACACCTGTAGCTTTGGTCGGATTGGCTGGGGCTTTCTTCGTGGCTGGAAGTTTTGCCCCCGCGTCCTTCAACATGTCGCCTCTGGTTCAATCAGAGGCCTTGGCTCTCACGGGGGGCGTTCTCGCGAAGGGCGATCGGATCGCCGCACCAGTTCCGGCAAGCCAGCCGACCAGCGTTTCGATTGTGGAACTCGTCGGCGTGTCCAATGCGGCCGTGATCCTTCGGGATCATGATGGAAAGGTGCTCTACAGGTCGGATCCTCGAACGGGGATCACGACCTTCGCCCGCGATACGGAGCTCCCGGTCGTCACCTTGAAGGACGAGGCGCGGGGCTCCGTGGCGCAGCATCCGGCCCGCCGTCAGGAGGGCAACGACACGCCGCAGGAGCAGAAGCCCAAGAGTCGCAATCCTGTCGGCTGCCTGGGCGATGTCAGTCCTCTCGCCAAGGCCAGCGCCAATCGGATGCCGAGCCTCTGCCTGGCGCTGCTCGAACAATCGCTGTCCTAACAGGCCTGGGCCGTCGTTAGCCCCGGTGCGTAGGCCTTCCTGCACGGCTTTGAAGATGCTCGGCGGTTGCTAACTCCTGTTCAAGAGTCTCCTCTCTGAATGACGCGGCAGCTGGGAGCGCGCCCAAAATCTCTGCCGGCCCTCATTATTGCTGGAACAAATCTTTCCTGAATGGGGTTGGCTAGATCGGCGTCTTGATTGCGGTTCATCTCGCAATGAACAGTGTTGAATAGGTCTTCTCTCGAAACTGAATGCGTATTCATTTTGTTCATTTGAAAATAGATGTTCCGATAACATTCCTTTGATCGGCCTCAATATTGGGAACGGTCGCTATTGCCGTGCGTTACATCCTGGCGCACCTCGGTGCACAACGCGATTTTCAAGGAAACTTCAGGAGAATAATGCAATGCTGAAGAAGCATATGGCAGCTTGCCTTGTCGTGACGGCTGTCGCGGCTGCACCCGCTCTCGCGCAAACCTCGACGTCCCCGTCCGCTCCGACCGACCGGCCGACTGCTACGGGTTCCGGTACCACCGGCAGCGGCTCGCCGGCCATGCAGCCGGGTTCGTCCGGCTCGTCCACCATGGGCCAATCTTCCATGGGGCAGTCCTCGACGACCATGGGCCAGAACAGCGCCGCGGCCGGTCAGTTCATGACCCAGATGCAATCGAACCAGATCATGGCCTCTGATCTGATCGGAACTCGTGTGGTCAGCGCCAACAACGAATCCATCGGCGATGTGAATGACGTGATCCTGGATCGCAATGGTCAGGTCATGGCCGCGGTCGTCGGCGTGGGCGGCTTCCTCGGAATCGGCGAGAAGAACGTCGCCGTTCCGTTCAACTCGCTCGAGTTCATGAGCGCCCAACAGGCCCAGGCCCTGGACAGCAGCAAAAACGGCAGCAACAACGTGAATACGACCGGCTCGACGGCGACAGGCAATACGGCCGCGACCGGCACGGGTTCCGCCGCCTCGAACAACACTACCACGTCCTCGAGCGATCAGAACCAGCCCGAGCGCGTCGTTCTTCGGATGACGAAGGCTGAGCTTCAGGCCGCCCCGACGTTCGACAAGAAGGGCAACAACAATGCCAGCCGCTCGACGACTGGGACCACCGGCGCGAGCGGGACGAATGGCACGACGGGTAACTCGACGGCTCCGCAGCAATAAGCGGAAAAGCGGTTCCTGCCGACAGGCGGCGCTTGGGGAGACCCGGGCGCCGTTTTCATGTGCGGAGGGGCAGGGCGCCCGCCAAAACAAAAGGCGCAGCTGAAACAACTGCGCCTTGAAGGTGCCGGTCCAAGGGGGCATTCGGACCAGTTGGATTCAGAACGCGGCAGCACCGACCGGGTTCCGGAAAATTTTCAGATTTCCGCGGTCCGGAATGAGCCGGACTTCTTGCCGCACGAGGAACTGGGAATAGGCGCACACGTTGCCGTTTTAAGCGCCGGGGCATCGGATCCAAAAAGTCGGCTTGCACTTTTGTGCCCTATCCGATGCGCCAAGCGGAGGAAACAACAATGACCGCCACGAATGAGCTGGACGCGGTGCTGTGCCAGGAAGAATTGCCGGACGAGTTTTCCCGGCTCACATCGAGTTCCCCTCCGAGGGACAAGCCGTCGGTCGCCTCCATGCTCAGCGGCATCATTCCGATGTGCTCGCAGGATGAGGTGACCTGCCCGCTGCTGCTGCGGCGGCATCTGCTGGTTCCCGCGTTACCCCACGTGATGCCGACGGCAAGCAGTCCGCGTATGTAAGGTTCGAATTGATGGTTGAAGCATCCTCCTCTTCCGCAGCCCCCGGATCGGTCGCGTTCCTGCTCCATCCGAGCATGGTGCCGGTGATCGACGTGTTCCGGTCGCTGAGCAGTCTTGAGGATCAATACGATCTGGCTCTTCTTGATGGACCGGAACGGGGGCTGGTATCCTTTACTCAGCCTGAGGTCGCGAAAGCCATCGTGTCCGACGCCTTGTTGCTCGCTTTTGCGCTGACCAGACAGCGGGGCAGGCCCTTCTGCCACCGGCCTGTCGGCTCCCGACACGGGAGCATGGACGAGTATTGCCTGCTGGCGTTGATCGGTTCGTCGCGCAGCGGCCGGTCCGACGTTGTCCAAGAGGCTGCGGCTTTGCTGGACGTCGTATCCCTCGACTTCATGGTCTCCCTGGCCGGAGAAATCGTTCGCCAGATGGATCTCGGGACACTTGTCTTCGAGCGCCCGAGCCTGTCCGAATTCAGGGCTTTGATGGGCTATGGTCCGTCCGAGGAAGTGCTCATCGAGGCAAGGCTGGACAAGGCGGAGTTGAGCTTCCGGAACTAGAGCATCGGACCCAGAAGTGGACTTGCACTTTTGGGATTCACCCGATGCTCCACTCTTTGAAGAGCGCATCGTTCGGGGCGGAAAAGTGGACCCGGTTTTCCGCACGATGCGCTAGTGTCGTACCGGGGTGAAACGCATCTTCTGCCTGTGAAATCATGGTGTGCCCGGCTGTTCAGCGGTCCTTCGTGCTGTCACGATAGGGAGCTGTCACCCATACTCCAGAGATACGAATGACCGTCGTCGGGCTTCCAGCGTGAGACGCATCGCAGCTTTCGCCCTGATGGCACTCATCTGGGGGCTGACGTGGCTGCCCATGAAGGTGGCCTCCGAGGTCGTCCCTCCGATCTTTCTCGCCGCAATGCGATTTCTGCTGGCCGCACCGTGCTTCCTCGCGGTCGCGATGGCACAAGGTCTGCCGCTGCGCTCCAGCCATTTCGGCGGGATCCTCGCCGCCTCTCTTCTGATCACGACAGGGTGCTACAGCTTTCTGTTCTGGGGCGTCGCGCGAGCGCCCAGCGGCCTGTCGGCCATCGTCAATCTGTCATTGATGCCCATCTTCCTGGTGATCATCGGGCGGCTCTACGGTCAGGAGCGGATTACGGCGCGTCGGGTGGCCGCGATAGGGCTTGGGATCCTGGGCCTCGTCCTCCTGTTCTCCGGCCGCACGGGTGCGGCTCAAGACGGCGCCGCGTCCGTTCTCGGACTGGTCGCGGTGGCCATCGGGACCGTTTCCTATGCCTGGGGCTCGGTCATCAGCCGGCCGTTGACCCTGGCCATGCCGCCCCTTGTGCTCGCTTTCTGGCAAAGCCTGATCGGCGGTATGGCTCTTGTGCCTGTTTCCCTGATCATCGAAGGCTATGATCCGGCCCATTTCGCGGCGCTTAAGGAGGCGAAGGCCGTCTTCGGCTTGACGACCCTCGTGCTGGGAGGATCGCTGATCGCATTCTGGATCTACCTTGGCCTCGTGCGCGACTGGGGCGCCTTCCGGGCGGGGCTTTATGCCTTCGTCAGCCCGGTCATCGCCGTTGCGGTCGGCGTCGCCTATGCCGCCGAGCCCTTCGGCTGGGCTGAAGCCGCGGGCATGGGGATCATGCTGAGCGCAACGGCCTTGTCCCTGTCGGAGCGCAAACCTATGAAAACAACCCTGTCCGGGTGAGGGCGCACGATCTCCGCTGGAGAACTCAAAAGTAAAGGGGCCGTCAAGCGGCCCCTAAACTGATGTCTATCAGAAATAATTTATTCCTGATTGCCGCGGGTATTGCCCGAGGCCTGACCGCCCTTGCGGCCCGCTTCCGAAGCGAGTTCGCGATCCTGGGAAAAGGAACGCTTCTCGGCGGGAACGCTCTTGCCGCCTTTACTTGCGATTTCGCGCTGCCGGTCAGAATCCATCGACGCGAAGCCACGCTTCGAGGTCGAACCACCTGCCATTTATGCCTCCTTATCAATGGTGTCCGTGCTTCTTCAACCGCAAGGGGATTCGATGGTTCCGGTTGGTCAGGGCCAACCTTTGCAAAAATTTTCAGAAAATATTCAGCTGTCATGAATTGTTAGGCTTAGACTTGGCAATTCCTGCGATCTAAACGTGGCAACAACTTGTTCATGGGAATAAGAACCGAGAAGGTACTTACCTTGATACCCGCCTTCGGGGCATGCTCTATTTGCGAATATATTGGTCACAAAAGGTATGTAGTTGATCCTCAATGAAATCTGCCGAGGATTTCGAAGGAAGGAAACGCTCCGTCTTCGAGAGATGATTATCCTTCACGTCCGCGATAAAAGGCTTGTCGCAGGCGCGCTTCGACAGGCGCCTTAAAAGTCGGTGCTCAGGAAGAGAGGGCGGGATGACCTACGACGACAACAACGTGTTCGCGAAGATCCTACGCGGGGAGCTTCCGTGCCATAAGGTCTACGAGACGGACCGTGTCCTGGCCTTCATGGATGTGATGCCGCGCGGGGACGGGCATGTCCTGGTGATTCCGAAAACCAAGGCGCGCAACCTGCTCGACGTGAAGCCGGACGATCTGGCGGAACTCGCCAAGGCGGTTCAGATCGTCGGCAAGGCCGCCAAGACGGCGCTGTCCGCCGATGGCCTGACGATCCAGCAATTCAACGAGAGCGCGGGCGGGCAGGTGGTCTTCCACATCCACTTCCATGTGCTCCCCCGGTTCGAGGGCGTGGCTCTGAAGCCTCATTCCGGCCAGATGGAGAAGCCCGAAATCCTGGCGGATTTTGCGGCAAAGATCCGGGCGGCGCTGCCGGCGGCGTGATGGGATGAGGATCGTGATCTTACCGCTCTACGTCATCACCGGCCTCGTGCCGGTGATCCCGATAACCTGAAGCGCTGCGCTCTTCTCATGGAGATGGCCGGTACGAGACCGGCCATGACGTAGTGTGAGGACGGCCCCAGGATCACTCCGCCCAATCGAGGGAGCGGGCGACGGCCTTGTCCCAGACGGCATTCAGCTGCTCGCGACGGGGCGGGGTCATGTTCGGCGTCCAGCGCTTGTCGACGGCCCAGTTCTGCACGAGTTCGTCCGTGCCGCTCCAGAAGCCCGTGGCTAGGCCTGCCGCGTAGGCGGCGCCGAGAGCGGTGGTCTCGATCACCTTGGGACGCACCACGGGCACGTTCAGGATATCGGCTTGGAACTGCATCAGGAGTTCGTTGACGACCATGCCGCCGTCCGTGCGCAGTTCCTTGACGGCGATGCCCGTGTCCTTGGTCATGGCGTCCAGCACCTCGCGGGTCTGGAAGGCGGTGGCCTCGAGCGCCGCGCGGGCGATGTGGCCCTTGTTGGCGAAGCGCGTCAGGCCGCCGATCAAGCCGCGGGCATGGGAGTTCCAGTGCGGCGCGTAGAGGCCCGAGAAGGCCGGAACGATCGTCACGCCGCCATTGTCCTCGACTCCACGGGCCAGGGTCTCGATCTCGGTGCTGTCCCGGATCAGTCCCAAATTGTCGCGTAGCCATTGTACGAGGGCGCCCGCGATCGCGATGGAGCCTTCAAGGGCATAGACTGTCTTTCCCTGGCCGAAGCGGTAGCCCACGGTGGTGAGCAGGCCGCATTTCGAAGTGTAGGGGGTCTCGCCGGTGTTCATGAGCATGAAGCAGCCGGTGCCGTAGGTATTCTTGGCTTCGCCCTGCCGGAAGCAGGCCTGCCCCACGAGGGCCGCCTGCTGGTCGCCCAGAATGCCCGCGATGGGAACGCCCGCGAGGCCATCGGTCGCCTGACCGTAAACCTCACTCGACGAGCGGATCTGCGGCAGACAGGCTTTCGGAATGTCGAAAAGCCTCAGGATCTCCTCGTCCCAATCGAGGCTCTTGAGGTTCATGAGCTGCGTGCGGCTGGCATTGGTCACATCGGTGATGTGGCTGCCTCCGTTGACGCCGCCCGTCAGGTTCCAGACCAGCCACGTGTCGATGTTGCCGAAGAGCACGTCGCCGGCCGCCGCCTTGTCCCGGGCGCCGGGCACGTTATCGAGCAGCCAGCGCAGCTTCAGTCCGGAGAAGTAGCTCGCCAGCGGAAGGCCGGTCTTGTCGCGCAGGCGATCGTGGCCACCGTCCTGAGCGAACTCCTCGACGATGGAATCAACGCGGGTGTCCTGCCAGACGAGGGCATTGTGGAGGGGCTTACCCGTGCGGCGGTCCCAGATCAGCGTGGTTTCCCGCTGGTTGGTAATGCCGATGGCCGCGAGATCCTGCGGTTTTAAGCCCTTCTTCTCCAGGGCCTGCCGGATCACCTCCTGCGTGTTCCGCCAGATCTCGAGCGGATCGTGCTCCACATAGCCGGGCTTGGGATAGATCTGCTCATGTTCCTTCTGACTGAGCGAGACGATCGCTCCGGCCTTGTCGAACACGATGAAGCGCGAACTGGTCGTGCCCTGGTCGATGGCGCCGACGTACTGAGCCATGTCCTTCCCCGATGTCATTGCGCTGCGACGGACGCGGCGTTCTTCTTGGCCAAATAGGCATCGATCCTGGCCGCAGCGTCAACCGGCACATGCAGCCCGAGCTTCGAGCGGCGCCAGAGGATGTCCTCGGCGGTGCGCGCCCATTCGCGGCGCACCAGGTAATCGACCTCCGCGCCCGTCAGCCCGGCGCCGAAATCCTCGCCGAGATCTGCCATGGACTTCGCCGAGCCGAGAAGCTCCTCCATTCGCGTGCCGTAGGCGCGCGCCAGGCGATGGGCGAGGTGCTCGGGCAGGAAGGGCCAGCGCTGGCGTACGGTGGCGAAGAAGCGGTCGAAATCCGCGTCCGGCATGTCGCCGCCCGGCATTTTCGCGTCTTCCGTCCAGGCGGGCTTCATGTTCGGGAAGAAGGGCTTCAGCTCCTCGAGAGCATGCTCCGCGAGCTTGCGGAAGGTGGTGATCTTGCCGCCGAAGATCGACAGGACCGGCGCCTGTCCCTGCGGGGCATCGAGGTCGAACACGTAGTCGCGGGTCACTGCGGAAGCATTGCTCGAACCGTCGTCGAAGAGCGGGCGCACGCCGGAATAGGTCCAGACGACGTCGGCCGGCGTGACCTGCTTCTTGAAGAAGTGGTTCACGACGTTGCAGAGATATTGGATCTCGTCCTGGCTGATCTCGACCTTCTTGTCCGGGACGGACTCGACCGGAATGTCGGTCGTGCCGATCAGGGTGAACTTCTCCTGATAGGGGATCGCGAAGACGATCCGCTTGTCCGTGTTCTGGAGAATGAAGGCTTCCTTGGTGTCGAAAAGCTTCGGCACCACGATGTGGCTGCCTTTCACCAGGCGCACACTCTTCGTGGTGTTGAGCCCGAGCTTGGCGTTGAGCACGTCGGCGACGAAAGGCCCCCCGGCATTGACGATGACCTTCGCCCGAACGTCCTGGGTTTCGCCCGTCGTGACATTCTGGAGGGTCGCCACCCAGGCGTCGCCGTCGCGGCGGGCGGAGACGAGCTTCGTCCGGACCCGGATGTCGGCTCCCTTCTCGAAGGCGTCGATGGCATTGAGAGCCACCATGCGGCTGTCCTCGACCCAGCAGTCGGAATAGACGAAGGCGGTGTCGAAGCCTGGCTTCAGGGCTTGGCCGGCGGGGTGCCGGGTGAGCTTGATCCCCTCGGTTCCCGGCAGCTTCTTGCGCGGCGCGAGGTGGTCGTAGAGGAACAGGCCGAGGCGCACGAACCAGGCCGGGCGGATGCCCTTCTCGTGGGGCAGGATGAAGCGCAGGGGCCAGATGATGTGTGGGGCAGAGTTGAGCAGGCGCTCGCGTTCGAAGAGCGCCTCGCGCACCAGGCGGAACTCGTAATATTCCAGGTATCGCAGGCCGCCATGAATCAGCTTCGTCGAGGCGGAGGAGGTGTAACCGGCCAGATCGCCCTGCTCGCAGAGCACGACCGAGAGGCCCCGGCCCACCGCGTCGCGCGCGATGCCCGCGCCGTTGATGCCGCCGCCCACAATCAGAAGATCAGTCACTGTCGTCACGAAACTCGTCTCTCTTCAAAACCAAGCCATTCTGCAGCTCAGCACATGAGTTCTTTAGCCGTCTAAGGCAAGTGAATTCTCCGGCTTTTCATGAACCCTTTGAAACACAAGCACAAGGATGAAGAAGCCGAGCGCGAGGGCCGACATGCCTAAGCAGAGAGCGATGACGGCCGCATAACTGCCCCACCAGGCCCAGAGTGCCCCGAAGATGAAGGGAGCCGCCGCCGTGGTGAGGCGGACCGGCATGGCGATCATGCCCTGGACCGTACCGTAGCTCTCGCGGCCGAACAGCTCAGATGGGAGCAGGGCACGGACGATGGTCATCATCCCGTTCGAGGCCCCGAACAGCACGGCGAAGACCACCACCAGCCAGAAGCCTGCCGGCGTGAAGGGCAGCAGGGCAAAGGCGAGGAGTCCCAAGCCCAGAACGATGATCCCGAGGCCCTTCATGCCGAAGGCACGCTCGCCGAAGGCCATGCCGAACCGGCCTACAACCTGGGCCGGCCCGATGAGGGAGAAGGCGGCGACCGCCATCTCCAGGGTGAAGCCCTTTTCGACCAGAAGCGGGATCAGGTGGATGGGCAATCCCGCCGCGATGATCCCCTGCAAAACGGACGAGGCGACGAAGCACCAGAAGGACGCCCGTCCAAGAACCCACCGGGCATTCGCGGGAGCAGGATGGCCCGTTCCGGCATCGGCATGACGCGGCGTCCTGGGCGGGGCGCTCGGGATCATCAGCGCGTGCAGGGCCGCGCAGACGAAGATGTTGAAGCCGGCCAGAACCAGCAGGGCGCTCCGCCAGCCCAGATGCTCGATAAGCACATGGGTGAGGGGAATGAAGACCGTACTGGCGAAGCCTCCCACCAGGGTCATGAAGGTAATCCCCCGGCGGGCCATGAAGCCGAGCCTGCGGGTCAGGACGGCGAAACCCGGCTCGTAGAACACCGTGCTCATCGTGATCCCCATGGCGATCCAGATCAGCACGAAGGCGGCGTAGCTGCCGACCCATGACCAGAGCAGCAGGAGGAGCCCGGCGAGAAGCGAGCCGCCCGTCATCACCGCGCGGCCATAGCCAAGGTCGATGAGCCGCCCCACCGGCACGGCGCAGAAGGCCGAGGTTCCCAATGCCAGGGAGTAGGCGGCCATCATCTCGGACTTTCCCCAGCCGAGCTCCCGGCCCATCGGATCGACGAACAGGGCGAAGGCATAGAAGATCGTGCCGTAGGAGATCAGCACGTTCAGCGAGAGAGCGGAAACAAAGGCCCAGGGCATGCGGGCGGGGGTAGACATGGATCTATTCTTATGCCCGTTAAGGCGCTGATGTCAGCCCCCGAGGTTGACGAACAGGCCTTTAGCCTCCATATGCACAGCAGGCGACGGCGTCCGGCAACCGGAACGCTTGAGCGGGACTGCGTGACGGATATTCGCGAAACGGCGAAGACCCCGGTCCCCTTCTTCAATCGCTCAATCATACGACGGCCCCATCACGCGGGCTCTCGCCTCAAGAGCCCTGAAGCGCCTTTGCTTTTAGC
Source organism: Microvirga calopogonii (assembly GCF_003347665.1). Classification (GTDB taxonomy): domain Bacteria; phylum Pseudomonadota; class Alphaproteobacteria; order Rhizobiales; family Beijerinckiaceae; genus Microvirga; species Microvirga calopogonii. The sequence goes on from NZ_QDGA01000042.1 coordinate 19,766, forward strand.
CGAACCTGCTTTGCGGCTCACCGCATCCGTTCGAAAGATCATAAGACTTTGACACTCTTCACCGATTTCGGATTGGCCCAGCCGATCCTGAAGGCCCTGTCTGCTGAAGGCTACGAGAAGCCCACGCCGATCCAGGCCCAGACCATTCCCTATGCCCTGGAAGGCCGCGACGTCTGCGGCATCGCCCAGACCGGCACCGGCAAGACGGCCGCCTTCGCGCTGCCGATCCTGCACCGCCTGAACGCGAGCCCGAAGCCGCGCAAGCCGAAAAGCCCGCGCGTCCTCGTGCTCAGCCCGACCCGTGAGCTGTCCGGCCAGATCGCCGACAGCTTCAAGGCTTACGGCCGTAACCTGCGCCTTTCCACCGAAGTGGTGTTCGGCGGCGTCACCATCTCCCGCCAGGAGAAGGCGCTTGCAGGGGGCGTCGACATTCTCGTCGCCACGCCCGGCCGCCTGATCGACCTCGTGGACCGCAGGGCCCTGAGCCTGCGCGACATCGAGATCCTCGTTCTCGACGAGGCCGACCAGATGCTCGACCTCGGCTTCATCCATGCGTTGAAGCGCATCGTGACCCTGCTGCCGAAGGACCGCCAGAGCCTGTTCTTCTCGGCCACCATGCCGAAGACGATCTCGACGCTGGCCGATTCTTTCCTGCGCGATCCCGCTCATGTGGCCGTCACCCCGGTGGCGACGACCGCCGAGCGTGTCGAGCAGAGCGTGATCTTCGTGCAGACCGGCCGCAAGCAGGTTCTGCTCGAGACGCTCCTGCGCGACCCGTCCATCGATCGCGTCCTCGTCTTCACCCGCACCAAGCACGGGGCGGACAAGGTGGTGCGCGGCCTCGACAAGGCCGGCATCGCGGGTGCCGCCATTCACGGCAACAAGTCGCAGCCGCAGCGCGAGCGTGCGCTCGCGGGCTTCCGTGACGGCTCCTGCCGTGTGCTCGTGGCGACGGATATCGCCGCGCGCGGCATCGACGTCGAGGGCGTGACGCACGTCATCAACTACGACCTGCCGAACGTGCCGGAATCCTACGTCCACCGCATCGGCCGCACGGCCCGCGCCGGGGCGACGGGTCTCGCGATCTCGTTCTGCAACGACGAGGAAAAGGCCTACCTGAAGGATATCGAGAAGCTGACCCGCCTCAAGGTTCCGGTCATGCCTCTCCCCGAAGGGCTTCCCGCCGCTCCTGCCGCTTCCGAGGCTGGCGAGCGTCGCGAGCCGCAACGCGGTCGTCCGGCTCCCCATGCTCGCGGGCATCAGGGTCATGGCCAGCCGCGCAATGCCGATCCGAACGCCGAGCGCGGCCCCAAGCGCCGTCGCGGTCGCGGCGGCAAGCCGGGCGGCAACGCCCAGCCGCAGGGCGGACAACCGAGCGGAAATCAGCAGAGGCCCGCACAGGCCCCGCGTCCGGCTCAAGGGCAGCGCCCTGCACAGGGCCAGCGCCCCGCTCAAGGAAAGCCCGCTTCCGGTCGTCAGGACGGACGCCGCGGAGATGGTGCCCAGGTGGCCTGGCTCGAAAAGAGCCCCCGCCGCCGGTAAGGTAAACTGATCGGAGAAGGCGCCTTCGGGCGCCTTTTTTCGTTAGAGACTCGGCAGTATTCCCTCCCCCCTTGTGGGGAGGAGAGCTCTGCGCTGAGCTCGTCAAAAAATAGCAATTTATGGCATAGCATCGGCTGCCTTTATCCAACCTCTACGGAGAGATTCCCCGATGGCCAAACGGGCCGGAAGTGCCGACCTGCCGCTCCATAGCGGTCACGTGCCGAAATGGCTGGCCGACCGGATGACGCGCCTCGGCGGCGTGGTGAGCGAGGCCATCGTTCATCACTATGGGCGCGACGAGCTGCTGCGCCGGCTTGCGCATCCGTTCTGGTTCCAGTCGTTCGGGGCCGTGATGGGGATGGACTGGCACTCCTCCGGGATCACCACCAGCGTCATCGGGGCCCTGAAGCGCGGGCTGACTCCCCTGTCGAAGGAGCTTGGAATCCATGTCTGCGGCGGGCGGGGAAAGCACTCGCGGCAGACGCCCCATGAGCTGATCGCCATCGGTGAGCGCGTCGGCTTCAATGGTTCGGCCCTGGCCGATGCTAGTCGGCTCGTAGCGAAGGTCGACAGCGCGGCGATCCAGGACGGCTTCGACCTTTATCTCCACGGCTTCATCGTCACGGATGACGGCAAATGGGCCGTTGTCCAGCAGGGGATGAACGACGCAAGCCGGCAGGCCCGCCGCTATCACTGGCTGTCCGAGGATCTGGAGAGCTTCGTCGACGAGCCGCACACGGCCATCGACGGAAAAGGGCAGGGCACCATCGTCAACCTCACCGACCGGCGGGCGGAAGCCTCGCGGAGGGCTCAGATCGCGATCCTGGATAGCCTCGGACCCGACAACATCGCCCGCAAATTCCTGGCGCTCGAAGAGCGCGAGGCGGACGTTGCTCCCAAGGTCAGCGCCCAGCCCCTGCTGCCGCACCTCGTGATGCCGGAGCATCACGACGTTCGCGCAAAGGACGTGGTGCTGCGGCGGCTGCACGGGACCCTCGCGGCGGCGGCCGACAGAGGGCCGACTGATTTCCCGGATCTGCTGATGACGCCCGGCGTCGGTCCGCGGACCGTGCAGGCGCTCGCCATGGTGGCGGAAGTCGTGCATGGCACGCCCTGCCGCTTCAGTGATCCGGCTCGCTTTTCCTTCGCCCATGGCGGCAAGGACCGGCATCCCTATCCGGTGCCCGTGCGGGTCTACGACGAGACGATCCGCGTGCTGAAATCGGCCGTCCAGAAGGCGAAGCTCGGGCAGCAGGAAGAGCTCTTCGCCCTCAAGCGTCTCGACGATCAAGCGCGCCAGCTCGAACGTCATGCCACGGGCCCCACAGTCGAGGAGCATATCCGGCACGAGCGAACCAAGTCGCATTCCTACGGCGGCCGCTCCGTCTTCGGAGACGAGCCGCCGCCGGACGATGCTGTTTAACGCTGGGCCTTCTGCAGCAGGCTTTTGTCCAGCATCACGTGGACGCCCTTATTGCCGTTGACCACCTGCGTGATGCGCAAATCGGCCGCCAGGCTGCACAGGGCATAGGCCTCCGCCTTGGTGATGCCGGTGCGGGCGACGATCAGGTCGATCATGGCGCGCAGCGCGATGACGACGCAATCGTCGAGATCTGGATCGAACGCCATGGTCATGACATGCGTCGGGGTCTCGGCCATGGGCCACGTGAGATGCATGTCCTCGCGCAGGTGCAGCTCGAAGGTGCCGATCAGGCCTGTCTCGATGGCCGTGACGCAGACCTCGCCGTCGCCCTGGACGCCGTGTCCGTCGCCGACCGAGAACAGGGCGCCGTCGTGATGGATCGGCAGGTAGAGGGTTGTGCCGGCCACCAGTTCCTTGTTGTCGAGATTGCCGCCGTTGCGGCGCGGCGGCAGGGTGTTCACGCTGCCCCACGCGGCGGGCGGCGCGACGGCCATCACGCCGAAGAACGGCTTCAACGGGAGCTCCAAACCCCATGGCAATCGGCCGGTCATCCGCTCGCGGTCGAGCGGAATGGTCATGAAGTGCATCTCGTCGAAATCGTCGGGCAGGGCGCCTTTCTGCGGGGCCGAATAGGTGAAGCCCCAGTCGTAATGCAGCGCGATGTCCCTGATGCGAACTTCGAGAACCTGACCGGCCCTGGCGCCCCGGATGGCTACCGGGCCGGTGCAGATGTGGCCCGGCAGTTTCGGCTTATGTGCCGCATGGATGTCCGTCAGCGCCTGCGGGATCACGAAGGGCCCCTTCGGCATCGCCTCGGGACCGCCCGACACGGTCGAGATCGTGACCGTGTCGCCGGAATCGACCGTCAGCAGCGGCTTCAGGTTCGCGTCGAAATAGCCCCAGTGGATGGTCTCCGGGGAAGCATCAATCCGGTAATCGGCCACGAAACACCTCTGCCATTGCTCTCAAAGCAGGATGTCTCGCATTCCGTCAGGTGAAGGACAACACGTCTTCTCTTTGTAGCACCGCATTTTTTCACGGCGAACCGGATCCACTTCGCCGAAAAATGCTCTGCCTAATGGTAAGGATCCGCCGCATCCCTGAGCCCGTCGCCCATGAAGTTGAATGCGAGCACGACGATCACCACCGGGACCATCGGGAAGAGCAGCCAGGGGTGGAGCTGCACGGCCGCGAGGTTCTGCGCCTCGTTGAGCAGCACGCCCCAACTCGTCACCGGCGGGCGCAGGCCTAACCCCAAGAAGGAGAGAGCAGTCTCGCCGAGGATCATGGACGGAATCGAGAGCGTCGCCGAGGCGATCAGGTGGCTCATGAAGTTCGGGATGAGATGGCGCGCGATGATGCGCTGCTTGGAGGCGCCCATCAGTTCCGCCGCCTTCACGAAATCTTCCTCGCGCAGCGACAGCAGCTTGGAGCGCACGGCGCGCGCCAGCCCCGGCCAATCGAGCAGGCCAAGGATGATGGTGATGCCGAAGAACACCAGGATCGGGCTCCAGTTCGCCGGCAGGGCGGCGGACAGCGCGAGCCAGAGGGGCAGTTCCGGCAGCGAGCGCAGAATCTCGATCATGCGCTGGATCACATGGTCGACCCAGCCGCCGAGATAGCCGGCAAGGCCTCCGAAGAAGAGGCCGAGCGCGAACGACACGGCGATGCCGACGATGCCGATGGTGAGCGAGATCCGCGCTCCGTAGATGATGCGCGAGAGCAGGTCGCGCCCGAGCCGATCGGTACCGAGCAGGAACATCGTGCCGTCTTCCGGAGGGCAAACCAGATGGAAGTTCATCTCCCACACGCCCCAGAACTGGTAGGTATCGCCCCGGCAGAGGAAGCGAATGGGCTGCGGCTTCGATTTATCCGGCGTGTAGACGCGCCGGAAGCTCTCCAGGTCGAAGCTGTAGGAATAGCGATAGGTATGAGGCCCGACAAATCGTCCTTCATGCATCAAATGGACGGCCTGCGGTGGCGCATAGAGGAAGTCGCCATGGCGCTTCGTCTGGTTGTAGGGTGCGACGACCTCGACGAAGGGGACGAGAAGGTAGAAGGCGAGCAGCACGAAGGCTGCCGCCACGGCCACCTTGTGTCGGCGGAACTTCCACCACATCAGCTGCCAGGAGGAGGCGCGATAGAAGCTCTCGCTTTCAGCGCCGACCGGTTCGGTCTTGCCAGGATCGAAGGGTCTCGGATCGACGTAATGGCGCTTGGAGGAGAGAGCCGTGTTCATCGTGCGCCTCCCATCCGGATCCGCGGATCGAGCCAAGCCAGCAGAAGATCGGAAATCAGCATGCCGACCACCGTCAGCACCGCGACGAACATGAGGATGAAGCCCGCGAGGAACTGATCCTGACTCTTCAGAGCGCTCAGCAGGATCGGGCCGACGGTCGGCAGGCTCAGGACCAGGGATACGAGAACCGACCCGGAGACCAGATGCGGCAGCAGATTGCCGACATCGGCGATGAACGGGTTGAGCGACATGCGGAAGGGATATTTCAGCAGGGCCCTGGTCGGCTCGAGACCCTTCGCCTTTGCGGTCACGTAATACTGCTTGCCGAGCTCGTCGAGCAGGTTGGCACGCATGCGCCTGATCATGGCCGCAGTGCCACCGAGACCGATCACGATTGTCGGCACCACGAGATGCGAGAGAAGCGACTGCGTCTTGGCCCAGGTCCAGGGCTCGCCCGCATATTCCGGGTCGTAGAGTCCCCCGATGGAAATGCCGAACCAGCGGTTCATGTAATAGAGCAGGATCAGCGCGAGCAGGAAGCTTGGGGTCGCAAGCCCGATATAGCCGATGAAGGTGGCAAGGTAATCGCCGACGGAATATTGCCGCGTCGCCGAATAGATCGCGATCGGGATCGACACCACGTGGATGAAGATCACCACGGCGAGATTGACGAGAAGCGTCAGCCACAGGGCGTCGCCGATCACCTCCACCACCGGCTTGTCGTACTCGAAGGACCAGCCCCAATCACCCTGCAGCAGGCCCGAAAAGCCGTTCGGTCCAGGCATGACGCCGATCCAGACCAGGTATTGCTGCCAGGCGGGCTTGTCGAGCCCGTATTGCTTGATGAGGAATTCGGCTTTCGCGATGGAGGCGGATTCGCCCTGCGCCCTGAGTTCGGCGATCTGGTTGGTCAGAAAGTCGCCCGGCGGCAGCTTGATGATGAAGAAGACCAAGGCCGAAATGATCAGCAGGGTCACCGCCATGGTGACGAAGCGACGTAACAGGAAACGGATCATCGACGGGCCTCTTTGCCGGCGGCTTTGTTCCAGTGGATTTCATCCAGGCGATAGATGCCCAGCAAGGCCGTCGGCTCCCAGCTGTAGAGTTCTTTGGCAGGCAGTCCCTGCAAGCCGTTGCGGACGACGATGGGCTGCAATGCGCCGGAGATCGTGCCGATGGCCCATTGGTTCTCCGCATGGTTGCGCAGCATCTCGCTCCAGGCGTCCCGTTGCACCTGCCGGTTCCCGGTGCTCATCCAGGTCGTATAGAGATCGAGGAGGCGCCGGGCTTCGGGGATGTCCACCTGTTCGCCGTTCTTGCCTTTGGTCTCCACGTGCTGGCCCCATTTCGGCCAAGAGTAATTGTCCTGACGCATGGGGGCGAGTTCGGTCGGCGGCATGATGGCGGTTGGAATCGCGTTGTCGAGGCCGGGAGCCGCCACCATCACGGTCAGCCCGGCATAGGACCGGTTGCGCAGAACCGTGCGGTCCTGTGGTTTCACGAAGAGCCTCACGCCGATCTCGCGCCAGAACTCGCCGATCAGGGTCAGGCCGTCGACCACGAGGCTGCTCTCGCCGTCGGTTTCGACGATGATTTCCAGCTCGCGCCCGTCGGGAAGCAGGCGGATGCCGGCGCCGTTGCGTTTCGTCAGCCCGATCTCGTCGAGAAGGCGCGAGGCTTCCGCCGGATCGTACCCGGCATTCATCGTGCGCAGCTCCTCCTTGAAGAGTGGGCTTTCCGCCACGATGGTGTTGTTGCCCTCGGTGCCGAGACCGAAGAGCAGCGCGTTGTTCAGCGTCTTGCGATCGATGCCGAGCGACAGGGCGCGACGGAAGCGGACGTCCCGATTCAGCTGGCGCCAGACCGGATCCGCCGTGTTCAGATTGGGATAGAGTGCAAGCTCGGTGCCTCGGGCATAGGGCCAGAGCAGTGTCTTGTAGCCCTTCGCCTTCTCGCCCTCCTTCAGGACCGGGATGTCGCTCATGGAGAGGCCTCGGAACAGGAGGTCGACCTCTCCCGCATTGGCCTTGGCGGCGAAGAGGCCGGGAGCCGAGACGTCCATGATGAGGCGGTCGACGTAGGGCAGCTGCAATCCCTGGCCGTCGACGCGGTGGTAATAGGGATTGCGCTCGAAGATGAAGCGGTTCGCCGGAGCCGCATTCATCACGCGCCAGGGCATGAGGGTGGGCAGGGCCGGGTTGGTCTGCTCCTTCATGTCGTCCATGCGATTGTGCAGGGCGGCCCAGGATTTCAGCTTCTGCTGCTTCGCCTTTTCTTCAAGAGCGGCCTTGTCGGCATATTTGGCGTGGAATTGCTTGAGATAAGCGGAAGCCCGGTAGATTCCCGGATCGAGTGGCCCGGCCAGTTGGGGCAGAAAGCGCGGGTTGGGCTTGTCCCACGTGTATCGCACCGTCCGTTCGTCGAGGACCTCGAAGCGCGGGGGCTTGCCGTCCACCATCATGAACTCCGGCGGCCCCGCCGGTGAGAGATCCTGGTTCTGAGCCACGTCCTCCCAGTAATAGCGGAAATCCTCCGCCGTGAAGGGCGCGCCGTCCGACCAGCGATGGCCCGCGCGCAGGGTGAACGTGAAAACCCGGTCGTCCTCGTTGTCGAATTTCTCCAGGAGATCGGGCTGGAGCTGGAGATCCTGGTCGTAGCCGACGAGGCGTGTATAGGCGAAGGTCGAGATGTAGCGGATGTCGCGCGCCCGCGGCACCAGGGTCACCATATCGCCGCCGTACTGGCCCGTGGATTTGACCACGATGGGCGTTTTCGGGAGCCGCTCCGCCAGCGGCGGAAGCTTCTTGTCCTTCACCTTCTCGGCGAAGAACGGCGCGTCCTTGAAGTCCTGCGCCATGGCAGGCAGCGCCAGCAGTCCCAGCGCGACGGCAAGGGCGAGCTTTTGTGTTCGGGCTTTGAGCAGCATCACGCAGCCTCCCGGGCTGTCAGGTGCCCCAGACGAACCTTATGGCCCGGTTCGATCTCTTTCATCACGCCGAATTCGCCGGGCTTGATGCGGAAGGGCTCGGGCCATTCCGACGGCTGCGAGAAGCGGCCGCTCCGGAGCTTGGCGAAGTCCAAGGGTCGGTCGATGTCGGGGTCCGGCACGGCCGCAAGCAAGGCCTGCGTATAGGGATGAACCGGATTGCGGAAGAGAGTGGATTTCGGCGCCTCCTCGACGATGTAGCCCCGGCACATGACCGCGATGGTATCGGCGATGTAGTCCACGACCGCGAGGTTGTGGGAGACGAAAAGATAGGACAGGCCGAGAGCCGATTGCAGGTCCTTGAGCAGGTTGAGGACCTGAGCCTGCACGGAGACGTCGAGCGCGGAAACCGGCTCGTCGCAGAGCAGAACGCGCGGCTCGAGTGCGAGCGCCCGCGCGATGCCGAGGCGCTGGCGCTGGCCGCCGGAGAAGGAGTGCGGATAACGCCTGAGCACGCGCTGATCGAGCCCCACCATGTCGAGAAGCTGCTTCACCCGTGCATAGCGCTCATCGGACGTGCCGATGTCGTGGATGCGCAGAGGCTCGGTCAGAAGCTCGTAAACCGTCATGCGCGGGTTGAGGGACGAGAACGGGTCCTGGAAGATGAACTGCACGGAGCGGCGATAGGCGGTCAGCGCATCGCCTTCCAGCTTGTGCACGTCCTTCGGCCCCGTGCCGTCGTCGAAGAGCACTCGTCCCGAATTGGCTTTGAGTGCGCGCATGATCATCTTGGACACGGTGGTCTTGCCGCAACCGGATTCGCCCACGAGCCCCAGGGTCTTGCCGACAGGAAGGGACAGATCGACCTCGCTGACGGCGCGGATCTCCTGGGTTTTGCCGGAGAACCAGCCCGACCTGAGCGTGAAGCATTTGGTGAGATGCTCGGCCTTCAGGATGGGGCCCTTCGGCTGGAGCCGCTCCGGTGCATTGGCCGACGCGAGCGTCGCGCTCGTCACTTCGCGGATCGGCCTCAGGCGCTCATTCTCCGCCATGGCAAAGCGCGGGACGGCGCGCATGAGCGCCTGAAGATAGGGGTGCTGCGCGTTGCGGAAGATGTTCTCCCGGGAGCCGGCCTCCATGACCCTGCCGCGATACATCACCACGACCTCGTCGGCCACGTTGGCGACGACGCCGAGGTCGTGCGTGATGAGGAGCACCGACATGCCGGTCTCGCCCTGAAGCTCCTTGATGAGGTCCAGGATCTGCGCCTGGGTTGTCACGTCGAGCGCCGTCGTCGGCTCGTCGGCGATCAGGAGGGCCGGGCGCGTGATGAGCGCCATGGCGATCATGGCGCGCTGGCGGAGGCCCCCGGAGAGCTCGAACGGGTAGGTCTTCAGGGCTCGCTTCGGATCGGGGAAACCGACCCGGGCCAGCACCTCCATGGTCCGTTGGTTCGCCTTGGCCTGATCCGCAGCCGAGTGGATCATCAACGCTTCGGAGATCTGGTCGCCGATGGTGTGAAGCGGCGACAGGGACGTCATCGGCTCCTGAAAGATCATGGCGATGCGCCCGCCCCGCAGCGCATGCATGTCATCGCTCTCGGGCTGCAGAGCGGCGATGTCGATGGAGCCGCCGGTTGCGGGATCGTTGAACACGATGGAGCCGCCGGTGATGCGGGCCTGCTTCGACAGGATCTGGAGGATGGCCTGCGCCGTCACCGATTTGCCGGATCCGGACTCGCCGACGAGGGCCACTGTCTTCCCCTTGGGAATGTCGAATGTCAGCCCATCGACGGCACGGAAGTTTCCGGCATCGGTGTTGAAGTCAACTGTCAGCCCGTGAACCGACAGGAGTGGCGCTTCCATATGCTCCTCCCAGGAACTATGAGCATAACGCATCAGTCCCCATTTGATCTCAATTGTGATCTTGTTTCCAAGTCGAAACATGCATCGGGACACAAAAAAACTATGCCCTGTGCGGCAAGGCGGGCGATAACCCTTTCGCATAACGCCCAGATGACGTCGTCATGAACGAGATGATGGGTCAAAAACCCGATGGGTTCCTCAGGATCCGCATCCCCGGCCACGCGCCGTTCGACAGCTCCCGCGAGGGCAGCCACGATCGCAGCCGGGTCCGCGAGGCTCCTCGTCCCGTGCCAGTCGATGGGATCCACATGGGTGTTGACCTGGACGAGGCCCGGGACAGGCTGGGCGGTCTTCCGATCCGTAAACGTGGACAGCCCCGTGAATCCCAAGCGCGGCAGGTGGGGGACCAGATCCCGGGAGATCCGGTTCCAGGGGGGCACGAAGACCGGCAGGAGCCTCGATCCGAGGCGCTCCCGCGCCAGATACAGCGCCCGTTCCGCCTCCTTCGCCATGAGTTCCAGGGGACGGTGAGGGCCGAACTCCGCCTTCTTCTCGCCGGGAGGCGCATGATCGGCATGGCTCCAGCCATGCACGAGAGTGAAGACCTTCGGCTCCTCTGACAGCCGTCTCGCTAGCGAGGCTTCGATGCCCTGGGGGATGACCGCGAGGCCGATTCCCGCGTCGTAGCGGTGGGCCAAGCCGAGCAGCCGGTCGAGCCGGGGCGTATCGGCTACAGCATCGTCGTCGCGCCACCAGAAACGGACGGGGCAGCCCCGATCCCGGGCCCGGTCCAGCGCGCGATCCAAAGGCGACCAGTCAATGGTCCGGTGGATTGCGGGGCCCGAAGACACGAGATTTTCGGCCAAGGCGACGGTTTGCGTTGCTCCATCCAGGGATATGGCTGGAGCCGGGGAGGGCGGACGGGCCAGTCCGCGCCGGATCGCATCGGCCAGATTCCGCGGCGAGAGTTCCGTCTCGGACAATATCTCGGCAAGGCCAAGCGCCGCGAGGCGCTCGGCGCGCAGTCGCTGCTCCGTCTCTGAGCCGGCCTCGAAAGGCACGAGGACCGATCTCACGCCGCAGCGCAGGAGGTCGACGGCCGTATTGTATCCCGCCTGGCTCACGGAGAGTTCGGCGCCTGCGAGCAGGGCACGGAAATCGGGTCTTGCCCGCTCAATGGCGACTTGAGGCGGAGCGCTCTCCTGGAGGGCGAGGAAGTCGGCTTCCGCGACACCTCTCCCGATGAGGATGCGCCAGGGCCGGTCCGTGATGTCCTGCGCCGCTCCAAGGGCAGCCCGGTAAAGTGGCAGGCTCGCCGCGCTCGATCCGCCGGAGACGACGATTCCGTGTCGACGAGCCTCCGGCACAGGGGCCTCGTTCTCATCGACATAGCCGGTGTAGCGGATGAGCGGCCTGATCCGCTCGTCCACCGGCCATGACGCTTCGAGCGGCACCAGCTCCGGATCGCCATGGACGAGAACGGCGTCGTAATCGCGCAGCACGCGCTCATGGGTTTCCGCGATGCGCGAGGCCTTCGAGGAGGCCACCAGGATATCCCGGATCGAGCACAGAATCAGCGGACGCGGGCTCAAGCGGCGCGTGGCATCGAGCAGGACGGAGAATTCATCCGCAAGGACGCGGCGACCGAAAGGGAACAGTTCGGTGATGAGAATATCGGGCCGGGCTACTCTCAGGGTATCGAGCAGAAGGGTGCGGCGCCTCTCGAGATAGGCTTCATCGACAGGTTCGAAATCCTCGCCGAGCAGCGTCTTGAAATCCGTGCCGGCAGTCCGCACGGGCGGCAGCTGAACGAAGGTGACGTCCTCCAGATCCGCCGGGCGGGCAGGGGCGCCGCCCGATACGAGCGTCGTCGCATGCCCTTTTCGCGCGAAAGTCCGCGCCAGTGCGGCAGCCCTGGTGAGGTGGCCCGCTCCCAAAAGATGCGTGACGGCGATCAGAACGCGTAAGCTCATTTTGACACTCTACCCCGTTAGCCCTTTCAGTGCATTGCGTAAGCGCAATGCGGCATGATCGAGGTCGCGTTCCTGTCTGACGAAACGTGATGCGTTGGTGCCGAGGTCCTTGAGCCGTTCTCGGTCCTGCAGGAGCTTGCTCAATGCATCGGCGAAAGCCGGGATGTCGCCGGGGGGCGTCAATGTCCCCGTCTCGCCGTTCCGCACCACGCTCGCAACACCGCCATAGGCGCCCGCAACCACCGGGCAGCCGAGGGCCTGAGCCTCCAGCAGCACAATGCCGTAGGCTTCGTTGACGGCAGGCCAGACGAAGAGATCGGCGCTCTCATAGAGCGCTGCCAGATCGGCCTTGCTCTCGACCTGCCCATGGAAGCGCACCCGTTGTGCCATGGGGGAGAACAGCCGCGCGATCTCTTCCCGCGCCTCGCCGTCCCCGACGATATCGAGGGACCAGGGCAACTGTTGAAGATGCCCCAGGGCAGCAGCCAGAATGCGATAGGAGGCAAGCTTGTCGCCCTCCCGCATCATCGCCACCGTGAGAAGGCGTGGTTCGGTTGCGGGCCCAGTGCGAGCGTCGGTTATGGGCCATTCCGCCAAATCCAGGAACGGCGGCAGGTCCACCAGGACTTGATGCGCGGGCCTTGAGGCCTCCAGGGCTTCCCGGTCATGGGCCGTCATGCCGAAGATCACGTCGGCCCGGTCGAGAGCCGCCTGTGCGCCTTCATGCCCGAGAGCCCAGGGCCCTTCCGCCCGCTTGGACGCTCGCGAACCTTCCGCAATGGCATAGGGGATGCCGAGCGCCTCGGCGACACGTGGGCCGATCCAGTCCGGCGCCTTGTAGTAGACATGGTAGGTGAACCACAGGCACGGGCGGCTGTCCTCAGGCAGTGCCCTGCAATGCGCGACGAGACGGTCGACTTCCTCCAGCGATTCCTTTCGGAGGCTTTCCTGCCGTTGCCGATTGCCAGCCTTGTCGAGGGTCCGCACTTCGCTGGCGAGAAAAGGCGAATAGCCAGCCCGTCCGAGGGCCTTCATCAGCAGACGTGCCATGGTGCGGTCGCCCGAGGGCAGCGGATGGTTCGGGCTCTTCAAGGGGGCATAGAACGCAACAGGCCTTGAGATCGTCACACCCGCTCCGGTTCTTTCCTGGCGTTGTCCGTCACGGCCCGGAGGCGATCCTCCAGGACATCGATCCCGCCTTCCATGGAAAAATCCCGCCGCAGGCGCGCGAAGGCGGCGGCTCCAAGCGCTTCGCGGCGCGCCGGATCGCGGGAAAGCAGATTGAGAGCGTTGGACAGGGCCTCCCAATCGCCCGGCGGCACGAGCTCGCCTTCCACATCGTTGCGGATGAATTCGGGGATGCCTGCAAAGTCCGTCGCCACGATGGCGAGCCCCTGGCTGGCCGCTTCCATGATCACGTTGGGTAGTCCGTCCCGGTCACCCGATTTCGCTTCCTTCGAGGGCAGGACGAAGATGTCCGCCTCGCGCAGGAGCGCGACGATGTCGGGCTGCGCCTTGGAGCCGAGAAAAGCGACCCTGTCGGCGATCCCGGCATCCTGCGCCTGCTTCTTCAGGCTGTTGAGCAATTCGCCGCCGCCCACATGGGCGAAGCGCCAGTGGAGGTCCTGAGGCAGTGCGGCGAGCGCCTGAATCAGGTCGCCGAAACCCTTCTTCGCCACGGCCCGCCCGACGGACACGATTCTGACCGGATCGAGCGGATTCGCGCCGTCCCTCGCGATGCGGCTTTCGGGAGCCGCCGGAAAGCGGGAGAGATCGAGGCCGTGGTAGACCAGCGACACCTTGTCGGGCCGCGACAGGGATTGAAGATTTCCGGCTCCGTGCGCCGTGCAGGTCACGCCCCAGAGTGCTTCCGCCATCTTCTCGCGCTTTTCCCAGTCGGGCGTCGTCCAGATGTCCTTGGCATGGGCCGAGAACGTCCAGCTGCGGCCCGTGAGCAAGGCCGCATAGCGGACGACGGATGCGGGTGTGTGGAGGTAATGCACGTGCAGATGCCGGACGTCCTCCGGCAGCTCGCGCGCCATCACGAAGGCCTGGCCGAGACGGCGCACCCGGTTGGCCGTGAAATCGCGTTTCAGGTCGCGCCAGAAGGCCCGGATCAGCGGCCCGAGGCCCTTCTGACTCAGGCTCCAGAAGGCGCCTCGCAGCACGCGCAGAGGCTCCTCGTAAAGATATTCCGGCAGATAGGTGACCCGCGCCTTGATCGCCTTGTGCATGGGATGCACGGCCCGTTCCGTCGGGTGCCGCAGGGACCAGATCTCAAGCGCGAGGCCGCGCTGCTCGAGGGCCAGGATTTCCTGGGCAATGAAGGTTTCCGAGAGGCGCGGGTAGCCTTTCACGACGACGGCAATGCGTCGGGCTGTCTTGGAGGGAAGCATGTGTGCGGTTACTCGGCCGCCTGATGGTACGCGGCGGCAAACGGTGCCTTGGAGGCTGTGAGCACCTTCAGGCGCTCCTGCACCCGGTCGAGTCCGTCGAGAAGGCCGGGAACGACCACCTCTGAAGGACGCGGCTGTGTAGAGAGGGAGCGCAGGGCGGCGGCCATGCGTTCGGGCGTGCGCGGCTCCTTGTAGTCGCTCAGCATGCTTACCAAGCCCAGCCGCTCACCCTCGACGGCGCGGATGTATTGCTCGAGGCGAGGCCTCGTGCGCGGGACGATCAGCGTGCGCTTGTCGAAGGACAGGGCCTCGCAGAAGGTGTTGTACCCGCCCATGGCCACGATGGCGTCGGCCTTCTTCATCAGCCATTCGATCTTGTTGTCGAAGGACATCACGTCGAGCTTCGGCTGCCTGGCGATGCGGTCCACGAAGGAGCGGCGCTGATCCCGATCGATGAAGGGGCCAAAGAGGATGAGGGCGGGCTGTTCGAGCGCTGCGTCGGCCTCGTAGGCCGAGATCACCCAGTCGATCAGATCGTCGCCGTCGCCGCCGCCGCCGGTGGTCACCAGGATGAAGGGCTGCTTCGTGATCTTGGGATACCTCGTGAGGGACGGGGTCGGCGGCACGTCCCGGCGCAGGTAGCCGGTATAGGTGATGCGCTCTTCCACAAAGGCCGGCAGATCCAGGGCCTTGAGAGGCTGGTAGACGTCCTTGAGGCCGTAAACCCAGATCTCGTCGTAGTAGCGGATCAGGGCATCCTTGGCTCCCTTGCGCTCCCACTCGGGCACGAGAAGAGCAGGCTCGTCCATCACGTCGCGAATGCCGAGGACGAGACGGCAGCCGGCGGCCTTGAGATAGTCGAGGGCCGGAACGACCTCGCCACGAAATCCCGTAGGCTCCTTGTCGACGATGAACACGTCCGGCCGGAAGGCCTTGGCGGCCTGAAGGATGAGGGCCTGACGCAGGCCGACGGCCTCGTCCAGCTCGATATTGAGGTTGAGGCTTCGGTAATCCCCGTCCGGCAGCTTCGTGACCCCGGGGATGCGAATGTAGTCGACGCCGCTGTCGAACTCGAAATTGCCGATGACGGGCGATCCGGAGATGATGACGATCGAGGTGTCCGGCCGGTCCTGCACGATGGCGTTGGCGAGTGCCCTCGACCGGCGCAGATGGCCGAGGCCGAAGGTGTCGTGACTGTAGATCAGGACACGCGTTCCCCGAATATTCTCGGACTGCCCCGAGACAGAACCTGCGTCCTGATCAAAATCCATTGCCAGGTCTGCCATGCGGCTGCCCCTTCGGTAAGGCGGCCGAGCCGATTGACGACCGATCCGCCCTCTCTACCTTCTAAGGTCCCTATCGATCAAATAAGGCGTTGCCCGAGATCGGAAAGAGGTTCATCCAGGCGTATAGAAGTGGTGATCCTACGGCAATGGAAAAGAGCCTCTTTAGGTACATTTGGACACATTCAAAGCGCGACCAGCTGATCGTTTGCGCGGTCGTGCTCGCGTCTCTGCCATTTTATTTTATGTCCCTCGATCTGCCTCGCCAGATCGTGAACCAGGCCATCCAGGGCGAGGCGTTCCGGGACGGCAATGCCACGGCCCCTTTCCTCCATCTCAGTTATGAATGGCCCAAATGGCTGGGCGGCGGCACTCTGGAGATCTTCCAAGGCTTCCAGGTGGGCCGGTTGGGCCTGCTCTTTGGCCTTTCGACCCTTTTCCTGTTCTTCGTGGTCGTCAACGGCGCGTTCAAATACTGGATCAACGTCGCCAAGGGCATCCTGGGCGAGCGGATGCTGCGGCGCATGCGCTTCGACCTGTTTTCCATGGTGCTCCGGTTCACCCCGGATGCCCTGCGCACCGTGAAATCGTCCGAGACGGCGACGATCATCAAGGATGAGGTCGAACCTATCGGCGGCTTCATCGGTGATGCCTTCATCACCCCGATATTCCTGGGGATGCAGGCCATCACGGCGCTCGTTTTCATCATGATCCAGAACGTCTGGCTCGGCCTGATCGCCTTGGCTGTGATCGCCGTGCAGTTCACCATCATTCCGCGGTTGCGGCGAGAGCTGCTGCGTCTGGGAAAGCAGCGGCAGCTGGAATCACGGCAATTGGCAGGGCGCATCGCCGAGGTCCAGGACGGCATCGAGGTCGTTCACGTCCACAATGCCTATAACTGGGAGCGGGCCGAGATCGGACACCGGCTGTTCAATCTCTTCTCGGTCCGGCTGAAGATCTATAACCGGAAGTTCTTCGTCAAATCGCTCAACAACTTCCTGGCGCAGCTGACGCCGTTCTTCTTTTACGCCATCGGCGGCTATTTCGCCCTGCGCGGCACGCTCGACATCGGTCAGCTCGTGGCCGTGATCGGCGCGTATCGGGAGCTGCCGCCGCCCTTGAAGGAGCTGATCGACTGGGACCAGCAGCGCCTCGACGTCCAGGTGAAGTACGATCAGGTCACCCAGCATTTCGCCGAGGAGCGGCTCGCACCCACGCACGACGCCCGTGAGGCGGCGGAAGAGGACGTGGCCCTGACAGGACCCCTGGTGGCCGAGGACATCCGCGTCGTCGGCATCCACGGTGACATGATCATCGAGGGCGGTTCCTTCGAGGTCGACCTGCCCGCGAGCGTCGCCCTGATCTCCAACGGCGGCGCGGCCGCCGGCATGCTCGCGCGCATCATCGCCCGGCGTACCTCCGAGTTCAGCGGCCGGGTCCGCATCGGCGAGCGTGATCTGATGCAGCTCCCCCTTCCCGTGGTCGGCCGCCGGATCGCCTATGCGGGCGTCGATCCCATCCTCTTCCCCGGCAGCATCCGCGACAACCTGATTTACGGACTTCGCTCGAAGCCGTTGGGCAGGGTCGAGGAAGAAAAGCGGGAGATGGATCGCCGGATCGCCGAGGCGATCAGAACGGGAAATCCCGTCGAGAGCATTACCGACCAATGGGTCGATTACGAGCGGATCGGCGCCAGGGACGAGAACGATCTCGACCGCATCCTCATCGATCTGCTGGACCGGATCGGCATGGGCGACACCATCTACCTGTTCGGACTGGCGGGCCGGATCGACCCCGAGCGCCACATGGCGCTGGCCGAACGCGTCGTCGAAGCCCGGCACCGCCTGCGCGAAACGTTCCAGTCGAACGGCATGGCCGATCTCGTCGAACCCTTCGATCCAGAGCGCTACAACAGCCAGGCCACCATTGCCGAGAACCTTCTCTTCGGAGTGCCGATCTCGGACGAGTTCAAGGGACGCAACCTGGCCGAGAACGGCCAGTTCCGCAGTGCCATCGACCGGGCCGGACTGACCGACGATCTCGTCCGCATGGGCCTGCAGATCGCCGAGACCATGACCGAAATCTTCGAAGGGCTGCCCCCCGGTCATTCGCTGTTCGAGCAGTTCTCCTTCATCGGCGCCGAAGAGCTGCCGGAATTCGCCGCCATCCTGCGCCGGCACGCGCGAGGCGAGGGCAATGGGAGGCGGGAGGACCGCACGAGGCTTCTGGCCCTGCCGCTCGCCTATATCGAAGCCCGGCACCGCCTGGGTCTCCTCGACGGCCAGCTCATGTCCCGGATCGTGGAGGCGCGTGGCAGGGTCCGGGAGGTTCTCGCGAAGTCCGCTTCCGAGGGGGTGGAATTCTACGATCCCGAAAAATTCTGCGCGGCGGCGCCGTTGCGGGACAACCTCCTGTTCGGACGCGTCAGCTATCAGGTCGCCAATGCCCGCGTTCGGGTGACGGAAGCCGTGGCGACGGTGGTTCGGGAACTCGACCTGCTGGAAGACATCGAGCGGATCGGCCTCGATTATCAGGTCGGCACGGCGGGGCGGCTCCTGTCGCCGCAGGAGCGGGCGACCGTCAACCTCGTGCGCTGCCTCGTGAAGCGCCCGGACATTCTCGTCATCGACGGGGCCTTTGCGCCCTTCGACGAGGCGCGCAGCCAGCAGATGCTTGAACTGCTGCTGGAGCTTCTCGACCAACAAAGCCTGTTCATGGTCCTTCCGAATGATCGACAGGCAGGCTCTTTCGATGTTCAGTTGCGATTCCGTGACGGACAGATCATCACAGAAAAGACGGCCGCTCCGGTCCTCAGGTCCGCCAGACCCGAGCCGGACGCCGCCCAGAGAGTAGCAGGAGAGGTGGCATGACCCTTGAAACAGAGGTTCAGTCCTTGCGGCAGGTGCCGATGTTTCGGGATGTGGATCCGGCCCGCTTGAAATTGCTCGCCTTCACGAGCGAGCGGGTGCAGTTCTCCGGCGGACAGCGCTTCTTCTCGCAGGGGGATCCGTCCGATGCCGCCTATGTGATCCTCGACGGACGGGCGAGCGTTCTCCTCAACACCCCGGGCGGAGACATCCAGGTAGCCGAACTCGGGAGCAACGCCCTGGTCGGCGAGATGGGCATTCTCTCGGACACGCCGCGCTCCGCCACAATCATGGCGGCTGAACCGACGACCGCCCTGCGAATCGACAAAAGAGTCTTTCTGGAGCTTCTCGCCCAGTTTCCCCAGATGTCTCTGGCGATCATGCGGGAGCTGGCGAAGCGCCTCGAGCGGACCAATGCGCAGCTTGTCGCACAATCCTCATCCTAAATTTCCAGGCAATCCTTGAGATTTTTCGGGGAAAACCCTGCTTAAGGTTAGCAAAATCCTACCTCGAATGGTCAAGCTGACCGATTCTCGTCACATCTACCCGTCAACCCTTGTCCCACAATGACACAAGGGAAGGCCCGGCCGTCAGGTCGGGCAGTTGCGGGATAAGTGGATGATGAGTAACGCGAGAACGCTGCTGTGCGCGGTTCCGCAGCCTGTTGCGGATGTGCGCAAGTCCGGACGTCGTCGCCTTTTCCTTAACCTGACCTTGACCACGGGCCTGATCCTGGGCCTCCAGGGCCTCTCCGCCGGACCGGCGGCCGTGGCCACCCTGCCGAGCGCTCTCATGGCAAGACCGGTCGCGGCCTCGGTCCCGCAGCCGGTCACCACCGGCTCCCTCATCACGGCGTCGATGGATTTCACCCCGAAGCTGATGAAGGACCCGAGCCTCTTCAAAGCCATTCTCGACGGCGCATTTTCCTTCAGGAAGCCGCAGGCCGCGAAACCCGCGCCCCACGAGATGCAGGAGGAGGCCGCCGGCGATCCGGATGAGCTGATTCCCTTCAATGGGCGCAACATCCCTCGCTGGCTCGTGCATTCCATCCTGAAGGCCGCCCATGTGACCGGCGTCGATCCGGTCTACATGATGACCCTGGCCGACGTGGAATCGAGCCTCTCGCCCGAAGCCAAGGCGCCGACATCGTCCGCGCAGGGGCTGTTCCAGTTCATCGACCGCACCTGGCTCGAAATCGTGCAGCTCCATGCCGCCGATTACGGCTTTGCCGCGGCCGCGGAGGCCATCAAGACCGTGGACGGCGACCCGGTCGTCGGCGACAAGGACCGCGCCTGGATCATGAACCTGCGCACGGATCCCTACTTCTCTGCCCTTATGGCCGGGGAGCTGATCAAGGACGTGGAGCGCGCCCTCCAGGCGCAGGGCGAGAGGGAGCTGGCCGAAGCGGAACTCTACCTCGCTCATTTCCTGGGGGCCTCCAGCGCCGTCCGGTTCCTCGAAGTCCTGGACCAGGACCCGAACATGAAAGCCTCCAAGCTCTTCCCCAAGGCGGCGAAGGCCAATGCCGGGCTGTTCATGGAAGGCAAGGGGCGCAAGCGCCGCCCGGTGAGCGTGGCCGAGCTTTACAACAAGATCGATTCGAAGATCGTCCGCCGTCTCGACCGGTATGAGGGGATTGGCCCCTATCTCGCCGAGATCTCCCGTCAGAGCGAAGAGCGGACATCCGAGGCGACCGCGCTCGTGCAGTAAGGGCTGCCCCGCCGCGCGTCACCCGACCGCGCTGATCGCCGATGAGGCCGAGGCCGGAAGCGAGCGGGTGTGGACGAAATCGCCCTTGGCCAGATAGCTCAGCTCCTGCGGCGTGGAGGCACGTCCGAGAACAGGATTCCGGTGCGGAAAGCGGCCGAACCGGGAGATGATGGCGAGATTGTCCCGGGCCTGTCTCAGCGAAAATTGCCAGACGGGCTTGATGTCGTCTGGCGCCTCTTCAATCGCCTGCTCCGAGATGGCGACGATGCGCTTCATCCGTTCCAGATGATCCGGCCCTTCCGCGTGGGCGAGGGGAAGGAAGTAGAAAAATCTCTCGTAAGGGCTTGTGAGGGCATCGTAATGCCCGTTCCCGAATCCTTCCTCGGCGATCCTCAAAGTGACCGGGTCGGAGGAGTACGCTTCCGGCGTTCCCGCAAACAGGCCGCGTGGGAATTGATCCAGAACGATGATCAGGGAGAGCCGCCCGAGGGGCGTGGCAAGCCAATGGTCGAGACGGCCGGTCCTGGCCTCGTGGACCAGGGGCTCGAACTGCTGCAGCTCCGCATTGGCTCCGCCGCGCATCCACCAGGCCATCATCTGCCAGTGTGTCGCAACGCCGGAACACGAAAGGTCGACCGGGAACCAGAAATCGTAGACCCTGCGCCAATCCCTCTGAGATGACATCCGCTCCTCCCTGAAGGAATCCGATGTTATCCCGGGTGGAATTGCCGTGGTGTGCTTGGGAACACTTGAGGGATTGGCTGGACGTTCACCCTCCCTTCGTTATCACCGGCCTTGTGCCGGTGATCTCGATCGTAAAGGCGCCGCGCTTCACACAAGTGGGATGGCCGGCACAGGGCCGGCCATGACGTGGAGGATGTCGTCCCCGATGAGAGACCCTGAAGGGGGGCGTAACGTCAGAACGCCTTGAACGTGATGATCGTGTGCGTATCGGCGATCTCGGGGATGATCTGCACGTTTTCCGCGATGAAATGGCCGATATCGACCCCGTCGTCCACGTGGAACTTCGCGAGAATGTCGTAATTGCCGGCGGTCGAGTAGATCTCGGACGCGATCTCCCGGTCGGCAAGGGCGTTCGCGACGGCGTAGGTCTTGCCGAGCTTGCATTTGATCTCGACGAAGAAGGTCTGCATGGGAGGCTCCGAGGGCGTCGTCTGGAATTCGAGTTCAGGGAGATATGGCACGGGACCGGGCCGGTGAGAACACTCCCGTTGGATCCTATGGAGTGTCATTCCCGGCCTTCCGTTGCCGGGGACGACGTGGGATCGGCCTCATCCGCGTCCGACGCTGAGGTATGTGAAGCCGTGGCGCTGCATTTCCTCGGGGCGGTAGACGTTGCGCAGGTCGACCACCACCGGGGCGGCGAGCGCCGCCTTCAGGCGCACGAGGTCGAGGGCCCGGAACGTGTCCCACTCGGTCACCAGCACGAGTGCATCCGCCCCGCGGGCGCAATCATAGGCGTCCTTGGCGTAAGCCACGTCGGTGAGCACCGCCTGGGCCGCCGCCATGCCCTCCGGGTCGTAGGCCTTCACCTGGGCGCCGGCATCCTGCAGCGCGGTGATCACGTCGATCGAGGGCGCATCGCGCATGTCGTCGGTGTTGGGCTTGAAGGTCAGGCCGAGCACCGCCACCGTCTTGCCGCGCACCGAGCCGCCGCAGGCGGCGATCACCTTGCGGCCCATGGCGCGCTTGCGCTGGCTGTTGACCGCCGCCACCGTCTCGACGATGCGCATCGGCGCCGCGTGGTCCTGCGCCGTCTTGATCAGGGCCAGGGTGTCCTTGGGAAAGCACGAGCCGCCATAGCCCGGGCCGGCATGCAGGAACTTGGCCCCGATGCGGTTGTCGAGCCCGATGCCGCGGGCCACGTCCTGCACGTTGGCGCCCACCTGCTCGCACAAATCGGCGATCTCGTTGATGAAGGTGATCTTGGTCGCCAGGAACGCGTTGGCGGCGTACTTGGTCAGCTCGGCCGTGCGCCGCGCCATGACGAGCAGCGGCGACTGGTTGAGGTAGAGCGGGCGGTAGAGCTCGGTCATCACGGCGGTGGCGCGCGCGTCCTCGGTGCCGACCACGATGCGGTCGGGGCGCTTGAAGTCGGCGATCGCCGCGCCCTCGCGCAGGAACTCGGGGTTGGACACCACGGCGAAGGCGGCGTCGGGCCGGGTCTCGCGGATGATGCGCTCGACCTCGTCGCCGGTGCCCACCGGCACGGTCGACTTGGTCACCACGACGGTGTAGCCGTCCATGGCGGCGGCGATGTCGCGCGCGGCCTGGTAGACGTAAGAGAGGTCGGCATGGCCGTCGCCGCGGCGGGACGGGGTGCCCACCGCAATGAACACGGCCTCGGCGGTCTGGACCGCCTGGGCCAAGTCGGTGGTGAAGGTCAGGCGCTCCTCGCGCACGTTCTTGGCCACGAGCTCGGCCAGGCCGGGCTCGAAGATCGGGATGGCGCCGCGGTTGAGGGCCTCGATCTTGCCCGGGTCCTTGTCGACGCAGCAGACCTCGTGCCCGAAATCCGCAAAGCAGGCGCCCGACACCAGGCCAACATAGCCCG
>NZ_QDGA01000043.1 GCF_003347665.1 Microvirga calopogonii
TTTACGTTTCGACCACGGGCAGCGACTCGAACTCGGGGGCTTCGGGCAGCCCGGTCAAATCGATCACCAAAGCCGCCGGGCTCGCCAAGGCGGGCGACACCGTGCTGGTCTCCGGCGGCGTCTACAACGGCAACGTCTCCATCTACAACAGCGGCACCGCCTCGGCGCCGATCACCATCAAGGCCGCCGACGGCGCGCATGTGGTCATCGACGGCAGCCAGTCCGCCTCGGGCTCGGATCTCGTCACCATCACGGGCGACTACGTCACCTTCCAGGGCTTCGAGGTGCGCAACGCCAAGCGCGGCGGCATCAGCCTGTGGGAGACCCATGACACCAAGATCCTCGACAACAACGTGCACGACAGCGTGCGGGTCGGCATCTGGGCCGGCGGCAATGTCGGCAACTCCTACAACAACCTGATCGACGGCAACGAGGTCTGGCACAACGTGCTGGAGAACAGCAGCCGCTCGATGACCGGCGGCGGCTGGGCGCAGGGCATCAGCCTGGACAAGTCGGACGGCAGCGTCATCAGCAACAACTACGTGCACGGCAACTACGGCGAGGGTGTCGGCGCGATGTTCACCAAGGATGCCAAGATCACCGGCAACAAGGTCTACGACAGCTTCAGCGTCGGCATCTACCTCGACAACGCGCAGGGTGCGGTGGTGCAGTCCAACACCGTGGCGCACACCTACGACACGGACTTCTACCGCGGCGGCAAGCCGGCCACGGGCATCGAGATCGCCAACGAGAGCGGGGATCGCCAGCTTCCGTCCTCGGGTCTGGTGGTGACCAACAACGTGCTCGGCGGTGTGGGCGACGTGCATTACAGCACCTACGGCGCCAACACCGGACTGGTGAACTCGACGATTGCACCTAACACCGTCTATAGCAGCCCGGATTCCATCACGGCGCCGTCGCAGCCCAGCCCCACGCCGACCCCGACCCCCACTCCGACCGATCACCCGGTCGTGGCTGCAGACGACAACTATGCCGCCACGAAGGACAAGGTCCTCACGGTCGACGCTACCAAAGGCGTTCTCGTCAACGATACCGCTCAGGATGGCGGCAAGGCCGCGGTTGCCGGCACCTTCGCGACCACCCAGGGCGGAAGCGTGAAGCTCAACGCCGACGGATCCTTCGTCTACACGCCGAAGTCCAGCTTCTTCGGGACGGACAGCTTCAAATACACGGCTAAGGATGCGGATGGCGACACCGCCTCCGGCACTGTGACCCTGAAGGTTGCCGACGCGGGCGAAACGGCTCCGACGCCGACCCCCACGCCGACTCCGACACCCACTCCCACCCCGACGCCGTCCCGGCCGGTCACGACGAAGACGATCAACGGGACGAGCGGCGACAACGACCTTAGGGGTACGTCCGGCAACGACCTGATCAAGGGCAATGGCGGAAACGACAAGCTCTGGGGCATGGGCGGCAGCGATGTCCTGACCGGCGGTTCGGGCAAGGACGCGTTCGTGTTCGCCGCAGACGTTGCGAAGAGCCTGTACTTCAAGCTGGGTAGCGGCAACGTGGACGTGATCACCGACTTCAATGTCGCCGATGACACGATCCATCTCGGCGACCAGATCTTCACCAAGCTCGCATATGGCCAGCTTTCTTCGAGCAGCTTCGTTGTCGGTACGAAGGCGTTGGATTCCAACGACCGGATCATCTACAACAAGACCACAGGAGACCTGTCCTACGATGCAGATGGTTCGGGCTCGGGTGCTGCCGTGAAGTTCGCCGTGATCGAGAACAAGGCTGCGCTCACCGCTGCCGACTT
Organism: Microvirga calopogonii; assembly: GCF_003347665.1. Lineage (GTDB taxonomy): Bacteria > Pseudomonadota > Alphaproteobacteria > Rhizobiales > Beijerinckiaceae > Microvirga > Microvirga calopogonii. Next base: position 1,787 of record NZ_QDGA01000043.1, read on the forward strand.
CTTCGTCATCTAAGCTCAGTCTCGTTCAAAAGCACTGAAGCGGCCCCGGCTTAGCCGGGGCCGCTTTGCATTGAATAATCGCAGATATCGATGATGCGAGTGGAACGAGCCGATCAGGACATTGAGGCCACGACTTCCAGCATCACTTCAGTCGCGCCGCCGCCGATCGACAGAACCCTGGCGTCGCGAGCCATCCGTTCGATGGGGCTTTCTCTCATGAACCCCATGGCACCATGGAACTGTACGCATGCGTACATGACCTCGTTCACGAGTTCTCCGCAGATCGCCTTGACCATCGAAACTTCGCGGATACAGTCTTCACCCGCCGCCATGCGCCAGGCTGTGGCATAAAGGAACTGGCGAGCCGCTTCCACCTTCGCGGTCAGCATCGCGAGGCGTTCACGGATCACCTGCATGTCCCACAGGGTGCCTCCGAACGCGCGGCGTGCCTTGACCCAGGACAACGTCGTCTCGATTGCCGCGTCGGCTGCTCCCAGGGCCATGGCGCCGAGGACAAGGCGTTCGTTCTGGAAATTTCCCATGATCGAGTAGAAGCCCTGTCCCTCCGCGCCAAGAATGTTCTCTGCCGGAATACGGCAGCCGTCGAAGAAGAGTTCCGCGGTATCGGAGGAACGCCAGCCATGTTTGTCGAGCGCCCGGGCGACTCTTAAGCCCGGGGTTCCCTTCTCGACAAGAAACATAGAGATTCCATGGCTGCCGGCCGCAGGGTCGGTCTTGGCGGCAACGCAGTAGAGATCCGCATAGACACCGTTCGTGATGTAGAGTTTCGCCCCGTCGATGACATAAGATCCGCTGTCGCGACGGGCGCGGGTGCGGATGCTCTTCACGTCCGAACCGGCATCCGGTTCGGTGATCGCGATGGCGGTGATCACTTCACCCGTGATGATCCCAGGCATCCAGCGCGCCCGCTGCGCCTTGGTGCCGTCGTGGAAAACGTGGACGGACGCCATATCGGTGTGAACCAGGGTCGCGATCGCGACGCCCCCATAGGTTGAACGTCCCAACTCCTCCGCGAATATCGCGGACGCGACGGCATTCATATCGGAGCCGCCGTATTCCTCCGGGTAGCGAATGCCCAGGAAGCCGAGTTCTCCCATCCGCCGCAAGGTCTCGCGCGGTATGAACCCGTCCTCCTCCCAGCGGTCAGCATGCGGCTTGATCTCTTGATCGACGTACCGTCTCACCTGATCCCGCAGGAGTCTGTACTCCCCGGCAGCCCAGGGCAGTCCTGACGGTCGCGCCGTCCCCCGAACGGTATCCATAGTTCTCACCCGCCCTGCTGTTCGATCCGACCGCCAGGTCCGATCTGCCGAAATGGTTCCACGAGGTTCCTCAATGGCGTCCTTAAGTCAGATTTCGATTTCCTCTCGCGGTCCTTCCGATGTCGAGAGCGTCTCCGAGCCTGCCATCCAGAGCATTCCGTCAATCACCTCGGCCAATTCGGCAACTGTGGGGCGCTCGAAGAGATTGCGGAGCTGCACATCGACACCGAATGTTTCCCGCAGACGCGATACAGCTCGCATCACAAGAAGCGAATGGCCGCCCAACCCAAAGAAATTGTCGTTGCGGCCGATTGAATCGACCTTCAGGAGGTCGCACCAAAGAGCAGCCAGAGTCTTCTCTGTTGCCGTCGACGGGGCGACGAAGTCGGTCGCCGATTGAATGTTCTCCGCAGTCGGTTCTGGCAGCGCCGTACGATCGACTTTGCCGTTGGTCGTGAGCGGCATCCGATCCAAGCGGATGAAGTGCGTCGGCATCATGGCGTCTGTCAGCTCCTCGGCAAGGTGGGCACGTAGATCCGCTACGCTGATGGGTTTCGTCGAGACGTAATAGGCCACGAGGCGGGCGATGCCGTCCTCCGCCGAAGCCGGCTCGATATAGCCGATCTCGGCCATGATCTCCCTGATGCGCGGTACATCCAGTTCGTCGTTCAACTCGTCGATGGCTTCGTCGCGCGTCTTCTGGCCCAATCGCACGTCCCAGCTATAGGGCAGGGCATAGTTGTGGTATCCGCGCTGCTTCTTGTGGACGTAAATACCGACATCGTTGATGAGGCAGTTCGTGGAACGTCCGGTATCCGAGGGGCGGCTCCATCCCGCTTGGGTCTTCAGGAACGCGAGCATGTCTTCCAGCGGGACGCTCCAGTAGCGATAGAAGTCGATGAACTTCACCTCCTCGAAAACTGAGTCCCCACGGAAGATGTCGACGTCGAGATAGCGCGATACGGCGTCCTCGCGGCGATGATATTCCTTGCGCGCTTCGGCGACGAGCGAGTCAAGGCGGGCTGGGTCGTAGTCATCCCGCTTGAAAACCTCTTCGGTCAGCCGGGTCTCGAAGAACTGCCCCCTGGACAGGCCTGTTACGATGTAGCCGATGCCCCTTTCTCGGGCGAGATGTGTCGCCAACGTGTAGATCGTCTTGAAACAACCGTTGCAGACATTTGCGAAGCGCTTGAGGCTGTCGACGAAGATCTCATTCATGTGGGGCGTGCTTCCCCAGTGATGATCCACACCGAGCGAGTTTACAAGGCGCCTGATATTCGCCTTGGCGCCCTCCGAAATGAAACCGTTGTCCAGAGTGAAGGTGAGCGGCTTCACTCCCATCGAAATGAGCTTGCACAGCATGTAACTGCTGTCCTTGCCACCGCTCAAGAGCACGATGCAGTCGTAGGGGCCCTTGCGGTTTGCATGCATCTCCTCGATGAGGACCTGAAGATCGTCGGGCGTCTTGAAATAGCCTTGCGCCTTGTCGACGTAAGTGTCGAATGCCCGGCACAGATTGCAGACACCTGCTTCGTCGTACGTTGTTCCGGGCATGTCCGACGCAACGCCGCACCGCTCGCAGTAGCGGGGTTCAGTCCTGTGTTTTCCCGCTGATGCGCCGACGGCAACGGCACATTCCTGAATATCTGGGTGTTTCAGGAGGCGGGCCTCGATCTCGCCCAATTCGATCCGTGCGCCGCCGACCTTCACCTGGTGGTCGGATCGGCCTAGGAAATCGAGACGACCCTCCGAGTTCCAGCGGGCGAGGTCGCCCGTCTTGTACAACCTGAGTTTCAGGGCCGGGTTGCGTGGATCCGCGACCGTGATGAAGCGCTCGTCCGTCAGGTCGGGGCGATTGAAGTAACCTCGCGCAAGGCCGGCCCCGGCAATGAACATCTCGCCGATGACACCGGGCGGGACGGGCCGATATTGCTCGTCCAGAACATAAATGCCCGCATTCGCCGCAGGAGACCCGATCGGCACCGACGGGGCCTGATCCTGCGCGAAGTCGAACCGGTGAATCATGCAGCCGACAGTCGCTTCGGTCGGCCCATACTCGTTATAGATCTCAACCGGGTGGGAAATGGCTTTCGTGATGTCACGCGCCAATTCGGTTTTGAAGTCCTCGCCGCCCACAATGAACTTGCGCACGCGCGTCGACGTGAGATCCCGGTCGCGGATCATGGCGAGATGTGCCGGCGTCAGCTTTACGATATCGGCTTCATTGTCGTCGATGACCTTGAGCACATTCATGCTCTGCACGCCTGGCTCCGCACGATACACCACGATGCGGCCACCTGTGATAAGGGGCGTGAAAAGTGTTGTGACGGTCAGGTCAAAGGCCAGAGAGGAGAAAAGTGGCCATGCAAGGATTTCGCCCTCGCTGTAAACGCGGGCGGCCCACCAGATGTAATTCACCAGGCTCCGGTGCTCGATCATCACCCCCTTGGGAGTGCCGGTCGATCCGGACGTGAATATCATGTAAGCCAGGTCATCCGGCTTGGCCGCCGACTTCGTATCTCCAGCAGGCAGGCTCGCGATCGACTGAAAGTCGGCGTCGAGCACGAACGTCTTGGCAAGTTCGCGAGGAAGGTTTGCCTGAAGATCTCTCTGTGTGATAGCGAGCGGGATCTGTCCGCCGCTACCCGCGATGATATCGCTCAGGATCGTGGTTATGCGCCCTTTGGGTGTCGCTGGATCGACAGGCACATAGGCCGCTCCCGACTTCAGAATGCCGAGTATGGCGACCACGACCTCGATGGAGTGGTCCATGAACACCATGGCGATGTTTCCTGGCCCAACCCCGCTCGATACCAGATGAGCCGCCATTTGATTGGAGAGCTCGTTGAGCTGCTTGTATGTCAGACTTTCGTCGCCAAGCCGGATGGCTTGTGCGTCGGGCGTGCGCTCAACTTGCACTCGGAAAAGATCGACGATTGTTTTGTCCGATGGATAGGGAGCTGAAGTCTCGTTGAAATCGACGAGCAGCGTTCGATGATCTTGATCGCTGAAAAGGGGAAATGATTTTTTATCCGGCATCGGGGCAAATAATTGGTTCACGAGTTTGGCTCCCAGTTACGGCGTCGGGGATCGGTCAGTTCGATCGTGGTAAACGTCGGGTCGATTCCCGGTAGAGTTCGGCAATCGCGGGCGCGTCGGGTTCCTCGAGCATACGAGGCGCGTCGCACGCATCGGGGCCGTAATAGATTTCAGCCTGTGGGGCTATCTCCAGCCATCGCAGCGGTGCAGCTCCCGATCGGACCCATGCCTTGTTCGGCAGGAACATGCACACGCGTCCCTGGTACGGAATGGGCGTATATCGCCGCAGCGCCGTGATCGCGGTGGATTTGACGCGGGCTCTGCTTTCCAGGACCGGATCCGCCTTGACCGTCTCTCTGGCGTCGCGAACGGAACTCAGGATCCTGCCGAGACGTTCGCCAGGGTTGCGGAAACGGCTGGCAAGGAACCGGACGCGCGCGCCGAACGACGGCAGCTTTGCCAGCTCGCGCATGAGCGGGGCTGCCCGGCGCTTGGCAAAGAAGATGAGGAGCCGGGGCAATACCTTATATGTGCTGGGATGAAGCGGGCCGAACAGGACCAAGCACTGAACCTCGGCGCCGCGCTGGCTGAGAAGTCTCGCCAGTTCAAAGGCGGTCGCGGCCCCAGAGCAGTAGCCGGCGATAACGTATGGACCGGAAGGCTGAAACTCCAGGATTTGTCCGGCGAAGTATTCAACGATGTCTTCTATCCGATCCATCGGCTCCCTTCGTCCATCGTAACCTGCCGGCTGGAGTGCGAAGAACGGTTGGTCGTCGCCCAGGCGCTTGGAAAGATCGGAGAACGAGAAGGGAGCTCCGACATGTCCGGGAACGGCATAAATCGGCGTGCGCGTTCCATGGGACTGGAGCGGTACAATGGCGGGCTGTTGCCGGGCCGCTGCCCTGGCCATGTTCAGGAAACCGATGATTTCGGTCTTGCGATCCCGAAGCTGGTCGCGAAATTCAGGCGTGAGCGCGCCTGCCGGCGCATTGCACCGCAGTCGGTCACCTTCCACCCAGACCTTAACGTCCTTTCCCGCAAGGCCAGCGAGGAGCTCCGGGATGTTCAGTACCTCGGCCGTCATGAGGATCCTCCAACCGCTTCTGGACGACCACGGCCCCGATGTATCCCGGGTTGGGTATGAATGTGTGGACGGTCCAGTCCTGTTCGTTCAATGGAATGTGTTGTGCAAGACCGCACCCTATGGCCTTGGAAATGGCTTCCAGCCGGGTCCAGCGCTGGAAAAATCCCGCTGGTCGCGCCTCCGTGGGAAGCGCGCAGTAAGAGCCATATTCGGATGCGGAGAAGCAAAGCGCGGCGATGTGATCCGCTTCGGGTATAGGACGGACCGCTTCGATGTCCACGCCGACTTCGCGCGTGTTCGAGAGCGCAATGACGGCAGCATCTTCGGATCGTGAGACGCTAAAGTGCAGGTCTCCTGCGGCCATTCGGCGCGAGAGGTGAGGCTTGCCTTGAGGGGCGTATTCGAACTCGACGTCGGAAGGTGCAATCTCCAGCCTGGCGGCGAGGATGTGGCGCAACTGGCCCCGGGTGGCGATAAACCGCCGGCGGTCCCGCTCCGAAGCAAAGCGTTCGGCGCGCCGACGTTCGTCCTCCGCCAGGCAACCCGCGACCGTACTGATGACCTCCGGCTCTGCGTCAAGCCCGAGAACAAGGACCTCCAAGTCTCCATTCTCAAGAGCCGGCCTCACGACTCCACACCTCTGCTCGGCAGCCAGAGTCATACGTGGTTCCCGTTCGTTGGGGAGCGCTCGTATACTCAAGCGCTATGCGATCTATTCAGTGGCAATGCTGCTCATACGTTTTCGACAACTAAAACTTTCAACTTCAGCAATGAAACAGTCGAGATAGATGGGAAGCAAGTAGCGCTTTCTAGGTATAGCGATGAACGTATGCGCTACATCGAAAGGTGCTGTCAGACCAAGTTTGAGATACAGTGTTGCCTCGTTGTGATCTGGATTGCGTAGAAGCGGGCTATGCTCGTCGGATGCGGAAGCTGCAGAGACCGCAGGGGCGACAGGTCCGGACGGTATCCGAGCGCATCCGAACCGCCGGGGGGCGTCTACTCCAATTTGCCACACAACATTGTTTTTATTGTCGAAATGGCCGGACGTCCGCCTTGCTACTGGGCTATCCAGACCTATAAAGTTGCTGGCTCCGCTCAGTCTTGATCTGGCCGGTTGATCCAGTATCAGCATGTCGGGTCGGGCCTCCACACAATGTTCGAAAAAAATCAAAGGCCATCGATGGCACTGGTCAAGACATCCGACCTCCAAGGCAAAGGCACCCTCCGTCAGGCGAATGGCGATGCCGCGAGCTCGGCGTCGCCGATGCTACCAAAGGGGGGGAATTCCCATCGCCGGACGTTCGAGCGTGCCCGGGCCCGACAGCAGAAGGCTGCCGAGCGGATCGGCGCGGCCACCGAGGAACTGGCCAGCGGGGTGACCGAGGCTTCATCCGCTGCGGAAGAACTGCGCCGCGCGATGGAGCAGATCGCCAGCGGAGCCGAGGAGGCCGCAGGGGCCTCGCAGGAATCTCTGGTTGCTATCGTGAGCCTCGGCACCTCATTTGCTGAGTCCCGACAGCATGCGGAGGCTGCTCGGGCAAAGATTGCCGGTCTTCAGGCGCTTCTGATCGAGACGGGGGCTCAGATTGATGCTTCCGTCTCGGCCGTCGCGACGAATGCCGTGCGCCAGAACGCCATGGTCGACGTGGTTGCCCTCCTTGAGAAGCAGGCTGTCGCGATCGGAGATATCACCCACACGGTCGGTGATATCTCCGATCAGACCAATCTCTTGGCCCTGAACGCCGCCATCGAGGCCGCTCGAGCCGGAGACAACGGTCGGGGCTTCGCCGTCGTGGCCGATGAGGTACGGGCTCTCGCCAGCACATCGGAAAAGAGTGCGCAGGATATCCAGGGTCTCGCCGAAGGGATTGTCGCCGAAGTCCGCACCATCGCGGACAGGATCAAGGCCACGGCGGAAAACGGGGCGGGGGATGCTCAGATCGGCCGCGCCATCGTGACGGCTCTCGACAAGGTCCGGTCCGACATGACGCACCTAGCCGAGGGAAGCCAGTCGATCCTTGTCGCGGCCGTCGAGGCCGAAGCGGCAGTGCGCGAGGCGCAGCGTGGTGCGGAACAGGTGGCCAGCGCCGCCGAGGAGCAAGCCGCTGCGGCCGCCGAGGCTCAAAGGGCGGTCCAGCAACAAAGTGTCTCCCTGGACCAAAGTCAGCAGACTGCTCATGAACTCGCGGCTTTGGCCGACGAGCTTCAGACGAGTACTGCGGTTTCGTCCAATGCGGAACAAGTCGGATCGGCGGCGGAAGAGCTCTCTGCAGCCATTCAGGAACTGTCGGGAGCCGCCGGCGAAATCATGACCGCCGTCGATCAGATCAGCCGGGGCGCGCAGATGCAGGCCGCCGCGACCCAACAGGCCAATGCCGCCATGGAACAGATCGAGAGGGCCACCGGCGCTTCGCGGAATATCGCCGGCATATCGGTTCAACAGATCGACGGACTGGCTACCCTCCTTCGGGAAAATCGCTCTGCGACGCTGAAAATGACCGCTGGAGTCGAGAACGGTCTGAAGGAAACCAGGGCGATCATCGGCCTCATGGATGGTTTGGACGAGTCCAGCCGTCGGATCGAGAAGATCGTCGACGGCATTGCGCTTGTCGCTGTCCAGACAAATATGCTGGCCGTCAGCGGCTCCATCGAGGCTGCTCGGACCGGCGAGGCTGGTCGCGGCTTCGCGATCGTCTCCGGCGATATCCGGGCCCTCGCGAGGGATTCCTCCGAGAATGCCGACCGCATCAAGGACGTGATCCGGCAGATCCGCGACCAGATCTCCCTCGTCAGGCGGGATCTGGAGCAGAGTGCCTCCGTCGCGGAGTCAGAGGTCACGAAAAACGGTCTGATGGCAGAGCGGTTGAGCACGGTCGAGACCGAAGTCACAGTCATTCAGCAGGGTAGTGCGGCCATCCTATCAGGAGCGGAGACGATCCTGGCCGCCGTACGTGAGGTTCGCACAGGTACGCAGCAGATCGCAGCGGTTGCCGAGCAGGCTGGGAGTGCCGCCGCTCAGGCTGCGACAGCGGCCCGCCAGCAGGCGCGCGGTGCGGAAGATCTGGCCGCCGCCATCGAGGAAATCGCCTCCCTGGCAGATGAACTTCAGATCGCGGAGTCGTAACATCATGGCCGATACGGCCTCTCCTGCGGCATCCAAGCTGCTCCTGACGGTGGAAGTGGGGCGGAAGCGGTTCGCCTTGCCGGCTTCGGATGTGGCCGAGGTCATCCGACCGCCGACCGTGACCCGAGTTCCGCTCGGCCCGCCCAGCCTGCTTGGAGTCGCCAATCTGCGCGGCGCCGTTTTGCCGATGGTGTCCCTTCACCGTCTTTTCGGAGACGAGCCGAATCTCAGTGCGAGTACACGGGTCGTTGTTCTCAATAGAGCCGCACCGGTCGGCCTCGTCATCGACCGGGTGGCATCGTTGGAGCGGGATGACGATGCTGAGGCATCGAACATTGCAGATGATGAGCAGCACCCCGCCGGACGCTTGATCGATCTTGAGGCTTTGTTGTCTCGCAACTTCGGTCACTTCCAGAACCGTACACATCACGGCCGCGTTGCGGAGAGTTTTGAACCTCGACTCAGGGAAGAGAACGAAAAAGACGAAGTGCCTCTCGTGTGCTTCTCGGTGGCAGGTCAGGATTTCGCACTGCCCCTGAGTGCCATCGACGAGGTCGTGACGGTTCCTTCAGGTGTTGCGACGGTTCCGCAGGCAGAGGGCGTCATGCTCGGCGTCATGGCCTTACGAGAGCGCCTGCTTCCGCTCGTCTCCCTCCGGGGCCTCCTCGGTCTGCAGGCTGGGGGACATGGAAACGCCAAGGCTCGGGTCATGGTGGTTCGAGTGGGCGAGGCTTCGGTTGGCCTGGTAGCGGATTCTATGAAAGAGATCCTCCGCATTCCCTCCGATGGGATCGATCCTGTTCCGGCAATTCTGACGCGCGGCGCGGCAGAGGCTACAATCCAGGGCATATGCCGTCTCGAAGGAGGGCGGCGACTGGTGTCCGTTCTCTCGACGGACAGCCTGTTTCGCGATCAGGTTTGGGCCACCCATATTGCGCCGCATATTGAGAAGAGTTCACCGTTGAGCAGCATCGACAATTCCTCGGATGACGCCGAGCAGTTCATCGTGTTCCAACTGGGAGACGAGGAGTACGGGTTACCGGTCGCATCCGTGGATGAGGTCGTGCGCGTGCCGGAGGCCCTGTCCCGTCTCCCCAGAGCCCCGGCTTTCATCGAAGGCGTCATGAACCTGCGAGGGCGTGTCGTTCCGGTGATCGATCAGCGTCGCCGCTTCAAGCTCACGGGGAAGGGCCATAGGAGACGAGAGCGTATCGTCGTCGTCACCATTGACCAGATGCAGGCCGGCTTCGTCGTCGATCATGTGTCCGAAGTCCTCAGGATTTCCCGAAGCCAGCTTCGCCCGACGCCCGACCTTGCCATGGACGGGAGCCAGGTCATCGACCGCATTGCGAACATCGATGTCGAGGGCCGGATGATCCTGCTGCTCGATCTGCGCGAACTCCTGGATCGTGCGGAAAAGGATCTCCTTGGCGCGATGAGTGGCGATTGCCAGGATCGGCCTGCTCCGTGATCCGGCTGCTGGTCGTCGACGATTCTCCTCTGATGCGGCGTCTTCTCGGTAATGTCTTCGCCGCCCAAGGAGATTTCGAGCTCTCCTTCGCGCGGAACGGCGTGGAGGCCCTCGACAAGCTTGCCGCATTCAAACCGGACGTGATCACGCTGGATATCCAGATGCCCGAGATGGACGGTCTGGCCTGTCTGGATCGCATCATGCTGGAGCATCCTTGCCCTGTCGTGATGGTATCGTCTCTGACGACGGAAGGAGCTGATGCGACTCTCGAGGCTTTGGAGCTGGGTGCCGTCGACTTCATCACGAAGCCGAAGAGGGCCGTTTCGCTGGAGATCGAGACGCTTGCCCCTCTGCTCGTCGAGAAAGTCCGCGCCGCGTCGCGGGCGCGCCTGCCGGGCACTCTGAGGCTGGCAGACCGGGTACGATTGAAGAGCGGGCTGGACTCGAAGCCGATGCCGGCTCCTCGAAAGCTCGTCCGCCCCATGCCGGCAGCATGCGGGGTCAGGAGGACAGACTCCCCCGTTCATAACCTCGTTCTCGTCGGCACCTCGACGGGCGGCCCGCCTGCATTGGATGTCCTGCTTGCGCGACTTCCCCATGATTTCCCCTGGCCCGTGGTCGTCGCGCAGCACATGCCGGGATCCTTCACGGGGCCGCTCGCCCGCCGTCTGGACAAGCTGTGCGCGCTGAATGTCACCGAAGTCACTCGTCCGACCCCTCTCGAACCCGGAAACGTCTACATCGGCAAGGGGGACGCCGATGTGATCGTCAGCATGCGCCCGGGCGGCCCTGTGGTTCTGGCAGCGCCGTCGCATCCGGAGCATCGTTGGCATCCAAGCGTCGACCGGCTCGTGCACAGCGCAATGCAGCACTTCCCACCTGCCGGATTGATCGGGGTTCTGATGACCGGCATGGGAAGCGACGGTGCGGAGGCCATGACCACGCTTCGACAGCAGGGAGGGCGTACAATCGCCGAAGCGGAGGAGAGCGCCGTGGTCTGGGGCATGCCCGGCGAACTCGTCCATCGAGGAGGCGCCGATATCGTCGCGCCCCTGGAGGATATCGCCGATCGGATCATCGAGCTGGTGGGGCGGAAATGAACAGGCCCCAATCGCCCGTCGATTCCGCCGGACAAGGGAAGGGATCGGGAACCTCTCTCAGCCCGGACGAGATTCGCCGCCTCTGCGAATTTCTCTACGGCCGCACCGGAATGATTTTTGGCGAGAGCAAGCGGTACTACATCGAAAGGCGCGTCGCCGACAGGATGGCCGCAACGGGAACGCGCACGTTCCCGGCATATTTCTCGCGCGTTCAGGGAAGCGAGACCGAGATCGAGCACTTGATCAACGTCTTCACGGTCAATGAGACGTATTTTTACCGGGAGGAGAACCAGCTACAATGTTTGGGGCGATCATTGTTGCCCGACATCGTCAAGGAGAAGAAGCCCGGCGACCTCGTGCGCATCTGGTCGGTTCCATGCTCGACCGGGGAGGAACCGTATTCAATTGCAATGTGGCTACTCGAGAACTGGCAGATGGTCGATGCTTACCACATCGAGATCGTCGGTTCCGATATCGACACTCGCGTCCTGAAGGAGGCCGAAGCCGGAAGATATGGCGAACGCGCGCTGTCCCGCCTACCGCCCGACGTGATCGAACGCTACTTCGAAGAGCCCCAGGATGGCCGGCGCAGGATCATTCAGGACCTGCGGGAATCCGTGACATATACATCGGTGAATCTCGTGGACCGGACGTCTATCGCGGCCCAGGGGCGGTTCGATGTCGTCTTCTGCCGCAATGTTCTGATATATTTCGACGATGCGTCGCGCCTCGTGGCTGCGAACAATCTGTATGATGCTCTGAATCCGGGCGGCTACATCTGTCTCGGCCACACCGAGTCGATGAGCCGGATTTCAAAACGGTTCAGGCTTTGCCGGTTCGAAGATGCTATTGTCTATCAGCGGCTGGGGGAGGGTCAATGACGGACGACCTTCTCCAGCATTTCATCGTTGAGGCACGCGAACTGGTCCAGCAGGCAACCGACGATCTTTTGGCTCTGGAGCGTGACCCTTCGGCGGCCGTCCATCTGGACAGCGCATTTCGGGCCATCCATACCCTCAAAGGCTCCGTGGGCCTGTTCGATTTCGCACCCATGGGACTGGCCCTCCATGCGGCCGAGGATCTTCTGAGCGCTTTCAAGAGCGGGCAGGCGAGGCTCGGCAGCGACATGATCGACATCCTCCTCGAATGTGTCGCCCAAATGGATCGTTGGGTGGGGCACATCGAAGGAAATGGTCAGCTTCCGTCCGACGCTGGAGAAGAAGGACATCGCCTCGCGGCGGGGCTGCGTTCACAGCTTGGACAGGGGGCGGGAGCGTCCGCTTCCGTGATCCCGGAAGCTGATACCGATTGGATCGAAGATCTCCTGACGACGATGGGCGATCGTGAAGGTTCGAATCCGCATGCTGGTTCTCTGATTGCCATCCGGTACATCCCGCGGGCCGATTGTTTCTTCGCTGGCGATGATCCTTTGGGGCTGCTGCGATCGGTTCCGGATATCGTGACGCTCAGTGTGACGAGCAGGGAACCATGGCCGCCCGCTGCCGAGATCGATCCATTCTCCTGCAATCTCCTGATCGAAGCTCTGTCTGCCGGCACGTTCGATGCGGTGAGGTCGGTATTTCGCTTCGTGCCGGATCAGGTGACACTTCATGAATTGAGTTCGCGTGGGACTGACGACGTCCGTTCAACCGGCCGTGACAGGGTCGCCAACGCTGAGGCGGTTGCGTCCGGAACGTCCGGTGCGCGGGTCATCCGGATCGATGCCGCGCGGATTGATCGCCTGGCTGATCTCGTCGGCGAGATGGTTGTCGCCAAGAACACCCTGGCACACCTCGTCTCCGTGAGTGACGGGATGGATCGGACGGAGCTTCTCCGGGCTATTGTGACAAGTCACGCGGCCCTCGACCGGCTGGTCGGCGACATGCATAGGGCGGTGACGGATATGCGCATGATGCCGATGCGCGAGGTCTTCCGACGCTTCCCGCGGTCTGTCCGTGAGATCTCCGTGCAGCTTGGAAAAGCCATCGACTTTTCCATGGAAGGCCAGGACGTCGAGGCAGACAAGTCGGTGGTGGAAGGCTTGTTCGAGCCTCTGCTCCATGTCCTGCGCAATGCCGTTTCCCATGGCGCGGAGCCGGAAGCGATGCGCGTTGCCGCTGGAAAATCCGCGAGGGCCAAGATCACACTCCGGGCCCGACGGGATGCTGACCGGATCGTCGTCGAAGTGAACGACGATGGACGAGGGATCGATCCGGCGTCAATCCGACGGACGGCCTTGGAGCGTGGTGTCGTTTCGGGCGAACAGATCGAACAGATGAGCGATGCCGAGGCCATGGAGCTCATCTTTGCCCCAGGGTTCTCGACAGCGGAAAAGGTCACGGATCTGTCCGGCCGCGGGGTAGGTATGGATGCCGTGCGCTCGTCCGTCGAAAGACTGGGCGGCCGGATCGGAGTGCAGAGCGTGCCAGGTCGCGGAACGACAATCCACTTTGCTCTACCGCTGACCGTCGTCATGACGAAAGTCATGCTCGTCCACGTCGGAGACGAGACCTACGGCATTCCGATGGACGGGGTCTCGGAGACGGCCTTCGTGCCCGCCTCCCGCATCCTTCCCTTTCAGGAGAGAGAGGCTTTCGTATTCCGCGACAGAACACTCCCCTTGGTGCGCCTGGCCGATCTTCTGAAGATTCCCTCCCGGGCAGGTTCAGGAGCGGGGACGAAGGTCGTCGTCATGTGGGTCGGTGATGAAAAGGTCGGGATCGCGGTCGATGGATTTGCGGAGCGCATGGATGTCTTGATGCGTCCCATGGGCGGCATCCTGACCGGGATGCCCGGGCTCATGGGAACAACTCTGCTCGGCGACGGCAGCGTCCTCATGGTTCTCGATATTCCGGAGCTGATCGGATGAGCGCGCGTTTGGACGGCGAGGTCATTGTGCTGGAGGGGCAATGCCGGGTGGAGGACGCCGAGCCCCTCCTTGCGTGGCTCCAGGCGAACAGGAGCCGCATTGTGGACCTGACGAACGCGGACCATCTCCATGGAGCAGTGTTTCAGGTCCTCATCGCCCTGAAGCCGGCGATCCGGGGAGAGGGAAAGGATGCCTTCCTTCGTGATTGGCTGGTGCCGGTTCTGGCGACGGCAAAGTCTTCTGGCCCAGGGCTGCGCGAAGGCTGAGCAGTTGTCATTCGTTCCATATACTCTAAAAGAAAATATTGCCTTTCTCTCTCAAGCAGAAACGGCCCATCCAGGTCGACTTGACCCCTTGGCGGAGCACCCGAGTGCATACAACTGTACTGATCGTCGACGACAGCAAGCTGGCGCGCATTGTCGCGGGTAAGGCCTTGGCCTCCCTGCAGCCCGAATGGGAACGTGTCGAGGCCGGGAATGCGCACGATGCTCTAGCGGTCGTCCGCGAGAAAAAGATCGATGTCGCCATGATCGACTTCAACATGCCGGACAAGGATGGACTGGAACTGGCGGCTGAGTTGCGGGCTCTACATCCGACGATGCCCATTGCGGTCATCACGGCCAACATTCAGGATGAAGTGATTGCCCGGGCGCGGGAGGTGAATGCCACCTTCGTAGCCAAGCCTCTGACAGAGGACGGCTTGAGAGGATTCATCGCCGGAGCTGCCTTGCGTCTGCGTTCAGGCGGCGCATGACCATGATGAACGACGAAATCATCCTGTCCGATCTCGAACACGACGCCCTGACGGAAATCGTCAATATCGGGGTCAGCCGTGCGGCCTCGAGCCTGCGCAAGATGATCGGCGAGGAGGTTCTCCTGTCGGTTCCCTCCATCGAGATCATGCCTCCTCATCACGCGGCCCGATTGATCGGCGAGCGCGAAACGGACGATCTCGTTGCCATTCAGCAGCAATTCGAGGGTGCATTCTCCGGTCGCGCCCTGTTGATTTTTCCCGAGGCGACCAGCCTCGATCTCGTGAAGGCCATCATCGGGAGCGACGTGGCGCCTGACCAGATCGTCGATATGGAGCAGGAAGCTCTGGCCGAGACGGGAAACATCATCCTGAACGGCTGCCTCGCGACCATGGCGAACATGCTGAAACGCTCTCTCAACATCTCCCTGCCGGAGGTGATCCGAGGAGACGGCGCGAGGCTCTTCACGAACCCGCATGAGCGTTCCGACGAGGGACTTGTTCTCTTCCTCTATATCAACTTCTCCGTCCGGAACCGCGACATTCGAGGCTATATCGCCATGCTGATGGATCTGCCGTCGCTAGCGGCGCTGAAGGAACTGATCGCGAGCTTCATCGATAGGGTCATTGGGGACGAGACTTAGACGATGGACCTCAGGATCCTCTTATACAAGTCTTACGAGATATGACGGCGCCAGTCCTCTCTCAGGGTGAAGCACGACGGGCGATCGAAAGCGCCGTAGGCGAACTGCGTCGCATGGCGGGTCCGGTCTTCGCGGCATTCGAAAAGTCCGGACTGCCCATGCTCGCGACGGATCCGCGAGCACCCGACAATCCGATCGTCTACGTCAACGAAGCCTTCTGCAGGATTACGGGCTATTCGCCGGAGGAGGCGATCGGCAGAAATTGCCGCTTCCTCCAAGCATCCGGCACAGACCAGAATGTTGTTGCGCAAATACGAGAGGCGGTTTCGGCCGGCCGAGCGGTTTCGGCCGAATTGCTCAACCGGCGAAAGGACGGCTCGGAGTTCTGGAACCATCTCTTCATTACACCTATCTGCAGCGAAAGCAGCGAGCTACGTTTCTTTTTGGCGACCCAGGTCGATGTCACTCGAGCCCAGCAGTCAAAGACCGTGCAGGCGGCGCTCGAGGCCAGCAAGAAGGAACTGGACCAAACCAACGAGCGGCTTCGGCTGACGCTGACCGTTGCCGGAACCGGGGGCTCCTGGGACTGGGATATTCCTAACCGGCGCTTTACCGCGGACGCCCGCTTCGCAGCACTCCACGACCTCGATTCCACCGAGGCGGCGAGGGGGCTGCCAACGGAAGACTTCTTCAAGGCCATTCACCCGCATGATCGGCGCCGGATTCGTCTTGCCGTTGGGGGCATTCTCAACGGCGCGGAAATCTTCTCGAAGGAATACCGTCTTCTGGCCTCCGACGGTTCTGTTCGTTGGGCGCTGGCGCGGGGACGCTGCCATTATGGAGCCGATGGCAAGCCAATCCAATTTACAGGTGTCGTCACCGACATCACCGAGCAGAAGCACGTCGAGGAGCGTCTCCGGATCGCGCAGAGCGCAGGCGGCATCGGGACCTTCGAATATGTAGACGGGTATGCCACCGTCAACGTTTCGGAGGAGTTCTGCCGCCTCCTCGGACTGCATTCCAGCAACGTTCTCCCGGTTCGGACGGTCAACTCGCTTATTGAACCGGGCGATCGCGCTCTCGTGGAGCAGAGTTCAAGCGAAGGCGCCTCCTACGTGGAGTTCCGGATCCGCCGTGCCAATGACAGCAAACTGCGCTGGCTTGCCCGAAGAGGCGAGTATGTGCGCGATGCGGAAACGGCAGGATTGCGGTTCATCGGCGTCATTTATGACATCACGGCGGCCAAGGAATCCGAGGCGAGGCTTCGCGAGCTGAATGAGAAGCTTGAAAGCCGGGTCGAGAAACGCACCCGCGAACGCGACCGTCTCTGGAGCCTTTCGAGTGATCTGTTCAGTGTCTGCGATAGCGGCGGATATCTCAACGCCGTCAATCCGGCCTGGACTCAACTGCTGGGCTATCGCGAGGATGAGATCGTCGGAACCCGGATCGATGCGTGGATCCACGAGGAGGATCGCGCATTAGGCAACAGCCTGCTCGAGACGCTGCAACAGGGCAGGGCAATCGCGGACATCGATATCCGTGTCTCGGCAAAGGACGGCTCCTATCGGTGGATCAACTGGACCTTCGCGCCGGCGGAGGACGTGTTCTACAGCGTCGGGCGCGATGTGACACAGCGCAAGCAGCTCGAGGACCAGCTCCGGCAGAGCCAAAAAATGGAGGCCGTGGGACAGCTGACGGGCGGTATCGCTCACGACTTCAATAACCTGCTGACAGGAATCGTGGGCTCGCTCGACCTTCTGCAATCGCGCATGGCGCAAGGACGCCTCGACAGGCTTGATCGTTATATCAACGCCGCGACGGCCTCCGCCAATCGAGCTGCCGCGCTGACGCATCGCCTTCTGGCCTTCGCCCGACGACAGCCCCTCGATCCGAAGCCGGTAGAACCCAATCGGCTCATCCTGTCCATGGAGGATCTTCTTCGGAGAACCTTGTCCGAATCGATCCAGCTCAGGATCGTTGCATCGGACGACATCCCATTGACGCTTTGCGATCCGAACCAGCTGGAAAGCGCCATCCTCAACCTTGCGATCAATGCCCGGGATGCCATGCCGGACGGAGGCGTGCTCACCATCGAGACGTCGATCTCGAACCTGGATCGTGTCTACGCCACCTCCCAGCAGGATGTTTCTCCCGGCCGCTATGTCACGATCAGCGTCTCTGATACGGGAACCGGCATGCCTGCCGATGTTCTGGCGCAGGCCTTCGATCCGTTCTTCACGACCAAGCCGCTCGGCGAGGGAACGGGCCTCGGCTTGTCGATGGTCTATGGCTTCGCCAAGCAGTCCGAAGGGCATGTCCGGATCTATAGCGAGGTCGGGCGAGGGACCACGGTGAAGATCTATCTTCCCTGTCACGCAGGGGAGCTGGAAGGCGAAGCGCCCGCGTCTGCATTGAGTGAAACCCACCGGGCCGAAGCGGGCGAGACGGTCCTGGTGGTCGAGGACGAGCCGGTCGTCCGCTCACTCATTCTCGAAGTATTGGCCGATCTCGGTTACCAAGCCTTGGAGGCTGTCGACGGTCCGGCCGGTCTCAAAATTCTGGAGTCTAAGCAGAGGGTCGATCTGCTTGTCAGCGACGTGGGATTGCCCGGACTGAACGGCCGCCAGCTGGCGGACCATGCGCGTCTCATGCGACCGCAGCTGAAGGTGCTCTTCATCACGGGTTATGCCGAGCAGGCGGCCATCGCGTCCGGATTCCTGGCGCCCGGCATGGAGATGATCACGAAACCCTTCGCCATAGAAGACCTGGCGGTTCGGATTCGCGACATCATCGCAAAGTAAAGTCCTGATTCATGCGGAGGTGAATTGTCCCCGATGAGTGGTGCGGATCGCCGATCCGACCTCTCGTCAGCCGGCAGGTTCTGCAATCGACGGCTCACGATCGGCCCGTTCCGCATAGGCTCTCGCCAGAACCGCGCAAACGAGCAACTGAATCTGGTGGAACAGCATCAGCGGCAGGATGATTGCGCCGATCATGCTGGCCGGAAACAGAATGCTGGCGATCGGAACGCCGCTGCCGAGGCTCTTCTTGGAGCCGCAGAACACGATGGCGACCTCATCTGGGCGCGAAAAGCCGAAGAACCTGCTTGCCGTCGTCGTGATTGCCAGAACCAGGGCAAGAAGCACGCAGCTGAGGAGAACGAGGAGGATCATATCGCGTGGGGCGAGCTGGTGCCACAGACCCTCGATGGCAGCCTCACCGAAGGCATAGTAGACGACCAGCAGGATTGCCCCACGATCAACGATGCCGGTCAGCATTCGGTGCTTCGCGACCCATTGCCCGACCCAGGGGCGCATAAGATGGCCGACGAGGAAGGGAACAAGAATCTGCAGCACGATTTCCCCGATCGCGCCGAATGACACGCCTCCTTGGGTCTGCATGAAGAGGCCCATGAGGAAAGGAGTCAGAAATACCCCAAGAACATTGGAGGCCGACGCGCTGCATACGGCAGCCGCGACGTTTCCCCGTGCCAGCGATGTGAAGGTGATGGATGACTGGATCGTCGAGGGGAGGAGGCAGAGATAGAGGATTCCCAGGGCGATGCCGGGCGCGAGATAGGATTGGAGATATGTTTTCGTGAGCAGGCCGAGAACCGGAAACAGGATGAAGGTGGCGGCGAACACCATCAGGTGAAGGCGCCAATGGATGGCGCCCTCGACGATAGCTTTCCGCGAGAGACGCGCGCCCTGAAGGAAGAACAGGAGCGCGATCGAGCCGGCGATGACCGTCTTCAGGATAGGGGCAGCCGTGCCCGTCGCAGGCAGGAAGGTTGCGAGGAGCGCGGTTGCCACGAGGGCGATGGTGAAGCGGTCAGGTCGCAGGAGGGAGAGAAAGGCCATCGATCATGCGCTCCCGGATTGGCTTAGGATCGATGTCCGAAGAACCGCGCATCCTGCTCCCGGCGCAACCTCATCAGCGCCGAGGCATCCTGCAGCTCAAGGTCGCTCATTCGGATTTCCTGTCCTTTGACAACCGGCACCGTCAGGCGGCAGTCGGCCGCCAGATAGAATGGTGCGGGCGCGTTCGCCGTGAGTGGTACTGCCGGTCGGAACTCGGCTGTCACGCCAGAAATCGTGTGATGGTGTCCTCCCATCGAGAGAACCGTGCCTGCCGGCAGATCCTCGGTCGCGACAGCAATCAGGTCATAACGCGGACGGTAGTCGGAGCCGTATCCGGAGGTCCGATGAATTGCGGCGTCGAGGACGCTGGTGGCCGCCTCGAGCCCGAGCAGGTGCCGAGGCAGGAAGACCATGGCGGTCGAGGCGGTCCGGCTGACGATATGTCCCTTCTGTGCCAGCATGTCCCAGCTCTTCGCGTCATCGCAGCGGATGACGACGAACACACCGCCCGCAAAGCTGATCTCATCGGGCTTGCGCAGGCAATGGAAAACATCCAGGCGTCGGTCTCCGGTGAGGATGCCGCCGTCGTGACCTTGTGAGAAGATTGTCGGAACCTCACTGATGCGCGCAACCGGCGCATGAAGATCGAAACGGTCTGGCTGAAGGCCAGTGGCGTTTGCAACCACCATGAGTTCGCACAGATCCGGCACGGCCCGCTGCGGGAAACCGGCGATGGCTTTGTCTCTGGCTGCGAGGATCTCGCTCACGTCTCGGTCGCCGAGCGTCCAATGACCTTCAAGATCCACGTTCTCCGCAGACCGTTCGTTGCTGACGAGGCGGCGGGACGAGGGGTCGAAGACGAAATCGTACTCGCTCGACTTGCCTGCGGCGACGATATGAAAGCCCATCACTTCCGCCCATGTGGCGAGGCCGATCAGGAGGCTCGGCTGATCGCCGTCGACCGTCGTGACGATGCGGCCACTCTCGGCTGCAAGCGCCTTGAGGCCCGGCCCCACGACGCTGTCGAGTTCCTTCGTCACAAGGGCAAGGTGCTTCTCGGCCTCGACGGCAATCAGTGCGTGGTGCGCCGCAGCCATCGGACGTCCGGTCGCTTCCACGATCACATCGAAGGGGAGGTCGGAGACAAGGGCGAGATCCGTGGCTGCAATGAAATCCCCGCTACCCCATGCGGCCCTCGCATCGCGAGCGGATTCGCAGATCCGGATCCGACGTGGGTCCATGCCGGCAGCTTTCAATCCCGTTGCTGCACTCTCGGCTGTCAGGTCGACGGCAATCCGCGCATTCATCAGGGGGACGCGCTGTGCCTGGGCAAGAAAGCTCTGGCCGAATCCGCCAGTGCCAACGACGCAGGTTTCGACGGGGCGATCCGCCTTTGCGTAATAATCATGATAGTTCATCGCGCGTCTCTCCCTCCCGGTGAGCGGGTGACCCCGGTTTGTTGTGCAGCCGAATGCGTATGCCTTACGAGGCGATGCTCTAGCGAAGCGTGCTCCAGGCCTTCAGGAAGAAGTCGGGAGTCCCGAAGTTGCCGGATTTGAGCGCAAGCGCCAGATCGTTTCCCGCGAGCGAGCGGGTCCACGGAACGCCGGGATCGATCTCGGGGCCAATCGCAAGGGCGTCCACGTCGAGTGCGTTCACGACAGCACCGGATGTCTCGCCGCCCGCGACGATGAGACGGGTGAAGCCGAGGGCCGGAAGCGCCCTTGCTATCTCGGCAAGTGTGTTCTCGACGATCTCGCCTGCATTCATGCGCCCGAGCTTGCTCTGAACCGCCAGAACTTCCTCAGGGATTGCCGTGGAATAGATAAGGACCGGACCATCGACGGGCTGAGTCTTGAGCCAATCGAGCGCCGTCCGCGCGCTCGCCGCTCCGGAGGCCAACTCCATGGCGTCGAGCCGCAGCGCGGGGATCCCGGCATCGAGAGCAGCCTTGACCTGTCCTCTCGTTGCTGAGGAACAAGACCCTGCAAGGATGATGCTGCGGCCGGGAGGTGCCTCGAAGCCCGTCTCAATTGGCCGGACCGAGGGCGCACTCTGTCGGTAGGCTGCGGGAAGACCCATGGCGACGCCAGATCCGCCAGTGATCAGGGGAAACTCTGCCGCTGCGAGACCGATGGCTCGAAGATGAGCGTCGTTCAGCGCATCGACGACGACGATCCGATGTCCGGCCGCTCTTTCCCGTTGGAAGGCTGAGCGAATGGCATCGGGGCCGGCATCCACATCGTCAAAGGACACGAGACCGACCGAGAGCTTCGTCTGCCGCTGCAGTACCCGCACGAGATTGGAATCGCGCATGGGGGTGAGCGGATGGTCTTTCATGCTGCTCTCGTGCAGCGGGACACCATTGACGAAGAGGTGACCTTTGTAGACCGTCCGCCCATTGGCAGGAAAGGCAGGGCAGGCGAGAGTGAAGTCACTTTCCGTAAAGGTGAGAAGAGCCTCCGCAACCGGCCCGATATTGCCCTCGTCGGTTGAATCGAAGGTCGAGCAATATTTGAAGAACAGGTGTTGTGCGCCGGATGATTTGAGCGCCCTTGCCGCGCTCAACGACAGATCGACGGCCTCTTGTGCGGGATTGGTCCTCGATTTCAGCGCGACTACGACGGCGTCCGCGCCTGTGAGATCGAGGTCGGCGCGTGGCACGCCGATCGTCTGGATGGTCCGAAGCCCCTCTCGCGCCAGCATGAGGGCAAGATCCGTTGCGCCGGTCAGATCATCGGCGATGCATCCGAGCTTCATGCGACAGCTCCACGTGCGCTTGAGGAAAGATCCTGGCTCCAGTTTGCCAGCCACCCGAGGCCGTCCTCCGTCCGGCCGCGAGGCTTGTATTCGGCCCCAATCCAGCCATCATACCCGATGCGGTCGAGAAACTGACCGATGTAGCGGCAGTCGATTTCCCCCTCATCCGGTTCGGCGCGGCTCGGGACGGCGGCGATCTGCACATGGCCGATCAGGTCGAGATGGTCCTTGAGGCGGCGCGTCAGATCGCCCTGCATGATCTGCGTGTGATAGCAGTCGAACATGATTTTCACGTTCCGGCGCCCAACCTGTCCGATGATCGATGCAGCCTGCTCCACCTCGTGTAGAAAGTAGCCTGGCTTGTCCCGATGATTGATCGGCTCGATCAGGACCGTCATGCCGGCCTGGGCAGCCCTGTCGGCGGCAAGAGTCAGGTTCGCCACGAATGTGCGCTCGGCTGCTGAAACGGCATCAGGGGTGACCACTCCTGCCATGCAGTGTACGGCCGTGGCGCCGATGGCATGTCCGTAGGACACCGCCTGCTCGACGGCCTGCATAAACTCGCTTTCACGTCCGGGCAGGGCACCGAGTCCGAAATCGCCCGCCGCGGCATTCCCGACCGGTGTATTCAATCCGAGCATGGTGACTTGGCTGCCGGTCAGAGCGCTACGCATTTCGGCAGCGGGAACCTGATAGGGCCAATGCATCTCGACGGCTTTGAAACCTGCTGTGGCTGCGGCGGCGACCCGCTCGATTTCGGGAACCTCAGTGAAGAGAAAGCCTAGATTGGCCGAGAAACGGGGCATCGATTCATCCGCATTTGTGTGAATGGTGATGGGGTGAGGAGCAACATTCCTGCGGGCCGTCGGGCGTTTCTTCGGCAATCGCCTCGTCCAGCTTGAAATGCGTCACCAGATCCCGAACCTGCGCACGCGTCAGCAGGCGCGGATTCAGGCCGTGTAGAAGAAGGCGCAGTTTTGCGGTCTCTTCCAGTTCTTCAGTAGCGTAGACGGCGGCTTCCAGATCCTTGCCAGCCACCACCGGCCCATGATTGGCCAGAAGGACGGCGCTGTACTTGCCCGCAAGTCCGCGGATCGCGTCGGCCACGGCAGGATCTCCGGGCCTGTAGTATGGAACGAGGGCCGTCCGTCCGACCCTCATGACGTAATAGGCCGTCATGGGCGGTAGGGCGTTGGCCGGATCGACGTCGGGTAGCATCGAGACCGCGACGGAATGGGTGGAGTGGAGGTGGACGATGGCACCGGCGTCCCCGCGGGTCGCATAAAGTGCCGAGTGGAGAGGCAATTCCTTCGTCGGAGCATCGCCTGAGACAAGACGCCCATCGGAGTCGAGTTTGCTCAAGCGAGCAGGATCGAGGAAGCCGAGTGAGCTGTTGGTCGGTGTCGTCAGCCAGCCGCCATCACTCAGCCGGATCGAGATGTTGCCGGATGAACCCGCCGTCAGGCCACGCTCGAACAGGGAGCGCCCGAACTGGCAGATCGTCTCGCGAAGTCGGCTCTCATCGCTCATGGGGAGGCCTTTGGAATTCTACGTGTGTAAGGGACATTCAGTAGCAGCGACTCTCAGATAGCGTGACGGACCCGCTCCCATGTCTTTTCCATATGGGCGGTCAGGACCTTCGACAGACGATCCGCATCGCGCGCTTCCAGCGCGGTTATCATCTCCTCGTGGTCTGCCACGGCGCCGGCCCATTTCTCCGGCCCCTCGTTGCCGATGTAGCGGATGCGCTTCAGGCGGGCCTGCAGGACGTTATGGACCGAGACCAAAGCCTCGTTCTTGGACAGGCGCAGGATCGCCGAGTGGATGTTCTGGTTCAGCTTGAAATAGGGCAGGCGGTCCCGCTTCTCGTACATGTCCATCATGCGGTCATGGAGCTGCCGGACTTCGCGGATTTCGGCGTCGCTGGCGTGCTCGCAGGCCAGCCGCCCAGCGAGCCCTTCGAGATTGCCGAGGACGATCAGGCTGTCATGCACGTCCTTCGCGGTGAACTGGCGAACGACGGCCCCGCGTCCGGGAGACAGCTCAAGCAACCCTTCGCTGACGAGGAACTTGAGGGCTTCCCGCAAGGGAGTTCGGGAAACGCCGAGGAGTTTGCCGAGATTGCCCTCGTGAAGCCGCGTGCCGGCCGGGAGTTCGCCTTCGATGATCATGTCGCGCACGCGCGCCACGATGGCATCGTGGAGGGTAGGGCGGACGATCGGTCCGCGCGAATCGAACTCGTCGATGGGCAGTCCTGCTGCCTCGGATGCCATGGCTCGTTCCATCTTTAGCCGTCTTTCCACAGGTCACGACGGGGATGTTCATTCTATACAGCCTTTTCCTGAATTGCCGCAAACAAAATTCTGTATGCAGCATACTTGTGTACGAAATTTAGCCCTGTTAATGTCCTTGGGTCATCCCGAAAAGAGGTTGCCGTGAGCGCTCAAACGTTATCGACCCCGTCAGCAAAGCCGACCGTCGCGTTCGCCATGGGCGATCCGGCCGGAATCAGCCCGGAGCTGGCTGCCAAGCTGATCGCATCGGATGAGTTCCGCTCCGGTGCGGACCTCGTGATCTTCGGCGACCTCCGTATCCTGGAGCAGGGCGCCAAGGTTGCGGGCGTCGCTGTCGACGTAGATGTCGTAGGTTCCGAGCAGGCTGTTCCGGACCGCTTCACCCGCCCGGTTTTCATCGATCTGAAGAACCTCGACCCCAATCAGGTCACGCCCGCCACGGCCACGCTCGAAGGCGGTCAGTTCGCAACCGAGAACTTCCGCCGCGCTCTCCTGCTCGCCCAGTCGGGCCGCGCCGATGCGGTGTTCTTCACGCCCTTCAACAAGAAGGCCATGCGTCTGGCCTATGACGGCTACGACGACGAGATCCGTTTCGTGCGCGACGTCCTCAAGACGTCGGTCGACGCGAGCGAGTTCAATGTTCTGGGCAGGACCTGGAACGCCCGCGTCACCTCGCATATCCCGCTCTCGCAGGTGGCATCGGCCATTTCCGAGAAGGCGATTCTGCGCTCGCTCACGCTGGCCGACCAGTGCATGCGCGCCGCAGGTTTCAATCCGCCGCGCATCGCGGTTGCCGGCCTCAATCCCCACGCAGGCGACGGAGGCAATTTCGGCACCGAGGAAATCGACGTGATCGAGCCGGCTGTGCGCCAGGCGCAGGCGCAGGGCTTCACGGTCGAGGGGCCGTTCCCGTCGGACACGGTCTTCCTGCGCGCCAAGAACGGCGACTTCGATGCCGTTCTCACCATGTATCATGACCAGGGACAGATCGCCATGAAGCTCATGGGCTTCGACCGGGGCATCACGCTCATCGGCGGCTTCGAGTTCCCGATCTGCACCCCGGCCCACGGCACGGCCTATGAGATCGCAGGCAAGGGCATCGCCAATCTCGGCGCCAGCCGAGAGGCCCTTTCACTCGCCATTCGCATGGGGGCCGAAGTGAAGGCCCGCCGTTCCGAGGTCGAACAGCCGCGACTGGCCGCGGTCAATTCCTAAACAACGGTTCCGAGACCCGACGCCATCGGTCGGAAACATCACTGGGAGGAAGAAAGATGCTCAAGAAGACTTCATGGTTGCTCGCCACGGCCGTCGCGACGACGGTCGGCGGCGTGGCGCAAGCCGATTGGAAGCCCTCGAAGCCTGTCGAGTTCGTGGTCACGTCTGCGCCCGGCGGCGGAACCGACAACTTCGCTCGGGTCGTTCAGTCGATCATTGCCAAGCACAAGCTGATGGACCAGTCCGTCATCGTCACCAACAAGGGCGGCGGCAGCGGCGCGGAAGGCTTCATCTATACGAAGGTTGCCGCGGGCGACTCCCACAAGCTGACCTTCGGCACGAACAATGCATATCTGCTGCCTTATGTGGCGAAGCTCGCCTACAAGGCCGACGAGCTGACGCCGGTGGCCGCCATGGCTCTCGATGAGTTCCTGCTGTGGGTCAAGGCGGACTCGCCCTACAAGGATGCCAAGAGCTACATCGAAGCCGTGAAGGCAAAGCCCGATACCTTCAAGATGGGCGGCAGCCAGTCCAAGGATACGGACCAGACGCTCACCAGCCTGATTCAGGACGCGACGGGCGCCAAGTTCATCTACGTGCCGTTCCAGGGCGGCGGCGCGGCCGGCGTGCAGCTGGCCGGCGGTCACATCGACTCCAATACCAACAACCCGAACGAGAACGCAGGTCAGTGGAAGGCCGGTGCGGTCACACCACTCTGCGTGTTCAGCCCCACGCGCCTGCAGGGCAACGTGAAGGTCACGGCCACCATGGGCTGGTCGGACATTCCGACCTGCAAGGAAGCCGGCATTCCGATCGACAAGTTCCAGATGCCGCGCACCGTTTGGCTGCCGGGCGGCGTTCCGGCCGAGACGGTCGCATTCTACGCCGACGTGCTCAAGAAGGTGAGCGAGACGCCGGAGTGGAAGGAATATATCGAGCGCACCTCCCAGACCGACCGCTTCCTGGCTGGCGCAGATCTGAAGAGCTTCATCGCGGATGACGACGCCAAGAACCGCAAGGTCTTCGAGTCGGAAGGTTGGGTCGTCCGCTAATCGCAACGATCCCATGGCTGACGGGGGAAACCCCGTCAGCCGCTGTTTTATGCGGCACTCATCGAACCGGGATGAACGTCATGATTTCTCGTTATACGGCTGAGGTCGGAACTGCGATTTTGACCGCGGGCCTGGGGCTTGCAGCGGTCATCGGTGCTCTGGAATTCGGAATCGGCTGGGGCGACGCCGGGCCGGAATCCGGTACGTTCCCCTTCTACATGGGGTTGCTGGTCGTTGCCGCCAGCGTCGGCACTTTGATCCAGGCGACCGTCGGTCGAAAGGGATTGCAGTCGGTCTTCCTTCACAAGGAGGAGGCCATGCGTGTCGCGTCGTTCTTCTTGCCGATGGTTGCCTTCGTGGTGGTGTCGCTTCTCCTCGGCCTCTATGTGGCGACGGCGCTGTATCTCGCCTTCGTCATGTGGGCACAAGGGAAGTACCGTCCCGTCGTCTCCATCGCTTCAGGCGTTGCCGCGGCCGTGATCTTTTATGTCCTGCTCGAAATCGCCTTCCAGGTTCCTCTCCTGAAGGGCCCACTCGAAGCCGCTCTCGGCATCTACTAGCCACCAATCCTGACGGAGACGGGTCGTGGAAAATTTCGCATCACTCCTTCACGGGTTCGGCGTCGCGCTGACAACCTACCACGTCATCCTGATGATGGTCGGTGTCCTGCTGGGCATTCTCGTGGGCGTCCTGCCGGGCCTCGGTGCGCCGAACGGCGTTTCGCTGCTTCTTCCGTTGACGTTCACCATGGACCCGGTGGCGGCGATCATCCTGCTGACCAGCATGTACTGGGGAGCGCTTTTTGGCGGATCGACGACGTCGATCCTCTTCAACATTCCAGGCGAGCCCTCATCCGTCGCGACCACGTTCGACGGATATCCCATGGCCCGACAGGGACAGGCGACGCAGGCCCTGACGCTCGCATTCCTGTCCGCCGGTTTCGGCGCACTTGTGGGCGTCATCCTCATCACCGTGCTGTCCACGTGGGTGGCCAATTTCGCACTCCGTTTCAGCTCGCCCGAATATTTCGCCGTCTATTTCCTGGCCTTTGCGAGCTTCGTCGGATTGGGTGCCGCATCTCCATTCAAGACCGTCGTATCCATGGGTCTCGGCTTCGCCTTCGCGGCGGTCGGCATGGACACGGTCTCCGGTGGCCTGCGCCTGACCTACGGTTTCAACGAGCTTCTATCGGGCATCAGCTTCCTCATCGCCGTGATCGGCCTGTTCGGCCTCGGCGAACTCATGATCACCATGGAGGAGGGGCTGCGCTTCGACGGCATCCGGGCCCGGGTCAAGGTGCGCGACGTGCTCAAGACGATTGCCACCCTGCCGCGCTATTGGGTGACGCTGCTGCGCAGCGCTGCCATCGGCTGCTGGATGGGCATCACGCCCGGTGGACCGACGGCTGCGTCCTTCATGAGCTATGGTCTGGCCAAGCGCCTGTCCCGGCGCAAGGAAGGCTTCGGGAAGGGCGAGCCGGAAGGTGTTGTCGCTCCCGAGACGGCGGATCACGCCGCTGGAAGCAGCGCCATCCTGCCGATGCTCGCCCTGGGCGTTCCCGGTTCGGCGACGGCGGCCGTCATGATGGGCGGTCTCATGATCTGGGGCCTCAATCCGGGTCCCATGCTGTTCATCGAACGGCCCGACTTTGTCTGGGGTCTGATCGCCAGCATGTATCTCGGCAACATCGTGGCCGTGCTCATGGTGCTCGCGACGATCCCGCTCTTCGCCTCGATCCTGCGCATTCCTTTCGCCATCATCGGGCCGGTGATCGTCGTCGTGTGCTTCATCGGTGCCTACACGGTGGCGGGCCGTCCGTTCGACCTGTGGCTCGCTCTCGCCTTCGGCGTCGTGGGATACCTGTTCAAGAAGCTGGATTACCCGATCGCGCCGCTCGTGCTGGCAATGGTGCTCGGCGACAAGGCGGAGGATGCGTTCCGCCAATCCATGATCATGTCCCGAGGATCGCTCTCGATCTTCTGGTCGAACGGTCTCGTCACGACGCTCATGCTGATTGGCCTCGCGCTCGCCCTCGGCCCGGTCCTGAGCACGCTGTTCGGTCGCCTGGTGAAACCCAAGGCCTCCTCGGCGGTCGCTTGAGCCCGAGGTTCGAAAGGGCCCGCCTGGTAAACTGGGCGGGCGATCATGCAGGAGTATCCCATGGCGGCAGCCACTTCACTCATTATCGCGTTCCTCGGTATCGGTCTCATGGGATCGCGCCAGGCGAAGCGGCTGCTCGAGGCGGGCCATCCGCTCACACTCTGGAACCGCTCGCGCGATAAGGCCGGGGCGCTTGAGCCGCTGGGCGCTCGCGTCGCGGATCGGGCGGCCGACGCGGTCAGGGATGCGGACGTGGTCATTCTCATGCTGGAGAACGGCAGGATCGTCACCGACGTCCTGTTCTCGCAAGGCGTGGCGGAGGCCCTGAAACCGGGCGCCATCCTGGTCGACATGAGTTCCATCAAGCCTGCGGAAGCGCAGGACCATGCGCGGCATCTGGCCGAGCGGGGCGTCCATCACATCGATGCGCCTGTGTCCGGCGGAACGACCGGCGCCGAGCAGGGGACGCTGGCGATCATGGCCGGCGGCGAGGCCGAAGTATTCAGCCGCGTCGAGCCAATCCTGAGCGTGATGGGACGGCCCGTTCATGTGGGGCCGCACGGGGCAGGGCAGCTCGCGAAGCTCGCCAATCAGATCATCGTCGGCGTGACCATCGGGGCCGTGGCCGAGGCGCTTCTTCTGGCGCAGCGCGGTGGTGCCGATCCGGCGAAGGTCCGCGAGGCGCTGCGCGGCGGGTTCGCCGAAAGCCGCATCCTCGAACTTCACGGCCAGCGCATGGTCGAGCGCGACTTCGTCACCAAGGGCCGCTCGGTCACGCATCTCAAGGATCTCGACAATGCCCTGGACGCCGCGGAGCGCATCGACCTTGACTCTCTACCTTACACCGCGCTCACGGCGGATCTCTTTCGCGGCCTGATCGACAACGCGGGCGATCTCGACCACAGCGGTCTGCTGGTCGAACTGGAGCGCCGCAACAGCGGCGAGGGACTCAAGTAGTCTTCTCGTCGGTAAGAGCACGGCTTCGTTCCAGCAGTTCCGGAAGCCGGGGAGATCCAAGGCGACCTCCGAAATGTTCGCATTTCATGGCTGCCGCAACATTGGCCATGCGAACTCTGCGTGCCAAATTCCAACCGTTCACGAGCCCGTAGACATAGGTGCCGTGCCAGACGTCGCCGGCATTCAGGGTGTCGACCGCGTGAATGGGAATCGTGGGGAACGCAGCGAGCTCGTCTGCCGAGGCACCGCGCTGCCATATCAAAGCGCCGGCTGCGCCGAGCGTCACGCCGGCGACATCCGCTTCAAGGTTCGGCGCTACTTCCATCAGGGCTTCTGCGGGTGAGCGGCCGCCGACGAGGGAGAGCAGGGCAGGCTCGGAAAACAGGACGTGGTCCGCAAGGCCGATCATCTCCCGGAGTTCGTCCGGCGGCGCGACGTCGGCGTCGAGAATCGTGGGAACGCCGTGGCGGCGCGCCTCCGCCAGCAGCGCCTTTGCTCCCTCGAGCCAGCGCATGTCGACGAGAACGGCGGCGGCCTCTCGCACTCGATCAAGCGGCAGCCAGCCTGGATCGGGATCAAGCGAGGGATCCGTATAGGGCACCACGAGCCTTTCGCCGAACCTGTCGACGAGAATGGTCGAGAAGGCGGTGCGGGCACCCTGAATCCTGCGGATGTTCTCCGTGCGGATCGCTTCCCGGGACAGGTCGTGCAGGAAGCTGTCGCCGGTGGGATCGTCGCCGATGCGGGCCCAGATTTCGACATTGCCGCCAAGGCGCGCAATAGTGGCCGCAGCGGCCGTGGCCATGCCGGAGGCCGCCTGCACGGCCTTCTCGGGCAGCACCTTGGCACCGTGGCTCGGAATGTGGTCGATCTTGAAGATGGTGTCCCAGAAAGCGCATCCGAGACAGATCACCGGCTTGTCGTTCATGGGCTACTCGAGGCGGAGCGCTCTTGCTCGGGCGCTCATGATATGCGCGACGGCGGCCTCCACGGCGGCCGGTATGTCCCGACGCTTCATGGCCGCGATGATCGCCAGGTGTTCATGCATGACGGGGAGCACGAGTTCTTCGTCGAGGCTCGTCTCGTTCTGCCGGATGAGGCGGACCTTGATCCAGTTGACCCGATAGGCCTTCGAGATGATCTCGTTGTTGAGATCGTCGATGATCCTCTCGTGAAACTCCCGGTCGACCTGCTGCGCCTCGGCCACGAGCTGTTCCGTCAGCCCGCTCTGCGCCGATGACACGATCGCCCGATGGGCGGCTTCGATCCGCTCGATGGCGGCATCGCTGGCCGTCTGGCTGAATGCGGCAATGGCCTCGCGCTCCAGGATCAGTCGGAACTGGAACGCGTTTCTGATCAGCGTGATGTCGAGAGGCAGGATCTGCAATCCGCGCTGCGGAACGGTCACGATCAGCCCCTCGGCCTCAAGTCGCGGAATCAGCTCCCGGATCGCCCCGAGGGGTTGGCCCGTGATGGCGACCAGTTCCCGCTGTGTCACGAACTGCCCCGGCTTGATCTCGCTTCGCAGCAGCTGTTCCGTAAAGGCGTCGTAGGCCCGCTCGCGCAGCTTGATCTCCGAGCGAGGCGCGGGGCGGGCCATGTTCATGCAACGGCCTTGATCACGTGTCCGAAGGGCTCGAGCAGCGCGATGGCGCGCGCGGTGCTCCGTTCGTCCAAGGTCGGGAGCGGCGGCCGTGCCACCGCCCAGAGCGGATCGTTGCGCACATGGGCCGTGAGCGACTTGACCATCGGGACGATGGGATGGCGGCAGATCTCCTGCACCAGCTCGACGATGCGGGGGTCGTCCCGGCCGTTCTCCGCGAGGGCGATCACAGCCTCCGGCACGATGTTGGCGACGCCGCAGATGGAGCCTGCGGCTCCCGCCGCGCACGCTCGGCCGAGATAGCTTTCGTCCCCGACGAGGATGTCGAGATCGGGAAAGGCCTCGATCAGCGCGAAGGTCGCCTCCGGGTTGCCTGCGCTGTCCTTCACGCCCCGGATGGCGCCCGGAAAGCGCTCCCTGAGGCGCGCGATGACCGTGTGGGACAGGGGCACGCCGGTCATGCCGGGGATGTGATAGAGAAGGATGTCACGAAGATTGCTGCCGGCGGCCTCGAATACCGCCGCATACCATTCGAACACCGCATCATCCGGGGCAGGGCGGAAGTAGAAGGGCGGCGCCAGCAGGATCGCATGGGCGCCACGCCGCAACGCCTGGCTGGTGCTGAACGCGGCTTCCTCCGGCGAGCAGGCGAGCACGCCTTCCACGAGCTTCTCCGCCGGGATGCCGAGGCCGATAATCTCGTTCGCGATACGATCGCGTTCCATCGCGCCGACCGACGGACCCTCGCCGGTCGTCCCGAAAAGCGTCGCCGTTCGACAGCCGCGGGAGAGGCAATCTCTTGCATGATTGATCAAGCGGTGAACATCCACCTTTCCGTCGAGAAAGGGCGTGACGAGAGCGGGACTGATGCCAAAGCTGAGCGACATGGGAGCCTCCAGTAACAGCTTCGGCACCGGGCCGAGCAAGTGCCGTGTTGACACTAACATGTTACATGGGGCTTAATCGGTTGCAAGCACTGAAAAGAGTCCGAAAGGACCGTTACATCGAAACACGGAGGAAATGCGCCATGGCTGCAAACGTCGGATCGGTTACGCGTCGTACATTTCTCGCAAGCACGGCGGCAGCTGCCGCATACGGCCTCGGCGGCGTTGCGCCGGCCTTCGCGGAGGTGAACTGGAAGAAATATGCCGGCACGAAGATTGGCGTGAACCTCGTGAAGAGCCCGCGAGGCGAGGTGCTGCAGAAATTCGAAAAGGAATTCACTGATCTGACCGGCATCCAGGTTTCATCCGAGCAGACGCCCGAGCAGCAGCAGCGGCAGAAGGCCGTCATCGAGCTGAACTCCGGAAGCCCGAGCTTCGACGTGGTGCATTTGAGCTATCATGTCCAGAAACGGCAGTTCGAGAAGGCCGGTTGGCTCGCCGACATCAGCGCCTTCATGAGAAACCCGGAGCTCACTGATCCGAGCCTGACCGAGAGCGACTTCTCCCAGGCTGGCTTGCTCTATGCGAAGAACCCGCAGGGCCAGATGCTGTCGCTGCCGTTCTCGGTCGATTACTGGATGATCTACTGGAACAAGGACCTGTTCGCCAAGAAGGGGCTCGCTTATCCGCAGACCTTCGAGGAGATGGTCGTGGCCGCCGAGGCCCTGACGGATGCCAAGGAGGGAACCTACGGCTTCGTGGCGCGCGGCCTGAAGAACGCGAACGTCCCCGTCTGGACGAGCTTCCTGCTCGGCTACGGCGTCGATCCGGTTGATGCCAGCGGCAAACTGATGACGGATTCGCCGGAAGCCATCGAGGCGGCGAAACTCTATCAACGCCTGCTGACGAAGACCGCGCCGCAGGGCGTATCCGGCTTCAACTGGTCGGAATGCCAATCGGCGTTCCTGCAGGGCAAGGTCGGCATGTGGCTGGACGGCGTCGGCTTCGCGCCTCCGCTGGAGGATCCGGAGAAGTCGCGGGTGGTCGGCAAGGTCGGCTACGGCGTCATGCCGAAAGGACCGAAGGCGCAGGCCTCTGCAACGTTCGGTGATGGCATCGGCGTGACCGCCGCGAGCAAGAACAAGGAAGCGGCCTATCTCTATTGTCAGTGGGCGGTCTCGAAGCTCATGGGTGCGCGCCTGTTGCAGGCGGGCGGCGGCGTGCCGTTCCGCCAGTCCATCCTCAACGATCCCGAAGCCCGCAAGGGCGTGAAGATGCCGCCGCAATGGATCGACGCGGTGGTGGAATCGGGCAAGATCAGCAAGCTCGGCCTGCCCGTCATCCAACCGGTGACGGAGTTCCGCGACATCATCGGCATCGGCCTGACCAATCTTCTCGGAGGAGGGGATCCGGCGGCTGAGATGAAGAAGGCCACGGAGCAGTTCAAGCCTATCCTCGAGCGCAGCGAGAAGGCCTGACGATGGCCGCACGGGAACAGGTCGCGATGGTGGAGCGTATCCATGACCACCATTGCTGAACGCCAGGTCGCGCCGGCCCCGGAGGCAGCGCCCGCTACGGGCGCTCGCCCACCGCGTTCATATTGGCCCTTCGTGGTTCCCGCCGTTGCGGTGGTGGGATCGGTGATCGTGTTCCCTTGGGCCTTCACGGTGTGGATGAGCCTGCAGGAATGGACGGTCGGCGGCGCCCGGCGCTTCACGGGCCTGTCGAACTACTTGCGCCTTGCATCCGACGAGCGGTTCCTGACTTCGGTCGGGCACACGCTCGTCTATACGTTCCTGGCCGTCGTCCTGCCGCTGATCTTCGGCACTCTGGCAGCTCTCATCTTCAACTCCCGCCTCCCATTCCGCGGCATCCTGCGCGGCATCTTCGTGATGCCCATGATGGCTACGCCCGTCGCGGTCGCCCTGGTGTGGACGATGATGTTCCACCCGCAACTCGGGGTGCTGAATTACCTGCTGTCTTTCGTCGGCATCGGCCCCCAGGCCTGGGTCTTCAACCCGTCGACCGTGATCCCCTCGCTGGTTCTCGTCGAGACCTGGCAATGGACGCCGCTCGTCATGCTGATCGTCCTGGGCGGTCTCGCGGCTATTCCGACGGAGCCTTATGAAAGCGCCGCCATCGATGGAGCGAATATCTGGCAGCGCTTCCGATACATCACGCTGCCGATGATCGCGCCGTTCCTGATGGTTGCGGTGATCATCAGGACGATCGACGCGTTGAAGAGTTTCGATATCATCTACGCCATCACCCAGGGTGGCCCGGGTACCGCGTCGGAAACGATCAACCTCTATCTCTACAGCGTCGCCTTCGCTTATTACGACGTCGGTTACGGATCGGCGATCGCCGTCGTGTTCTTCGCCATCGTCATCGGCCTGTCCCTTCTCATGCTCCATCTTCGCCAGCGCACGAAGTGGATGGACCTTCAGGGGGGCGCATGAACATCCGCAAAGCCGCCGACAGACTTGGCCTTCTTTTCGTCGGTCTCGTGCTGGTTTCACCGGCCGTCCTGTTCTTCCTCTGGATGATTTCGCTTTCGCTGAAATTCGAGGTCGACAACGCCGCCTATCCGCCGATCCTGATCCCCGAACGCTTCGCCTGGAAGAACTATACGGGCGTGTTCGAGTCGAACCGCTTCGGCCTCTTCTTTCTCAATAGCCTGATCGTAACCGGGAGCGCGACCGGGCTCGCTCTTCTCATCGGCGTGCCGGCTGGCTATGGCATCGCCCGCATGAAGGCCACCAAGGCCGCCGTCGTCGTGCTCATCGCCCGCATGACGCCCGGCCTGTCCTATCTGATCCCGCTCTTTCTGCTCTTTCAATGGCTGGGGCTGATGGGCACGCTGCTGCCGCAGATCATCGCTCACCTCGTGATCACGGTTCCGATCGTCATCTGGATCATGATCGGCTATTTCGAGACGACGCCGCTCGAGCTGGAGGAGGCGGCCGTCATCGACGGAGCGAACCGCTGGGACGTCTTTCGGCACATCGCCCTACCGATCGCGAAACCCGGCATCACGGTCGCCTTTATTCTCGCCGTCATCTTCTCCTGGAACAACTTCGTCTTCGGCGTCGTGCTGGCGGGCCGAGAAACGCGGACCCTGCCGGTCGCGGTCTACAACATGCTCTCCTTCGAGCAGCTGAGCTGGGGGCCTCTGGCCGCGGCCGCCCTGATCGTGACCCTTCCCGTCCTCATTCTGACCATCGTCGCCCAGCGACAGATCGTGGCCGGTTTGACGGCCGGCGCCGTCAAAGGCAGTTGAGGAGCAGCCGAATTCCCGGGTAATCGCGTCGCGAGAGGGGTGGGCGGTTTTGATGCAGCGCATCGTTGCGGAAATAGCGAGATGTTAACATCCCGACGTCTCGGCACGGTGCTGCCGGAATCCGGAATCCGTACGGAAGGATGGCATTGATGCCGCGCTATTCGAAGACCCTCATTATGCTCCATTGGGCCATGGCCCTTCTGATCCTGGGCGCCTGGCTGACGTCCGAGGGAGGGCGGCAGGTCCGCCTCAACCCACCGCTGCTGCATTTCTCGCTGGGGCTTTCGGTGCTCCTGCTCGTGCTGCCGCGGCTGGCCGCCCGCTGGTGGGGTAGCCAGCCGCGGATCGAGGACCCGCAGGGCCCATGGCTCAATTTCGCGGCGAAGATCGGCCATGCGGTGCTGTACCTGTTCATGATCGGTCTGCCGCTCACGGGCTGGTACGCCGCCTCGCGCATGGGCGTCCCGGTCTCGTTCTTCGGTCTGTCCCTGCCTGCCATTGCGGCCACCGTACAGGGAGCACCCGGACCCATCGCGGAAATCCATGAGACTGGCGGTACCGTCATCCTCGTCCTGGCCGGCCTGCATTCCGTGATGGCCCTATGGCACCAGTTCGTGCTTCGGGACGGAACGATGCAGCGCATGAACCCTGTCTAGAGCATAGGACCCAAAGGTGGACTTGCACTTTTCGGATCACTTCCGATGCTCCACTCTTTGAAGAGCGCATCGTTGGAGGCGGACCCGTTCGGAGATTCACAGGCAGGGCCCAAGTGGTCAAATCCGAGGCGCCATGATGCGCCTCCGCGCTGCGCTCCTATCGAGGATTGATGGCTGGGCCAGATGCCCGGCGTGCCCATGAGGCCGGTCAGAATGACGGAGCAAGCCGCTCGATGCGACGCAATCGCACAATCCTGTTCGTCAAAAGTGCCAAGCATTTGTCTCAAAGGATCAAGCAGGCCCGCAGGAGGAGGATCAAAGTAGAATAATCGTGACGTCTGTCTCGGCCTCGCACTTGAGGTGACCCAAGCGCGAAAGGGAGGTTGGCAATGAACAGGGTTTTCTTGGCGATCGGCGCGCTGGCTTTCAGCGCTCTTCTCATTCCTAGCGCGGCCGAAGCGCAACGCGGCGGGCATGGCGGGTTCGGCGGCGGCGGATTTGGCGGCGGTGGCATGCGGATGGGCGGATTTGGCGGTGCAGGAGGATTTCGGGGTGGGAGCTTCGGCGGCGGAGGGCCAAGGATGTTCATTCCTCCCGGCGGAGCCGGCGGCTTTCGTGCGGGTGGCTTCCGTGGAGGAGGGGTAGGGCCCCTCACGACAGGATCGATCGCGGTGGCCCGGCCTGGCCGGAGTGATTTCGGTATGGCTGGGATCGGGCGGCCCGGCCTTGGATATGGTGTCCGGGGCCCCTATTACCGCGGTGTTGCCGGAGCCTACGGGCCCTATAATCGGGGCTATTATGGCCGCTATCCCTACTACGGCCGTTACGGCTACGGCTACGGGCGATATCCCTACTACGGCTATTACCGTGGGTATCCCTATTACGGCGGAGCCTTGGCAGCTGGATTGGCCCTCGGTGCCTTGAGCTATCCCTATTACGATTACGGCTATTACGGCTACAATTACCCGTACTATGGCTATTATCCGAACTACTATCAGACCGTCGTCGCGTCCGGCCAGGATTGCTACTGGATTCGACGTCGCATCGTAGGCAGGAACGGGAATGTGTTCTTCCGCCGGGAACAGGTCTGCAATTACTGAAATGCGCTGGCCGCGCCGACAGCCTTGCCGACGCGGCCGGATCATCCTTTGAGAGCGGGTTCCATCTGCGCCCTGAGCATCGTACGGAACCGGCTGACGATGTTAGGGCATCGAACGCAAAAGTGGGCACCGGTTTTGCGTGAAAAGATGCTTCAGGGAAAACCGGATCCGGTTTCCCGCTCCAATCGATTCTCTCGACAGGCCGCAAGCTTCGCCGCACGTCAGGGCAAAGACCTCAATAATACCGACGATAAGCGACTCTGGGCCCTAAGTAGCGTGGGCCATAATAGCCCCGATATGCACCGTAGTACCGAGGCCCGTAATAGGCGGGCCGCGGGTAGAAGCGCGGTCCGTAATAGACCGGGCGTGGGTAATAATACGGCGCGTAATAGACGGGGCGGGGATAGGCATAGCCCGGCCAAGGGCCACCATAATAGCCATAGCCATAGGGTGGGTATGCATATCCGTAGCCGTAGGCTGGCGTCGCGGCCGCCGTGATCAGGCCTCCAAGGATGGCCCCCCCGACCAGCCCCGCCGCGACGGCACCGCCGCCCCAGCCATAATTGTACCCGCCGCGGTAATATCCCCAGCCTGGTCCACGCCAGTATTGCGCATTCGCTGCTTCGGCACTGCCGGTCACGATCAGCGCGGCGGTAGCGAGTGTTGCGATCTTTCGCATGACAACCTCCGGAACCTCATCTGCCCGCCCCAACTCGGTTGCTGTCTCTTTTTCGCTTCATCCTGCGCACCCGCATGAAGCGCGTTCTTCGAGCGCTGAAAACACGGAACCGATCCCGAAAGTGCATGTCCGCTTTTCACGCCCGATGCTCTAGACATTGATGATGTAGCGATAGTTCATGTCGGCCGCGCTGCCGGCGCCCGTCAGAATGACCCCGGTCTCGAACCGATTGTCGTTGTTGAGGTCCGAGAGCAGGTAGCCCGTATCCGTCTGAGGGTTGTACAGGAACACGTGGGCGATGCTCGCGCTGGTGAAGGTCGCCTCTGCCTGGGCTGCCGCATCGTCGATGGACGTCGCCGTCGTGGCGGCTTCCCGGTAGTTTGTGGAAGTTCCTGCGATCCTCATTCCGATCCAATCGGCGGTAGCGTTCCAATCGGTAATCGTGTCGGCGCTCGCGGTCGTGATGCCCGACGAGCCTTTCGTGAACACGAATGCGTCGCCTCCCGTGCCGCCGGTCAGCCGATCAAGGCCCGATCCACCCTCGAGAAGGTCGTCACCGGAACCTCCGGAGAGGGTATCCTGTCCCGAACCGCCATACAGGTTGTCGTCGTTGGCTCCACCGGACAAGCGGTCGTTCCCGCTCCCGCCGAAAAGAAAGTCGAAGCCGTCGCCGCCAATGAGCGTATCGTTGCCCGATTGCCCGTAGAGGTCGTCAGGACCACCTCCGCCGTTCAGGTAATCGTTGCCGCTGCCCCCGATAATGATGTCGTAGCCCCAGCCCCCGTAGATATTGTCGTTTCCGCCCAAACCATAAAGATCGTCATCGCAGCCGAAGCCGTAGATCACGTCATGGCCGGATGTTCCCTTGATCAGGTTGGGCCAGTCGTCTCCATAGAAGGTCGCCATGGATGCCTCCGCATCTGCCCTCTCGGAAACCGCAAACGTTCAAGGTCGTTGTCGGAGTTCATTTGTAAGCCATGAACAGAATTCCCCACTCCGTCGAGCGATGCTTGATCGCACGGGACAGTTCGTTGACAGTTTGAGCCAGCCCTCCCGGGATTTGGAGAAGGGCAAGTCTAGTGTCTTTGTGCTGTCCTGCGGGGAGGTGAGGGGCCGGGCGGCATCTGTCTGAACGGCAGCAAGCCCCGGTGTCGTTTCGGGCGCGGGGGCTTTGTGCTGGTGTGAGATTGGTTGCGGGGACAGGATTTGAACCTGTGACCTTCAGGTTATGAGCCTGACGAGCTACCGGGCTGCTCCACCCCGCGCCAAGGCGTGCGAGTCTGGCCGCGGCCAAACCCCAAGCTGTGGGCCTTGATCGCAGGCGATCAAGGCGAAGAGGGCATTGGCAAGCGCTTGCGGCTTACAAATGCAAACGCGGCGCTCGAAGAAGCGCCGCGAGAACATGGTTCATCGTATCAGAGGCGTGTGTGGCGTTGTCCTTGGCAGGTCCGGCAATGACCTACTCTCCCGGGTCTTGAGA
>NZ_QDGA01000044.1 GCF_003347665.1 Microvirga calopogonii
TACGGCTCGTTCGTGGCGCTTGCTCTCAGCTTCATCCTGATCAAATCCGTCCACACGACCTAGAATGATTGCGCCGGTCCCACCTGACTATTAGCGTAGCGTGATGCTGAATTGGCCGCGCGAGGGGCTTCCCTTCACGGATGTTCCCACGTCACCGGGAAAAGCTCTTAATGATTAGGAATGCCGCCGCTATGCCGATGATCCACTGAAGGCGATCCAACGTGAGCAGGATCTTTTCAGCGTGTTTGGATGTTTCGCGCGGCTTCGCGTTTCCGAAGATGTCTGGAACAGCCCGCTCCTCGCCGACCCGACCTAGGCTCTGGTCTACATCGATGCTCACCAGTTCGGCGAAAGTGGCTTTCTCGCCCGGGATCACGCCGTACCTT
The DNA here is from genome assembly GCF_003347665.1 of Microvirga calopogonii. Classification (GTDB taxonomy): domain Bacteria; phylum Pseudomonadota; class Alphaproteobacteria; order Rhizobiales; family Beijerinckiaceae; genus Microvirga; species Microvirga calopogonii. The sequence goes on from NZ_QDGA01000044.1 coordinate 387, forward strand.
TCCAATCCAGATGCGAAGCAAGGCATGTGGAGGGTTAGATAGACACTTGCCGGAGCCGAGTTAGTCCAGAAGTTACTGAAGAGTGATTCAAATAACTCCCCGCTGAGCCGGACAGAGATAGCTGCGATGTTCTCGTCCGTTGGTAAAATGATTACTTCGCCTCCCCGTTCCAAATCGGGAGAATGGTAGAATGCTATTTCGATCTCACGCAGTTCTCGACGTAATATCCCACCATCGTAGGGGAAGATCTTCTTGTCACATTGTACATTGCGACACACGACCCTTCGGTTGAGAGTATGCTCGTCGACCTCAAACTCAATTTTGCCTGGAGTCTTCTCAACGTAAGGCCATTTTTGGGTCACGCCCTTCAACTTATTGCCGTCCTTGTCACGCACTACGCTTTCAAAATAGCCCGCGTTTCGAGTGCTGACATCGTGGGAGATCATGCGCATGTGGAGATGTGTTCTGCTTAGGCTGTCAGGCCGCTCCTTCTTCCTATGCAGGATAAGCTTGGTCTCGCCCTGTGCCTCGACTTTGGTGACGTCTTCCAACAACCTTGCGCCCCGTTTGGATCAATAGCTGAGCTAAATCATAGGCATAACCTGCTCGAATTGAAGGAAGCAAAAGGCGGTTTCCCCAGGTCTTGGCATACTCTTCCGACTAGTCTGCTGGCGAAGTCCGGCAAAAGCAGTGTTGACAAGCAAGAGTAGGAGCAAATGGTCGGAGTATCCGCCCCTCCGCAAACCATCCTTCTAACCAAAGAAATATCAAATTGATCCCAATGTGTTCTTGAAATTACACATTGAAGCAATCCCCAATGTCCGAGATCGACGAACAAAAATCCTCCCTTATCAACCTCTTGGTCGGTCTCTACATCAAGAAGACCTACTTTCGGATCACACGAGCTCGCAGCGGCGTGTTCTTCCCCAGCCAGGACGAAGTTGCTGATCAGTTCCGTGGCATCTTGGCCGAGGCACTTGGGCCCCAACAGGCACAGACAATCCTATCCGATTCCATCAGCGCCGCTCGGAACCTCGTTCACAAGGCGATGGCGCAAGTTGGATTTGATCCTGCCTCGGAATGCCATACCGGTTTCTGTAGGGAACTGACCGACCCCGCAAACATGGCCGACATCGAGGGCCTTCGCGAGCGAATGAAGTCCGCCAGCGATCGGGCAGTCGCTGACGCTGTCAGTGCCATGGCCCAATCCCACGCTACCCTGCCTCACCAGGCACCCCATCAGGAGCCAGTTGCCGACCTCGTTACGACGGTTGCGCCTCCTCGGCCGGGCTCGGCGCCGCCGGGCGACTATGAGCCGGTCGGCCGGCTCTCTCTCGACCGTGAAATTCTCTCGAGCGGTGACCGTCTGATCGAGAGAGCCACTAACGGAAAGTTCCGAAGTCTCGAGAGCGTCTTCAGCAAGCTCGTCGAGGCCGACCGGATTGCACTCTCCAAACCCGCGATTGTGCCGTCAGCCCAGACTATTGCGGCTCACGGCAGCTACCCGGAAGGGCGTCCGCACCAGGTCAAAGCCGCGGAACTCTTCGCGGATGCGTTACGCCACCCAGGCGATGCCGACAAGCTGGATTTCCCCGTTACCGTTTTCGAATGGTCGGGCCAGCACCCCCGTGTGCCAAATGTGGACCATAGCCACCGGTTCGACATTGAGCAGCTTCGGCTCATCCTCTGGGCGATGGATCGCGGATACAACTCGGTTCTCACCGGGCCCCCAGGATGTGGGAAAACCACGGTGACCAGAGAGATCGCGGGCAGGCTGCGGCGCCCCTGGTACCGGATCCCTATGCACGGTGACATGGGTAAACGTGACATGCTGGGCGGCTTCAAGCAGATCAGCACCCACCAGGGACCGGAGACCCGCTGGTTCGATGGACTCCTCACGCAGGCGATTTCCCAGCCCGCAGTCATCGACGTGGACGAGATCGACCGCGCCGATCCGGATCTGCAGTACATTGCGCACCAACTCTACGAGGGCGAAGGAACCACCATCTTGGAGGATGAGGGACGCTTTGTGCCTCCCCATCCGAAGGTCGCACTGCTGGCAACTGCAAACACAAAGGGTCGGGCTGACAGTCTAAACCGCTACCAGATGATCAATGAGATGTCGGAAGCAACCCGCGACCGCTTCTCTGTCTGGGTAGATATGGACTATGCGCCGCCCGATGAGGAGGCGGAGATCCTGACAGAGCGAGGTGTCATCAAGGCCCCTTCTGCCGCCGCCAACATCATCAAAGTGGCGAACCTGATCCGGGCCGCCTACAAGAAAGGCGAGATCAGCACAACATGCAGCTTCCGCCAGCTGGAGGCGACCGCAGACCTCGCCACGTTCTACGGAGACGAGTGTGAGGCTGTCCGGCGGATTCTTTATGCCCGGGCCCCGACGCTGGCCGACGCCAAGACGATCTATGAGCTCGCTCATCAGATTTACGGACCGTCCTGGAATCCTCCGGCCCTATTCTAGACAGCACCATCATGACCACCATCCCAGGATACATCCTGCGCCGGGAGATTGCCTCAACGCTGTCGGCAATGGGAAACCGCCGTTTCAACATAACCTTCAGAGGCCGCCGAGCTTTCACCGATGGCGTGAACGTGAATCTGCCGGCGATCTGGCCGCAGAGTGAGTACAGTGATGCGGATGCCAAGGTGCTGAGAGGATATGGAAACCATGAAGTGTTCCATCCTCTCTATAGCACTATGGTTAAACGCCTCCCTTGGATCGAGAGCGTGATTGGGCTTCCCGCTGCCGAAATGGACAAATCTCAGGAACATCGCCTTCGAGTATGGCTCAAGACGGAGAATTGTCTGGATGACTGGAGGATCGAGTCCATTGGAGCCAGGGAGTTTCCCGGCTCTCACGTCAACATAGGCTGCACCCGCAACCACATCGTCTCGCGGGAACTCAATCAACTCCAAGCACGGGATCCGTCCGTTCCTCCTCGCCTGATCCCCAACGTGCACCAGGCGCTCACTTGGTTCGGTACAATCGCCAACGCCTACCCCTGCGCCCCGACCGCGAGAGTCGCGATCGAATTCATGCGGGACTATGTGGACTCGGAGGCTATTGAAATCGTTGACCACTACTGGCCCGTGGTTTCTCGCTGCAGGAGCAATCCTGAGCTCTATCCAGTTGCCCTTCACCTCTCCGACCTTTTGATCCGCCTATCCCGCGAGCGAACCCAAGCTCACCGACCGTTAGACTACCAACAGGAGAGCGGGACCGGTGCGCCTAACCCGGCAGGGCCTCAATCTGGAGACAGCCTATCTGGCGAAAAGAACTCCGCCTGCTCCACAGCCCACGGTGGGTCCGGGAGCGCTGCCAATCCCGGCCTCTCCGGCAACGGCGGTCACCCTGCTGTGCAAAGCGATGACGATGACCAGTTGGACCTCCCTCTGCTCGACATTTCCGATGTGGTTGCCAGGATCGTCACCCGAACTCAGATCGACGTACGGGCTTACAACGCTTCGGTCGCACGGGCCGAGGCCACCGGGCGCCTGCCCACCCACTACCGGAGAGCATTCTCCAGCCCCCTGATCATCGCTGCAGAATCCCGGCAACCAGAGGACGGCGAGGCGTTCCGCTCCGTCATGGAAAACGCGAGCAGGGATGCTGAGACGTTGTCCGCCGCTGTCCGTTCGCTGCTCATCTCCCGCCAGCGGAAGGTAGTCCGCCGCCACCGGCTAGAGGGGGAACTCGACGATCAGAACATCATGGGCATCGCTATGGGTGATCCGGATATCTTTCGGTGGACTCAGCGACGCACCGGGACAAGCGCCGCAGTCCAGTTGACGCTCGACGCCTCGAGATCAATGCTCACGACTGAGGAACAGCCGAACGGATGTCAGACGGACCCTAAGGTCAGAATGAGCCGTCGCGACGTTCTCCTGAGAGCCGCGGGAGCTGTGATTGAGGCCATCGGCCACCAACGGCAGATCGATCTTGGCATCGACAGTTATACTACGGACGACCAACTCAATCCAACGATCGTTCGCCACAAGGCATTCGGGGAACCCCCGTCGGCGATGCGGCCAGCACTCGGGTCAGTCCTGCGGCGAAGGAACGGCGGAACACCAACGGCCGAGGCCATTCTCGAAGGCGCCCACCAGCTCTACCGGCTGAAGCACGATAAGAAGGTTCTCATCCTGATTACCGATGGAGAGGCTAACGATCCCATCGCCGCCGAAGAGGCAGCACACGTCGCAATTTCCTGTGGCATTCACCTGATCGGTATCGGGATCGGCCAGCAAGCTCCATCCATGAATATTCCCGGGTGGCTCGTCATAAATGATGTGAGCGAGCTCCCAATCCAACTCCTTGAGGCTGTGCGCAGGTTTCTCTGACCCTCGCCTTCGATTAAAAGCGAGGGGTAACGCGGCAAACCTGCAGTTTATTTCGCGATTCGAGAACGGGTGCTTCCCGGGTCGCTGCAGCAATAAGGACCACAAATGGCCTCCCAGCATACCTTCGCAATCTCCGGGACGCTCAACGAGCAAACCGCTCAGAACTCCGTCTCTCTCCTGGGAACCATCGTCCTCGATGGGGTCACCTTTGATGTTCGAACTCAGCAAAAGGTCTCCAGAGATAAGAAGCGCTATCACGCGGTTTCGGGGAGGAGCCCGACTGGAGAGGTCCTCAAAGGTGCCATTTTCACGTTCGCGCTGACAGCGGCCGACAAAGCCGCCAAGCGCCCCTGCTTCAAAGGCAAGCTCAATCGAGGCAGCAAGGTTTACCACATCGCCGGCTGGTACAATTCCACATCTGACGGTGAAATCATCCGAGTGGGTGAGAACAAACGAAAGGCATCCCCCGCCACTGACGAGCGAGTGTGCCCTCCCTCGGCCCCAATGGGTGCCTAAGGGACACGAAATTTATCAATCCAGATTTTGCCCTCTCCCCTTTAGAGGGCAAAAACCCCAATAAAAATCAATAGTTGAGCCCGCCAATGTCTGAACCCGACCCAAAGAACCAGACGGTTGAACGCTTCTGGATCGCTGATACCGAGACCACGGGCCTAAGTGTCGAGGACGGCGACCGGATCATCGAACTCGGGGCTGTCGAAGTCGTTAACCGCGTCCGGACCGGGCGGACATTTCACTCTTACATCAATCCTGAAGGCCGGCGGATCTCCTATGGCTCCTTCCAGGCCCATGGAATCCATGACACGGCCGTTCAGGATGCTCCCCTGTTCAGGGAGGTGTACCCAAAGTTCCGCCATCTGATCGGCGACGCTCCTTTGGTTTTCCATAATGCTCCCTTCGATATGGGCTTTCTCAATGATGCCTGCGGAAGGGACGGGTTGCGCCCGCTTCCAAACCCTATCATCGACTCCATCGATACCGCCTCGCTGATCTGGCCGGGCCGCACGGTGAACCTCGACGCTGTGGCCGGACGCCTGGACCTCTTCGATCCTGAACGGGCAAAGAAGCACGATGCGATCAGGGACTGCACCCTTCTGGCCGAGGTTTGGATCAAGATGCTCGCCTTGAAAGAAAACCCGCAGTCACAGAATGACCTGTTCGCCGGTTCGCCAGCCTCCAAGATGACCTCACCTGCCGTGGCTGTCCGCGGTTGGACCACAAAGCTTTTGTGATCACTTATGCCGAACAATCTTAAAACCGAGTCCTATTACTCCTTCGGCCGGTCTTGTTTATCGCCGGAAGCTATTGTCGGCCTCGCCAAGGCGGCTGGACAGAATGCCGTCGGCCTCTGCGACCGTAATTCGATGGCGGGCTCGTATGAGTTCTGCAAAGCCGCCAAGAAGGCCGACATTAAACCTGTCCTTGGTCTCTCGGTCGAGGCCAGCATCCAGGGAGCGGAAGCCAACACCACCCTCACTGGATGGGTGACGCTCTATGCCCGCAACGACGCGGGACTGAAGCACCTCTACAGGATGGCCTCAGACTGCCATTCAGGTCCGCTGCCTTTGGAGATTCTGGTTCAGGGCCAGGCCGACACGATTTACATCCTCACTGGCCCGACCCTAGACGGCCTCCTGGCCAATGCCACCCGGTCAAGCAACGCGCCTGCCTATGTCCAGAACCTCTTCTCAATCCTGGATGCCAGCGGTGTTACCTATGCCGTGGAGATTGAGCGGCGCCAGGGGCCGGAGCCGGTGGAAGCCGGTATCCTCGATCTTCTAAACGAACTCCGCTTAGAGCCAGCTGTAGTCGCCACCAGCGAAATCCGCCACGGGTCCGCAGCCGACCGCGAGGCTCTCGAGATCGTCGACTTCGTCTCCCGACGCAAGGAAATCGGTGTCGCCGAGGCTCTGGCCGAGAAAGGCAACATCACGGCGGCAGTCATCTTCAAGACGCCGGAGGAATTAGAGGCCCTCTTTGCCGACGTGCCGCAGGCCCTGACGAACGCCGATTCCATCGCCGCCCGATCGGAGGCCTTTGTCCAATCCAGCCAACCGCGCATCCCCCACATGCCCGGCCTGACCGCCGAGGACGAGATTGAGCAGATCAAGCAGCGCGCTCGGGAGGGACTTGCCGCCCGGATCGCCCAGAACCCCTATATCGAGGAGAAGAAGCAAGCCTACCTCGACCGCCTGGAATTCGAGCTCGACCACATCACCCGTCTGGGCTTCTCCGGCTACTTCCTCATCGTGTCGGACTTCATCACCTGGTCCAAGCAGCACAACATCCCTGTAGGGCCTGGGCGCGGCTCGGGCGCTGGATCCCTTGTTGCGTGGTCTCTGTCGATCACAGAGTTGGACCCGATCCGCTTCGATCTGTTCTTCGAACGCTTCATCAATCCCGAGCGTATTTCGCTGCCTGACTTCGATGTCGACTTCTGTAAAGCGCGGCGCCCCGAGGTCCTCGACTATGTTCACCATCGCTATGGAGCCGATCACGTCGCCCATATCGGCTCCTATGCCACTCTGGCAGCCAAGGGGGCCTTTCGAGCAGCCGCAGCCTCTCGCGGCTTGGCCCCTGGCGCTGTCGAGTCCTTCGTTCGGCTCATCCCCGATGATGCCCAAACGCTCGCCGATGCGGCTGAACTGCCGCCTGTGGCGCGGGCGCTGTCCCAGCCTGAGATCGCCGAAGCCTTCAAGGCCGCACAGGTGGTTGAGGGGACCGTGACGCATGCCACGAAACATGCCGCCGGTATCATCATCGCCGACCGGCCCCTGATGGAGACTTGTCCGCTTTACCCGCCTGATAAGAGCGATCTCCAAGTCGCTCAGTTCGAAATGGGAGCGGCCGAGGCCACCGGGCACGTCAAGTTCGATTTCCTGGGGCTGGAAACCCTCACCATCATCGAGAAGACCCGGCGGCTACTCAAGGCCGATGGGGTTGAAATCGATCCCTATGCTCTGCCCTGGGAGGACGAAGCCACCTTCACCATGCTCAATCGCGGCTGGACGCTTCGCGTGTTCCAGATCGAGAGTCCTGGCATGACCAAGGCGGTACGGGAAATCAAACCGACCCGCTTTGAGGATCTGATCGCCCTCGTGGCCCTCTATCGCCCTGGTCCGATGGAGTACATCCCGCAGTACGCAGCCCGCAAAGCCGGCCGCGCCAAGGTCACCTATCCCCATCCGAAACTGGCTGAGACCTTGGCCGAAACCTACGGGATCATCATCTACCAAGAGCAAATCATGCAGATGGCTAGGATTGTGGCCGGTTACAGCCTTGCTGAAGCCGACGTCCTCCGCAAAGCCATTGGTAAGAAAGTCCCCGAAGAGATTGCCAAGCAGCGGACGATCTTCGTCCAGAAGTGCATCGAGCAGGGCGAAACCGAGAAAGACGCCAACGAACTCTATGACTTCGTTCTGCCCTTCGCGGCCTATGGCTTCAACAAGAGCCACGCCGCAGCTTACGCGCTGCTGACTTGGATCACAGCTTACCTCAAGCGCCACTACACCCATGAGTTCCTTGCTGCCAACATGGAGCAGGAGGTGACCAAGGTGGAAAAGCTCATGCGGACCGTGGAGGAGGCCAAGAAGATCGGCATCACGGTTCTGCCACCCGATATCAACGTGTCCGGCGCCAGCTTCCGGATCGAAAAGCGCCAGGACGGGTCCAAGGCCATCCGGTATGCTCTCTGCGCTCTGAGTGGCCTCGGGCGGGATCTGGCGGCTCAGATCGTTGCCATCCGCGAGTCTGGGCCCTTCAAATCTCTCGAGGATTTCATCGACCGGACGTCCGGGATCGTCAAGCAGTCGGACATCCTGACCCTGATCCTCGCCGGAGCGTTCGATCGCCTTCCCGCCCAGAACACCGACAAGCATGTGGCGCCGAAGGACAATCAAGCCCGCATCAATCTTCGGGCAGAGCACCTTTCCGCTACCGAACCCCTACGCAAGCAGGCAGCGAGCCGAAAGTCGGCCGGGGTGAGCCAGGGCGACCTTTTTGGCAGCTTTGCCCCGATGCCACTCAAGTTTGCGGTCGAACCGCTGTCCGTGGGAGATGCAATTGCCGGCGAGGAGAAAGCCTTCGGCTATAGGTTTGCGGCCCACCCCATCGACATATATGCCGATCTGATCGGCACGAACGGGATTATGTCCTTGACGACGGCCCGCCGCACCATGCGGGAGATCTCACTCGACCAAACCTCTCTGAAAGCTCTGGTCGAGATTGTCGGCATTCAGGACCGCAATGTCGATGGGACGGTGATTACAGAGGTTCACGTTGGTGACGCCTGCTCGGCCATGCGGGCTCGATTCTCAAGTAAGGTCGTTCCGCCCATCCTTTCTAAGGAGCCGCTGATCGCCGTTATTGAGATTGATTGGTCTAAGGGCAACCCTGTGATCACTCGCTGGTCGCCTGCCAATGCCGAACAGCAGAAGGCAGGAAACGGAGCTGTTGTTCGGTGTCAGGACCAGACCCTCGCCGTGCAAGTCCTTGGGGAAATCCGCTCACGCACCGCACTCAGGGCTCAGGGTGCAAATGGCACCCGCCTCTTCATAGCGATCGGGAACAACGCACCCAAAGAGACCAGCCTAACTATCAAAACAGACGATATGAGCCTCGAAGCGATCAAAGCCATGAGAGGCGTTATCGGGATAGAAATGACAGGATAAATTTATGAACCCGTCGAAGATCGAGATTCGTCTTTCCGAGAACTGCGGTGATGCGGGTCTCGCTGAGATCCGCGACGTGATCCGGCAGAAGGCGCTTCGCCCTCCCGGATCGTCCGGCTTGGTTTTCATTGTGCCCGCCAATGGAGCTGACGTAATGATTGACACTCACGTGAGACGCCTCAGCATTTCACACGACGTCATCTCAGCTCTCGAGAGTCTGCCAAGTGTGCAGCAGGCAAGGGTAACCGGCGACGGCAACTCGAGGCTCCAAGGTTAGCTGCGGTTATATGCTCGTGTACTTCCGCCAGACCACAAAAGCTGAACAGGTACCCTGATATTATTCCGGCCTGATTGTCGGCTGCCTAGAAGGTGGAAGATTGTCGACAGGTACCTTGTACTGTCTCAAGATCGTAATGGCTTGGGTTTCTATGTTGTTCGAAGTGTTGCTCCTAACTCGTGTTTCCTCTCTGAGGAGATTCTCATTGGCCCGTGCACGCTTATTTATTGCGTCAAGTTCCGACAATACACCTTCTCGGGTTGTCTGCCGCAAAATTGCATCCTTGTCATTTGTTGAAAGCCCTTCGGATGCTCGTTGCACAAAGCTGGCAAAGGACGCGCCCATATACAGCAGGTTTAGCACCTCAATGCTCTCAGCAGACTTTCTAGCTCGTTCGAGCTCTTCGTTTAGTTTCGCGTTAATTTGATCAAGCGCGACCAGAGCCTCCCTCCTCGACGAGGCCAGCTTCTCAATCTCTGATCTGACGCCATCTTCCACGACCCTCGTACGAAATTCGTCCATGAGTCGCTCGAGTTCGCGACTTCTTGCAACCGACCAATCAAAATTACCAAGATTCCTCTCCGCATACAGAGCCAACATGTCTCTCGTCAGCAGGTCCACGGGCTGGTGACCGACTGCAATAGATCCGTCCGGACTACTACGGAACCAGTATGCCAGACTCGCAGAAGCGTCCACTTGCCCCTTCTCGATAACGTAAAAGGGATCAGGATGCTCTGTATGATTTAATTCGGCTTCGGCAGGTGTTGCGCCGATGCCTACATAGTCAAGGCGATTGCCTATTAGTTTTCGATATTCCCCCGAATCGGTTTGCGTAGATTGAACCCTCGCAACCACAAGCACCCCTCCACTTCCCGCGTACTTCAGGTCATTCAAGATCTTTGGTTCAAGCTTCTTTAATTCCGCGCTCACCCTCATATCGACTCCGAAATTGTTGATCAGAGGGAGGCCAAGCGCCAAGAATTCTGCGATATTCGTATATGTCTTGATCGTCGAAGGGGGACTGGGGGGCAACTTTGGGACGGATTGGAGAGGTGTCAATTGCAATCCGTCTTGGGCAAGACTCAACTGCACTGTGTCAAAGAGAACGAACGCCCCTAGAACCATCGCACTAATGTGCTTGGTGTGTCTCCCGCGCTCACTCATCGTGGTCTCCTGTCACTCTCGGAGACTTTTGGAAGATTCTGCTGGATGCGGAGGGCCTGGGCTCGGTGTTCGAGCACGAACGAAAGGCACGCAGCAGCATAGGCCTGATTCAATCGCTCTACATTAACTTGGTCGAGGATCAACTGCGCCTCCTGCCAAGTTTTGGGTGACGTCAGGTCCTTCCATAGAATTCCTTTTGTTGTCCGTACATCCTGGAATAATATCGGTCCAATGACCTTCCAGTCTCTTACGTCGGCTTTTGCGGACTGAGCCATCCTAAGGACCCGAGTGTAATCGAGTTTGTAGGACTCAAGGTTTACCTGAACACATTTCGCTTGATCGATTTCGCCAATATTCCTGGAGACGGACCAGGGCGTTCCGTCTGGCTTTAGGTGTGCGACGATATGATCGACATCTTTGATGTTTTTCAGGAACAGTGCGCCGCTTTTGTCAACTTCATCACGTGTGAATCGGGCGGCCAGAACGGACTTGGTTTCGCCGGTCCTCAGCCAATCTCGCCCATCTTGTCCATAACTTTCTGCATCAATCCGATACACAACGCAAAGATCGGCTGGGGACGCTGAGTGCAGCTTATAAGCTATGAAGCTCGCGGCATTGCGGTCCTTTTCAAATTTCGTTCGTGCAGCTTCGACAATGCGGGACTCATTGTCCCGGGCCGTGTTAATAGCCTCCGCCACTGAGTGCTGTTGCTTAGGATCAGCCATTGCAGTCAGCCAATCTATATGATGGTTAACTGAAATCGCTAGATTGACGTCTGTAATGATGCCCCAGCCTAAGGCGGCACAATCAACTGCTAAGCATGCTGAACAGACGGACGAGGGGAGCGTCGAACGACCTTCAGGTAAGTTAACCAGTTTGTCCCGTGCAATATCGAAATAGTCGTATGCTTTCTCAAGACGAGGAACAAAATCGCCTCTAGCAGGATTGTTTGCCTGGAGAGACACTCCTCGGACTTGTGCCTCTAGGATTATATCTTTTATTCGTTGTATCGCCGTAACGACCTCGTTGTGAATCACATATGCGGCCTGTTGGCCGAGAGCGTCAAAAATATCTTTACGCAATTGCGCAATCTGACCAATTATGAATTCTATCGACTTTTGGAGCGCTGCAAGTTGCTGAATAGCTACATCTAGTTTCCCGTTTATAGCTGAAAGGCTGGCTCCGAGCCCACCATCTCCCCGGCTTGTGTCAGCTATCATTTTAATCACGCCGATAGCTGCAACAACCGCTTCAACGTACTGGGCTTGAGCGGGCCTTGTTCCTAGTGCTGGAACCAGAGGCACGGCGACCAACCCGGACGTGGCCGCAGATGCGATCACATTGCGTATAAACTCCCGCCGATCCATTGTTTTGAGCTCCATGCTCCGTCCGGCTGTTATGAATATTGAGGGAGATAGGTACTTTTCACAATTATTGATCGTTTGTGGGTGGTTGCTCAAAAGGGTTAGATCCGGCCATGTCCGGAGCCATTCTGCTCGAGAGGCAAACGGCGCTCACACTCTTACGGGTCCTGCCGCCGAAATAAACTGTTGTGTGAACGAAATTAAATGTAATCTGCGACAGCCATGCTCTCGTCCACAAACCCCGAGCATGGTACCGGTTAATTCCAGAACGATAGCAGAACACACGATTCATGCCCTCCATCGTCATTTGCGAAAAACCATCCCAAGCCCGTGACATCGTCACGGCGGTTGGAAACACCTACGGGCAGGTTCTCGCTGCCCAAGGACACCTGCTCCGGCTGCAACTCCCAGGCGAGGTCAATCCGGCCTGGGAGAAATGGACCGATGACCTCCTCTACCCTCAGGGCGGCCGCTACGGCTATGTGCCCGGCGAGGGCGGCGGCAAAAAGGAGGCCCTTGAGAAGATCAAGCGAGCTGTATCGTCCGCCGACGAAGTGATCATCGCCACCGACTGCGACCGTGAGGGCCAGGGCATCGGCCAGAGCCTCCTGGAGTTCCTCAAGTTCAGGGGCCGCGTCCGTCGAGCCATGTTCACGGCGCAGGATCCGACAACCCTGCAATCCGCCTTTAAGTCGCTCAAGCCCAATTCAGAGTATCAAGGCATGTACGATGCCTTCGTCGCCCGTCAGCAGGGGGACCAGATTTACAATCTCTCCCTGACGCGGGTTGCGACGAACAACCTTCGTCCCGAGGGCAGCAAGAAGCCGGTTGGCATTGGGCGCGTCCGCAGCCCTACCCTTGGTATCCTCTGCCGGCGGGAACTCGAGATCCGAAACTTCGTGCCGAAAGAGTATTTCGAGGTTCGGCTGAACGTCCTGGGCGGGTCCGGCAGTGCGGACCTCTTCTATCGGCCCTCTGACGAGAACCGGATTTTCATCCGAGGGACGGCGGACGAGATCGCGGAGGCTGCGAAAGCCTATTCCGGCCCGGTCCATGTGAAGACCGAGCGCAAAGAGCGGTCGCCTGCCAAGCCGATGGACCTGCCGACGCTCCAGAAGCGGGCCTCCCAATGGGGGTGGACGGCGAAGAAGACCCTCGACACGGCTCAGGATCTCTATGAGACCTTCAAAATCATCACATATCCCCGGTCTGAGTCCCGTTACCTGAATGAAAGCCTGATCCCCCAGGCCGCTCCCCTCCTCGGGATGCTGAAGGAGGTCACGGACTATGCCTCCTACTCCCTCAAGGCTCCCGTGATCCGGAAAGGCAAGAGCGGCGTCTTCTCTGACAAGCAACTGGAGGGCATCTCCCACCATGCCATCATTCCAAACATCAACTGCCCGGGCGGCTTCGCCAAAACCGTCGGCCAGCTCAATCCCGACCAGAAACGTCTCTTCGACCTGATTGCCCGGACCTTCCTCGCAGCGATCGGCGAGCAACACATCTACGACCAGACGAAGGTTTGGGTAGACGTACAGGCGCCTCTAGTGCCTCCCGGCAAGTTCACCTTCTCAGTGACCGGCTCGGTACCGGTCTTTGCTGGATGGAAAGAGATCTTCGAGGATAAGTCGGACGACGACGAGGAAGAAACCAAGCTCCCGCCGCTCAAGAACGGCGAGCCCGTGAAGGCAAGGGAGACGGAAGTCCAGGTCAAGATGACCAAGCCGCCGCCGCGGTATACCGAAGGCAGCCTTATCGAGGCCATGCAGGACGCGTGGAAGTTCGTCGATGATCCAGCCGAGCGGGAGCGCCTCAAGGAGGCCAAGGGGATTGGAACTCCTGCTACGCGCGACACCATCATCGAGGGCCTGAAGCTCCAGGGACAGATTACAGTCCAGAAGAAGAACCTGGTTCCCACCGAACTCGGCATGCAGCTATTCCAGATCCTGGCCTCTGCCGCCCCTGTAATCGTCGACCCCGGGGCAACCGCTCGTATGGAAGCCCGCCTTGATGACATCCTCAGCGGCAAGGCAAGCGCTGACCAGGTGATCAAGGAAATCTCGAAGGTTGCCTACAATCTCATTCCGAGCATCAAACAGAAGAAAGGGTCAGTCACTGCAGCTGTGGCAACCCCTCCAACCAAAGCCATGGTTCAGTTCGCGCAGACCATCGCCGGCCGGAAGAACATCCCCCTCCCCCGAGAGGTCACGAAAAGTTTCAAAGCCTGCAAAGCCTTCATCGACCAGCACAACGGAACTCCCCAAAATGGGCAGGGAAGCGGCGATTGGCTCCTGGACAAAGCACAGAGGCTCGCCCAGGCCACCAACACGCCGTTGCCAGAGGCAATGAAGCAGGATCGCGCCGCGCTAAAAAAGTTCGTTGATGAAGCTGAGAAAAAGCGTGGTGCCGAACCCGCAAGCGACAGCCAGATGACCTGGATCAAGAAGCTCGTTGACCAGGGCGCCACCCCACCTGAGGGTTATCCGAACGCGGTGTCGAAGACCACGGCGAGCAAGTTTCTCGATGCAGCTTTCGCCAAGAAGGCTGCCAATGGCGGGTCTGGGGGAAAGCCGGCATCGGGGAAAGGTGGAGCCCAGAGCCGGACAGCAGCTCCGGCGAAACGCTTTGCGGGGGCCAAGAAATAGACGAGGCACCTCACTTCCCAAAATGAAGAAGGCCGGGTTTCACCCCGGCCTTTTCTTTAGGTCTCACTGGGCAGTGTGAACATGCCCTCAATTTCCATCTGCGCTCGGGCAAACACATCATAGGGATGAGAGTGTTCAGCCGTGACCTCTTCGAAGATCGTCGAAATCAATTGCTTGTTGCCGCAGATGGCAAACAACGTCACAGCATCTTTGACAGCGCGAATTTGGCCATCGTAGTCCCTCTCGTCTTTCCGGCTCGTGTAAATCTGGACAGAGGAACCGAAAACCGACGCTTGGATCTCCTTGGGCGTAAAGCCTTCCGGAGGGGGTAGTTGGTCCGCGTCAACATCGGGTGCTTCTGCCGCGACCGCCTCGTCCCAAGCTGGCGCCGGCTCCTCATCGCCCTTGGCGCTGATCGGGACCAGGTCCTGGACATCGTCAAAAGGATCGTCTGCCATTCACAACCTCCTTTCGGCAGCTAACTTTAATTCGGAATAGCACATTAAAACGCATGGCGCGATACCCCTAATGCGCGATATTGGCATGTATCTGAGCCAAAAGAGAGCAGAACAAACGCCATGATTCGAGAGACCTCCCATACCCCTTTCCTGCGATCCAGCTTCGAGATCGTTTATGATCGCGGGATCTGCTCCTCTTCGGATGGCAACTACGAGCCTGCTCTCTTGAGCGGGCGCGCCGCGTCGGCCGAGATCCTAGCCAGGTCCTTAAGTCTCCTCGTCAATCGCAGCGCAACCGCTCAAGACGAGAACGACGTTCTTGATATGCGGTACCTCTACGCGGCCGTGGCGCTGACCGACGAAAGCAAGGTCTCCGGCGCGGCCCAAACGCAAATCATGCGCCATGCGCGGTCCGCATTGTTGGCAGCCGACGACACGGACGGCGTTCTTGAGCGCACCCACTTCGCCCTCTCCTCTCTGCGCCTTCCCGGCAATAAGGCCCTCGCTGTCGACCTACCGGCCGCGATGTCCGGCCTACGGGAACTGATGTGGGGGCCCAGCGTCCGGAAAGCCGGAGTAGCGGCAATCGCCGACCCGAACCTAACGGCCACGGCTCAGGCCCTGGCCTTTGCTGCAATTTGCAGGCCATGCCAATGGTTTAGCCCGGACACCGGGATCATCGTTCGCGCCGGCTGCTCTATCCGCCCATCGGGACGGGGGTTCCGCTTAACCCTCCCTTGGTCGCATTCCCTTCTTCGGCTCTCCCATGAAGCGAGCATGAGCGTCATCAAAGCCGGGTTTGAGCGCGGACTGACCGAAATGGAGCTCCTGGACACCCTCATCACCCTGAAAGACGTGGCAAGCCAGTCAAATCCCCAAGAGAACCCAAGTGCAGCGTCCGAACGCGGCCGGGACTATGTGATCTACGATTATGCGGTTGACGCCTATGCCACCGTCGAGCGTCAAGACCAGATCTTCGCCGACCCTGTGCTGACCCTCGCCGCGGCTACAGCCGTCGCGCTCACCGTTAACCATTGGAACGAGGAATAATGGCAGCGGGAGCGCAAAAAACCGAGTTGTTGTGCGGTAAAAAGATATAAAAGGTGGTAGTAGCACTTTAATTCGGCTTACACGAATCATAACGGGAATCGGATACGGTTCATGAAAAAGAAGAACGCACTCTTTCTGGGAATTGCAGCCGTATCGGCTTCCTTTGCTTTCATCATCTCTAACGCCATGACGCCGGAGCCGCCTCCCCAGGCACCTGTGAACGCCGTTCAGGCTCCGGCTGCGCCCGATCCCAGAGAACTGACTGAGGTTCTCGTCGCCAGTGAGGACATCAAGATCGGTCAACAGATCAATCCGGCTCTGATGACCTGGCAGTCCTGGCCCAAGACAAATGTTCCGCCACACGCAATCACCCGCGACAGCCAGCCTGACGCCCTTACCGTGTACGAGAAGTCCACTGCCACGGCGACCGTGATGAAGGGTGAGCTCATCGTCGAAGCGCGGTTGATCCGTACTGACAAGTCAGGGTTTGTCGCGACCTCCCTGCCGGAAGGCTACCGCGCCTTCTCAATCCGCCTCGATGCGGGCGGTGCCAATGCGGCCGGCGGGATGATCCTACCTAACGATCGGGTGGACATCTACGTGACCGGTCAGGCTCCCCTCCCGGGACGGACTGATATCGAGTCCACGGTCCTCATGGAGAACATCCGTATCATCGCTATCGACCAGAACATCGAGAAGGCCGAGGGCTCCCATGCGATGATCGGAAGCACGGCGACCCTGGAGCTTACGCCCGAGCAGATCGTCTCGATCAACAAGGCGCAGAGGAATGGAACCCTTACCTTTGCCCTCCGCCCGATGCAGGAGAAGCAGGCCCAGACCCTGCGAGCCTCCGCCGAAGCGACCCCTGCGAAGCCCGCCGATATTCAACTCATCCGCTTCGGCGTTTCGTCCACGCTGAACTGACACCGCTTTTCAAATTCGGATAACAATAATGACAATTACCAGGAACCCGAGCGCACGGAACTTCCGAAGCGCTCTCACTCACGGTGCCGCATCTCTCATCATTGCCGGACTTGGTTTCGGTCTGTCCGGTCCTGCCCATGCCGCCGATCCGGTGGCGGATCCCCTGGTGGGGGCTACTGCGGTGAGGGTGGCCAAAAACTCCATCACCGTCGGGATTGGCAAATCTACCTTTCTCGACCTGAAGGCCGATGCTCGGGATGTGATTGTCACCAACCCTAGCGTCGTTCAGGCGACCATTCGCTCTGAGCGCAAGATGATGCTCCTGGGCCTCGGTGAAGGTGAGACCCAAGTCTATGTCATGGACGCCGAGGGGCGCCGGATCACCAGCTACACGGTTCAGGTTTCGCGCGACACCGGCCGTCTCGAGGAAATCCTGCGGGAGGTGATCCCGGGCTCGACCATTCGAACCAAGATGATCGGAAAGTCTGTCATCCTGTCCGGAGAGGTGGATTCCGATATCCAGGCCAAGCAAGCCGTCGATGTAGCAACGGCCTACATGACCGCCGGGGTCCGGTCTCCGGACTCGGCCGCAGGCGGCGCCGGCATCTCCTCCGGCGCAGCCGGGGAAGGATCCCTCGGCCCGGTCATCAGCGCTCTCACCATCAAGGGGCGCGATCAGGTCATGCTTAAAGTCACGATCGCGGAGATCCAGCGGAACGTGCTCAAGCAGCTCGGCATCAAATGGACTGGGTCCTGGAGCCTGCAGGACGCTACCATCAATGGCGCGTTCTCGCCCGCCTATCCAGTCGCCGGTTCGTCCCTTGCAAAGGCCACTCTGGGCGCCACATGGCCAGGCGGTGACACCGTCAATCTTGAGGCCATGGAACAGGCTGGCGTTGCCCATACCCTGGCAGAGCCGACGCTGACGGCGATCTCAGGTGAGTCCGCCAGCTTCCTCGTCGGCGGTGAAATGCCGGTCCCAAGCGGAACGTCCTGCAGTGGCGACGGTAATTCGAGCTGCCAACCGACCATCACCTATAAGAAGTTCGGCGTGAGCCTCAACTTCACTCCCGTCGTGCTCTCCGCTGGGAAGATCAACCTCAAGGTCGGAACCGAAGTCTCCGAAATCGACCCCAACAATCAGATCATCGTTCCGGCCGGGAACAACCAGAGCCTCGCCATTCCTGGCTTCAAGGTCCGCAAACAGGACACCACGGTCGAAATGCCGTCAGGTGCCGCGTTGGTCACAGCCGGTCTCATCCAGCAGCAGACCAAACAGGCAGTGAACGGATTGCCCGGACTGATGGATCTGCCGATCCTGGGAACCCTGTTCCGCTCCCGCGACTACCAGCGCCAGGAAACGGAACTCGTCATCATCGTGACCCCGTACCTCGCGAAGCCCATTGAGCCTCAGAAGATCGCTCGGCCCGATGACGGATTTGCCCCCGCCTCCGAGCCAAACGCTGTGTTTCTCGGCCACATGAATCGGAAGACGACCAGCAAGAGAGAGGCCAAGCCGATCTTCAAGCAGCCTGGTTTCATCATCAACTGACGCCGCCTGACCATTCCCGAAGGATTTCCTATGTTCAAGAGACTCACCGCGGCCGCATGCCTCTCCCTCCTGGCGGCTGGCTGCGCCGACCGCGAGCTTCCCGCCTACGCCCTTCCCTACGCTCCCGACGTGCGGGACCGCCACCCGATCGTCCTGAAGAACGAGCTTACGAACCTCGACATCTATCCGACTCAGATCAGTGGCCTGGACCTTCGCCAGAAGGTCGACCTGCGGGACTTCGCCCGTTCCTATCTTCCGGCAGGAAAGACGAACCTCGTCGTCTCTTCGCCCTATAAGGCGCAGGCGGCCGACAACGCTGCCGTCGACAGGTTCGCCAGCGTTGTGGTGAAGGAACTGGTTTCGGCCGGGGTGCCCCGCGCGGCCATCGAGATGAAGAAGTATCAGAGCTTCAACGAAGACCGCATCGAGCCTGTGAAAGTTGCTTTGGTGCAGGTTGCGGCCGGCGTCCCCCACCCCTGCGGGGATTGGCCGGACGACCTCGGTGCAGGCAGCCCAGTCGTCGACATGGAGAATCTCACCGCCGCGAACTTCGGGTGCGCCCACCAGCAAAACCTTGCTGCCCAGATGGCGAACCCCATGGACGCTGTTCGTCCCGCCCGCGAAACCTCACCCGACTCTACCCAACGTGTCCTGATGCTGCGCCGCTACGTCGCCGGCGAGGCCACCCCGTCCAAGCAGACTTCGGGTGGATTCCAGGACAGCGATACGTCGTCTTCAGGCTCGAATTGACCTCGGTAAGGACCAAGTGATGAACCACATGAATCCTCTCCTTAACCACTCAATGGCCACTCCGCTGGCACCCGTTCCGCGGATCACCATCGATGCGTTCTGCCAGACCAAGTCGGTTGCCCGCCTTGTCGCCGATGCCTTCAAGGATCCTATCCTGACCCGAGCCAAAACCGATCTCCTGGAGGGCGGTCTGCACGACGCTATTGCGTACTATTCCACCGGAAGCGGCACTCCCAGTGTAATTGTCCTGGAGATTGGTCCGGACGAGGACAACTTCCTGCCTGTCCTGGACGAATTAGCCACACACTGCGCCGAGACCACGAACGTCATCGTCATCGGTCACAGGAACAGTGTCCGTATCCATCGGGCCCTTCAGGACCGCAATGTACGTGACTACCTCGTGGTCGAGGAACTCGACCGGTTCGACATCATCCGGGCGATCTCGCGGATCTATTCCGAAGATTCCGGAGTGGGGCATGGCCATGTCACCGCTGTCATCGGCAGCGTTGGCGGCGCCGGAGTGACGACGGTAGCCTCCAACTTGGCGGCAAACCTGGCCAGCATTGTTCCGTCATCGGTGCTCGTCGACCTGAATTTTGGCTTTGGCGCCTCTGCGTTCAACTTCAATCATGAGCCGAAGCAGGACATCTCCGAGGCCTTGTCCACCCCGGAGCGGATCGACGCCAACCTACTCGAGCGTCTCCTCGTCCAATGTGACGACAATCTTGCCATCCTGCCCGCCCCTGCAACTCTCGATAAAACCTGGGACGTTCGTGAGGATGCTGTCTCCCGGATCATCGAGACACTACGCCGAGACAACACGAACCTTGTGCTCGATATGCCGCGCGTCTGGACGAACTGGACATTGCTCGCGCTGCAGGTCTCTACCGAGGTGATCTTGGTTGTCACGCCATCGCTTCTCAGTATCCGGAACGCCCAGGAGACTGTGGCGGCCTTGGATCGTATCGGAAAGCGCCCTCGCCTTATCGTCAATCAGCATAGCGGCCCGAAAAGCTCGGACCCTTCGATCGCCGACATCACCAAGGCGTTGAGCGGATTGGAACCCGATGCGGTGCTCGCGTATGACCGCGATTTGCACCATGAGGCTTCTGAGAACGCCCGGATGCTGGCCCAGGTACAGCCAAACAACCCGACAGCTCAGAGCCTTAAGGAAATCGCACGCTCTCTGGCTGGTGTTGTTCCATCAAACGCCGTTGAGCAGGCCGCCAGTCCCCCTTCGTCAGGACTTTCGTCATTGATCGGGCGTCTTTCCAAGGCTCTCCCGAGCAGAGCCAAGTCCAACTGAATTGAACCTATCGAATTGAGATCGTCATGGCGTTCGGCACCAAGAAATCTGAACCTCGCTCCGTCAACGAAGTTGCTAGACCAATAGCGCCCGTCGCGCCAAGGATGGCGCCGGCGGGCTTCGGCAGCTCAGGGCCTCGTGCGCCTGGGGGCTTCGGTCAAACGCCCAAGCCCGGCTCGGGCACCGTTGTGGCTATCCCCGCGGCAGCCAACCCACAACGTCCCCCTGCCCAGATCAAGTCGAGCGTCTCGGCCTTGCCGGCCAACACGACAGTGATGTCGGCAAATTACTTCGAGTGGAAGAAGCGGGTCTCGGATCAACTCTTCGGCAACCTGGATCTAATGCAGCGTCTTGGAGCCATCGATAGCTCCCAGGCAGCTGAGGAAATCCAGGAAACGGCTAGGCAGATCATGGCCGAGTTGGAGATCGCAATCTCGAAGGTGGAACAGGACCAGATGCTTCGCGATCTGGTCGATGACATCCTCGGCTTCGGCCCCCTCCAGCCGTTGCTCGATCGGCAGGATATCGCCGACATCATGGTGAACCGGCCCGACCAGGTTTACATCGAGGTTGGCGGCCAGATGGAGCTCGTGTCGAACTGCCGCTTTATCGATGAAAGCCACGTCTTCAACATCGCTCAGCGACTTGTTGGTCAGAGCGGCCGCAGTGTCGACGAAGCCAATCCTATCTGCGAAGCCCGCCTCTCAGACGGCTCCCGCCTTAGTGTCGTCGTTCCTCCGATCACAAAGTACACGACCATCACCATTCGTAAGTTCAGAGCAGAACGCCTGACACTCAACGACCTGATCAAATTCGGGACGATTTCTCCGAACGCGGCTGAGTTGCTCAAAATCATCGGCAAGTGCCGGCTCAATGTCATCGTCTCGGGGGGCACCGGTTCCGGTAAGACCACTCTCCTGAACTGCCTCTCGGCTTTCATCGACGACAAGGAGCGCATCCTGACAGTCGAAGATACGGCTGAACTCCAGCTTCAGCAGCCCCACGTGGTGCCCATGGAGGCACGGCCGCCCAGCGTTGAGGGTGTGGGAGAGATCAATATCGAGAAGCTTGTGAAGACCACTCTGCGCATGCGCCCAACCCGCGTTCTGATCGGTGAGGTCCGCGGCGAGGAGATGTTCTTTCTTCTCCAGGCCATGAGCTCGGGCCACCCTGGCTCGATGGGTACACTTCACGCCAATGATCCGAAGGGTGCACTGACAAGGATGGAGTCATTTGTGGTCATGGGGCGGCCGAACCTCAATAAATCCGACGTTCGCAAGATGATCCATGAATCTGTCGACGTGATTGTTCAGGTCAACCGGCTGCCGGACGGCACGCGTCGCATCACCCACATCACAGAGCTTACCGGGATGGAGGGCGACGTGATTTCGACCCAGGATCTCCTGGTTTACAAGATCGAAGGTGAAGACGAGCGCAGGCGCATCATCGGCCATCACGAGTTTCAAGGCGTGGTAAAGCCGAAGATCTACGAGAAGGCGGCGTTCTATGGCGAAGGCGAAAGGCTGATGAAGATCCTTTCGGGCGCGGCATAAGGTCGAGTTCTCATGCAAACATCTCAATTGATCATCGGGCTCTGTAGCTTTGTTGCTATCGGTTCCCTATCGTATGTCTTTCTGTCACCGAAGATCTCAGATGAGTCTGTGGCGGCCACCCGCCTGTCCAAACTCACCAAGGACGGTGCTGCCGTCAATGCCAAGGCAGTCCTTGACCGGCGGCGCCGGCGCGCAGTGGTTCATAACCTTGAGGACCTCCAGGCGGAGGAGAAAAGCCGGAAGAATATCCCGATGGATGTTCTCATTCGGCAAGCCGGCTTGGATTGGACGACCCATCGGTACTACCTGATGATGGCCTCCGGCCTGGCTATCACGTCCATCGCTGTGTACCTCCTTTCCATGAGCCTCTTTGCGACCGCCATTGCGGCTCTCATTGCGCCTATGATCTGGCCCAAGATGTACGTGTCTCGGCTCCGGGAAAAGCGCATTCAGAAGTTCCTTGATCAGTTCCCAAGTGGCCTTGATATCATCATCCGCGGCCTCAAATCCGGCCTCCCGATCCGGACCTGTTTGGTCACCATAGCGACGGAGGCTGAAGAGCCCCTTCGGTCCGAGTTTCAGGCTGTCATGCAAGCCCAATCCCTTGGAATGACGATCGCTGACGCGGTTGCCCGGATGCGTCTGACGGTCCCTTCGCCCGAAACCAATTTCTTCATCACCCTCATCGAGGTGCAGCAGGCGGCCGGCTCAAACCTCGCTGAGACGCTTCAAACCCTTTCGAATATGATGCGTGCCCGGAAACAAATGCGGGAGAAGATCAAGTCTCTCGCGGCCCAGCCAAAGGTGTCCGCATACATCATTGGGGCTGTGCCAGTCGTCGTGATGATCGCTGTCCAGTTTATTTCACCTGAGTACTTGGAGCCGTTATTCTACACGACTCTCGGACACGTGGTACTTGGCGGCTGTATCCTCTGGGCTGGCTTCGGTGCCCTTCTCATGAAGTCGTTCATGAAGATCAAGATCTAGGAAACGCTGCCATGCACCAATTGATCATCATTGGATTGATTACGATTGCACTTACGACCGTCGGCATGGTCGTCATGCAGATGTTCGAGCCGGAGAGCGTAGGCAACGTTCGCCGGCGGCGCCTTGAAGAGACTGCGCCGGATAAACTTCGGTCGGCGGGACAGACCGACGGCCTGGGTCGTGTGAAGTTCATGCCCGGCCGCCAAGTTCGGACCATCGTGACCCGGCTCAATCTCGCTCGCTATCTCGGTACGGAGGACGCCCGGGATCGCCTCGTCCAGGCGGGCTACCGCTCCCCCGCCCACGAAGTGAGCTTTCTGTTTGCCCGGTTCATCGCGCCTGTTTCCTTGATCGTCCTCACGACGTCCTACCTGTTCCTGACCGGGGCCCTTGCCGGGAACCTGCTGCAGCAGGTGCTGGTGATTATGTTCATGGGATTTGCAGGCCTAAGGCTCCCTGAGATCTTCCTCAGCCGAACGATCCGGGCGCGCCAGGAATCGATCCGATTGGCTTGGCCGGACGCGCTCGACCTCCTGAACATTTGTGTGAGGTCCGGCATCTCGGTCGAGCAATCTATCCGCAAGGTCTCGGACAAGATCGGCCACCAATCCTTCCCGCTGGCGGAGGAGTTCAGGATCCTGCTTGCTGAAATGGCCTATCTGTCTTCCCGCCGTCAGGCATACGAGAACCTCTATAAGCGGGTCGAACTGGGTCCGATCCGCAACTTTGCATCAACCCTGATCCAGGCTGAGTTGAACGGTACACCCGTTAGTGATGCTCTGAAAACGTTGGCCGACGAGGGGCGTCTCGAGAGAATGAACGAGGCAGAACGTCGGGCAGCCGCAATGGGGCCGAAACTCACGCTTCCGATGATCCTGACACTCCTTCCGGTGCTCATCACGATCATTGTCAGCCCATTGCTCATCAAGGTCTTGACCGGCGGTCTCTGACTGCCCGCTTCACGGCCGGGACCTTGCACATTCCGCGGTTCTAGAGGGGCTTAAAGCCCCTCTTGCCGCATTAGAGTGGCCAAATAGCGTTTCATAATTCGTTAAACTTGGCCTATAATCCCATCGAACAAATCGCTGGCGAGTGACCTGGCCGGCTCTGACCTCCCAATGACTAGGACAAGCCATGGATATCCGCCGCCTTTCAGCGGGGTCGGGAGCTCGCGCGATCCGATCCTTCGCTAACGACACCCGGGGCAATGTCGCTCTGCTTTTTGCCCTCACTCTTCCCGTCCTCATCCCGGCGGCTGGAGTCGCCTATGACTATTCTCGTATTTCCGCCCTTCACAACGATCTGCAGGGGGCGGTTGACTCAATCAGCCAGACGATGACCCAGCGGATCAATGCCTGCCTTGACACCATCCGTACCGACAACGGTGCTGGCGGGTACACCCTCGACAACGGATGCCTCAACGCGGGCCAGTACGGAGCTGATCGCCGTGCATTCGACCCGCAGTCGGAGGCCGAGAAGCTCCTTGCCTCGAATTTCAGCCAGAAAGGCTTCGACCCAGCCAGCCCCCCCAAGGTTGTGGGATCGGTCGAGATCGACAAGTATACGGGCCGCTACGTGGTCAACGCCCAGGTCGGGTACAAGTGCGTGTTCATGTCTCTCCTCAAGAAGGATTGCACGGTTTCGGCCTCATCTTCTGCCGTGACTTCGAACGCCTTCGCCCAGGCCGACCAGCTGACCCTCACAGGTCCTGCGACCGTCGAAATCTGGGCTGGGCAGACCTCGCCTGGACTACCGTTCACTTTGCAGGCGGCCAAAGGCTGGCCCGGCTATACCTATAGCGTGGGTGCGAACATGCCGGCGGGCCTAGGGGTGAACCCCACCACGGGTCAGGTGAGTGGGCAGGCCCAGGCCATTGGTTGCACTTCGCCGTGCAACGCTCAGACCCTCCCGCCCACCACCTTCGGTGTCACGGACAGTGGCGATCCTGCTCGGGGCGGCATCAACAAGCAGACGGCGTATCACAATGTCGTCTTCACGCTGATCCACCCTCTCAGCCTCTCTTATACCGGCGACAACTTTCAAACGATCGTTGCCTCCGGCCAGTATACGTACACCAAGACACCCGTTCGCTCGGGCGGAAAGGGGCCTTACACCTATTCCTGCTCCGGGCTTCCTGCGGGTCATCCCAACAACCCGTTCACGTGCGACGCCTCCACTGGCGTGATCAAGGGTCAGCCTCTTCTTACGGCCGGGCAACAGGCGATCGGCGGGACCATCACGGTGACGGTTCGTGACGGCCGGGGCCTGACCGCGACCACTCAGATCCCCTACAACTTCAGTCTGCCGGCTCTGTCGGGGCGGGCACTTAAGGTGATTAAGGGCGAACTCCAGGACGACATCAACGTGGCCGGAGCCTTCGAAGGGACCGGTGGTTGGGGAACCCTACGAGCCTACTGCTCGGGCCTGCCTGCAGGTCTTGCATGCGCCGGAACAGGCACAGACAGTCGCTTTGACGGCACCGTTTATGGACGCCCGTCAGATAAAAACAGGATGTCTGGATCGTTCAACGTCACGATCGTCGACGACACCGAGCGTACGGTTACCTTCCCGGTGTCGTTTTCGTTCAGCCCGAATGACAAGGTCTCGCGCTACGACTGCGGGAATGAGAAATGGATCGCCTGGGTAGACGTCATCTACAATTCGGTGCACTGCAAGTACGGCTGTGGCTACCAGCGTCGGGTTTACGTTTCATGTGGATCTCAGACGGACCTCAACATCATGGGCGCTGGTCCCTATAACGAGGACGTTGGTCCTTATGGCAAAGCGTTAAAGTCGCGGTACATCTCCAAGGCACAAATGGACGACGCGCGCCAGTTTGCCCGGTCGGAGATGTGTGAGTTCGTCGACTATCACCGCGACGTCTTGTGGGGCGGGCGCCAAGGCTCATTCTGCGGCAGCGTCCAGCTCAACGATGTCTCGAGCATCGCAGAGTTCAACAATAGCGCTCCTCCTCCCCCCGCGCCGCCCTACTGCGCACATTGGAAGCGGGACAATGGGTGGGGTATGACACGTGCCCAGGGCGTACAATGTTTCGACGGAAATGGTAATCCCACGAGCTAAGTGATAAGCGAAGGGACACGCAACAGAGGGGAGGTCTTCGGACCTCCCCTTTTTTATTCGGATAGATCACCCATGGCTTTCGATCATCATGAGCATCAAAGATCCTCTCCGATAATCCTCCGGCGCCGGTCCCAGTTCCACCCTTTGACTTATTCCTGAACCTCAGTCCTCAACCTGCCAGCCGTCTATTCCATATAACGAAGGCATTCGGGAATCCGAGTGCATGAGGCCAGCAAGAGAATCTTAAAGCTAAAGCCCAACCATCCAACTCGGTCCGCATGGCCACCCAATATGCGGGGTGCACCGGCGCCCTCCAAAACCGATATGTTATCTCGGCCGATAACGGGAATGAACCAGAATAAGGGCTGGTCTGAGCAGCTGTCGGCAATTGCTCCGGAAGCGCTTATAATGGAGTCTCAACATGCCGAGAGCCTCTCATTAAGCCGGCTCCGACCCTGATCCGATGATTGAGGGAAATCCCGCATTTCTTCTCGCGTTGGGATGCCTATCCTCACGGTTGAAAGGAGACATAAGCATGAGCATCCTACCCCTGAGCAAAGAGCCCCAGCCCGACCAGGCCGAGTTCAACGCTTTCTTCCCCTCGAAGTTTTCGCTGAAGCAGTTCACCAGCTCCAAGAGCGATCTGGAAGGCGCCACCTATCCGCAGCCCTACCGTGGCACGCGCCGCATCCTCGTGATCGGCACCGACGAGCGCTACGTGAAGATGGAGAACGGTACCCTATTCTCGACCGGAAACCACCCGATTGAGACACTGGTGCCGATGTACCACCTGCACGCGGCTGGCTTTGAGTTCGACATCGCCACCGTGTCCGGCAACCCGGTCAAGTTCGAGTTCTGGGCAATGCCCGACGAAGACGAGGCGATCACCAGTCTTCATCGAGCCTATCTCGAGCAATTCCATAAGCCACTCAAGCTGTCGGATGTCGTCGCTAGCCTTGGTCCGGACAGCGACTATGTCGCCATCTTCATCCCCGGGGGCCACGGCCCGCTTGCCGGCTTGCCGTTCAGCGAGGACGTTGCGGCGGTGATCCGCTGGGCATTCGACACCGATCGGCACATCATCTCGATATGTCATGGTCCCGCTGCTTTCCTCGCCTGCGCGCGAGAGGGTGATACTGGCAACTTCCCCTTCAGAGGCTATACGATCACGGCGTTTCCTGATTCAGCCGATCGCGAGACGCCGGAGATCGGCTACATGCCGGGCCAGCTCACCTGGCATTTCGGCGAGAAGCTGAAGGCACTTGGTGTCACCATCGCCAATACCGAACCGGACAAGTCGACGCACAAGGACCGGAAGGTGCTAACAGGCGCGAGCCCGTTTGCCGCTAACGAACTCGGTAAACTTGCCGCCGAAACGCTGCTCGCCGAGGTCACGGAGGGCTGACCATGAGCCAGGCGGCGCTTGGTCGAGTGGTCACGACAATCGCCGCAATCGAGCGGAGCGCGGACATGTCCACGCTCCGCCACGCGGTCCGGGCATTCGCTGTCCCGCTCGGCTACGATCGCTTCGTTCTTTATGCCGCTCCGCCGCCGGGCGACGGCATCGTCGAGCGGCTTCTGTGGCTGGAGGGCGATTGGTTCGGCGGAGGAGACGAGGCCGACCCCGAAACCTACTTGGCGCGATGTCCCGTCAACAGGCACGTGCTGGAGACCGATCATCCGTTCTTCTGGACGAAAACCAGACGGGCGGGTCACGAAACCTATCGAATTGTGCGGCAGCCTCATGGTCCAGGCATCCATGGGCTTCAGGTGCCGGTATTCGGTCATGTCGGGCTTGTTGGCGCGGCAAGCTTCGGGGGAATGTCGATCGATAGTTCAACTGATGCACGACTGGCTCTCACGCTCGTCGCCACGGCCGCCTTTCGGACGGCATTATCGCTAAGCAATTCGAATACATCCCCATCCTCACCAAGCCTGTCCGCCCGTGAGTTGGAGGTAATTCGGTGGGTCGCCTCCGGTCGGCGCCAGTCCGATATCGCGACACTCCTCGGCCTGTCCGAGCGTACGATCGAGAACCATCTGCGCCGCGTCCGTAAGCGTCTGGGCGCGGCCAGCACGGCGCAGGCCGTGCACATTCTGGTGCGCGCGGGCGAACTCGAAGCGTAAGATTTGGCTCGGACTGGGCTGAGTCGTGGCCGGAGTATTCGGATACGCTCGAATGAAAACGGCGGCACCATCACTGGCGCCGCCGCAAAGGAGAGTTCAGGTAGATTTGGGTCTACCGCCCGAACCCCGCGGGTTTAGCCGCATCGCCCAGGTCTACACGGCTCTGGTGTTGTTGGTGCCATGTTCGGCCAGGCAACAGTGAACGTCTTCGACAACCCTCTGGAATCACGTACCGTAATAGTGAAGTTGTGTGCAGCAAGGTTATCGGAAAAAACGTAGGTTTGTGTTGATGCACTTCCCCCAGTTGCCGAATGATTGCTGGTGATATTGGTTATCGTAACGGCCTCCGAGAAGATGATCCGAAGTGACTCTCCCGCTGCGCTGGTACTGACGATCGCCACGGTCGACGCCGCTGGAGTGAAATTGTAGGAGATCGGCTGCGAGCTCGCCTGTCCGGCCGAGTCGTAGATCGTTACCCAGATCGTTCCCGATCCAGCCGCTGACGGCCTGCCTGTCACCCATGCTGTGCTCCCATCCCAGCCCAAGCTCATGCCAGCCGGGATACCCGACGCTGACGGCGACTTACCACCCCAGCCTCCACTCGAGTACACGTAACGGGTATAGCTCGTCGTGCAGCAGACAGCGGTGCCAAAGTTTCCATTGGTCGACGTGTAGAGCGGGGGCGGATTGTAGGTGAACCACATCCCGACCGAGACACGCTGCCCAGCATCATCACGGATGACCACGGTAATTGGTCCGCTGCCCGGATACGGAGCCGTGCCGTGAATGGCCCACTGCCAGTAGCCGACCAGTTGGGGGTAAATCCCAGCCGGCCCGGAAACGCTCTCGACCGTCAGATTACCCCAACCTCCCGATGCGGCGACATCGCCTCGGACGTACGAGCCCGCCTGACCAGCTTGGTTGCTCACCAGCCATGCATTCAAGGCCGGCGGCTTTACGTTCCAGTACATCTGGAAGGTAAAGGTCTGGTTGTACGAGTCTCTGAACGTGATCGTCCCCCAACCCTCGCCCAACTGCTGAGGAACGCCATTGACGCTTCCGTCATAAGGGGTTGCCGCGCTGCCAGGACCGCAACCCACACCGGCCGGGAAGCCAGAGCAGGTGACCGTGATAGTGCCCCAGCCGCCACGTGCGTGGATCCCCATCGCGCCATAAGCGTTGCCCGTACCGTAAAACGAGCCATCACCCCATCCACTAAGCGCCGGCGGCTTAATATCGTAGACGAAGGCGTCATCCGTCACGACCGTACCGCGGGCATCACGCACAGTGATCGAAACCTGATCGTAGACACCAGGAATCTGCGGGGTGCCCTCGACAATCCCGGTTGACGCGTTGATCGCCAGGCCTGGAGGCGCGTTCGCCATCGAGTATGTGTAGCCCGGCTTTCCGCCCTGCCGCTGCGGGGCGGGGCTCTTGAAGTAGGTTCCCACTGTTCCCACGGCACTGGGTACCGTCAAGCGCAGGGTGTGAATGAGATAAATCTGGAATGTCTTCTGGGGACTGGTGTTTGCGCTCCCTGCCCACAGGTCACTACTGGAGTCCTCGGCCTCAATCGTGACATTGAGCGTCTCGGGATCGCAGGCGCCAGTGGTGCATGTCTCTGTGATCGCGCCCGACACATCCGCATCAGCGCTGTTCGGAGTAAAGTTCAGACCCGGAGGCAGGGTCGATTTCAAGCGGATCTGGTACGCCGGAATCCCATCTTCCGCACGCACCGTGAAGCTGTTGAACTCTCCTACTGCGAACTCAGTGACCGCGGGGCCGACAAGCCGTACAAGTCCAGATGCGCACGCGACGCCTGGGTTCTTATGAACTGTGACACCTGCCGACGTGGCACCCAGGCTAAACACCGATGGGACGATACCGCCCGAGTCTGAAGCGCCTGGGGTGGCCGCGGCAACGCTGTTCACCACACCCCAGAAGCCAGTATTGAAGGAGTAGCGAGCCGTTGCCTTCACGGTGACGAGGTTATCCACGTCGGGCGCGCTTTCCGAATACTGGATCATCTGCGTCTGACCGTCGACAGACTGGGGCGCCAAGAACTGGCCCATTAGATCCTTGGCACCGCCGGAGGTGTGGAAGTTGCGGACAAACGCGCGATAGCTGCAGTAGTCCCTTGGGTAAGGAACCAAGTTGTTGACCGCATAGGCAGCTGTCTGAAGCTTTTTGTTCAGAGACGCCAGCGTCGAGACATAGGATCCACCCAAGTAGATGAAGAGCATCACTGGCAGGATCAGCGCAAACTCAACGGCCACCGACGCCGTGTCTGATTTCAGAATTCTACGGAGATCACGAATGGGCATCGGGAAACTCTTGAGACCGCCGTGAGGCTTAATGGATGGCGTTGTTGTATTCAGTGAGAGCCCGCATGCGGAACGCAGACGCGGCCATCACGACACGCTTTCCTGAGTCCGTTGAAACACCCGGGCCGACCCACGCCAGGTTCGGCACTTCGAGCGCCGCGCGAAGCATCACGATTTTCCCAGGAGTTGCGCCTGACTGATCGGTGAATGCCCCTCCGTTCACGTTTCCATTTGTGACGAGGGACGGCATAGCGTCGGTCCCGTCTCCCTTCAGTACCCTTAGGTCGAGGAAGAGAGCGCCGGCCTTGCACTTTGCTTCACCGACCAGAACGAAAGGGGTTTGCTCACACAGACGGTCCTTGAGACAGGACTGGTTGTAGGGAGAGGCAGCTCCAGGAGCCAGTCCACACAAGGGGCGCCCCTCATACATAAGCTGAGCCACCTTCTCTAAGCCCTTATCCAGCGTAGCGCTCGTCCAGTAGAGCAAGCCTATGTAGATCAGGCCGAGGATAGACATGAAGAATGGAAGGGCGATCAACGCGAACTCGACCGCAACAGACCCACCTGTTTCTCGAATCATACGGGACGATCTCAGCGATCTCGCCAATCTTTTCATGGTCATGCCTGCTCCTGCTCGCGATGGCTGTCAGTGATCATTGCGCCTCAGCGGAAACCCCTTCCATCTTGGGCGCGGGCCTCGCGGGGATGACCTCCATCCCGTCATTGCTTCGGCCTGGACGCGGGCTCGACCCGGAGGGTTTTGCCGGCGGGGAGGAAACCGGAGCCGAAGGGGCAACGGCAGGAACGGAGGCTGCGACTTGGGCAATCGGGCTTGGAGCCGATCCTGCCGAAGATTGCGCCGCCTGCTGAGCGTTGCTCGTCAACGTGCTGATCTGGCTGCTGACCCCGGAGAAGGATCGCTCATCGTCGCCGATGACTGCGATGGGCTGGCACCGCGTATCACACGACACCGTCACCTTATTCGACGTTCCAGACTGGACGCTCACTAAAGATTTGCGATCATCACCCACGATAAGGTCGGTCTGAGCGATAATCTCGCTATGCTCATTAAGAATGATCAGATTGGTCTCACCAAAGCTCCTCCCGGTCACAACAGCCAGGCCGGAGTTGTCGAAATTCACGTGGGCAACGGAGGGGTTACCGATCACGACCGTCCGCATGCCCTCAGGCATCTTCACCAGAACCGCGCGGTCCATCGAGGCCCGTAGGGTTGGTCCCAGTGCGGGGACCTCGAGACGGTCCTGGGCCTGAGCCGCCCCGACTGAAACGCAAATCAAAAGTGTGCTGGCGATGATTCGAGTATTCGCGAGATTTCTCATCACTTGGTGCCTTTTTCTCGATGAGGACTGTGGAGGGATCGCCGCTTTCAAGCAGCGATCAAGCTAAAGCCCTTCTACACGACGAAATATAAGGGGGAAAGGGGAGCAGGAAGGCGGAAATACGAAATGAAACGCTAATCTTCCTTGCATGGGATTCGGCCCAGGATTAAAACGAATGGTGAGCCGGTCACAGGAGCCAAGAGCAAACGCTGCGGCGTGACGGCGGCCAACCCAACTATCCCCAGCAGGGAATGATTCCCGTCGATAGCGGGTAATGACTCCCCAAAACATCAACAGGACGTCGTAGAACCATGAAGAACATCATCTCGTGCACCGCCGCTGCCACGAAGCGTCTCGTCAAGGACGAGGATGGCTCCGCCATCATGGAATATGGCCTTCTCGCAGGCCTCATTGCCGTCGTGGCTATCGGTGCTGTCACCACCATGGGCTCGCAGCTCAAGACCGTGTTCACCAACATCGGCACGGCACTGACCACGGCAACCGGCAACATGAAGGCCAGCTAATCGGGCCTCTTTACGAATGAAGGCCTTTAACTAGTCTTCGGCCTCGGATGCAAAACCCGGTCTTTGATTAAAGGACCGGGTTTTCTTTACCCAAATTTTTTCAGGACCATCGCAATGCTACAGAACATGCAGGTCGGTACCTTCGTCATCTTGATGTGCGCCGCCATCTTCACGGACGTTCATCGCATGAAGATTCCAAATGTCCTGGTTGGCATGTGCTTGGCAGGCTTCTTCGTATTCGCGGCACTTAAAGGTATGGCGCTAAGCGCTGTTCTCCTGCACGTCGCGGCCGCGTTCATCATTCTTGTGATTGCTCTCATCCCCTATAGCCTGCGTGCCATGGGAGCCGGAGATGTCAAATTGATCGCCTCCATTGCCCTCTGGTTTGGCCTTGGCGAGGAACTGATTACGTTCGGGATCCTGTTCTCGTTCTACGGCGGTCTTTTGGCTCTAGCGATCCTCACCTACCGCCATATGCCACTGCCGACCCTCGTGAAACGCTGGGATTGGGCCACCAACCTCTATAACCCGACCAAGGGCGTCCCCTACGGGGTTGCGATCGCGGCAGCTGCGATCACTCTCCGCACCGCGGTCATTTGATTCGAGAACAAGCCTGATCCTGACGGCAACGGTAGCCCAGTCGAACACCGGGTGTCATAGTAGAACCCGAGCGGCAAACCCCTAAATCCCGTATTGAATAAGGGCGGCCCCATCGTTAGGAGCCGCCCTTATTTAATTTCCGGCAGCCGCCGCGTCCGTCATCTCCTGGGGAACTCCCAATGGCTTCCCCTCAATGGACATCAACCGCTCTTGAGGGGACGGTGGATGCTGATCGGAGATCCGTTTGAGCTCTCCAGGCAACAGTCGCGTCCGAACCTTATAGTGCTCGCTGGCATACATCAGCGCTCTCGCAACGAATCCATGCCACCGCTGGTCGAGCGCGTACGTCCCTTTTGTCCGGTCGATCACGACATCGCAGCCCACCACCGGCGCCGACGGCTCCTCGACGGGACCGAGTTTGTATCCATCCAGAGCATCGGCGACCGGCGCCGGGACAACGACAACCAGGTGGGGATCGGCCAGGGCGCTCCGGTATAAGGAGTCCTTTCGGCAGGCTGAGATGCCCTGCTTGAAGCACGGCATTGTCGCGGCCAGGTCCTCCTCGCCGACGATCCGGAGGGCTTTGAGCAGCGAAGCATCCTCCGAGGCAGCCTCAATCACTGGCTTGCAGTCGAGCGGGCGTCCAACTCGACCTTGGCGGGAATCGATCTGACATCCACACGCCATATCCTTAAGGTGGCCCGTCACGTCCTTGCGCCTCGAGATCCGGTCCATGATCGACAGCGAGACTTTGAGGGGGTCCGAAGAGGTTCGAGAAACGCCCTTCCACTCGCTCCGGGACATCGCATCCTGCGCTTGGACGGGCCCACTCATCGCTATGCCTAGGATCGTCAGGCCAACACCGGCGGAAGAACCCCGCCGGTAATCCCTTTTATGTCGCCGCGGCCGGCGAGAACGGAGATAGTGCCTCATAGAAACCTCACGAGTTTGCCTCTGATCCATCGCTGGCGTCGATCTCCGGGAAGAGAAGGCGGTAGACTCGCAGGTTGTCGCGTGCCTCTTGAATCCGGACCTCCAGATCGCCTAGAGCCTCCATTCTCGCGGCTAAGGCCGATCCATCGAAGCCGCCTGGGCGGATCAGAGCCTCGCCACGCCCCACGAAGAGGTTGTCGACCTTAATGCGCGCGGTGAGCTCCGGAGCCACTGCCGCAAGCTTGGGGTCGGCCAGAGCGGGAATGCGGGTCAGGTCCACCTCCATGACGGTTTGGACACCCGGAGCCAACGGGATAGGAGGCTCATGCTTGACCCTCCCGAACGCCACGACTTCACCCTTACGATTGACCAGGTCAACTGAGACCTCGACACCCGTCATTGGAACGTCGAGCACATTGAAAATCGAGAACCCGATGTATGGCTTGCTCTTGGCTGTATCGGACCAGAAATAACGGGTCCGAACCAGGGCGACCTTTCCCAGAAGGTTACGCCGCCGCTCCTCGTCAAACTGCTGACTGCTAACGTCCCGGCGCTCACGGCGGCGATATTCCCGGATCCAATCAAGCTGTTCCTTCAACGCACGGGAGTCCTGCGCAACATACACAGACACGATTGCGGCCGGGCTCATCTGGTCGAACTTTCCGACCCCGCCCTTAAGGATGGCATCCAGGTAGCCAGGACTGCCAAACGACGGCTCTGTTCCACGATCGGTAACAAGCCGCAGGCCTTCCTTTCCGTTAAACTCATCGGGCGGAGCCTCGAATGACACAGGGCTGGCTGCGCGATACAGGGCCTTTAGGAAAGCCTGCGCTCGCCCGCGCGCCTCTTTGTCCCGTGAAGCAAGGTCCTGAGCGACCTCGTTAACACTCTTAGAAAGTTCCTCGTGATTTGTCCCACTGATACTTGGATCCCCGCATCCCGAGAGTATCGCACAGCCGAGGCAAGTTGCTAAAATCCGAATTGCACTTCTTGATTTGCGAATCATAAGTGTAGGCCACTTTCTTCTGCATCTCTTATGTAAGGGCTGTATCATGCGTCTTCTGACCAGTCATCGCAGACTAATTCGCCTCGCGTATTTTCCCGTTCTCGCCACCGCACTCGCACTTGGTGGATGCCAGACGAAGTCCGTCTCTCTCCCCTCGAATGAGCCACTTGTTACGACGAGCCCGAAGATCGGCAACATCGGGCAGAGCCAGCTTCCGGCAATCGCTGCGGCTACTGGGAAGCGCGAGATCAACGTCGCAGACAATTCAAAATCGTGGGTGTTGCGACGGCTGAATGCCACCAACCAATCGGCCCCGGCTGCGCCCCGAACCCTGGCCCGCACAGATGAAGAGCCAAAAGCAAAAGCCGTGGCCTCAGTCGGCTCCGCGTCGAGGACCAGAGGACTTCGCGATGTTTCCATCGCTGAAATCCCTCTTCTCGATCCTACTCATTACGACCCGAAGGTCTTACGATAGCGGGAGGGGGCTTCCCTCCTTGAATCCAGCACGCCGCGGAGATGCATCACCAGGTTGACGGCTTCTCTCGCATTTCCAAGCGATTTCATCCTGATATTCACGACGCCGCTGGTATCGAGCGCGATATCACCATATCCCATCATCCGACCGTCAATTGACTGATTGAGCTCCGCGCCGATAACTTCGCGCAATGACGCGGACTGGGCATAGCGGCGAACGAAGCCGGATCGGGCGACTACACGATCCGGATAGATTATGAACTGAGTAGTCTGCCAGCGAATGAATACGAGCAAGACGGCAAGTGCACCGGCCGCAACACAGCCACAGTAGATTAGCGTCCAGGTCGAAGGAGCAAACAGACGCCACGGCTGCGTAAGCGCCTGCGCGTAGGCCGCGGCGAGAAGGGACACCCCCCCAACGGTGAACGGACTTATGAAGATCACCTTGG
The DNA here is from genome assembly GCF_003347665.1 of Microvirga calopogonii. Lineage (GTDB taxonomy): Bacteria > Pseudomonadota > Alphaproteobacteria > Rhizobiales > Beijerinckiaceae > Microvirga > Microvirga calopogonii. The sequence continues at coordinate 36,322 of NZ_QDGA01000044.1, forward strand.
AAAGCCGAAAAACCCGGAGCGGCCGGCTAGTGTCGTGAAATTCCTCCTGCGCTCCCTCTTCGAGGAGCCCGGCATCCGTCTGGCTTTGCATCGGTGACATCTTTCTCAACGTGCTCGCGAAAGTTATGCAAATCGGTAGAACGATAGTTCGCCCCGCGCGAAATTAGAGTGTATTATATCGCATGGTAATTCGGGGACAACACTGGGATCCCACTTCATGTCACGCCAGCCAGAACGCAAATCAAAATCGCTGTGCCTCGTAATAGCTTCTTGTCTCCTCGTGAGCATTTGCCAGTCGGCGATTGCGAACGAGACTTCAGCACGTTTCCCGAATGGCCCCCGGATCGCGCAAGCAGCGACCGCCGGAGAGCCGCAGGTGCGGGTCCAGTCCAAGACCACGGACGCAGCCCTGTGTCAGGACACCCTTAGCCTCTACCTAAGTGTCTCCACCAAGACTTTTGAGTCCAGGGTCGCCGCCGAAGTCCTCCTCGAGACTCTCGCCCGCCATGAAACCTTGGAGAGGCTCATTGCAATGGCGACGGCATCTGGCTGTGAGCTCAGGCCCTTTCTGGAAGAGGAGGTTAGGCGCAACAAGCACTGATCCCAAACCACCAAGGCCCGCAAAGGATACCTAGGATGAAGAAACTTTTGGCTCTGACGGCGGTTGTACTCGGAACAGCCACCTTGTCGGCTTGCGCAGAACGCACTCAACTTCCGAACTACGCAATCTACGTTCAGCACGGTCCGTACAGCGACTACTGTTGGATGTACCAGACTGACTGTTTGAAAATGCCAGTCGCAAAGAAACAGGTGGTGAAGAACACGGGCCGCCGTGAGAAGGTTCTGGTTCGCAAATACTGAAGCAAGCCAGACTCAATTAGTCCGTTTTTGCGGGCCACCGGATTGCTCGGTTACGTTTATAGTTCGTTGCATCCCTCAGCGAAATGAAAAGGGCGGCTCTTGCCGCCCTCGTCGTTTCTTATCGCACCGGGTAGGTTGTGCTCTTGTCCCCGGCCCATACTCGGACCTCATTGCCGGACTGCTCCGCACCATTTTCATCGGTGAAATCGGGCCGGTACCCATCGCCAGCTTTATGGCCATATTCAACCCGATAGCTGATGCTTCCAGTTCCGGCATCGTACTTCAGAACCAGACCATCCTTGGCTACAATGCAGTTCCCCGGCTTGCCGGCGGTTTCCATTACGCATTTGGCGAAAGCCTCCCGGGCTTCCTTGATCACCTTACTCGCCTGCTTCTCCGTCACCCCAGTCCGGTATTGTACGGCGTCAATGGCGACTTCTGAGAAGTCCCGACCATAGACCGGCACCTTGGGGGCTGGGGCTGCGGATACACCAAGAGCAGCAACCAGCCCCGCGGTTACCAGCACAGTCCTCATCAACTTCTGCATCGCCTACCCCATACGGTCGGTGTTTTTGCCAATCGTTTTGGCCTTAATAGATTAAGAGAGGGTCTTACACCGCCCCTTGGTGCCGTCCGGGAGGTGGTAGACTTTTGAGGGTGGCGTAGTCTCCGGGTGTTGCAACCCACACAGCGGGATTCGGGCGTTGGAGCGCTCCGGTCCCGTGGGAGACCACGCCATGACAGACCTTATCAGCAAGTCACATTCTGTGCATCCCACCGGGCAGCCGCAAGCCCGGCTTTTCGACGATTGGATCGATCCGATCGAGACGGGTGTGCGCGAGCGGGTGCGCGACTGGATCGAAGCCCTGATCCAAGCTGAACTCGACGCCGCTCTCGGTCGGCCGCGCTATGGCCGCAACGGGACCACTGCGCCAGCCGCGGCAACTCCCGGCTATCGCCATGGCCACCGGTCCCGCAGCCTGACCGGCACCTTTGGCCAGACCGAGATTTCGGTGCCACGGGCGCGCCTACACGCCCAGGATGGCACCACCACCGAGTGGCGCAGCGGGGCGCTCCGGGCTTATCAGCGGCGCACTAAGGCGGCGGATGCGCTGATTGCGTCAGCCTATCTGGCCGGCACCAACACCCGCCGGGTGCGTCGGGCACTGGTCCTCCGCCCCACAGTTTCCTGAGACATCCTATAAGCGGACTGGATCCGCAGAAGGGTGATGATGATGACAGAGATGATGAAGGATGCGGCCGGTCCGGGCCGTGGTGGGCGCATGTCGCGCCAGCGCAAACGCGAGGCGGTTCTGCGGCTGCTGCGCGGTGAGGATCTGGACACGGTCTCGCGCTCCCTGGGCGTGACGGCCGCCACGCTGAGCGGCTGGCGCGATGCTTTCCTGGCAGCCGGCGAGGCCAGTCTCGCCACCCGGCTGGCCACCGGTGAGGCGCTGGGGACTGAGCGGCTCAAGGCCCGGCTCGGCGAGATGCTGCTGGAGCGTGAGCTGCTGGAGGCCAAGATTGCCCTTCTGGAGGGCGGCCGCCCTTTAGCTCAGAGGAGGTCGAGGCGATGAGCCGGGCCCTCTCGCCGAGCAGCGGCCGGCCCTATGGCTTGGCGCGTGTCTGCCGGATCTGGCGCGTGGCCCGGGCGAGCGTCTACCGGCAGCGTCAGCCGCAGACGGACCGGCGGCGCCGCGGCCCGGTCGGACCGCTGTCCGATCCAGTGCTCACAACCGAGATCCGTGCCGTCCTGGCCGCCAGTCCGTTCCATGGCGAGGGGCATCGGAAAGTTTGGGCCCGCCTGCGCCTGAAGGGCATCCGCACCTCGCTCCGCCGTGTGTTGCGGCTGATGCGCGAGCACGACCTGCTGGCGCCGTCCCGGATGGGGGCGCCGCGTGGGCCGCGCAACCACGACGGCACGATCATTCCGGCAACCATCGACACCCTGTGGGGCACCGACATGACCACCGCTTGGACTGGCGAAGGGCAAGCTGCCGTGTTCGTGGCGGTCGATCACTACAGTGCCGAGTGCGTCGGCATTCATGCCAGTCGCCAAGCCACCCGCTTTGAAGCTCTCGAGCCGCTGCGCCAGGGCGTACGCGAGCACTTTGGCGGCTTTAGCAAAGGGATTGCTTCAGGCCTGTCGATCCGGCACGACCATGGCAGCCAATACATGTCGCGAGCATTCCAGGACGAGTTGCGGTTCCTTGGGATCGAGAGTTCGCCGGCCTTTGTGCAGGCTCCTGAAGGCAATGGCTGTGCGGAGCGGTTCATCCGCACCCTGAAGGAAAACCTGCTGTGGGTGCGCTCGTTCGAAACCATCGAGGAGTTGCGCCAGGCGCTGCTGACCTTCCGAGAAACCTACAACTCCACCTGGCTGATAGCCCGGCACGGATTTCAGACGCCGAAAGCCGTCCGGCACAACCAGCTTCCATCCGCGGCCCTCGCCGCGTAGGCTTCAATCCGGTGTCTCAAAAACTGCGGGCGGTACA
>NZ_QDGA01000045.1 GCF_003347665.1 Microvirga calopogonii
TCGAGGGTGGCGCGACGGGCAGCCCGGCTCGCTACTGTGTGTTGGATGGAAGAGCCGGACGGCCGCTTCGCGCACGGTTCTTTTCAGGTGGACCAGCTGGCAGGGCCAAGGTCGACCTCCCGCGACCACAGGCGTGCGAGGCCTGCGGCGGGACCGTGCCTGCTCCCACACTGCGACGCCTCGCGAGCGCGCCCCTCGTCAGGAGCAGATCTGGGCAATGATATAGCCAAGGTTGCACGGCCTGTCAAGAACAAAGTGAGAACATGAGATTGTCCTCACCGCCTCTCCGACCTCATCCTGAGGAGCCGCGCCAGCGGCGTCTCGAAGGAGGCTCCAGCGCGCACGGGAGACGCCCTCGTCCTTCGAGACGGTCGCACAGCGACCTCCTCAGGATGAGGGCGATGGGGGCACGGCAGACTGAGATGCCTGGACCGACTCCCAGGCCAAATCCGGGAGCAGCGATGACGTCAATGCGGTCGAGGGTGCGCCGTCCCATCAACCGAAAGAAACATTGAAGTAACGTAGGGTTAGTCTACATGGAAGGTATCCTTTGACCTTCCGAAAATCTGCATGTCAGCGAGAATAACCTCGAATATATCCACGACGCGTCAGCTCGCAGGCATGGTTGCGGCCAAGGTTGAAAGGCGTGGCTCCGGCAACGTTCGGTCGGCTTCGCTCGCGACCGTCTGTCGCCTCATCCACCCTCGACACGAGACAAAGCCATCTCCGGCAGGCGGGTTCAATGGATCGTAACTTCGCTCCCGGCCTCTATTTCCTGAGCGGGGGCGGTGAAATGGGTGCGCTCATGCGCGCTCACGACTGGTCCACGTCGCCTCTCGGCCCTCCCGAAGGCTGGCCGCAGAGCCTGCGAACGGTCGTGAGCCTGATGCTCACCTCCAAATTTCCCATGTTCGTCGCCTGGGGCCCTCGGCTGGCCTTCCTGTACAACGATGGCTACCGGCCCATCTTCGGCGCCAAGCACCCGCACGCCCTTGGCCTCCCTTTCGTGGATGTCTGGTCGGAGATCTGGTCCGACATCGAGCCCTTAGTGACCAAGGCGCTGGCCGGAGAGGCGACCTACCACGCGGACATGCACCTCGTGATGGAGCGCAACGGCTATCCGGAAGACACGTGGTACACCTTCTCCTACTCGCCCGTCCGGGACGAAACGGGAGGCATCGGCGGCATGTTCTGTGCCTGCACGGAGACCACCCAGGAGGTGAAATCCCGGGCGGCCCTGAAGGCCGAGCAGGACCGGCTTCGCGAACTCTTCCGCCAGGCGCCCGGTTTCATGGCGATGCTGAGCGGCCGTGATCATGTCTTCGAGCTGGCGAACGACGCCTATCTCCAGCTCGTGGGACACCGCCGGGACATCTTGGGAAAGACCGTCAGGGACGTCCTGCCCGAGATCGAGGGCCAGGGATTCTTCGAGCTGCTCGACAAAGTCTACGCGACGGGCGAACCCTTTGTCGGGCGCAGTCTCCGGGTCAGGCTTCAGCGGGAACCGGGGGGCAGCGTCGAAGACCGGTTCGTCGACCTCGTCTATCAGCCGATCACGGACCGCACGGGCAAGGCCACCGGCATCTTCGCCGAGGGCTACGACGTCACGGAGCGGGTCCAGGCGGAGGAGAGCCTGCGCGAGAGCGAAGCACGATTCCGCAATCTCGCCGACAACGCTCCCGTCATGGTCTGGGTGACGGAGCCGGACGGACGAGGCTCCTACCTGTCCCGCTCCTGGTATGAGTTCACCGGACAGACGCCGGAGACCGGCCTGGGCTTCGGCTGGCTGGACGCCGTCCATCCGGAGGACCGCGACGAGTCGGGCCGGGTGTTCCAGGAGGCCAACGCCAAGCAGCAGGCGTTCCGGCTCGAATATCGGCTGCGGCGGGCGGACGGGACCTACCGGTGGGCCATCGATGCGGCTGCGCCACGCTTCAGCGAAGACGGCGCCTTCCTCGGCTATGTCGGCTCGGTGCTCGACATCACCGACCGCAAGGAGGTCGAGGAACATCGCGAGCTTCTCATCAACGAGCTGAACCACCGGGTGAAGAACACGCTGGCCATCGTCCAGGCGATGGCGGCGCAAAGCCTGCGTCAGGTGAGTGAGGAGAGCCGTCCCAAGCTCCAGGCGTTCGAGGATCGCCTGTTCGCCCTGGCGCGCGCCCATGACGTTCTCACGCGCCAGAACTGGGAAGGGGCGGAGCTGCGGGAAATCATCGACGAGGTGGTCGAGCCCTATCTCCGGCAGAAGACGAAGCATTTCGAGATCAAGGGCGAGCGCCTTCGCCTCATTCCGAGAACGGCTCTCGCCATCGCGATGGCCATCCACGAACTGGCGACGAATGCCGCGAAATACGGCGCGCTCGCCGTCCCGTCAGGATGCGTCGTCATTACATGGATGCTCACGCCGGGGGACGCGCCGCGCCTCGTCTTGAGATGGGAGGAGCAGGGTGGTCCGCCCGTCAGCATTCCGACCCGCCGAGGCTTCGGCACGCGGCTGATCGAGCGAAGCCTGGCAACCGACGTCGGCGGCGATGTTCAGCTCACCTACGATCCGACCGGAGTCGTGTGCGTGATGGACATTCCGTTGAGAGAGGCAAGCGGAATGCAGGAGCAGGCTTCATTGCCTTGAGCGAAGGCTCGCGCTTGATATCCGGGTCAAATGAAGCGCCTTCAGTGTCATTCCCGGCCGGAGCGCAGCGGAGGGGAAGGGAATCCATAGCGCTGAGCATGTGAGTGGATCCCCTTCCCGCACTGCGTGCGCCGGGGATGACACCGGCGCGTGTTTCTCGGCGCTTCAACTCATCGGGATCATCGGCACGAGGTCGACCATGGCAGTGGAACGCGCCATACGGCTTGGCGCTCAGACGAGGGCCATTGACCCCGCACCCCTGTTGCGTGTTACCTCGTCCCCGGAAGCCGGGCGCACCCGGTTCCGGGGTCTAGTAAGCCCCTCCTAGAGCGGTCGGCATCGACCGCAAACGATGCCTTCCCAGCTACGGCCGGGGAGGTGTTGGCGCATGTCCAGGGCGAAAGCCTAAAGGCCAATGCGGCTGTCTCTAGGCGGTCTTACTACTCCCCGACCACCAGCACTCCTGCTGGTGGTCCCTTCACCTGAGGGGAGTTGCCGCGATGGACCAGCCTTATTCCGCATGGGCCGATTGGCTCTCGAAGTTCCACACCTGGCCTGAACTCATCCAGGCCCTCTGGCTCGTCAGCCTGCCGCTCACCCTCATCGGCGTCACATGGCTGCTGATGCGCGGCCTGCGGGATCTCATCCCCGCGCTCTCCCGCCGCCCAAGCCAGTGGCGCGGCCACCTGATCTACGGCGTGTATCAGGACCCGCAGGGCCGCTGGATGGTCTACTGGCACGACCGCCAGCCGCAGGAAGTCGACTGGACCAACCCGCCGCCGGAACTGATCGGGCGAGGGCAGGTGGTGCAGGGCGTCTTTCGCAGGCCGGAGGCGTGAGGGGCGTTCAACACGCTCCCCGCCATGGCCTCCACGTTTTTTGACTTCCTCAACGTCATGGCCGGGCTCGTCCCGGCCATCCCGATTAATTGAAGCGCCGCGCCTCTCGCATCGGGATCACCGGCACAGGGCCGGTGATGACGTGGAGGGTGAGGGCAGGCTCAGAGAGGACGTTCTTTCTTTTTACAGTCCCAGCTTCTTCTTGCGCTGGGCGAGCGTGCGTAGGCGCAGCGCGTTGAGCTTGATGAAGCCGGCGGCGTCGCGGTGGTCGTAGGCGACGGCGCCTTCCTCGAAGGTCACGAGATCCTGGTCGTAGAGGGTGTAGGGGCTCTGGCGTCCGATGAGGTGGACGCCGCCCTTGTAGAGCTTCAGCGTCACCTCGCCGGTGACGAATTCCTGGGACCGGTCGATCAGCGCCTGAAGCATCTCGCGCTCGGGCGAGAACCAGAAGCCGTTATAGATGAGCTCCGCGTATTTCGGCATCAGCTCGTCCTTCAGGTGGGCCGCGCCGCGGTCGAGGGTGATCGACTCGATGCCGCGATGGGCGAGGTGAAGGATCGTGCCGCCGGGGGTCTCGTACATGCCGCGGCTCTTCATGCCGACGAAACGGTTCTCCACGAGGTCGAGGCGACCGATGCCGTTGATACGCCCAAGCTCGTTGAGCTTCGCCAGCAGGTCGGCCGGGCCGAGCTTCTTTCCGTCGATGGCGACCGGGTCGCCCTTCTCGAAGGCGATCTTGATCACCGTCGGCTTGTCGGGCGCGGACTCGGGGCCGTCGGTGCGGGAATAGACGTAGTCCGGCACCTCCACGGAGGGATCCTCCAGCACCTTGCCTTCGGAGGAGGCGTGCAGGAGGTTGGCGTCCACGGAGAACGGAGCCTCGCCGCGCTTGTCCTTGGCGATCGGGATCTGGTGCTGCTCGGCGAAGGCGATGAGCTGCTCGCGGGAGCGCAGGTCCCATTCGCGCCAGGGGGCGATCACGGTCACGTCGGGCTTGAGGGCGTAGTAGCCGAGCTCGAAGCGCACCTGGTCGTTGCCCTTGCCGGTGGCCCCGTGGGCGACCGCATCGGCGCCGACCTTCTCGGCGATCTCGATCTGCTTCTTGGCGATCAGCGGCCGGGCGATGGAGGTGCCGAGGAGATACAGGCCCTCATACTGCGCGTTGGCGCGGAACATCGGGAACACGTAATCGCGCACGAACTCGTCGCGCAGGTCCTCGATGAAGATGTTTTCCGGCTTGATGCCCAGAAGCTCGGCCTTCTTGCGCGCCGGCTCCAGCTCCTCGCCCTGGCCGAGATCGGCCGTGAAGGTCACCACCTCGCAGCCATAGGTGGTCTGCAGCCACTTGAGGATGATGGAGGTGTCGAGGCCGCCGGAATAGGCGAGCACGACCTTGTTCACGCGCTTCTCAGCCATAGCAAGGGTTCCGTTGATAAGGGTGCCTGCGACTTAGAACATCGGATCTAAAAGGGGAAGCCACTTTTGGTCGGATCGAACGGCATGCTCCCCCTGCATTCCTGACCGGAAAGCCAAGGCCTGCCATAACTTGAGGGAATGCGATACGCCCATATAAGGATGTGAAGCCGGCTGGCAGGAGGCGAGAGCCTTGCTGTCATGAAGTCCGGTATCGAGAGACGCTCATGATCCGCCAGCCAAACCTCGAATTCTGGTACGAATTCGCCTCCACCTATTCCTATCTCGCGGCCATGCGCATCGAGAAGGCTGCAGCGGAGGCGGGCGTCGTGCTGCTGTGGCGGCCGTTCCTGCTCGGGCCTGTCTTCAAGGCGCAGGGGCTGGAGACCTCGCCCTTCGCGCTCTTTCCCGTCAAGGGGCGCTACATGTGGCGGGACATGGAGCGGGAGGCCGCCCGGCTCGGGCTGCCCTTCTACCGTCCCAAGACCTTTCCGCAGAACGGGCTCCTGGCGGCGCGCATCGCGCTCATTGGGGTCGAGCCCGGCTGGGCCCCGGCCTTCACCAAGGCCGTCTACACGGCGGAGTTCGGCGAGGGGCGCGACATCGCCGATCCGGCAGTGCTGGCCGCGATCCTGACCGGCATGGGGCTCGAGGCCGAGACGGTTCTGGCCGAGGCGCAGGGGGAGGCCAACAAGACCCGCCTGCGACGGATGGGCGACGAGGTCCAGTCCCGGGGCCTTTTCGGCGCGCCCACCTTCTTCACCGAGGACGGCGAGATGTTCTGGGGCAACGACCGGCTCGAACAGGCGCTCAGTTGGGCGGTTGCCCAGGCCCGTCGCTCGGACTGGCCGGTTTGACCGATGGTCAAGCTGGTTCTATGTCGTACACAACCAGATAAGCCGCAGCGGGACGCCAATCGCTGCCGCCCCGACAATCCTTCCAGAATCTCCGTAAAGCCATGCGCTCCCTCGTCCGGGGCGTGTGCCCACGTTGGAAAACGAGTCGCATGATGTTGATGAAAAACAGTGTCGCCGACCAGAAAGGCCGCCTCAAGTCGATCCTCGGCGGATCGGCCGGCAACATGGTCGAGTGGTACGACTGGTACGTCTATTCCGCCTTCACCCTCTATTTCGCCCCGATCTTCTTTCCCAAGGGCGACCAGACCGCCCAGCTGCTGAACGCCGCCGCCGTCTTCGCGGTCGGCTTCCTCATGCGCCCCATCGGCGCCTGGATCATGGGCATCTACGCGGACCGCAAGGGCCGCAAGGCCGGCCTCACCCTGTCGGTGACGCTCATGTGCACGGGCTCGCTGATGATCGCCGTCACGCCGGGCTATGACAGCATCGGGGTGTTCGCCCCCATCATCCTCGTCCTGGCGCGCCTCCTCCAGGGCATCAGCGTCGGCGGCGAGTACGGCGCCAGCGCGACCTACCTGAGCGAGATGGCGGGCAAGAGCCGCCGCGGCTTCTTCTCGAGCTTCCAGTACGTGACGCTCATCTCCGGCCAGCTCCTCGCGCTTGCCGTGCTGCTGGTCCTGCAGCAGGTCATGTCCGAGCAGAGCCTCGAAGCCTGGGGCTGGCGCATCCCGTTCGCCATCGGCGGCGTGCTCGCGGTGATCGTGTTCTACCTCCGCCGCGGCCTCGCCGAGACGGAATCCTACAAGAACGCCCAAGGCGCCCAGGGCACGGACGCGAAGGCGCCCCGCTCCAGCGGCCTGGCGCTCTTCACCAAGTATCCGCGCGAGGCCTTCACGGTGATCGCGTTGACCGCCGGCGGCACGCTCGCCTTCTATGCCTACACCACCTACCTGCAGAAGTTCCTGGTCAACACCTCGGGCTTCTCCCGCGAGGCGGCGAGCCAGATCACGGCGGCGGCCCTGTTCGTGTTCATGGTGATCCAGCCGGCGGCGGGCGCCCTATCCGACAGGATCGGGCGCAAGCCGCTGATGGTGGGCTTCGGCATCCTCGGCGTGCTGTTCACCTACCTGATCTTCTCGACGCTCGCCGGCACGAAGGACCCCTACACGGCCTTCGCCCTGTGCCTCGCGGCCCTGGTGATCGTCACCGGCTACACGTCGATCAACGCCGTCGTGAAGGCCGAGATGTTCCCGGCCCATATCCGGGCGCTCGGCGTGGCGCTTCCCTATGCCATTGCCAACACGGTCTTCGGCGGCACCGCCGAGTACGTAGCGCTCTGGTTCAAGCAGGCCGGCATCGAATACGGGTTCTTCTGGTACGTGACCGTCATGGTCGGCCTGTCCCTCATCGTCTACCTGCGCATGAAGGACACCCGCCAGCACAGCCTGATCCACGAGGATTGACGCCCTTCGAGCCTCCCCGCAAACGATCGGGGAGGCTCAAATCCTTGAAAGCCTTGTGGTCAGGGGCCATTTGGGATATTAGAACCCCCATCCGACAAGACATTGACGGTTAACGTTGCGTAAGGGTGCGTCTGACGCGCCCTTCTGGCGTCCGGATAAGTCATTGCGGTACAAGCGTTTCCATCCGTCGATGATACGCCGGCCCGCTCGATGAGCGGCATGCCTCGGACATGGCCCTAGAAGGGGCGTCCTCAGGCAGCGGCGGCTGGAAACGGCCCGTTAACACGAGCCGCCGGCGTTGCCCCTTTAAACGAGGGCCATTCAGGAGAACCTATGTCTGCAGCTTTGCAACAGCCGAGCCGTGAAGATTTCGCGGCCCTGCTCGAAGAATCCTTCCGCACCTCCGAGATCAGCGAAGGCTCGGTCGTGAAGGGCAAGGTGGTCGCGATCGAAAAGGACGTCGCGGTCATCGATATCGGCGCCAAGACCGAAGGTCGCGTCGCCCTGAAAGAATTTGCCGGCCCGAACCGCGACCAGACGGTCAATGTCGGTGACGAGGTCGAGGTCTATGTCGAGCGCATCGAGAATGCGCTGGGCGAGGCCGTCATCTCCCGTGACAAGGCCCGCCGCGAAGAGTCGTGGGTGAAGCTCGAGAAGGCCTTCGAGGCCGGCGAGCGCGTCAACGGCACGATCTTCAACCAGGTGAAGGGCGGCTACACGGTCGACCTCGACGGCGCCGTGGCGTTCCTGCCCCGCTCGCAGGTCGACATCCGCCCGGTCCGCGACGTCACCCCGCTCATGGGCGTGGCTCAGCCGTTCCAGATCCTCAAGATGGACCGCCGCCGCGGCAACATCGTCGTGTCGCGCCGCACGGTTCTCGAAGAGAGCCGCGCCGAGCAGCGTTCCGAGCTCGTGGCCAACCTCGAAGAGGGTCAGGTCATCGACGGCGTGGTCAAGAACATCACCGAGTACGGTGCGTTCGTTGATCTCGGCGGCATCGACGGCCTGCTGCACGTCACCGACATGGCATGGCGCCGCGTCAACCACCCGTCCGAGGTCGTAACCATCGGCCAGACGGTGAAGGTGAAGATCATCAAGATCAACCACGAGACGCACCGCATCTCGCTGGGCATCAAGCAGCTGCTCGCCGATCCGTGGGAGGGCATCGCCGCCCGTTACCCCGTCGGCGCCAAGCTGAAGGGCCGCGTCACGAACATCACCGATTACGGTGCGTTCGTGGAGCTGGAGCCGGGCATCGAAGGCCTGATCCACGTGTCCGAGATGTCCTGGACGAAGAAGAACGTCCACCCGGGCAAGATCATCTCCACCTCGCAGGAGGTTGAGGTCGTGATCCTCGAGGTCGACCAGGTGAAGCGCCGCATCTCGCTCGGCCTGAAGCAGACGCTTCAGAACCCGTGGGAAGCCTTCGCCGAGAAGCACCCTGTCGGCTCCGAAGTCGAAGGCGAGGTCAAGAACAAGACCGAGTTCGGTCTGTTCATCGGTCTCGAGAACGACGTCGACGGCATGGTCCACCTCTCGGACCTCGACTGGAACCGTCCGGGCGAGCAGGTCATCGACGACTTCAAGAAGGGCGACATCGTCCGCGCTCAGGTTCTCGACGTGGACGTCGAGAAGGAGCGCATCTCGCTCGGCATCAAGCAGCTTGCGGGCGATCCCTTCGCCGAAGCCGGCGAGATCAAGAAGGGCCAGATCGTCACCTGCGAGGTTCTCGAGGTGAAGGACGGCGGCCTGGAGGTGAAGATCGTCGACACCGACCTGACCACCTTCATCAAGCGCAACGAGCTTGCTCGTGACCGCGCCGACCAGCGCCCCGAGCGCTTCGCCGCCGGCGAGAAGCTCGATGCCCGCGTCACGCAGTTCGACCGCAAGGCCCGCCGCGTCACCGTCTCCATCAAGGCCCTCGAGGTCGCCGAGGAGAAGGAGGCCATGGCTCAGTACGGCTCGACCGATTCGGGTGCCTCGCTCGGCGACATCCTCGGCGCCGCCCTGAAGGCCAAGGACAAGAAGTAATCGGTCTCCGACTTTCGGAGTTCGATGGATCCCCGGGCTGAAAAGCCCGGGGATTTTTTGTTTGGGGAAGCCGCGAGTTCTCCCCCTCGTCATTACCAGCCTCGTGCCGGTGTTCGCGCTTCTGATGACGCGCCGCTTGTCATTCCGGGGCGAGCGTTTGCGAGAACCCGGAACCCATAACCGCTGACGATGCAGGAAGAGGCGTAGCGGTGATCGTGCTTTCTTGAGGCGTCGTGTTTATGGGTTCCGGGTTCGCCTGCGGCGCCCCGGAATGACGGCGGGGCAACACGTATGGATCGGCGCTCCAAGAAAGCGGGATGGCCGGGACAAGCCCGGCCATGACGGTGAGGGCTCCCTGACACGGCCGTATCCTGAGACACCCGCACGATCCGTCACGCCGGTTCCGCCTTGGCCGCCGCTTCCGTTGCCCTATCTGCTTGTCGGCGGACGCGTTTTAGGTGCTGCGGATTCAACTTCGCCGCCTAGAAAAAGCGTCCGAACCGCTCTAGGGTGCAGCCCTTCTCATCCGACTTGGAACCAGCAAGAGACGAATCGATGTCCATCGATGCCGAAGCCATCGCCGACCGCCGCCGTCTGCGCCGCAAGCTCTCCTTCTGGCGCGTCGCGGGATTTCTGGGTCTCATCGCGGCCGTAGCCGCTCTTGGCTACGTGGCCGCCGACCGGGCGGGATACGGCGCCATTCAGAACCAGATCGCCCGCATTTCCGTCGACGGGGTGATCACCGGCAACCAGCGCCTCGCCGACCTGATGCAGCGGGTGGGCGAGTCGAGCGCGGTTTCCGGCGTGGTGATCTCCATCAACAGCCCCGGCGGCACCACGACCGGCTCCGAGGAGCTTTACCGCAACATCCGCAGGCTTTCCGAGAAGAAGCCCGTCGTCACCTTCGTGGACGGCACGGCGGCCTCCGGCGGCTACATCACGGCGATCGCCACCGATTACATCGTCGCCCGCGAGACCTCGATCGTGGGCTCCATCGGCGTGCTCTTCCAGTACCCCGACCTGTCGGGCCTCATGGGCCAGGTCGGCGTGAAGCTGGAGGAGGTGAAGTCCACGCCGCTCAAGGCTGAGCCCAGCCCCTTCAAGCCCACGTCCCCGGAGGCGCGCGCCGCCATGCAGTCGGTGGTCAACGACACTTACGACTGGTTCAAGACCCTGGTGCGCGAGCGCCGCCGCCTGAGCGAGAGCGAGCTGGCCGCCGCCTCCACGGGGCAGGTGTTCAGCGGCCGCCAGGGCGTGCCCATGAAGCTCGTCGACAAGATCGGCGGGGAGCGCGATGCGGTCGCGTGGTTGGAGCAGACCAAGGGCGTGGCCAAGGACCTGCCGATTCGCGACTGGAAGCCGAAGAGCGACCGGGACCTTTCCATCTTCGCCATGGGCGCGACGGTGGCCGATCTCTTCGGTTTCGAGCGGGTGGCGGACGGCTTGCGCCGGGCATCGTCCCATGCGGAGATCGCACAACTTGACGGCCTTCTGGCGGTCTGGCAACCTTCGGAAAAATAAAGCAACGTCAAAGATATAGCCATTCCATGATCAAATCCGAACTGGTGCTCAAGATCGCCGAGCAGAACCCGCATCTCTATCAGCGCGATGTGGAGAAGATCGTGAACGCGATTCTCGATACGATCGGCGATGCCCTCGCCAGGGGCGACCGGGTCGAGCTGCGCGGCTTCGGCGCGTTCTCGGTGAAGAAGCGGGACGCTCGCACGGGCCGCAACCCGCGCACGGGCGAAGCCGTTTCCATCTCCGAAAAGGTCGTTCCCGTCTTCAAGACGGGCAAGGAAATGCGTCAGCGGCTCAATGCTCCGGCTCCCAAGGTGCTCAAGGCCGCGGCCGCACAGTGATTGCTTGAGAGGTGTTCGTGATTCGCTTTCTGAAGGCGCTCATTCTTCTGCCGGTCGCCGTCCTGGTGGTCCTCCTCGCGGTCGCGAACCGCGCCCCGGTGACCCTGTCGCTCGACCCGTTCTCCCAGGACGCGCCGGAATTCGCCACCCGGCTGCCGCTCTTCGCCGTGATCTTCGCGGCCGTCATGCTCGGCGTGGTAATCGGCGGCACGGCGAGCTGGCTCGCGCAGGGCAAGAACCGCAAGTCGCGCCGGCAGCTGCGGCGCGAGACGCGCCAGCTGCGCTACGAGACCGAGCGCCTCAAGACGCAGAACGGTTCAGCCACCACTCTGCCGGCGACGGTGTCCTCTTCTCCCAGCCCCCGGTTCTAAGACCTTTACCATGCGCGTCGTGACAGCTGCCGAGATCGATCGGGTTCTCACCTTTCCAGCCCTGATCGATGCCCTGGCCGAGGCCTTTCGCGGCGACATGGTCACGCCGGTGCGCCATCACCACGAGATCGAGCGGGCCGGCGCCCATGGCACGCTCCTGCTCATGCCGTCCTGGACCGGTCCCGCCACGCAGGATGGATTCGTCGGTGTGAAGGTCGTGTCCGTGTTCCCGGAAAACGGCGCCAAGGGCCTGCCCAGCGTCATGGGCTCCTATCTGCTCATGGACGGCGCCACGGGCGAGCCCGTCTCGGTTCTCGACGGCACACGACTGACCGTCTGGCGCACGGCCGCCGCCTCGGCCCTGGCGGCGCGGTATCTGGCGCGCGAGGATGCAGGCCGCATGGTGATGGTCGGGGCCGGGTCCCTCGCGCCCTTCCTCATCCGCGCCCATATGAGCCAGCGGCCGATTCGCGAGGTTGCGCTCTGGAACCACAACGGCGCCAGGGCCGAGGCGCTCGCCGCCGAGCTGCGCCGCGAGGGTCTGCCGGTCACCGCCGTCACCAACCTGGAGGCGGCCGTGCGCGAAGCCGATCTCATTTCCTGCGCGACGCTCTCGAGCGCACCCATCGTCAGGGGGGGCTGGCTGAAACCGGGGGCGCATCTCGATCTCGTCGGCGCCTTCAATCTCAAAATGCGCGAGGCGGACGACGAGGCCCTGCTGCGGGCTCAGGTCCATATCGACACGCCGGCCGCCAAGACGGAGGGTGGGGACGTGGCCGTGGCGCTCCAGGGTGGCGCAATGGCCGAGAGCCACATCCGGGGCACGCTCGCGGACCTGTGCGTGAGTGCGCCCCGTCGCGATCCGGCGGCCATCACGGCCTTCAAGTCGGTCGGTGCGGCATTGGAGGACCTGGCTGCGGCGATGCTGGTGTGGCGCTCGCTCCCAAAAGCGTAGTAAAGTAGCCCTTATGGATAACCTGATCAAAATCTGCGGGCTCTCGACGCCCGAGACCCTCGATGTCGCCCTGGGCGCAGGCGCGGACATGGTCGGTTTCGTGCGTTTCCCCAAAAGCCCCCGTCACGTCAGCCTCGATCTCGGCCATCGTCTCTCCCTGCAGGCCAGGGGGCGCGCTCAGCGCGTGGTGCTCCTGGTCAATCCCGGAGACGAAGACGTCGCCCAGGCCATCGAGGCGATCAACCCTGACCTGATTCAGCTGCATGGTACCGAGAGCCCCGAGCGCGTGGCCGAGATCCGCTCCATGGTCAAGCGTCCGGTCATGAAGGCGCTGGGCATTGCGGAAGCCTCCGACCTGCAGGCGCTCGGCCCCTATGCGGGCGACGTCGACCGCATCCTGCTCGACGCCAAGCCGCCCCGCACGGCCGGTGCGCTTCCCGGCGGCAACGGGATCGCCTTCGACTGGCGACTTCTGAACGGACTTGACCGCAAGGTTTCCTTCATGCTGTCAGGTGGCCTCGACCCCGATAACGTTGCGGAGGCGATCCGGCTCACGAAGCCGCAGGCCGTCGACGTGTCGTCCGGGGTGGAAAGCGGACCGGGTCTGAAAGATCCGGCACGGATCGAGGCCTTCATCAAGGCCGCCCGGACAGCATTCGCTGCCGCCCATCACTAAGTTAGGAGAGCTCGTCCTCCCCGGGCGCGCGCTTTCAAGATCGTCAAGGCAGGACAGCCCGTGTCAGCTCAAGCTCAACCCAATTCCTTCCGCACAGGTCCCGACGAGCGCGGGCATTTCGGCCAGTTCGGCGGCCGCTTCGTGGCCGAGACCCTGATGCCGAACATTCTCGAGCTGGAAAAGGCCTACGAGGAGGCGAGGAACGATCCGGCCTTCCACGCCGACATGGCGAACTACTCGACCCATTACATCGGCCGCCCGAGCCCGCTCTATTTCGCCGAGCGCATGACGGAGCATCTCGGTGGGGCAAAAATCTACTTCAAGCGCGAAGAGCTGAACCATACCGGCGCGCACAAGGTGAACAACGTGCTGGGCCAGATCCTTCTCGCCCGCCGCATGGGCAAGAAGCGCATCATCGCCGAGACCGGCGCCGGCCAGCATGGCGTCGCCACCGCGACGCTCTGCGCGCGCTTCGGCCTCGACTGCGTGGTCTATATGGGCGCCGTCGACGTGGAGCGGCAGAAGCCCAACGTGTTCCGCATGAACATGCTGGGCGCCAAGGTGGTGCCGGTGCAGTCCGGCACCCGCACCCTCAAGGACGCCATGAACGAGGCCCTGCGCGACTGGGTCACCAACGTGTCCGACACCTTCTACTGCATCGGCACGGTCGCCGGTCCGCATCCCTATCCGGCCATGGTGCGCGACTTCCAATGCGTGATCGGCAACGAAACCCGCGAGCAGATGATGCAGGCGGAAGGCCGCCTGCCGGATTCGCTCGTCGCCTGCATCGGCGGCGGCTCCAACGCCATCGGGCTGTTCCATCCGTTCCTCGACGACAAGGACATCGAGATCTACGGCGTGGAGGCGGCGGGTCACGGCCTCGACAAGCTGCATGCGGCTTCGCTCTCGGGCGGCCGCCCGGGCGTGCTTCACGGCAACCGCACCTACCTGCTGATGGATCACGACGGCCAGATCCAGGACGCCCATTCGATCTCGGCCGGCCTCGATTATCCTGGCATCGGACCCGAGCATGCCTGGCTGCACGAGATGGGCCGGGTGACTTACATCTCCGCGACCGACGAGGAGGCGCTGGAAGCCTTCCAGCTCTGCTCGCGCCTCGAGGGCATCCTGCCCGCGCTGGAGCCCAGCCACGCGCTTGCCAAGGTGATGGAACTGGCCCCGCAGAAGCCCAAGGATCACCTGATGGTGGTCAATATCAGCGGCCGCGGCGACAAGGACCTGTTCCAGATCGCCGAGCACCTGGGCAACCAGATCGTTTGAGAACCACCTTGGCATGCAGCGCAACCGACCCTCTCCCTCCTTGTGGGGGAGAGTTGGAGAGGGGGGTGCTGGCGCTTCGTTCTGAGAGGCTGGCGCTCCCACCCCCCTCCCGGCTGCTTTCGCAGCCACCCCTCTCCCACAAGGAGGGAGAGGACATACGGCGCTCTTCACATATTTCGCCTCGCCTTCCTCTCATGCTAAAGACCCGCCCATGACACAGCGCATCGAAGCCCGTTTCGAAAAATGCCGCGCGGAAGGCCGCGCCGCTCTCGTCACCTATGTGATGGCCGGCGACCCGGACCCGGAGACCTCGCTCGAGATCCTCAGGAGCCTGCCCAAGGCGGGGGCCGACATCGTCGAGTTCGGGCTGCCCTTCACCGATCCCATGGCCGATGGACCGGCCATTCAGGCGGCGGGGCTGCGCGCCCTGAAGGTGGGGCAGGACACGGTCAAGACCCTCGACCTCATCCGCCGCTTCCGGGCCGAGGACCAGGACACGCCCGTGATCCTCATGGGCTATTTCAACCCGATCTTCGTCTACGGCGTCGACCGCTTCCTGGCTGACGCCAAGCAAGCCGGTGTCGACGGCCTGATCGTCGTCGACCTGCCGCCGGAAGAGGACGACGAGCTGTGCCTCCCGGCCCTCAAGGCCGGACTCGCCTTCATCCGTCTCGCGACCCCGACCACGGACGATAAGCGCCTGCCGGCGGTCCTCGCGAATACGGCGGGCTTCGTCTATTACGTCTCGATCACCGGCATCACCGGCGCGGCGACGCCCGATTTCGGCAAGGTCGCAACGGCCGTGGAGCGGATCAAGCGCCATACGCCCCTTCCCGTCGTGGTGGGCTTCGGCGTCAAGAGCGGCGCCCATGCGGCGGCGGTGGCCAAGGGTGCCGACGGCGTGGTGGTCGGCTCGGCCCTGATCGACGCGCTGAAGGGCACCCTCGATGCTCAGGATCGCGCAACGGCAGGTTCGGTCGAGGCGGTCACGAAGCTGGTGAAGGAATTGAGTGAAGGCGTCCGCTCTGTGGCAAAACGGGCGGCGGCCTAATACATAGAACAAGGTCCCTCATCCTGAGGAGGCGCGTAGCGCCGTCTCGAAGGAGGGTCCAGAGAGCACTGGAGACGCCCTCGTCCTTCGAGACGGCCTGACGGCCTCCTCAGGATGAAGGCTTCCGGGATGCTCCTCACGGAGAAGGATTAGCGATGAACTGGATTTCCGAAGTCGTCCGTCCGAAGATCAAGACGCTCTTCAAGCGCGAGACGCCGGACAATCTCTGGATCAAGTGCCCGGAGACCGGACAGGTCGTGTTCCACAAGGACGTGGAGGCGAACCAGTGGGTGATCCCCGGCTCCAACCACCACATGCGCATCTCGGCCACCCAGCGCCTCCAGCTCATGTTCGACGGCGCCACCTGGCTCGACGTGGCCCTGCCGGAAGTGGCCGTCGATCCTCTGAAATTCCGTGACGAGAAGCGCTACATCGACCGCCTGAAGGACGCCCGCACCAAGACCGGCCAGCAGGACGCGTTCAAGGTCGGCTTCGGCCGGGTCGCGGAGCTGCCGATGACCATCGCGGTCCAGGATTTCGGCTTCATGGGCGGCTCGCTCGGCATGGCGGCCGGCGAGGCCTTCATCAAGGGCGCCGAGACGGCGCTCGACAAGAAGACGCCCTACGTGCTCTTCGCCGGCTCCGGCGGCGCGCGCATGCAGGAGGGCATCCTGTCCCTCATGCAGATGCCCCGCACCACGGTGGCGATCCGCCGCCTGCGCGATGCCAAGCTGCCCTATATCGTCGTGCTCACCAACCCGACCACCGGTGGCGTGACGGCATCCTACGCCATGCTCGGCGACGTCCATCTGGCCGAGCCCGGCGCGCTCATCGGCTTTGCCGGGCCGCGCGTCATCGAGCAGACCATCCGCGAGAAGCTGCCTGACGGCTTCCAGCGCTCCGAATACCTGAAGGATCACGGCATGGTGGACGCGGTCGTGCACCGCCACGATCTGAAGGAGACGGTCGCCCGTCTGTCGCGCCTCTTCACCAAGGCTCCGGCCGTCAGCCCGGTCGCCCGTCCCGTGCCGGTGAACGCCGAGATCACGGCCGCGGCCGCCGAGTAAGCGAGAGCACAGGGCGATGGATTCCTCCGATGCGCACCGTCATTGACGGTGCGCAAAGCGGCTTCCATCCTCTCGCTCATGTCCAGTGTCGTCGGCGCTAGAGCATCTGACCCAAAAGTGGATTTGCACTTTTGGGATCCATCCGATGCTCCGCTCTTTCGATGAGCACATCGTTGGGGGCGGACCCAGCGGGCCGCGCTAGCGAAAACCGGATCCACTTTTCCGCACGATGTGCTGGGCGCGTGAACCTTCATCCGAAGTGACTCCATACCGTCAGGCTGGTTATCTGCCGGCACCACTTCGGCCGGCATCCCCGCGATTGCCGGTACTGCCTTGGTCGCCTGTTCGCGTGCCAGCGCCTTCCGATAAGGCCCGGCACACACCGTTGATACGCTGCTCCCCCACGATGCATTGTCGTTCTTGAGGGCCGGGCTCCGCGAATGCAGGCTCAAGCCCGGCGAGCAAGAATCCAGCCAGTGCGATTCCATATACCCTGATCATCGGCGCCTCCGTTGGCCATGATCGGACTTTGAACCACTTTGCAGACGGAGGCCGTGCATTGCGTCACACAGGCGAAATTCGGTGCGTTCAAGACAAGGAAAGGCCCTCACGAGGAGCGTCCATAGCGCGGATCTAGAGCCTCGGACGCAAAAGTGGACACCACTTTTGGGATTCATCCGATGCTCCTTCTCTTGACTGGCGCATCGGATGACGCGGCCCTCTGGGTCCGTCCGATGCGCTAGCAGCAACATCGTCACGGGCCACCCCCATGCACCTGACCGCTTGAGCGACGATCCGCCTAACGACGCCTCTCTTCCCCCCTCGAGCGGCAAGTGCTAGTCCCGGCGTCCTGAAGGGAATGAGGAAGTCGGACATGAGTGGTAGCGGTGCTTTTGAGTCCTCCGATGCGCTGATCGCGCGCTTTCTCGCCCTGCACCCGAAGACCATCGATCTTTCGCTCGGGCGCATCCAGCGGCTTCTGGCCCAGCTCGGCCATCCGGAGCGCCGCCTGCCGCCGGTCATCCATGTGGCCGGCACCAACGGCAAGGGCTCGACCATCGCGTTCATGCGGGCGATCCTCGAAAGCGCCGGTCTTGCCGTCCACGTCTATACCTCGCCTCATCTCGTGCGCTTCCACGAGCGCATCCGCCTGGGCCGGCTCGGCGGCGGCGGCCGCTATGTGAGCGAGGAGAGGCTCGTCGAGGCCTTCCGCCGCTGCGAGGCGGTGAACGCGGGCGAGCCCATCACCGTGTTCGAGATCACGACCGCGGCCGCCCTGCTGATCTTCGCGGAAGAGCCTGCCGACGTGCTCCTGCTCGAAGTCGGTCTCGGCGGCCGCTTCGACGCCACCAACGTGATCGACAGGCCGGCCGCCGCCGTCGTTACGCCCATCGGGCATGACCACGCGGAATATCTCGGCACGACCCTGCAGGCCATCGCGAGGGAGAAGGCCGGCATCTTCAAGCGCGGCTGCCCGGCAATCATCGCCCCGCAGGATTACACGGAAGCCGACCAGACCCTGCGCGACGAGGCGGAGCGCATCGGCGTGTCCCCGCTCTTCGTCGGCCAGCAGGATTTCTCCGTGCACGAGGAGGGTGGACGCCTCGTCTACCAGGATGAGAAGGGCCTCCTGGACCTGCCGCGCCCCCGGCTCATCGGGCGGCATCAATTCACCAATGCCGGTACGGCGATCGCGGCACTGCGTGCCGCCGGGTTCGAGCATTTCGAGACGTCCGCCTTCGAGGCGGGCCTCACCCGCGCCGAATGGCCTGGGCGCCTCCAGCGCCTCAACAAGGGACGTCTGCCGGAGATCGCCCCGCAGGGCTGCGAGCTCTGGCTCGACGGCGGCCACAATCCCGACGGCGGCCGGGTGCTCGCCGCCGCCATGGCGGACCGGAGCGAGCGCTCGGACGCGCCCCTCGTGCTGATCACCGGCATGCTCGGCACGAAGGATTCTCAGGCCTTCTTCAAGAACTTCTCCGGCCTCGCCCGCGAGGTGATCGCGGTTCCGATCGCCGGCCAGATCGCCGCCCGCCCCGCCGAGGAGGTCGCGGCCATCGCGTCCAGCGTGGGGCTCACCACCTCGACGGCCTCGAGCGTCGAATCGGCCCTCGCCTCGCTCCACAACTATGTCTGGGACCACCCGCCCCGCATCCTGATCTGCGGCTCGCTCTATCTCGCCGGCGAGGTCTTGGCGGCGAACGGGACGCTGCCGGAGTAGGGACGTAAGATTTATCTCCGACGGGAGCGCATACCGAGAGTAGCGCTGGACTCCCCTCCCTCCTTGTGGGGGAGGGCTAGGGAGGAGGTGTTAGCGCCACTCTGGTTCCAGTCCTGCGCCGTACCCCCCTCTCCACTCCTCCCCCAGAAGGGGGGAGAGGGTCGGTTGCTCTGTGCACGAACTGGCAAAAGAAAAGGGGCCTTGCGGCCCCTTTGATTATTTCAAAAACTCAACGCGATCAGGCGGAGGCCTGGATCCAGCGGGACAGTTCGCCCTTGGGGGCGGCGCCGACCTTCTGGGCGACGACCTTGCCGTCCTTGAACACCATCAGGGCCGGGATCGACCGGATGCCGAGCTGGGAGGAGATCTGCGGGTTCTCGTCCACGTTGAGCTTGGCGATCTTCACCTTGCCGGCCATCTCGTTGGAAATCTCTTCCAGGGCCGGGCCGATCATGCGGCAGGGACCGCACCATTCCGCCCAGAAATCGACCACGACGGGCTCGGAGGATTGCAGGACATCCTGCGCGAAGCTTGAATCGGTCACCTTTACGGTTGCCATCAGATCACCTTTGACTTGAGCGCGACTCAGCTTCGAGCCGCTCGGCTATAGGGCCAAGGTAAGAACCCGGCTTGAGGGAATCAAGCAAGGGCTCTGTGTCTCACGCCGCTTTGATGAGGGTAAGTGCGGATTCCAGATCGGGTTCCAGGAGCTCGTGGATCACGGGGCCCGAGGTCCAGATCAGGAAGGTGCGGATGCGCTTTTCCGGATAGATCTCGGCGAGGAGCGTCCGGTAGAGAGCAAGCTGCGCCACATAGGAGCGCGGGGGCGGCTGGCCCGCCTTCGGTGGGCGGGCGGTGGTCTTGAAATCGGCGACCAGCACGTCCGCATCGAGCACGGCGAGCCGGTCGATCTGGCCCGAGACCATGATCTCGCCCTCTGCCGTGAGCACCCGCCCGGCGATGGGCGCCTCCGCCCGCGAGCCCTTGCCGAAAAGAGGCATCAGGTCCGCATGGTCGAGAACCCCAAGGGCGTTGGTCAGGATCGATTCGCGCAGGTCCTGGGGAAGGCGCGGTGCGCGGGCCTTGATGTAGGAGCGCGCCATGCTCTCCCGGTGCTCTGGCGCCAGCGCCGGCAAGCGCTCCAGCAGGGCATGGACCAGGGTGCCGCGCAGCCGCGCCTCGGGCGCATAGGGACCGTCGCCGGGACGTGTCATCCGGTCGGCGGCGCCGAGCGCGCTCGAGGGGCGGATCGGGGGCAGAGGCTCGGGCTCCGGCCTGGCCGCCGTGGTCAGCCAGTCCGGGACCGCGATGGGATCGAGGGGCGGCACGTCGGATTCGGCCACCAGGGTGCGCGCCAGCGCCGAGCCGTCGCGCCAGACCGAGATCGGGCCGTAGGGCGCCTCGTCCAGCTCCAGGCCGCCCGCCTTCGCGACGAGCCCATGGCGGATCATCTCGCACCAGGCTTCCTGCTTCGTCTCGTTCCCGTTCGTCCGGTAGGGGGCGATCACCAGCCGGTCCTTCGCGCGGGTCATGGCGACGTAGAGCAGGCGGTTGTGCTCCTCGTAACCCTTGGCATGCAGGAGGTCGCGCGCCTGCGTCATCACGCTGGAATCGGAGGTCTTGCCGGGCGCCCAGACCGGGATCCTGTCGCCTGCCGTCGTCTGCAATTGCAGCAGCGGCGGATCGCGGCCCAGCACCTCGCAGCCGTCGATGAGCACCACGATGGGAGCCTCGAGACCTTTTGCGCCGTGCACGGTCATGACGCGCACTTCGTTGTTCACGGAATCGAGGTCGCGCTTGATCGTGTGCGAGGCGGATTCGAACCGGTTCAGGAAGACGGTGAGCGAGGGCGTCTCCGTCATTTCCGATTGATGGGCGAAGCACAGGAACGCGTCGATGGCGTCGCCCGCCTCGCTCCCCAGGCGCGCCACGAGCAGCGAGCGCCCGCCGCGCGGTCCGAGCAGGGTGGCGAAGAAGCCGAAGGGGCCATGGATGCGCGCGAGCTCGCGCCATGCGCTCAAGGCCTCGCATCCGCGTTTCGCCTTCGCATCGCCCGCTTCGGCGTGCCGCGTCATGGCGGCGTGCAGGGATTCCTCGTCCGCGCGGTTGGCGGCGATGCGGATGAGATCGTCGTCGGTGAGGCCGACGAGCGGCGATTTCAGCGCGGTCGCGAGCGTGAGGTCGTCGTCCGGCAGAAGCGCCGCGCGTCCGGCGGCCACGAGATCGAGCACGGCGATGTGCTCGCCGATATTGAGCCGGTCCGCACCGGCCACGGGCACGCCCGCCTCTTTCAGCGCGCGGATCACCGCCTCGAAGGCGGCGCCGCGCTTCCTCACCAGCACGAGCACGTCGCCGGCCGTCCACACGCGGCCCATCTCGTCGCCCTTGGTGGTCCAGCACTTCACGGCCTGCGCGATGCGACGCGCGACGACGACGGGCGGCGCGTGCTGCTCCGGCTCGTCGATGGGCAGCACCCAGGCCTCGGGCTCTTCCTCCTTGGCGGGCATTTCCAGGGGCCACATTTCCACGAGGCCCGGCGCGTGAGGGCGCGCGCTCTCGTGCACGGTGCCGACCGCCTTGTCCTCGAAGGACAGTCCCTTGAAATTCGCCTCGACCGCGAAGGTCGCGTCCACGGCCGACAGCACGGCCTTGGCCGATCGGAACGACATGGTGAGCGACACGTCCTCGAAATGGAGCTCGGCGTTCTTCACCTTCTGCGACCAGCTCCGGCGCATCGTCTCGAATTCCTGCGGAGCCGCGCCCTGGAAGCCGTAGATCGACTGCTTGGGATCGCCCACCGCGAAGAGCGTGCGCACGCGCCCGCCCGCAGCGCCGGCGCCCGCCGTGAAATCCTCGGTGATCTTGCGCAGGATCTCCCATTGCTCCGGGTTCGTGTCCTGCGCCTCGTCGATCAGCACGTGATCGATGCCGCGGTCGAGCTTGTAGAGCACCCAGGCCGTGTCGCCGCGCGAGAGCAGCGCCAGGGTTTTGTCGATGAGATCCTGGAAGTCGAGCGCGCCGAGACGCATCTTCGCCTGCTCGACGCGGGTGTGGATCTCGGCCGCGAGCGTGAACAGCGCGCCGGTGCGCTCGGCGGCGCGCGCGGCCTTGCGCTTGTCGATGAGGCGCCAGATGCGGCTCTGCTCGGTCAGCAGCCGTTCCTTCAAGGCGGGATCGACCGACTTCGTCACGAGGCGTGACTCCGCGCGCGGCGTCCAATCCGATTCCTTCAGGAAGACCGACAGGTAATGCTTGAGCTTCTCGTCCGGATCCTGGGCCTCGGCGGCTGCGATGAAGGAGGCGGCGCGCTCCTGGTCAGTCGCCTTGCCGGCCAGAAGTTCCTGCACGATGGAGGGCCATTCTTCCGGCCTGATGCCGCCTTCGAGCATTGCGGTCTCGACGCTCTCCAGCGTCTCATCCGCGCCCAGCCCGAGTTCCCTGCGAAGCCGTGCGGGGCCCGACGCATCGTGCAGGAACGCCTTGCACTTCAAGGCCGCGTTGATCGCGGAGGTGAGGGCGTCGCCTATCGCATCGACGCTGATGGTATCGAGCGCATCGGCAAGTTCCGGGAAATTGCCGCTCGCCGCATCGGCCATCACATTGGCGGTGGCCTGGGCCAGCATCTCGTCGGTCTGGCTCTCGTCGAGCACGGCGAAGCGCGCGGGCACATTGGCCTCGAACGGCACGAGATGCAGAAGTCGCTCGCAGAAGGCGTGGATAGTGTCGATCTTGAGGCCGCCCGGCGTTTCCACCGCGCGCGCAAAGAGCGTGCGCGCGAGTTTCACCTGGGCCCGCGTCGGTTTCGCGCCCTCGAGTTCCGTCAGTTCCTTGACGAGGCTTTCCTCATCGAGCGTCACCCAGCGGCCAAGGCGCTCGAACACGCGGATCGCCATGTTGGCGGCGGCCGCCTTGGTGAAGGTGAGACAGAGAATGCGGCCCGGCAGAGAGCCCGCGAGCAGCAGACGCACGACACGGTCGGTGAGCACCTTGGTCTTGCCGGCGCCCGCATTGGCCGACACCCAGGCGGATGCGCGCGGGTTGGCGGCGCGGCGCTGCGCGTCCTTGGTGTATTCCGGGATGACGAGATCGGTGCTCATTCGGATCCCTCGCCGCCGCCCGCACTCGCGAGCGACCATTCCTTCACGCGCGCCAAGTGGTCGTATTCCGAGAATTTGCGCGCATATTTCGGGAAGGGCCGCGAGACGTAAGGTGCCTCGCCCTTGGCGTAGCGCACGATCATGCCCTCGAAGCGGCGGCGATGTTCCTCCACGATCTCCGGCACCGAGCGCTCCTCGTCACGCCCGGGCTTGATCTCGCGCGGCTTGATCGGCTCGCGCCCACCGGTGGTGTGGATGTAGATCAGGTCCGGCGCGTCCTTCGCCATCGGCAGCCCCTTGAAGGCGCCCTTCATCAGCATCATGGCTTCGAGCGTCAGCTGCGGCGAGAAGCCGGCATAGACCTCGCGCACGCCGGGCGGTTGCCCCGTCTTGAAGTCGATGATGGCGAAACGGCCGTCACGGCGATGCTCGATACGGTCCGCGCGGGCACGAAGATTGAAGATCGTGCCGTCCGGCAGCGGGATCGACAGGCGCCCGGAGCGTTCCGCGTAGACATCGACGAGGTCGGGACGGCGGTTCTGCTCCCACACGACGAATTCGGTGGCAAGCCGCGTGAAGCGCGGCCACCATTCCGCATAGAGTTCGGGATAGGCCTCGGCGATCTCGGCAAAGGCGTCGGTGCCGAGCGCCAGCAGGATCTCCTGCGCATGGGCCGGCAATGTCTTCGGGTATTGCTCGGCGAATGTGCCCAGCACCTCGTGGATGATCGTGCCGCGATCCGCGGCACTCGGCGTCACGGCTATCGCATCGAGCGCGTCGAGCTTGAGGATGTGGCGCGCGAAGATCGAATAGGGATCGCGCACCAGCGTCTCGATTTCCGTGACGCTCAGGGAGCGCGGGAACAGCGCCGGGTCGGGCTTCGGCCGTGGGCGCGGCAGCGAGGGTGCGGGCTCCGGCGTGTCGAGGGTGCGCGCGAGTCGACGGTAATACTCGCCGGCCTTCGTCATGCGCTCCCACACGTCCTTGCCGGCGAAGGCCTTCAGGCGCTGCAGGAAGCGCGAGGGCACCATGGGTGAGCCGTCGCGCTTATGCGCGCGGGTGATCACCACGT
The DNA here is from genome assembly GCF_003347665.1 of Microvirga calopogonii. Taxonomy (GTDB): domain Bacteria; phylum Pseudomonadota; class Alphaproteobacteria; order Rhizobiales; family Beijerinckiaceae; genus Microvirga; species Microvirga calopogonii. The sequence continues at coordinate 23,889 of NZ_QDGA01000045.1, forward strand.
CGTGCGTGCCCAGCGCCTGCACGAAATCATGCGCCGTCTGGCCGATGCGCCGCTCCGGCGGCATCAGGCCGACGCGCGAGCGCATGGGGCGGTTGAGGAACGCATCCGTCACCGTGCGCGGCGGCCAGGAGCCTTCGTCCAATCCGCCGAGCACCACGCGGTCGACGGAGAGCAGACGCGCTTCGAGAAGACCGAGGATCTTCAGGCGCCGGTGCGTGGCGCGGGGCGACGGGCTCAAGGAGCGCTGCTTGGCGAGAGCCGTGAAGAAGGTCGGGTAATCGACGAAGCGGCCCGCAAGCGGATGACCTTCCTCCGCGCGGATGTCGGAATGTTCGAGATCGTCGAACAGCGCGGCGAGCGCTTCCTTCGAGGAATCGTCATCCTGCTCCGCCGGTTCGTCGTCGGGCCCGGTCCAGAGCAGCTCGACGGCGCGGCGATGATGCTCCACGAGCGACATGAGATCGAGACGGCCTTCGCCATGAACGGTCGGCGTGAAGGTGTTGAAGGCGAGGCCGAGGCGCTGCAGCAAGTCGTCCGCGAGATCCCAATCGGCTTCCGTCAGGCGCTTGCGCGGACGCGGCGTGCGATGATCGTTCCCGGCGCGGCGGCTGGCGAGCGCGGCGCGCATGCCTTCGATGCCGAGCGCGGGAGCAGGCCCGCGCAGCACGCCGATCTCGAGCACGCTTGCCGCATGTTCGACCATCTCGCGGGACAGGCCGAGCCGCACCATCGGGTGTGCGAGCAGCGCCAGCAGGCGCACGGGGCGCAGGTCGTCGGCCGCCGCTTCCGCGGCCATTCGCGCCAGACGTCCGGCAGGCGTATCGGACAGGGGAATGCCCGCGGAATCCTCGATGCTCAGGCCCCAGCGGGCGAGTTCCGCTGTCACGCGCGCGGCAAGCGCACGATCCGGCGTGACGAGGGCTGCCGTCTTGTGCGGATGCGCCATGGTTTCGCGCAGCGCGATGGCGATGGCGAGCGCCTCCTCGCGCTCGTCCATGGCCTCGATGATGGCCAGCCCCTCGCAGCCGCGCGCGCTCAACGCCACGCGATCATCGGGCGCGATCAGCGACCAGCGATCCGTGGTGTCCGCCGGGCGCAAGGCTTCGGAGAGCAGGTGGTTGCGGGCCTTCGCAGCCTCTGGCACGTCACCAAGGACAGAGACGTCGGCGCGCGGGACGCGCAGATGCTTGTCGAGGAGACGGCGAAGCGAGGCCTGCGGATGTCCATGCACCGGATCGGTCTCGTCGTCGCCGGTTCCGCCGATGGTCGACCAGCTCTCCTCGTCGAGATCCGTGTCGAGGCCGGGCAGCACGATGGCGCCTTTGGGCAGGCGCGCAATCACGCCCATGAGGTGTGCGGTCGCCGGCACCGAGCCGGTCGAGCCCGCGACGATGATCGGATGTTCAGGGCGCTCGCGCGTGAGGCGCCGCGCCTCCGCGTCGAGCAGCGCGTTGCGCCGCTGCGCGGGGTCGCTCGCCTGGCGCTCGGCCAGGATCCTGGGCCAGTGCTCGCTCGCGATCTGCACGAAATGCCGCGTGATCTCGAAATAGGTCGAGTAGTCCGAATCCACCGCCAGTTCGAGGGCATGCCAGTCGATGCCTTCCGTCGTGAAGGCATCCATCAGGGTTTCGAGGTCGCCCGCGAGGTTCACCGCGTCGGCCGGCGAGGCCGGCACCATGAAGGGCACCTCGGGGCCGAGTTGCAGCAGCGCACGGTCCACTTCGGCCGACCAGCGCTGCACGAGGCGCGTGAGGATGAGGCGGCGTTCCAGGGGCGGGATCGGCGGCTTGAGGCTCGCGGCCTCCTGGAGAGGCGTGCCCTCCAGCCCCGTCAGTTCGAATTCGGCCTCGTCGGTTTCGCCTAAGGGGACGATCCGCGGCAAGAGCTGCGCCTTGCCTGCGCCGCGCTCGGCGAGCAGCGCGATCAGCGCACGGGTGGCGCGGCGGTTGGGCACATAGATCGTGATGTCGGACAGGGCCGCGGGATCATCTGGCAGGGGGCCGACGAGGTGTCCATCGAACAGCGCATCCACGAGGGTCGGCAGGAAGGCGCAACCCGGAGGGATTGAGAAGACGCGCGGCTGGGTCGGCACTCCAAAACCTCAACGCTTGCTGGCGGCGAGGCATCTTTCAGCCTCGGCAATGGCCTGGGGCTCCCCAACATGCAGCCATTGCCCCTCCATGCACAAGCCGTAGAGGCGGTCCTTCGCGATGGCGCGGTCGTAGAAGGCATTGGCCGAGAACGCTCCGTCGGGCGTCCCGTGAACAAGTTCCGGCTTCACGATGGCGACTCCCGCATAGGCGAAAGGTGCGCTCGGGTCCGTTCCACGGCGGCGCAGGCGGCCGCTCTCGTTCATGTGAAAATCGCCCCGGCCTTCGAATCCAATGCTTGTGGATAACGGGGCCACGAGCATCAGGATGTCCATCCGCTCCGGGTCCCAGGCGGACACGAGACGCTTCAGATTCGGTTCCCGCCCCTCGATCCAGAGCGAATCGGAGTTGAAGGTGATGAAGGGCTCGCTGCCGAGAAGCGGCAGGGCCTTCTTCACGCCGCCGCCGGTTTCCAGAAGCTCGGTCCGTTCGTCCGAGACGACGATGCGCGGAACGTCGCGCGTGCTCAGGTGAGCTTCGAGCATGTCGGCGAAATGGTGCACGTTCACCACCACCGTGTCGATGCCGGCCTCGTGCAGGCGGTCGAGGGCGAAGTCGACGAGGCTTTGTCCCGCCACCTTCACGAGGGGCTTCGGCATGGTGGCCGTGATCGGCAGCATGCGCTTGCCTAAGCCTGCAGCGAGAACGATGGCTTTGTGCGGCGCGCGCGGGGAGGTCTGGGACAAGGAGCTGGCTCAAGATTCGGGAGGGAGTTCATCCGCCTGCGGGATCAGCCTCGGCAGATAGTTTTCGTACCAGACCTTGAGCTTGCCCAGGGCCGGATGGGCGAGGTTGCGGACGAGATAGGCTTCGATCCGCGGCAGATGCTTGAGATAGTGCGGCTTGCCGTCGCGCCGGTCGAGGCGGGCGAAGATGCCGAGGATCTTGGTGGCGCGCTGGCCTGCCATGATCGCGTAGGCGCGGGCGAAGGCCGACACGTCGAAAGCAGGATCGACGGCCTTCCGGTCGCGGGCATAGAGGCCGATGAGCTTCAGTTCGAGTTCGGGCGGCACGGTCACGCGCGCATCCTGCAACAAAGACGCGACGTCGTAGGCCGGCGAGCCCAGCACCGCATCCTGGAAGTCGATCATGCCGACCCGCTGCAGGCCTTCGCGTTTGGGCAGCCAGATCAGGTTGGGCGAGTGGTAGTCGCGCAGGGTCCAGGTGGTCGGGGCGGCGAGAACCTCGCCCAGGGTCTCGGTCCAGAGATTGACGAATTCCGCCCGCGCGGACCCTGAGAGCTGCGTGCCGATGATATGAGGCACGTACCAGTCGAGCAGAAGCTCCACCTCGATGAGGAGGGCTTCGAGATCGTAGGGCGGGATCGGATGGTCGATGCCGTCCGCCACCGGGAGCACCTGCGGCAGGGTCTGGCCGTGGAGCTGCGCCAGGACCCTGGTCGCCTCCGCGTAGCGCTCCGGGATCGGGCCTTTGGCATCGGTGACGGGCTCGGAACCGAGATCCTCGATGAGGAGAAGGCCCGCCTCCAGGTCCTCGCCGTAGATGTAGGGCGCGCTGAAGCCAAGAGCGCGCAGGCCCTTGTCCATGGCCACGAAGGCATTCACCGTCTCGGCGAGCTTCGCGATGGTCGTATAGGGCTTGCCGCGCCGCACGGCGGGCCCGGCCGGACGTGGGGGCGAGATCATCAGGAGGGCGGTCGAGCCGTCGGGCTTCACCAGGCGCTCGTAGGAGCGGATCACGGAAGCGTCGCTCGGCATGGGCTGGCGCTTCGCATCGCCCCAGCCGCAGCGCTCGACGAGGCTGCGATAGGCCTTCATGCGCTGGAGGCGGGACGCGAAGGCGCCGGTTCCGGTGAGCATCGCGAGGCGCCCGCGGCCCTGGCTGCCGGGGGCGAAGTCGAGGCGGATATCGAGATGCTCGGGGTTAAGCGCATCGTCGGCCCGTTCGGGCCACTCGACGAGCGCGATGGCGTTCTCCGTCATCTCGTCCCAGCCCAGCTCCGTGAGTTCGTAGCCGCCGGAGAGGCGGTAGAAATCCGCATGGACGATGGGGGGACGCTGGCCGTCATAGACCTGCATCAGGGTGAAGGTGGGGCTTGGAACCTCGAGTTCCGGATCGCCCGCAAGGGTCCGCACCAGGGCACGGGCCAGCGTGGTCTTGCCGGCGCCGAGGCCGCCCGAGAGGGTGACGAGGTCCCCGGGTTTCAGCTCTTCGGCCAGGATCCTCGCGAAGCGCTCCGTCGACTGGTGGTCGGGAAGCGTCACGATCCATGCGGCTTGCATAAGGTCCTGCTCGGGCATGAGGGCCAGTCCATTCACCATCGCTGTTCCTACTCGGCTGCGATTGGAGTTAGCGCAGATTGCGCCGATCGGCCATCAGACGGCGTCTCGTGCCGGTCATTGGGGAAGATGCACGTGACCGTGGTGCCGAGGCCAGGCGCGGACGAGATTTCGATGCGCCCGCCATGCAGTTCCACGAAGGAACGCACGATGGACAGCCCCAAACCCACGCCGCGATGGCGCGTTCCCAGCGTATGGCTCTCGAACCGCTCGAAGATGCGCGCCTTGATCTCGGGCGGAATGCCGCGCCCCTGGTCCTTCACGTCGAAGATCACCTCGCCGCCGCGCTTGCGCGCCGACACCTGGATGGTCTGGCCGGGCGACGAGAAGCCGACCGCGTTGGAGAGCAGGTTGAACAGGATCTGGCGAACGCGCTTGCCGTCGGCCACGAAGGTGCCGATGTCGTCCGGGGTGTCGATGACCAGGTTGAGCGAGGATTCGGCCAGCCGGTCCTCGAGCCCCCGCATGGCGGCCTCGATGGTGGAGCGGATGTCGACGATCTCCGGCGTCAGCTCCAGCGAGCCGGTATCGATGGACGCGAGATCGAGAATGTCGTTGAGGATCGCGAGCAGCGAAGCCGAGGACCGCATGATGTGGTCGGCGTAGTCGCGCTGGCGCGGGTTGAGGGCGCCCACCGTCTCGTCGCCGAGCAATTGCGTGAAGCCGATGATGTTGGTGAGCGGCGAGCGCAGCTCATAGGACACGTGATGCACGAATTCGTCGCGCAGCCGCGAGGCGCGTTCCAGCGCCTCGTTGCGCTCGGTGAGCGCGCGCTCCACGTTCACGCTCGCGGTCACGTCGGTGAAGCTCAGGAGCGTCGCGCCGTCGGGCAGGGGCTGCGCGGCGCAGTCGAGCGCCGTGCCGTCGTGGCGTTCGATGCGGCAGGTGAGACCCATGCGCATGTCGGCGAGGCCGGCCACCGCGCCGCGAATGTCGATCCACGGCTCGTCCTGCGGCGCCAGCAAGCGGGCGACCTTGATGATCGTGTCGATATGCGGGTTTTCCGCCGTCATCTCGGGCGACAGGTTCCACATGTCGGCGAAGGCGCGGTTGTGCAGCTTGAGGCGCCCGTCGGAGCCGAACACGGCCACGCCTTCCTTCAGCGTATCGAGGGTCTCGGACTGCACGCGGGTCAGCGAATGCACCTGCGAGGCCAGTTCGAAACGCTCGCTCACGTCGTCGAACAGGTACGTGACGCCGCCCTGCGGATTGGGGTTGATGACCACGCGCAGGGTGCGCCGGTCGGGCAGATGCCACCAGGTCTCCTGCTGCTCGACCGAATGATAGCCCTGCAGGAACTCGGTCTTCCACGCCCGGAAATCCGCCTGCTCGGGAAGCTTGCGGCCAACGCGCAGCTTGTCGAGCACTTCGCTGTCCGTTGGGCGCGAGGCCAGGAACGCGGCGTCCAGGCCCCAGAGGCGCTGATAGGCGGCGTTGCTGAAGATGAGATTCTGAGAGCCGTCGAAGATCGCGACGGCGGTCGGCAGCTGATCCAGGGTGCGCACATGGGCGTCCATCTGGCGCTGCAGGTCGGTGCGGACCGCTTCGAGTTCGGACACGTCCACCGCGATGCCCGCGCTGCCGCCGGCTGTCGGGCGTTCGATCACGTCGAGCACCGCGCGATGGCCTGCGACGACCGCCGTGACTCTCCCCGAGAAGGTGACGCCGGACAGGCGCTGCCGACGCGCCTCGTCCCGGGTGGCTGTGCCGAGGAGTTCGAGGGAGCGGGCGATGGCGTCGTCGAGATCCCTGGCCTCGACGGAGCGCAGATAGGCCTGGTTCGCCCAGAGCAGCTTGTCGTCCGTATCGCGGATCCAGAGCGGATAGGCGACGTCGTCGAGCAGCATCGTCATGGAGCGCAGGTCGCTGCGCGCAACCGCGAGCTGGCCCTGGACCTTCATGAGCTCGGCCCGGTCGCCGGTCACGTCCCGCAGGCGCAGGAGCGCCCGCCCGCCGATGGTGCGGCCTTCCACGTCGACGAAGCGGCTGCCCGTCGTGCAGCGTCCCGTCAGGCGGAAAGCCTGGCCGCGTTCCTTGAGCTGCTCGAGGGAGGTCTCGACCGCAGTGGCGTCCGCCGCAGCGAGCCAGGTGCCGAAGGCGAGGGCTCGCTGCGCCGAGGCGTTCTCGCCGACGATGGTCGGATCGCCCTGGAAGCGCGGCTCTCCGTCCCGCCCGTGCCAGCTCACGAGGAGCTGGCGCTCCGACCCCATGAGAAGGGCCGCGAGATCGTCCGCGCCCCGCAGGGCGTCGAGCTCGTTTCGCAGGCGCCGCTCCATCCGGGCGGCACGCTTGCGCTCGTGCATCAGCAGCATGGCGGTGGTGGTCGAGACGGCGACGAGGCCCATGAAGAGGCCGAAATAGACCGCATTGTGCAGGTCGAAGCCGTTCAGGAAGCCGAGGAGGTCGGAGGCCCCTTCCCTGATCGGGAGCAGCAGGTCGTTGGCGAGAGCCGCCTGGGAGGTGCCGGCCAGGAGCGCCAGGGATAGGGGAACACGGGCCGAACCGACGAGGGAACCTTTCCCGTCGCTGCTGCCGTCGTGACGCTCCCAATGCCCGGCCATGCCGTGCTGCCCTTCCTTTGTTGGCGGCCGAAAAAGGGCCAAGTTGGATTGATCCCCGGCCGCGCCCAGCGGCACTGCAGAGGTCAACCGTCTACGCATGAACGGAACTGCCGGCGCAGGTTCGAAGCCACAGCAACAGCCGGTCGATTCGTGTTCACTCTAGACTACCCCCGACTCCGCCAGGAAGAGGGTTAACACCCGCTTAAAGTTCCTTTGGAGAACCTGTGTGCAATTCCTCGAACCATATTGCATTTGTGACACACACATGCCGGTGCGACAGTTTGTTCGATTCGGGATTTCGCCGGCTCAATAAAAAAGCCCGGCGCGAGGCCGGGCTTTCGCAGGCTGGTGGGCGACCGATCAGTAGCGGTAGTGGTCCGGCTTGAACGGGCCCTGCTCGGAGACGCCGATATAGGACGCCTGGTCGGGGCGCAGCTTGGTGAGCTTCACGCCGATTTTCTCGAGGTGCAGCGAGGCGACCTTCTCGTCCAGGTGCTTGGGCAGGGTGTAGACCTTGCGCTCGTACTTGCCCTGCTGGGTGAAGAGCTCGATCTGGGCCAGCGTCTGGTTGGTGAACGAGGCCGACATCACGAAGGACGGGTGACCCATGGCGTTGCCCAGGTTCACGAGGCGGCCTTCCGACAGCAGGATGATGCGGTGCCCGTCGGGGAACTCGATCTCGTCCACCTGCGGCTTCACGTTGTTCCACTTCAGGTTCTTGAGAGACGCAACCTGGATCTCGTTGTCGAAGTGGCCGATGTTGCAGACGATGGCCCGATCCTTCATCGCGCGCATGTGCTCGATGGTGATCACGTCCTTGTTGCCTGTGGCGGTGACGAAGATGTCGGCGCGGGGAGCCGCGTCCTCCATGGTCGTGACCTCATAGCCTTCCATGGCGGCCTGGAGGGCGCAGATCGGGTCGACTTCCGACACCAGCACGCGGCAGCCGGCCTGGCGGAGCGAGGCGGCCGAGCCCTTGCCCACATCGCCGAAGCCCGCCACCATGGCGACCTTGCCGGCCATCATCACGTCCGTGCCGCGGCGGATGCCGTCGACCAGAGACTCGCGGCAGCCGTAGAGGTTGTCGAACTTCGACTTGGTGACCGAGTCGTTGACGTTGATCGCCGGGAAGAGGAGCTTGCCCTCCTTCTCCATGATGTAGAGGCGGTGGACGCCCGTGGTGGTCTCTTCCGACACGCCCTTGATCGATTGGGCGAGCTCGGCGAACCAGCCCTTCGGCTTCTCGGAGAGCAGGCGCTTGATGAGGGCGAAGAACACTTCCTCTTCCTCGGAGCCCGGCTTGTCGAGGAAGGCGGTGTCGCCCTGCTCGGCGCGCAGGCCGAGATGGACCAGCATGGTGGCGTCGCCGCCGTCGTCGAGGATCATGTTCGGCATGCCGCCGCCGTGCCAGTCGAACAGCTTGGCGGTGTAGTCCCAGTACTCCTTCAGGGTCTCGCCCTTATAGGCGAAGACCGGGATGCCGGCGGCCGCGATGGCGGCGGCGGCGTGGTCTTGGGTCGAGTAGATGTTGCAGGACACCCAGCGGATGTCGGCGCCGAGAGCCTTGAGGGTCTCGATCAACACCGCGGTCTGGATCGTCATGTGGAGCGAGCCGGCGATGCGAGCGCCCTTCAGGGGCTGCTTCGGGCCGTATTCGGCCCGGACGGCCATGAGGCCCGGCATCTCGGTCTCGGCGATCGAGATTTCCTTGCGGCCGAAATCGGCAAGGCTGATGTCTTTGACGATGTAATCCTGCGCCATGATGGCCTCTCTCTTGCACCTGTTCGGTTGAATTGGTGCTGTGTCTACCAGAGCTCGCAGGGAGAGGCAATCAAGATATAAAGATGTCTTTATATGTTCTTTTGGGAGGAGAGGACGCCGCTCCTGTCATGGCCGGGCTTGTCCCGGCCATCTCGATACGGAAAAGCGCCGTGCCTCAATCAATCGAGATCACCGGCACAAGGCCGGTGATGACGTGCGAAGCAATGAGCAGCGCGTCGCGCTCAGAAAAGCACTTGGAGCTTACTCGTCCTCGCCGAACTTGTTGGCGAGAAGGTCGTCGATGGCCTGGAGGCAGTCCTGGGCGTCCTCGCCCTTGGCCGTGACGGTGATGGAGGTGCCCTGGGCGGCCGCGAGCGTCAGAAGGCCCATGATCGAGCGCCCGCCCACGGTTTCGCCGCAGCGGGTCACCGTCACGTCGGAGTTGAAGCGTTCGACGGTCTGGACGAATTTGGCCGAGGCGCGGGCATGCAGGCCCCGGCGGTTGATGATGGGCAGCTCACGGACATCGGCTCCGTCCGGCACGGGAGCCGGAGGGCAATCCTGATCGAGGGGCCGGTCCATGATGCTTACTTTCCCGAGAGAACGCGCGAGGCGATGTTGATGTATTTGCGCCCCGCCTCCTGGGCATGGGAGACGGCGTCGGACAGGATCTCCTCGTCGCGGACGGAAGCCAACTTGATGAGCATGGGCAGGTTGATGCCGGCTACGACCTCGACGGAGCCGTTCATGCAGGACAGGGCTAGGTTCGAGGGCGTGCCGCCGAACATGTCCGTCAGGACCACGACCCCCTGGCCCGAGTTGACCCGGCAGACGGCGGCCATGATGTCCTTGCGCCGAGTCTCCATGTCGTCGTCGGGGCCGATCGTGATCGTTTCAAGCTGCTCTTGAGGACCCACGACATGCTCGAGCGCCGCTTTGAATTCCGTCGCGAGCTGCCCGTGGGTGACGAGCACCATTCCAATCATAATGTTACAAGTCCGAACGCTCCGAGAGCGGAGCCGCTATTTTGTGCACCGCGAAGCCAAGCGCAAGAGCATTGAGAGGAAAAGTTCATCACAGTGTCACGACCGTGTCGCAAACACCACTCAGGCAGGCCAAGGCGACATCCGCCGAGATTGCCCCGGCCTGCATCCGAATGCGAGCGACCATGACGCCGCAGAGGTCGACCTGCCTGTCCTCCGCTTCCGGATAGCGGGCAGGATCGTCGGAGAGGTCGACCACCAGGCGCACCACGGCGGCCTTTTCGTAGGGCTGGCGGACAATGCCGAGGCCGAACACCTCGATGCTGCCGCCGAGAGGTTCCACCGGTCGCGCCAGGAGGCGGCCATGATGAACTTCGAGGCGGGTCCGGTCATCGCTGACCAGCCGTCCGAAGCGGCCCGCCCTGAGGGCGAGGGACACAACCTCGCGGGCGAGGGTCGATTTGCCGGATCCCGACGCGCCACGGATCAGAAGGCCCGCCTCGCCGACGAGAACGCAGCCGGCATGGATCGTCTCACCCTCGCTCAAGGGGCTTTCTTCCCGGCGTCGCGCTTGGCTTTGTCCCGGTCCTTTCTCTCCTGCTCCTTCTTGGCCTTCGCTCCTTCGACGGGCAGGCGGATGATGAAGCGGGCGCCGAGGCGGGTGGGCTCGCCGTCCTCGTCGGGAGGGCCGAGCCGGTTCTCGGCCCGGATCGTGCCGCGATGGGCCTCGATGATCTGGCGGGAGATGGACAGGCCGAGGCCGGAATTCTGGCCGAAACCCTGCTCGGGCCGGTCCGTGTAGAAGCGCTCGAAGATCCGGTCGAGGGCATCCGGCTCGATGCCGGGCCCGCTGTCCTCCACCAGGATCTCCACCTGGTTCTTGCGGCGGCGCATGGAGACGTTGACGGTCTGGTCGGACGGCGAGAAGGAACGGGCGTTGTCGATCAGGTTGTTGAAGACCTGGCCGAGGCGGCTGTCGTGGCCGAGAACAAGGAAGGCGTCCCGGCCCTGGGCCTGCCTTTCGATGCTGAGCGTGATGAGCGGATCATGCTCCTGGCGGCGTTCGTTGGCGACCGACACCACCGCGTCGAGCAGCTGCACCATGTCCACCGGCTCGGCATCGGCACGGGCGAGTTCCGCATCGAGCCGCGACGCATCCGAAATGTCGCTGATCAGCCGGTCGAGGCGCTTCACGTCGTGCTGGATGATCGACAGGAGACGCTCCCGGGAATCGTCGCTGCGGGCGAGCGGGAGGGTCTCGACGGCGCTGCGCAGGGAGGTCAGCGGGTTCTTCAGCTCGTGCGCCACGTCCGCCGCGAAGCTCTCGATGGCGTCGATGCGGTTGTAGAGCGCCCTGGTCATGTCGCGCAGGGCGCCCGACAGGTGGCCGATCTCGTCGGACCGGGTGGTGAAATCGGGGATTTCCTGTCGGGACTTCGTGCCCCAGCGCACCCGTTCCGCCGCCTCGGCGAGCCGCCGGACCGGGCCCGCGATGGCGCCGGCGAGGAAGAGCGACAGGACGATCATGACCACGGCCGCCACCAGGAAGACCTGGAGCAGGGCGAAGCGCTCGGACGCGATGATCGCGTCGATGTCGCCCTCCTGGGTCGAGAGCAGGAGAGCACCCTGGACCGTGCGGAACCGCTGGACCGGCACGGCCACCGAAACGATGGTCTCGCCACGGTTGTTGACGCGCACCACGCTCGATTGCTGGCCGGCGAAGGCCTGCTGCACTTCCGGCAGGGACTTGCCGTTGGCCGGACCGACCTCCTCCTGCACCGGACGTCTGGTCCGCCGGAACATCTTGCGGATGCTGTTCCAGGTGCGCTCGATGAAGCTCGTCGTATCCTCGACATTGGCGACCGGCGGCAGCTCCATGCGCAGGATGTCGCCGCGGGAATAGAACGATCTGGAATCGAGAAGCAGGGTGCCTTCCCGGTCGAAGATCCGGGCACGGGTCTTGGTCGGCGTCACCAGACGGCGCAGCAGGGGAGCGACGCGTTCGGGGTTGATGGAGAACTCGAGCGAGGAGAAGGATTCGTCGTTGAACCGCTCGGTTTCTCCCGCCTGCATCTGCAGGAGCTGGTCCGGGTCGATGGTGATGGTGTTGGTCTCGACCGTGGCGGAACTCGCGATCGCACCCGCGATGATCTCGCCCTGGGTGAGAAGGCTCTGCACCCGTGCCTCGATGAGGCCTTCGCGGAACTGGTTGAGGTAGAGGAAGCCGACGAGCAGGGCCACGAGGCCGGCCAGGTTGAGCACGACGATCCGGCGCGTCAGGCTCGACGAGCCCCGCTGCACGATCATGCGGCCGAAATGCTTCAGCCGCGCCAGGATGCCCTGAGGGGCCGGCGGATCGTCGAACGCCGCCTCGGCGTGGATGGGGTCAGCCTTCATGCTACTCGTTCGAGGCCGATCCAGTCTCATCGTCCCGGACCGTGGCCGTCATTCCAGGTTGCTTGCCGGGTTGCTTGCGCCACCAAAGCGTCAGGCTTCCTTGAAGCGGTAGCCCACGCCGTAGAGGGTCTCGATCATTTCGAAACTCTGGTCAACCGACTTGAACTTCTTGCGCAGGCGCTTGATGTGGCTGTCGATGGTGCGGTCGTCGACATAGACCTGGTCGTCATAGGCCGCGTCCATCAGGGCATTGCGGCTTTTCACCACCCCAGGACGGGTGGCGAGGGCCTGCAGGATCAGGAATTCCGTCACGGTGAGGGTCACCGGCTCGCCCTTCCAGGTGCAGGCATGCCGCTCCGGGTCCATCTTGAGCTGGCCGCGCTCCAGGGCCTTCGGATCGGCCTCCTTGGGGGCGGTCTGGTCCTTTGGCGCGAACCGTCGCAGGACGGCCTTCACGCGCTCGACGAGGAGCCGCTGGGAGAACGGCTTCCGGATGAAGTCGTCGGCGCCCATCTTGAGGCCGAACAGCTCGTCGATCTCCTCGTCCTTGGACGTCAGGAAGATCACCGGCAGGTCCGACTTCTGCCGCAGGCGCCGCAGGAGCTCCATGCCGTCCATGCGGGGCATCTTGATGTCGAAGATCGCCAGATCGGGCGGGGCATGCTTGAGACCGTCCAGAGCCGAGGCGCCGTCCGTATAGGTCTGAATGCGGTAGCCCTCCGCTTCGAGGGCGATGGAAACAGAGGTCAGGATGTTGCGATCGTCATCGACAAGGGCGATCGTTGGCATGAACTCTTCCTTGGTTTGGCACAAACTATGTCAGATTTTCGTATCGTCTGACAACGCAGCAGGCCCTAAAACGTCCCCAACTGCGCCTTTCTCGTGGCATAAATATGGTTTCCCCCGGCTGCGGCCAGGGGCGGACCTGATAGTGGTGTCTAAGGGGCGCCCGTTCAACCGCGAATGAACGACCCGTGCCGGACCCGTCAGGATGGGCCCCTGCTGATTTCCGTAACGACAGATATGGGATGCCGGATGAAATGGCCGGTCAATCATACGAAAGAACTCGGAAAATACCTTCAAATTCGAGGGATTGAGGCTAATGGAGGTCTGGTTCCCGGAAAAATAGAATGCGATGAAATGACCTGAGTTGACGGCACCGTCAGCTGACCTAAAGAAGGTTCCATGTTCAAGCGAGACGGCAAAGTGTTGCCGGAATTGTTTGGCCTACCCCCATGTGACGGTCATCGGACGGCGGCTGACCTGGCTGCGCGGCGACCGCCAATCAGGAGAAGTCTTCCGTGGAAAATATCGGCGTCTTCAACAGCGCACAGGGTGCCGAGGCCTCCGGCCTCCGCAATCTCAAACGGGTCTACTGGAACCTCGAGGCGCCTGCTCTCTACGAGCAGTCCCTGACCCGGGGCGAGACCAAGCTCGTGCAGGGCGGTGCGCTTCTGGCCGACACCGGCGTGCATACGGGCCGCTCCCCCAAGGACAAGTTCGTGGTGCGCGACGAATCCACGGAGAACACCGTCTGGTGGGACAACAACGGCGCCATCACGCCCGGCCATTTCGACACCCTGCTGGCCGACTTCCTGGCCCATGCCGAGGGCAAGGAGCTGTTCGCGCAGGATCTCTACGGCGGCGCCGATCCGGCCTACCGGGTCAAGGCGCGCGTCTTCACGGAATATGCCTGGCATTCGCTCTTCATCCGCAACCTGCTGATCCGTCCCGACCGGGGCGAGCTCGCCGATTACGTGCCCGGCCTGACCATCATCGACCTGCCGTCCTTCAAGGCTGATCCGGCCCGGCACGGCTGCCGCACGGAGACGGTCATCGCCTGCGACTTCAAGCGCAAGATCGTGCTCATCGGCGGCACGTCCTATGCCGGCGAGATGAAGAAGTCGGTCTTCACCTATCTGAACTACGTGCTGCCCGCCCAGAAGGTCATGCCCATGCATTGCTCGGCCAATGTGGGCGACGAGGGCGACGTGGCCGTGTTCTTCGGCCTCTCCGGCACCGGCAAGACCACGCTCTCGGCCGATCCGAACCGGGTCCTGCTCGGCGACGACGAGCATGGCTGGGGCCCGAACGGCGTGTTCAACTTCGAGGGCGGCTGTTACGCCAAGACGATCCGCCTCTCCCGCGAGGCGGAGCCCGAGATCTTCGCCACCACCGAGCGCTTCGGCACGGTGCTGGAGAACGTGACCATCGATCCGATCACGCGCATTCCCGATTTCGACGATGCGTCGAAGACGGAGAACACGCGCTGCGCCTATCCGCTCGACTTCATTCCCAATGCGAGCTCCACGGGCCGCGCGGGCATTCCGAAGAACATCGTGATGCTCACCTGCGATGCCTTCGGCGTGCTGCCTCCCATCGCCAAGCTGACGCCTGCCGAGGCCATGTACCACTTCCTCTCCGGCTACACGGCGAAGGTCGCGGGCACGGAGAAGGGCGTGAAGGATCCGGAGGCCACGTTCTCGACCTGCTTCGGCGCGCCCTTCATGCCGCGTCATCCGTCCGAATACGGCAACCTGCTGCGCGATCTCATCGCCAAGCACTCGGTGGATTGCTGGCTCGTCAACACGGGCTGGACCGGCGGTAAGTACGGCGTCGGCCGGCGCATGCCGATCCGTGTCACCCGCCGCCTGCTCACGGCGGCTCTCGACGGTTCGCTCTCCCGCGCCGATTTCCGCCGCGACCCGTATTTCGGCTTCGCGGTGCCGACCTCGGTGCCCGGCGTCGAGCCGCACATCCTGTA
>NZ_QDGA01000046.1 GCF_003347665.1 Microvirga calopogonii
ATGATGACAGAGATGATGAAGGATGCGGCCGGTCCGGGCCGTGGTGGGCGCATGTCGCGCCAGCGCAAACGCGAGGCGGTTCTGCGGCTGCTGCGCGGTGAGGATCTGGACACGGTCTCGCGCTCCCTGGGCGTGACGGCCGCCACGCTGAGCGGCTGGCGCGATGCTTTCCTGGCAGCCGGCGAGGCCAGTCTCGCCACCCGGCTGGCCACCGGTGAGGCGCTGGGGACTGAGCGGCTCAAGGCCCGGCTCGGCGAGATGCTGCTGGAGCGTGAGCTGCTGGAGGCCAAGATTGCCCTTCTGGAGGGCGGCCGCCCTTTAGCTCAGAGGAGGTCGAGGCGATGAGCCGGGCCCTCTCGCCGAGCAGCGGCCGGCCCTATGGCTTGGCGCGTGTCTGCCGGATCTGGCGCGTGGCCCGGGCGAGCGTCTACCGGCAGCGTCAGCCGCAGACGGACCGGCGGCGCCGCGGCCCGGTCGGACCGCTGTCCGATCCAGTGCTCACAACCGAGATCCGTGCCGTCCTGGCCGCCAGTCCGTTCCATGGCGAGGGGCATCGGAAAGTTTGGGCCCGCCTGCGCCTGAAGGGCATCCGCACCTCGCTCCGCCGTGTGTTGCGGCTGATGCGCGAGCACGACCTGCTGGCGCCGTCCCGGATGGGGGCGCCGCGTGGGCCGCGCAACCACGACGGCACGATCATTCCGGCAACCATCGACACCCTGTGGGGCACCGACATGACCACCGCTTGGACTGGCGAAGGGCAAGCTGCCGTGTTCGTGGCGGTCGATCACTACAGTGCCGAGTGCGTCGGCATTCATGCCAGTCGCCAAGCCACCCGCTTTGAAGCTCTCGAGCCGCTGCGCCAGGGCGTACGCGAGCACTTTGGCGGCTTTAGCAAAGGGATTGCTTCAGGCCTGTCGATCCGGCACGACCATGGCAGCCAATACATGTCGCGAGCATTCCAGGACGAGTTGCGGTTCCTTGGGATCGAGAGTTCGCCGGCCTTTGTGCAGGCTCCTGAAGGCAATGGCTGTGCGGAGCGGTTCATCCGCACCCTGAAGGAAAACCTGCTGTGGGTGCGCTCGTTCGAAACCATCGAGGAGTTGCGCCAGGCGCTGCTGACCTTCCGAGAAACCTACAACTCCACCTGGCTGATAGCCCGGCACGGATTTCAGACGCCGAAAGCCGTCCGGCACAACCAGCTTCCATCCGCGGCCCTCGCCGCGTAGGCTTCAATCCGGTGTCTCAAAAACTGCGGGCGGTACAGAATATCGTCTTTCGTCTGGATCTTCGCCTCGTCCATAGCCCTGAGATAAGCCAGGACGGCGGTCAGCCCCTTGGCGTCATCGCCAATGCCAGGAGCCATGAGCTTAGTGCCTTCGCGGCGGACCTTTACCTCCGTACCTTCCGGGAACACCGTATCCAGATGGGCGATGACGGCAACAAACTTCCCGTCACTCGCTGTTCCCTTCCGGATGGCAAGCACGTTGCCTTCCTCATCGATTTCAACATTTGAAAGGCCCAGATCGGCGAGCTTTTTCCGGTAGGCTTCCGCTCTGACCTTTTCCTTGAATGGAGGAGAGGGAATCTCAGTAATCTCGATCAGTTCAGAAACAATTTTCTCGTGATCGCGGTCAAAGATTGCGGCCGCAGATTTGAACTTTGGATTGGCGATGATCGAGCTTGCAACGTCAGCATGATTGGTTGACTTGGGGGCCTGTGCGACGGCTACCGTCGCTGAGGCAGTCGATAAGGCGAGCAACCCTACTGCCGTGCACAACACTCTCTTATTCATAATTCCCTCATTCTTCGCGATGACATGTGCCAGCGTCCGTGGAGAAAATATTTCGAACTTCGAAATATTACCGCTGCTGGTGCGCAGCTGTTCCTCCAAATCAGTGCGGCACTTCCGAATGAAAGAATCTTTCTCCCATGAGGACAAGGCTAAAAGTAAAGATCCAGCGCTCAGATAGTGTGTGCAGATTGCATAGCTTTTCGGCAGAGATCGTACTTTAACGCTCGCATCGCTGCCCTATCTTCTGTGAGTTGTCCTGCCACATCCGAGGTTCTTCGCGATGATTTTGGATGGCAGTGCTTGGAAAGCGCAATCGCATGACATAGAAAAGGGCAGCGACGCTGCCCGATTGATCTTGCCCATAGTTCGGGCTATCTATTGCATTGCAACACGGCGATTGGCGTCGCAGCGTTGCCGCCCTTCTTGGGCGTTTCCTCCCTAAACGTAGGGCCGCCTTGAGCGGCCTTTTTTGTGCTCAGTAAGCTAACTCCCAGTCGACGCCGGGCAATAGCAAAAAGTCGTATGCTCTTACCATGCGACCCGGGGAAGCCTGCGCTTCCATTTCTGGCCCCTTGGCAAGTCCGCGACCGTTTTCGGCATCGCTCTTTGCCGCTTCACAGTGGCAAGAATAGCCGCCGGCAAGACAGTTAGAGCCTCTTCGATCGTGATCGGCTCACTCGCCACTTCTTCGGACAGGCTGTCTGTAGCTGCCTCAGGCCCGACCATCCGCCTCGGTTTTATGACCCGACGCTTCTTAGGACGTGCCTCGACAGGCTTCTGCGGCGCGAAGCTCTCGACGATACTCGGCAATACCCGCCGCTTTGGCGAAGCACCTTCTGAAGCACCAATCGATTTGCCATCGCTATCTCGTAGCTCTCGCCTTGGAGCAGCTTCCGTCGGCTTAGGATCAAGAATGAACCGCTGAAACGTTGAAGCTTTCTGGGAGGGTAGGCGGGACCGTTTCACTTCGAAAGTAAAATGAGATGTTGATTTCTTCATCACTTCAATTCTGTGGGGTCTAAGTTAGCGACCCAAATGCTTGGAAATCGGAAAGTGATACTCATCACTGGGTCAATCATCTGATCCGAGAAGTACAGGTCCAGGTAAAACCCCTGGAAGTGCCCCGATCAGGCTTGCAGCCTCATACCACGGCTCGATTTCAAGGCAATCCCCCAACATGCTCGATCTGTTTGATGCGGCTGGCGACCTCTCGGCCGCCATCGAAGCTCTCCATGCCGCCACAGCCCTCTATACGGCAGAACCCGTGGTCGACGTTCTGCTCGATCGGATCGGCTGGCCGGATGCCGACGGCAGGCTGGTCGACCCCAGCGCTGGTGACGGCATGTCCATGGTCCGGGCTCTCAGTCGTCTTGACCTCGCGCCCGGTGATTTCCGGGAGGTCGCCCGTGTTCAGGGCTGGGAGCTTCATCCCGGCGCCATGCGGTCCGCCCGGGAGCGTGTGCAATCCCATCTCATCAGCAACGGCTGGTCGACCGCCTCTGCCTACAAAGCTGCCCTTGCTATCGTTCACCACGGTGACTTCCTGACCGGAGGCCCCGCGCCTGGTACCTTCCGCTTCTGTGCAGGTAATCCCCCTTACCTGCGCTACGTCCACCTGCCTGAGGTGCTGAAGGATCTCTACCGGCCCATCCTGCCGGATTTCGCCCGTGGCGACCTTCTCCACGCATTCCTCGACCGCTGCGTCTACAACATGCCGCCCGACGGCATCATCGGCTTCGTCACGTCGGACCGGATCTGGGTGAACGACACGGCCGCCAACCTGCGCAAGCAACTCGGCCACAAGGTCGGCATCGACCACATCTCCAGGCTCGATCCGAGCTCCAGCTTCTACATGCCCAAAACCCGCCGAAAAGGGACACCTCCCCGTATCCACCCGGTGGAAGTCGTGCTCACACCCTCAGGACAGGCCAGGATCCCTCTGGGAAAACAACCTGTTTCGCCGGACGGCTCCCTGGATCACCATGATGGGCCGACCCTCGCCGATATCGCCACCGTCCGCCTCGCCCCATGGCTCGGACCGCACGGGATATTCACCATCGACGCTCACCAGGTCGGCCGGCTCCCCGATGCAGATCTTGTGCCTGCGGTGGACAGCGACGACATCGATCCTGCCACCGATGCCTTGCGGCCGGCGACCCGCTACGCCATTCGCACCCTCAAGGACTGCGAGCCTACAGGTGCAGTAAAAGACCACCTGCAAACAACAATGGTCCGCATGCCCAAGCGCGGGCAAAAGGGACGCTGGTGGATGCCTCCTGAATCGATCACCTTGCCTCTCGATCGGCCGGCCCTGCTGATCCCCCGCATCGGGCGCAAGATCCGGACCATACGGCTGGAGCCGGGCATTCTGCCGATCAATCACAACCTCTATGTGGTCTCCGCCGGTCCAGATCACTCGCTCGAAACCATTCAAGAAGTCCTGCAGAGTGAGGAGACCCAAACGTGGGTCTTGAGAAATGCCCCGCCCGTTGAGAATGGCTATCTCGACATCAGGGCAGGGCTGCTGCGCCGGATTCCTATTCCCGGATCTTTGAGCCCGAAGACGTCAAACGTCCAAGGCTAAACCCCAAAAGCTGGATCCAAGGAAAAGGCACGCGGCCATGACCACTTGCATTTTTACCGACAATCTCAACTGCCGCGGTCAATTCCGCCGACTGCGTTCTGTCCGCGATGCCCTCGACCAGATCCATGCATCGTTCGGCACAGTTAAGGAACTGACTGTTCTAGATGGCAGTGACCGCATTCTGGCCTTCATCCCGACCCGCACAACGAGCGGGGAACTCAAGGTCTGGGACTACCGCACCAGCAAGTTCGCGGATCCTAAGATTCTTTTGCGCTCCGGTGCGCTCTTCGCCTCATCCGTCGCCAGCGACGAAATGCAGGAAGCCTTTCAGCGCGAGATTCTCGACCGCGAAATCTCTGGCGCTGCGCCATTGCCGCTGGCCGCCTGATCTTTCCTCCATCTCAGGACTATTCCATGAGCGCTCTTGATGAGAAGCGTCGGCTTGCGGCTGACGAAGAATGCAGCATGTTCGATTTCGGCTATGAGGTTAAGGACGCCTCCGGTTGGGAGTGGACGACCCCAGGTAACCACTGGGAGAAGCCGATCTTCTTCTTCGGAGATGATCGTGACGCCCCATCGATCCGGGGCACCTTTCACATCACGTTTCATGATGGATCGGACGAGATCGCAGAATCTCACGTGAACATCCTCGGCGACGTGATCCAGGGTCACTCATCACCTCAACTTTCGAACCGAGCGACCACAAACGATGGCCCTGACACGAAGATCGTGAAGGTCGTCTATAAGGTTGTGGCCCTGATGCCTGCCGCCGACGCCCATTGGTCGCAGCACTCGAGGGCCGAAAAAGCCCTGAGTGAAATCAATGAGGGCGGCTGGAT
Organism: Microvirga calopogonii; assembly: GCF_003347665.1. Taxonomy (GTDB): domain Bacteria; phylum Pseudomonadota; class Alphaproteobacteria; order Rhizobiales; family Beijerinckiaceae; genus Microvirga; species Microvirga calopogonii. The sequence goes on from NZ_QDGA01000046.1 coordinate 5,216, forward strand.
CGGGTGCGAGATCGTCGCCTCGGTTGAGAACATTCCCGATGACCAGGTACGCGACGAACTTCTCGCAATCGGAAACGACGGCGCCTTCTTTGATGACGTCCTCAACCTTGATGAAGACGCTTCCGCCACATCACACCAGGAGTAAACCTCGTGGAACAGCTTGCTCTGTTTTCGTTCTCGGAGCCGCCACCCGTGGATACGCCTCAGGATCTAGCTGAGAAGCCAGACCTCTCTTCCTACGACTACTACATAGTCGCCTTCAGCGGAGGCAAGGATAGCTGTTCGGCATTGCTTCATTTGCTCGAGTCAGGCGTCGATCGGTCTCGTGTCGAACTATTCCATCACGATGTAGATGGTAAGAACCCGTTTTTCGATTGGCCGGTGACAACCTCTTATTGTGAAGCCGTCGCTAAAGCGTTCGGCATCCAGATCTACATGAGCTGGCGCGAGGGAGGATTCCTACGCGAAATGCTGCGCAATGGGACACCGACTGCTCCTGTGATCTTCGAAAAGCCCGATGGAACCCTCGGAAAAGCAGGGGGTGAGGGGCCTATTGGAACGAGATTGCGCTTCCCCCAGGTCACTGCGAATCTTCAAACTCGCTATTGCAGCGCCGCCACTAAAATCGACGTGGGAGCGGCCGCTCTTAGAGGGCAAGATCGATTTCTAGGTAAACGCACACTGTTCATCACAGGCGAGCGTGCTCAGGAAAGCGCAGCGCGATCCCGCTACAAGTCTCTCGAACGTCACCGCTCAGATACCCGTGATGGAACGCGACGTGCCCGTCACATCGATCATTGGCGTCCAGTTCTGCAATGGTCTGAGGAGGAAGTATGGGCGATCATGAAGCGGCACGGACTTAACCCACATCCGTGCTACTGGCTGGGGCTTTCCAGAGCTTCATGTGCCTTTTGTATCTTCGGGGGCGCCGACCAATGGGCCACGCTTCAGTATATCTGGCCTGAGCGCTTCGAGATTGTTGCAAACTACGAAGAACAATTCGGCGTCACAATCAAGCGAAACATGAGCGTGCGCGAACTTGCCGCGAAGGGCAAACCCTACGGTCCGGCTCTTGCCTCACCTGAGATCGCACGCTTGGCGCTTTCCGAGACGTATAGTGTGCCAGTTTTGATCGACCCCACCACATGGACGTACCCTCCCGGTGCGTTCGGCGAAAGTGGCGGTCCGAGTTGAGGATCCTTATGCCCCACATTCTCAAATCATATGTCGCCACGATGAGCAGCCCGGATGGCAGCGAGCAGACGGTGACCGCTGAGGTCGAAAGCTGCCCCGGTTACACGATGCTCGACGACCTGGGAGAGATTCTTCGAACGGCACGGAAGAGATGCGCTGCAAGTGTCGTCGACTACGACAGCTTCACATCGGACAGCGAGTACCTGAACACGCTCGACGCCAAGGGCGCCGAGTATCACGTCGTGTCGATCCGGAAACCAGGTCAGCCCGTTAGGTTCGCCTACGAAGGTTATGTCGGTGAGAACGACGAGACAATCTTCAGCGGCCCGGTTCTCGCCGTTGATGCCGACGAAGCCGACTTCGCCGCTCGCTGGGGGATCGCTCTTCAAGCAGGAACCCTCAAAGGGAGCGCCTTTTTCGATCCGGAACTCTTTTCCGAGGCTCTGGAAGCCGTCGAGGTTGTCCGCTGCAGCGATCACCCTGTCAGCCTCCCGGAACTCGTCAGCAGCGCTCGCACCCTCATAGCCGCCAATGAACGTGGCGAGCCAATCTCTGACTTGCTCGACGAGCTCGCGGTTCTGACCGCCCTTGTCCCCATCCACACTCCAGAAGCCGTACCTGCGGCGAAGGACTGATCGCTATGACCAGCTATTTCATCGACGTGCGCTTTGAGCGCCAATTGAGTGATGATCTTCCCATTTTGAACCTGCCGGATGCTGTGGTCCGCGACGAACGGCGCCTCGGCGGCCACCTCGTTCGTCAGTTTGTTGGCGAATTCCAGGAGGCCTACGACACCTCATCGGTTGCAGGACACTTCGAAGTGGAGCGGGTCGCTCTCAGCTCCGGTGAGGACATCTGGCGTCATGGCGACCCTGTTCCCCCTTATTCACTGGAAGAGGTCGTCGCGGAACTCCTGCCTGAGATCGACAAGGTGAAGGGGAGCCTTCCCGAAGAGGTTCAGCACCGCCTCGCGAAGGTGGCTAATCTCCTGTCCGTCACGCCGGCTGTTTCGCAGGCACAAGCGCCCTCCGGAGAGGAAGGCAAGCCGGTGGATCTTTCCCCGATCACCCGTATCCCGGCTCCCGCCGTCGCAGCCTGACTTGTTTCGGGCCCCGTCCTGAATTACACCTTAAAGGGTTCCCATGACACCCGCAGCGCAAGAAACCGCCACCCGCGAATATGTGGTCTTTTTCGAGGGCGGCGACGCCCCCGTCCATGTCAAGTTGGATGTTCCAGCTCGGCGCCCGATGATTGTTAACTTCCTCCCAGCGGTTGCCAAAGCCCGCGAGTTGAACTCTGCCTTCGATGCCAACGCCGAGACCCGCCGCATTACGGCATTCCGTAAGGCCGGGGAACCTGTCCGCTACAAGGTCGAGGGGGAATATACGAACGGCGGGACACCTCCGACCTGGACCGATGCTGTTTACGCGATCGATGAGGAGGACGCTGAATTTCAGTGCAAAATGGCGGTTGCCATCAATGAGGGTTGCTCGTTCAGGAACCTGGTCGATCTCCGTAAGTCGATGATCCTGATCCCGGTCATCCACTTGGAGCAGGAGCCGTACTCTAAGGACGACATCACAGCTGCTCTCGCCAACTTCCTGTCGGCTTACAATGCCGGCGAAAATGTCGCCACCCACGTCGCCTCCCTGACCCTCATCGCGGAAACCTGTGGCCACAATGTCTGGAAGCCAGGTCCTTCCGTCCCGCCGAGAGGATTGACGCCCCGGTTCGGCGAAGGGGCCTATAACAGGATCATCGAAACCCCGATCCGGGCCATCGACTTCCGCCTCGTCCTTGAGCCCTCAAGCGGGTTAGCGAGCGTCACCAACCGTGAAGGCGACGGACGCATTCCAACAGATGACAGCGCTGCCTACGCCCAGGTTCTGACGGCCGCTCCCCGGATGGTCCACGCGATCAGACGGGCCCTTCCCTGGATTGAGGGGACCGGCATCGCGGATTCCGATCCTCCCGAGTACCTCGCCTTGAGAAACGCCCTCGACAGGGCCATCGGCTGACACCACACCCCTGAGGTCAATCATGAGCGCAGTTTCCCTCTTCTCGACGCCGGATCTCATTGCGGAGTACGCCAAGCCGGATCAGGACATCTTCGGAAACCCGATCCAGGTGGGCGCCACCGTCCGCTCCTTCAATCTGGCGACGCTGCTCAATGACGGGCGGATCTACGGGATGGATACACGGATTACCCCGTCGAACCGGGTGGACTTCATCGAAGGGATGGTGGTCGCCATCGGCGAGATCGTACACGAAGGCTGCCCCCGATACACGATCCAGATCACCCGTGAGTGCTACGGCGCCGAAGGGGTCGACACCTCCGATGTCTGCTATGGCGCCGGTCACCTGGTCTACCCGCCGCTCAACGGCACCCCGAAGTCTCTCGGAGGGGTCACCTTTGGCGTAGTCGCTATCGGTCCAGTGTAGCGGCGGTTCGCTTGCCACAATAAGAAAGGCGCCCCTCCCAGTAGGGGCGCCTTCCGTTGTCAGCTCACCGCAGGAGCGAGCCGCCCGACGAACTGGGGTTCGCCGATATTCGCCATATAGCTCCGAAAGCTTGCCTTAAGCTGCCTTCACGCCCCGGAGGAACTGGCCGACTTCGTCGCCGAGGCTGTTGGAGTGACGAGCCAGTTCCTGAGCGGCACTCAGGACCTGAGAAGCCGCTGCCCCCGTCTCGCCCGCACCCCGGCGTACGTCGCCGATGTTCCCGGTCACATGCTCGGTCCCACGGGCGGCCTCCTGGACGTTACGGGCGATCTCACCCGTAGCCGCGCCCTGCTCCTCCATGGCGGCCGCAATCGAAGTCGAGATCTGGGACATCTCCCCGATGGTCTGGGTGATCGTCTGAATCGCCTGGACAGCCTCGCGGGTCGCCTGCTGCACCGACGCGATCTGCTGCGAGATCTCGTCCGTCGCCTTCGCCGTCTGGTTCGCGAGCTCCTTCACCTCGGAAGCCACAACCGCAAAGCCCTTACCCGCTTCGCCGGCGCGCGCCGCCTCAATGGTGGCATTGAGCGCCAGCAGATTGGTCTGGCCTGCGACCGAGTTGATCAGAGCAATGACGTTACCAATCTTCTCGGCCGTGGAGGCAAGCTGCTGCACGATGGCGTCGGTGCGCTGGGCATCCTGAACCGCACGATCAGCAATCCGCGAGGACTGGGTCACCTGCGAGGCGATCTCCCGGATCGAGATCGACAGTTCCTCCGTGGCCGCAGCCACCGTCTGCACATTGGCCGAGGTCTGCTCGGCCGCCGAGGCAGCGCTGATCGTCTGGTTGTTAGTCTGATCCGCGATGGACGTCATCGTCTGGGCGGTCGCTTCCATCTCGGTCGCAGCCGAGGCCAGCCCCTGGGTCATGGCCGAGACATTGCGCTCGAAATCCTTGGTCAGTTGATCGAGGACCTGGGCGCGGCGCATCTTGGCCTCATCCTCGGCCGCCTGCTCGGCAGCCAGGCGGCGCGCCTCGATGGCGTTGTCCTTGAACACCTGCAGCGAGCGGGCGAGTGCTCCGACCTCGTCTTTGCGCTCAGTGCCGGTCACAGGAACATCAAGCTCCCCTCCGGCCAAGCGGCCCATCGCTCCTGTCATCGACCCCAGCGGACGGGCCACGCCCAAGAGGACAATCGAGCAGATCAGGCCGATAGCGACTGCAATGCCGCCCGCTGCAGAACCGATGAGCCACCATCTGGCGCTCAATGCATCGGAATTGGCCTTATCCTTGGCCTGGTTTAGTTCGAGAGCGATACCCTCGATGCTTGTGGTAATTTGATCCCGCAGAGCACGGCGCAGATCACGTGCCGAGCCATTCGTAATCTCGGTAGCCTTGCCGTCATTACCGGCCATGGAGGCAGCAACGCTCTGTTCCAGCAATTTGAAGTAGTTGAGACTGGCGTCCCGCAGGTTCTCATTGAGCTTACGGAATTCCGCGGAGCTCGAAGAATCCACAATCCAAGTAAGATCGTCCGTTGCCTTTTTGACTGCGGTCTTGAAAGCGTTCTCGACGCTTTTAACGCGATCCGGAAGGTTTTTAGGCGTCAGGATCATGCCCTTTTCCTGGATGGACGCCTCATTGATCTGCGTATTGACGCTCTGAACCATGCTCAGGCGCTTGGCGTCACTATCGACAATGCGCTGGGTGTCCGCAGCCATGTCATCAAGGCCTGACACGGCCATCACGATTAGGCCAATAGCAATCGCAACAAAGACCACGACCGGGATGGCGATCTTCGTAAGGATCTTCAGATTATTGAGGAGTCTCATCGTCTTTCGTTGGCCCGCTCGCATCGCCGCGAGAAGCGCACGCCCCCTGACGCGCATAAATCAGGCGCGGCAAAAATTCGTCATAGACGTGAAGAAGACATTAAGCTTACCGCTAAATCTTAGCTGAATAATTTCTCTACGTACTTCCCCTTATCTTCAACTGCGCCGTTTTGGGTCTGAAATTCTAAACACGCTGTTCATGTTTAGACATGAACTATTCCATTCATGTCCCCAGAAAGGATTGCGCATGCGCAGGCTCAACTACGACACGCTGAATATCATCGTCGCCGTTCAGCGCCTCCGGAGCTTCATGATCGCCGACAGCGCCATCCGTGAAGCCGCCGGCCAGGAGAATCCAAGCTGGTTCAAGTCGGCGGAATCCTACTACTCCGAGATTCCGGATTGCGTGATGAAGGTCGCCGGGCTGCACAACAACCGCAGCGACTTCGAGAAGGTTCTGAACTTCGAGGTCACAGACGAGATGCTGAAGACGAACCACAACAAGCTGTCGATATTCGAATTCCCGGGCGATGATCGCGACGAGTACCGCGCTGAGACGGGAGTAGTCGCCGTCGCATCATGACCCGGCCCAACGACATCAAGGCGCCCGACGGCTACCTCCTCGGCGGCCTTCGGCGGGTGCGGAACGACGGTACCATCCTCTTCCAGCGCGGGTGGTGGAAAGCTCCGGCCGTGTGGATCGGCAAGGAAGTCTGGGTACACGAGGACGAACTGGGAAGTCCTGGCATGCGCGACCGAGAGGTGATTATCAGGGCCGCTCCTCCAGGTGTCTACATCGCGACCGCAATCCTCGAGGGTGTTGCTGTCGTCTGCCATCGCACGGATCGGCCGGACGCGAAACTCGGATGGCGCGATCCCGTCAAACTGGCATGGGCAAACCGGCATAGTGAGGTTCCGAAACCTGAGCCTGAAACAGCAGATACGCGGTGAAGACCAAACTCTGGCTTCTTCAACTGGCAAAATCAGTGAAGGATCCCCAAAAGCTGATTCAGCATGGCACGGCCCCTTTCCTCGAATGCTCCAGCCGCGGAGATCGCCGCTTCAGTGCCTTCGCGGCCCGGCTCAAGGGCCGTGGAAACAAGTCCATCGAAGAACTCTATCAGGCTGCAAAGCGGTTCGAGGACGGCTCGACCGGCCTGACCTGGCGTGAAGCCAAAGGCAAGCGGGCCGTGAATGCCGATGAGGTGAGGGCGCTCTACTCAGTACTCTGGGACGAGTACATTGCCGAGAACCCGCACCTTCTGCCGGTTCTGACGAGCGCCAGCGGCCTGCAGGACCTGTTCGGTCAGGCCGGCCACGCCTGCCAGGCAACCGAGCTTTGGCGCATCCGCTGCGCTGCACTCTGCGTGTCCCCATAAGATAGAGGTTACCATGAGCGAACTTCCCGCCCTCTCGTCACTGGCAAGGAAAGCCCTGACGGTGCTTAACGAGGGCGGGGAGTTCCGCTACGCGCTCGAAACGAGTAGCTACACCAGGCGGGAGCAATTCACTGCACGCCTCAAGACCGTCTCTGGCCGGACGGTTCGCGGCATCGGCATGAGCACGATGTATGAACTGAAGGGTCACGGGCTCATCGTGCCCGCAAACAGCACATCGATATCCACCTACTACCGTTTGAATCCATCGCTCCGCAGTAATCACGCAGGCGAAATCAACAATTGTGCCTCCCAGGGGTAGAACCGACAGACGAATTCTGGTATTGAAGCTGCCCCGCGGATCTTCCGCTCGGTTCACAGCCACAGCCAGAGGAGGCGTTACATGTCTATGCGACTTTGCACGTACGAACGCGCCGCTCTCCTCGTCCCAACTCATGCTGCTGGTGGCTCCAATGAAACCGACCGTATTCCCTCTGCCCTTGGTAGGGTTCGCATTCCGCTTTGAGTTCATTCGCGTTCCGCGCAAGCCCGCGAACGATCACAAGCATCCCGTTCTGACCTTCGACTTCGTCGAGGCGCTAAAACGGGATGTGAGCCCTCATATTTTGCGCGACATAGGCGTCGACAGAAGCCGGTCCGATTAGCGGTTTGGCTGAATTGTCTTCGCCAATGATCTCGCTCGCGACTGATCGTGTGTGTCGCCACACATCGGCACGGAGAAGCTGTGTCTACATAGATCTTGCGATGCCGGAACACATCGCAAGCGCCCTGGTGGGAGGTCTGGTGCTCAGCCTCCTGCCGGGGCAATTCTGCTTATGCACAGCCTGATGTTGAACCGACGAGGCACTTGGCGTATTATCCTGCCGTGGTGTTGCAACCGGCATCACAACAATTCGCCCTGACAGTGAGCTCCGCACGGCTAACTCTGTCAGGGCGTTTTCATTTGAGCAGCGTTGACGGAATTGCGTCTGCTTCCTATCTCCCAGGCGTGGTGTCATTCCCTTGGACCACGAACGCCTTGGTCGAGGTTTCCAAGACAGCACCTCTGCCAAGGCGTTCTTCTGCGTCCTGCAGCCTGCTGCGCGCACGCTCTGCTCCCGATCTCACCTGATGCGACCACTATTCATTCCGCTCGTGGATCGGGCGCGCGTTGGCATGCCTTACACCTTCGTTATCGGCCCCCAAGGAGGATCAATGACCTACTTCACCAACACCAGCCTTCGCCTTCTCGAGACGGCATCAACAAAGGCCAACACAGAGTTCTCGCCATGGTGGCTGGCTCTGAACGGAGAATTGGCCAAGCGCAAGCTTCCCGAAGCCCGCTATGGCGATGCTCGGGACTACTACGAGACTGGCCATTCCCCGGAGACAGCAGCCGACGATATCGTCGCCACCGCCACGTAAAGCATTACCTCAGGCGTAATCGACCCGATGCCGTGTCTCCTCCATGGTCCTCATGCCGGTGTTACCCCGGCCCACCACCAGGAGACAGCACATGACCGACGCCACCTCGATCGCCAACCGCTACATTGTCCTCTGGAATGAGACCAATGCCGACCGCCGGCAGGCTCTATTCTCGGAGCTCTGGGCCGAGGACGGGACATATATCGACCCGCTTATGCAGGGCAGGGGGCATAGCCAGATCGATGGGCTCATCAGCGCCGTGCATCAGCAGTTTCCCGGGTTCCGCTTTGCTCTGATCGGCCAGCCTGACGGCCATGGCGACAACGTGCGGTTCTCGTGGCAGCTCGGACCCGAAGGCGCGGACGGGCCGATCAAGGGCACAGACTTCGCCACTCTCGACAATGGGCGCCTGAAGGAGGTTGTGGGTTTCCTCGACCAGGTTCCGGCAGCCGCCTAACACTCTCCTTCCTCAAGCGTCCAAGAGGCTGGTCCAGATTGAGTTTGGGCCAGCCTTTTTCTTTTCCAGTTCTGCTCATCTGCCAGTCGGCATTTCTCAATCCCCAAGAGAAGAATCTCGACGGCGCGGGCTCGACGCAGGGTCGATCGAACCGCAACCCACCCTTGCCGGCACAGAGTTGACCGGAGGATCGCATGACACATGATTTCAAGCTCAGGAACGGGCATCGCACCCGCGCGCTTTTGCACGCGGTCTCACTGATCAATGCCCAGGCCTGCAAACCCCTGTACGAGCGTCGCTCCCGCCTTCTGAGCGACATAGTTCATTGTGCTTACCAGATCGGCGCTCTGGCAAGCCACCTGCTCGGATTCGTGGAGATAGCTCACACCTACCGCAGCGTCTGGGGTGTCTGGCTCGACCATTGCTCCCGTCCGGGGTTCCTGATCTTCCAACTACCGGAAGGAGCGATGAACCGTCAGCCGATGGCCGGCGAAATCCTCAGCTTCAAGCGTGTTCATGAAGGAGGGAAGGGTGGAAGTGCCTCCTTCCTCCCCGTCGCGACTGTTTCTTGGGCTCTGTCGACGGAAGCTTCTGGGGTCGAAGCGTATCAAGCCAGCCTCAAGGAATATGTCAGGATTCTGGAAGAGGACATCTGTCCGGCGGTGATGGCGGAGTTCGCCCAGGTGCCGGCCTTCGTCCAGGCTTTCAACGACTGCGTCACCTATCAGGACATCGTGAAGATCTTCCCGGCCGTCGCCAGGATCCTCAAGGCTGATGACGAACAGCGAAACGACAGTGCCGTCTCCGCTCTCCTCAACCTCGCCGGCTAACTCTCCCTCGATCTTCCAAGGCAATTGCAATGAACACGCTCACCACCACTTCCGTTGAAGCCACCCTCGGCCGCAAGCTCATCACCCGGGCAGATCAGTTCTTCAGCCATTCTGTGGACTGCAGCATTGACGAGATGATCCAGAACTCCCGCCGCGCCAAGGCAAAGAACGTCCGGTTCATCCTTGAAGACGGCGATCTCGTCATCGCGGATGATGGTCACGGGTTAACGGCCGACAACGCCCACATCCTGCTGATGGCGGACGGCAGCAACAACGACGATGCGACCGAGTCTACGGAACGCGCGGCAGGTCTCGGATTCTTTCCTTAGCGAAATACGACGTTGTCGTGCGCTCCCATGACTGGGAAATGCACGTCCCGAAGGAGGCCTTTACCGGCGGCACGACCGCTGCACTGACCCGTGGTCTTCCCCATGAGGACGGGCTCTCCATCCGGATCCGAGCATTCATCCCGCTCAAGGCCCTGGAGGAACATGAGGGCAAACGCCTCGGCGAGATCATCGAGCGCTGCATCCGCTATTCCGGACTGACTGCCACCCTCGAAGGCTTTCCTCAGGAGGTGCCGACGGTGGTTCTGCCCAGGATCTTCCTTGATCACGCTCTGGAGGAACACAAGGGCCAGGTCACTGCCGTAATGTCAGAAACGGTCCATGGCGTGACCATCAAGCTTGCCCGCGTTCGCGGCGAGTTCTGGCGGATGGATAAGACCAAGATCAACTTCTTCGGTAAGGTCATCAGCCTGAGCGACACCCAGGCTCGCCATCAGATCCCGGCCGCGGAAAAGACAGTCGAGTTGAACACCGAAAAGAAGGCGTTCGTTGAGACCAGCTTCTGCACAATCGTCCTGATCGATGTGCACGACACGAGCCGCCTGAAGCTCAAACTGCCCGAACGCGATGTCCTGATCCAGGATGAGGGTCTCGACCTGATCTGGAAGGCAGTCGAGTTGCTCTATTGCCGGATGATCTCGAACCCGGCCATCGTCAACGGTCTGCCGGCCGACCACCCCTTGCGCGGGACCTCGCCCTATCCCCTTCCGCGCCCCTCCTGCGTCGTCTCCAATCTCGCAGGCACCAGCTGGATGCCTGTCGACGGCGGCTTGATAGCGGCCGATGGCGACCGCTTGGAGCGCCATGAGATCGTCAGCGTGACCCTCGATTCCTACCACGTCCAGGAAAGCGGTTACCTGCAGTCCATGTTCGAGAACATCGTCGGGAGCGACGGCTGTGCGCCCGTGACCCGGGTCATGTTCGAGGACCGGGAAATCGACCAGGCGCTTGGAAAGGGGCTTGTTCCCCACGTGGTCGGCAATACCCTTGTGATCAAAGCCGAGGGTGACGAAATCCATGTGCCACTCGATGATGGAGAATCCGGCTACGCCCTCGAGTATACCGAGGTCGGCGGCGCGATTGGCGATGCCAACGTCAAGATCGACGATCTTTACAATACCGTGGTCGAAGACCTTGCCTTGATGTTTACGATTGAAGACCCGCACGGAGATAGCAGGACTCTCTCGGCTCCCATCGCGGCGATCTACTTCAATCCGGACTGGGATACCTACGACCCCTTTGTGATCATCGCCAAAGGTCGTGAGGATGAAGTCCAGACCCGCATGCTCCGCGGCGTGCCCTGGTACAATGATGAGGGTGGGGACTACTCCCTCCAGGAGGAGAACCACAGCGCATCGTTCGCTACGCTGATCGCGAAGATCACTGGAACGTCGCGCTCCCATTTCCAGCGGGAGGTTCAGTCGGCTGTCCAGGACAAGGCGTATTCGCTTATGAGCGACGTCGAAGGAGACGAGGAAACCATCGTGTTGAAGGTGATGGTGAGCCTGAAGAAAGGCGGCTCTCCGGTTGTGACCGTTGAGCGAGACGCGCCGGTCCAGGCGGAAGCGGCTTAGAACTGAGAAGGGCGGTCTTAGCGACCGCCCTTCTCCATGCATAACCCTGCCGGAGTTTGATGCTACCGATTATTGTCGGACGTGACGAGTTTCACGGCCAATCCGCCCATGATTGTTGCTGTCAGCCAACGCACCACCTGACGGATCCATCCGACGCCGGCCAGGCGAGTGGCTGCACGAGCAGTTACAAGCGCAACGAGAAGGTTCACGGTCGTTCCGCCCACGTTGCACCACAGACCCAAAAGGAAGGTCTGGATCGCAGCCACTCCATGCACCGGATCAATGAATTGCGGCAGGAAGGCGAGGAAAAACAAGCCTACCTTTGGGTTCAGGAGGTTCACCATTGCTCCTGATCGGAACACAGCCAGAGTGGAGCGGGGCACATCCACGTCGTGCGAATGAGCTGGCCCGCTGCGGATCAGGGTAAAAGCGATATAGATTAGGTACCCTGCACCCACCCATTTCAGGATGGTGAAGGCTGTCTGGGATGACGCGATGATCGCCGACAGGCCCAGAACCGCCGCCAGCAGATGGATCATTGAGCCTGCGCCGGCGCCAAGCGCTGCGGCTATCCCTCCTCTTGCTCCGCCTCGGGCAGCTGACGTGGCGACAAAGGTCATATCGGCGCCTGGAGTGACATTGAGGGCGAAACTGGCAACCGCAAACGTCAGCAGGCGCGGCCAGTCTGGCAGGAGGTCTGAGCCAACAATGTCAAACATGATTTCCTTCTCCGCTAAGGATCAAGCGCCGGCCTAGACGTTGATGACATTGCCCCTCCCGACGAAGAGATAACGCCTGCCGGAAGAAGCCGTTGCGGCTAAGCTGGGCATACGGAAGCAGCAGAATTCTCGCGTTAACTCGGACATTGGGTGAATCCGACAGTTGGTCAAATCCCCGAAAGGGTGAAGGGAGATCCCGATGCAGCTCACGCGCAAGTCCCGCAGCCTCATCCGCCGTCTGGTCCGCGAACTGAACCGCAATAAGGTTGATTTTCTCGCCCGACGGGCAGACCTGAAAGCAAAGATCTCTGACCTTCAGGAAGGCGGCAAAGTTGCCATCGCGTACGGCGGCATCGATTGCGACGGCGGCCGCTGGGACAATCGTGTCTCCACGGTTCCCGCCAGCCCGGTTGCGGTGGAGCGTTGGTACGACCGGTACGAGGCCCGGGCCGAAGGTCCTCAATGGCAGACCCTGGAGAAGCCGTCGGTCGCCTCAGACCTCGTTGAGGATGATCGCGACCTTGCGCTGGAAGCCTTCGAGGACGGGCACTCTCATGTCCTCTTTGCCTGACGCCAGGCACTAGCGCCCAACCGTCACCCTTCCTTTCCAGTCTTTCCGATGAATGGTGGTCCCGCCATGACGATGCGCCGTGCCCATAACGACAACAGCCGGTTTCACCTCGGCTTCCTCACCGTCAATCGCCAGGATGGAACCACTGGAGGCGATGTCCGGATCGACAAGCTGGACATCGACCTGACCGATGCGGTCTTCCAGGCCACGAATGGCGGCATGTACCGTAAGCTCCGGGCGATCGGTCAGGACGGCACGACCTATTACGGAAGCGCGTTTGCCGGACGAGAGCGATTTTACGAAGTCGATGACCCTGGTTGTCTACTTCGGATCAGACAAGCTGGCAGTCCCGGTGCCGGTTGCAGACCTTGCAGTCGGCGACATCTCCTCGCTAGAACTCTCCTGCACCCTCCAGGCCGCGCACCAGAAGGCCCGTCCGATGGCGCCCGAGCCCGCCGCAAAGCAGGCCGATCTTCAAGAGGATAGCCTCTGGTCCGTCACCGAGACTTTCATCCGGGCGCAGCCCATCAAAGCCAAGGATCAGCTCACCAAGCTTCGCCGCGCCGTGACCCTGATCTACCACCCGGATCAGTACGCCGAGAACGAGCGCGACATCCGGACCCGGATCATCGCCCGGGCCAACGACCTGATCGACAAGATCGGCCAGCAGATCGCCGCCTGACACACCCGCCCGTTCACTAGGAACCCAGCCGATGGATAACCCCGCTACGCCGACCACTCTTAAGACGGTCGCCGAACTGCTCAATGAGATCCAAAGCTACTTCGCCATTCTGGCGAATACCGAGAGGGTCTCGCTCTCAGATACCGAGGAGCCGGACGTCCTGTGCCTGCGGGATGCTACTGAGATCGGCGGGACAGGTCTGGACCTCGTTGAGGAGCTTCGAAGCCGGTTGGAGAAAGCGGCCGATGAGGCGGTTAAGCCCGCGGTGACCGCCGAGGCCGACCCTCTGACCGGTCTCAAGGAATTGCCCCTCGACCGTGTCGTGACCGTCCATCTGAACTCGCGTCACTCTCTGACAGGAGCCATCGCGGAGGGTCCCGAGGACCAGATGGTCCTCTTCGAGCCTCGAACTGGCACCTCCTGCCAGTACCATATGGTCCCGTTCGCCAGCATCAGCGCCTGGTCGGAAATGCGGGGCGAGAATGCCGAACCGCTCTTCCTCTACGGCCGGGAGTATCTGACCCGGCAGAAGATCATCGAAAAGGAGAGATCGCGGGGCGGGGTATGCGGCTGACCGGGGACCCTCTTGCGGGTTTCAGGGGTTGCCTCGCCCTTGTCCCGTGATTACGAGAGCCCAATCTCCTCAAATCCTTTCATTCCCTGAATTCCATGACCATTCGCCGCCGATTTCTCCTCGCCTCGTCCCTTGCCCGCCTTATTCAGCGAGAGCGGGGCGGCCTCCGCCAGGTCGAAGGCTTCTTCCCGGCACAACGGGACCGGACCTCCTGGGTCCGGCTCGAAGAGGACAGAGCGTTCCTGATCCTGAGGGCGGCTGGCCCTCACGGGGATACGGAGGAGCAGACCGAAGTTCCGGTGGCTCATGCCCATGCGCTCCTCGATGTCTGTGCCGGCGAGGTCGATTACGCCCGCACCAGGCTCCAGATCGGGGATCGCGCCGCCCTGGTGGATCAGATCTTCCGGCCGCGGTCGTTTCAGGTGGTCACGGTCGAGTTCGATTCGGACAGTGAGGCGAGGGCATTCCGTCCGCTGCCCTGGTTCGGTCCCGAGGTCACTGGCGATGACCGCTACACGAACCAGTCCTTGGCTCTGACCGGGCTCAACGAGGCTCCGGAGATTCCGCTGTCAGACGAGGCCCTCAACGGCCTGATCGACACCCTCGAGAACCGGTTCCCGGTTCAGGCACGGATCCCGGTGGTCCGCCCTACAGCCAAGCAGGTGCCGGTGACCAAGGCGTCTGCAGGGTCTACGACTCGGAACGGGCAGGGCGCCAAGGTTGATCTCGGCGAGCTCGAGGCGGCCATGATGGACGAAATGGAGCGGGCGCTCCAGAATAGCCGCTCCTCCTAAGGACCTCGTCCCGGATACCTGACGCCCGGTCACCCATCAAGCATCACTTGGTGCTTTATCGGCGCGACCCGGAGCAGGGCAGGGCACGTTTCTTCAGCCTGATGATCGAACGCGATCTGTTCGGGACGATCCGGCTGGTGCGCAACTGGGGCTTCGTTGGCTCCAAGGGCCAGGAGAAGGTCGAAATCTTTCCCGAGGAAGCCCAGGCTGCCCGCGCCCTGGAGGCGTGGGCTGATGCCCAGAGACGCAAGGGATACTCGGACCTCTGACGAAGCTGCAGGGACCGGCGCCTCTGCAATTTTGGCTTTAGGCTTGGTGAGCAACACGCCAGGCAAATTCGATCAAGGGCAGAATCTTTCCTGTTCCGATCAGGACTGAGATCAGGAGCGAGCGACGCAGCTTGCGGATCAGGGAACGGGTCAGGGTCATCGAAGTCTCCGTGTTGGTGTGCGGAGATTCTCTTAAACCGCAATCGGTGTCCTAAAGGTTGCCAGGTAGGGAATTGTTAACCATGTCCTCGCTCTCCTCGATCTTCACAGTTTTTAGCCAACTATGAACATCGGGATTCGTCTGAGCGACGAGTCAGAGCTCAGCAGGGGAGGGCCATCCTGACCTTTGAAGCTGAGCAGAAAGCTTGCCTAGGTTTCAGGGATATAAGCCTTCTGCGTCTCTTGTCAGCCGCGGCTTGGGACTGCAGGCTCACCGATGCTTCACTGAGGAGCATCCCGCTATGCTGGATCGCAGGCTGCTGAGACAGGCACTTGATGAATTGGTCAGGCTCAAGTCTTGCATGCATGACCCGTCACGTGTCCTGGGACGGCTCTACGCTTCAGCCCTCGAGGAGTGGGCCGACCGTTTGGACGTCGATCCACCCAAGCTCAGCAAGCTGGTTATCATCAAAGAGGCAATCTCCACCCACCGCCACCATTGAGACCTGAAGCTTTTGCCTGCCCATCGGAATTCCCGCAGATGCTTCTGCCTGTTCCGGCGCTGACGTTGCCGAGACGGCGATGGGTGGATATCCCTACTCTAGGTAGGGAATGAACCTGATGATCCGAGTAGCCACAACCACCGATGCAAGCAATCTTGCGGCTCTATCCATCCAAGTTTGGCTCCATACGTATGCCAAGAGTGGTCTGCGCAGCGCTCTCTCCGACTACGTACTGGCCGAGTATACCTCGGAGAAGATCGCGGAGCGCCTGGGAGACGAGAGCCAGGTCTTCATAGTCTACGAGGAGAAGGCTCACCTCGTCGGATATGTAAGGCTGCTCTTGGACTCGCCCTGCCCGACGGATCCGAGCTCCCGTGCCGAAATTGCCACGCTTTATGTCCAAGAGCACTTCATTGGGCGAGGGATCGGGAGCAAGTTGCTAGAATATAGCTTCGATTTTTGCAGCAAGCGGGGGATCAACGGCGTTTGGCTCTCAGTCAATCACCAGAATGCCCGCGCTATAAGCTTCTATGACAAGCGTCAATTTCGGAGAAATGGCTCGATTTTCTTCCACTTGGAAAACGAGCAATACGAGAACTTCATTCTATACAGGCCAATAGCGTTAGCTACAGCCAGCGTCCCATCCTAATAGGAGGAAAATCGGTGGGATCCATCAATCGGTCATCATCTTGGTGCCCATTTGCTCCCCATGAGTGACCGAAGCCGAGTCGCATTGTTACGCTGATCCCGTGCACGGAGAGGAAGGCCTGTCATGTCGAGACTAGCCATCGCGTCTATGTTGGCGCTGGCCGCGACCACCGCCATTGCTCAAGAGGCACCGCCCACACAATCGCAGGCTCCGTCTGCTACAAGCATGAATGGAACGCAGCCGTTCCTATTTGATGGGCGGATAAAGGGTGATGGTGTCCGACAGGGCGAGCAGGTGGAGAATCGCCACTCCAACGCTGGTGCTATCCTTCAGCCGAAGGCGAGCCAGCCTGAGCGGAAATGATGAGTCAAGGCACCCGTTTATGACGACCCATGCCCTAGCGAACTGAGCTGGCGCATCTCTCAGGGGTTTACAGAGTTGCTCGACCTCTGTTGAAACTTCATTTCACACGGGGCTTCTGCGAGTTACGGCGCTCGAGGGTTAGTCCGGTCCTTCGAGGTGTCGAGTTCAGGGTGGCGACGAACCAGTTGCTCCCGATCATTGGCCAGATTGTCCCAAGTCCGGGCCATTTCCAGAAGCTGATTGCGCTGCTCGCCCTCGGGCAACTGCTTGGCAAGCACCCGGCATTCTTCAGCGTGTTTCCGATAATCTGCTGCGGTTTTCATGTCTCAACCCATCTTATTGTTCTGAAGCGGAGCCTTTTATGGGGTGCAAAGGGAGAACGGCAACAGCCTCGCGGCTTGGTTGGAGCTCAGCGTTCCATACTGCGCGTTATGCGAGACTCGCAGCCGCTTTGCGCGTGCCTATCCCATAGAGACCTTTCCTCGGATCACGCCACGCAGTCTCGGCCGCTCCCAGAAGCTTGAGAACTCTGGTACATTAGGGCTGGTTGGCTTGGGCTTGGGGGCTCCACGAGGGAGAACGCCATGGCAAACGACCAAGCGGGTCTCGACCCATCAACCTGGGATCCGGCACTGGACGCGGTGATTGCCGCCCCGGACCACCACAAGGTCTTATTCGAGAACGACCGGCTCCGGGTTCTTGAGGTGATCCTCGAACCGAACGACGAGGAACCCGTCCATCACCATCGCTGGCCCTCCGTGTTCGTGTTCGACGCGATAAAGCCGCCGATCTACGATTATGCGCCGGACGGCACGCAACTGCCGCCCAACCGGGATGTGATCCAGGCCGTTCAATCCTGGGACGGTCAGGGATGTCTTGTCGTTCACATGGCCCCACAGCCGGCGGGGCGTGTGCTCAACGGCTCCGACCAGACCCTTCACGGTATCCGCATCGAGATGAAGGTCTGAAGCCCTACTCCCTCGGCTAACCTGGCCGCAACAGACTAGAGATGGGGACCGAACGGTCGCCATGAGGGGCCTTTTCTTTGTCTGGCGGGGACAATCAACATGTGGCTCTTGCGTGCACCTCCGCCTCAGGTAGCTTGAGATGCCTCATTCCCGCCACAGTCCCTCATGATTTCGCCAGATCAGTATCTCCGTAACATCCTTATCCGCGAGACGATCCCGGTCGGCCTCTACACCCCCCTCAACGTCTGCAAAACGATCCTCGTGCCTATCCTGCAGAATTGGGCTGGAGAATACTTAGTTGGCCCTGAATAACCCACAACTTGTTGGGGCGGAAGGATTCTTCGTCGTCACGAACCATTGTAAAATGCCAGTTCCTGGGTGCTGACCCGCTCAAAGCTGGTGTATTTCCATGGGACCCAAGCCAACGCTGCCGAGTTCCGGCGATCTCTATCGCAGCCGTCTCGATCAGATCCTCGATCACCGTCACGAGCTCTTTCGCCTGGCCAGTCTGATCGACTGGGACAGGTTCGATCAGGAGTTCGGCCGCTTCTATCGGCCCCTGGGGCGGCCCGCCAAACCCACCCGGCTGATGGTGGGGCTGTCGTATCTCCAGCACACCTTCAACCTGTCCGATGAGGCGGTGGTGCAGCGCTGGATCGAGAACCCGTATTACCAGTGGTTCTGTGGCTGTGAGTACTTCCAGCATGAGCTGCCGTGCGATCCCAGCTCACTGACGCGCTGGCGCAAGCGGCTCGGACCCGCCGGACTGGAGACACTGCTGGCTGAGACGATCCAGGCCGGACTGGACAGTGGCGCGGTGCGGTCGTCGAGCCTGGAGCGGATCAGCGTCGACACCACGGTGCAGCCCAAGGCGATCACTCATCCCACCGACGCCAAGCTCTCTCTCAAGGCTCTGCTTGCCTTGGTGCGGCAGGCCAAACGGCACGGCCTCGAGCTGCGGCAGGCCCACACCCGTCTGGCCAAACGCGCCGCCGTGCAGGTCGGCCGCTATGCCCATGCCCGCCAGATGCGGCGCATGCGCCGCGAACTGAAGCGGCTGAAGACCTATTTGGGCCGGGTCTATCGCGATATCGCCAGGAAAGTCGCCGGGGATGAGGTTCTCTCACGCCGATTTGCTCCTCTGCTCGGCCTGACGGAGCGTCTTCTGTCCCAGGAGCGCACGAGCAAGAACAAGCTCTACAGCCTGCACGCGCCCGAGGTGGTGTGCATCGCCAAAGGCAAGGCGCACCGGCCGTATGAGTTCGGCAGCAAGGTCGCGCTGGCGGTGACCAACCGTGAAGGCTTCGTGCTCGCCTCCAAATCGCTGGAGGGCAATCCGTATGATGGTCATACGCTCAGCACGACAATCGATCAGGTCGTGGTCCTGAGCGGGGTTGAGCCGGCTCGCATCTACGTCGACCAGGGCTATCGCGGGCACGACTACGCCAAGAACGACCGGGTGTTCATTACACGACAGCGACGTGGCCTCACACCGACGATCAAACGGGAGCTGAGACGCCGCTCAGCGATCGAGCCGATGATCGGACACATGAAGGCGGACGGGCGGTTGGGACGCAATCACCTGCTCGGAGCAGCCGGCGATGCGATGAATGCGCTGCTGGTGGCCGCCGGACACAATCTGCGGCTGATCCTGAACTGGCTCAGACTTTTTGTCGCCTGGCTCATGGCAGCCCTGCTGGGGTCATCCGCGCAATCGGATACTGCCCACGAACCCGGGAATGCAATTGCCGCCTGATCAAACGGCATTGTTCAGGGCCGACTACTTAGCGGCGATCACCCCGAGTGGGTCGTTCGCCAAAGGGACGGCTAATCGTAGCGGGACCGACATCGACATATTCGTCTCCTTACGGCCCGAGACCCGGGAAACCCTTAAAGAGGTTTATGACAAGCTCCACGACCATCTGAAGGGCAATGGCTTCACGCCCCGCCGCCAGAATGTGTCGCTTGGCGTCAAGGTGAATGGGTTCGACGTCGACGTTGTGCCGGCAAAGCGACAGGACGGCTATAGCCAGGACCATAGCCTCTACCGAAGCAAGGCCGACACCTGGACGAAGACAAACGTGGCCCGACACATTGACATCGTGGGCAACTGCGGCCGGCGGGATGAGATCCGGATCCTCAAGCTCTGGCGAAACCAGAAGGGTTTGGATTTCCCGTCCTTCTATCTTGAGCTCAGCGTCATTGAGGCCCTGAGGAACACCTACAGCATCGGCCTTAGCGGCAAAGTCGTGACCTGCCTGACGTACTTGCGTGACCGTTTCCCACTCGCCCGGGTCGTCGATCCCGCCAACACCAACAACATCCTTTCCGACGAGTTGACCGCGATGCAGAAGGCCGTGATCGCCAGCGCCGCCAAGAACGCCCTGTCAGCCGCATCTTGGGACTGGGTCGTGAAATGACCGAGTGGAACCTCGCCAATCTCCTCGCCGGTCTCCACACCGAGATTCACCAGAAACTCGAACACTCGCGGGCGCTCCTCGGACATCCCGTCCTAAAGGGAGATGCAACGGAGAACGTCTGGCTTCAACTCTTGGGCAACTACCTGCCCAAGCGTTACAGCGTCGCCCGGGCGACGGTCGTCGACAGCAACGGCAAGTTCAGCCAGCAGATCGACGTCGTCGTGTTCGACCGGCAGTACAGCCCCTTCATCTTCACGATCGAAGGCCAGAAGATCATTCCTGCCGAGAGCGTTTACGCCGTGTTCGAGGCCAAGCAGGCGATCGACGTGGAAAACGTTCGCTACGCCCAGGACAAGATCGCCAGCGTCCGCCGTCTGTACCGGACTAGCCTCCCTGTCCCTAACGTAAGCGGCATCGCGAAGCCAAAGCCGCTCCACCGCATCCTTGGTGGACTGCTGACTTTCGAGAGCACATGGAAGACGCCTTTCGGCCAGCCGCTGCAGCAGGCGCTCGCCGCCGGCGACCCGGATGGCAGCCTGGATCTCGGATGCGTGGCAGCGCACGGCCACTTCAGCCGCTGCGAGGATGAGTCCTACGCCTTCACCCTCGAAGGCAAGCCGGCGACGGCATTCCTGTTCGAGCTGATCGCAAGGCTCCAGGCGAGTGCGACCGTCCCGATGATCGACATGCGCGCTTACGCCAAGTGGCTGGCGGACTGAGAGGCCGAGATGTCATCCCGAGACGCCGACATCATCAAGATTCTCCTCGGCGCCATCCTCCTCGTCCTCCTGTTTGGTCGCGATGCCGTCCTCAGTTCGCTCCAAGGCGGGTTCTGGGCCGTGCTCGCAATCGGAGCCGTGCTCGTGGCGGGGTGGCTCGCCTGGGTGTTCGGGAAGGCCTTCTTCTACGACGTCCCGGCGGAATACATCTCTGATATCCGGAAGGAGAAGGCCCAAGGCGGACCATGGCTCGCCGGCGCGGTCCTCGGCATCGGCCTGCCGTTCGGCATGGCATGGATCGTCGGCAGGATGCTCCACAAGTGGGGTTGGGCCGACATCCGCGAATATACTGAAGTGGCTGGCCAAGTCTGGTACGTCCTCATGCCAACCTTCCTGGTCCTCCACACTTGGAGCGGACTACGGAAGCATCACCGGGCCATACCAGGGGCGGTCGCCGCAGGCCTCAAGACCCTTTTCCAGCGTTGGGGCTACGTCGCCGTCAGCCCAGTGCTCGCGCCGATCGGCCGGATCCAGGAGTTCAAGGCGCAACGGGCGGCTGGCACTTTCCGCGGCTACGCCTATGCCGTGTTCGATGTCGTAGTGACGATCATCGTGTCATTCGCGCTGTGGATCTTTGCGGTCATCGTCCCGCTCATCTTTGCGGCGATCACCTACCACGAAGTCTTTGGTTAGGTTTGGATGGACGCACCTAGAAAAATTCATCGGTGCGTCCGAAGGCTTCCCTTACAACGAGACCCTGTAACTGGCCATTTCGGCAGCCCCCATCAGCTCGCTAAGCGGATTGAGCCTGGATGCCCGACATGGCTTTCATCGCCTCAAAGCTCCTTGTGAGCGCCCGCCAGAGGCTGCCGATTTCCTCCGATGCCGCCGATCCGGAGTGGGCCTCGTTAACACCAGCTCCATGGGCCAGGGAGAGCGACAACTCAGGGCGATGGGTGATCTGACCGGCCCATGTTGGAACCTCGAGTGCCTGCATCGCCCCGCGTGCATCCACAACCATCGGATCCTCCGAGCCGTTCTTGGCCGGCGCAGCGTTGATCACCACCGCATAAGGCTTCTTGAGTTCACGGCACATTTGGATCGTGGCCTGCACGGCGTCGACATCGAACAGCCCCGGACGCATCGGGATCACGACCAGATCCGCGTGCCAGATTGCCTCGGCCACGGGGGCTTCCGCGTTCGGCGGCGTGTCGATCAGGACCCATTCAGCCCCGGCGCGCTGCGCCTTCGCCAGGGTGGCCGCAAGGTGCTTGGTGCCAACGTGGAGCGGAAGATCCCGTGAGCCCCGGACCCGGTGCCAAAGGGCCAACGACCCCTGCGGGTCCGCATCAATCAGCAGCGTCGGACGAGCATTCTCGGCCATATAGCTCCCCAGATGCGCGGCAAGGGTGCTCTTCCCAGAACCGCCCTTGCGGGATGCAAAAACCACGACATTCATGCCATTTCCCCCAGTCTTGATCAGGCAAAGAATCGTGGCTGAGGATGGTTAACAGAGCCTTTATCGCTCGGCGGACAGCAAAACGCCCGCACCGAGGGGTCTCATCAGACCTCCGGCTGAGGGCGGTTGAGCCCCGGCCAAGGAAATCGGGTGGATCCTCAGCCAGGGCGTATGCGGCTCAAGGAGGCTGAAACCGCACAAGCCGACCTTGGCCGTTCAACCGTGGCAATTTTATGGGCCGCCCAGTCGCGATATGCCCGGCGAAACATCTTACGAGAATTGTCTTCTACCCGACTGACCGCGGCGAACGAACCTGATTGAGTGGCCAGAACCGGTCTATCTGCCCCTACGGCCGGATCCTTAAAGCGCCCGCTGAGACGACGGGCGCTTCTTTTTTGGCCTTGCACCCTGTCCCTGGATCGTCACCACGCCAGCAGCCAGAACATCCAGCCTGACACGTTCCGTCCGCTCTAAAGCTGCCGCCAGAATGCCCGTACGGTAGGCGATCGGCCGCCTCGGCACGAATGGCTTGTAACCGCGTGGTTCGTTGTCATTGCACGGTTTCGGCGGTGCCGGCCGCCTCTCAACCTGTCTCTTGCACATGGGAGCCCCCTTTCCCCGCCAATTTCGTTACTGCATCAGCATTGTGCGAAGGTGGCGCCGATGGGGCCTCTCCCGATAGCTCGGAAGCCCTCTACAAGCTTCGGGCAAGCTTAACCTTGTAGCAAGATGATCGCGGCAGTGTGCCTCCTCGTTTGTAAGGAGTACGCACCATGACGGCTTGGCTGAACCACGACCGGGGACCGATCACCGAGGAGAAACTCCTCAAAGCCGTGAACATCCTGGCCGACCTTGTCGAAGAGAAAGGCCCTGCCTTCCGGCCGCTGTACCTGAGCCTTCGCCAGCAGTTGGCCGATCTGCGTCTGCAGCAAGGGGCCGAGGCAGCTCTCGCTACGATTGCTGCGCAGTCCGGAAGCAAGGTTGCCTGAATTTCTGGTCTCTCCCGGATTGTAAGCCTGAGAGAGATCAAACCCCAAAAGGTACTGATGCTTTGACGGCGACACCGCGCTTACGAGGAGGTATTCTGCAGTGAGCCTGATCTACAACGAGCGGCAACGGCTCCTCGCCAATGCCTTCGATCGCGCATCGACGGCCTGCTTCACGGTCGGCATCGCCACTCCGCTGGCTGGGTATCTCTATAACATTGGCGGCTTCGCAAACGGTGCCGATTTCGTGCAACTCTTACCCATCGCCGCGGGTTGGACATTCGCTGCCGTGATGTTACATATATTTGCAAGAATGGCTCTTGGAGGCTTGAAGCAATGACTGGACAGACACTGATCGTTTCGGTCGTAATGCCTGGCATTGTCGTATTGCTCGGCTTTGCGGCCCTGAAGGCGAACGAATGGTACAACAAGCGCCATTCGCACTAAGACATTGCTTTAGCCAAAGCTGCTAACATCCTGAATATCCAGAAGGATCGGTATTTCGCCGGTCCTTTTTCTTTGCCCGTTGCGGACTGACAATCCCCGCCATTCCGGACAAAGAACCCATGCTCAAGTTTTTGCTCGGCCTCCCTCATGTGATGAGAGGGCCACTGATCGACGCTGCCCGATCCCTGAATGCGCCGGTCCTGATCAGTGCCAATGCCCTGTCGATCTGGAAAAGGGACGCCAAAGGTATCCCCGTCTGGTACGGCTTCAGGACCAGCAACCTCAAACTTCTCAATGGTTTAGAAGCATATCTTGATAGCGCAGGTTTTGTCGCTGCGAGCCGGTACAGGGGCTTTGGCTGGACAGTCGACCAGTATCTCGACCTTGGCGCGGCATACCCCTGGAGCTGGTTCGCTTCAATGGACCTCTGCGTCGAGCCGGAGATTGCCCGAAACCGAGATCTGGTTCTGGACCGGATCTCCGGGACGGTCGACCTCAATCGGGCCTGTATCCGGGGTGCCCGAGAACGCGGCATCCTGAACCGCTTGATGCCTGTCCTGCAGGGCTGGTTGCCGGAGGATTACGTCCGCTGCCTGGAGCGCATGCCCGACCTCTCAGGCTTCCCGATCGTTGGTGTCGGCTCTATGTGCCGACGGCACCTCCACGGGCCCCAGGGCATCCTGCAGGTCATCGAGACGCTGGATCGCGAATTGCGCGGGACACCCATCCAACTCCACCTCTTCGGCCTCAAAGGGGTCGGAGCCGCCGAACTCCGCCATCATCCTCGCGTCGCCACCGTAGACTCCCAGGCCTATGGCACCAAGGCGCGCGTCGAGGCGCGGAAAGCCGGGATCAGCAAGACCAACCAGTTCCTCGCCCAGATCATGACTGACTGGTATCGGAAGCAGGTAGAAGCCCTACAGGCTCCGGCCGGCGAGAACCGCCATCCCCCGGCGCTTCTCGATCTGAGAATGCCCGTCCCCTTAAGCCCCTTCGAGGCACGGCTGCACCGCGCCCGTGAGCAGATGCGCGAGCTCCTCGAGGCAGGAGAGATCGATTGGCAGCAGCTTCATGACGAAAGCGTGCTCGCCTTCGCCTGCGAGGACGACGAGGCCGAGACCTCTTCCCGTCCAGAACTGGCTTTGGCTGCCTGACTGCTTCTGAGGATGCACCACACAGTCCACGAGCCGTGAACGTTGGCTCAATCCTGTCTCATGAAATCCCTCTAATCGGCTGGCTGCTACAGTCCAAACGCCCGGAAAGAGGAAGAGGCGGCGGCCACGTGCTTGAGAACTCAAGCGCATGGGCGAGCGCTAGACCCGCCCCACCGGCAGCCAGCTCGATGCTAGCGACCTGCAGCGCCCGCATAGATTGAGGTCTGAAGCAACGCGAGCACCCATGCCAACAGGAACCGCTATCGCGGATTTCGCGTTCCCATCCATAGTGAAGCTTAAGGAGTTGGTTCATGCCCCGCGGTGACAAGTCCAGCTATACCGAGAAACAGAAGCGCCAAGCTGAGCATATCGAAGAAGGCTACGAGAAGCGTGGCGTTCCAGAGAAGGAAGCCGAAAAGCGCGCCTGGGCGACCGTCAACAAAGAGACTGGAGGTGGCAACAAGAGCGGCTCCGGCCGTGGCAAGGCGGACACTAACACGTCATCGAAAAAGGGTGGCGCTCGTGGCGGAGCAGCCTCGGCCGCACGTCCTGCCGCTGCCCGTTCAGCCTCTGCGAAAAAGGCGGCAGCCACCCGCAAACGGAATGCCAGCTGACAACAGCCCTGCCTGAGCCAGGGCCTCGCGAAGGCGGATTCAACGAACGGCCTCTCCTGAACAGCGCCGATTGTTCAGGAGGCTGATGGCTTGGACTCTACGCAGCCATCAGCATGACTTCAGGTTGAGCATAGTAGGCCACTTCCGCCCCGAATTCTGGGCGGGCCGAAGCCTCGGCCCCTCGCAGGCGAGCACGCTTTGATTAGCGGCGTCAGGAGGGGCGCCGCCAATCGTGTGGAGCCTGTTTTAATCACCGGCTCTCGTTTCCTACCCGTGGTGGATGCCATAGCTTTCAAGCAGGCCAAGCGCATACAGCCGCTCCTTCACCTCTGCCAGTACGACCGGCCGATAGTCCCAGACATTCGTCCCCACATCATGGGAGCGCCCCTGCGGAGGCAGGGAGCCGTGGGAATGACCGTACAGATGGAAGGCGCCATAGTGGGCCTTGTTCCAGACCCGGTGCCCGTAATGACTCAGGACGACAAAATCCTGACCGTCCCGGATTTCTGCATAGGGCTGTGAGGATACCCACTCCGGCAGGCGCTTCACGGTCGAATGATCGTGATTGCCCCACACGAAATGCTTCTGGCCATTAAGGCGCGAGAGGATGGCTGCGGCCTGCTGGCCCTTGCCCCATACGAAGTCACCCAAGTGCCACACGGTGTCGGTGGGCCGGACGCGCTGGTTCCAGCGCCGGATGATCTCCTCCTCCATCTCCTCAATGGTGATGAAGGGGCGGCTGTCAAAGTGCAAAACGGCCTTGTGCCGGAAATGCGTGTCGCTCGTGTAGAAAATGGTCATGGCTCGCTCTCTCGAAGGTGCGCTGATCCACCCCTCGCAAGAGGGCGGACGGGATCATGGCTAGACTGGACGCCGCGGGCAGGGCGCATGCGCCCCGAGAATGCTCAGCGAGGACGCTTCACCGGGCGCGCGGCGCCACTATTCGAGCGAGACGAGTGGATTTCGGGCGCACGAAGGGCATGAACGGGCCAGGAATGCCCTCGCTCATGATTGCCGCCATCATCTGCACGCCAGTTCTCTCCGGTTCTGGGACCGAGGCGATTATCTGCAAATTTTTCGTAGTTTCAATGCCGATCAGGAGGCCAATATGCCGGGCAAGCGCAGGAAAGCACCGCCGGAACATTCGATCGAGAAAGTCCTCCGGGCGGTCAGTACGGTCGGGCAACTGGAGATCCTTGCTGGGATCGATCGCTCACCCGAGGGCAGGAAGGCTTTTTGGGACACCTACAAACACATCAATCCGCCAGGAGCGAGCCTCGATGCAGGTTGTCAGGAGCTTCGCCGCTTGGCCCGTCAGAGGGCGGGGCTCAAGCCTCCTTACTCTGGCGAGAGGCCTCAGCCGATTTCGTAAACACGGCGTTAACCAACAGGTTCTATCCTCTTCTGGTTGCGTTTAGACGCTGGCATCCGGCAGATGAGGATGAGACTGCGGAATGGCAGCAGGTCCAACTTAGGACACGTTAAGCATTGCTGATTGAGGCCTCTTGCACTGCAGAGGCGGGCAGCCGATATGCGGGAACCGCACGAAAGATATCGAGTTCTGACCATCTACGCTCCACACGTGCGCGTAGTGAGTTCGACGTCTGCGACACAAGTCATCTCAGATGGAGCATGGCCTGTGGCTCAAGGAGAAGTTTCTAAATGACGACGAAGCACAATGCTGCAAGCTTCCAAGCCGGTGAAACGGTCGTATACCCGGGCCATGGCCTTGGCCTCATCACAGGAATTGAAGAACAGGAAGTTGCGGGGTTCAAACTTGAACTCCTTGTGCTCTCGCTTGACTCAGGAAAGGTAACGGTCCGTATCCCCGTCACCAAAGCGAAAAGCAGCGGCTTGAGAAAGCTGTCTGAGCCGGCCGTCGTCAAACAGGCCCTTGAAATCCTGAGTGGAAAGGCTCGTGCCAAGCGCGGCATGTGGAACCGCCGTGCGGCCGACCTTCAGGAGCGCATCGCGACTGGTCAGTTGACAGCCATTGCCGAGGTTCTGCGGGATCTGAACCGTGGTCCGCAGCAGGAAGAGGCATCCTACAGCGAACGGCAGATCTTCGAGAGCGCTCTGGATTATATGATCAAGGAAGTCGCAGCGGTGAACCAGGTCACCGACACAGAAGCGCGCAAACTCATCGAGCAGCACCTGGCCAGCGCTCCTCGCCCCGGAAGGTCGGCAGAGGGCACCGCAGCCGCATAGTCGTTATAACGACCTGTTTTGATTGGCGGCGCACCGAGGGGAAGGGTCGCGCCGCCACGTGCCGAATGGTGCTGAGAAGCTTTTGATGGCTACTGCGCGCCTCCCGCACACCGATGCGGCGGCGACATGAAGCGGCAGTCCATCATGATCATTCGCTCTGATACCCAGCCGGTGCCATAGGCTGTCTGGACATTCCAGCGGCCCCCGCCATAGCCAATGATGCGGGCAGGAGCATGATCCGGCAGCTTGTCACAACGCATCTGGTCCTTATCACAAAGCGCAGCACCTGATTTGATCCAACATGCCTCTTGGTGAGTTGAAGTACATAGACGCCGAGTATCTCGCTGCCAGGAGGTTTCAGCAAAGGCTTTTGGCGTCATGGTGCCTAAGATCAATATCGCCAAAGTTAGGCTTGTCACAACGCATCTGGTCCTTATCACAAAGCGCAGCACCTGATTTGATCCAACATGCCTCTTGGTGAGTTGAAGTACATAGACGCCGAGTATCTCGCTGCCAGGAGGTTTCAGCAAAGGCTTTTGGCGTCATGGTGCCTAAGATCAATATCGCCAAAGTTAGGATACGGCTCACACGTCTCTCCTATTCACGCTCGACGGAACTCAACGAGGTTCTTAGGATTCTTGATACCGCCCTTCAGCTCTTCGAACTTTCCCGCTTTGTAAGTCTTCCCGTCATAATCCTTCACACCGTCTCTGAACTGGAAGCGAAAGTTTGGCCGCTGCCCGGCTCCTATTCTTCCAACAAAGATTTTCACGACGTTTCGATCCTGCTTATCTGCAAAATTGATAATTCGCTTTCTGGCTTCTGGATCGAATTTCAGAAACCAAGGATGCTCCGGAAGCGGACCTTTCCAGAAGTCAGCAAGATTCATATCGATCAACTCCCCGAATTGATCCTTGCTGAAGTCTGTCGCCCGAACGTAAGCATCGATCTTCTCCGCAATCAGAGCCCTCTCCGATGCCGGTAACTTTAGATCGCGTACCTTCCGGTGATTATTATGGGCGTCGAGAAAGACAATCGTCACGTTCTTATCAGTGCGAGGCTCCTCGTCCTTAAGGGTCCAGATCCCTGCCCATTCAGGTTTCTTGCGTTCGGAGTATGAGAAGCAAACAATAATCTCGGAGGTGTCAATCGACCAGCCGGGCTCAATCTCAAAATATGGGCAGGAATCTTCGTTGTCATACGCCGCTAGTGTGTCCTTGTCATAGACTTCACTGGCTGTCTTTTCATAAAGATCGAGAGCCTCCTGAGAGGCATCTTCGTCTTCGTAAACGACAAGCCGAACTCGGTTTTCTCTGAACCAATCTGGATCGATCTCCATCAGCTCAAGAACAGTCGGCTTCAGGATCTTTGGTGCTGGAGGTGACTTCTTTAGAGCTGGAAGTGTCTTGATTGTTTGCTCAACAAGAGGGAGCGCCGCCTTCCACTTGCTGTCGAACCAGTCACGCAATTCGCTACAGTCCTCATTAGTTTCGAACCGAACGGCGGCTTCATGATTGATGGGTTGTCCGTCTGACTTCCCGAGTCCTTTTGTTGAGGCATTTGCCGATCCGACCACAGCGCCTTTTGACGTCAGGTAGACCTTGGCGTGCAGGTCCTTCAGGTGGCGTAGCTTGACTCGAGGATTTCGTGAAAGGGAAAGAAGTTCGTCTTTGCTACACGCCCCGCCCCAGGGGTCACAGATGATGTGAACCTTCTCACCCTCTGCGTTTTCAATGCCAATCTTCTCTGCAGCGCCATTCCCCCAGTACGCAACTGCAAGCCTACAGTCGAGCCCACCCTGGATTACCTCCTTAACTGTTTCTAAGATCTCACCATCTTTCAAAAACCTCGGCATCGCTTCCCCCCAAAATAGGCTTACTAAGCTAACTTCAGCGCTTAGATTGTCTATCGCTCAAAAGATGGACTAGACCCCAAAACAATGGTGATGACCTCTCCGCCACGGCCATAGCGACCGTGCCGAAGGGGCCTTCGATCCCTTACGGGCCTCAGGTAAGCCCGCCGGTTCCAAAGAGACCTTGTCTCTCGCGGCCCGCTCTCGGCCGCAGGCGAATCCTGTCCAACCTCACCCTGCGATCAACCCTGCTGCATCCTGCGGCAGCCGGCTCGCGGTCAATGGAACCCCCGTCTCGATAGAGCATGCCGGCTGCCCTGAAGGAGACAGCTTATGAAAACCCTATCCGTCCATCTTGATCGTCTTGAGAAAGTCCTCAAGTCCCGCGGTATCCCCTGCAAGCGTCATCAATCCCTGGAAATTGCTGCCGCCGCGTTCGGCTACCACAACCAAAACGAACTTACCGCTGCCGGTAAAGCGGGCGATCTCAACCCGCTGCTGGCCGAGCCCATCGGGGAAGTCGCCTTGCCGTCGGGTGAGACGATCATCGTGGTTCGTGATCCCCTCGCTAACTCGGCCTATGCAATAAACCAGGCCTTCGTCGAGCAGATGGTCGCCGAGGAGCGGGCTGAGCTCTTCGGTCCCACGCCCTACGGACACCTTCTCAATCTGTCGCGGCTGCTGGACGATCGTATCCAGCCGCTTCAGGCCAGTCTCGACGGCATCGGCGCATCCGAGACCATCGAGATCCCGCTGTTCATCGGGCAGGTCAGCCACAAGCATGGAGACAACCTCTATGTGATGGCAACACAAGAAGCTCTCGATGCCGAGGTCGCCGATTACTGCCGGTCCAGTCTGTTCAACGACCGGACGTTTAGTCCCGGCAACCCCGCAGACGCTGGTGACGATCTCACCAAGCTCTCTAACAAAGAGATTATCAGCCGATATTTCGACGCACCGCACGAAGAATACCTCTATACGTCGACAGACACGCTACGGGTGCCGCTGCCGCTCCTTCGTGAAGTCCTCGGCGCTCTGTCAGGCGCGGCCTCCCGGGCAACGCAGCCGAAGCGCCAAACCCAGCCTGCTGCCGATGCGGCAGTCAAGCCGCAACCCGACACGGTTCACCCAGGTGCAGCTGAGTTGATCGGGCAGATTGACAGTGTCTGGGACGATCACCCCGACTTTCCGTCCGAGGACTGGAAGTATGAAGTCGAGAACGGCGACACGCGCTGGGGATACTGGGATTGGGTTGCGGCCAAACTCGAAGAGGCTCAGAACGAGGGCGACGAATCCGAGGATACTGCGGACCTTCCCCCGGTTCAGAAATGGTGCACCGATGATGCTGACGACTATGCGGGAGGCCTGCTTTATACGACCAATGGGTGTTGCGAAGTGGCGCACGCGGGACCACGCCTGTTCAGCAAGCTCGGGCTGGAGTGGAGTGTTGATGAGAACGGGTTCTTCTATCCGCTGACGGAGAGGGAGAGCCGGTTCATCGGCGAGGATGGCATTGAGCTTCCCAATGGATTCTGGCCACACATGGCCTACAGCTGCCTTTATGAAGGCCGGAAGTTTGCCTGCCCGTCCATCGAAATTGGTTATGGCCGTGACAATGAGAGCGATCGGGAAACCGTCTTGCGGCAACTCAAAGCTTATGCCGACGAAATCCGGCCCCGGATCGAAGCCGTCGGCGGTCATGTCATTCTCGAGGAGGACGAGCCCGACACCAGTCATACGCTGCTGACCCTGATCCCGTTCGACTACATCGTCCAGAACGCTGTCGAGTTCGATGATTGAAAGATCAAGTTGGCCCGGCTGATGATGCCCAAGGATGCCCCAACGGTGGTGGCAGAATTTACGCCGCAAGTGTGGGTTGGTGATCAGACTATGGTGGTTGACCCCCAAGGCGACACGACCTGGGACATCACAGCCGAAGTCATCGCCATGGGGCGCCAGAAGGCTCTCGAGTTACAGGACGATCAGCACAACACGGACGATTTCCGTTTCACCCTCAACGCCCCGAAGTGGGTTCAAGAGTGGAACGGACCGTTCTATGTCGAGATCTCAGACAGACTTGCCGCTTTCTATGAGGCCCTTGACGGGAAGAACTGAGCCTTCGTTGAGGCAGCATTTACCTCCGGAGCGGCAGAGCCGACTTCTGCCGCTCCGATTCCCCGAACCCGTTGTCCGGGCGACCTAAGGCTCTACAGTAGCTCGGTCTGCGAGCTAGTGCTATGTTATTGATCCGGCCCTCATTGTCTTGATGTTCATCATGCGGCGTAGCGGACTGGTTTGTGGCGAAAGTAGCTTCTGACGCGGGCAGGCAATTTGGACAGCCTACGCATGTAGCTGACGGTTGCCCGCTTGAGCTGCTGTTTGCTGCGCGCGGGCGCCTTGCGGGTGACAACCTGCTTCAGGTCGGCGTTCAGGCCCTCCTCCGGATTCAGCTCCGGGCTATAGGCGGGCAGATAGAAGACCTCGATCTTCGCCCGATGCGCGCTGAGCCAATCGCGAACCTGGGCGGCCCGGTGCACCTGCAGCCGGTCCAGGATCAGGAACACCTTGCGCTTAGCATCGCGGATCAGGCGGTGCAGGAAACGGATCAAGGTTGCGGCGTTCACCGCCGCGTCGACAATCATCCAGCGCACTGCGCCGCGATTGCTTACCGCCGCGATCAGGCTCAGTCCAGCACGCCGGTACCAGACCCGGACCACCGGCGTCCGGCCCCGAGGGGCATAGCCGCGGCCGCGCACGTCGTCCGCGCGCAGGCCGGTTTCATCGCCCCAGAAGATGGTGCCGCGCGCCTGCCGGGCCGCCGCGACGATCGCCGGATACTCTCGCCGCAGCCAGCGCCGCACTGCGGCCGGGTTCTGTTCGTAAGCACGCCGCAACGGCTTCTGCGCCGTGAAGCCCCAGCGCGCCAAGTATTTGCCCACAGTCCGCACGGCGAGCACGACCCCGCAGCGCTGCGCGATCACCGCGCCCACCGCTTCCCGGCTCCACAAGGCAAACGGCAGGTCCAGTTCGTCCGGGGTGTGCCGGCAGATCAGGCGCCGAACCTCGGCCTCCTGGGCCGCATTCAGCAGCCGCTGCTCATCCGGCTTGCGCCCGCGCGGCTGGCTCACCAGCCCCTGTGCGCCCTCCGTCGCGAACCGCTGGCAGATGTCGAACACCCCGGTTGGCGACAGCCCAACCTGAGCCGCGATCGCCCGGTAAGTCAGCCCGCGCTCCCGCAGCCCAATCACTTGACGCCGGCGCTCCTCTTGCGCCGCCGCCGGCAGCTTGCGCATGTCCACGTGCTTCATGCCGATCAATCTGGACCGATCTCGGCCTCCTTCAAGATAATGAGGGCCGGATCAATAA
>NZ_QDGA01000047.1 GCF_003347665.1 Microvirga calopogonii
TGCCACCGGACGTGGCGTCATGCCGAAATCCTGCTCGTCGGGGCCATCCTGGCGCCCGGCAAGCGCACCGTGACCAGCATCTTGCGCATCTGCGGCCTCAGCCGCGAGCGCCACTTCGTCAACGACCATCGCGTGCTCAGCCGGGCCCGTTGGAGTGGGCGCGAAGCGGCCCGGCTGCTGCTGGGCCTGCTGATCCAGGCCTTTGTCCCGGCGGGTCCGGTCATTCTCGGTCTCGACGACACCATCGAGCGCCGCCGCGGCAAGCGCATCAAGGCCAAGGGCATCTACCGCGATCCGGTGCGCTCCTCGGATGCTCATTTCGTCAAGGCCTCGGGCCTGCGCTGGCTCAGCCTCATGCTCCTGGCTCCGATCCCATGGGCGGCCCGCACATGGGCTCTGCCGTTCCTCACCGCCCTGGCACCCTCCGAGCGGTACTGCCGTGAGCGCAGACAGCGGCACAAAAAGCTGACCGACTGGGCCCGCCAGATGGTGCTGCAGGTTCGGCGCTGGCTGCCCGAACGCGAGCTGGTGCTGGTGGCTGACATGGGTTTTGCCGCTCTGGAGCTACTGGCGGCTTTGGCCCGCCGCGGCGTGATCTGCATCACCCGGCTTCGCTTGGATGCCGCCCTCTATGAGCCGGCCCCACGGCGCCGGCCGGGGACGAAGGGCCGGCCGCGCAGCAAAGGAGCACGCCTGCCGAACCTGTCTGATGTGCTGAAGCGGACGAGCACCGGCTGGCGCCGCGTCACAGTGCCGGGCTGGTATGGCGACGGAGACCGTGTGATCGAATTCTGCTCTGCGACCGCGGTGTGGTGCCATAGCGGAAAGCCCGTCGTGCCGATCCGCTGGGTGCTGCTGCGATCCGCTCGGGCGCTTCTCGCCCCAGGCGTTGCTGTGCACCGATCCGAAGCGCGACCCGCTGCCGATCATCCGCTGGTTCATCCTGCGCTGGCAGCTCGAGGTCACCTTCCAGGAGGCGCGCGCCCATCTGGGCGTGGAGACCCAGCGGCAATGGTCGGACCGTGCTGTCGCCCGCACGACGCCCTGCTTGTTCGGCCTGTTCTCGATCATAACCCTTCTGGCGGCCCAACTCGGTCAGCGCACCCGCACGGCTGTTTGGACCGACAGCTGGTACCGCAAGTCTCATCCGACGTTTGCGGATACTCTGGCTGCGGTGCGGGAGAACATCTGGCGCGAAACGGGTTTACTCACGTCCCGGCGCCGGCGCAAAATGCCAAAACCCTCACGCGCGCTTCAGCGATGCTTGCTATACGCACTTTGCCATGCCGCCTGATTGGCCAAACTCGAGCTTACATCGAGCAACAAAATTGTTCAACAGTCTCTCAGTTCAATCTGTGGCAAAGGTGCTCCCATGTCCGATAGATTTATTGACTGCGGGGATGATCTTATCTCCCCAGAGTTCGATCTGTCGGAGCATAGTCATCTGATCGAAATCTCCCAGCTGGGTCGGAATTGTAATCTGGTTGGGCTTTAGGATGTCCATCTCTTCCAGAAGGCGATCGATCACTCGGTTCACACTTCCGATCGGCAGGTTCGCGCGCATGGCCCCAAAGGACATGTCCTGTTGCGCCGGCGTTTCCTGCAGCACATAACCATCCTGATTCTGCTGGCGGCGCTGATGCAGTGCTCCAGACAGTCGGCGTTGGAAGCGTGCGTTATCGAGATAGCTCGTGATCTCCGCGTCATTATCGCTGGCATAGCAGCAGCGGAAAAGCGATATCTTGGAGTCAGTGATGTTCTTTCCCTCGCAAGCCGCCGCTTCCTCGATATTTTTCGCAGGGTGCTTAAGCTCTCCGAGCCGTTGTGGAATGCCGTGACGAATAGATGGTGTCCCTCACGATAAGCCCGGCTCATGCTGCGCCCGGACGCGGTGGCGATCCAAATCGGCGAGGTCGGCTTCTGGATAGTGCGCAGCGAAATCGCCGTCAGAGGTAACTTCTCGTATTTGCCATTGTGCTCGAATACCTTCTGCTGCAAACCCTTGAGAGGGATGTCCAAGTATTCCAAGAATACGGCTCGCGCTTCATCAACATTGACGCCAAACCGCTCAAACTCGAACTGCTGGTATTCAGAACCGACGCCGAGCTCAAGGCGGCCGCTCGAAACAATATCGGCAAAGCCAATTTCGGAGAGAAGGCACTGCGGTTGATAAAGCGGCAGCACGCAGACGGCGGTGCCGAGGCGAATAGTGTTCGTCACTCCGGCACAGTGGGCCATCATCATTATTGATCCGGCTTGGGTGATCTTGAACTACGCGGCATAGCGGAAGGATGGATGCCCGAAGTAGCTCCGGATCCGGTCGGGCAACTTGGCGAGCCGGCGCATGTGGCTGATGACGGTGCGCTTGAGTTCGGGCTTGCTGCGGGCGGGCGGCTTGCGGGTCACAGCCTGCTTCAGGTCGGCGTTCAGGCCCTCGTCCGGGTTCAACTCAGGGCTATAGGATGGCAGGGAGAAGACCTCGATCTGCTCCGTACGCGCGGCCAACCAGTCCTGCACCGCCCGGGCCCGATGAACCGGCAGGTTGTCCCAGATCAGGAATACCTTGCCGCTGGCCTCCTGGATCAGCCGCGCGAGAAAGCGGATCAGGCTCGGGGCCTTGACGGCGCCCTCGAGCACCATCCAGCGCAGTTCGCCCTTGTTGGTCACGGCCGAGATCAGGCCCAGCCCCGCGCGCTTGTGGCTGGGGCGCACCACAGGCGTCCGGCCGCGTGGAGCGAAGCTGCGGCCGCGCACATCGTCCGAGCGTAGGCCGGTCTCATCTCCCCAGAAGATCGTGCCCTTCTCGGCTCTGGCTTGCGCCACGATGGCCGGGTAGTCCTGCCGCAGCCAGCGCCGCACCGCCTTCGGCGACTGCTCATAGGCGCGCCGGAGCGGCTTCTGGGCCGTGAAGCCCCACCGCGCCAGATAGGTGCCGATGGTGCGCACCGCCAGCCGGATCCCACACTGCCGCTCGATCAGCATCCGCACCGCCGCCCGGCTCCACAGGGCGAAGGGCAGGTCGAGTTCGTCGGGCGTGTGCCGGCTCATCAGAGCGCGGACCTGGGCTTCCTGCTCGGCCTCGAGAAACCGTCCTGTGCCGGGTGCTGGCCCCCGCGGCCCACTGGCCAATCCCGCCAGGCCCTGCTCGGCGAAGCGGCGGCAGATATCGAACACACCGGTGCGGGTCAGGCCCACCTGCGCGGCAATGGCATCATACGTCAGGCCGCTCTCGCGCAGTCCGACGACCTGCCGGCGGCGCTCCTCTTGCGCGGCTGCTGGCAGCTTGCGCATGTCGACATGTTTCATCCCGCCAAACTGGATTCCTCCGCCGCAGATTTCAAGAGTACCCAAGCCGGATCAATAATGGTGACGGAACTACGGCCTGTTAGTTCTTGAGCCAGTCGATTGCTGCGGCGAGGCAGAGCAGGCCCATGAAGGATGAGGCGGTCTTTTCGTAGCGCGTTGCAACAGCCCGCCACTCTTTCAATCTGGCCCAGAGCCGCTCGACAACATTGCGATTGTTGTAAACCCTGTCCGGACAGGCGACCGGCGCCTCATTCGGCTTGGCCGGGATCGCCGGTCTCGCACCGAGGCTCCAGATGTACTCGCGGAAGCTGTGACTGGAAGAGCCACGATCGGCCACCACCCAGTTCGGTCCCCCGGCAGAGAGGCGAGCAGCGGAATGGCGTCAGGCAGCTCGTGCGCCTGACCCGGGGCAAGGCGAAACGCGATGGCGCGTCCGAGAGCGTCGGCGATCACGCAAGCCTTGGTGCCATCGCCGCCACGAGAGCGACCAAGGGCTTCACGCTCGTCTCGTTGAGCTTGAGAGCCCCTTGTCGACGCGCTCCCGCGGCCTTCTGGTGCGCGCGCACGCTGGTGCCGTCGAGGAAGGTCATGCCAAGCTGGATGCCGCGCTCCTGCACCAGGTTGAGCAAACGCTCCCAGACGCCCAGGCGCGCCCAGCGGATGAAGGTCTGAGCGGCCCGCCACCATGGACCCAGTTCAGCGGGAACGCCCGCCACTGAGCACCATTCTCATGCCGCCAGAGAATGTGGCATCCAGTGTCCGGCGCAGATCCCGCGGTGGGGTCTTGCCCTTCGGACGGCACTGTTCCACCAAAGGCTCCAGCATCGCCCATTGTGCGTCCGTCAGCATGGCTCCTCCTCAGACAGGACGAGCAAAACGCCTCCAAGTGCAAAGGGTTCAAGTTATAACAGGCCGTAAATACACGGTTACTATAGGAAGTATAGCGTTCAAGCATTACATTCATATGAAGTACACTCTCATAGCTCCGAAGAAGTGCAGGCTTTCTTGAGCACGTAGATCAGGTCTTCTGGATGCGATGCTCCGATTGGCCGCCGGGGTCCGAACCGCTCCGACTCGGAGGCCGCTGGCGGGGTCTGGTCCTCGACCCAATCGTAGACGACAGTACGTTCCGCAATCCGCCATTCCCCTGCCCTCTTCTGAAATAAGTCGCAGTAGCGTCCGCAGAGAAGCACTTGATGTATGGCGCCGGCCTCGTCCAGTCCGCGTTGTAGCGCGGTGAAATAGCTCTCGACCGCAGCCGCTGCCGGGCCGATGAACTCAATCAGGATGTTCGCGATCTGGTGGGCGTTCCGCGGTCTGGTCTTGAAGGCACCGATCGCAAACTGGATCAAGTCCATGGCGGAGCCAGAATAAGCACCGTGATTGTCATGGGATCGGGCCAATACGAGCTACGCAGCGTGGCCTCGTCGGCGCGATCTATTCCACGGCAGTACCAATAGAGGCAGTCGCGGATCCCCTCCTGGTCAAGTAGTTCAGTAATCCTTGCTTCGTTCATTGGCTCTCTCGCGAATGCTGAGGTTGGCTTGGAACAGGCGTTCTCGGACCTCTGGTCCGCTGCAACGATCTCGAACGGGTCGACGCTTGCAGCTGAACTGGCAGCGAAGTTCGGCTGCTGGTGGCGCGCGGTGTGGCGCATCTCGATACTGGAGTGGAAGACGCCACTGCCCTGCTCAACGGGAAATATGGCAGAATTGATGACGCCCACCTCCCTCGTCTGTGTGCGGGCACATCGCGCCGACCTGTTACTGCAGGCCTCTATTCAGCTACAGGTGTCTCTGACTGAGTTCTCAGTTGCTAAGGTAGGCGAGCCGCCGTACAATCGTTCAGCAACTTCTCGAATCCCTGCGTGCGGCTTTACGACCTCGGGCATCGCTCTGGTGGTGGGTGCCTTGCGTTGCTTGGCCTGTTTGAGCGTCGGGCCGCGCGCTTGCGGAGGAAGCTCGACTGCAACGACCGATCGGGCCCGACTACCTTTGAGCTGTGGTCGATTAATGTGAGCATCGTCTGGGCCGTCTCCGCCCCCGACGCGAACTTGACTGGAACGTTTGTTGCGTGCTCGCCCGCGGTTTCGGCTGCGATGAATATCCCGTCTTCCGAAACACGCCGCCGCGGAAAATGCCTGTGGACTTCAGTTAGTTGTGGTTAATATCCGGCGGCCATGCACCGCTGACGGAAGCCACTCCTAATCCAAGCCGAGCCTGCCCTTGGACCGTATGAGCGGGCCTTCGCCTTCCTCTGAGCCGAAGCAGTTGTCGAAGTCTTTGCACTCCCGGCAACTGGTTGCGAGGCATGTCGAGAAACCTTCAGCCTCGCAGAGCCTGCGGTAAAAGTACTTCTTCCATTTCATGTTTTTGGCGTTTCCTGCCGCCAACATCGGGAAATGCGTCGCAAGCAAACGGCTGAGCTCAGCCCGGTTAAAGAGGCCGAGGTTCTGCCAGAGATGGTCATTGCGCAGCGCCCGCCGGGCGATGATCTTGGCGAAGCGGGCGCTTACCCGGCTGCCCGGTCTGGCATGCGCCAACAGGAGGTCGCGCAGTAGTCCTTCCTCGATATCCGGTTCCCGGTCTTTCTCCTCTTCTAAGGCGAAGGCGTTGACAGGGACAGCGGGGAAGTTGCGGCACAGGACATTACGCAACTCGGCAAGCGAGAGGCCTGTAGCCTCTGTCGCAGTCGCCTCACCGACATTGATCTCTTCAAGCGCGAGAGAGAGGACACAGGCAAGCACATGCTGGTCGAATTTCGTCTCCAAATCGATCGGCCGTTCGTCGATACTGCGTGATTGTGAGTGTCGTCGCTCATCGGACCAACAGGACATTCGGAGCCCACGAGGGATGCCTGTTCCCGATCGAACGCGGTTTTGACGCAGACCTGACATGTTTCTTCCCTTCCGGTGGTTCACCGAGCCGTGGCACTTCGACCGGTAGCTACCAGCTGCCCTAGGACGGGAGAGCTTCAAAAGTCATGCCAACTGCGCCGCACCCGCTCTAGAAGTAATTTCTCCATCCTGGTCAACGGCTTGAGCGACGGGCAGGAACTCGGGCCGAACATCACCATGCCGCGAATGCGACAAACCTGACAGGAAATGTCGACGGCCTGGCGCCTCCCCCGGAGCGGCCGACAAGATTGCTCCACGGCAGCAATGCAACTCACCGGGATCCAACCGCGCTGAGTGTGGTCCGATATTCGACAATGTCCGACAGGCGACATGGCAGTGTTGCAGCCAACACATTGTTCTGGAATGCATTTTCCTTTCTGGCACAGGACATGCATGGTTCCCCGCAAATGCGTCGCGGTGTCAGGAGGCAGGCCTTGTCGGAACCTGATTGGCATTGTCCATCGGGCATGAGTGCTAATCGTCATAACGCGCGGGCGCACTCGGCGCGCCCTTTGCTCAACGCCGCCATTCCTATTGAGTGTCCGGAAATGCGTTTGTCGGAATTGCGCGATCGGGGGTCAATCGGCGGTTACGGCCGTAGGGAGACCGGTTGGATAATCTGTCACGTTCAGGGCGTCCAGGCCGGTTGGGGCTTCGTCAACATTATCAGGTGTTCCTATCTCGGTCTGCCTTACGATCCTGTCGCGATCGCACTGCTACTCTTCCGCGAACGTGAGCAGCGGGTCGCCGACCTCACTTCCACCGCCAACGGCGCGGAAGACCTGCCCCAAGACATCCAGGTCACCAATATCGATGTCGATCGTGTGGCAAAGACCGCGGCCCAGGCTTCTCCCTATAACCGAATTGGAAAAAGGGTCGGGGGCAGCAGAGGTCCCATCCCATGGCCGGGATCTCCGCCGAGTCCCGTGTTGCTTCACACCCGGCCGAGAAACAATGCGCGAGTCTCTATTCTGGAGGAGCAACACCGATGGCAGTGAAAACGACAGTTCCCTTCGTCACCTTTCGCACGCGTGTTCGCGACGGCTCTCTAAGGGGACCGAATCCATACCGTTGGGAAGACAAGACATCCGACGACTATTTCAGGGGCAAACGCGTCATCCTGTTCTCGCTGCCTGGCGCCTATACTCCGACCTGCTCCACCTACCAACTCCCCGACTTCGAGAAGCTCTATGACGAGTTTGAGGCAGAAGGAGTTGATGCGATCTACTGCCTCTCCGTCAACGATGCCTTTGTAATGAACTCGTGGGGCAAAGCCTTGGGTCTTCAGAAAATCCAACTCATCCCGGACGGCTCAGGCGAGTTCACGCGAAAGATGGGGATGCTGGTTGCCAAGGAAAATCTTGGCTTCGGCATGCGCTCCTGGCGTTATGCCGCAGTGATAAACAATGGTGTGGTGGAGCAGTGGTTCGAGGAGGAAGGTTTCTCCGACAATTGCGAGACCGACCCTTATGGGATCTCGTCGCCGCAGATGGTTCTCGAAGCGCTAAAGGCCGCTAAAGGCCGCTAAAGGCCGCGGTCATCGCATGACCCAGACACGTCAACGTCTCACAGGGCCCACCTACGCACAGCGAAGTGCGTTGCTCGATAGGAGTTTTGCGCTAGCCATGAAGTCGTCCGCAAGCATATTCCAGTGTCAGAAGCAAACGTTCGTTGCTACACCTCAACTCATTGAGTCAATCCGCTTGCTGCAGCTGACGCATGCCGAACTACGTCAGTTCGTGGAGCACGAAATTGAGAAGAACCCGCTTTTGGAGCTGGCGTCAAACGATGGCGAGGCTTCAAGCGATGTTTTGTCAACTTCAGGGGGAGATGCGTACATCAGCGCACACGAGAACGTTGGTCATGGACTGACCACGTCCTGCGCGCTGGAACGGCTTAGTCAATCGAAATCACCGGGCGCGACAACCAACGTTCCGCCCATGCAAGGCCTTGCACGAGACCAGTTTACCGCCGAATCAGAAACATTGCATAACTATGTCGCTCGTCAGATTGCGCTCACTGTATTCCCTCCCCAGGACCAGCTGATTGCGGGTGAGCTTGCCGGTCACCTAGAAGACACTGGGTATCTTCGGGTCGACCTCTTGGAGTTGGCCGGGAGCCTAAATGTCCGGGAGGCTGACGTGGAGCGGGTTCTTGGAACATTGCAGCGTTTTGATCCACCGGGAGTTTTTGCGCGAACACTCAGCGAATGCCTTGAGATACAGTTGCGGCAGCGCGACCGGTTCGACCCAGCAATGGCAGCTTTGGTCGCCAATCTTGAGATGCTCGCGCAGCGGGACTTTCAGGCGTTGAAGCGGCGTTGCGGGGTCGATGAAGACGACATTCTCGACATGCTGCATGAAATCCGCGCTCTCGATCCCAAGCCTGGAAACCGGTTCCAATCCGGAGGCCCCGAGTTCATTACTCCCGACGTCTTGGTCCAACCGGCGCCTGGGGGTGGGTGGCAAGTCGAGCTTGAGCCCGACACGCTGCCTAAGCTTCTGATCAACCAAACTTACTTCGCTGAAGTCTCACGCGCTACCAGCCAAGATTCGAGGGATCAGGCATTTCTCAAAGAATGCTTGCAAAATGCGAACTGGCTAATTCGCAGCCTGGACCAGCGCGCCAAGACGATCCTTAAGGTAGCGGCTGAGATCGTCCGCCAGCAAGATGCCTTTCTGGAACGTGGCGTCGCCCACCTGAGGCCTCTTAATCTCAGGGCTGTCGCTGACGCGATCAACATGCACGAGTCGACCGTAAGCCGCGTGACGTCACAAAAGTATATGCTCACCCCTCGCGGCGTGTTCGAGCTGAAGTATTTTTTCACCGCAGCAATCGCCTCCTCCGATGGTGGTGATGGGCACTCCGCCGAAGCGGTCCGCCACCGGATCAAGGCGATGGTTGCTGGGGAGCCGAACAATAATGTGCTGTCGGACGACGACATCGTCGCCCGACTCAAGGAGACCGGCGTTGAGATTGCCCGCCGCACTGTCGCAAAGTATCGCGACTCAATGAACATCCCCTCCTCCGTACAACGTCGCCGGGAAAAGCGCATGAAGGCCTAGAGGCTGATGAGTAACTGTTTGGTAGCGGAACGTTGTTGGGACCGGGTGCGTTGGGCGATTGAGGAATATACTTGGCGCTTCGACGGCTCGCGGCGCCCACCGCGGGCCTGGTGGAGGATCTGATGCTGTCCCTTCATCCGCAAGCCCGCACCACCCCGGCGGTCCGTCAGGAGATCGCCCGCTCGAGAGAGCCCACCGGCGTGCTGGCCCAGCGTTTCAGTGTGAGCACCGAAAGCATCCGCAAGTGGCGCAAACGTGGCGTGCAGGACTGCCAGGACCATAGCAGCCCGCCGCACAAGCTGCCCTGGAAAGCCACCGAGGAGGAACGTGCGATCGTCTGCGCTCTGCGCCGGGCCACCGGCTTTCCGCTCGATGATCTCACCTTCATCGTCACGCACTTCCTGCCGCATCTGAACCGCGATGCCGTCTACCGCATCCTCAAGGCTGAGGGGCTCGGCCGCCTGCCGCCGGCGCAGCAGCGCAAGCGCAAGAGCGGCAGGTTCAAGGATTACGATCTCGGCTTCGTGCACATGGACATCAAGCACCTGCCCAAGCTGCGGACCGCCAATGGCGAGAGCCGCAAGCGCTTTCTCTATGTGGCCATCGACCGCTGCTCGCGCTGGGTGCACCTGGCGGTCAAGGACGACGAGCTGGCCACCAGCGCCATCGCCTTCCTGACCGAGGCGGTGCGCGCCTTCCCCTTCCAGGTCACTCACGTCCTGACGGACCGAGGATCCTGCTTTACCGCCGATGGCTTCGAGGACGCCTGCCGCAAACTGAAGGTGGAGCATCGCAAGACCAAGCCCTACACGCCGCAAACCAATGGTCTTGTGGAGCGCTTCAACGGCCGCGTGCAGCGCGAGGTGCTGGGGATCACGATCTACAGCCATCGGGATCTGGAGACGCTGCTCAAGGGCTTCAACCAGGCCTACAACCAGAGACGCCAGCGCGTGTTGAAGGGGCGATCCCCCGAGCAGGTCGTGCACAGCCGCCTGGCTGCCGAGCCCAAGCTGGCCAACCGACGCTACAAGCCACCCAATTCAGACGCGTTGCCGCCAGCCCTCCAGGTCGTCGCTCGCGCCAAGGAGGTCTCGCATCCAGACAACTAGGACGGGAGAGCTTCAAAAGTCATGCCAACTGCGCCGCACCCGCTCTAGAAGTAATTTCTCCATCCTGGTCAACGGCTTGAGCGACGGGCAGGAACTCGGGCCGAACATCACCATGCCGCGAATGCGACAAACCTGACAGGAAATGTCGACGGCCTGGCGCCTCCCCCGGAGCGGCCGACAAGATTGCTCCACGGCAGCAATGCAACTCACCGGGATCCAACCGCGCTGAGTGTGGTCCGATATTCGACAATGTCCGACAGGCGACATGGCAGTGTTGCAGCCAACACATTGTTCTGGAATGCATTTTCCTTTCTGGCACAGGACATGCATGGTTCCCCGCAAATGCGTCGCAGAGTGAGGAGAGGACGTCCAATGATCACGCTCACCGACAATGCTGTCGCCGCTGTGAAGACTGCGCTTCATCGAGCCGCCGAACCGGTCGAGGGCTTGCGCATCATGGTTCAAGCCGGCGGCTGCGCTGGCTTCAAATACCTAATGGGCCTGGACAGTGTCGTGCACGAGGGCGATGCGATCATCGAAAGAGATGGGATCAAGGTTTTCGTCGACGTACGCTCCCAACCCCTTGTGGCCGGCATGATCGTCGATTTCATCACGGAACTCGATTCCTCCGGCTTTGTCTTCGACAATCCCAACGCACGAGAGAAGTGCGGCTGCGGTAAATCCTTTGGCTGATCGCGTGAAACAGGGAGTAGGGTCATGTGGGACTACAGTGACCAGGTGAAGGAACACTTCTTCAACCCAAGGAATGCCGGCGTTCTGGAAACAGCCAATGCTGTCGGCGAGGCTGGCGCCATCTCTTGCGGCGATGCGCTTAGGTTGATGATCCACATTGATCCACTGACGGAGACGATCACTGACGCGAAATTTCAGACGTTCGGCTGCGGCTCCGCGATTGCCTCCTCGTCGGCGCTCACCGAACTCATCATCGGAAAAACCGTCGACGAAGTGCTCCGGATCACTAATCAGGACATAGTTGACTTTCTCGGTGGCCTT
Organism: Microvirga calopogonii; assembly: GCF_003347665.1. Lineage (GTDB taxonomy): Bacteria > Pseudomonadota > Alphaproteobacteria > Rhizobiales > Beijerinckiaceae > Microvirga > Microvirga calopogonii. The sequence continues at coordinate 11,391 of NZ_QDGA01000047.1, forward strand.
CCGCTGGAGAAGATGCATTGCTCAGTGATGGGTTACGAGGCACTGCAGGCTGCAATCAGTAATTTTCGTGGCGAGCAATGGGTCAATGACCATGACGGAGGCGCGCTGGTTTGCAAATGCTTCGGTATCGACGAAACGATAATTGAACGGGCCGTCCGCATCAACAGGCTCACCACCATCGAGCAGATCTCTCACTACACAAAGGCGGGTGGCGGCTGCAGCACGTGCTTAGAATCCGTTGAGGAAGTGCTTGTCCGAATCAACGCAGCGATGGCGGCTGAAGGCCTCATTACGGCAGAACAGGCTTATGTTGTTGGCGCGACGGATATCCGCGCACTCAACAACGAGGCGAGGGCGAGCACACAATCGGAACCGGTGGTCGCATCCGGTAAGACGCCGAGAATGTCGCCACTCAGAACAGCTCGCTTTCCAGCGAAACCGGGAGCTGCCAGCCATCGATTGACGCCTCTGCAGCGAATTCGCTTGATAGAAGACGCTGTCGAGGGCGTGCGCTCTCACCTGAAGGCCGACGGCGGGGATTGCGAGCTTGTGGATGTCGACGGCGACCAGGTCTACGTCCGACTCTCCGGCCGATGCGCCGACTGTCAGATCGCCTCGGCTACTATCAACAGCATGCGCCAGAAACTTCATGAGGCGACTGGGCTCGCGCTTTGCGTCATTCCTGTCAGCAGGGGATCCCACCCATGAGGCCTATCTATCTCGACAATAACGCGACGACCCGAGTCGATCCTGAAGTCGTCCAAGCGATGCTACCGTTATTTACGGATCAATTCGGCAATCCTTCGTCGATACACGATTTCGGTGCCTCCGTGGGTGCGGCGGTGAAGGAGGCACGCCGGCAATTGCAAGCGCTGATCGGTGCGGAGTTTGACCATGAGATCACCTTCACCTCAGGTGGGACGGAAAGTGACAATGCAGCGATTCTTTCGGCCCTTGAGGTGATGCCTCACCGCACGGAGATCGTGACCTCCGCGGTCGAACACCCAGCCGTGCTGACGCTATGTGCGCATCTTGAGAAGACGCGTGGCATCAAGGTGCACACTATCCCAGTGGATCGCCATGGCAGGCTAGACCTTGATGCCTACCGGGCCGCTCTCACCCCGCATGTGGCAATCGTCTCGATCATGTGGGCGAACAACGAAACCGGTACTATCTTCCCCGTGGCCGAGCTTGCTGATTTAGCTAAGGAAGTTGGCGCGCTTTTTCATACCGACGCGGTGCAGGCGGTCGGCAAGCTCCCGATGGACGTGAAGTCTGTCGCAATTGATATGTTGTCGCTGTCCGGCCACAAGGTGCACGGTCCAAAAGGGATTGGCGCACTTTATGTCAGGCGGGGTGTGCGCTTCCGCTCACTAGTGAAAGGAGGACACCAGGAACGCGACCGGCGTGCGGGCACTGAGAACACTGCCGGCATAGTCGGGTTTGGCAAGGCGGCCGAACTCGCCTTGAAATTTATGGACGATCAGAACACACGGGTAAAGTCGCTCCGCGACCGTCTGGAGAAAGGACTTCTCCAGCGCATCCCAAACGCTTTCGTTAACGGCGACCTGCTGGAGCGGCTGCCGAATACTGCAAACATCGCCTTCGAGTATATCGAAGGAGAGGGCATACTACTTCTCCTCAGTCGCGAAGGTATTGCCTGCTCCTCAGGCTCAGCCTGCTCGTCTGGCTCGCTGGAGCCGAGCCATGTCCTCAGGGCGATGAACGTCCCCTTTACCGCGGCACACGGTGCAATCCGCTTCTCCTTCTCGCGCGACAACAGCGAGGACGATGTCGACCGGGTACTGGAGGTAATGCCCGGAATCGTGGAGAAGTTGCGTGATCTTTCGCCGTTCGGGGGACGTAGAGACGAAGTTTCAAGGAACTTTGATCCGGTCTAGGCCGGAGGAGTAGAAGAGCCGATAGCAGGTCATGAGATGTCCGGTCTTTCTCAGACGATATGCCCCTGCGCGATGGCGAGCATCCACCCGACGTTAGCTTCACGACGGCAGAGAAGCTGGAAATGGCCGGGTCACTCCCGACGGCCGGCGTCACCGAGATCGACACCGGCAGGGCCATGGACGCAGACGAGACCGAGGCAATTCGCGCTGCGTTTCACCGTTGGACTCACAGGAGGTAGCGGATGACATCGCAGGATTTCGACCCGGCTCACGAGCGCGGTGTCGGCGCCGTTACTCGATCGGTGCCTGCCCCGAAAATCCGGCTGATCGCCAAGCTCAGGCTTTATCAGGGCGAACCGCTTCAGGTCACCGAGTACTTGGCCGCGCGGGCCGCCGCCCCTAGCTTCTTCGTCGCGGCGGGGGCGAAGATGCATTGCCTACCGACCGCTACCATCTCGCCCGAGTCATCGAGAAAGCCGTGAGCGTCGGCGATGTGGCGCTGGATGAGGTGGCCGCCGCGACAGCCGTTCCCGACGGCACGAGCATAGGCCTCAAGCTTGCAGCGTCGTCTGGACTCGACACCCATGTTGTGCGGGCCACCCGCCGGCCGACAGCAGCCAGCAAGCCGCTCGTCGGGGGTGTTGTCTTCACCTATGAATCCGGCGGCCACGTCCCAGGGCTGCTGAAGGATCCCTGCTCGTATCAAGAGTTAGGTCCAGCTCTCGTCGGCCGCCGCACGGCGGCCAGGACAAAATGGGCCCTCACTGCAGCTGAGCTGGTCGAGCTCTTCGACAGCCTGTGCAGCGAGGTTGCCGGCGGAACCGGGGAAATCGGTTGAGGCCAGGGATGTCATTTATCCTCACCACCACTCCTTCCGGCATAGCAGCCGAGCGACGCGACGTAAAAGCCGTTCCCTCGTCCTTGACGGCCATGCTCCGTGAGGAAATCGCCTGCGTGAAGGCGCACGACCTCGCCCCGTGTGCGGCAAGCTCAAAATTATGCTCATTTATCCCGGAGTTCACGTGAGCATCCGGCACCGGATCACTAATGAGTTGTGGCGGCAGGGCTCCCCAGCGCGCTTGCCGATCTGGGCGCTCCGTCTCATGACGAATGTCGACTTCCATCCGGACGCAATGGTCGGCCAGCGCTGCCTGATCGTTCATGGCACCCGTGCCGTCGTCGGCAAGAGCGCCGGAGTCGGCCGTTATGTGGCCTCCTCCGACAGTGTGACACTGGTCGTCATATCCTGTGCGCCAGGAGAGCGCTGTTCGGCCCCTGTGAACTCAATGCAGCGGTCACCGAGGAGGTCCTGCGTCAACTGACGGCGGTTGACATACCCAGCCGCATTGTTACTTGCCGACCGGCCGGAGACGCGATGTCCTGGCTCGTCAACCCTGTCTCGCTCCCCGAACTGAGGCTTTCGCAGTTGCAACGTCAACTTACCACAAAATCGCCCGAGCCACCATTGTCGATCAGGAGAGAATGCAATGAGCATTGGTCCCGCTAAAATCCGTCACATCGATGTTCTCGCGCAACTCGAGGATCTGTCGAATGCGGAGGAGTTCTTCGCGGTCCTTGGCGTCTCCTATGATCCGAAGGTGCTCAAAGTCTCAAGGTTCCATATTATGAAGCGTATGGGGCAATACCTCGCCGCAGAGGACTTCTCTAAAGTTCCCGACCAGGCGATCGCGGCGCGGGTGTGCGCCATACTGGAACGCGCCTACGAGGACTTCGCGAGTTCCTCACCGCTCAAGCACCGAGTCTTTAAAGTGCTTCGAGATCACGATCCGGACAAACCTACCGCTCGGAGCCGCACCTTCATCCCACTCGATTCCGTCTCGACGCTGTTCGGAAAGATATGAAGGCGACACGATTTCAATGAGACAATGTCGAGAAGCTGACAAGTTAAGTCATCACGATGGCATATTCAGAAGAAAGAAATGTGATTTCAAAGACATAGAGGAAGGCACTATGACTGGTACGAATGATGCTAGGTAACGACTAGGTAAGGAAATGAACCCACAAGCCCGCATCCGGATAGTAGCCTAGCGAGACCGCCATGCACATCGTAGTCTGTATTAAGCAAGTACCGGACTCGGCGCAGATACGCGTCCATCCGGTGACAAACACGATCATGCGTCAGGGTGTGCCGACGATCATTAACCCTTATGACCTGTTCGCCCTTGAAGAGGCACTTAGATTGCGCGACACCCATGGCGGTGAGGTCACTGTGCTCACCATGGGGCCACCCATGGCAGAGGATGCGCTGCGCAAAGCGCTCACCTACGGGGCTGACCGCGCGGTGCTCTTGACCGATCGGTTTTTTGCCGGCTCCGACACGCTGGCGACATCCTTTGCTCTCTCCCAAGCAATCGTGAGGGTTGGCCAGGCTTTTGGTACCCCAGACATCGTCTTCACTGGCAAGCAGACTATAGACGGCGACACCGCCCAGGTCGGGCCCGGAATCGCAAAACGCCTGGACCTGCTCCAGCTCACCTATGTCGCGAAGATCGCTTCTGTTGATCCCCTCGCGCGCGAGATCGCGGTGGAGCGCCGCTCGGAAGGCGGCACGCAAATGCTGAAGAGCAGGCTGCCTTGTCTCATCACGATGCTGGAGGGCACCAATGAGATCCGCCGCGGCTCTCTCGCCGACGCTCTGCGCGCTGCGCGCAGCCAGGTCGTGAAGTGGAGTGCGGCTGACGCCGGGATCGAGGACCTCACTAAATGTGGCCTGCGCGGCTCTCCGACGGTCGTCAAGCGCGTTTTCGCCCCTCCCTCGCGGGCAGAAAAGGCAATGCAAATCGACACCACCGACAAGACGCTGCGCGACCTTGCCAACGAACTGGCCGCTACGATCCTGACCCGCCAGCCAGCGCTGGAACACGAACTGACCTTCCGCGATGGCGTGTGACGCCAAGGAGCAGACGATGTCGACTGCGAAGCGAGAAACCCCTCCTCCCGCCGCCGGCCGCGCTGGCATGAAGAAGGAACTGCCCGAGCATTTCAAGGATTACCGGCACGTCTGGGTCTTCATCGAGCGGGAGCGTGGGCAGATCCATCCTGTCTCCTTCGAACTGCTCGGCGCAGGTCGCAAACTCGCTGACAAGCTCGGCGCCCAGCTCGCGGGTGTCGTGCTCGGGCCGCCGGGAGAGGCCACCAAGCATGCCGTTGCCGAAGCTTTCGCTTACAATGCTGACCTTGTCTACGTCGTAGAGGCGCCGCTGCTGGCCGACTACCGGAACGAGCCTTTTACCAAGGCGATGGCGGATCTGGTCAATACCTACAAACCCGAGATCCTGCTCCTTGGGGCGACCACGCTTGGCAGGGATCTTGCCGGCTCTGTGGCGACGACCTTGCTGACAGGACTCACGGCCGACTGCACGGAACTCGATGTGGATACAGACGGTTCGCTGGCCGCAACGCGACCAACTTTCGGTGGTTCTTTGTTATGCACGATCTACACGCTCAACTACCGACCGCAGATGGCAACGGTGCGACCGAGGGTAATGGTCATGCCGCAGCGGGTGGACAAGCCGGTCGGGCGTATCATCAAGCACACCCTGTCGATGGCCGAGGAAGAAATCGTTACCAAAGTCCTCGGCTTCCTGTCCGATGGCCAGTCGACAACGGCAAAGCTTGCCTATGCCGACGTCGTGGTTGCCGGTGGCCTCGGTCTCGGCTCGGCGGAGAACCTGCAGCTTGTGAAAAATCTCGCGCGGGCGATCGGTGCCGAATATGGCTGCTCGCGCCCGCTGGTACAGAAGGGCTGGATGCCCGCTGATCGGCAGATCGGCCAAACCGGCAAGACTATTCGGCCAAAGCTTTACATAGCGGCCGGGATTTCCGGTGCCATCCAGCATCGGGTGGGTGTCGAGGGGGCCGATCTGATCGTGGCCATCAACACCGACCCGAACGCCCCAATCTTCGATTTCGCCCATGTCGGGGTCCTCACCGATGCGCTTCGCTTCCTGCCGGTATTGACGGACGCCTTCACCGAGCGGCTGTCGCCGCACAATCGCGGCAATCTTGCGAGCTAATGGACGCGGTCATGACCGAGCAAAAATTCGACGCCATTGTCATCGGGGCCGGCATGTCCGGCAACGCAGCAGCTTACACGATGGCAAGTCAGGGATTGAAGGTGCTGCAGTTGGAGCGCGGTGAGTATCCGGGCTCCAAGAATGTTCAGGGTGCCATCATGTATGCGGACATGCTGGAGAAAATCATCCCGAATTTTCGAGATGATGCCCCCCTCGAGCGACATCTGGTCGAGCAGCGCTTCTGGATAATGGACGACACGTCCCACACCGGAGTGCACTATCGATCAGAAGACTTCAACGAGGTCAAGCCTAACCGCTATACGATTATCCGCACCCAGTTCGACAAGTGGTTTTCGCGCAAGGTACGCGAGGCCGGCGCGACGGTTCTGTGCGAGACGACGGTGACGGAACTCGTCCGCGATACCAAGGGTAAGGTAATCGGTGTCTGCACTGACCGCGCTGGCGGAGTGGTCTTTGCGGACGTCATCGTGCTAGCAGAAGGTGTTAACGGACTGCTTGGCACGCGGGCCGGCCTTCGCGAGAGCCCGAAGCCGGAAACCGTGGCGCTTGCCGTCAAGGAAATGCATTTTCTGCCCGAAGAGGTCATTGAGCAGCGGTTTGGCCTCAAGGCCGATGAAGGCTGCGTGATTGAGGCGGCGGGGACGATCTCCCGCAGCATGGCCGGGCTCGCCTTCCTCTACACCAACAAGGAATCGGTCTCACTCGGCATCGGCTGCCTCGTCTCCGCTTTTACCTCGACCATGGAGAGTCCTTACGTCCTCCTCGATGCTTTCAGAAACCACCCTTCCATCCGGCCGCTGATCGAGGGCTCGGAGGTCAAGGAATATGCCGCGCATCTCATTCCCGAAGGCGGCTACAAGGCGATTCCGCAGCTCTTCGGCGATGGTTGGGTGGTAGTAGGCGATGCCGCGCAATTGAATAACGCCGTTCACCGCGAGGGCTCGAACCTTGCCATGACCTCCGGCCGCATCGCCGGCGAGGCAATCGTCCAACTCAAAAGCCGCATGGATCCAATGACCAAGCAGAATCTTGCCCTCTACAAAACTATGCTGGACGAGTCCTTCGTAGTCAAAGACCTAATCAAATACAAAGACATGCCAGCTCTGCTCCATACCAATTCCCGCAATTTCTTCATGACCTACCCACAGCTGATGTCGAAGGCCGCACAGAACTTCATGCGGGTCGATGGCACCCCGAAACTCGAGAAGGAAAGGGCGACTATTGCTGACTTCATCAGGGCACGGTCGCGCTGGGGTCTGGTCAGCGACGCAGTCCGCCTAGCATTCGCCTGGCGTTGACGGAGAGACGAGATGACGACTATAGTGACGAAGTTACGCGTCGAGGACAAGCTTTATCAGAACCGTTATCTGGTTGACTCAGGGCGCCCCCATATCAAAGTGAGACCGCACGAGAGGCCTAGCGCGACCCTACTGGCGCTCACCCGCGTCTGCCCGGCCAAATGCTATGAGTTGAACGACAGGGGCCAAGTGGAGATTGCCGCCGACGGTTGTATGGAGTGCGGCACCTGCCGGATACTCTGCGAGGCCAGCGGTGAAATTACGTGGAATTATCCGCGTGGCGGCTTCGGCGTCCTCTTCAAGTTCGGATGACTGGTGTACGTATTGTTTCAAGAGCGTGAACCGGGAGACACCCGCAATTGCGATGAAACACCGCGCAAAAATTTGCTAAGAGCGCTCTCCCCGTATAAGAACTGTCTCCTAATCTAAGATGGGCGCCAGAAGATCATGTTGTTGTAACTCACAATCCAAATGGTACTTAGGGGGACCATCCTAGATAAGCCCTGAAGGATTTCCATCACCCACATGCTGCGGGATCGGGTCTATGAAGTAGGACCGCGGAACACCCGGCCTGAACCAACGATCAAAGCCATGTACAAAGCAGATCAATTGCTCACGGGAATCTACGAGATATCGGAGGTCCTAACTGCCCCAAACCGGCTGGAGATCACGCTCGCCAATGTCGTGGGAATCCTCCCCTCGTTTCTACGAATGCGTCACGGAGCAATCCTCGTCGTGGATGCTGAAGGAGAGACAGAGATTGCCGCTACTGCTGGCAATACCCACTCGCTTCAATCAGGCACTCGTTACGTCATACCGCAGGCTGCAGTCAACGAAATCGTCGCTACGGGGACGCCGCTCGTCATCCAGGATGTCCGCAAGTCCGAACTATTTCAGGTCGACTTTCAATCGTCTTCAAGCGGGGAGCCCCTTGCAATTACCTTTATCGGCGTTCCGATAAAGGCTGAGCACAAGATCCTTGGGACATTGTCGATCGACCGCGTCGCGGATGGCACCACCAGCGTCCGTGATGACGAGGAAGTAGGCTTCTTGACCATGGTCGCCAACCTAATCGGGCGGACCATCCGCCTCCATCGCACCCTGAGCATGGATGGGCAGCGGCTTACCGGAGAGACACGAACACCAGAGAAAGCACTCGACAAGGAAAGGACCGTGCCCGCCCGGCATCATCGTGCCAAACTCGACTGGATTATCGGTGAAAGTCCCGCAGTCAAGCAGGTGCTCGAAACCGTTTCGGTAGTAGCACAGACGAATACCAGTGTGCTTCTGCGGGGTGAAAGCGGCACCGGGAAGGAATTCTTCGCACAGGCCATCCATAAGCTTTCACCGCGGGCGAATAAGGCTTTCGTCAAATTGAACTGCGCTGCACTGCCTGAAACTATTCTGGAATCGGAGCTATTCGGGCATGAAAAAGGTGCCTTCACCGGGGCTATCTCGCAACGCGCCGGCCGTTTCGAGTTAGCGAACGGTGGAACCCTGCTTCTTGATGAAATCGGCGAGATTTCGCCTGCCTTTCAAGCCAAACTGTTGCGCGTCTTGCAGGAAGGTGAGTTGGAGCGAGTCGGCGGCACCAGGACGCTAAAGGTCGACGTCCGGCTCATATGCGCCACCAATAAGGACCTTGAGACGGCTGTCGTGAACGGGGAGTTTAGGGCCGACCTCTATTACCGAATTAATGTGGTGCCGATTGTCCTACCACCGCTTCGAGAGCGACCCGGCGATATTCCACGCCTCGCGAGAGCCTTCCTCGACCGGTTCAACAGGGAGAATCATCGCGAGCTCGCCTTCGCGGCGTCGGCGCTCGACCTGGTCTCGCAATGCTACTTCCCTGGCAACGTCCGCGAACTGGAGAACTGTGTGAGAAGGACGGCTACACTTGCGCATTCGAGGACGATCACTCCGTCGGATTTCGCCTGCCAGAACAGCCAGTGCCTTTCTGCACTCATCTGGAAAGGACCTAACCGTTGGAATGGCGGCAGAGCCATCAACGAGCTCGCCCACGGCACCATTATGCCGGCTGGATTGCCGTTGCCGGTTAAGCGAACTGGCGCTACGGAGGGCGATGTGCCGGCCGATGATGCTTGCGAACCGGACGGTCTCGCTCGCCCGATAGTGGGCTCGCGCCTTACGGAACGCGACCGGCTAATCGACGCAATGGAGAAGGCCGGTTGGGTTCAGGCCAAGGCGGCGCGTATTCTCGGCCTCACGCCGCGGCAAGTCAGCTATGCTCTGCGCCGGCAGCAGATCGAGGTGAAGAAGTTCTAAACGTCCTGGCGACGTCAGACGCCAGACTGGAGATGCACCTAATGGGATGGTCCGGCCGTGCTCCTGCCCCGCTTGTTCGTAAGCTGTGGGGCTTTGAGCCACGCAAGGGGCACGTCCCATGTCACGGTCTTCTTCCTCTTCCGCCATTGCCACGCTCGGTATCGATCTGGGCAAGAACAGCTTTCACCTCGTCGGCCAGGATAAGCGCGGTTCCATCGTGCTGCGGATCAAGCTCTCCCGCGCCCAGCTCACGCAGCGGCTGGCCACCATCCCACCGTGCCTGATCGGCATGGAAGCCTGCGCCGGGGCTCACCACATCCGCCGCCTGCTCCAGGCACTGGGTCACGAGGTACGCCTGATCCCGGCTCAATACGTCAAACCCTTCCTCAAGGGGCACAAGAATGACTACCGTGATGCCGAAGCCATCGCAGAGGCGGTGCAACGGCCCACCATGTCGTTCGTGGCGATCAAGACGCCGGACCAGATGGATCTGCTTGCCCTGCACCGCGTGCGCTCGCGCCTGGTCAGCCAGCGCACGGGCGTCACCAACCAGATCCGCGGCTTCCTGCTCGAGCGCGGCATCACCGTACGCCAGGGGCTTGCGCCCTTGCGTCAGGCCCTGCCAGGCATCCTGGCTTCGTCCTCTGATGCCCTGTCGCTGCGCATCGTTCATCTCATCGCCGATCTGGCTGAGGATTGGCGTCAGCTCGACGAGCGCATTGCCCATGTCTCGGCCGAGATCGAGGCGCTGGCCGCCCAAGACGAGCACTGCCGACGCCTAATGAGCGTGCCAGGTGTCGGGCCGATCATCTCCAGTGCCGTGGTGGCGGCGATCGGCACCGGGGCCGGGTTCAAGCAGGGGCGGGACTTCGGCGCCTGGCTCGGGCTGGTGCCCAAGCAGGAGTCGACCGGCGACCGCACCATCCTGGGCAAGATCTCCAAACGCGGCAACAAGTACCTGCGGACGCTGTTCGTGCCGGCAGCCCACATTGTTCTGGTGCGCCGCCCCCATGGAGCGAAGCTCGGCCTGTGGCCCTGGATAGAGGCTGCGGGACGGCGGCTGCATCGCAACATGCTGGTGATTACGCTCGCCAACAAGCTCGCCCGCATCGCCTGGGCGGTGCTGGCCCGCGGACATGCCTACCAGCCGAGGAGTGCTTCCCATGCCGTCTGAGGTGATCTTGCCCGTGAGCCTTTCCGGAACGGGTTCGCATGAACCATCAACCCTGAGGGTCGAACGATGACAGCCTTCCGATAACCGGCAGTTTCCCGCCGAGGTCTGCGAGAGGATGAAGGAGATGGACGAACGGTCTGCCCGGCGCAACCACAGGACTGGGTGCCATGATGGCCCATTGAGGTCTTGCAGCTAGCGAGTCTTGGATGCGCGCGGATACCCATGCTGGCCCGGAGCTGAGGCTCCACACCGAGGCCGAATACATTGATGCAGCTCTCACGTTTGTCACTCTGCCAACATCTTGCGACGCACGGCCGGACCATACATTGTGGCATTGGAGGTGCCTGAGACACCGGGCCTATCGCAATCCGATTCGCCTGTACATTGTCGAGATCCTGACGAAATGGTGTCGGAGCAAACCAGCAGAATCGGACATGAAAAGCTAACACACTGAACTAAATCCGCTTTTGAACTGGCGTGGCTCTTGCGTGCTGAACTGTCACGTTCACCCAAAACGGAGCCGTTTGATGTCCGTACCGCCGATTTCGCTTGAAAGCCTGACCAGCACGACATCGTTCGACCAATTGTTGACAAACGCAGTATCCATTGGCTGCGCACCTTCACCCTGTGGCTCGTCCGAAAAGCCGGACGACGTGAATCCAGCTATCTGGGAGAAGATCAAGGATCACCCCTGCTTTTCAGAAGAGGCGCACCACTATTTCGCACGCATGCACGTCTCCGTCGCGCCAGCCTGTAATATCCAATGCAATTACTGCAATCGCAAGTATGACTGCGCCAATGAAAGCCGGCCTGGGGTCGTCTCGGAAAGACTGACGCCAGACCAAGCGTTACGCAAGGTGATCGCGGTCGCCAACGAAGTGCCTCAGCTTTCCGTTCTCGGCGTCGCCGGACCCGGCGATGCCTGTTACGACTGGAAGAGGACAAAGGCCACCTTGGGGCTGGTCGCAAGGGAACTTCCCGACATCAAGATGTGCATCTCCACCAATGGGCTCGCGCTGCCGGATCATGTCGCCGAGCTTGCCGACATGAATGTCGATCACGTGACGATCACCATCAACATGGTCGACCCGGACGTCGGAGCAAAGATATATCCGTGGATATTTTACGACCACCGTCGCTACACCGGCATCGAAGCTTCCCGGATCCTGCACGAGCGGCAGATGCTTGGCCTGGAGATGCTGACGGCGCGTGGTATCCTTACCAAGATCAACTCGGTTATGATCCCCAGCGTCAACGACGAGCACCTGATCGAGGTGAACAAGTGGGTCAAGGAGCGTGGCGCGTTCCTGCACAACGTCATGCCGTTGATTTCCGACCAAGCGCACGGGACGTATTACGGCTTGGCCGGGCAGCGCGGCCCGAATGTGATGGAGCTGAAGGCCCTTCAAGACCGTCTGGAAGGGGGCGCCAAGTTGATGCGCCATTGCCGGCAGTGTCGGGCCGATGCCGTCGGCCTGCTCGGCTCCGATCGCGGACAGGAATTCACGCTTAGCGAGATTCCCAGCGAGGTCACTTACAACGGCAAGCGCGGGGCGTACCGCGAGGTGGTCGCCGGGGAGCGCGGAGCACACGTCGCGGCCAAGGTTGCGGCGGCCGCTGCAGTCAAGGCAGCGGGCTCCCGAAAGTCGCTTCTCGTGGCAGTGGCAACTAAAGGAGGCGGCCGCGTCAACGAACACTTCGGGCATTCAAAGGAACTCCAGATTTATCAGGCCTCACCGGAGGGGATCAAGCTCGTCGGGCATCGCAAGATTGCACAATATTGCCACGGCGGCTGGGGCGAGGACACAACTCTCGACGACGTCATCGCTGCGCTTGAAGGCATAGACATCGTGCTGTGCGCTAAGATCGGAGATTGCCCCAAGGATCAGCTCACGGCGGCCGGAATTCGAGCAACGGACGCTTACGGCTATGACTACATCGAGACCGCGATCAGCGCACTTTACATCGCTGAACTCGGTGTAGAGCCACTGGCGGCGATTGCCTGAGCCGTCTCATACCATCCGAAATAGGAGAAAAGAATGGCCTTTAAGATCATCGCATCCCAGTGCACTCAGTGCGGTGCCTGCGAATTCGAATGTCCATCCGCCGCGATCAAGTTCAAGGGTGATACCTACGTGATCGATCCAGACAAGTGCACCGAATGTAAGGGGGCATTCGATATACAGCAATGCGCCTCGGTATGTCCGGTGCCGAAGACCTGCGTTGCCAGCGGATCATCAATTTGACTACTAGCACGGCTAGGGTCATCTCCTAAGGATGACCTTAAACCTCCCTATTGGCAACCTGCAGCCGCCAGAAAGGAACGGCCATGGACCTCGGACGCGAACAGGAGGTCGAAATCCGCAAGCCCCCAGAATTTGTGCTGGGTGAGCGGGTTCGTGCCAGGATCCACATAAAGAATGACGGCACTTATCCTGGTAGAGAGATCGGCGAACACCTAGTGCGGAAGGGCGACGAGGGTTATGTGCGCGATATCGGCACCTTCCTCCAGCAGTTCTACATTTATGCGGTCGAATGGGTCGGTCGCGGTACCGTCGTCGGCATGCGTGCCCGTGAACTAATAAGTCTCAGTAAAGGCCCCCTGACAGCGCCGAAGTTACTGCAGGGTCGAGCGAAGGAACAGCCAGATGAAGATCATGATCCGTAGATCCAGCGCCGGCTTGTCGGCGTACGTTCCCAGGAAAGATCTCGAAGAGCCGATCATCAAGGTTGAAAATGAAAACCTGTGGGGCGGGACCGTAACGCTCAGGAACGGCTGGCGATTTGTCCTGCCCGACCTCCCTCGGGAGACGCGTCTGCCGATCACCGTCGAGGCGAGGAAGATTTCAAATCAGGACTGATGCTGTGGGTTGACAGGACGAAAACGGTAAGATGATACGAGCATGAAAACGATACTGACCTCTGGCCATCTCTTTCTCATTAGGAACCGTGATGCCGGGCAGTCACCCGACCTTGTATCGATGGAAACAGAAGTACGGCGGCCTCACCCTCGACAAGGAGATGCTTTCAGAGGCCATCCGCCCAAAACTATGACGCCTGCTCGGGGCCGGGAGATCGTCGACTTCGTGCGGACTGTCTTTCGGGTGTCGATCCGCCGGGCCTGTCGGGCCGTACCGGCGCCGCGCTCGACGTATCACTACCGCTCCCGCCGCCCCGAGCAGGCTGCTCTCCGCAAACGCATCCGCGGGGTCGCTGAAGCGCGCGTGCGCTACGGCTACCGCCGGATCTGGATCGCGCTCCGGCGCGAAGGCTGGCCGATCAATGCCAAGCGCGTCTACCGGCTCTACACGCTCGAGGGATTACCATGCGCCACAAACCACCCCGGCGACGGGTTGCGGCCAAGATCCGCGAGGACCGCTCACCGGCTACCGCCCCCAATTAAGTCTGGGCGATGGACTGGATGTACGATCGGCTCTTCGACGGGCGGCGCATCTGGGTCCTGACGATGCTCGACACCTGGAGCCGGATCTGTCCCGTGCTTCGGGTGTGCCGGATCGCCACCGCATGGGAGGTGATCTCAGCCCTGGACGAGGCGGTGCGGCGGTTTGGGAAGCCCAAAACTATCCGGGTTGATCAGGACTGCCAGTTCACCTCGCGCGAGCTCGACCTGTGGGCCTATTCGCATGGGGTGGCGCTCGACTTCAGCCGGCCCGGCAAGCCGACCGATAACGCCTACATCGAATCCTTCAATGCCCGGGTTCGCGCGGAATGCCTGAATCAGAATTGGTTCAGGGATCTGGACGACGCGCGCCGGAAGGTGGAGGATTGGCGGGTTGATTACAACGAAGTGAGACCGCATAGCGCAATCGGTGATAGGCCACCGATGGCTTTGCTCCACCAGGCCTTAGGCGCGCCTGAGGCTGTTCCAGGACCGTAGATTCTCCCACGATCCGGTCCAACTTCGGGGATGCAGCGTTCCATCGAAACAATCAATTTTACCACTCTTTTGGAATGTTGCATAGACAGCAGCACCTGACGCGCACCGAACGGGCCACTGCTTCCGTCGCGTGACGGGTGACCCAAAAAGGGCCTGACAAGAGGAAGACTTCGCAAGCACTCTGAGGTGCGATGGAGACTATGCCGGGACATGAGTTGCAACTAGTCAATTCTATGCAACCAGGAGCCCTTGATCAGGCACCCAAACGCGATGAGGGGCAATTTTCGCGACGCGGCTCCGTTGAGTGATGGCGCCGTGTCCGCGTTGAAACGTGTGATAGGAAGGAACATGAGGGCAGACCAACTTACGAAGCAAATCAACGCCAACATTGAGAATCATACTGAGTCGTCCCACCGGGCGACTTCGGCTGCAGCTATATCGGAAAGCGGCGCGATAACTACCGCCACAGAAATGCCCCCGCTCGGCCTCGATTTGCTGGGTTTGCGTTACTCGACCGCCGTCCCGCGCGGCGGAGGCTGGGGCGGCCGTCGAGTACAGCATCCCCCTCCTGTGCTATGGCACAGCGGCTGGCGGCCTCCTCGGCGACAAATGGCTCGACGGACCGGAACCGCCGGAGCAACTGGAGAATCGTTCGTTGGCGAAGTACGGCATCATCGACGACCTCGGCGGCTGGGACCTGTTCCAGGCCTTTTTGACGATGCTACACCAGGTCGCGGATCCTCATGGGACCGACGCCGTCACGGTCGCTAGCGCTGCGATGCTCGAGCGACCAGGCGTGGCGACTGTCATCATCGGTACGCGACCGCTCTCATCTGGTCTCGAACGTCGCCATCTCTGGCCTCGCCCTGACCGCCGAGGACGTCGACCTTATCACCGAAGCGCTGGCGGAAGCGAGGGAGCCTGAAGGCAATGTCTAGGGGCTGGAGCGCGACGACCAGAACGGCAGTCGCGCCCGCGAATTGTGGTTAACTTGAAGCCCGGTACACGGATGTAAGTTGGAGAAAGTTGAATGAGAAAAGCCTCACCTTCTAAGCTAATGTTCGGCATCTTCGATCATTTGGACGAGAACGGTAGCGCCATTGCACAACAATACGCCGACCGCCTCAGGCTGACAGAAGCTTGTGACGGACTCGGCTTTTACGCTTACCATCTAGCGGAGCATCATTGTTCGCCACATGGTAGGGCCCCGTCGCCGAATCTGTTCTTGTCGAGCGTCGCACAGCGTACCCGGCAGATTCGCGTCGGCCCACTGGTCATGCTGCTTAGCCTTCATCATCCGCTACGTGCATTTGAGGAGATCTGCATGCTCGACCAATTGAGTGGTGGCAGGGTCGAGATGGGTATAGGGCGCGGCTCTCTTCCGACCGAGTTAAGTTACTTCGGGATAGGTGCGGACGCGGTGCCAGAACGCTATCTTGAAGCGAGCAAAATTCTAACGGAGGCGATGAGGGGCGGCACCCTTTGCTATCAGGGTCACCATTTTCAGCTAGACAACGTCCCGTTGACACTGAGGCCTCATCAACGCCCGCACCCGCCGATATGGATCGCCACCAACCGACCAGAGTCTGCGCGCTGGGCCGCTTCAAACGGCGCAAATATTGCATGTGTAGGACCCGCGTCGTTTGTTCGCAAGATTACTGAAGCATATCGTGCCGAGGGAGGACTCAATACGGGCATGGACGGCCAGCCACCATTTCTTGGATTGCTTCGCATGATTGTCGTCGGGCAGTCTGAAAACCATGCATACTCGCTGGCGGCTCCTGCTTTCGAACGATGGCTTGAAAACTTCAAATTCCTGTACCACCGCAACGCAATTCCCGTTCCACCAAATCTGCCCCCGACTTTCGAGGCCGCAATCGAGAGCGAATTGTGCGTGGTAGGAACGGCGGCTTCTGTGCGACAGGCTCTGTTTGATCAGTTGGAAGAGGCGGGAGCCAACTATCTTCTTTGCCAGGTCGCGTTTGGCGATCTGCCCTTCGACATCTCACTTTTAGCAGCAATGACCATCAAATCCGAATTGATGGACCGAACTGCATGAGTGCGATCATCCCCGAAGAGGCTATCTAGAAAGGCCGTTTCTTCGCCTTGTTGCATGGATCGGCAGGATCCGTACCCGAAGTCGGATACGATAGGAGATCGTCCTCCTTTTCTTGCTCTCGGATGTGTACCTTGCCGTTCACAGACAATGCAACTCGCTAGAGCATCGGACCGGAAACCTGACTCCTGGGCTTCTGTACGAGACCGATCTGTGATTCACTTGCTGGACCGGGAGATGGATCATGGGTCGCTGCTATTCTCTCGATCTGCGGGTGCGGGTGGCTGGCTTTGTCGAGGCGGGCTATTCCTGCCACGCGGCAGGCCAGCACTTTGCCGTCAGCGAGAGCTTCGCCATCACGCTGGTGCGGCGCACGCGGGACACCGGTTCGCCGGCGCCGGCCCGTCAGGGCCGGCAGCGAGCACGGATGCCGATTCCTCCGGACGTCGGCGCAGCCATCGTTTCCTACTTGCGGAATGGCCGCCCGACCTCACCGTGTCGCCGGCTGTTTCTTCGCACATTGGCGCCCCATGTCGGCTTCGCCTCCGGCTGTGCCATCACGATGGTCGCCAAGATGGCGCTCGAGCGTGCCGGGATCAGCGGCTACGCCCACCAAGGGGCCCATATCTTCCGCCACAGCCTTGCCACCGAGCTTCTCCGCTCCGGCGCGACATTGGCGGAGATTGGCCAATTGCTTCGGCATGAGAGCCACGACACGACGCGCATCTACGCGAAGGTGGACATCGAGACGCTTCGGACACTAAGCCTTCCCGGGCCGGGAGCTGTGCAATGACCCGTCTACGGTCCGCACTTGAGCAGTATCTGAACATGCGCCAGGGCCTCGGCTACAAGTACGAGCATCAGGCGCGGCGGCTTGCCGACTTTGTCTCCTTCATGGAGCGCCACAAAGCCGCAACCATCACCACAAAGCTGGCCGTAGCCTGGGCGACCCTGCCAGCCGATCGACACGCATCTTGGACCTTGCGCTTGACCGATGTGCGCGGCTTCGCGCGCCATCTCGCGAACATCAATCCCGAGACGGAGGTGCCGCCTGTGGGGATCTTGCCGCCCCTGAAGCGCGCCAAACCCTATGTCTATAGTGAGGTGGAGATCGACGCGCTCTTGACGGCGGCGCTGGCCCTGCCGCCGGCAAACGGTCTGCGACGATGGACCTATTACTATCTGTTCGGGTTGATCGCGGTGACAGGCATCCGTCTGTCCGAGGCGATCGGGCTTTGCCGCGATGGTGCCGACCTGGACGAGGGCGTGCTGACAATCCGGCAGAGCAAGTTCGGCAAGTCGCGCCTTGTGCCCTTGCATGCGACAACTTGCGCGGCTCTCCGCAGCTACGCCCAGCGGCGGGAGGCTCATCTTGGATCGGACTGCGGGTCGCACTTCTTTGTGGCCGAGCGCGGCGGCCGCTTGCTCCACCAATATGTCCATCGTGCCTTCTGGCGTTTGTCGCGTGAGATTGGATTACGATGTGCGGGCGATCGCACGGGGCCTCGCGTGCACGATTTTCGGCATCGTTTCGCGATCCGGACGCTTTTCGGCTGGCATCGCGAGGGGTTCGATGTCGAGCAGCGGCTCCCGATGCTCTCCACCTACCTCGGTCACGCCTGCGTGCGCGACACCTATAGGTACCTGTCGGCCTGTCCGGAGTTGATGGAAGCGGCAGCACGGCGCCCCGACCAGCGGTGGGAGGCCAAGCCATGAAGCAGAGCTGCAATGTCGCTCCCCTAATCGAGCGCTACTTCACCGGACGGCTCATGCGCCAGCGCAACGTCATTGCCAACACGATCGCATCGTACAGAGTCACGTTCCGGCTGCTGTTCAAGTTTGCACAGGTGCGGCTCCGTAAGCCGCCGTCCGCGTTGGCCATCGATGATCTTGATGCACCGGTCATGAGCGCGTTTCTCGCTGATCTCGAGACGAAGCGAGGCGCCAGCGCGAGGACGCGCAATCTGCGCTTGACGGCCATTCGTTCCTTTTTCCGGTTCGTGTCCTTCGAGGAGCCGGCGCGCATGCGCCCAACACGCTGCCTCAGTCGCCGGGCCGATCGCACGACCCGGTTCATACAGGTCCGAAGCCGGAATAGGCGTCCGCCTGCAGAAAGCCACTATAGCTCTTCAGGAACGATTGCGGGTGCTCACCCTTGCGATCGGGCGAGTAGAAATACACGGCCGCCGACGGATCCGCCCCGGCAATGGGCGGTCATCACGCACCACGGTCCAGAGCCGGCCGGCCTTCGCATTGCCTTTGGCCAGCACCGGCACCGGTGTGTCGTCGGCGTGCAGCCACTCAGCCATTATTACTTGGTCGGCGATTAGCGCACTCAAAGGTTGGGCTGCGACCGTAACAGCGCCCATCCAATCACACAGGGTGGAAACACAGCCGCGACTTGTATCTGTGAGAGTATGCCAAAGACGTGACGCTGGACTTCTCCCGCCCCGGCAAGCCCACCGACAATGCTTATATTGACGCCTTCAACGGCCGCTTTCGGGCCGAGTGCCTGAACCAGCACTGGTTCCTGACGCTTGCCGACGCCCACGAAAAGATGGAGGATTGGCGCAGATACTACAACCTGCATCACAACACCCATCTGTCTATGTCATTGATGGAAAGAGAGTTTGTTGATCGGGATGCGGCCCGTGGGGTATTTTGCCGAGCGCTCCACTCGTTGGCCAACCTCGTTCGCCGCTGATCCATCAAGATCGGCGCGGCTGAAGATCCAGGGACCATCCGCAAGCGGATGGATGGCGGTAATCTCACCACGCTCGGCGGCCAGCCTGAGTCGCATCATTGGGTCGGCGCCAGATCACATCGCCGTTGGGCTGCCGGGCCGGCAGATCGAACCCGTGCTCGTGGAGCCACAGCAGAGCCTGGCGGGCGCTGCCCAATTCCGCCACCTTGTCGAACACCAGCACGATCGCGTCCTGCACCCGCTGGTCCGGATCCTTCTCCCAGCGGTCGCCAGCCTTCACGAACCCGACCGGCGCCGTGACGAGGAGTTCACCGCGTTTGGCTTTCTCGTAGCGCGCCGTGAGCGAGCGCTGACGCAGGAGATCGAGTTCATACTCATTGAGGGAACCCTTGAGCCCGAGCAGCAACCGATCGTTGCCCTGCCGCGGGGCATAGACCGTCTCCTGGTCAATCAGCACCGTGTCGACCACGCGGCACATCTCGATCAGTTGCTGCCAAACGCGGCTGTTGCGGGCAAAGCGCGACACCTCGCGGGCGGCCACGGCGCCGACTTTGCCGAGGCAGACCTCGGCCACCATGCGCTCGAAGCCGGCGCGGGCGGTGGTGCCGGCCGCTGACCGCCCAAGGTCGTCGTCGACGGTTTCGATTTGCGCCCAGCCCAGCATGGTCAGCCGATCCCGCATGGCGTACTGCAGGGTGCTGCTCTCGCGATTATGCAGAACCTGATGAGCGGAGGACTGGCGAACATAGAGGATCGCCTTGCGCTCCAGATGGTGGGGCTGGATCTTGTCAGTCATGATCGCGCTCCTCTGCCTGTCCCGGACGGCCGTTGCGGACGTGTTCGAGGATCAGGCGAACCATCAGGTTCGTCAGCGCCTGCTGCGTCTCCGCAGGCAGGGTCTGCCAGTCTGGCATCCGCGGCTGGCCGCCGTCGCCTGGCTGGGCAAACAGGTCGAACTGCTCTGGTCTGGACCGAAGGATATGATGAGGGCTGCTCTGGCGTCGCATGGGCCTCTCCCCGATTCCCGTCGTGAGAGATCCAGTTTGCCGCCGCAGCCATAGGAGTCGACGGTGCTCGCTTCAACACATCAGCCAGCAGCGCCATCAAAGCCTGGATTGCGGCGATCTCCACCTGAGGAGCGAGCTCAACCCGCATCGGCGCGCACACGGCTCAATCGAGCATCCAGAGAGGGAGTTCCAATCTGCGGGACGGATCACCCTCGTGGCGGCAGCGAACACAATCGCCAGCGGCCTTCTCGACGATCTCATCAAGCTGGACGATGCACCCGGCCCAGGGATGCCACGGATACAGAACCTCGCGCTCTTCGGTCCTGTGGGCGTTCCGTCGTCGCTTTGTACAATGAGGATCGGCCACATGGGGCGCTTGGGCATAAGCCGCCGATCTCACTGCTGAATCACGGCAGAACAGCCAGCCTGCCGCCGTGAGAAAGGCCGGAAATCTCTAGCCTCCGGCGATCCGAAGGAGGGGCCCGGCCCAGTCCACGAATCCCTCGACCGTCTGCGGAACTCGGACGGGATTGCATCTGACGCTCTCGCTCCTCTGCCCAAATTTGCCGAGAAACAAGACAAAGAGCTGTGCGATCCGTCGGGAGATGGAACGGGCACCAACTCCCGCCCGCCGGATGGCGACGACTGGAATGACATCCAAGAGGAGGTGATAGCCGTAACGGCAGGACTGAAACATGTGGCCGATGCACTGGTCGCGTCCTCTCCATTAGATCCGAAGGGTCTCAGCGACCATGATCTCTGCCGTATCCTCGAAGAAATGCGCCGCCGTGGCTGGGCGGTTGCTGCTTATGACGTCAGCGACGTCGAGGCTCTATCAGCGACGAGGTCGATCGGGCTCCTACCGACGAAGCGATCCGAACCTGGTTGAACGAAAACCAGGAAGAGCTTCAGCACGGCATGTGTGCGGCCATGCACGAGGCAGTTAACGCCGAGTGGAACCGGACTGAGGACTGAGTCCTAAGTGGTGCATCCGGGAAGTCATGCGGCCCTCGGCAGGAGGGCGACGCCGGGGGAGCGGCGGGACCGATGGCGGCGCCGCTGAGCCCAGACGAAGGGATGGCGGTGTGCATTCCAGTAGATCGTCGAGCGGCGGATCGCATCGACGATCTCGTCCCAGGTCTCAAAGCGCCGGCCCGCCAACGCCAGCGAGCGCAGGATCTTCCACCACGGCTCGATCAGGTTGAGATAAGCCGCGTATTTGGGCTGGAACACCATCTCCCAGCGCGGATGCGCCACCAGAAACAGCAGCACGTCCGTGGTGCGATGCAAACTCAGGTTTTCCATGATCGCGTAGACCCGCTTGGTCGTGCGCGGGATCCAGGTCTCAGCGTGCTCCAGGAAGTCGACCCAGTGCGCGCCGCCGCGACCAGGATAGGGATGCGTGAAGGCCTCGCCCGTGGCCGGGCAAAAGGCCCCAAAGATGTAGCCCTTGGCGCGCCGACCATAGTCGATCTCCTGCTTCGCCCGTTCGGCCGGTCGCGTTCGGCTCTGCACCAGCGCACGGCCTGCATAACTCTTGGCGCTCACCGGTCCCATCTCGTCCAGGCAGATCACACAACTGCCCGCAGGAGGCACCGTGTAGAGGGTTTCGATCGCCCCCTTTTTTCGCGAATTCCGGATCGACCCGCTCGCCGAACCAGGTCTCATGCCGGCTCCAGCGCAGGCCCTCGTGGAGCAGGATCTCGTCAATGCGACTACGCTGTACCGTGATCCCCTTATGCTCGTGCAGGTAGGCGGCCAGTCGATCCAAGGTCCAGGCGGCAAACGGCAGCCCGAGCGTCTCTGGCTTGGTCAGCGCACTCGCAATCACGGTGGCGGTTTGCTCAGACGGATAGGTGGGCGGGCGTCCGGAGCGATGCCGATCCTTGAGAGCCTCCACTCCCTCTGCATTGAAGCGGTGGATGCGCTTGCGCACCGTCTCGGCATCCAGGCCCAGACGAGAGGCAATGGCAGATGCGCTTTCCCCGTGACGGGCGCGCCAGATGATTTGAGCCCGTTGCACCATCTGAGCCGGAGCGGTGTGCGCGTGAGCCAACGTCTGGACCCGTGCACACTCCTCAACGGTCAAATCCCGTAAGCAGATCGGTGTCATAGGTCACCTCCCGCCAGCAAGCCGCGATTATACCCCCTGAACATGCCGGATGCACCACTTAGCCCAGAAAGAAGCCACAGCCTGACGTCGGCCAAGCTGACCCTCGCGCCGAGAAAGACATTTTCCCGCGCCGATTTCGTTTGCCCCCTTCAACGAAGATTCCGGACCATGGCTTATCCCCCGATTGCAATTGCGAACACGCTGATCGCCCGTCATGCCGCCTCGGGCGGTATCACGCACAAGCAAATCCAGACGCTCTGCTATCTGCTCTATGGATGGTCGATCCCGATCCTGGGAAAGCCGCTCCAACCTGAGCGGCTTGCGTTGGATGATCGATGCTGGCGTGTGAGGGCGCGGGCCCGCCGCTCACTGTGGCCTCGGGCTGCTTGCACGTGGCGCACCACCGGCTTGAACTCCCACACCTGATCCGGCTCGAAGCCGACATGCTGCTTCTTCCCCCGGTAAAACCTCTGCTCCGAGATGCCTATTGATCCTCACGCGCCGGGTGTAACATAGGGCGGTGTCCGTCATCGTGAGGAGGTACGCGATGGAAGGCAACGTTTGGCGTCCGACGCATTTGACGTCGGAGCAGATGGAGGAGCGTCGCCTGGTGGCCGCGATGCTGTTGCGCGAGGGACAGCTCTCGCAGGCCGAGATCGCCCGGCATGTGGGGGTCAGTCGCGCCAGCGTCTGCCGCTGGGCCGCAACCCTCGCCCAGAAGGGCCCGCACGGTCTGGCAGCGCGCCCCAGCCTCGGGCCGCCCGCTCGGCTCGATGAGAAGGCCTGGGCTCGGTTGGGCCGGCTGCTGGATCGGGGTGCCATGGCGGCCGGCTTTGCCACCGAACGGTGGACCCTCACGCGCATTGCCGCTCTCATCGAGCGCGAGTTCGGGGTGCATTATCATCCGCGCTATCTGGAGCGGCCACTGAAGGCACACGGCTTCAGCGTGCAGCGTCCTGCCACAAGGGCGAGGGAGCGCGATGAGCTGGTGATCGCGGTCTGGCCCAAGCGGGACTGGGTGGCGCTGAAAAAAAGGCACGTCGAGAGCACCGGACGCTGGTCCTCTGGGACGAGACCGGCCACAGCTTCCGGATCCGGCCGGGCACGACCTGGGCGCGGTGCGGGCTGACCCCGGTGCTCCGTCGGGTGAGCAAGCGACGCGAGGTGTCGAGCATCGTGGCGATTACACCGGACGGACAGCTGTATGCGCGCCATTTCCGCACCTCCATCTCGAGCCGCTGTGTCATTCAGGCCCTGCGGTATGTCCGCCGCAAGATCGGCACGCCGCTGCTGGTGGTGTGGGATCGGCTCAACGCGCACCGCTCCCGAGCAACCACAGCCTTCATTGCGGCCCACCCGCAGGACTATGCGGTCGCTTATCTGCCAGCCTATGCTCCGGAGTTGAATCCGGAAGAGCAGTGCAATGCCCTCGTCAAGCGTGCCATGGCAAACGCTCTGCCCGACTCAATCAACGACCTGCATCGGCTCGCCCGTCGTGAGTTCGGCCGGCTGAAGCGTCACCCTGAGATGATCGTCCGCTTCTTCCGCCACGCAGGCCTCTACGTTACCGGCATCGCGTGAAGATCAATAGCGGCGGAGCATCAGGTCCAACCGCAGGGAAACCAATGTGTTACTTACCAGCACGCAAAGGTCTTGTGAGATGATGACCAAGCCATACGACGTGTTTCCGAGGAATGGCCGTAAGCCATTCCTCGTTCTATCGACCTACCATGCTCTGCTTTGATTATAGCGCAGAACCGCGGGCTTCTGCCCGCCGTTCAGGACCTCGGCCACGCGAGCCTGGTCCGACGGAGGCCAGAGCCACCTCGAACATTTCCTTGATCGGCTTTCCGATATCGAACAGAAACTTACCGGTGAGGACCTGAAGTTCCTTGGCGTGGTCAAAAGCCATGTCGACACGTTGCCGGGCATATTTTGACTGCAATTCAACCATTTGCGACGGCGTCCTTGCGGCAGCTAGAGCCTGTAGATGAGAGAGATCGGCATCGCTCTCGGCCTGTAGGGCTGTGATCGATCGTAGTGATAGTTCGTTGCCTGCTCGAGCCGTAGTCTCAAAAAGTTTTTCCATGACCTCTTGAGCTTCGTGAGCGCTTGAGGCAAATTTTGAAACACTGCCTGCCAGCCGTTCGCTTCCATTCCCGACAGCACGATCATGATTGCTCGCTTTGGCAGAATCTATGGTTCGGTTGTCAATCGTTTCCGTGGAGCTGTCTGTAGTCTTGGCCATGGTGTTCTCCAATGGAAAAGTGCAAGGGGCAAAAAACCTTCGTTTGGTTGCTTTCCCTTGGGTCTTGCTTCGTTTTGGCCGGCGCGTACGCCAACCCGCTAAATATTTGTTCTCTCTGGACTGCTTATTCTTGTGTTTAATCTCTGAATGACTCTCCCCCAACTCGTAACCCCAATGCCCAACAGGCTTCTGTCACGTAATGTCGTTCGCTTCTCGAAGTCTCACTCCTCGGCTGGGATCGGAAGAATCCCGATAAGATGAGCCAAAACGCTGCAAATGCGGCCGCCCCGCGATCATTACGTGCATCTCAATGATCGGTTCGCCAAGGGCGGGACCGCTCTCGTGCTCCTTTGTTTCAATTGACAACACTCTTGGCCTGACGAACTAGGTATAAGCCGTTGATCGCGAGAGTTTGCTCGCATTAGCGTGATGCTTCGGCACGGGCAGGTGAGTTGCAGATCGGCGGCTCACCAGAGCGGCCGCGAGAGCCTGAGAGACGACGTGGATCTGTTGCGCGAGGCATACATTAAATTCCTTCTTCGACTTGGCGGACGCCTGCAACTGCGGACATCCCTCCGAATGATAGGTTTCAAAATCTGTGCCACTTCGGCAGTCAGATACGAAGAATGAAATTCCGCCTTTCCCCTCCGAAGGTTAGCCCGCGATACGTTGCCGTGTGGCCGCGTATGGAGATTGACAAATGCGACGTGCAATTGTTGGGAACGTTTAACTTGAGACGATTGAAAAGCCTGTTCATCCACGCCGGCCGATCCATCTAAAGAAAGGGCAGAATTCCCCTACCTAAAGTGATCGACCTATAAAACGCGAAGACGCCAGACCGACAGAGATGTACTCCAGGAAAAGCGTCGATGGTGGCGGCGCGAGGCGGGAAAACAGCATCCGATTGATCGAGGTGCTCCGCCTCCTGTTGTTTGTAGCCCGGCTTGCCGCCTTGGGCACACCACTAGAAGGGCGGCACGCTCTATTGATCTTCACGCACCGGGTGTAACATAGGGCAGTGTCCGTCATCGTGAGGAGGTGCGCGATGGAAGGCAACGTTTGGCGACCGACGCATTTGACGGCAGAGCAGATGGAGGAGCGCGCCTAACAGCCGCGGTGCTGTTGCGCCAGGGGCAGCTCTCGCAGGCCGAGATCGCCCGGCATGTGGGGGTCAGTCGCGCCAGTGTCTGCCGCTGGGCCGCCACGCTCGTCCAGGCGGGCCCGCGCGGCCTGGCCGCGCGGCCCAACCTCGGGCCGCCCGCGCGCCTCGATGAGAAAGCCTGGACCCGCTTGAGCCGGCTCCTCGACCGAGGGGCCATCGCGGCCGGCTTTGCCACCGAACGCTGGACGCTCAACCGCATCGCGGCCGTGATCGAGCGCGAGTTCGGGGTGCATTATCATCCGCGCTATCTGGAACGGCCGCTCAAGGCGCATGGCTTCAGCGTGCAGCGTCCGGCCACCCGGGCCAAGGAGCGCGATGAGCGGGTGATCGCGGTCTGGCCCAAGCGGGACTGGGTGGCGCTGAAACAAAGGCAGGTCGGGAGCACCGGACGCTCTTACTCGTGGATGGGACGGGCCACAGCTTCCGGGCGCGGCCAGCCACGACCTGGGCCCGGCGCGGGCTGACCCCGGTGCTCCAGCGGGTGAGCAAACGATGCGAGGTGTCGAGCATCGTGGCGGTCACGCCGGACGGGCGGCTGTATGCCCGTCACTTTCGCACCAGCGTCTCAAGTGAGACCGTGATCGCGGCCCTGCGGCATTTCCGTCGCAAGGTCGGTGCGCCCCTGCGGGTGGTCTGGGATCAGCTCAATGCCCACCGCTCACGGGCGACAAGGGACTTCATCTCAGCGCATGCGCAGGATGATGCAGGGGCGTACTTGCCGGCCTATGCGCCCGAGCTGAACCCCGAGGAGCAGTGCAACGCCATCGTCAAGGGGGCCATGGCAAACGCGCTGCCCGACTCAGTCGACGACCTGCATCGGCTCGCCCGTCGCGAGTTCGGCCGCCTCAAACGTCACCCCGAGATGATCG
>NZ_QDGA01000048.1 GCF_003347665.1 Microvirga calopogonii
TTCGGGTCGAGATCCTATGAGGGGTGGATAGCGGCCTGCTTGATGGCAGAGTGAGGTTGCTGACCCACCACTCTGGAGGCGACCCATGTCACTTGATCACCGGCCCATGCAGACCGCTATCCGCACCGATCTTGGCGCGATCTTCGTCTCAATGGAACTCAGTCGTTCCGTCTGGCTGATCACCTCGCTGTCGCCCGGGGCCGGCGAGAAGATGTCGAAGCATGCGACGCCAGCCGGTGAATCGCCGGGCTGCTGATGCGGTTTGCGCAGTTGCAGGAGAAGGCACAGGCCCGCACCGGTCAGGTTCCTCCGATCATCGCCATTCATGAAGCCGGTCTGGATGGGTTCTGGATTCACCGGGTTCTGCTCAGCGAAGGCATCGAGAGCTATGTCGTGGACCCTGCTTCGATCGCCACCTCCCGCCGGCGGCGACGCGCCAAGACCGACAAGATCGATGGCGAAGCCCTAGTGCGCACCCTGCTGGCCTACAAGCGCGGCGAGCCACGGGTCTGTGCCATGGTCAAAGCGCCCACCCCAGAGGAAGAGGATCAGCGCCGGGTCAGCCGGGAGCGCCAGACCCTCACGGTGGAACGGGTGCAGCATGTCAATCGCATCAAGGGGCTGCTGTTTGCGCAAGGCATCCGGGACTATGAACCCCTGCGTCGCGATCGCCGCCAGCGGCTCGACGCGCTCACGACCGGCGATGGGCGCCCTTTGCCGCGGCATCTCAAAACTCAGATCCGGCGTGAGCTCGACCGCTTGGAGCTGCTGCTGGAGCAGATCAGGACCGTGGAGGCGGAGCGGGATGCTCTCCTGGAGCGGGCTCGGGCCGCCGAGACCGCACCCGCTCCGGCCCTGCTGCTGGGCCTGAAGGGCATTGGGGCCGACATTGCCGGGATCCTCTGGGCGGAGGGCCTGTTCCGGCCTTTCAGCAATCGCCGACAGGTGGCGGCCTATGCGGGCCTGGCTCCCACACCCTGGAAGAGCGGATCGATTGATCGCGAGCAAGGGGTGTCCAAGGCTGGCAATCCGCGGCTGCGCACGATCATGATCCAGCTCGCCTGGCTCTGGTTGCGCCACCAGCCGCATTCAGCCCTGAGCCAATGGTTCAAGGGCCGGGTCAGCGCGAGCGGCAGCCGCCAGCGCAAGACATCCATCGTAGCGCTGGCCCGCAAGCTGCTGGTGGCGCTGTGGAAGTATGTGGCCTCCGGCGTGGTGATCGAAGGCGCGGTGATGAAGGCCACATGATCCCTGAACTTTGCCTCATCGAGTGATCTTCCAGGATCTGATCAATCCTGGCGGATGCGGGTCGGCGAACCGAACACAGCCCTGGCCTTGCCTGCCGCTGTTCGAGAAGGGTGCCGCCGTCCTGAGCCTGGCCCGCCGCAAGCGGGATGATGGTGCAGCCGTTCTGAATGGCGACCGCATGTGAGGTGGACCGTGCCCAGGGATGGGCCGCGTCATGGATGAGGCTCAGACCCGCGCGTCCGCTGTAAAACAGGAGATCCTATGATGATGCCCTGATCAACCGCTTGACCACCCCACCCTCATGTGAGGCTGTGTCAAAACGTAGACGGGCAGGTCTGCGGCGTAATCAAATTTCTTGTAAGTGTCGATAGACCGGAAAATCTCCGGTACAGAAGCACGAACTTGTACAAATAGTTCGTCAAGGCAGGGCTCGTTTGAGTTTTGACACACTCTCGGTCACGAGCAGGAGATTGATGCAAAGAACGGGGCGTCCGGCTTACCTTAGTAAGCTGACGAAGACCTTAGGAGGAAGGCTCAGTTTGGGTTTTGTCGGTGGAACAGCCGAGGTTCATTGCAGGGGCTTCGTTTTAGGAGCACTGCAATGCAAGACACGATCGCCGACCATCCCTGCCGCACAATCACGCCCTGGAACCAGGGCAAGCTGATCGGCCCCAAACCGCCTCTCAAAGCCAAAGAGATCTGGTCGATTCGGGTCAGGCTCCAAGTCGCACACCGCGTTCGCGACCTTGCCTTGTTCAACCTGGCCCTCGACAGCAAGCTGCGCGCCTGCGATCTGGTAGCGCTCCGGGTCGACGATGTGGCACTCGGTGGGCGTGTACGATCCCGGGCGACCGTGATGCAGCGGAAGACTGGTCGCCCTGTCCAGTTCGAGATCACAGAGCAGACCCGAGACGCGGTAGGGCGGTGGCTGGAGAAGAAGGATCTGCACAAGGGTGAGCCACTCTTTCCAAGCCGGATCAATCGAGCGAGGCCCATGACGACGCGCCAGTACGCCCGTCTGCTCGGATCCTGGCTGCGCACGATAGGCCTCGATCCCCTCGCCTACGGTACCCATTCCCTACGGCGGACGAAAGCGTCGATGATCTATCGGAGAACGGGCAATCTTCGGGCCGTCCAGCTTCTGCTCGGCCACACCAAGATCGAGAGCACTGTTCGGTATCTTGGGATCGACGTCGACGATGCCCTTCTGATTGCAGAGCAGGTTGAGATCTAACCGCAGGGGCGGCTCGTCGCCGGGCCGCCCCTGAGCCCACCGAGCATCATGGAGCAACGTCCGGACTTGAGGGATGAGTAGCCACGAGACAAACGACCGGCGCGTGCCAAAGTTTGAAATTTGAACCGATCAACGAGCTTCTGCTTTGCCCGGCTGGCACAGACCAATCCTTAAACCTGGAGCGTCCCGTCAACCGATACACGTTGAGCTGACATTGAATCCATGGAAGCTCGGTCAGACAACTCGCAGAACCGGTCTCCGCCATCTCGCAATGGTCCAGTCGCCAACATGTTGGCGACTGGACCATGACCTTGTTCTTGGTGGCCGGCAGGAGCTGCGCCGACATCTGTTGCAGCTTGGGGACAAGCCCGAAACCATGTTATCGTGAACCTCGCTTGGCATTGCCCGTACCAACGGCAACTCGCCTTCGAGGACTCGGGCCCGATGAGCGCCTGCCGCGCATCTGCCACGACACGGATTGGGTTCAACGGCCAAGGCGCGTATCCGTGTTCGGACTGATTGTGCCCTCCGGATGCATGGACACCATTCGTCCTGCACCGGCTGGCCAGAGACGGCGTCAACCGTAAGCGTTCCCGGAACTCATGGAGGCAACAGCCATGAGAATATGGTCAAGAGGAATGGCTGCCGTCCTGGCAGCAGGCGTGCCGATCATTCCGCTTCCAGCCCGCACTCAGGAAGCGATCATCATCGTCCGGCACAGCGACCCGCCTCCGATGCTGCGCCTCGACGAGATCCGCGATGACACGCCGCTGTCCGAGTCGGGCCAGCAGCGCGCCATGATGCTGGCCGGGCGCCTGAAGGACAGTGGAATCTCCGCCATCTACACGAGCGAGGCTCTGCGAACGGCCCAGACCGCCCAGCCTCTGGCCAAATCACTCGGGATTCAGAGCCAGGTTCATCTGGGGGACGACGTCGACGGCTTGGTCAAGCGCATCCGCTCCGAGCACCAAGGCAAGAGGGTCCTCGTCGTTGGTCACTGGAGCACAATCCCGGCGATCCTGAAGGCCCTCGGCCATCCGAAAGACGTCGCGATCGAACGCAGCGCGTACGACAACCTGTTCATCGTCGTGCCGCAAGGAGAGCAGGGTCCGCCTACGGTAGTGCATCTGCACTACTGATGCCTGATGCAGTCCGGCAGCGCCGGGAGGGGTGTGGCATGCGGCCATCGCTCCGGAGAGGATCGAACACGCCAAGCGGCCTGTCCATCCGCCTTGCATTGGCGGGCATCTCCGCCGCGACCATCGCCGTCACGGCCGCGGCCCTCGTCCTTGTACTGGAGAGTGGACGTCAGAACACCTCCGGGCTGGTCCGGGATCGCAGCGACAGGATTCTCACGGCCGTCGTCGAGCGGATCCGTATGCACCTTGAGCCTGCCCGCGACCAGTCCCGCTTCCTGGCCCGCATGGTTGCGGACGGGTTGTTCAATCCCCGCGACGATGGCATCTCCGCCGGGCACCTGTCGGCAGCCTTGGCCGGAACGCCGCAGGTCGCAACCCTCGCCATCATCCGAACCGATCTCCGGCAGATACGGGTCGAGCGGCAAGGCGACACCGTGGTGACGCGCTCGATCAGCATGCGGACCGTGCCGGGTTTGCACGACGCGTTCGCGGAGGCCCGAAGAGTCGGACAGCCACTCTGGGGCGAGCTCCTATGGAGCGAACGGCTGAACCAGCCCTTGGTCAACATTCGAACTCCCCTTTGGCACCAGGATGATTTCGTCGGAATCCTGCTGGCTGGGGTCACGGTCGCGGAGCTGTCGACCTTCGTGGTCGATGTACCGCCCACTGCGGGCGCAGCTACGTTCATCCTGCACGGACGTGAGTTCGTCCTGGCCCATGCAGGGCTCGCACGCACTCCCTCCCTGTTCAAGCCGGACCATCCTCTCCCGCAACTCGCGGAGCTGGGAGACGAGGTTCTCGCATCGATCTGGAATCAGCGGCGCGACACCGAAGCGGTCACCACCGTCGTCGGGCCGAGCGGCGGCCATGCCGTCGATGTGAATGGGATCCCCTATGTGTTCCTCTACCGCGAACTCGCCGGGTACAGCGAACAGCCTTGGCTGATCGGGCGTTATATGCCGCTGGCGGATCTCACCGGCGAGGTTCGGCGGCTCGAATGGGCGGCCTGGATTGGACTTGCGGCCGTTCTGGTCGCGATCGCCGGCGCCTGGTTCATGGGTCATGCCGTCGCGCGTCCGATCCTGCGCTTGGCAACGGCAACGGCAGCGATCCGGGATCTCGATCTCGGGGTTGCACGCCCGCTTGCCAGAAGCAGTCTGCGGGAGGTCGACGAGGCCATCGGCGCATACAATGCGCTCCTCACGACCTTGCATTGGTTTGAAAGGTATGTCCCGCGGAACCTGGTATCGCGCTTGATGGCACAGGAGGACGGAGATCTGGTCCCGGAGGAGCGAGTCGTTACGGTCCTCTTCACGGATGTCGTCGCGTTCACGGGTCTTGCCGAGCGATTGACAGCATCCGAAACGGCGGCGTTCCTCAATGAGCACTTTCGCCTCATGGCTGCCTGTGTGGAGGCCCAGCAAGGAACCATCGACAAGTTTATCGGCGACTCCCTGATGGCCTTCTGGGGGGCGCCAGATGCTCAACCGGACCAGGCCGAACAGGCCTGCCGCACGGCACGCGCGATGGCGGCGGCGATCATTGCCGATAACTACCATCGACGAGAGCATGGCCTGGAGCCGGTTCGGGTCCGGATCGGTATCCACACGGGCCCCGCCATCGTCGGCAACATCGGCGCGCCGGGGCGCATCAACTACACGATCGTCGGCGATGCCGTGAACATGGCGCAGCGGATCGAGGAGGTCGCGAAGGAACATCTGGCCGCGGAAGGCGAGGTCGTCGTACTTGCGAGCGAGGCCGTGCTTGAGGCCATTGGTCAATCTGTCTCGGCCCATGAGGTGCGCCGGTACACCTTGAGAGGCCGGCGGGGTGCAACGACCGTCGTCCGACTGCTCTGACGAAACACCGCCCACGAGGAAACGCATGGGACCTACGAGAAACACACGCCGTTCGTCTATCCATGCGTCCTGTTCGCAGTGAATGTCCGCACCGGGTCGAGAGTGTGTCAAAACTCAAACAGGCTCGGCCGTGCCGAAAGATTCGTACGAATTTATGCTCCTGTACCGAGAATTCCGCGGTCTGTCAGCGCCTGCACGAAATCAAATTGCTCCACTGAGCGACCTGCTCGCGTTTTGACACAGCCTCGGTCAGGAACCGAGATTCCGTGCGCTTTCGGAATGTCCGCTTTGATAAGGATTGCTGCCTTCGAGCTTAGGTCTTAGGCGTGCCATTTTGAGACCTTCCGAGCCAGGAGTCCGTTGCGTGCTATATCGATCAATGGCTTACGGCGAGAATTCCGGGTAAGGCTGTTTATGGCACTCGCACATGCGGCCTATGGGTTGGCCGCACCAGTTGCTTACTCGACGACCTTGTCGGCTGCTGCGAGGACCGCTGATGGAATGGACAGGCCAAGTCTCCTGGCGGTGAGAAGATTGATCGCAAGGGTGTAGCTTGTCGGCGCTTGAACCGGCAGATCACGAGGCTGCGCTCCTCTGAGGATCCGGTCGATGTAAACCGCAAGCGCTTGGGAGTAGCCTTCGGTCGGGCCATACGCAATCAAGCCTCCGATGGCCGCTGCATACTGGGTGCCGTAGATCGCCGGAACCCGATGGCGATTGGCCACATCGATGATCTTGCTTTCGTACCCCAGGTTGAACTCATCCGGCAGGACCAGAAGAGCCCCATGAGGCTCCGAGGCAAGCGCGGCCACAACGGGCTCGACCCCGGAAAAGTCCCGCGCGTAGGCCTGGATCGGCTCGATCTGGAGGGAGGCCGCCGTGGCTTCGAACTCGCGCATAAAGGGCGAGGACCGGTTCGGCGTCGTCTCCGGGTTGAGCAAGATCGCGACACGCCTGATCTCGGGATCAAGTTCCTTCAGGAACTGCACCCACTTGCCCGCGAGGGAGGGCTCGAAGGTGGTAAAGCCGGTGACGTTACCGCCCGGACGGGTGAGGTTGCTGACGATGCCGTTCCCTACGGGATCGGCCACGCCGAAGAAGACGATCGGGAGGGTGCGGGTTTCGGCCAGAACCCCCAGGGTTGCCGGTGTTCCGTGGGTGACGATGAGATCAGGCTGGGTGGCGACGAGTTCCTTGGCGATCTTTGGCAACTGATCAAGGTGCGTCGGGACATGGATGTCCGCTCGGACGTTGCCGCCTCTTGTCCATCCAAGCGACTGAATGTGTTCCGCGACATCCGCCCAGTTGTACGGGGAGGTTCTGAGCCCCTCGATCCACCCAATGCGCCATACCCGATCGAAAGTCTGTGCAGCCCCTGGCAACGGGCGCAGGAGGGAAAGTGAGCCAAGAAGCAGGATGATGTCGCGCCGCCTCATACGGCCACCTCCTGAGGAGGAAGGGGACGAGACTATCACATCAGGACTTCCGCTCGAACACACCAAGAGAGATCTCTCAAGCGTAATGCTCGGGTGGGGCTCGCTGCGGTCGTTGCAGCTCCGTTCGTTCCAGCGTTTGACCTCGGGCCAGAATTTCAGTGACTCAGTGCGCCGACTCCTTCTTGGCTGTATAGTGGGCTCCATGCTCAACGCTCGTTGGGCTCCGGAACACGGGAGGATGCCGATGTGCCTCAACCTGGTTCTCTGGCGCCATCGTCCACGCGATGGCAAATGGCGTAGCATCAGCATGAGAGTTCTGACTTGCCTGGTCACGGTCGGCTTTCCCGCACTGGCTGATGCACAATCTGCCACCCACCCCCGAATCGGGCTGCTCACATGGGGCGCCTGCGAGATGCCCGACCTGATTGCCGGCCTGAAGGATTTGGGCCGCATTCCGGGTGAGAACATCACTATCGAGTGCCGCTCGGCGGGAAAACGGTATGAGGGCTTTGCAACGGCAACAGCTGAACTGGTGCGGCTTCCGGTCGATGTGATTGTTTCAGAGTCCCAACCGGCCGGCCACATGGCGAGCTCGGTGACCACGACCGTTCCGATTGTCACAATCCTGAGCGGTGACCCGGTCGGCTCCGGGCTCGTTCAGAGCCTGTCAAAGCCGGGCGGCAATCTGATAGGTCTGACCTATTACGCTACCGAACTGACGGCAAAGCGCCTGGAATTATTGCAGGAAGCGGTTCCAGGCATCTCATCCGTCGGTGTGTTGGCGAATCCGGTCGTCGCCTATCTTTCCTTCGAGGAGGACACGAAGCACGCTGCGAAAGCTCTCGGTCTTGCGCTGATCATTCATCAGGTTCGGGAGCCGACCGAGTTGGAGAAAGCCATCCATCAGATGAAAGCGGAGGGTGCTCAAGCCATCTTCGTACTGCCCGATCTGATGTTCGCATCCGAGGCGAAACAGATTGCCGATGTTGCGCTGGCCGAGAAACTCCCCGTGATGGCTTGGGGCGGCTGGTTCACCGAACTGGGCGGGCTCATGGCGTATTCTGCTGACTACGGAACCCTGGTGCGCCGCCTCGCCATCTACGTGGACAAAATCCTGAAAGGTGCCCCGCCCGGCGATCTCCCCATCGAGCAGCCCGCCCACTTTGAAGTGTCAGTCAATGTGCGGACCGCCCGCACCCTCGGCCTGACACTCCCACCGGAGCTCCTCGCCCGTGCGGACGAGGTCATCGAATGACGATCATTGAGGTTGCCCAAGTCTCACCTCAGGCACCAATGGATCTCTGGCATCGACTTCTGGTGGGCCGGCTTCGACCCTCCACCATCGGGATAGACTGAGGTGCAACGGCCATGAGCGGGTGGCATCTTCCGTTCCGTGGCCTCTTCCGGAAGTACTTCCTCGTGCTGTTCCTCGCCGTGGTCGTTCCGCTCACCGCCAATGGCATCAGCGAGGCTTGGTTCGGCTACCGCGACCAGCGGGCAAGACTCGACCAATTGCTTGGCGTCGAGGCGCGGGCGGCCGCCTCCAAGATCCAGAACTTCCTTGATGGCATCACCGGCCAGCTCGGCTGGTTGGTTCAGCTCCCTTGGACTGACGAGCCGGACGAGCGGCGAAGAATCGATGCCCTGCGCCTGCTGCGTCAGGTGCCAGCCATCGTCAGCCTCACCCTGGTCGACGGCACTGGGCGCGAGCGGCTGTACGTCTCGCGGATCGGTCTCAACCGGACGGAGAGCCGCACGGACCGATCCGCCGATCCGGCCGTGATCGGAGCCCGCTCGGCTCGGATCTGGTATGGCGCGGTCAGCTACTACCGAGGGTCCGAGCCTTATCTGGCCATCGCGATCGCCGGCAACCGCCCTTCGGTTGGGACCGTGATGGCTGAGGTCAACCTTAAGCTGATCTGGGACGTGATCTCGGCCATCAAAGTCGGGGAGATGGGCTACGCCTTCGTGCTGGATGGACCGGGCCGGCTCATCGCCCATCCGGACATCAGCTTGGTCCTGCGTGGCGCGGACGAGGCCACGCTGGCCCCCTTTCAGGCAGCCCGACAAGCGGTCGGGCCTGCCAACACAGGCTTTGCAACCAGCCGGGACACTGGGGGCAATCGCATTGCAGTGGCCGCCGCACCAGTTGCTGGCCCGGATTGGACGGTCGTCGTCGAGCAGCCTCTCTCTGAGGCGTTCGGACCGATCTACGCTGCCCTCCAGCGGACTGGAACCCTGCTTCTCGCCGGTGCCATTCTCGCAGGTCTGCTCGCCTATACCTTGGCCCGTCGGATGACCGAGCCAATCCGGCAACTCGAGGAGGGAACCCAGCGCATCGGTGCCGGTCAGTTCGAGCACCGCATCCAGATCCGGACAGGCGATGAACTCCAGCGGCTCGCTGACAGCTTCAACACCATGGCCGCAGAACTGGCCATATCCCAGGAGCGGCAGGAGCGCATTGCCAAGCTCAGGCGCTTCCTGGCACCGCAGGTGGCGGAATTGGTCGATCGGAAGGGTGACGATGGTGTGCTCGAGGGCCACCGCGCCGAGGTGGTGGTCGGCTTCTGCGATCTACGGGGCTTTACCGCCTTCTCGGCCAGAGCCGCCCCTGAGGAGGTGATGAGCGTGCTCTCCGAGTACTACGAGGCGCTGGGTCAGATCATCACGAGGCATGCGGCCACACTCACCAGCTTCTCGGGCGACGGGCTGATGGTGCTCGTCAACGCGCCTGTTCCGGTCGCAGAGCCGGCGCTGCGAGCCGTGGATCTCGCGGTGGAGATGCAGAGGAGCGTGCAGGAATTGATCATCGGCTGGCGGGAGCGCGGCTATCAGATCGGATTCGGCGTCGGGCTCGCCATGGGGCCGGCGACGGTCGGGCGGATCGGCTATGAGAGCCGCTTCGACTACACCGCCATCGGCAGCGTCGTGAACCTCGCGGCGCGGCTGTGCGCCTCGGCCGCCGACCGGGAAATCCTCATGGACGAGAACGTCGCCGCGTCCATCAGGGACAAGCGCATCCTGATCCCGCTCGGATCACGTCTCCTCAAAGGCTATGATGAGGAACTGCCCGTCTTCGGCATCGTCTTCTAAGAGCGGCCACACGCTGCCTAGCCTCGGCAGTCACCACGCATGACTGCGCCCTCCGAGTTCGGTCAAATCAGTTTCATGATGCAGCCATAGCGGCTATGATCCGGCCAAGTCGTTGGAGTCCACCTGGGAATTCCAAGGTGACCAGGAAATGGTGGTTGGAACCAGAGCCTCCCTTGTGTTTCAAGCCCTCTCCCGTAGCAGGGTGCTGGTCGAATGAGGCGGCGCGACGTTCTGGGATTGTTCGGCGGTGCAACGGTATGGACGCACCACGCACGAGGGCAATCACCGGTAATGCCAGTCATAGGGTATCTGGGCCCTGAATCGCCCGAACCCTTTGCAAGTCGGCTCAAGGCCTTCCACGAAGGCTTGGCCGAAAGCGGATACGTCGATGGCCGCAATGTCACGATCGAGTATCGATGGGCGGAAGGCCAGTACACTCGATTGCCTGCGCTCGCGGCCGATCTGGCCAGTCGCAAGGTGGCCGTGATAGCCGCGCCCGGCGGCGCTCCTGTCGCGCTCGCAGCGAAAGCGGCAACTGCGACGATAATGATCGTCTTTGAGATGGGGGGCGACCCTGTTGCCCTAGGAGTAGTGGACAGCTTATCGCGGCCAGGACGTAATCTCACAGGCGTGTCGAGCTTGAGCGTGGAAGTCTCGCGCAAGCGGCTGGAGTTCATGCACGAGTTGCTCCCAACCGCGGCTGCCTTCGCCGTTGCCGTCAACCCAACCAGCCCGACTGCCAATTCGCAACTGAAAAACCTTGATGCTGCAGCCGACGCGCTTGGGGTACGGCTTCATCTTCTGAATGCCAGCACCGAACAAGAGTTCGAGGCCATGTTCTCAACCGTCTCTCAGCTGCGGGCGGGGGGCCTCGTGTTCACCTCTGATCCATATTTTGCATTCCGCAGCCAGCAGCTTGCTGCGCTGGCCGTTCGCTATGCCATCCCTGCGATTACCCAATCCCGCGATTTCCCCATTGCGGGCGGCCTGATGAGCTATGGGGGCGATTTTACGCAGTCGCACCGTCGCGCTGGTCTCTATGTCGGACGAATTCTCAATGGCGAGAAGCCTTCTGATCTTCCGGTCCAGCTGGTTACGAAGGTCGAATTGTTCGTCAACCTCAAGGCAGCCAAAGCCTTGGACATCACCTTCCCGCCTTCTCTGATCAGCGGCGCCGATATGGTGATCGAATGAAATCGAATCTCGAATCAAAATGGGACGGCCTGATAAGTCGCCAAGCTACAGGATCGAAGACCCAGGCATGATGTCGTCGGCAACAGGCTGGACCGACCCGACCTCATTGAGACGCTGGCGCCGGTCCGCCGATCGACGGTCGCGGCTTGGAACTCCCAGGGCTCGACAGTATCGATCTCGCTCTGATGCATGGATTTCACCTTTCTTCGGCCTGATGCGGATGGGGACCGTATGCGTGCCTACCGCAAGGGCTTGAGCGAAACCGGGTACGTCGACCTCCTTCGCCTAAGGAATCACGCTTCACGAGCGAGGGGGATCGCCCAGAGAGTCAGATGCCAGCGCCCCTGGTATAAGCAGCCGGAAATTCGGTCGCTGCGACAACTCCCCAATTAACTCAAGCCGTCTCACTCGATCACATCGTCGGCGCTAACAACCAGCGATGACGCGATCGTGAGACCGATCTCCTTTGCGGTCTTCAGGTTAATGGCCAGCGCAAGTCTCGTGGGCTGATAAATCGGGTGATTGGCTGGACTGGCTCCGCCCAGTATTTCGGCGATCTGGCGTCCCAGTTGCCGCATGACGTCGTCGAGACGCGGTCCATATCCAAGCAATCCACCCTCGTGCGCAGTCTCCGGCCACTGGTACATGTCGGGGATGTGCAGTGCGGCGGTCTTCCGGATGATGACGTGGCGGTAGGCGTGCAGCAGCGGAGAGGCGAGGACGTTGAGCGCGGCAGCTGCCTCGGCTTTCGCCATGTCGATCGCGGGTCCGATCTCTTCGCCCTTTTCGACGCGGTGGACCAGAAGGATGACGCCCCGCCTTCGCGCGGCTTCGGCGAGGGCTTGAAGCCGGTGAGGACCCGTGGTCCGTGTATCGGTCAGCACCGAGATTCGAGGCGCGCCCGAAGTGAATTCGATCAGCAGCTCCTGACGTTTGCCGTCGAGGTCTGATGCGAGCAGACTAATGCCCGTCGTATTGCCTCCCGGTTGCGCCAGGGAGCGGGCCAGGCCTTCACCGACCATGTCGTCGGTGATGGCAACAATCGGGACGCTCGTCGTCGCTGCTTGGGCTGCACGGGTTGCCTCGGGACCGGCGGTAACGATGGCGTCGGGGCTGGTTCGGACCAGCTCCAGGGCGGCGGCCGCAAGCTGCTGGTATCCGGCATTCTGGTCACGCCGATCGATGGTGAGATTTCGACCTTCGACGAACCCGTGCCGGCGCAGTTCGTCGAACACCGGATTGACTGGCGCAAGCACGCCGGGCGAGAGGAAACCGATCCGATAAGTGCGAGATGCCGCCTGTCCAGCCGCGCGCCTTGGAGCGGCCAAAGCCAGCGCGCCACTGGCAAACCCAATGAATTCCCGCCTTCTCATGAGCTTTCCTTACACCTCACGCAGCATACGAGCGCAGGAGCGACCCGCTCGACCAGATCAGGCTCCCTATCCCAAGCCTATTCCGACCGGAGCGCCGTGCTTGATCAGGGGGGACAATCTCTTGACAGCTTGGGCCACAGGGCTGGTCCTTCATTCCCGCGGGGAATTTCCGATAACACCGATCATGAGTCTGGACGGAGGTGCATTTAAGCGGATTCGGAAGGCTTCATCGGCGCTCGAGGCAGTGAGTCAGTAAAGCGCCAGTCTCTATGGCTTCTTAGGCGGGCTTGGTATGAGTATGAATAGTCAAGGAGACCTGGGGAGCCGCTGGTGCCGACCGCGCCGCTAGAACTGTGCCGTCGTGAACCAGCCATAGGCCTGAGATCAGCCAATGTCGCCTGTGGGTCGAGGCTGTGTCAAAACGTAGACGGGCAGGTCTGCGGCGTAATCAAATTTCTTGTAAGTGTCGATAGACCGGAAAATCTCCGGTACAGAAGCACGAACTTGTACAAATAGTTCGTCAAGGCAGGGCTCGTTTGAGTTTTGACACACTCTCGGTCAACAGCAGTAGATCCGGGCGTCTAGTGAAGGTCGGATCTGCGCGCGAAAGCAGGCGTTAAGAGCCGATATCGAATTGCGGAGGCTCACTCATATGGCATCTGAGTAGGCCCACGGGAGAGGCAACCCGAAGCTTGACGCTATGGTGCGTTCACCGCATAAGGCCTCGCGTCTGGTCAGTTCCTGTGGAACGACCATTCAGGAGTGTAGCTCAATCGGCTAGAGCACCGGTCTCCAAAACCGGGGGTTGGGGGTTCGAGTCCCTCCACTCCTGCCAGCACAACACCACCCCGACAAGCCGCGCCGCCTCTTGGATGGTTGACCAGGCAGGGCCCGGATCCTCAGG
Organism: Microvirga calopogonii; assembly: GCF_003347665.1. Taxonomy (GTDB): domain Bacteria; phylum Pseudomonadota; class Alphaproteobacteria; order Rhizobiales; family Beijerinckiaceae; genus Microvirga; species Microvirga calopogonii. The sequence goes on from NZ_QDGA01000048.1 coordinate 13,481, forward strand.
GCGGCATCATTTCAACGGCACACGGTGATAGATCGATGATCGTGCGGGACAAGCCAAGATTCTGGGACATTCTCTTTGCATTGCGCGGGTCGATCGTCCCACAAATCGCGCCTCATATGGCGGTGATGGGAGTGGTGTCTGTTCTGGCCGTCCTTCTGGTCCGGTGGCACCCTGAAGTCTTTGCCCAACTCGGCGCCATGCCGTTCACGCTGATCGGCATTGCCCTCTCCATCTTCATGAGTTTTCGAAACAACGCCTGCTATGATCGCTGGTGGGAGGCTCGTAAGCTCTGGGGCCAGCTCATCATCGAAACGCGCTCGTTTGCCCGCCAGACGATCGATCTCGATGTGGCTCGGCGCGAACCGCTTCTGCTTGGCCTGTGTGGCTTTGCGCATGGGTTGGTGGCCCGGCTGCGCGACCAGGATGAGGTCGGCCGAATGAAGCCTTGGGCCGGCGAGCGCATCGCAGCCGACGGACCGAACCCGACCGATGCGGTCCTGCGCGAGATCGGGCGCCTATGCGTTCAACTCACCTCCACCGGCACGATCAGCGACATCCGGTATTCCGTGCTCGAGCAACGTCTGAGTGCCCTGAGTGCCGTCCAGGCGGGCTGCGAGCGGATCAAGGCCACGCCGCTGCCCTTCGCCTACACCCTCCTGCTGCACCGGACTGCTTATCTCTTCTGCGTCCTGCTGCCATTCGCATTGGCAGAAGCGCTCGGCTGGTGGACGCCTCTGCTTGTGATCACCATCTGCTATACGTTTTTTGGTCTGGATGCCCTTGGTGACGAGCTTGAGGATCCATTCGGGCAGGAGATGAACGATCTGCCCCTGGATGCCATGATCCGCGTGGTTGAGCGCGAACTGCTGGATGCGCTCGGACGAACGGACTTGCCTCCCCTCCTGGAGCCAGTTGATCACCTCCTGACGTAGGCAGATTGTGGTTCAACTTCCAACAGCCTCAACTGAACCACCACTTCCCCGCGAGCAGAACGGACTTTCCGCCGGGCGTATCAGGCGGGAGTCCTCATACGTCCATGCCCCCTTGGAACGCTACAGATCCCGTCGGAAGGTAGGGGCTGCTGTGGGTCGATGAGGGCCTTCACGTAGGGCCATGTGTTGGTCCGCTCATTGGGCTATTGCTGAACATCAGCGTACTTCCGAGAAGTGCCATTTTCTGCCGATCCCCGACCATTCGTGAACGTCTGCTTCAGCTAGGCTAGCTGTCCTCCGCCTAACTCTCAAATGCGCCTGGAGCTGCCGTTCCGCAGGGTTGTGTCATGATTGGTCTGGCCAGATAATCAATCGGGAGTGCTCCAATCGCGTTTGACCGCAACTTGCTGGCATCAGCAATGCACGGGTGGGATACGCCATGCCCTCTCAGCGGATCCCCGACTTCGATTTCTTCGAATGCGCCACTTGGCTAGTTGATACGGCGCGCGTGGCTCTGCCTCCGGTCGAGATCGTTGCCCAAACCTGCGAACGGCTCGTGGGCGCAGGCATCCCGCTCTGGCGGGTCCGGGTCGGGCAGCGATTGATCAATCCTCTGATCGGAGCCTGGGGGGTGATCTGGAAGCGCGAAATGGGAGCCGAAGAGTACACTGTCCCCCGCAGTGTTCTGGCGACAAGTGCGTTCACCGGCAGCCCCTTCGAACATGTCATCAAGACCCGAACCCGCTTTTACCGCTCCCTGCGAGACCTCGATCCGGCGCAGGACCATCCGGTGCTCTTCGAGCTTGCTGCGGACGGCAGCACTGACTATCTGGCCCTGCCGATCATCTACGGAGATGGTTCGGTGCAAGGGGCTGCGCTCACAACCGATGCTCCTGATGGCTTCACGCAGCAGACCGTCGCGCTGATCGAGGCGCTGAGCCCGTTCCTCGCCGCAGCGCTGGAACCGGCTGCGATGCGCCGCTCGGGCGAGGGCTCTGTTGCATTAACCTGGCAAGCCACCGGATATAGTAGCATTTGATCAGAGCAAAGGCGCTACAGATTGTGTCTCCCATAGTTAATGCAACAGAGCCGCGCGTGGCGGTTCCGTTGCAAACCCTGATGTAGGTCAAGAGACCGCCCGATATCACCCCAGGTCAGGCGGCAGAACTGAAGAGAGTAGCAATAAAATCACTTTGAGCCCGCATGTCATTTGCTGGTGCAATCGCGATTTGGCCCTTGCGGATCATAGCCATAGTCTCGTAGCCCGCCAGAGTCTGTGAGGCCGTCGCGAAACTCTTGAAGCCTAACCCAGGGCGAACCAGCCGCTTGATGCGTCGATGGTCCTGCTCGACGATGTTATTCAAGAACTTCACCTGCCGGACTTTGGCAAAGCGCCAAAGTTCTCCATCCTGCTTCATGGCTTTTGTTGCGATCGGGTAAGCGGCATTCTTGTCGACCGTAATGGTCCGTGGATTGACCGTATGCGGCTGCTTCGAGGCTTTACGGAAAAACCGCTTGGCCGAGAGCAAAAAGTCAATCGTCTGCCCGGTCGCGTCGACAGCGCGGTAGAGATAAACCCATTCACCCTTCACCGAATGTATGTCTTGTCGACCCGCCAGGAGCCATTGGTCAGGCGGAGACGCGGACGGGTGCGCTCGTCCAGTTCGGGAGCGTAAGCCTGAATCCAGCGGAAGAGGGTCGTGTGGTCCACTCTTACGCCGCGGTCAGCAAACATGCGCTCGAGATCACGATAGCTGATGGGGAACTGCAGATACTGGCGCACCGCCCATAGGATGATCTCCGTCGTGAATTGCCGACCCTTGAACGGGTTCTTCCTGCCTGCCGTCACCACGGGCGCCTTTCACCCCCATCACGTCATAGCCTCGGTGGTTAACAGCTTAAAAGCTGCAACAGAACCGCAACTCTCAACCGGGCTCTCAGAGGTCAGTTGACCAACCGCGCGGCGTATAACAGAACTGACAATTCAAAGAATGTTCTCTCTATCGAGCGTGAGGGTGAGGATGACATTCAGGAAGCCAGCTTTGATTCGTGGCCTGATCGTTTCATGCCAGCCCGTCAGCCGCGGCCCGATGGACAGCCTCGACACCATTGTGCGACTGGCGTTGGCCGCTCGGGATGGAGGTGCGCAAGGACTGAGAATTGAGGGGCGAGAAAATGTGGCAGCGGTGACGGCTGCCTGTTCTCTTCCAGTGATCGGGCTGATCAAACGCGATCTCGAAACGAGTCCGGTTCGGATCACTCCATTTGTCGAGGACGTCGAAGCCCTTGTTGATGCGGGTGCGGCGGTCATCGCAGTCGATGCCACCGCAAGGGCACGCCCCGTGCCCGCAGACCGGCTCCTGCATGCCATTCACGCCCACGGCCGCATCGCCATGGCCGACGTGGCGACCTTCCAGGAGGCCCAGGAGGCCGCCAGCATGGGGTTCGATATACTGGGAACAACCCTGTCGGGTTATACCGGAGGCCCCGTTCCGGAGGCACCCGACCTTGATCTGGTGGCGGCTTGTGCCACACTTGGAAAACCCGTGGTGGCGGAGGGGCGGTATAACAGCCCTGATCTCGCACGAAAGGCCATTGTTCATCGCGCGGATGCTGTCTGCGTTGGCTCCGCGATCACCCGGACTGAGCATGTCACGGGCTGGTTTGCCGACACTATCGCACAGGCCGCTCGTGTGGATGCCGAAACAGTTCTCGCCTTCGACATCGGCGGAACCAAAACGCTGGCCGCCTTGGTTCGAGGCCGCACTATTCTTGAGAAGCAGGCCGTTCCCACGGATCGCAATGTTGGGACCGATCCTTGGATGGAGAGCCTTGCGCTGCTTGCTGCGGCTTGGGAGGGAGCCTATGACCGCGTCGGCGCAGCCGTGACGGGCCTCGTCCATGACGGGCACTGGTTTGCGCTTAATCCCGACACGCTTCCGATTCCGGAGGCGTTCCCTTTGACGGAAGAACTTACGAAGCGGTTCAAGTGCCCTGTCGCTATCTGCAATGACGCTCAAGCCGCCGCCTGGGGCGAGTACGTCTATGGCGCCGGCGAACGGCAGGACATGATATTCCTGACAATCTCCTCCGGAATTGGTGGAGGTATCATATCAGGCGGACGTCTCATGATCGGCGCCCGCGGGCTCGCAGGAAGCCTGGGTCAGACGCTGTGGCCCCCTTCCGGAGAGCGACTTGAGACGCTCGCATCCGGCTTTGGCATGTCTCGCACCGCCTCGGCTATCGGCCGCCCGGCTGATGCCAAGCAAATCTTTGAGGCAGCAGAACGGGGTGAGGAATGGGCGAACTCGATTGTCCAGGGCGCTGTTGAAAAACTCACTGTATCGCTGGCCAATTTGCAGGCCCTCATCGATCCCGAGCGCATCGTGCTCGGCGGAGGAGTGGGCCGTGCCCCAGCCTTTCATACCCTTCTATCGCCCGCTCTTTTGCAGGTTGGTGAGCGGATGAGGCCGCGCCTCGTTCCGGCACGCCTTGCCGTCGATTCAGGCGTACTTGGAATATCCGACATCGCACGGCATGAGTGGCCGATTGAGCGTAGGTGAGATCGCGGCCCGCATTACCCTTCTCTGACCATTAACCGCAATCGGCCGACCTCTTTCGACGTCATCCCTTCAGACCGGTATGAGCCAAACCCTCGATAAAGTGGCGTTGCGCGATGACGAATACCACAAGAACGGGGAATGCCGTGAGCGTCGCGGCCGCGAGTTGAACGTTCCACATCGGTCCCCCATAGGCATCCACGAACTGGGTCAGAGCTTGCGGGAGCGTAAACTTCTCCGTCGATGAGAGGAACACGATGGGCTCGAGGTAGAGGTTCCAACTGTGAAGGAAGGTGAATATCGCGACCGCGGCCAGGGCGGGTCGCGCCAGCGGCAATGCGATATACCAAAAGATCCTGACCCGCCCGAGACCATCGATCCGCGCCGCATCCTCGAGTTCAACGGGCAGGCTGATGAAGAACTGTCTCATGACGAATGTCGCGAAGACGCTCGGTGCGCCGAATGTCGGCACCAGAATGAGGGGCCAATGGGTGTTGATCAGGTCCAGCCTCAGGAAAAACCGGAACAGAGGAACGATCGTCACCTCGGCGGGAATCAGTAGCCCCAGCAGAACGAACATGAAGAGAAGGTTCTGTCCGGGAAAGCGTATCCGTGCAAAGGCATATCCTGCGAGGGACGCAACAGCCATCGTCCCGAGAGTAACAATGGCCGCGATGTAGGCGCTGTTGAAGTATTGTTGTGCGAAGGGCTGGAGTTCAAAGACCTTGCTGTAGCTTGAGGGGTCGAACGTCCGGGGAACGAGCGCCGGCGGGAATGCAAAGATCTCCGCGATCGGTTTGAAAGATGACGTGACCATCCACCAGGTCGGGAAGACGAACGGGATCGAGAGCAGGCACAAGAGGCCGTAGATCCCAACCTTCGCGCGAGGAGATAGGCTATCTCTCATAGTGAACCCATTTTCTGCGTAGATGCCACTGCGCGAAGGTCAGCACGGCCACTATGAGGAACAGCAGGATCGATAGAGTCGAGCCGAACCCGAACAAATGGAACTGGAAAGCCTGCTGATAAAGGTAGTAGACTAGGACCGTCGTCGATGTTCCGGGGCCGCCCTGGGTGAGAATGGCGATTTGTGCGAAAACCTGGAGCGATCCGACAATCGTGATTATCGCAGTGAGCAGGATCGTGGGACTGATCAACGGAACCGTGATGCGCGAAAACTGCTTCCACCGGCTGGCGCCGTCGACGACAGCCGCCTCATAGAGTTCGCCTGGCACGTTCTGAAGGGCCGCCAGGAACAACACCATATTGAGGCCGACATTCTTGAACACTTGAACCACAATGACCGAGATCATTGCGGATGTCTCGCCGCGAAGCCAGTTCGGGCCTTCGACGCCGATAATTCCCAGAAGGCCATTGATGCCTCCATTGTTCTGGAGGAGGAACCCCCAGACGATTGTCCATGCGACCAGCGAAACCACGACTGGCGAGAAGAACAGGGTTCTGAAGATCACGACCCCGCGCAGCTTCTGGTTCAGGAGCACTGCAAGCAGGAGGGCGAGCGCCATGTTGAGAATGACCAATCCGACGGAAAAGACGGCGGTCGCTCTGAGAACCTCCGGCAGGACCGGGTCGGCCAGAAGCTGCTGATAGTTGCTCAGGCCCGTGTAATCAAAGGTCCCCGCCAGGACGTTCCATTCATGCAGGCTGTACCAGAACACGAGGACCAATGGCATCATGACGAAGATCAGAATGCCGGCGACCTGTGGCAAGACGAAGATATAGCCGGTCAGGGCATCACGCCGGTCCGTCGTCCAGAAGGGTCCTTTGCGGGACCCTTCCGCACTGGTCGGCTGTACGGCCATTTCAGCCGATGTCGCCTTCGTTTGCGCGATCATGTCGCTTCTCTACCGAGCCAGCAGCGGGGCGATCCGTCCGCAGATTCCGGTGAGCCCGGCTTTCAGGTCCGCATTAGGCATCCACAGCTGGTCCAGTCCGGACCGCACCAGCTGCTGGATCTGGGCGAAGCCCGTATGGCTCGGCTTCACGGTGCCATTCTCGATGCCTTGGATGACGACCCTCTCAATCTGTTCGGGCTTCAGGAGCGGATTGGTCTTGGCTAAGACCTCCGTCTTGAGGAGCTTCTTGCGGGCAGGAGGGAAGAACTGCGCGAGCTTTTCGGAATTCGCGCGATTGGTCATGAATGCAAGAAACCGCGCAGCCTCCTGAGGATTCTTGCCGTTCTTCAGCACCCCGATGCCGGCCTGGCCGATCACTGCATAGGCACCAGCGGGGCCGGTCGGCAGCGGGAGAAGATCCCACCCGAACCCGTTCTTCGGCAGAAGCGAAGCGCGACTGATCTGTGTGATGGTCATCGCGGCATCACCGGCAAAGAAATCAGCGCTGGTTCCCGGCCCGGGCAGCGCCTTATCCACGAAGATGGCCTTGTGAATGAAGCTCATCGCCTGCGCCATCTCAGGCTTGTCGAAGCCGCACGTCTTGCCGTCCTCGCCCCAGGGCCGGGCGTTCCAGCCTCCCCAGATGGTGGCCAGGTTGTCCCAGGCCTTGTAGTCGAAGTCACGGACCACGAGACCAGCTTTGCCCGTCTTGGCATTCACGGCCGAGGCGACAGCGACGGCGTTGTCCCAAGTCCAGGCATTGGACGAGAGGAGCTCCGATGCGCTCTTCTGTCCGGATTGCCGCAGCAGGTCATTGTTCACGAAGACGCCAAAGGGCGAAGTCGAGAATGGATAGGCGAAGATCTCGCCCTTTCGGGACCAGAGAGCGAGAGCGCTGGGTGCGATGTCGTCCGCTTCATAATTTGGGGTCGACTTCAGGATTTCCGCCAGCGGAAGAAGGGCTCCCGAATTGACGAAATCCGGGGCGGAGTTCTCGAAGATCCAGGCCAGATCTGGGGCATTGCCGCCTGCAATCTGGGTCGTCAGCGTCGTCGTGTAGTTCTCGAAGGGAAGGGTATCGAACGTGACCTTCACGTTCGGGTGCGCTTTTCCATACTCCTCCGCGATCCCATTGAAGAGATCGAGGTGCGCCTTGTTACCGGTCCAGACGGTCATGCGAAGGTTCACGTTGTCCTGGGCCAGCGCTCCTCCAACGCCGGCAGAGGTACCGATGGTCGTCAACAATGCCAGGCTCGCAAGGACGATCTGGCGGCGGGCGGTCTTCTTCATGGCGTTCCTCCCTTGTTGCGTTCTTAGTAACCTTTGACTTCGGGCCATCGGAGCTCGATGCCCTGTCTCTCGAGCAGCGTTTGGAACTCCACTAGGCGGTCCTTGTGTTCGCGAACTCCGTGCGGCGTCGTTCCGCGCTCCAGGCAATGGGCGGACAGTAGGCCCGCAACCTCGCCGATGTTCCACTCGACGGGGTGAAGCCTGTAGCAGCCGTTGGTGATATGCGTAGTGCCGATATTCTTACCCGCTGGGAGGAGGTTCGTCACACGCTGCGGCAGCAGGGCTCCGAGTGGGATCTCGAAGGGGCAGGAACCGACATCGATGTAATTGTCGCCGCCCGTCGATGGATGGAGATCGATCCGATACATACCAACGCCGACGCTGTCGGCATAGTTGACGGCTCCCCGCTCTCCACGAACCGCCAGCGAGAGGTCCTGCTCGACGATCGTGTAGGCGGCTTTGATCCGGCGGCTTTCGCGGATGTACGGCGCCTGTGCCAGTCCATGCTCGGTGCCGGTGACGTCGCCTCGCAATCGCAGTCCGCGGAACCCAATCCCACCATCCGTGCGCGGCGCTTCGGTCTGGAGCCAATAGAACACGCAACGTGAAAGCTCTTCGGCGGCTTTCAGATGGCCGCGGGCTTGGTCGTCCGGGACCTCGAAGACGGGGCCTTCGAAATAGTCGATCATCGGCCAGTTCACGAGGCAGATATCGCTGGCGTAGAAGCCGTCGGTGAAGTTCCGGCGGGCCGCAATGCGGCGGAAGGTCCAGAGATTGGCGTCCCCGGGATTGCGGCGCTGGTCAGCGTCGACCAGAAGCGGATCGTCATCGGGGTTGGGCGTGAAGCTCCGCTCCACGATTTCCAGGGTCCGCGGGTGGGGTGATTTCCACCCGAGCAGAGGCCCGCCCCAGAATGCCGGCTCATAGCTGCGCCAGAAATCATAGCGATCCGGCTTGTCGATCGTTTGGTCGCCATCCACGTGATCGACGGCGAAGCAGATGGAGACGGCCTGCATGTTGAGTGGCTGCGCCTCCTCGGGTGCGCTGGGCTCCCCCGTCATGGAACGGGATTCGAAACCGGTCACATATTCTGTGCCCGTGAGAGGAAGGAGTTCGCCAGTCTCGGTTGCGTCGATCACGTAGGAGGCCGCGACGATGATCTCGTCGCCGTTGTCGCGATGGGCAAGGCGTACGGCCCGAACGCGATCCCCGTCCATTTCTGCGCCAACGGGTCGGTAGGGCTGCAGGACCCGAAGCCGGCCGGCGCCACGGTAGGGCGCAAGCATCCCTTCCATGACGGTGAGGGCAACTCTCGGCTCATGACAGAGGCGGCTCACCCACCCTGCCCCTGGGTTCAGATCGCGCCATTGGCGTGAACGCTCTGTGAGCGGGTAATGCTCGCGATAATAGTTGCGGATCTCCTGGCGCAGGGTGCGGTAACTCGCCGTAATGCCGAACTGCTCCACCCAGGAATGCTCGTCAGGGGGAACCGCCTGGCTCGTGAGCTGACCGCCGATCCAGTCGAATTCCTCGGTCATGATGACCCGGCGTCCAGCCCTGAGAGCCGCGAGTGCTGCTGCGACACCACCCAGCCCGCCGCCGACGACCAGGATCTCTGTATGAGCTTCTTTCACGATGACCTCTTCATTTTAGGAGCAGGACCGAGCGTTGCGCCCCGCACGAGTTCACAGGCAAGAAGGCGCTGCCGCTGATGCGGGCGTCCTTCAAGCGCATCTGCCAGCATCTCGACAGCGAGACGACCCATTTCCTCACGGGGAATATGAAACCCCGTGAAATTCATCTGGGTCGGAACGGGTCGCGTTGGATTGCCGAGCGCCACGAACGAAAGATCGTCCGGGATTCTGAGCCCCAATGATCGGGCCGCCTCTGCACCATGCACCGCATCGGCCAGGTCCTCATAGAAAATGACCGTAATACCGGCGTCCCGCAGATCGGAGATCAAGCTGCCTGCGCTTCTAGGATCATCTCCACCGACGACGATCGCCGCCGTGGCTGAACGGGTCGCCCTGTCGAAACCTTCCCAGCGGTCGAAGGAAGCTTCGATCCCGGTCTTTCGGCCCACATAGGCGAACGCATGGTGGCCGAACTCGAACGCTTGGCGTACCAGCGCCGCCGTCGCCGTTGCGTAATTGACTCCCACATAGGGCACGGGCCCACCTGCATCATCCCGTCGTCCGATGGCGACGAAGTGATAGCCCCCGGCCACAAGCTGAGCGAGTTCTTCCCGATCGAACTCGCGTCCCAATATGATGCACCCGTCGGCTAGGCGCAGACGATTGTTGTCAGTGAAGATTCGCCTTCTGCCCCCTTCGCCTCCAGCAGATGTGAATAGGAGCACATCATAGCTTTGGCTCTGAGCCCCCTGCTCGATCCCAAGAAGGAAGGGCAGGAAGAAGTCCGCCTGCGCGCTTGGAAAGACGGGCTCGTAGGAGAAGACGCCCACGATCTTATTCTGCTTGTTCACCATCCGCCGAGCGATGGGATCCGCGACATATCCAGTCTCACGAATGACACGGGCCACACGGTCTCGCGTCTCCAGAGGAATTCTCTCGAGCGCATTGGTTTGGCCGTTCAGAACCACAGAGACCGTTGCCTGACTCACACCGGCGATGCGTGCAACATCCCTCTGTGTCACAGCCCTCTTCAATGGCCACCTCGCCTCTGCAAATACGTATTAGCACATAGAAGGTGCATAGAAAACGCTCCCCTGACAATCATTCCTTAGTATAGGGTTCTTCAAACGAATAAGACGCTGGGCCACGACCCGGGACGCTACCCCAGTGGGCCGACCGAGACTGGATGCACTGGAGCAACTAAGCCGCTGCAACCTGCTTCTTGTTGACCCGCAGGATATGCTCTAGGGCCGAGAGTTCCTCGGCAGTCAGATCTGTCAAAGGGGAACTGTCGCAAACCCATCAGTAACTTAGTTCTGTCTACGCCTCCGCCGAGCTCCGGGGCTCCGTTGCATTAACTTGAAAAGGGCACAACGACCCCGCTGAATGGAGCTCTCAGGCGGCAAGGCCGAAGAACTGGTTGACGAGACGGATTTCGCTTGTCACGCTCGGATGGCTGAGGACGCAGTGACCGCGGCGGATCATGCGCAGAACCTCGAAACCTCCAATTGTGGCGGAGGCTGTCTTCATTCTCTGAAGGCCACGCGCGTCGGCCGGATCACGCGCTTGAGCGCGCCATGATCCGCCTCAAGGATGTTATTCAGATATTTCGAGGTGTGGTGTACCACATTGTTCGGCAGAAGCCTTCGTTCTGCAGGCGCAGGATTGCCTTGGGATACGACGCCAGTTTGTCGGTCGTGATGGATGAAGGAGGATAGGGTCGCAAATCCGGAGTAGGGACGAGGGAATCGTAGGTCTTCGTTACGCGATCATGCAGCGAGCCGCTCGAACTGCTCGGCGAGCGACAGTTGCTGATTACGGGCATACTTCGTCGGCCCTAAACAACCCACAACTGATTGAGGTTGAAGGATTATTCGTCTTCACGAAGCATTGTAGAATGCCAGCATCTGGTGTGAAGCGGCACCGAAGGTTAACCCCCTCGCGAGGGAAGCGCTACGCCTTGGTTTAGCAGCACAAAATGGAAATTCGACGGGGTCACGATCGGCGCCGATCGTGACCCCGTCGGCACTATGAATTCGCTAACAATGTCGTGCACTTAATGCCAGTCGGCTCTGAGGGGCAGCAACGATGCTGATTCACACCCGTACGGGCAAGCCCGAGGGATTTTAAGTCCCTTGCGTCTACCAGTTTCGCCACGTCCGCGCCTGCCCATGATGAAGACCAGCACTCAACTGAAGCAAACGCTAGGGATTGATGCCGCGCCTTATGCCACCTGGAACGCTCGACGGGCTCTCTCCTGGATCTCGTTCAGTTCATCTTGCAGAGAATTGATCTGCCCCTCCGCCTCCTCAAACGAGGCGCATTCCGGAGCGACGAGCAGGCGCCCGTCCTCGCCCCTGGTGCTTCGTGCCCAGAACAAGACATCTGATCAGGGCCTGAAGATTGGAACCGCACCTGCGAGGTGTCGTTTCAATGACACTTCAAGATCCGAGGAGGCAAGCAATGGGCAAAGGCAGTGAGAAGCATCGCTCCAACGCGAAAAAGAACAAACTGCGCGAGAAGGCCAAGAGGCTCATCAGCGGAGGCAAGAAGCTGACAGGCGAACTTGTGCGGTACGATCCTCGTCATAAGAAGGCGACTTGACTTGAACATGACAGCGGCGCCTGAAGGCGCTGTCTGAGGCATCGGAGCTGCCAGGAGACGACGTTCTGAAGGTGGGATAGCGTAACCTCATCCCCGCCCGCGTCAGCGGTAGGCAGGGTGTGGTGAAGCGGACCGAAATAGTCCGGATAGGACCTAAGGGTCAGCATCCGGAGCAGATCCCCCGTGTGATGTTTTTCGTCTTCTGATCCCAAGCACGTTGCCGTGCCTCGTCCCTTTCGCGGGCTGCTTTGGCGACAGCATCCGTTCCCTCGGCTGTGTCGGCCTTAGATGTCGATGCAGTCGGTGTCTGCCGCGAGGGCTTTCTCTCCTCTTTGGCGTGGGTTACCTGAGAAATAGCCAACAAGCCAAGGGTGATGGCAATTGTCAAAGCGCGCATGAATGAACTCCTCGTGGAGCTCAGAGGCTGCCCCATTCTCCAGATAGGGCGAAAACTATAAATAACCCGATACGGCCACCATTCCCGTCACTGCCCGCCATATGGGATGAAGCTGAGTGCTTTAATTCGTCCGTGACTTCTCGCTTGACCGGAGGTCGAGTATCTCGCTGTTGAGCCGATCCCGGTTAATTTTGTCCAGATCCTCGAGGGCGCCAGCCGTTGCTCGGGTAATTGCTTCCATCTCGGCCCCGACAAGTTCATAGGGAGGCTTTAAGCCCCGGAGGGAATACTCGGCCTCAATGTCTATCCTTCGAGGCTCATGCCCCATACCAGGCGCTTTCGCCCAGGCGCGCATCAGGACAATCCATGCTGCTGCCAGCGCTTCCTCTGGTGAGTGTTCGAGACGTCGGCCACGGCTCACGTAGTCTTGGACGGCTTGCATCTGGTTTTCGGCAATCCAAGATTGGACAGCGGTCTTCACGTCATCACTCACAGAGGCTTCTCCAGGTTCGGATAAGGATTCACACAGAACCGCATCCCTGCCTGCGCAAGCAATGGCAGGGTGTGGTGTAGCGGGGTTACGAGCGGTCAATGCCGGCATGGGTCTTCATGAATTCTGTGGTGAGGGCTTTTTGCAGCTCCCGTGTCAGGGGCTCGGGATTAGCTTTGTCCCAGGCCCGCTGCCCTCTCTGAATGAAGCGTTTCCTGCTGTGCTTGGCCTCAATTGGAAGGTGGGCCGCTAGAGGCGAGAAGCTTCGACGGAGCTGAATCTCGGTTCTCTTCCGAGAAGGCAAGGCAGCCTCCGCGGCTGAGGCCGCGGCTATATCTTCCGGTGTTGGATCTGGATGACGTGTCTGCGCCTCATCCTCAATCTGCCGGAAAGCCTCGTCCCTGGCGGCATGGTGCTCCTTGAGACCTGGAACATGTTCGAGGAAATACGCCTCCAGAGCGTCCTCCCTCTCTTCGTTTTCTCGTATAGCCTGAGGAGCCTGCTTGCCCCACTTGCCTAGGTTATTTGCCATATGAACAGTAGCCTTTGTGCCTTCTCTCGAACCAAGGAAGGGCGGGTTGATGTGAAGGGGTTAAGGGGTGGGTTTACCCCTTGCTCGACGTCTTGTCCTTGTGCGCTGCCCTCCATGCCGCCTGCCCTCCCGGCATCCCAATGACCCCGCATCCGCCTGGGAGGTGGTCGACGGTGTACCTCGAGGAGGAGAGCGGCTCTTCCTGTGCCGGCGCCTTCATGACGAGGTGCCCGTACTTTTCAGGGAAGACCGCTGCCAGCATTTCCGGTGGCCAGTAGTGCTCAATCGGGGTCATGACCTCCCTCCTCTTCCCTGCTCAAAAAGGGCGTTCGCGCCCGCTCCGCGCAGCGGAGCGGAATATCTGACTTTCTTTGATCCATCTTTGAGCAATCATTGATACATCTTTGATGTTGCAACTTAAGCCGCTGATTTGAGGGCGTTTTCCCTCAAGGACTCAAAAAGGGCCGTATGTTCGGCGCACTGGCTCAAGAAATTTCGGCTCCAGGCTGCCGTCATTCGCGTGTGGGGGCGATGAACTGGACGCACGATGCCGACCAGTTCGACGTTGGTGACGTGGGAGCGGACAGGGCACAGCCATGGATATGCTCCCAGCTCCGTCTTGGCCGCCTCATACTTAGCGTCCGAAATCATCGCTCGTCCGACCCTATCGGCTGCCATCGCCACCGCCCTCTCAATCTCTTCGCCCGTGTTGGGGAGAGCATAGGCATGGAGAGCTTGGGCGCCTTCATTCAGGCCCTCGACGATATGGCCGACGTACTCGACAAGGCCGGCACCCCGAAGGGCTCCGAAGATCCGCCACAGGTCCGCGCTTGCCGCATCTTGATCCTCACCCCGGAACCTGGTGAAGAGCGGCTCCCACGTGCCCGTCGATCCATCCGAGACAAAGCCCCAGACGGTGAAATGTCCCCGAGTGTAGATTTCCTTCCGCTTGAACTTCTGGCGGACGAACTGCCACGGGAGGCTGCCATCCTCGGCAAGGTTGGCAAGGCGGTAGCAGTCCATGAGGAGCGGAATGGCTCGTTTGTCCTGAATCTGCCGCAGACGAGCAAGCGGGGTGTCTCCTTGGCCGAAGCCATCAACGAGGGTGTGGGGCAGCCACCCCCACTCAGGCTGTGCCGGCCGGAACCGCGGCTTCCCCGGGGCTGCATCGGTTGCCTCGATGACGCCCTTGGCGATGAGGGAATAAGTGGTCTGGTAGTCCGGATCGGAACCGGAGAGGATTGGCTTCTTCTTGGACAGAACGCGTTCCAGAACCTTGCTCTGTTTCGGCGTCAGTTTCGATCGCACCGCCTGTAGCAGACTCCACCGCATGAGGGATCGGCGGATCCCCTTCTTCCCTGTGGTGGGTAGCGTGATGAGACCCGCCCTCTCCAGCGTCTTCAATGCGGCGTCGGCCCTGCCCCGGGAGAGGCCCGTCCTCTCGTGAATGGCCGTCATCCCCGCGAGGGTGGTCATCTGGTTCCGTGCGGTGAACCTGGCCAAGGCGATGTAGGCAACGGCCGCATTGATGCCGTCCCGTATCGGGTCGCGTCCTCAACGCATCTCCAGTCGACGGCAAAGAAGTTGCCCTTCGAGCCTTCGCCTTTCGGCTGGGTTTCGGGTGCATCATCATCAAAATCCATGGACTAGACCTCGCCTCTCGGTGTGAGGCGGACGCCTGGCCTGCCGTCATTCAGGAACTCTATCCCGGCGTGCTCGAGAGCGGATCTGAGAGCGGCAATGGTCGGGCCATGAGCAGAGATTACGCCGGGTTTGGCCTCAAGTCGGGCAACGGTTGGCTTCGATACTCCAGACTTATTCGCCAGCTCTGTCTGTTCCCACCGTAACAGCGCCCGGGCTGCTCGGAGGTGTTCGCTCGTCAGGTTCACCCAAACCCCCAAATGATATGTATGGTTAAATTTGATGCTAAAGATATTGAATAATTTCTGTCTACTCATTTAATATCACAAATATCAAATTGGAGCAACACAGATGGCCATCCACCGGAAGATTGATCGGACCTCCGCAATGCGCGACCTGCGCAACGACCGCGCTCCGGCTGCCCCGGGCTTCCTCGCTGCCCGCTCCCTTGAGATTGCCCGCCTGGATCGCTTGGCCAGGGAAGCCGCTGCCGCCCCCTTCGCTGTGGCTGGTTCCTATGACCGCTCGGCCATCATGAAGACGGCCATCGCCTCCGCCCGTGCGCAGAAGGCCAAGGGATCCAAGATGCCCTGGTCCCAACTCGTGGGCTTCGCTCTCAAGAACATCTGGCGCAGCGCCAAGGCCCAGCGCGCCTTTGCCGCTCACTGAGGAGGGCACTATGACCAAGCAAGCACAAGCCCCGCCGCTCTCGTAGCTACGCGTAATTCCTCCCTATTCCCATCCCTGCCCAGCCACCGGAGTCCCCTGGAATGGCAACGACGCTGCACACCCTCTCGCTGGCTGCCCGCATCACAGCCGGCACCGGCCTTCTCTACCTCGCCTGCCTCCTCATCAGCATCTCGTAAGGAGACACGTCCATGCGCACCTCTCACCTCCGTCTTGTGGCCGTTGATGGCGCCAAGTAGCCCAAGTAGCCCCCGCCCCTCGCCGTCCTCGTGGCTGGAATGTCCGTCGCGAGCGAGAAATCCGCCTCGCCATCATTAAGGAGCACCTGGGCCATGTGGAGCACTCCCTGAACCGACTGAAGACACTGACGGACGAACTGGAAGCAAGCCTTGGCATCTCCCTTGGTGATTGCTCGCCATGGCCACGCCGGGACGCCCTTTCAGGGCCGTCTGACGTCTCCGCGAAATCCTCACGGCTACCCCAGGACAGCGTCACAGCACTGGATTTCCACCATGAAGAACAAGCAACCCAACCTGTCCCGCCGCACGGTCCTGGGCGGCTCCCTCGCAGCCCTGAGTGTATTCCCTGCCTTGACCACGACAGCAGCGCCGGGGGTGATGCAGTCCTCTTGGCCATGGGGCAGGAGTGGCAGGAGGCGTGGGAGCAACTCCGATCCGTTCGCACGCATCGGAGGCAACAGATGAGCGATAAAAGTCGATGTGCCCCGAGCCTCCGGCTACCCTGACGAAGACTGAGCAGGATTGGAGGTATGGCCTCTCGCTCATCCTCGATACCCTGAGGCTGCACAGAGGTGATGCATAAAGGAACTCGTTAGATAACAATGGTTATTTCGCTCTTGGCCCGCATCATGCAAAGTCCGCCTGTCCCTCGGAGCCCTACTCCTACCTGAGTGGGGTTTCTTTTTACTCGCCTGCACCAAACGTAGAATGTTCACCCACTCGCAGATTTGGGCTGCCATTGACGCAATTGCCGAAGCTCAGGGGCTCTCGGTTTCCGCTCTGGCGAAAAGGGCTGGCTTGGATGAGGCAACACTTCATCGCTCAAAGCGAGTCAGCGCCGATGGCCACATGCGATGGCCGTCAACTGAGACGCTCTCAAGGATCCTAGCGGTAGCAAATATGGATCTCGGGGCATTTGCAGATGTGATGGACGCTCTGCCAGAGAACAAGCGCCGTCAGTAGTCTGTCTGATGCCTCCGGATAATCCGACGCGTGAGTCAACAACGGGCTATTAACCCCGCGCTGCTATACAGAACCCAGCCTGGGTTGCGTCTCAGGTTAAGGCAGCAGGAAGCCCCGTTCGGCTCTACCCCGGGCGGGGTTTTCTCATGGCGAGATGCCCTAGATGGCACGCATGGACATACGCGCTGCCCTTCTTCTTCTCACGCTCTGCCTCGCTCTGGGCTTGTTGGCTTCGGTTAGCTTGCCCAGTCCTCCCCTCGGGTCGAGAGGACATCCTCACTCCAGCTTGCCTTCGTAGGAGAGTAGGCTCGTCTACGGAGGATATCGTGTATGCGGCCTGCCTTGCCTGAGCGTCGATCCACAGAACGCCTCCCCACGAGCCTAGAAGGGTGGTTCGCCAGCGAGGCCACCGGAACACCCACGGCATGTAGAGTTTCGGATCTGTCAGCGGCCGGGGTACGGCTTGTCATTCCGCCTTCGGCCGACGTGCCTCTTGAGTTTGAACTGGCGATCCCCGATGCACAAGCTTTGGCCAGGGTTCGCCTGGTCTGGACCGATGGGGTCCATTACGGAGTGCGATTTACAGAGTAGCCAAATGAAAGCGCTCGTCTCTGCCCTGGTCTGTCTCATTCCTCTTGCCGCCTTCGCAGCCGAGGAAGACGCCATCATGCAGAAGGCATTCCGCATCATCACCCAGCACCGCCTTCTTTCACGAGCGGAGCTGGCCTGCTCGTCCCTGGTGGTGGATGAGGCCACCAAGACGACCGCAACAGTCACTGTCCGCGAGAAGCACGGCGGCAAGTGCGGTGGCGCCCCAGAAATGTGAAACGGCACCGAAGTCTGACCCCTCGCGAGGGAAGCGCAACACCTTGGTTTAGCAGCACAAAATGGAAATTCGACGGGGTCACGATCGGCGCCGATCGTGACCCCGTCGGCACTATGAATTCGCTAACAATGTCGTGCACTTAATGCCAGTCGGCTCTGGGGGGCAGCAACGATGCGGATTCACAAGTTCGGGAGACGCAATCTGTCGAGCCTCTGCTTTTATCAGCAGCACCCAAATTCGGTGTATTGACAGGTTGATGCTACAAAGCCATCGGGGTTAGCCCCTCTTGCCGCTCTGCTTGCAGCTCATTCCCTGGAGGTCCACCCATTGCGTCCTTCGGGATCTTTGCGGCCAGGAAGCCGGACATTCGTCAATGGATCGACGATCGGGCTCTCGCGCAGCCTTTCGTCCAAGGCGGCCTGCCAGTCTCCTGGCCCTTTCTCAGCCGCTTCCTGGAGGTGCCTCGCGGCGGCGTCGATCGCCGCGCCTTGGGCACGCCACCACAGCAGGCGCGCAAGACCCCCGATGAAGTTGACGAGCGTGTCCATCGTGCCCTCCCCTGGGATATGGCGTATCGCGGCACTATCTGGATGTGGGGCAGAAGGCCCCCTCCTCAAGGCTCCGTCGACATCCCGCTTCCCGCTGGGTTAGTCTTGCCGCTTCCCGCTGGGTTAGTCTTGCGGCTCTTCCAAGGAGGGACGCGACATGGCGGACCGAGAGGAGATCCTTCGTGTACTGGACCACTTTGAGGCCATGGTCGCCTCCCGAGATATGGCGCTCCTGTCCGAGTTCGCGGATGCCCCTGATACCCGGCTCATCGGCTCGGAGCTGGGCGAGGTGGCCACCGGACCGGAGGAGATCGAGAAGCTCGTCCAGAGGCTGTTCGACATGCCCGTCGCGATCGCATGGGAGTGGAGAACGCGCGACGTGTCCTCCGTCGGCGACGTCGCGTGGCTATACGCCGAGGGCCATGTCGTGATCAGCCGCGATGCATCCGAGCATCGCTCGCCTTATCGGCTGGCTGGGGTGCTGGAGCGCAGGGCCGGAACATGGCGCTGGCGCCTGTTCTATGGCTCGGAACCCGTTCCAGACCGTTGAGCGGCCGACCAGCTTGATGGCGGCCCTGAACACCCGGACGGCTCCAGGAGCCTCCTGTCAGCCCGAGTAGTCGGTGTCGTCGGCGGTTGCTCCTGGCTCCAGGTGCATGACCACGAAGAACAAGCTTTTGTCGCGCTCGTTCTCGGAAAGGTGGATCGGGTGGATGGCCACAGGCTTCCAACCACTCTTGGCCTCTTGATGAGCCATTCGGCCAGCTCGGCGTCGGTCACCTCTCGGCGGCAGGAGGTATAACGATCCATGGGGAGCTCCATCACTGGGCACACTTCGGTAGCTGTCATTGTCTCACATCGTCAGTCGTCCTCTCCACAGGGTTTCCCATCTGTGGGGCGGCCATGCTGTGATCCCCAGCTGAGGTCAGATGCTAGCTCCTGTCCGACCGTGACCTTAGTCGGCGTGCGTCAGGCGCATGGCGGATCCCGTGACCACCAGACACGGCCCCGAAAGGTCCGATCGAGGGTTAGACTGGTCCTCCCGGCCCTCTCGGAAGATCGCGCCAGTAATCCCACAGCTCCTGCTCGCGCTCCCTGTCCGGCCAAGCTTGGCCATCTTCGCTGAATGCCGGAGCACTCCGGACCTGCACTTCGATGATGTCGGTGCGATAGCCGTGAAGCCCGGTGTCGTAGGTGAGCTTGTCCCAGGAGACGGTGTGATGATGGATTCCGATACCAAGGAAGCCCCCGAACGTCGCGTCGACGTAAATAACCCGGCCGCTCACCTTCTCGATCAATAGCCGCTTGATGGTGCCGATCCGCTGCCCCTGGGTATCGTAGACCGCAGTGCCCTCGACACAGTCCCTTTCAATGACGGGCTTGGACGAGGCGTGCCGGGGAAGCGGCCCCGAGAGATAGAAGCCGTTCTCCAGCACCCCGAACTCCATGACAGCTTCGTTGACGTTCAGGGGCCAGGGCTCATCGGGGGCAATCTGCCGCTCCAGGGTCCAAGGGCCATCCGTCGCCGGGAGTCCCACCGCATCCTGATCGCCCGTGATGCCGCGCAGATCAGACGCACTGGCCGAGTGAAACACGTAGTACGTGGTTCGTCTCATGAGCCTCTCCCTCTCACCGGGATCGGCAACCTCTGTGCATTCACTCATGATCCATGTGAAAACGCAAAGACTGGTCGTTCAGGTCCGGTTCCGAGGACCAGAATAGGCGAATGACGGACGCCAGTAGGCGGCCCGATCCCGACCTAATCCTTTCTAGTTCTTAACTGGCCCAACCAACCGCCTGCGAGCGCGTTATGCATGCCAGATTGGATGATGGCTCTTGTCCGTGAGAGGATCATGCCGTCAGAAAGACACCGTAACGCTTCTTTAGCTCCGGGACCGCCGCTGGATCACCGGGCCAACCGGTTCCTCGCCGCGCTGGAGGCTGAGGATTTCGCCGTTCTGGAACCGGATCTGGAGAACATGATCCTGCCGCGCGGCACCGTGCTGTACGAGCCTGGTGACCCGATCCGCTTCACCTGCTTTCCGCATGATGCCATCGTGTCCCTGGTCGATGTCATGGAGGATGGCCGGCTGGCCGAGGTGGCCCTGTTTGGGCGCGAGGGGCTGTTGGGCCTGCTGAGCGCCTTTGTCAGCCGGGAGGCGTTCGGGCGTTACGTGGTGCAGATCCCCGGTAGCGTCTCGCGGGTTCCGCTCGACACGATGCATGCGGCCATTCAGGCGAGCCCCAAGCTGCAACGGCAGGTGCTCGCCTACAACGAGGCCCTGCTGGCCCAGGCGTATCACACCGTGGCCTGCAATGCCCTGCATCCGGTCGAGGCGCGGTGCTGCCGCTGGATCCTGAGCACCCACGACCGCCAGGACGGGGATACTCTGCCCCTCACCCATGAGTTCCTAGCCGAGATGCTCGGCGTGCAGCGCTCCACGGTCAGTGCGGTCCTGCGTGGCCTGCAGATCGCGGGGCTGATCGAGCAGTACCGCGGCGGCATCGCAGTGGTGGATCGTACCGGTCTCGAACGGGGGGCCTGCGAGTGCTACCGCAAGATCCGCTACCGCTTCGAGAAGCTGCTGCCGGGCACCTATGCAGAGGCGGATCGCAGCGACAGCCAATCTTCACACGCTGTTTCGCCGGCAGCCGCCGCATCCAAGCCGCGCCGCTGAACCTATAAGGCGAAGCTTGGCGAAGACGCCTCTCTTGGCTGACCGCGGGTGCTCTTATTGACGGAAGGGCAGCTTTCGAGGCTGGGACAGGCCTTATCTCTCGGGCTTTCTCTGTGCCGCCGCGCCTCGTCTAACCTGACGCCCTGGAATGGCTGATCAAGGGAATGATCGAGGCGTTCCATTGGCTGGGGCTGCCCCTGATCTATGTGGCTGATTGCGAGATCGTCCCCATCCAGAGGCAAGGGACTGAGCATGGCCAAGTCACCGAGGCGATCAGAGCACCGCACTAACCAGCTGCTGGCGAAGCTGGAGCCTGAGGACTTTGCTGCGCTCGAGCCGCATCTCGAGACGGTGACGCTGTCGAAGGGCACAGTCGTCTACGAGACCGGCGATAGCATGCCGTATGCCTACTTTCCGCAGGATGCGGTGGTGTCGCTCATCACCATCCTTAGTGATGGCAAGACCGTTGAGGTGGCGGTGTTCGGGCGCGAGGCTCTCTTCGGCCTCACGAGTGCACTGGCGACCTCCCGCTCCCTGGGGCGCTATACAGTTCAGGTCAGTGGCACCGCCTCGCGCATTGAGACACAGATCCTGCGGCGCATGCTGGAGACTCGACCAGCGGTGCGGGAGCTCTGTCTGCGGTTCATTGAGGCGCTGATGGCGCAAGCGTTGCAGTCGATGGCCTGCAACACTGTCCACAGTGTCGAGGTCCGCTGCTGCCGCTGGCTCTTGACCCTGCACGATCAGACCGAACGGGATACCCTGCCGCTCACGCATGAGCATCTATCCCGGATGCTTGGAGTACAGCGCTCCACCGTCAGCCTGATCACCGGCTCCCTGCAGAACGCCGGCCTCATCGAGCAGGGCCGCGGCGTGATCACGGTCATGGACCGCCCTGCCCTCGAGCGGGCGGTCTGCGGCTGCTACGGCATCATGCGCCAGCGCTTCGAGCAGATCCTACAGCGCCCGTCCCAGCCCACGTGAGTGGAGGCTGGAAGCCGAGACAGGCGACAGTCACCGACCATTCCGTCGTCAGATCAGGGGAGCGATACAGCAGCGGGCTGGGCTGGGTCGGCCATGTCCTTCGGCTCAGTGAGCGGCGTGACGACCGTGCAGATCGCGCCCGTCGGGGTGAACTCGATGTTAACTTGTTCACTACTGGATCTCGAAGATCTCCTCAATTTTGCAAAGGGCCGCCGGAAGGTTGCTCGCCAAGTTGGTGAGGACCAAAGGAAAACCTTTCCTCTGAACCGCTCACCGCAGCAATGACCGTGATCGCTCTTTCACGAGCCATGTGTGGCCCCGGTCACGGAATGACGGGCTGTTTCGAGCGATGCTGGTGACAGCGCAGGAGGTCACCATGACACGATCCTCAAAACGCCAGGCCAGACGCTGGATCATCCAGGAGCTAACCCGCTGCATGGAGCAGCGCAGCCAACCTCTCCCCGCATCCAAGCCGATGGCGGATTGATCATGTTGTACGCCCGGACCCAGGTAACCTCCGGCATCATGGACAGCCAGATCAGGGCTAGGGCGAAGGCTCTCTGCGTCGACGATGGCTTCGATCCGGATCTGATTGTAACGCACACCTACGGTGACGACTTTACCGCTCAGGAGTGGGATGACTGGTGGACCTCCAGCCCGGACGTACCATTCCAAGAGGTGGTCAGCCCGATGTGGCGGCTCTACCGCGCCCACGCGTTCATGGAGTTGGCGCAACTCCAGAAGGTGATTGAGACCAGCGACAACGTCGTCTTCCTCAGGCGAGGCAACGTCTAGCCTGGGGCCAGCCTGTGTGGAAACGCTTTGATCTGCTAAGCTGATCGTGGTCGGCGGAGGTCGCGATGAAGCGTTTCGTTGAGGGTGAGGATCGTCGGCAGGCGACCCTGCTTCCTGACTGCCTGGATGACTATGTGAGCGAAGACAATCCGGTTCGGATTGTTGAGGCCTTCATCGACGAGTTGGACCTCGCGGCCCTGGGCTTTGCCGGCGTGGTGCCGGAGGTGACGGGCCGCCCATCATCCCATCCCGCCACCCTGCTCAAGATCTACATCTACGGCTATCTCAACCGCCTCCCCTCCAGCCGCCGCCTGGAACGCGAGACCCAGCGCAACCTCGAGCTGATCTGGCTCACTGGCCGGCTGAGGCCCGACTTCAAGACCATCGCTGACTTCCGCCGCGACAATGGACCAGCCATCCGGGCCGCCTGCGCGCAGTTTGTCGTGCTGTGTCGGCAGCTCAACCTGTTCACCCGGGCGGGTGGTGGCCATCGACGGATCCAAGTTCAAGGCGGTCAACAACCGTGACAAGAACTTTACCGTCAACTTTACCGTCGCCAAGGTGGCCAAGCGCATCGAGCAGGTCGAGGCCAGTATTGCCCGCTACCTGGCAGCTCTGGATCGGGCCGACCGGCAGGACAACGATGTGGCCGAGGCCCGCACCAGCCGGCTCAAGGAGAAGATCAAGGGCCTGCGCCGGCAGATGCAAGCCCTCAAAGACATGGGCCAGCAGGTCGAGGCCGCGCCCGACCAGCAGATCTCTCTGACCGATCCGGACGCCCGCTCGATGGCCACCAGCGGCAAGGGCACCGGCCTTGTGGGCAACAACGTCCAGATGGCGGTGGAGGCCGAGCATCATCTCATCGTGGCGCACGAGGTGACCAATGTCGGCAATGACCGCACGCAACTGCTGGCGATGGGGCAACACGCCCGGGACGGAATGGCGTGTGAGGAACTCACCGTGCTGGCGGATCGGGGCTCCTACAACGGTGACGAGGTGCTGGCCTGCGAGGGCAGCGGTGTCCTGCCCTATGTTCCCAAGACGCTGACC
>NZ_QDGA01000049.1 GCF_003347665.1 Microvirga calopogonii
ACCAGCACCAGCTCGCGTTCGGGCAGCCAGCGCCGAACCTGCAGCACCATCTGGCGGGCCCAGTCGGTCAGCTTTTTGTGCCGCTGTCTGCGCTCACGGCAGTACCGCTCGGAGGGTGCCAGGGCGGTGAGGAACGGCAGAGCCCATGTGCGGGCCGCCCATGGGATCGGAGCCAGGAGCATGAGGCTGAGCCAGCGCAGGCCCGAGGCCTTGACGAAATGAGCATCCGAGGAGCGCACCGGATCGCGGTAGATGCCCTTGGCCTTGATGCGCTTGCCGCGGCGGCGCTCGATGGTGTCGTCGAGACCGAGAATGACCGGACCCGCCGGGACAAAGGCCTGGATCAGCAGGCCCAGCAGCAGCCGGGCCGCTTCGCGCCCACTCCAACGGGCCCGGCTGAGCACGCGATGGTCGTTGACGAAGTGGCGCTCGCGGCTGAGGCCGCAGATGCGCAAGATGCTGGTCACGGTGCGCTTGCCGGGCGCCAGGATGGCCCCGACGAGCAGGATTTCGGCATGACGCCACGTCCGGTGGCAAAACAGCGGGGCAAAGGCTACAATGATCGCGGCGAAGCGGGCGGGCAGATCCGGCATGGCGGTGTCTCTTGGCGGAAACGCTGCCAGTCTACCGCATCGTTCGCTTCGCCGCCCTCGCTCCCACATCACCCGTCAGAAATGGCCAAAGTCGAGCTTAGGACCGGCGTTGATAATGTGCAGATCGGGGACCATGGCCTGGGCTTTGACAACAGCCATTCCCTCGATCAGGCCGACCTTTTGAGCGGCCGGACAGGCCGACGCAATCAGCCGGCGTGAGCCCTGCTTGATCACGGTCACAAGCGGCTTCTCGCGCGGGGGATCACCGAACTTGCGCCTGTTCCTGTCGGTCGGCCAGGTCGGAAGGTAGAGCGAGACGACCCTGCGCATCGCAGGCCTCCAAAATCCAGGAACGGGGTTGCGCACCCCGGCAGCGCACGAGTTCAACCTGCCAGCGGCCGCGTTTGAGGCCGCCAGCAGGAACAACCTCTGACGGGACCGGCGACACACGCCATCGCGTCGCGGCAGCGGTGGGAAGCTTGGTCAGATCCTTCTGGGCGACCGTCCACCAGCGCCGGATAACCAGGGCGGGAACGCCTGAAGCCTCCGCGGCCACTTGCAGGCGACGGGAGGCGGTGAGGCCGAGCCGGGAGACTTCACCGACGACGGCGCCGAGGTCTTTCTGATGGAGGCCCTCTTCGATGAGGGGCAGGGCATCGGCATCACGGCAGGTCTCGGCGTAAATGACACGATCCGGATGAAAGCCGACCTTCATCAGGCCAGGTGCGAACAGATCGCGCCGGGTCAGGCACCAGAGCACCGGGCCTTTGAGGCGGGCGGCAATCCTGGCTGCGAACAACGTGACGGTTCCAGCGAACTCCGAAGCGGGTCCTTCCTCGATCACCTCGTGCAGGGATCCAAGGGTAAGCCCTCTCCCGGGCAGGTGCCGGTCGAGCACAGGGACGCCAAAGGGCAGGGACTTGCGTGAGCGATGAGCCCCCCAAGCCTCTCGATCTGGCGCCTCAAGTCGTCGACGACTTCGCGCCGGTAACCATCGGTCAAGCTCACCTCCCTCCTGCGTCAAAATAGAGCAAAACAGGAACACAGCGCAGAGTGGCTGCGGCGTGGCCCGGTGGCTGCCACCGTGACGGGGCATAGCAGGCCGGTCCGGAGCTGGGAGTGCCAACCGCTCGGATCTCTGCAGGCCCAGGGTACTGAGTTTGGTGGTTTCCGACAGCTTCAGCGAGGTCGCGGCGGTCCGCGCCCTCTGCCAGATCTTCAATCGCAAGGACCGGCTCAGGCAGAATGGCTGCGGCAGGTGCTCGGGGCCGCTATTCACCCCGCTGCAGCGTCTCCCTTCATCCCAAGCCTTTGTGAATGCAGCCATGGCCAGAATCGGCTGAGGTACGGACCCGGAGCCGCTTGAGATCGAACACCTGCGCGTCGGGAGGCTGGTCGTGCTCAGGCCCAGCCAACCTCTGGATGTCCCGCTCTTCTGGCAGCAGAGCCGCATTGTGAGCCCTGTGCTGAGCCAGGTGACGCGTGCTGTCGTGCACGAGGCCCGAAGAGTGCTCGCTAAGGTCTGCTCGTGCATAAGGACTGGTCGCTTCAACCCTTCTCATTGGCACGTGGTCGTGGAGAAGTGCCCCGTCTAGAAGGCGCTTTCAGACTTACCTTGTTGATTTGATAATTCTGTAGAGTTGCGCGCGGCTGATGCCGAGCAAATCCGCCGCACGTTGTTTGTCGCCGCCTGTTTTCCTAAGAGCATCCTCCACCTCGGAAAGTTTCTGACTTTCAACCTTTTTCCTGAGAAACGCGTCGGATTGGGCAACAACCGCCGGGGAGGCATGAGCGGTGTCGCCGGAGAGTTGTATCTTGCCTGTCACCAAAAAGCGGAGAAGCACGCTCTCCAGCTCGCGCACGTTTCCTGGCCAAGTATGGGCTAGCAGGCGTGTCATGTCCGCTGGAGAAGGTCTTTGTACTTTCTTGCCTAGCTGATTGGCTACACGAGCCAGCAGCGCCTCGATGAGAAACGGCTGGTCGTCCCGCTCTCGCAGGGCGGGCACATGGACTGGCAGAACATCCAGTCGATAGTAAAGGTCGCGGCGGAAACGCCCACCATCCACGAAACGAACCAGCGGCTGGTTGGTCGCGCATATAATCCGCGCATCAACACGGATAGGGGACGTGCCTCCGACGCGGACAATCTCATTTGACTGCATAACACGCAGCAGGCTGCCCTGCAGATGCGGCGGCATGTCACCAATCTCATCAAGTAGCAACGTTCCCCCGACAGCAAGTTCAAACTTGCCTGGCTTGCCCCGGCTGCGCGCTCCTGTGAAGGCTCCTCCTTCGTAACCGAACAGTTCAGCCTCGATCAGCTCGCTCGGAATTGATGCACAGTTGATCCATACAAATGGCCCGGCACTTCGATGGGAGAGAGTATGGATCGCCTGGGCGGCCAATTCCTTTCCGGCACCGGTCTCACCTGTAATCAGGACCGGAACTTCGTGCTCAGCCGCAAGACGCAGCGTGTCCCGGTAGGCGGCTATCCGCTCTCCTTCTCCAAGAATATCGTCAAGCGAAAACTGTGCTGCCCAGGTTTGATCGCGCTGGTGGATTGCCAACCCGGCCTGCGCCATGCGGCTGTAGGTCCTCTTGAGGGCCTCCACATCGGAGAACAACGCCATTCCAACGGCGCCGATGATTTGGCCGTCCTGATAGACCGGCACCTGTTTGGTCACCAGCTTATGGCCCCGTACCTCGAGCGGGTATCCGACATGCGTGCCCTCCCCGCGGGCAACGAGGTGCAGACGGGTCTGGGACCCAACGACATCAGTGATATGCCGGCCGATGAAATCGACCTCATCTCCTCCTAGAAGTTGGCAATAGGGTTGATTGATCAGGACGATTCTCCCGGACGTGTCTACGACCACCAGACAGTCAGACACATGGTCAAGGACCAGGCGCAGGAACTGCGCCTCCGAGGAAGCCTCGAGCCAGTTGGGCAGCGCCATTTCTCAGATCCTGGAATCCGTGTCTCAATATTGAGAATATAGCTTCCTCACTGGCGAGAGTCAAAATGAATATGCCGGGGCTCCCGCTGAAATAAGCGAACTAAATGAATAGCATAGGCAAGCCACAGTTTCCCTTGGGCGTCTTGGCACGGGATTTGCACTATGGCGGATGTCGAACATCGCAGGAGGTGCGACAATGATAGACTGCCAAGAACTGACCATTGGGGACACTGTGGTTCACGTGTCTGGATCAGGATACCCTCTCATCTTTGTGCATGGTTTCACCACGACCGCTGAGTTCTGGCGCGAGCAGGTGGTGGAGTACTCGAAAATGTACAAGGTCGTCAGGATCAACCTACCTGGGCATGGAGTTTCGCCTCGTCCTGAGAGACGGCGCTACACGATCGAGGCTTTCGTCGAAGACGTAGAACGGGTCTATCGGCACTTGGCACTTGATGAGGCCTTCCTAGTCGGCCTGTCGATGGGCGGAACCATTGCCCAGAGCTTTGCAATACGATTCCCCCACCTCGTGCGTGCTCTCGTGCTTGTTGGTGCAACATCACACGGGCTTGGACCTGATGTGAACGTCGACAACGTTCTAAGAGCCATTGAAAGCTTAGGGGTCGTGCAGGCTAGCAAGAGCGTGATTGAACGCTCCTTTGGCTCGTCGGCGCCCCTAGCTTTGATCGATTTCGCAAAGCACGAGGTTGCGCAGACACCAGACTTCGTGGCCCGTGAGGCGATTGCCTCTCTGAATGCCTCTGATACACGCGAACTCCTAGACCATATTTGCATCCCCACGTTGGTCGTAGTTGGCGACGAAGACGCCATAACTCCACCCCAGGAGGCAGAGCTTCTCGCCGCCGGAATCCCAGGCAGCGAACTCTTCATCATTCGGGGCGCTGGTCACTTCCCGATGCTCGAACAGCCGGACATGTTCAATCGTCGGCTGAGCGCATTTCTTGAGTCGACATCGCGGTGACGCCACGCGCGTCGATGGGATAACAGCGTCAGCGTAGGCAACCCGCAACAATAAGCCAGTTCTGGAGGAAACAATGTCTTTACAAGCTGTGACTCATCTAGGCGCACCTGGCGCAACCATGCATCCTGCAAGAGATACCAAACGTGTCGTTTTCGCCGCCGCTCTGGGTACTGTGTTTGAATGGTATGACTTCTTTGTTTACGGGAGTCTCGCTGCATTCTTCGGATCACTGTTCTTCCCGAAGGGGAACGAGACGGCGGCATTGCTTGCGGCGTTGGCTACTTTTGGAGCGGGTTTCGTCCTTCGGCCCTTTGGCGCCATTGTTTTCGGGCAGCTGGGCGACCTTATTGGACGTAAGCACACCTTTCTCGTGACCATGCTCGTCATGGGCCTTGCGACGGCAGCCGTCGGCTTGCTGCCGACATTTGAGACGATCGGCTGGTGGGCGCCTGCTACCCTCGTTGCTTTGCGTCTGTTGCAGGGGCTGGCAGTCGGTGGTGAATTCGGTGGGGCCGTGACTTATGTCGCGGAACACTCTGACCCGAGGAGGCGCGGTTTCACGACGAGTTGGATTCAGATCACCGGAACGCTCGGACTGTTCTTGTCCCTCCTCGTGATCCTTATCTGCCGTCAGTCCATGTCGGCCGAGGCTTTCGTCGCGTGGGGCTGGCGTATTCCGTTTCTGGTGTCGATCGGACTGCTTCTGGTCTCGCTGTACATCCGGCTCAAGCTGGAGGAATCGCCGGTCTTTCAGCAAATGAAGGCCGAAAAGAAGACGTCCAGCAATCCAATTGCTGAAACCTTCGGCACGCGGCAAAACCTACGCATTGTCCTGATCGCAATTTTCGGCATCGTGGCCGGTCAGGCAGTCGTCTGGTACACGGCGCATTTTTATAGCCTGTACTTCATGACCTCGACCTTGAAGATGAGCCACGACCAAGCCTACATGTATCTGTTGATCGCACTGCTGCTCGGAACACCTTTCTTCCTTTTCTTCGGGTGGCTTTCGGATAGGATTGGCCGCAAGCGGATCGTGCTCACAGGCTGCGCGCTGGCAGCCCTGTTGTTTGTTCCTTTGTTCCATGGGCTTGTAGCCTACGGCAATCCGGCGCTTGCCGAGTTCCGCGCCAAAACCGTCGTGCACGTGCAGGGCAGTGATTGTCAGGACAATCAGTCAATCCTTAAGCAGGTTTTCCAGCCTACGGCCACAAACACCTGCACGCGGGCAAAATCTTTTCTCGCTGGCAACGCGGTACCCTTCGTTGTGATGTCAGGTGGCCCCGCGTTGAGGGTCAGTGTCGGTGAGCAGATGTTTGATGGATTTGACGAGGCGGCGTTACGGGCGGCTTTGCTGGCACGGGGTATGCCGGTCGATGCTGATCCAGAAAATATCCATGGTCCAATGGTGGTCGCGATCCTGTTCGTCATGGTCCTCATGGCAACCATGGTCTACGGACCGATGGGTGCTCTCCTTGTCGAACTTTTCCCGACGCATATTCGCTACAGTGGTGTGTCCGTCGCGCTCCAGTTCGGCAATGGGTGGATTGGTGGGTTCGCGCCATTCATAGCAACTGCCGTTAACGTAACGACCGGGAGCATCTTTGCTGGCCTCTGGTATACAGTAGCCGTAGCCGCCGCAACTGTTGTGATCGGGGCGCTGCTTTTGCCCGAGACAAACCGGAGGGATCTTGAAACTTAGTACTCAGTTTTGGAGGCGACCGCTCGCCCTGAGATACGAAAGGATGGCGGACGATGCGCCGCCATCCGCGCTGGCTGATTGCGGGAATTTACATCGACAGCAACGAGCCGAGCCTGATCAGTAATGGCGAGCGCGACCGGTCGTGTGGATGGATCTCGTTGGCCTTTGTCGAGGTTACGAAGAATGCTGTGATCAGCAATCGTTTTGCCAAAACGCAGCAGATGCAGTGGAGCCGACGCGGGGCTCATATGCTCCTGCAGACCCCGACCAGTGCCTTGGAAAGCTCGCTTCGAGCAGCTCAGGATCATTGAGCGAATGGGACCCCAGGTTCTGTTGCGCTGTCATCGCTCACGTCTCGCACTCTACGGCTCGGTCGTGAGCCGAGACCGTGGGAATCAACGACACAAGGTCCGACCAGAACCATTCTCGCACGAACGGCAGCGCGTAATCGGGGCATTTTGGGGAGCGAAGGATTCCCTCAGGGGCTTGGCTATGACTTAACCCATTGACAGAAACGAGGAGTGCGAACACGCCGTTGAGATCGGACTTTCAACCAGCGCGACGGAGCATGGGTGTGATTGGCGGCGAATTCCCAACCTGGATAGTCCCGAGAACCTGGAATCCATGCCGCTGGTAGAGCGGGATGTTCTTTGGGTTCGAAGATTCCAAGTAGGCTAGCGTGCCGTCCTCGTCACAAAGCCTGATAGCATGCTTCAACAGGGCTGAGCCGTAACCCTTGCCCTGCTGTGCAGGATTAACCCCGATCAACGGCAAGTACCAGTGCGGCTCATCGGGATGATACTGCCCCATCCGCTCGAACACGGCGAACAGAGTGTCCTGGTCCTCCTCCGGGAGGGTGCGCTGAAAGTGGCCCATCAACGCGTCTTCATCGGGCTGCACGCCCGGCGCCAGCCACAAAGCGGCGGCTTGTGCATCGCCGATGAAATGGGCCGTGCCCCGCTCAACGGCCGGGCCTCCAAAGATCCGGACAAGATCAGGGAAGTGCTTCAGATAATTCTCAGGGGCGGGATAGGTCCAGCGAGCGGCAGGGTCCACACTGAAAGCGAGAACGATCGCCGCAACGAGGCGGGACTGATCATCGATGCCTGCTGTCTGAACAGCAGCATCTGCCAGGGTGGAACTGCGTGGGGAGCCTCTATTCGCATTGCCCGTTCGAGCTTCAGCCGAGAACTGGCTCCCGGGGCTGTTTGCCTGGCTCGGCATCAGTCTCTCCATCAAAACCGCGGTCAAAGACCAACCGGGAAAGTCGTTATCACGCCTAAGACGACCATCCGGTGCGTCTGAGAACAAATCTAACCAGGAGATTCGTTGCCCCAATCTGCCCCGGTAACCGCCAGCGCTGCTCCGAAACTGCTGAGAACTACGGCAGTGTGCTCCAGGATGAATTCGGGGCGTGGATCCTGGGGTGAGTCGCCAAGCGGTGCGAGAGTTAGAGGTGCCCCCCTCGAGGAACGCGCGGAGTGCGCCGAGAGCGTGCGACGGAAGGGATTGAGCGGCGCAATGACGGTGCCGAACGGAACTTCCTTCGTTTTGAGACAATCATTCACTGCCGCTGTCAGGCCCTGCGGGACAAACCAGTTCTCGGCCATTGTGAGATGCAGGGTATCACGCATGAGTTGACCCTTCCGATAAGGAATGGTTGTGCCTGGGGCAGGTTCGAGAGCCATTACCACATTGTCGGGGGCGACCTAAGGCGAGAGCCGTTGACGGATCTCTGCGGTGATCGGCCCTTGGGACAGACCATGCTCCTCACACCAGGCCAGGAGCGATTCCGTCGTCGTCGCACCAGAAGTCGGCCGGGTGCTGAGGTCGTAAGTAACAGCATGGGGCATGGAGCGGAGTGTCATGATGGCTGCGGCCCTTCCGCACTCATTCTCGCCTGGCGGCCGATCACATGCGAGGTCAACTCGAGTTCACGATCAGCCAGAGGTTTCGGCGGGATCAGGAGAACATTGTCGATCAGGCGCGTAGGTCCGACATAGGCGGCCACGCACAGAGCGGCTGGCTCCCCGACCAAGCCTTGGACAGCGTCCAAGGTCGCGGCATTCCGCAGCTCGAGATACTGCAGCTGGTCGACGTCGGTCATGACAGCCCGGGCGATCTCGATCAGGCGCTGGCTGTGGCGCTCCCCCTCCCCGTACGCAGCTTCCGCGGCGAGCAGGCCGCGGCTGAGGCAGAGCGCTCTCGTACGATCGGTCGGGCCGAGGTAGCTGTTACGGCTGCTGAGCGCCAAACCATCTGGCTCGCGCACGGTCGGAACCGTGACAATCTCGATAGGTAGGTTCAGATCCCGCACCATCTGCCGGATTACGGCGCATTGCTGAAAATCCTTCTGGCCGAAGAAGGCAACGTCCGGCTGGACGATGTTGAACAGCTTGCTCACCACGGTAGCCACGCCGCGGAAGTGTCCGAGCCGGACAGCGCCGCACAGCGGCTCGGCCACAGCGCCGGGCTCGACAGAGGTCTGGAAGCCGGGTGGATAGATCTCAGTGGCATCGGGCAGGAAGATCATGCTCACGCCCGCCTTGCGGCAGAGTTCGTGATCCTGCTCTATGGCCCGCGGGTAGCGGTCGAGGTCTTCGTTGGGGCTGAACTGGGTAGGGTTGACGAAGATGCTGACCACGGTGATGTCGCAGCGGGCGACGCTCTCGTCGATGAGCGCCCGATGGCCCTCGTGCAGGAAGCCCATAGTCGGCACAAAGCCGACCCGCAGGGTGGAGGTGCGGTAGCCGCGCAGGCATTGGGTCAGGGGTTTGATCGTGCGGTAGGTGAGCATCAATGACCTCACGAGCGGGTGGAAAGATACGGTGTCCAGGCAGAAACTGTCGCCTGAACATCGGCCGGCAGGGCATAGGCCTCGGCAGAGGAAGGGAAGGTCCCGCTGCGCACGTCCTCGGCCCAATGAGCCAGGGCCTGCTGCAGCAGGTGAAAGCCATCAACATAGGTCCGGACGAACTTGGGCCGGTGCCCCTGCGTCAGACCGAGTACGTCATGCAGGACGAGCACCTGGCCGGAGCAGTGTGGTCCGGCTCCGATACCGATCGTGGGAATGCCCAAGGTCTGGGTGATCCGCGCCGCCAGCTCTACGGGGATACCCTCGAGCACAAGGGCAAAGCAGCCGGCTTCCTGGAGTTTGTGAGCGTCCTCTAGGATCCGGACTGCGTCGGCGGCTCCCCTTCCCTGCACCTTGAAGCCGCCCATGGCATGGATGCTCTGCGGGGTCAGACCAAGATGACCCATCACGGGGATCTCGCATTCCACGAGAGACCGGATCGTCTCGACCCGCTTGGCGCCGCCCTCCAGTTTCACGGCGGCGGCCCCGCGCTGGAGAAAGCCACCGGCGTTGCACAAGGTGTCTTCGAGGCTGAGATGGTAGCTAAGATAGGGCATGTCGGCCACGAGCAGAGCACGTGGTCTGGTCCGAGCCACCGCTTCGAGATGATGGTTCATCATGGCCATGCTCACCGGGAGCGTATTGTCGAAGCCGAGACAGACATTGCCAACGCTGTCGCCGACGAGGATAATGTCGACAATCGGATCAGCCAAATGCGCCGTCACGGCGTCATAAGCTGTCGTCATTGTTACCCGCTGACCATCACGCACCTGCTGCTGTAGCAACGGGATCGTAGTCGGCTGCTTGTCCATTGAAAGATGGTGGCTCATGAATTTCTACGCATTCTGGACATGAATGGGACAGTCCGTTTCACATTGATCAACAAGGCGGAGCCGATGTATCCCTGCAGCGGCTCTAGCTTCGGCCAAGCCGATCATTATTCTAGCGCTGAAGAGTCTTGCCGCACCCATGGTTGGCCGCTATCCACGTGACATGAGCCGGTTTCTCAGCGATGCGATCGCCGAAAACAGGACAGCGCCACTGATCACTCCGAACAGTGATGCTCCAACAACATGCGTGTAGACATTCTCCGGGATCTGCATCGAGAAAGAGGAATAGATCTGATGGACAACGCTCGCTGCGAATCCGGTTAGCCCGCCATAGCGCGAGCTGGCTGAGATACTCCAAGACTGCATTGACCTAAGATCCTGTGCCATAGTGAGCGACCTTCCGACCATCAGCATCCCGTGCGTGGAGGCCGCTCCGTGGAGGTGACGCTCGGTTCAGCCGCGACTTGAGAACAGGCGAAGCGCTGAATTGGATGACCCCGCGAGGTTCAATGGGAACCTCCACCCCAGACTTAGGATTGCGTCCTAAGCGCTTGGCCTTCTTGCGCACCCTGAAAATACCGAATGACCAGAGTTTGACGTTTTCGCCGTCTTCCAGCGCGGTGGAAATCGTCTTGAGGACCTGATCAACCAGGTCTGCGGCATCATCCATTGTGACAAAGCCCTGTTGGTACACGGCTCGGGTCAAGTCGGCGCGCGTTACGCTCTTGCCTGCCATCAGCGCACTCCGGTCAGGTTGGAAAAAGGGCTGCCGTCGCAACCAGCCCAAGTTTGGGAGGAGCGACATACTCAGAGAAGCGAAACACAAGCGGGCTGTGGTTCGTGTACGTTCTTTAGCACATGTAGTCGGCATTTAAAGTCTTTGTCCGTTATGTAATCGATTTCGTAATTTATAACATCGGCTTACTGAGTGAGCTGTCGCCTGACAGACACACCTGCAATGCGTCTCGTTACCGAAACAGCCAAATACGACGATGCAGCGATAGGTAGTCCGTGCCACTTCAGGAATTCCAACGTTGAAATAGAATCCGCACCATCCAAGAGTCAGCGCTTCGCCATTTAGGACGAGGCCACGCGCGACACGGTGTGTGCTAGATTCAGGTATCAAT
Source organism: Microvirga calopogonii (assembly GCF_003347665.1). Taxonomy (GTDB): domain Bacteria; phylum Pseudomonadota; class Alphaproteobacteria; order Rhizobiales; family Beijerinckiaceae; genus Microvirga; species Microvirga calopogonii. Next base: position 11,043 of record NZ_QDGA01000049.1, read on the forward strand.
GATGTCAGACAGCGCTTCAGACGGTTTCGGGAATTAACTGACGTGTTCACAAGCCCTACGGGCTATCTTCCGCTCAACCTCTTCGCCTCACGGCGGCGCGCGTGCAGGAATCATGCAACGTGCCTCAAAACAGGCCGAGCTAATGATCTTCACGGGATGCCGGTAACGGAGAGGCCTGCATGACGGAAGAAGCGGACGATCATCTCGGGGTGACGTTTGAGGCGGCCGAACTCGCGACGGGCGAGCCGATGCAGGTCGTTGATTGAGTCGGGCAGAGCGTTTGCCATGGCACGCTTGACGGGGGCATTGCACTGCTCTTCCGGATTCAACTCGGGGGCGTAGGCTGGCAGATAGGCGACCGCATAGTCCTGCGGGTGGGCCGCAATGAAGGCCGCGGTTGCTCGGGAGCGGTGCGCGTTGAGCCGATCCCAGACCACCAGCAGCGGCGTGCCGATCTTGCGGCGGAAGAAGCGCAGGGCCTGAATGACACAGCGGCTCGAGATGGAGGTGCGGACATGACGGGCATAGAGCCGCCCGTCGGGCGTGATCGCCACGATACTCGACACCTCCCGCCGCTTGCTCACCCGCTGGAGGACTGGGGTGATCCCGCGCCGCGACCAGGTCGTGCCCGGCCGGGCTCGGAAACTGTGGCCGGTCTCATCCACGAGCAGAAGCGTGCGATGCTCGCGGTGCGACTTTTTTTCAGCGCCACCCAGTCCCGCTTGGACCAGACCGCAATCACCAGCTCATCCCGCTCCTTGGCCCGGGTGGCGGGACGTTGCACGCTGAAGCCATGCGCCTTCAGGGGCCGCTCCAGATAGCGGGGATGATAATGCACCCCGAACTCGCGCTCGATCAGAGCGGCAATGCGCTCGAGCGTCCAGCGCTCGGTGGCAAAGCCGGCCGCGATGGCCCCTCGGTCGAGCAGCCGGCCCAACCGAGCCCACGCCTTCTCATCGAGCCGAGGGGGCGGCCCGAGGTTGGGGCGGAGGAACTATGCGATGATGGGCGCTTAATTCCTCAGTGAGATGGGCGACGACGTCGAGCAGATTGTTCGCGTCGTCAACCTGGTCGGCATCCGGCGTATGCTCCCGCGGATTGTGGCTGGTTCCGCCAAGGCTTGGCAAGAAGATCATGGCGGAGGGCGCGATTCCTGCGATCATCTAGGCGCCTTGAGGTCAGCGCGCGATTGCGGGCGGCTTCCTCCACCATTGCTACGATCCCTGCGTCGAAGGTCACGGGCTCGAACCGTGCCAAACGCCCAACCAAAATCGAGACCTCCTCGTCGGCCGCAACTTGGTTCAGGTATGTGGCAGCGCCGCATCCCGGGCCTGGAGGTTGCCTTCGTCCGGATCGCGCAGGTCGACTGTGAAGGTGGCACGGAAGAGGATGACGTTGATGGCGTTCAGCTCTTAGCTGGCAGGCCAGCTGTTCGAGAGCCGCTAGGTAAGCGGGCACAAGAGTACAGTTATGATCGTGCACAGAGAGGCGGAGGGGCCTGGTGCTGGCCGACCTTCACTTCGTCCCCTTCATGGAGATGGATGGCGTTGTCGATCATCCACGTGGTGACGTGAGCCCTGCGAACTCCTCCAGATGAGGTTAGAGTCCGTCCAACGTGGAGACGGACGAATGAAGCGCTCACGGTTCACGGAAGAGCAGATCATCGGCATGCTCAAGGAGCATGAGGCCGGGACGAAGACAGCGGAGATCTGCCGCAAGCACGGGATCTCGGAGGCAACCTTCTACAACTATAAGGCCAAGTACGGCGGCCTGGAGGTCTCTGACGCCCGGCGGCTGAAGGCCCTGGAGGACGAGAACGCCAAGCTCAAGAGGCTTCTCGCCGAGCAGATGCTGGACAATGCCGTCCTGAAGGATATCGCGTCAAAAAAACTAGGATGGCAAAGCTAACTGGCAGGCCTGCTGTTCGAGAGCAGCCAGGTAGGCGGCGGGATCATGCCGAAAGCGGGTGCGCAGCGTTCGCGCGACGCGTCGCTTTTCCAGCTGTTGGCGCAAGTTTCTCCAGTGCTCGCGGTTCGCGGCTCCCAAGTCGCGGGCTGTCGGAGCCTGCACGCGGGTCGCGGTAGCGGCGATCAGCCGGACCGAGCCACGCAGAACCGCACCGGGTGACGCTGTCTTGCGCCCGGTCGCGCGCCGCTCGTGATAGCACTGGGAGCCGAACAGCTGTTCGAGATCGTTGTTGGTGCGCGGCAGGTCCGGCACCGCATAGGTGTGGAACAGGCCAGGGCGATAGCTGCGCGTGACCTTCTGGAAATGATCGAAGGCGCCGGCCAGCGTCCCGGCCCTGGCCCGATGCCGCTGCATCGCGCCCAGAACCCCGTTCACCCGCCGCCGCACCATCGCGGCGCTCTCCTCGTGCGGGTTGCCAAGCCAATGCGCCACGGCGTGCACGAACCGGTAGGCGTACTCCACATCCGGCCACAGCGAGGCGGTGCGCTCCAGCGCGCGAACGATCATCTGGTGCAAGCGCGTCAGCGCCGGTGCGAAGCCCCCTTTTGCGGCACCCGATCCAGGCTGCCGGCCACCGTCTCGAGCCGTTGCTTCAGTTTGAGACCCGAGGCGGCGAGCGGCGCCCGCCCGTCATCGGTGATTGCGCTGCGCACGGCCGCGCAATAGCCTTGCACGATGGCCGCTTCGGGATCCTCCCGCTCCTCCACGGCCCGTTCGATCCCGCGGATGCCGCGGACCTGCTTCTTGAGCTCCTTCTTGGCATGCCGATCCGCCTCGAAGATCGGATGCGCCGCCTCGCGCAGGAAGTGGAACTGACACAGCTGATGCGGCACGCCCGGCAGCACCTGGGCGACCGCCTGACGGATGGAGGTCTGACCGTCGCTGATCACGCCCACGACCGACACGCCCACAGCATCCACGGCCTCGCGCAGGAGAACCGCCAGATCCTTCGCCCGGCCGGAGAGCAGGCTGCGGGCCAGCACGATGATGCCGGACAGGCAGTCGCGGATCACCCACAGCACCTTATGGCCGACATCTGGCTGCACGCCATCGAGCGCCAGAATGACCCGCCCTTGCTGGGCCAGGAGCTTCTGCAAGGGGCGGCGCTCCATCAGCCGGGTGGCGAGCAGCTCATCGTAGCGGTCGAGCAGGTTGGTGACACTGCGCTCGGCAATCGCCACGCCGCGGGTGGTGAGCACCTCGTGGATCTCGGGCACGCTGCGATGCTCGCGGTGACGCAAGGCCCCGACGAGGGCGATGACGTCCAGCCCGAACTCATGCTGGGGCAAGGCCAGGGCGCCCTCGCTCTCGGGCCGATAGGGCTTGTGGAAGCGGTCGCAGCCGATGGTCTCGCACCAGCGGATCTTGAGCCGCAAGCGGATCGATCCGGTCAGCGTCACAAGGGTGCGATGGTTCTCGTAGCGGATGCGCATCGGCAATCCGCAGGCCGGGCACAGCCGACAGGCGGGCCGCAGCACGCGCTCGCGCTCCGGCCGCGAGCGCCCTGAGAGTCTGGTCATCCCGCACCTCCCATCAGGTACAGAAGACCCCCACCACCACACTCTATCAGACAGTCAGGTTTGCCGTCCTAGAAAAAAATGGTAACGCCCGCTGCCAGGCGCCGGGCCGTGGCTCATGCCATGCAAGCCCATGGCGTGAGCGAGCGGCGGGCATGCTCCATTCTGACGTTCGACCGCTCGTCGGTGCGCTATCGCTCCACCCGACCTGACGACGCCGCGGCGCGCGAACGCATGCGAGCTGTGGCGGCGGTGCGCCGGCGCTTCGGCTATCGACGCCTGCAGATCATGCTGGCACGAGAGGGATTGGTCATGAACCACAAGAAGTTCCGGCGCCTCTATCGCGAGGAGAGACTGCAGGTCAAACGCCGGGGCGGCCGCAAGCGGGCCCTGGGGACGCGCGCTCCCATCCTGCTGCCGGGCGGGCCCAACCAGCGCTGGAGCCTGGACTTCCTCAGCGATGCCTTTTGCCGACGGGCGCCGCTTTCGAGTTCTGGCGGTGGTTGATGACTTTACCCGGGAGTGCCTCGGGCTCGTGGCCGATACCTCGCTCTCAGGCCTGCGGGTCACGCGGGAGCTGGATGCCATCATTGCCTGCCGTGGCCGGCCGATAAGCTGTGTTTCGGACAACGGCACCGAACTGACCTCGTCCGCAGTGCTGCGGTGGTGTCAGACCACGAGCGTGGAATGGCAGTATTTCGCGCCAGGCAAGCCACAGCAGAACGCCTTTGTTGAGAGCTTCAATGGCCGCCTGCGCGATGAATGCCTCAACGAGACCCTGTTCACCTCATTGCGGCACGCCCGGCAGGTCCTTGACGCGTGGCGAAGGGATTACAACACCATCCGCCCTCATTCAGCCTTGAAAGGAATGACCCCGACTGACTTTGCCAAGCACACGACCAGAGGACTGCAATCGGAAGGAGCGACCCTTCCAGTTGCTATGACCGCCAACAACGGGCATCAATCAACCAGCGGACCCAGCTCTGAGCGGAGGAAACTCAGGGCTCACGTCAGTGGCAAACCATGAACCGCAGCGTTCTGCTTCTTTCAAACAGCTGATCTTGGAGTCCATCTCTCCCCACCTTTATAGGTCAAGTTTCAGAACGCCCGTCGCACGCGACACGCATGGGATAAATCGATTACTGCGGGCGTCGTTTAAAAGTACCGCATCGAGATGGATCGACACACCTTCCAGATATCTGCACTCGCAGGTCCCGCAAACGCCGTTCTCACAGGATGCCATCAACAGAACGCCGGTGGCCCGGAAGGCCACTAGCGCGGATTTATCCGCGGGGACCGGGACAGCTGTCCCGTTGCGAAGAACCATCGTGAACGGTTCAGATTGCGTATCATCCCGGACCGGCAGTTGAAAGGCTTCGAAATGGACCGAGCCATCCGGCCAGTGTTCCCAAGCTCGTGCGACTGCAGCCATAAAGCCGGGGGGCCGCAGTAATAGAGATGTTCCCCACTGGGCCTTGTTGACAATTAGCCCTCAATGTCTTGTCGGGTTTCGATTTGATCGTCGAAGTGGAGTCTCAAACTTCCGAGGCTGATGATCTCCTCTAAGGTCTTCAGTAGTGGAGCAAGGCTTCGGCTCCGCGCAAATAAGCGAGTTCAACGGCCTTGCTCTGACAGCAGAGGGGCCGGGCCACTGCAAGGATCGGCGTGATCCCGATGCCGCCAGCAAGATGGTCGGGCTCCCACTGTCCTTGAGCGGAAAATAATTGCGCGGGGTGGGGACGAGCAATTCGTCGCCTGGGGTCGCGTAATCATGAATCCATGCCGAGCCGCCGCGTCCGCTCGCTTCTAGCGTTACGGCTATCCTGTAGCGGCTGAGATCCTCCAGCTCACCGCAGAGCGAATACTGACGCACCCTTCTGTAGGATGACGGACATTGACATGCGATCCTGGTTCGAAGGTCGGCAGAAAAGGCCTGTGCGGATGCTTCAGTTCGATCACGCGGACATCGCCAGGTTCTTCATGGATTCCGGCGACTACCAGCTTCGTTGCGATGCGCGGAGATTCCATGTCACTTCACTCATCCATTGGCAGAATCGGATCACCGGAGCGGTTTAGCAGTCCCTCGTAGAGGCCTGGCATGCGGAGAAGCTCCTCGAGGTACTTGCACGGGAAATTCATCCGTGCCGCCCGCGAAACCGTTTCCCCAACCCGGAAGCGCTTGCCAGCCAAATGGCCGAGCGGAACGCCGACAGGTCGGCAGATTGCGCCTGTGATCTTCGGGCGCAATCGCGCCTATAAACCCGGGAATCTTTGGCTCTCCCTTGGCAATTGCCTCAAGTACCTCGGCCTCGATCAGCGTGATCTCACGAATGTCGGGCTTGAGCGAATAGGTCCCGGTGCCAAGATAATACCGGTCCCTGACGATGCCGCGTCCGGCAACGAGCTGTGCCTCAGCTAGTTCCTCCATTTCGTAGGAAGCGGCCGACGCTATATGAATGTGGAGCAGAGTGCCCTGCCAAGTCATGTATCGGCCCCCGCCGTGTCTCTTGCCTTCGACGTGAGCCTCTACGCAGGCGACCTGCTGCCCTTATCATTGGACTATCCTACGTCCTACCCCCCAGTCGTCACCACTCCCCAGTCAGCGGTAAATCTGCCATGAGATTGGCCTTGTCAAAAGCGCCAGTTTGCCGGCATCTTCTTAGTCCAGTTGAATGAAACATTTGAGGCTGTGCGACAGGACGAGCCAGTGAGATACTCGGCAGGCTGAAGGTTGCGTGTCAACGCGTACCCTTCACAGTGTCGATAGCTGCGGCGAGAAGTTGAACACCTCTCTCGATCTGCCTCGGTGTCAAGGCCGAGTAGCCCATTACCAGTCCAAGCCGCTCCCGTGGCGCCCCGGTAGGCCCCGTTGCCGAGTCGTAGAGCGGTGAAATACCGTAGAGCCCGACACCGTGCTGGCGCGCGGCCTCTATCAAGGCGGTTTCGAGTGATCCTGGCAGCTCATTTAACCAGACGACGACATGCAAGCCGGCATCGGCACCCTCAATGGTGATCCGTTCGCCGAGTGCATACTCGAGGGCGCTCAATAACGTCTCGCGGCGCTCTCGGTGAAGCCTTCTTACGCGTCGAACATGGCTCTCATAGGCGCCGCTTTCGATAAGGGAGGCCAGCGCTTCCTGCTCGGTCATGGGTGTATGCCGGTCGACCAGTTGCTTTGCGGTTGCGAACACCTCCTGCAATTGCTGTGGCACCACGAGGTAGCCGATGCGTAGCATCGGCGACAGTGTCTTCGAAACGGTGCCAAGGTAGATGACGTTGCGGCCGTCCTCCAAGCTCTGGAGCGGAGGAACCGGGCTGATATCATACCGGTATTCGCTGTCGTAGTCGTCCTCGACCACGTAGGCGTCATGATCCCGGGCCCAATCGAGAAGCTGCTGGCGGCGGCTAATCGGCATGACACCGCCCAACGGAAACTGATGAGATGGTGTTACATAAGCCATCCGGGCGTCAATTTGTGCCAAATCCTCGGTCTTCAAGCCGTCCGCGTCCACGGCCACCGCCACTGCCGTGGCCCCCGTGCTAGAGAAGATCTGGCGGGCCATCCGGTAGCCGGGGTTCTCCATCACGAACGCGCGGCCCGCGTCGAGAACGATCCGAGCGCAGAGATCTAATCCCTGCTGGGAGCCAGTGACGACGATGATTTGCTCCAGATTGCATTGCAACGTCCTTGCTCGCCAAAGATATCCCTGAAGTGCTTGCCGCAGGCGCCGGGATCCCCGCGGATCCTCATAGGCAAGCCGTACCGGTCTTCGAGTAATCACGGAATTGATAGCCCGCTTCCACGCCAGCGCCGGAAAATCAGACGGAGCAAGATCGCCGTACCGAAAATCGACGGTCAAGGTATTAGTCAGGTAATCGAGCCATGGTGAAAGTGCGCGAAGTCTCTCGCCGTAAGCCGAAAGCGGCCCACGTGTCTCCCGCGGAGCCTTGATGTCTCGCAGGTGCGGTCCCATGTGTAATGTTGTAACTCGAGGGCGTGCGCCTTGGCGTAGTTCCACGAACCCCTCCGCGGCAAGTTGTTCATAGGCAACCGTGACCGTGGTTCGGGAAACATGCAGTTCGTTTGCCAAGCTACGCGAGGATGGAAGCTGGCTTCCCGCCTCGTAGACACGACTGAGGATCTGATCCTTGAGCGCCTCGTAAATCCTGCGCGCACCCATTTTAGGCGCCCGATCGGTCGCCACTTGCTTTTCCGACTGGACCATTTTTTTTCAGTCAAACTGGATATGTCTTGCCGGCCAGTATGATGCCAATGTGGGTCAAAGCAAAGAGGATACGATCAGGCTATGATGATCGGCAGCGAACACGACAAGCGTCAGGAACACTCTGACCACTCTCACACGGCAAACCTCGGATTCGACACGCGCGCCATTCACCACGCGTTCGACCCAGTGGCTTTTAAGAGAGCGGCCCAGCCGCCGGTGTTTCTGACGTCGACCTACGCCTTTGAGAGCGTCGGGGCAAATGATGCTGCCGCAGCGCTCGGGGGCAGGCTGTATGCTCGTGAATATAATCCGACCACGGAGATCCTCGAGCAAAGGCTTGCAAACCTGGAAGGGGCTGAAGCAGGCCTCGTCGTATCGACAGGGATGGCTGCCTTCGGCACTCTGATCCTCTCATTGCTGTCGCAGGGCGACGAGCTCGTCGTTCACAACACCCTCTACTCGAATACTGTTGCGATGGTGGAGCAGGGTTTGCCTCGCTTCGGAATCAAGGTGGTTCCAGTCGATTTGTCGAATCCGTTGAACCTCGAAGCGGCGATCACAGCAAAGACGAAGCTCGTTTATTTCGAGACACCCGTCAACCCCGTGAGTGCCATTCTAGACATCACGGCGATCACAGAATGCGCTCACGCCCATGGAGTGAAAGTCGCGGTGGACAGTACCTTTGCTTCTCCCGCACTCCAGCGGCCGATCAAGCATGGTGCTGATATCGTCCTACACTCCCTGACAAAGTATATCAATGGGCATGGCGATACGTTGGGTGGCGCATTGCTTGGTGATGCCGAAACACTCCACCTCTTGCATGAGACTGGCCTGCGCTACATCACCGGCGCGACATTGTCGCCGCATTCGGCTTTCCTGATCATGCGGGGACTGAAAACGCTCACGCTTCGAATGGATCGGCACAGTGCCTCGGCTCTGGCAATCGCTGGAATGCTCGAAGCGCATCCCGCCGTGTCCTGGGTGAGCTATCCCTTCCTTGATTCACATCCCGATCACGCCATTGCGCGCAGGCAAATGGCGCAAGGATCCGGCATGATGGCCTTTGGACTTCATGCCGGTTTTGACGGCGCAAGAACAATGCTGGACCGCTTGAAACTGATAACGCGCGCCGTGAGCCTCGGCGACACGGACAGCCTTATCTATCATCCAGCGAGCATCACACGGGCGCGGCAAAGGATCCGGCAAGACGCACACATGGTCTCGGGTGTTGGAGACGAACTTATCCGACTTTCGGTCGGCCTTGAAGACGTGAATGATCTGATCGGGGACCTTCGCCACGCCCTCCTAGCCTTGTGACATAGCCACCGACGATCGCGATTACATAAACTCGGAACCGGACATGGAGCATCGAGTGACAGTCCTGAGCGGGCTTTCCGCATTTCCCATCACGCCGAGTGACCGTGCCGGCCACGTTGACACTGCGGCGCTCAAAAGGCTCGTGGTTCGGCTTTGCACCGCAGGCGTCGACTCTATCGGCCTTCTCGGCAGCACCGGAACTTACATGTATCTATCCCGTGAGGAGCGGCGGCGCGCTCTAAGCGCGACCATTGAGGCAACCGGCGGGAGCATACCAGTACTGGTAGGCGTCGGTGCCTTGCGGACCGACGAGGCGGTCGGACTGGCGCAGGACGCGAAAGCCTCTGGCGCCGCCGCAGGTCTCCTTGCCGCCGTCTCGTATGCGCCACTCACGGAGGACGAAGTCTTCGAGCATATCTCCACCGTGGCCCGCGAGAGCTGCCTTCCCATCGTAGTTTATGATAACCCGGAGACTACCCACTTCCGTTTTACCGCTGCTCTGGTGGAGCGACTGGCCCACGTGAACGGCATCGTGGCGATCAAGAACCCGACAGGAGAACCTGAGAAGATCGCGAGTCACTTGGCACAACTGAGATCCTTGACGCCCAGGGGGTTCTCAATCGGCTATAGCGGCGACTGGAATGCTGCCGAAGCAATGATCCGCGGAGCTGATACTTGGTACAGCGTTCTCGCTGGCATCCTTCCCGACGTCTGCCTGCGCATCGTGAGGGCAACTCAGAACGGCGATGTCGAAGAGGCACGCCGTCTGGATGCCACACTTGGCCCGGTCTGGGATCTGTTCAAGCAGTTCTCCAGTCTTCGGACCGTCTATACGATGGCCGATCTGCTCGGCGTCTGCCAGGCGGAGCCGCCTCGTCCCATTCTCCCTTTGCCGCCATCCACAAAGGAGAAGATAGCTCGCTGCCTTGCTGTGCTCGAGCAGGAACTCGCTTGAAGCGAGCAAGGTCTGGCGCCGCCGGAGAACCATGACGGCATGGCTTTATGTCGACCGGGTATTGCCCGTGCACATCGTCATCGGTCTCCCTGCACGTGCTCGCACCACCACGGTCACTGCGGGGATCAACAGATTGCTGGTGGCAATTGCGGCTATGTGCGGTCTCAAGGAGGAGGCTGTGGCCGCGTGGGAGTCCGGCCGTCTTGCAGTTCTCGCTGTGATGATCTTCTCGACGATCGCAGAACCGCTGTCGGAGGCGAGCATTCCGGCGGCGCTAGGGCGGGCATCCACCATGCCTTTGGAACGTGAGCCGTGGTCGGTAAGTCACTACTTTCGGCCGTGCTCGGAGCACTGGTCACCAGCGGAATGCTGCGGACGCCCTCTTCATGAGCGCCCAAGTCGCTCTTGAAAATTACTAACTGGAAGAGATCCACAATATGGATGGTTTCAGCCATGCGATTCAAAGGTCTTGATCTAAATCTTCTTGTTGCGCTCGACGCCCTAATGACGGAACGGAATCTCACAGTGGCGGCACGAAGCATCAATCTGAGCCAGCCTGCCATGAGCGCAGCCGTCAACCGGCTAAGAGACTACTTTCGCGATGATCTATTCACGATGAACGGTCGCGAGCTTCGCCCCACACCGCGGGCTGAAGGACTCGCGCCAGCGGTCCGAGACGTTCTCCTGCAAATTCGGAGCTCAATCATTTCTTGGGAGCCATTCAATCCAGGTCAATCCAACCGTCGTTTCAGGATCCTTCTTTCGGATTTCATGACGCTTGTCTTCCTTGATAGGGTCGTCGAGCGTCTTGCGCAGGAAGCACCCACCGTCAGTTTCGAACTTCTGCCACTCGACAGCGACCCAAGCGAGCTTCTCCGGCGGGGTGAGGTTGATTTTCTCTTGCTCCCGGATCTGTTCATGGAGAACACGCATCCGAGCGCGAAGCTGTTCGATGAGGAGCTTGTCTGCGTCAGTTGTCCTACCAACACATCGGTACCGCAGGACCTTACATTCGAGCAATACATGTCGATGGGACACGTCGCAGTTCGGTTCGGACGCTCGTTGAGGCCTTCCGTTGAAGAATGGTACTTGCTCGAACATGGGATCAAAAGACGCATCGAAGTCGTAGTGCAGGGCTTTAGCCTGATCCCGCAGGTGCTGCGCGGCACAAACCGCCTTGCCACTATGCCCTTACGATTGGTCAAGTATTTCGAGAAAACCATTCCCTTACGGATCATCAATCTTCCGTTGCCGCTTCCTGCCTTCACGGAAGCTGTTCAGTGGCCCGCACTTCATAACGGCGACCCGGCCAGTATCTGGATGCGGCAGATATTGATCGAGGAGGCGTCCAACATGGCGTTTCCGAATGACGCAGGGGAGTCCCTGCCCTCACATGCTGGCCGTCGAGCCAAAGCCCATGTTGCGGTGATTGACGGCGGTCTTATTTGCGCCGGAGGATGAGCCCAAATAAGGCAGCTCGCGCCCACGGCAGCTATTATTGGCCGCATGCTACGGGTTCTCTGCATCAGTTTGTTGGCGCCCTGGCATTCATGGTCCCAAAGAGTTCCCGCTGGAGCGGCGCGACAAGCGTCTCCGCAAATGGAGTCGCGATGTGGTGCCGGTCGCGGAAGGTCAGCATGCCGCCAATCATGGCGGGGCACCTTGTTTCGTTGCAGAACAGGTCGGTCAGGTCGACATAAGAGGCATTTCCGATATGCGCAATGGCCTTCCGTTCGCTGTCCGGAATCGTCTCTTCCATAGCCTCGCTACGCGGTGTGTCACAGATGTCGGGACTCCTGTTTTGCCAGAGTGCGCGCGCGACGCATTTGTCGGGATAGGTCCTGTGCACCGGCCCATCCCGAATCACGGCGATCTTTGGGGTAGCGCTTTCCAAGGCGGACACGGTCTTACGGAGCCCCTGAGCCCATGTGGCTGCGTCGATCTGGTGAGCAGATGTGACGTTGATGTCATTTTTGACGTAAGCCGAGGAATACTCCGAAATGATCACCATGTCCGCCTTTCGTGTGGCAATCTCGCGCATCGCGAACTCCCGCCACCGATCGCATTCCTCGTAATCCCGCACGAGCATAGAATTCCAAATTGTGACGTTTGCCGCAGGGCAGGATGATTTAAGATAAGTGACAAGCCGCCACCGGTTACTGTTCACCATGCTGATCAGCGGCGTCGACCAGTGATCAGCATGCGAATCCCCTATGAGAACGATGGTCTTACCGGGGTTTTCAGCACCGAATTCGCAGGGCTTAGGCTGCACTTGGTAGGCGTCGAGAAGACAGCCCGCGTCCAACTGCCGGGCCAGTGAATCGCGCTCAGCGCTTAGGCGGACAAGATTCTGCTGGGGATCGATCTTTTGATTGGCCAGTCGCGCGCTGCCAAAGGCGACTATTGTACCACACGCGGTCACAAGCGCAGCAAAACCGAGGGAGCGGCTGGTTTTTGCCATCAACCACGAGTTCCGCCGCAGCGGGTTTTCGACGAAGCGGTAGCTCAGGACAGAGAGCCCCAAGGTAAGCGCGAAGCACAGAGCCCGTTCGAGGATAGTGAGCTCGGGTTTCAAGATGTCCGCAAAGACGATTACGGGCCAATGCCATAGGTACAGTGAATACGATACCCGTCCGATCCGTTGCAGCGGCGCCAGCGAAAGAAGCAATTGCGGTCCCGCGTGCCCCGGACGTGTGCCGCTGAGAAGCACGATCACCGTGCCGACGACTGGAACAAGGGCAATCAACCCTGGAAAGGGCACATCCACTGGCATGCCGAGGTAGGACGTCATGATCAGACCTATTCCGATCCAGCCGAAGACCGATATGAGCCGAAACCGCTTGGCCGCCTCTTCGGAGACCATTGAGGCGAGACCTCCACAAGCGAACTCCCAGGCACGGAACGGTGAAAAGTAAAACGCCCACGGCTCCGATACCGCAGTAAAATGCAAACAGAACGCGAAGGAGACGACACCCACCAGCGTCATCGGGAGGAAAAGCCCGTATGCACCCGCACGGAGCCGCGCGAAAAGCAGCAGCAGAGCCGGCCAAATGAGATAGAATTGCTCCTCAATCGAGAGCGACCAGAAATGGATGAACGGGTTGTTGGCTGCATCCGAGGCGAAATAATCAACGGCCGAGCTGATAAGCCACAGGTTGATTATGTAGGCGGACGCGTAAAACGACTCCTCAGAATAGAGCTGCTGCTCGGGTGGAGAAAGAACGAAGTAGCCGAAGAATAGCGTCGCAAGGATGGCGACACACGACGCGGGAAGAAGCCGGCGAGCTCGCCGCGCGTAGAAGCGCAGAAGGTCGAGCGAGCCGGTCTCGTCAATTTCGAGCTGGATCTGCCTGGTGACCAGATATCCCGATATAACGAAAAAGATATCAACACCGACAAAGCCGCCGGGCAGACCAGCTACGCCAAAGTGAAAGGCGATCACTCCCGAAACGGCAAGGGCACGCAGCCCCTCGATATCCATCCGGAAATGATGTGGTTCCGTTCGTGTAGCCATATCGAAATCTGAGCGCCCTATGATTCAGTCTCATCGAACAGTCCGGGCCAAAAAGGAGGACTCATGTATGAACACACCTCACGCCCACATTGCCGTTCTTTGAGAGTGCAGCGGAATTAGCCATGGAATTCTTTGAGCCTGATAGAAAATGAAGTGAGCCATTCTAGCTAGTTAAGATTTCGTCGCTGGTTGCGAAATCTACCGAGAATCGGATGCCCTAGAGCAAAATCATCCTGCGCTATCATGACAGGCGAAAGCTGCATTACGCAAGTGCCCGCATAGAGCATGGCAGATTATCCCATCCATTCTGGAACGATGCTGCAACATCTGACATCCATGTATGCAGATCTTGCGAGAGGTTTGGAGTGCAGTTCAGTATATTGCCGCGTCGGCCTGTCAATAGCGGCCTCTGCTCAGGGGGGGCCGGCATGGTTCTGACAACCGCGTTGGTTCACACCCGAGGGTACTGTTTTGCAAACCGTAACGTGCTCGGGCAAGGCCAAGCAAATGGTCCTTTTGCGCAAAAGTTGGATGGTGGAGCAGTTGTTCGCATGAGCGAGCCGACGCCAGGGCTTGCGGAAGGCGTGGAAACTACAATTGCCCCCTCTGAGCTGGGGCCGTGAATTGCAGTCATCCGGAGAACAGCACAAGCCAACCCGCCCGCCCAAAAACAACAACCCCGTAGTTCGAGCCGCCGCGTAAAATCTGCCGCTCTGCAAGTGCGGTCACTAGACCAATCAGATCCAAAGAGCCGGTCACCAAGCATGTGGCGTAGTTCCCGAACTTCATCATTTTCCTCCTTCCGCCTCGGACTTTTGCCCTAAAACATTCCTTCGAGCAGGGCAGCCCACCATCCATCAAATTGATGCCTACAATCCAAACAATTGATTTTCCCGGCTCTACTGGATCCTTCATAGATGGAGGCATCTATCGTAGTGAGGTTGCCTCTCGATCTAGTTGGTCTCATCGCAATCAGTCCGGCAGATACCGCGTCGAGAACGCCATTCCGACCGGGCCAATTTCTATTTTGCTCAACTGAGCGTTTTTGCTGGCCAGCTTGACCCCAATTTGGCTCAAAGTAAGAGGTTCGCCATGATCGGCGGCAGCGAAGACGACAAGGCCCACGTACACTCGCGTACAGTCGACATTGGGACGGTCGGTCTTGATACCCGCAGCATTCACGATGTAGTTAAATCCGCGGCAGTAGAGAGAGCAATTCAGTCGCAAGAGTTTGGGGGCTCGGCGTACGATCTCGGGAACGCCGAGGCGGGCGACGCAGCCGCAGCGCCCAACGGCCAGCATTGTGCCTGCAGCAGGATCGTCGCTAATCCTTGCGAAAGTCAGCAGACGATGTCTGAAACTTCAACAACTGACCTGAGGTACTTCAAGCATTATCTTGCTGCGCTCCGGCCGCATCAATGGCTAAAGAACGTGCTAGTGTTCTTTCCAGGGCTGGCTGCACATAAGTTCGATTGGCCGACACTCCTCTCATCAATGGAGGCATTCGTCTGCTTCAGCTTTGTGGCTTCTGGTGTTTACGTCGTGAACGATCTTCTCGATATCCGCGCAGATCGGGTGCACCCGCGCAAGCGGTACCGTCCGTTCGCCTCGCGCAGCATCCCCGCCACGCACGGAACGTGGATAGCACTAGGGCTGATCGTTCCGGGCGGGTTCATAGCCATGTTTATAGGGCAGGGCTTTTTCCTTGTAATGGCAAGCTATCTTCTTGCGACCACGGCCTATTCACTGCACTTCAAGCGGCACATCGTTATAGATATATGTATTCTTGCGGGCCTCTATACCATACGCATCGTCGCAGGTGGAATCGCGACATCAGTTCCGATATCAGTCTTGCTCATTGCCTTTTCCATGTTCTTTTTCCTCTCGCTTGCTGCGGTGAAGCGACAAGGCGAGTTGGTTGATAGCGCCGGGCGTGGATGTCTACAGGCCGATGGCCGAGGTTATCACGTCAACGACTTGCAAATCATCTCCATGATCGCAGTTGCGGCAGGATACGTATCTGTTCTGGTGATGACATACTACGTCAATTCGCCTGCCGTAGCGGAGCTCTACCCTCATCCGCAGATGCTCTGGGGCGTTTGCGCAGTCCTGCTCTATTGGATCACTCGCATGGTCATGATGGCGCACCGCGGGTACATGCATGATGATCCGGTGATCTACGCCGCAAAGGATCGGATCAGTCAGGCCTGCCTAGCGATTATTCTGGTCTTCGTCGCGGCCGGAATGCTGGTATGAATCGGCGAACTCTAACGTTACGCTATGCGGCATTTGCCGCCATCGCAACGGTTGTCAATATCACCACACAAAATTCGGTCCTCCAACTCGGGGAAGCGAGCGATCTTCTTGCGCTTGCCATGATCGTGGGCACCATCGCCGGGCTACTGACCAAATACCTGCTCGATAAGCTTTGGATTTTTTACGACCAGGAAATCGGCCTCAAAAGCGATGGGTGGAAGTTCTCGCTCTACACGGCAGTGGGTGGCCTCACCACGATTATTTCGTGGAGCGCTGAGGCGGCTTCCTGGACGATCTGGGGAACTGAGGTGATGCGTGATGTGGGTGCTTTCGTTGGGCTGACTATCGGCTACATGGTCAGATTTCAGCTAGACAAACGCTTTGTGTTTTCAGATCGGCAGGGGAGGATCGCTCCATGAAGCTCGCGGGCTGGGGAAGGTTCCCAGTCATGGACGCCCAAGTTTATGTGCCCCGTGACCTTGCAGGGATCCAGCAGCTTGTAGCTTCGAAGCCGAGTGTAATCGCGCGCGGCTGTGGTAGAGCTTATGGGGACAGCGCCATCAATTCATCCGCGACGATTGATATGCGACGTTTGAACAGGATGTTGGCCTTTGATCCGAAAACTGGGCAGTTGATCGCGGAGGCTGGAGTTGTTCTGTCCGACATCATCGCGGCTTTCCTACCCCGAGGTTGGTTCCCAACGGTCACGCCCGGCACGAAGTTCGTGACCTTGGGCGGTATGATCGCCGCCGATGTCCATGGCAAGAACCATCGCAAGCACGGAAGTTTTCGAAGGTGCGTCGACTGGATCGATGTAATGGGGGCCGATGGCACAATCCAACGTTGCTCACGCGAAGGTCACGTAGAGCTCTTCGAGCACACTCTTGGCGGGATGGGACTCACCGGAATTATTATACGAGCGGCCGTCCGATTACGCACGATCGAAACTGGATGGATCCGCCAGACGACAATACCCGCGCCGAACCTTGAATCAGCAATGACCGCTCTGGAACGTGCTCATGGTTCGACTTATTCGGTGGCGTGGATTGACTGCCTTGGGGCGGGGATCAACCTTGGACGCTCACTTGTTTTCCTGGGAGAGCACGCGAACAGCCCGGACCTTCCAGCACATCGATCGCTCCATCCTTTCACTACGCCGGATAAGCGCAAACTTTCGCTTCCGTTCAACTTCCCATGCTTTGCTCTTAATCGATTTAGCCTCCGTGCCTTCAATACACTCTACTATTGGGCCGGCGCTTGGAATCGAGGTGAGAAACTCGTTGACTGGGATAGCTTCTTCTATCCCCTTGACGCGATCGCCGCCTGGCATCGGCTCTACGGCCGCAAGGGATTCGCTCAGTTCCAGTGTGCTCTTCCCCTAAACCGCTCCGAAGAGGGGCTCAGGGCCCTGCTCCAGACAGTGTCCAAGGCACGCGCTGGGTCCTTCTTGGCCGTTCTCAAGCGGTTCGGCCCGCAGGAGAGCCGGTTTTCGTTCCCGATGGAAGGCTACTCCCTTGCTCTTGACTTCCCCATCACGACCAAGACCTCGGGCTTGTTGGCGAACCTGGACCAAATTACAATCGATCACGGCGGGCGCTTCTATCTAGCCAAAGACAGCCGCATGTCTGCTGAAACGTTACGTGCCTCCGATGGCCGTGTTGAAAGCTTCGTCCGAATGCGGGCGGATAGCGGCTGGAAGAACTCGTTCCAATCGGCGCAAGCGGAAAGACTTGTGCTGTGACAAAGCCGTCCATTCTTATCTTGGGTGCACGTTCGGACATAGGCATAGCCGTGGCGCACAAGTTTGCAGCGCACGGCCATCCGATCCAATTAGCCGCGCGGCAGTCGAAAAAGCTCGACGCCGAAAAGGCCAATTTGCAGATCCGATATGGTGTCCCTGTAACCCTACACGAGTTCGACGCACTGCTGCCAGAAACTCACGCGGAGTTTCTAGCCATGTTGCCCGAACTGCCCGCGATCGCCGTAAGCATCGTCGGCATGATGGGAAGCCAGGAAGGCAGCGAGCGCGATCATCTCCTCGCCAGTTGCATCATGCGTAGCAACTTCGAAGGACCTGCCAATATCCTGTCATTGCTGGCCAACCGATTCGAAGAACGGGGATCAGGCACTCTGGTTGGCCTCAGTTCGGTTGCGGGAGAGCGCGGACGCGCGACGAACTACGTCTACGGCTCCGCGAAGGCGGGCTTCACGGCCTTCCTATCCGGCCTTCGCAATCGTTTGGCGAAACGCGGCGTACACGTTGTGACGGTGCTCCCGGGTTATGTTGCGACGGAGGCGACTGAAAGCATCCATCTGCCGGCAAGGCTCACAGCACAACCGAGTGAGGTCGCTGAAAGGATAGTGGTCGCCGTCGAGCGAAAGAAAAATGTTATCTACGTTCGTCCAGTCTGGCGGCTGATCATGCTGATCATAAGGCTCATCCCAGAGGCGGTTTTCAAGAGGATAAGGATATGATCCGCCTCGTCCCTACAAAAAAGCAACTAGAATACGTTGTTGCGGGATCTTTCATCATTGCTGGTATATCCGGTGTGATATGGATATTAATCGACCAGGATCCGATCCGAGTGGCGAATGGCTTGGGTTTCGATGGGGTATACTACGACAGAATTCTTCGGCACTTGGCTGCTGAAGGTGGCCTGGAGTTGCCCATAGCCTTTCCTTATTGTGGTCGCGTCGGGACGCCCTGGATACTTGCGAAGGTTTTCCATAGTCACGTCGGTTTTTTTGGATTCAATTTGGTTGTCTCCGTGTTATTTTCCGCTACTTTGCTTCTCGCGACACACTCACTCTGGCGTGGGAGCCTGAAAGGGCTCACGGCTGTGGTGGCGGCGTCGTCGTTCCTATATTTTGCACCAGTAAAATTTACAAATTTCTATCCGGTTTACATGGATCCCCCTTTTCTTCTCATCCTGTCATTTTGCCTATTACTGATAATAAACCGAGAGTACCTTCTTGCTAGTGCTATATGCATGTCAGGAATTCCTTTCAGAGAAGCTAGCTTCTATCTTTTGCCGCTATTCTTGTCATTTTATATTAAAAACGCGGAGAGGAAGAGAGCCGCGTTGGTGATATCTCTGTTCATTATTCTCGCTGGGTATGTGACAAAAGGACTAATACTGTCGGAATTTGATTGCGAATATCAGTCGCAACTCTTTACAGGGCTTTTCTGGCTTTATCGTTTTCTATCTGAGCCCGCTCATGTCTTAGGGTCGTTAGCTGCTATATCGCTCACCCTGGGACCGCTATATATTGTGTTAAACAAGGAGGCAGTTAAGCACGTTCAATGGAACGGCGCTGTCATGTTTTCGGCAGCTGCATCTGTATACTGCGCCTCGTTGGCAATAGTTGGGGGGTCGGATGTCACGAGGATATTTTATAGTTTTTTGCCCCTCTATGTACCTCTACTGATAGCGTCCTTCAGAGCGTCAAGCCTAACATCGTTTGCCCTTGCCTGCTTTGGCTGGATGCTCACAAATCAGATGCTTCACAAATACGAACAGCCGATCTCCGAGGGGCCGAATAATGATCTTTCAGGTTTCTTTGCGCAATTTCCCGATTATGCGCACCCCACTATAGCCTTGGTTATCTTAGTGATATGGATCATTTTGGCGATGTTAAGAAGACTCATTGAGCCGTTAGAACGTCACTTGCCGAGCGAGTGAGTTCTAGAGTCGGCACCTTAAGGTTGGTGAGTTGAGACCATCCCTCCGGTCGGCAACGCGCGCGAGCGGGGCGCTTATAACGCGTTTGTCACCGTCTCACTCTGCTTCGGTGGAAGCCAGTGCGGACCCGGCGATTATAGGCCTGCGCACCTCCCTCCCCGCCGGTTTTGCCGTCCAAGATCTTGGTGGCGCAGGCATTCGCTCCGATGTCCGAGCCGAACTGGTTATCCAGGACCGTCGCTCATTGACGCGCTTTCTGAGCCTTTCCTTTTGCTGGGGATGCCAAGCCCATCATTGCCGACGAGATTAAGGTGAAGGTCAAAGCAGGCATCAGGGGACGGGTACACTGCAAAAGGTGACGTGAGCCCCGAGATCGAGGAGCTCGAATACTGCATCCAGGCTGTTCGTAGGCATCGGCTGAGAGCAACGTAAGCGGTGTTCTCAGGCCACGGCCTTGAGGTCCGGCGTGGTGGCGTAGGCCCACGGCAGCAGATCATCGATGCGGGTATTGAGATGGCCGGTGACGATGCGGCTCAGCACGTCGGCGAGATAGGCCTGCGGATCCACCCCGCACAGTTTGCAGGTCTCGGCCAGCGAGGCGATAACCGCCCAATGCTCGCCGCCGCGATCCGAGCCGGCAAACAGTGCATTCTTGCGCGTCAAGGCCAAGGGCCGGATCGCCCGCTCGACCACGTTGGAGTCGATCTCAATCCGCCCGTCGTCCACGAAGTGGCTCAGCCCGTCCCAACGCACAAGCGCATAGCGGATCGCCTCGGCCAGTTTGCTCTTCTGGCTGATCAGACCGAGCTTGCCGCGCAGCCACGGCTCGAGAGCGTCCAGCACCGGACGGCTCTTCGTCTGACGAATCCTGCATCTCTCCGCCGCGCTCATGCCGCGGATCGTAAGCGGGCAGCTGATGCCGTCAGGGCCGATAATTCCACGGCATGAGAGCGTCGATCTCGCGGTTGGGCCATCCGTTGGCGATGCGCTCAAGCGTCTGGGTCAGCCAGGCGTGCGGATCGACGGTGTTCATTTTGGCCGTGGCCAGAAGGCTGGCGATTGCCGCCCATGTGCGTCCGCCACCATCGGAGCCTGCAAACAGACTGTTCTTCCTTGTGATCGTCTGTGGCCGGATGGCACGTTCAACGGTATTGGAATCCAACTCGACGCGTCCGTCCGATAAGAACTGCTCAAGAGCGACACGCCGCGTCAGAGCATAGCGGATCACCTCGGCCAGCTTCGATTTGCGCGACAGCTTCGACAGTTCCTTCTCCCAGAACTTGAACAGCGTGTTCACGACCGCAGCCGATTCCGCCTGGCGCGCCTGCCTTCGGGTTCCCGCATCCTTGCCACGAACGCTGTCCTCCACAGCCCAGAGCGCCGCCATCTGCGGATTCCGATTCAATCCGGACGGGGATTCCGATTTGACGCCGGACAGCATTCCGGAATGAAGCCGGACACCGTTCCGATCAATTACCGGACACTTTCCCCACTCTGATGATCCCCTGGGTCAGCAACTCGGGCATCACCCTCCTCACGTCATCGAGGAGAATGGAATGCCCGCCAAGAGGAAGCTGACCATGAGACAGTTGAGACAGATGCTGCGCCTGGCCCGGGACGGCATCAGCGTGCGTGACATCGCCGAGAGGCTCGGGATCGCGCGCAGCACCGTCCAGGAGAACCTCAAGCGCGCCGAGCAGGCCGGCTTGAGCTGGCCCTTGCCCGGCGACCTGACCGACGAGGCCCTGGAGAACAGGCTTTTCGCCCGCGCCGGCGTCAAGCAGGGACAGCGCCGGCGGCCCGAGCCCCACTGGGCCGAAGCCATCGTCGAATTGAAGAAGCCCGGCGTCACCCTGCAAATCCTCTGGGAGGAGTACCGGGCCGTCCATTCCAACGGCTATGGCTACAGCCGCTTCTGCGAGCTCTTCCGCTCGTTTGAGAGCCGGCTCTCGCCGACCATGCGCCAGGACCATATTGCCGGCGACAAAGTGTTCGTCGACTATTCCGGCAAGAAGATCGCCATCGTTGATTCCGACACCGGCGAGATCCGCCAGGCCGAGATCTTCGTCGCCGTGCTCGGCGCCTCCAACTTCACCTACGCTGAGGCGACCTGGACCCAGTCCCTGCCGGACTGGATTGGCGCGCATGGGCGCATGTTCCGCGTCTTCGGCGGCGTTCCGCGCCTGATCGTGCCGGACAATCTCAAGTCAGGGGTCAACCGGGCCTCGTTCTACGATCCCGAGATCAACCGCAGCTACGGCATGATGGCCGCGCATTACGGCATCGGCATCCTGCCGGCGCGGCCACGAAAGCCCAAGGACAAAGCCAAAGTGGAGAATGGCGTGCGCTTTGCCCAGACCTGCATTCTCGGACGGCTGCGGCACCAGACTTTCTTCTCGCTGGCCGAAGCCAATGCGGCGATTGCCGGCGCGTGCGAGCGCATCAACGATCATGTCGTGCGCCGCCTCGGGGTCAGCCGCCGGCATCTCTTCGAGACGATGGAGCGCCCGGCGCTCGCGCCGCTGCCGGGCGACGACTACGAGTTCGCCGAATGGCGCTTCGTGCGGGTCGGCACGGACTATCACGTCGAGTACGACGGCTTCTTCTATTCGGTTCCGCACGGCCTGATCCGCGCGCAGGTCGACCTGCGGGCCACCAGCCGCACGATCGAGATCTTCCACCGCGGCCAGCGCGTGGCAACCCATCAGCGCCGCTACGGTGGGCGCCGGCACGGCACCGACCCGGACCACATGCCGAGTTCCCATCGGCGCTATGCCGACTGGACCCCGGAGCGCTTCCGCCGTTGGGCGGCGTCCGTCGGCCCTCAGACGGAAGGTCTGATCACGGCTATTCTGGCGCGCCGCCCGCATCCTGAGCAGGGCTTCCGGACTTGCCTCGGGGTTCTGCGCCTGTTGCGCGATCTCGAACCCGCTCGCGCTGAAGCGGTGTCGGCCCGCGCTCTCCAGATCGGGGCGCTCACCTCCAAGAGCATCGCCTCGATCCTGGCCAACCGCCTGGCCGCCCAACCCGCCCGCGACCCCGAGCCCACCGCCATTCTGGAGCACGCCAACCTGCGCGGCCCCGGCTACTTCCACTAAGGAGATCCTGCATGTTGACCCATCCCACTCTCGCTCTGCTGGCCGATCTTGGTCTTCACGGCATGGCCAGTGCCTTCAAGGCTCTGCAATCCCAGCCCGAGGCTCGGGCTCTCGAGCATGGCGACTGGCTTGCACTGCTGCTCGAACGCGAGGCGACGCTGCGCTGTCAGAAGCGGTTTGAGAGCCGGGCGCGGGCGGCCCGCCTGCGCCATGACGCGCATGTCGAGGATGTCGACTTCAGGGCGGCGCGCGGTCTCGACCGCGGGCTCTTTCTCAAGCTGGCCGGCTGCGATTGGATCCGTGAACGACGCGGGCTCCTGCTGACCGGACCAGCCGGGGTCGGCAAAAGCTGGTTGGCCTGCGCGCTGGGCCAGAAGGCGTGCCGGGAGGACTTCTCGGTCGCTTATCACCGTGCCCCGCGGCTGTTTGCGGCGCTTGGTCTGGCCCGCGGGGACGGCCGCTACGCGCGCATGCTCAAGGCGCTGGCCCGCGTGGATCTTCTCATCCTTGATGATTGGGGGCCCGAGAAGCTCGCTGACGATCAGCGGCGGGATCTGCTGGAGATCGTCGAGGACCGGTACGAGCGGCGCTCCACCATCGTGACGAGCCAGATCCCGGTCGACCGCTGGTATGAGATCATCGGCAATCCGACCATCGCCGATGCGATCCTGGATCGCCTGGTCCACAATGCTTACAGGATTGAACTGTCCGGCGAGAGCCTGCGCAAGCAGCGCTCCCCGGCCGCTGCATCATCGTCCGATTGACGACCGGCCAATCCCACTCCACCATCTCCCATGACCCAGGATCAAACGAGGAGAGTGTCCGGCTTCAGATCGGAACGCTGTCCGGAATGAAATCGGAATGGGTGTC
>NZ_QDGA01000005.1 GCF_003347665.1 Microvirga calopogonii
CTGCTCGTCGCCGGCACCACCGGCTCGGGCAAGTCGGTGGCGATCAACACCATGATCCTGTCGCTGGTCTACCGGCTCTCGCCGGCCGAGTGCCGGCTGATCATGGTCGACCCCAAGATGCTCGAGCTCTCGGTCTACGACGGCATCCCGCACCTGCTCACCCCGGTGGTGACCGACCCGAAGAAGGCGGTCGTGGCGCTCAAATGGGCGGTGCGCGAGATGGAGGACCGCTACCGCAAGATGTCGAAGCTCGGGGTGCGCAACATCGACGGCTTCAACGCCCGCGTGGTCGAGGCGAAAGCCCGCGGCGAGACCATCACCCGCACGGTGCAGACCGGCTTCGACCGCGAGACCGGCGAGGCGGTCTACGAGGACGAGGTGATGGATCTCGACGCCTTGCCCTACATCGTGGTGATCGTCGACGAGATGGCCGACCTGATGATGGTGGCCGGCAAGGAGATCGAGGGCGCGATCCAGCGCCTGGCCCAGATGGCGCGGGCGGCGGGCATCCACGTGATCCTGGCGACGCAGCGCCCGAGCGTGGACGTGATCACCGGCACGATCAAGGCGAACTTCCCGACAAGGATCTCGTTCCAGGTGACGTCGAAGATCGACAGCCGCACGATCCTCGGCGAGATGGGCGCCGAGCAGCTCTTGGGACAAGGCGACATGCTGTACATGGCCGGCGGCGGGCGGATCACGCGCGTGCACGGGCCGTTCTGCTCCGACGAGGAGGTGGAGAAGGTGGTGGCGCATCTCAAGCGCCAGGGCCGGCCGCAGTACCTGGAGGCGGTCACGGCCGAGGAGGACGAGGGCGGCGCGGCGGCCGGCGACGCGCCGGTGTTCGACCAGGGCGAGTTCGGGGCGCCGGGCGGCGACCTGTACGACCAGGCGGTGGCGGTGGTCTTGCGCGACAAGAAGGCCTCGACGAGCTACATCCAGCGCCGGCTCCAGATCGGCTACAACCGCGCCGCCTCGCTGATGGAGCGCATGGAAAACGAGGGCATCGTCGGGCCCGCAAACCACGCCGGTAAACGCGAAATTCTGCTTGAAACCCCAGGGATGGGAGAGGATTAGGGCTTCCGAGCATCGGACCCGAAAGCAGATTTGTACTTTCGGGGCCGATGCGAATCCTTTGAAATATGCATTGTTCAGAACCGAAAACCGGCGCCCCTTTTCGGCACAATGCACTAATCGGAACCTTGGCCGCTGGTCTGCGTCATTCTTTCGGGCCATGTACAATGGCCAAGCATCGGTCATGATGCTTCGAAGGAGATTGATCCGGATGCGTCCCATCCCTCTCGTCAGCCTGGCGACCGCCCTCTGCGCGGGGGCCCTGCCGGCCGTGGCACAGACGCTTCCGATCGACATGATCCTGGCTCCGACCCGCCCGGCGGCGGCCCAGGCCTTCGGTCCTTCTCTCCCTCACCTGCCGACCGCCTCGTTCCACCACGCACGTCCGGCGGTCGCCGAGATCCCGCCGTCCCGGCCCGTGATCCCGAGGCCGGCCAATGCGGAGCAGGTTCTGGCCGCAACCGCGCCCCTGCCGCCGAGCCGCCCGGCCGTGACGGAGGTCGAACGCCCGTCGGAAGCAGAGCCCGTCGCCATCGCGCCAAGACCCGTCGTGACCGCGGCGGTGGAGCCCGTGGCCCTCGGCCAGCCCCTGCCGAACAGCACGGTGGTGGAGCGGGCGAACGCCTATTTCACGAACCTGACCACGCTGGTGGCCGATTTCACGCAGATCGGCGGTGACGGACGGCGGCAGGGCGGCACCCTCTACCTCCAACGCCCCGGCAAGGTGCGGTTCGAATACGATCCACCCGCGACCCTGGAGGTGATCGCCGACGGGCGTTCGCTTGCCGTGCGCGATCGCAAGCTCGCTACCCAGGATCTCTATTCGATCTCCCAGACCCCATTGAAGTTCCTCCTACGCGAGCAGGTCAATCTCGGCCGGGACATCCGGATCACCGGCATCACCAACGACGGCGATTCGGTGCGCATCGGCCTGGAGGATTCATCGACCCTGGGCGGCACCTCGCGTATCACCCTCACTTTCGACCCCCAGGTGGAACACCTGAGCCAGTGGCGCATCGTCGACGCGCAAGGGTTCCAGACGGTGGTAG
Organism: Microvirga calopogonii; assembly: GCF_003347665.1. GTDB lineage: Bacteria > Pseudomonadota > Alphaproteobacteria > Rhizobiales > Beijerinckiaceae > Microvirga > Microvirga calopogonii. Next base: position 2,124 of record NZ_QDGA01000005.1, read on the forward strand.
TGCTGGGCAAGACCGAGCGCGGCCGAAGGATCGACCAGGACCTGTTCAAGATCCAGTACGACATCCTCGTGGGTGGGAATAAGTAGGTCTCTCTGGTCGATGTCATGGCCGGCCTTGTGCCGATGATGACATGAGAGAACCAATCCCGGCTTTTTGGTGCGGGGATGCCGAGCTCGCCCTTCCCTCCGGCTGAAATCTGTCGTAGCCCGAGGAGGTCTTCCGAGGGGCTTTCTCCGTGCAACTGACCGTCTCGACCTGGAACATCAATTCCGTTCGCCTGCGCCTCGATCAGGTGGGCCGCTTCCTGAAGGAGCGCCGCCCGGACATCCTGTGCCTGCAGGAGACCAAGTGCCCGAACGACAAGCTGCCGCTCAAGGACCTGCAGGCCTTCGGCTATCCCTTCGTGGTCCATATGGGCCAGAAGGGCTATAACGGCGTCGCCATCCTGTCCCGCTATCCGTTCTCCGAGACGAGCGTGATGGAGATGTGCGGCCGTCAGGACGCCCGCCACATCACCGTGACCCTGAGCCGCGAGGCCAAGGCGGCGGCGGGCCTCACGATCCATAACTTCTACGTCCCGGCGGGCGGCGATATTCCCGATCCGGACCTCAACGAGAAATTCCGGCACAAGCTCGATTTCATGGCCGAGATGCGCTCCTGGGGCGGCCGCGCGAAGCCCACTTCGGGTCCGGCGATCCTGGTCGGCGATCTCAACGTGGCGCCCCTGGAGCACGACGTGTGGAGCCACAAGCAGCTTCTGGACGTGGTGAGCCACACCCCGGTCGAAACGGACGCGCTGGAGGAGTTGCGCCAGGAGGCGGAGTGGATCGACGCCATGCGGGTCCTGCGCCCCGAGCCCGAAAAGATCTATTCCTGGTGGAGCTACCGTTCGCCCGATTGGGCCGCCGCCGACAAGGGCCGCCGGCTCGATCACATCTGGCTGTCGAAGGGCATGCAGGACAGCCTGCGCTCCATCGACGTCACCCGCGAGACCCGCGGCTGGGAGCGTCCCTCGGATCACGCCCCCGTGACGGCGGTGCTGGAGCTGTGAAAGTATAGTTCCGTCCTTATGCCTTTGAGATCTTATTAACCGCTTTTTGCGAAAGGTTCTGCACGACATTCCCTAAGGTAAATAGCCGTGCAGTTCTTCGCCAATCGGAAGCTTTCCCACCTCACGACGGCCGCCATGGTGGCGTTCGTCGTCCTGACCGCCGCCGCTCTCTTCGCGGTCGTGTCCCTTCAGACCCGCTCGGACGTCCAGACCAAGGCGCTGGCCCAGCTGCAATCCAACGTGCGGACCTTCGTGGGCATCCTGCGCGGCTCCATCGACAGCCTTAACGTGAAGAAGGACGGCACGGGCGCCGTCACCGGGATCACGGTGAACGACGACGCGGTGTTCTACAGCGACGAACTCGCCGACCGGATCGCCGAGGCGACGCAGGCCCCCGCCACGCTGTTCGTGAAGGATTCCAATGGAAACTTCATTCGCCGCGCCACCAACATGCGCAATCCCGACGGCTCCCGCGCGGTCGGCACGGCCATGGATCGCAACGGCGTGATCTTCCCCGTCGTGTCGGCGGGAGGCACCTATGTGGGCAAGGCCACGATCCTCGGAGCCGACTATCTTCTGGTGAACCTGCCTGTCTTCGGCCAGTCCGGACAGGTTCTGGGCGTCCTCGGCAGCGGGTATCAGGTCACCGCGCTCGAAGCCTCGGCAAACCGCCTCATGTGGCAGATGGGGATGGTCTCCCTCGCGGCCGTCCTCATGCTGACGCTGGCGGCGATCCTGTCGGCCCGGATGCTGTTCCGGCCGATTCCGAAACTGGCTCAGACCATGAAGAGCCTGGCCCATGGGGAGACGGCCCTGACGGTCCCGTACGTGGCCTGGAAGAACGAGATCGGCGAGATGGCCCGGGCGGTGGAGATCTTCCGCGGGAACACGGTGGATCGTCAGCGGCTGGCCGCCGAGCAGGCCACCGAGAGCGACGCGAAGATGCAGCGCGCCCTGAAGCTCGACGAGCTGACCCGCCATTTCGAGGCCAATGTCTCGGCCCTAACGCAAGGGCTGGCCGCTGCGGCCTCGGAAATGGAGGCGACCGCCCAGACCATGACGGTCACGGCCGACCGGACCAACCGGCAATCCGTCAGCGTGGCGGCAGCCGCCGAGCAGACCTCGAGCAGCGTGCAGACCGTCGCGGCGGCGACCGAGGAGATGTCGATCTCGATCCGGGAGATCGCCCGGCAGGTCAACCAGTCGTCCCAGATCTCGTTCGAGGCGGTCGAGAACGCCAAGCGGACGAACGGCATCGTGCAGGCCCTGTCGAGCAGCGCCGAGCGCATCGGCGACGTGATCACGCTGATCAACAACCTTGCCGCCCAGACCAACCTGCTGGCGCTCAACGCCACCATCGAGGCGGCCCGCGCGGGAGAAGCCGGCAAGGGTTTCGCCGTGGTGGCCTCCGAGGTGAAAAACCTCGCGACCCAGACCGCCAAGGCGACCGAGGAGATCGGCTCGCAGATCGCCCAGATTCAGGGAGCCACCCAGGAAGCCGTGGGCGCGATCCATGGCATCCAGACCATCATCGACCAAATCTCGGCCATCTCGACCGGGATCGCGGCCGCCATGGAGGAGCAGGGCGCCACGACGGGCGAGATCTCGCGCAGTGTTCAGGAGGCCGCCCGCGGCACGGGCCAGGTGACGGAGAGCATCGACAGCGTGAAGCACGGTGCGGGCGAAACGGGCACTGCGGCCACGCAGGTTCTCGGCGCGGCCCAGGAACTCGCCCGCTACGCGGAAAACCTCAGCCGCGAGGTCGACGTCTTCCTGTCGGACGTGAAGGCGGCTTAAGGGGGATCCCCCTTAAGCCTCGTCCGGCGCCTTCGCGGGAATTTCCTCGCCGTCGATGGCGATGAGCTGCTGGCGGACCCGCTCCAGGCCTTCCGTGAGGCGGGCCAGCTCGTCCGCCATGGCGTCCTGGATGGCCGCGGCGGCGTCGGGGAACTCCTCCAGCACCCGGCGCATGAGGCTCGGCGTCACGCGGATGATGGCCGAGGGTTCGCGGGCGGTGGCGGTCGCGCGACGCTCGATGCGGGCGAACAGGGCCGTCTGCCCGATAAGGGCGCCGGGACCGGCCACGAAGGCCTCGGGCGAACCGTTCTCGCTGGCGTCGAGCGCGATGGCGCCGCGGCTCACCACGTAGCCGCCATCCGAGCGGTCACCCTTGCGGAACAGCACGTCGCCCTCGCGATAGGTCCGGCTTTCGGACGCGAAGGCGACGAGGCGCAGGGCATCCCGCTCCAGCAGGTTGAACAGCGGAGCCTGGCTCAAGACCGCGATATCGTCGTCGAGCGCCATGATCTAAGGGATCAGCTTGTAGCCGCCGGGCTCGGTGACCAGGATGCTCGCGTTGGACGGATCGGCCTCGATCTTCTGGCGCAGACGGTAGATATGCGTTTCGAGGGTGTGGGTGGTCACATTGGAATTGTAGCCCCAGACCTCGGTGAGCAGCGTATCGCGCCCGACCACCGCCTGACCGGCGCGGTAGAGATAGCGCAGGATCGCCGTTTCCTTTTCCGTCAGCTTGAGCTTGGAGCCCTTGTCGGTGGTGAGCAGCTTGGAGCCCGGTCGGAAGATGTAGGGGCCGATCTGGAACACCGCGTCCTCGCTCGCCTCGTATTGGCGCAGCTGGGCCCGGATGCGGGCGAGCAGCACGGCGAACTTGAACGGCTTGACCACGTAATCGTTGGCACCGGCCTCGAGGCCCATCACCGTATCGGTGTCCGATCCTTGCGCCGTGAGCATGATGATCGGGCTGCGGAAGCCGTTCTGGCGCATGACCTTGACCGCCTCCCGCCCATCCATGTCGGGCAGGCCCACATCCATGATGGCGAGATCGATCCGGTCCCCCTTCACCGCCTCAATGGCGCCGGTGGCCGTGTCGGCGGTCGCAACCTGAAACTCGTCATAAAATCCGAGCTGTTCGGCTAGGGTGTCGCGCAGGTCCTGATCGTCATCGACGACGAGGAGGCGGCTGGCATTCGACATCTCAAACCCTTCAACACGAGGAACCGCGACATGGCAGAAGCGGCCTTCCAATAGCGAAAAATCCTCAAGCCTCAAGCCGGTTCGTTCGCTCTCTTGTCGCCGCGCACGATCCGGTTCGACCATCGCCGCCCGGGTTTCGCCGGCGCAAGCCTTGAGCTTCGGATCATGCTCGACGCATAAGAGTAGTCATTCCCAGCTTGACAACAAGAGGGACCTCCCGTCCCTTCCACTGCCGATGAAACGTTCTCGCGTCAATGTCATCCGCGTCTTTCGCTCCCCGCTCGACCACCGGCGCGGGCGCCTCGAGGCCGGCAACCTCGTTGTTCCCTGCGCCCTGGGGCGTTCCGGCACGAGCCATGCCAAGCGCGAGGGCGACGGCGCCTCGCCGGTCGGGCGCTTCCGGATCCTGCAGGCCTTCTACCGGCCCGACCACGGCCCACGCCCCCGGACCGGCCTCGGCTTAAGGCCGATCCGCCCGAGCGACGGCTGGTCGGACGACGTGAGGGACCGCCGCTACAACCGGCTCGTGCCCCTGCCCTGCCCGACCAGCCATGAGACGATGTGGCGGGACGATCATCTTTACGACGTGGTGCTAGACATCGCCTGGAACCGCGGGCCGATCGTCAAGGGCCGCGGCAGCGCCATCTTCCTCCACCTCGCCCGCCCGGGCTTCCTGCCCACGGAAGGCTGCGTCGCCGTCGACAAACGCATGATCCGCCGCCTGCTGGAGCGGATCGGGCCCAAGACGCGGATCGAGATCCTGGGGTAATGCCAGTCGTCATGGCCGGCCCGGTGCTGGTGATGACATGGAGTGTATTCATCGCGGCGCTTCCCGACGTGAAGGCGCTTCCCTTAGCCCTCGTCCTTCGAGACGGTCACTGACGTGACCTCCTCAGGATGAGGTCTGAGGTGAGCCAGCAAGGCTTCATTTCCGCAACTCATGAAGCGCGTCAGCCACCCCTCACCCAACCACACTCTCATAAAACTCCTCCGGCCCATCGATCTCGCGCAGCCTGCCTCTTTCGATGAGCAGAAACCGCGTGCCGATGGTTTTGACGAAGCTGCGGTCGTGGGACACGACGATGCAGGTAGCCTGCGCGTCGAGGATTTCGGATTCCAGCTGCTCGCGGCCTGAAATGTCCACGTGGTTGGTGGGCTCGTCCATGAGATAGACGTTCGGCTCAGACAGGCGCAGGGCGAGCAGGCCGAGCCGTGCCTTCTGGCCCGGCGACAGTTTCGCGATGGATAAATCTTGCCTCTCGATGGAAAAGCCCGCTTCGGCCAGCACCGCGCGGCTGCGCTGATCGCCTAGGCGGAAGCGCGACAGGATGAAGTCGTGCGCGGTGCTCCTTTCCGGCAACTGCGCCATGTCCTGGTCCACATAGCCGAGGGCGAGGCTCGGATTGACGCGAATACCGGGCAGCCCGTCCGGACGGTTCATCGCTCCGTGCAGCAGGCGCACGAATTGCGATTTACCCGCGCCGTTGCGGCCGAGCACGACGATGCGCTCACCCTGCGCCACATCGAGTTTCGGAATCGTGAAAAGATTTCGCCCATCCGGCGCCTGCACGGTGACGGTCTCCAGCGCCACGAGAACCCGCGCATGGGTGCCGCGATTGGCAAGCCTGATCTCGCCCGGCCGCTCCTTGTGCACGGAACGCGCGGTCTGCTCCAAGGCGTCCGCGCGGCGCTTGATCTGCGCGGATTTGATCTGCGCCGCATCGCTGCCGCTGTTGATGCCCACATTGCGCAACACCGAGGCGCTTTGGCGAAGGCGCTTGACCTCGCGCAGGGTCTTGTCGCGCTGCGTCTGCGCCGCCGCATCATGCCCGTTGAGCAAGGCGCGGGCGCCACGATAGGAATGCGAGAAGACAACGGATTCCTCGGGCCGCAGGAAAAGGGTTTTCGTCGTACAGGCATCGAGGAAGTCGCGGTCGTGGCTCGCGACCACGATGGGCGCGGTATAGCTCGCCGCATTGATCCAGGCTTCCAGCTTGAAGAGCTTTTCGAGGTCGAGATGGTTCGTGGGCTCGTCGAGCAGAAGCAGATCCGGTTGGGTGATCCACGCCCGCGCGATGAGCGCGAGGCGCTGCCAGCCGCCGCTGAGCGCGCGCATCGGCAATGTGCGCAGGTCGGCGGGCGCTTTGAACTCGTCGAGCACCATGTCGACGCGCCATTCCTGACCCTCGCGCTCGTTCGCCGGCAAGGCCCGATGCAGCATGTCATGCAGGGACAGGTCGAGCAGGTTCGCGGGTACGTCCTGCTCCACGAGCGCGATGCGCAATCCTCGCGAGCGGACGATGTCGCCATGCGTCGGTTCGACAAGACCGGCGAGACATTTGAGAAGCGTCGATTTTCCGGCGCCGTTGGCGGCCACGAGACCGAGGCGGTCGCCCTCGCCGATGACGAGGTTCAAGTTCTGAAAAAGGGGTGTATGGGCAATGACGGTGACATTGCGAAGGCTCAAAGCGGCCATGGAGACATCTCATTGGTGCGGCGCGTTCGGGCAGAAGCCATCGGAAGCGCGAAAAATCTTGAACGTGTCAGGCGCCTGAATCCTTGCGGAGCCAAAAGCGCGATGAGCCGTTCAGAGCTGACCAGAATGAGATGGAGACAGAGAGAAGGCTGTCAGATCCGTTCGACGGTCGGCCCTGCAACAAGCTGCTGCAGGGCGTGCCAGGGGCCGAACTTGCGTTGATGCATTGCTTCAAACATGCAGCCCTCCCTGGTTCGAATGCCGATCGAAAATTTAAGCTTAACCGGGATGCGCCAGAGATGCAATCTCGAGACGTTATCGCCTCTTGATGAAGTCCACGAAGGCGCGCAGGGGAGCCGGCATGTGGCGGCGGCTCGGGTAGTAGAGAAAGGGCCCGGAGAACGGCTGCAGCCAATCCTCCAGCACCGGCTCGAGGACGCCGCTCTTCAGCTCCTGCTCCACGAAGCCCTCGAAGGTGGCGATCAGGCCGAGCCCCTGGATCGCCGCCGTGACCTCCAGGTCGATGCTGTTGGCGATCACCCGCGCGGTGGGCGTGATCTTGATGACCTCGCCGTCTCGCTCGAATTCCCAAGGGTGCATCACGCCGCTGGCGAAGCGATGGCGGATGCAGGCGTGGTTCAGAAGCTCCTTCGGATGCGTCGGTCGGCCATGGGCGGCGAAATACGCCGGCGACCCGGCCACGACGAAGCGCTGCACGCGCGGGCCGATGGACACGGCGATCATGTCCTTTTCCAGCCGCTCGTCGTAGCGGATTCCCGCATCGAACCCGGCCGCCAGGACGTCGACGAAGCTGTCATCGCTGATCACCTCCAGAACGATCCCGGGATGTTCAGCGAGAAAGGGGCCGATGATCGGCGGCAGCACAAGGCGGGCCACCGCCGTGGGCACGTTGAGCCGCAGCGTTCCGGTCGGTGAGTCGCGAAAGCCGTTGACGGCATCGAGCGCCGCCGCGACCTCGCTCAGGGCCGGGCCGAGGCGCTGGAGCAGCCGCTGCCCGGCTTCCGTCGGGGTGACGCTGCGGGTCGTGCGGTTGAGCAGCCGCACCCCGAGGCGGGTCTCCAGACGTCTCAGGGCTTCGCTCAAGGTGGAGGCCGAGACACCGCGCAGCCGCGCCACGCTGCGGAAGCTTCGCGCCCGCGCCACCGCCGCGAAGGCTTCGAGATCCGCCAGGTCCACATCGCTCATTGTTCGAAAATCCAAACAGCCTGTCCCGGTTATGCCGGATTATCGCACGAACCGGAAGCGGGCATGATCCGTTCATGCCAGCGGACGCCGTTGGCCGACATTTCAGGAGATCGAAGGATGCAACACCGCCGCTTGGGACAATCCGGTCCCTCCGTTTCCGCCCTCGGCCTCGGCTGCATGGGCATGTCCGGCATGTACGGACCGGCCGACCGGGCAGAGAGCATCGCTACCATCCATGCGGCGCTCGAGGCCGGCATCACCCTGCTCGATACGGGCGATTTCTACGGCATGGGCCATAACGAGATGCTGATCGGCGAGGCGCTCCGGGGCCGCGACCGCGATCAGGCGCTCATCAGCGTGAAGTTCGGTGCCATGCGCGATCCGACCGGCGCCTGGCTCGGCTACGATGCGCGTCCGCAGGCCGTCAAAAGCTTCCTCGCCTATACCCTGCAGCGCCTGCGGGTCGATTACATCGATATCTACCGCCCGGCCCGGCTCGATCCCAACGTGCCGATCGAGGACACCATCGGGGCGATCGCCGACATGGTGAAGGCTGGCTTCGTGCGCCATATCGGCCTCTCCGAGGTTGGACCCGAGACCATCCGCCGGGCAGCCAGCGTACACCCGATCTGCGACCTGCAGATCGAATATTCCCTGATCTCGCGCGGTATCGAGGACGGCATCCTGCCCGTCTGCCGCGAACTCGGCATCGGCATCACCGCCTATGGAGTGCTCTCGCGCGGCCTGATCAGCGGTCATTGGAGCAAGGGCGAGGCCAGCCCTGGCGATTTCCGCGCCCACAGCCCGCGTTTCCAGGAAGGCAATGTCGAGAAAAACCTGGCCCTGGTCGAGGCCCTCAAGCGAGTGGCGGACCGGAAGGGCGTCAGCGTGGCGCAGATCGCCATCGCCTGGGTGGCCGCGCAGGGTGACGACATCGTCCCGCTCATCGGTGCGCGCCGCCGCGACCGGCTCAGCGAGGCCCTTGGGGCGCTGGACGTGAGACTGACGGAGGAGGATCTCGCGGCCATCGAGCAAGCCGTGCCCCGAGGCTCTGCTGCGGGCGACCGCTACGCCGCTCCCCAGATGGCCATGCTCGACAGCGAGCGCGGGTAAACAGCCCGCCACGTCATCACCGGCCTCGTGCCGGTGATCTCGATGGATCGAGGTGAGGCGCTTCACAGCACCGGGATGGCCGGGACAAGCCCGGCCATGACGTGGTGGGTGTCATCCCCGGCGGCCGGAAGACGGGAAAGGGATCCACTCTCTAGCGCAACCCTATTCATGCTCTTTTCTCAGGCGCGCTCCGGCCGGAGGCTCGCCTCAGCCAACCTTCGTCCTTGGTCTTGTCCCGAAGATCGCGCTGCCCACCCGCACATGGGTGGCGCCGAGCTGGATCGCGGCGTCGAAATCGGCGCTCATGCCCATGGAGAGCCACTTTAAGCCGTGGCGCTTGGCGATGGTGTTGAGCAGGGCGAAATGGGGGGACGGCGGGTCCTCCGCCGGCGGGATGCACATGAGGCCCTCGATCTCCAGGCCATACCGGCTGCGGCAGGCTTCGAGAAACGCATCCACCTCGGTCGGGATCACGCCACCCTTCTGCGGCTCCTCGCCGGTGTTCACCTGCACCAGCAGGCGGGGTTTTTTGCCCTGCTTGGCGATCTCCTTGGCCAGCGCCTCGGCGAGAGACGGGCGGTCGAGGGCATGGATCACGTCGAAGAGCTCCACCGCCTCCTTGGCCTTGTTCGACTGCAGCGGGCCGATCATGTGGAGCTCCACGTCGGGATAGCGCTCGCGCAGGGCCGGCCACTTGGCTTTGGCCTCCTGCACGTAGTTCTCGCCGAAGACCCGCTGGCCCGCAGCAAGCACGGGCTCGATCGCCTCCGCCGGGAAGGTCTTCGAGACCGCCACGAGGGTGATCGAGGACGGGTCGCGGCCATAATCGGAGGCTGCGCGCCGGATGCTCTCCCGGACCTGTCTCAGACCTTCGACTGCGTCGTTCTCGCTCATGGGACCCTCTCAAGATCGTCTCGCATGCGCGAAACCGTTGACCGCGCGGGAGAGCTGTGTCCTAGTCCGCCGCAACCCGGCGGCGCAAGCCGCTTCGCTGATCAATGACGGATGTGACGAGAAAAATGAGGCCCGAGCGCTACAACGCCAAGGAAGCCGAGCTGAAATGGCGGAAGGTCTGGAACGACCGCGACCTGTTCAAGACGAACAACGACGATCCACGCCCGAAATACTACGTGCTCGAGATGTTTCCCTATCCGTCGGGGCGCATCCATATGGGCCACGTGCGCAACTACACCATGGGCGACGTGGTGGCGCGCTACAAGCGGGCCAAGGGCTTCAACGTGCTCCATCCGATGGGCTGGGATGCCTTTGGCATGCCGGCCGAGAACGCCGCCATGCAGAACAAGGTCCACCCCAAGGAATGGACCTATGCCAACATCGCCACCATGCGCGCCCAGCTGCAGAGCATGGGCCTGTCGCTGGACTGGAGCCGCGAGATCGCGACCTGCGACCCGAGCTATTACAAGCACCAGCAGCGCATGTTCCTGGACTTCCTGGAAAAGGGCCTCGTCGATCGCAAGACCGCGAAGGTGAACTGGGATCCTGTCGACCACACGGTGCTGGCCAATGAGCAGGTGATCGACGGGCGCGGCTGGCGTTCGGGCGCCCTGGTCGAGCAGCGCGAGCTGACCCAGTGGTTTTTAAAGATCACCGATTTCGCCCAGGACTTGGACGACAGGCTGGACACGCTGGACCGCTGGCCCGAGAAGGTGCGCCTGATGCAGCGCAACTGGATCGGCCGCTCCGAGGGCCTGCTGGTCCGCTTCGCCTTGAAGCCGGAGACGGTGCCGAACGGCGAGACCGAGCTGCAGATCTACACGACGCGTCCCGACACCCTGTTCGGCGCGAAGTTCATGGCGGTCGCGCCTGATCATCCGCTGGCGAAGGCCGCTGCCGAGAAGAATCCGGAGCTTGCAGCCTTCATTGAAGAAACCAAGCGCATGGGCACCGCCCAGGAGACCATCGACAAGGCCGAGAAGCTCGGCTTCGACACGGGGATCCGCGCCGAGCATCCCTTCGATCCGGACTGGACGCTGCCGGTCTACGTGGCGAACTTCATCCTGATGGAATACGGCACGGGCGCCATCTTCGGCTGCCCGGCGCACGACCAGCGCGACCTGGATTTCGTCAACAAGTACGGCCTGGGCAACACCCCGGTCGTCTGCCCGCCGGACGTGGACCCGGCCTCCTTCGTCGTCACCGACATCGCCTATGACGGCGAGGGGCGGATGATCAATTCCCGCTTCCTCGACGGCATGACCATCGCGGAGGCCAAGGAAGAGGTCGCCCGCCGCCTGGAATCGCAGATTCGGGGCAATCACCCGGTGGCCGAGCGCAAGGTGAATTTCCGCCTGCGCGACTGGGGCATCTCGCGCCAGCGCTACTGGGGCTGCCCGATCCCGGTCATCCATTGCGATGCCTGCGGTGTGGTGCCGGTTCCGAAAGATCAACTTCCGGTTGAACTGCCGGAGGACGTGTCCTTTGATGTGCCGGGCAACCCGCTCGACCGCCACCCGACCTGGAAGCACGTGGATTGCCCGCAATGCGGGGGTAAGGCCCGGCGCGAGACGGACACGATGGACACGTTCGTCGATTCGTCCTGGTACTTCGCACGCTTTACCGATCCGACCCTGACCGACAGGCCCACCGACCGGGCGACGGTCGATGCCTGGCTGCCGGTCGACCAGTATATCGGTGGCATCGAGCACGCGATCCTGCACCTGCTCTATTCGCGCTTCTTCACCCGCGCGATGAAGGAGACGGGGCATGCCGGCCTGGACGAGCCCTTCGCGGGCCTGTTCACGCAGGGCATGGTGGTCCATGAGACCTACAAGGACCAGAATGGCGGCTGGGTGCTGCCCGCCGACGTGCGCTTCGAGACGCAGGGTAATACGCGCAAGGCCTTCCATGTGGAGACCGGCGCTCCGATCGAGATCGGCTCCATCGAGAAGATGTCGAAGTCGAAGAAGAACACAGTCGATCCGGACGAGATCATCGCATCCTACGGGGCCGATACTGCCCGTTGGTTCATGCTCTCCGACTCGCCGCCGGAGCGCGACGTGATCTGGACCGAGGAAGGCGTGCAGGGCGCCGGCCGCTTCGTCCAGCGCGTGTGGCGCCTGATCGGTGACATCGCCGAGCGCATCGGCAGCGCCGATGGCGTTTCCGGCGATGGCCCGATTGCGCTCGCCGTCCGCAAGGCCGCGCACAAGGCCTTGGCGGCCGTCGAGGACGACGTCGAGCGCCTGCGCTTCAACCGCTGCGTGGCCCATCTCTACGAGCTGGCCAACTCCCTGCAGGACCTGTCGAATCAGGCCAAGACCAGCGACGAGCCGGGCCTGAGCGCGGCTTTCGCCGAGGCCGGGCGCATCTTCGTGCAGCTGCTGGCTCCGATGATGCCGCATCTCGCCGAGGAATGCTGGGAATCCCTGAACCAGACGGGCCTCGTGTCCGACGCCGACTGGCCGGTTCTTGACCGGTCGCTGCTGGTGGAGGACACGGTCACTCTGCCGGTTCAGGTCAACGGCAAGAAGCGGGCCGACGTGACGGTTGCCCGCGATGCCGATCAGGCTACAGTCGAGGCGGCTGTGCTCTCGCTCGAGGCCGTGCAGAAGGCCATGGAAGGGAAGCCCGCCCGCAAGATCATCGTGGTTCCCCAAAGGATCGTGAATGTCGTCGCTTAAGTTCAAAGGCCTTGCCCACATGGTTGTCGTGGCAGGCCTGTCTCTTGGCCTGTCCGCCTGCTTCCGTCCGCTTTACGGCCCGACGGCCTCGGGCGAGTCGCTCCAGACGGTGCTCGCCTCCATCGACGTGCCGATGGTGGATTGGCCGCCGTCGCTCGCGAATGCCGGCCATTACCTGCGCAGCGAAATGATCTATGCCCTCAACGGCTCGGGATCGGATACGCCCAAGCGCTACATGCTCGCCCTCAAATTGAGCGAAAACCGGTCGAGCCCTGTCGTCGACAGCCAGACCGGCACAGCCAGCTCCGTCATCGTCGCCGGCACCCTGACCTATACCCTCACGAGCCTGGACGGAAAAACCGTGGTCTCGCAGGGCACGGCGACCTCGTCCACGAGCTTCGACCGCTTCACTCAGCGCTTCGCCAACATCCGGGCGGGACGCGACGCGGAAATCAGGCTCGCCAAGGATCTGGCGCAGCAGGTGAAGACCCGGTTGTCGGCGGCGCTCGCAACCACAAGCTGAGCCGATGGTTGCCGTCAAAGCAGGTGACGTGGATGGAGCGCTGCGGCGCCCCGATCCGCGGATCGGCGTGTTCCTGTTCTACGGGCCCGACACGGGCCTAATCAACGAGCGTGCCCGCATGGTCGCCGAGCGCTCGGTGGACGATCCCTCCGACCCCTTCCAGCTCATCCGGATCGACGGCGACGACATCGCCTCAGACCCTGCCCGCCTTGCCGACGAGGCCGGGACCATGGGCCTGTTCGGCGGCAAACGCGCCATCTGGGTGAAATCGACTTCGCGCAACATCGCGCCGGCGGTTGATGCAGTCCTGAAAGGCGAGCTTCAGGACGCGGTGATCGTCATCGAGGGAGGCGACCTGCAGAAATCCTCGCCGCTGCGGACGCTCTGCGAGCGTTCGCAGAAGGCGCTTGCCCTGCCCTGCTATGCCGACACGGGCCGCGACCTCGGCACGGTCGTCGACGAGACCCTGAAGGCCGGCGGCTTTTCCATCCAGCGCGAGGCGCGCACGGCTCTGATCGCGAGCCTCGGCGGCGACCGGCTGGCCACACGCGGAGAACTCTCCAAGCTCATGCTTTATGCCCACGGCCAGCGCGAGATCAGCCTGGAGGATGTGGACGCGATCATGAGCGACGTGTCGAGCCTGGCCATGGACGCGGTGGTCGATGCCGCGTTCGGCGGCGAGGGAACGGGTCTGGAAACCGGCTCCCGACGTCTTGCCGCCGAGGGTGTCAACGCGGCCGTGCTGCTCGGCGCCGCGCTTCGCCATGCCCTGATGCTGCTGACGGCACGTCTTTCCGTTGAGGAAGGCCGGCCGATCCCGGCCGTCATGGAAACCATGCGCAGCCTGCATTTTCGGCGCAAACCCCTGGTGGAACGCCACCTTCAACGCTGGACGAGCGACAGTCTCAGGAACGCGATCGCGCTTCTTCAGGCCAGTCTTCTGCAAACCCGCCGCCTCTCCGACCTGGACGATACGATTGCGGCGAAGACCTTGCTGGATATTGCGCGGGCGGCACGGCGCTAAGCTGTCCTCTATCCAAGAGCACCCCTCTTGTCATGGCTTGGCTCGTCCCGACCATTCCAACGCGGTGAAGCTTGACGTTTACTTAATGACGTGACGGATGTCATTCCGGGGCCGCGCAGCGGAATCCGGAACCCATAATCGCTGACCGAACAGGAAGAGGCGTAACGCTGCTCAGTCTGACTTGCGCTGCTGTGTTTATGGGTCCCGGGTTCGGCTCTGAAGAGCCGCCCCGGAATGACACGAGCACGCCTGAAAATTTTACGGATTCAACCGCCGGCACAGGCCGTCGAGCTGCTCAAGGGTCTTGTACTTTATGCGCAATTCGCCGCCCTTGGCCTTGTGGTCGATGCTGACGGTGAGGCCGAGCACATCCTGCAGGGCTCTCTCGAGGGCGCGGGTGTCCGGGTCCTTTTCGGCTTTGGCCGCCTTTTCCGCCTTGGCCTCCGCCTTTTCGGGCGTCGCGTTGTCGTTTTGCGCGATCTCCTCGACCTGACGTACGCTCAGGCCCTCGTCGAGAACGCGCTTGGCCACCTGGACCGGGTCCTTCACGGAGAGCAGCGCACGGCCGTGTCCCGCCGTCAGCTTGCGCTCCATCAGGAGCTTGCGTACGCCGGGCGGCAGATCGGCCAGGCGCAGCATGTTGGCGATGTGGCTGCGGCTCTTGCCGATAATCTTCGAGAGGTTCTCCTGCGTGTAGGAAAACTCGACCATCAGGCGCGAATAGCCTTCCGATTCCTCGATCGGGTTGAGATCGGCGCGTTGGACATTCTCGAGGATCGCGTATTCGAGGGAGGTCTTATCGTCGATGGTGACGATGACCACCGGCACCTTGTGCAGGCCCGCCTTCTGCGCCGCGCGCCAGCGACGCTCGCCGGCGACAATCTCGTAATTCTCCGCATTCCCCACGGACCGCACCACGATGGGCTGGATAATGCCGCGGTCTTTGATCGACTGGGTCAGCTCCTGCAGATCTTCGTCATCGAAAACCTTGCGCGGGTTGCGCGGATTCGGGCGCAGGAATTCTACCGGCACGTGGCGCGGGACGAAGCCCTTGCGCTCGAGGTTCCCCATCTCGTCGCCGACCTCCCCGATCAGGGCGGCCAATCCACGACCCAAGCGCGACTTACCTTCTTCTGCCATTGTCTCTCTCAAATATTTTTATGCCGCGCGCAGAGCGCGTTCACGCTGAATGACTTCGGACGCCAAACGGAGATAGGCCTGCGAGCCCGCGCATTTCAGATCGTAGAGCAGGACCGGCTTGCCATGCGACGGCGCTTCGGACACGCGAACGTTACGCGGGATCATGGTCTCGTAGACCTTGCTGCCCATGAACTCACGCACATCGGCCACGACTTGGCCCGAGAGGTTATTGCGCGGGTCAAACATGGTCAGCACCACGCCGTGGATCGACAGGTCCGGGTTGAGGGCCGAGCGGACCTGCTCGACCGTCTTGAGCAACTGGCTGAGACCTTCCAAGGCAAAAAATTCGCATTGGAGCGGGACCAGAACGGCGTCAGCAGCCACCAAGGCATTGATGGTCAAAAGATTGAGCGATGGCGGGCAATCGATCAAAATATAGGTAAAAGGTTCACTTACCTCGAAGCCTGAAAGTCCCTGAATCGCGGAGCGAAGCCGGTGCGACCGGTTCCGCTCGTTTGCGATCTCCAACTCAACTCCGAGCAGGTCGAGAGTCGACGGCGCGACCGACAGGCCGGGCACCACTGTTTCGGTGATCGCCTCGGACAGCGACGCTTCTCCGGCGAGGACGTGATAGGTCGAGACCTGACGGCTCTTGCGATCAATTCCCAGCCCGGTCGAGGCATTGCCCTGCGGGTCGAGGTCGACGATCAGCACCTTCTCGCCGATGGCGGCCAGCGCCGTGCCAAGGTTGATCGCTGTCGTGGTCTTGCCGACGCCTCCCTTTTGGTTGGCAAGCACGAGAACGCGCGGCGTCACGCCACGCGCGCCTGCTTCGGATCCGTTGCGGTCGGTCATCATGAATGGCTCTCGATGGAGGTTATGCGAAGAATCCTGGCTTCGGAATCGGTCAGGCTCGGCAGGATCTCTGCCGCGAATGTCCACTTTTTCCGCGCCTCGGTCAATTCCGTCTCGACGTCCCGCCCTTTGGGAAACAGGCCCATTGTCCCCGCTTTCAACAAGGGGGCGGTCCAATCCAGCAACATGGCGAGCGATGCCAAGGCGCGAGCGGAGACCACATCAGCCTTGCCGATAAAACTCGGCACGACGGTCTCGAGCCGCGCTTCGTGCACTGTTGCCGACACGCCGGTCAGCCGGGCGATGTGACGGAGGAAGGCACATTTACGTGAATTGCTCTCGACGAGATGGACATTGAGCCGCCTCTCCGCCCCCGCGATGGCGAGCACCAGACCGGGGAAGCCGGCACCTGAGCCGAGATCCAGCCAAGTCCTGGCATCCGGGACAAGGTCGAGAAGCTGGAGCGAGTCGACGATGTGGCGGTCCCAGATCTGGGTCAGGGTTGCCGGACCGACGAGGTTCTTGATCGCCTGCCAGCGGCGAAGCTCGCGTTCGAGCAATTCCAGCTTCTCGAATGTTTCACGTGAAACATTCAGGTCTGATGCGGTTACCATGGCGGAAGAACTCACGACAGAGACTCGATCAAACGACCACCACGTCCCGAACCTTTGCGGGCATGCGCGGCCAGGAGCGTCAGGGCGGCGGGCGTGATGCCCTCGATCCTAGCAGCCTGACCCAGGGTCTTCGGACGAATGAGATCGAGCTTGGCCTTGATCTCGTTCGACAAGCCCGGAAGCCCCTGAAAGTCGATACTCTCCTCCAGCACGACACCTTCGTCGCGGCGATAGGCGGCAATGTCGGCCTGCTGACGGTCGAGATAAACTGCATAAGTCGCGTCCGTCTCCAGACGCTCCCGCACTGAAATGGACACTCCGGAAAGCTCCGGCCAGACATGCGCGAGGTCGCTCCAGCCGATACTCGGATAGGACAGGAGCTGGTAGGCCGAGCGGCGAACGCCGTCCTGGTTCAGCTCGAGACCATGGCGAGACGCCTCCCGAGGCGTCAGGGTGAGGCTCTCCAGACGCTGCCGGGTCTGCCGGATTTCGGTCTGCGACTGCTGGAAATGCTTCTCGCGCGATGAACCGACGCAGCCCAGTTCCAAGCCTTTGCCGGTCAGCCGCTCGTCGACATTGTCGATGCGCAGGCTTAACCGGTACTCGGACCGGGAGGTGAACATCCGATAGGGCTCGCTCACGCCTCGCGTGATCAGGTCGTCGATGAGCACGCCGATATAGGACTCAGCCCGATCGAACGCCACACCGTCCTGGCCAGAAGCTCGACGGGCCGCATTGAGGCCGGCCACCAATCCCTGCGCGGCTGCTTCCTCATAGCCTGTGGTGCCGTTGATCTGTCCGGCCAGGAAGAGACCCTGAACCGCCTTCGTCTCGAGCGCGGCGGTCAGGTTGCGCGGGTCGACATAATCGTACTCGATGGCATAGGCAGGCTGGAGCATGCGGACCTTCTCCAGGCCCGGGATATGCTGCAGGAAGGCGAGCTGCACATCCTCCGGCAGAGAGGTTGAAATGCCGTTCGGATAGACCGTGATATCGTCAAGGCCCTCGGGTTCGAGGAAGATCTGGTGTCCGTCCCGGTCGCCGAACCGCACCACTTTGTCCTCGATGGAGGGGCAATAGCGGGGTCCCCGGCCCTGGATCTCGCCGGAATACATGGCAGAGCGATGCAGGTTATCCCGGATCAGCGCGTGGACCTTCTCCGTGGTCCGGGTGATGCCGCACTCGATCTGGGGGTTCTCGATCCGATCGGTCAGCAGGGAAAACGGCACCGGCTCTTCATCGGCCGCTTGCTTGTCGACCCCCGCCCAGTCGATAGTGCGGCCATCCAGACGGGGCGGAGTGCCGGTCTTCAGCCGCCCGAGGGTAAAGCCAAGACGCTCGAAGGTCTTCGGCAAGCCCAGGGACGGGCGCTCTCCCATGCGGCCTGCCGGAATCTTCTTCTCACCGATATGGATCAGGCCCGACAGGAAGGTGCCGGTGGTGATGATCACGGATCCAGCCGCAAGGGTCCGTCCGTCCGCCAGGAGGAGGCCGGCGATACGGCCATGCTGGACCACGAGATCGTCGGCCTCTCCTTCGACGATGGTCAGGTTCGGCGTCTGCAGCAGCTCGGCCTGCATGGCTCGGGCATAAAGCTTGCGGTCAGCCTGAGTGCGAGGGCCTCTTACGGCGGGGCCCTTGCGGCGGTTGAGCAGGCGAAACTGAATGCCGGCCCGGTCGGCGACACGCCCCATGACTCCGTCGAGGGCATCGATCTCCCGCACGAGATGGCCCTTCCCCAGGCCACCGATGGCCGGGTTGCAGGACATGGCGCCGATTGTGGTCAGCTTGTGCGTCACGAGGGCCGTGCGTGCGCCCATACGAGCGGCTGCAGCGGCCGCCTCCGACCCCGCATGTCCGCCGCCCACGACGATCACATCGAACACCTGACTCATAAAATTCTCCATCCCGGAGCATCGGACCCGGACTTGCAGACCCGGGATCGGTCCGACGCTCCCTCTCGCACCGAACCCGTAACGCGGCACGAAAGTGTGAAAGTACCTGTTCTGCACGATGCGCTTGGGTCTATTTGCCCGCCCGATAGAGGTCAAAAGGGCAAAATGTTTCACGTGAAACATTCTGGGCCCGACCTTCGTCGTGCACATCCCATGCACAGGATATGCCAGCACGATTCAGCATTGTTCCACCGATTCGTGAACAGCTGAAATCCGTCTCTCACCGATTCGATTCAGAGTTACCGAGCGTGTCTGTTACTTGCCGATGCAAAAGCTGGAGAACAGCCGGTCGAGCACGTCCTCCACATCGACACGGCCGGTAATCTCCCCAATGGCCCGGGCGGCCAAGCGGGCCTCCTCGGCAGCCAATTCGACAGGACCGTGATTGACGAGCATGACACGGGAGCGCTCAAGGGCCGCATGGGCCCGCTCGAGAGCCTTGCGGTGACGCTCACGGGTGACGATGGCATCGCCCTGCCCCATCAGCGCGGCGGCTTCTTCCTCCAAGCGGGCGATCAGTTCCGGCAATCCTTCCCCGGTCGCAGCCGCGATCCTCAGGTCGCAACCCTGCTCCTCCCGGGCCAGGTCCGACTTCGTCGCCACCCGCAGCAGACGCCGGGCCGGGGGCGGAGTGCTCTCCTCGCCTTCCGGCGGCACGAGCCAGAGCACCAGGTCGGCGTTCTCCGCCCGGGCGCGGGCCCGAGAGACACCCTCCTGCTCGATCACGTCGGCGCTCTCCCGCAAGCCTGCGGTATCGACGATGATCACCGGCAGTCCCCCGAGATCGCAATGAACCTCGATCACGTCGCGGGTGGTGCCGGCAATCGGCGATACGATCGCCACGTCCCGCCGGGCGAGCGCATTCAGCAGGGTCGACTTTCCCGCGTTCGGCGGCCCCGCCAGGACGACCGTGAGACCTTCGCGCAGGCGCTCGCCGCTCCGGTTCGCCATGGCCTGTCCGATCTCGCGGTGCACCCGGTCGATCATCTGCAGGATCTCCGCTTCGAGATCCTCCGGCACATCGCCCTCATCGGAGAAATCGAGGCTCGCTTCGAGAAGAGCCAGAACCTGCAGAACGCTCTCGCGCCAGCCCTCGGCGGCATTCCCCAGTCGCCCGCCGAACTGGCGCATGGCCTGTCGACGCTGCGCCTCCGTCTCGGCATCGATGATGTCGGCGAGACCCTCGACCTGGGCGAGGTCCATCCGTCCATTGAGGAAAGCCCGGCGGGTGAACTCGCCTGCTTCCGCCGCGCGGCAGTTTTCCAGGGAGCCGAGGGCGCGCAACACGGCCGCCCTGGTCGCCAGGCCACCGTGGATCTGAAGCTCGGCCTGG
Organism: Microvirga calopogonii; assembly: GCF_003347665.1. Classification (GTDB taxonomy): domain Bacteria; phylum Pseudomonadota; class Alphaproteobacteria; order Rhizobiales; family Beijerinckiaceae; genus Microvirga; species Microvirga calopogonii. The sequence continues at coordinate 22,049 of NZ_QDGA01000005.1, forward strand.
TCCTCACCGGTGAAGCTCCCCGGCCCGGGCATCCAGAGGATCAGCGCCTGATCGAGCTGCTCACCGCTCGCGGGATCCCTCAGGGTGCGTACGACCGCCCGACGGGGTTCCGGCAGCCTGCCGGCCATTCGCTCCAGAATGGTGCGACTTTCCGGCCCGCTGATCCGGATCAGGCACACGGCGGCGCGGCCGTGACCAGAAGCGATGGCGAAGATCGTGTCGTCGGAACGCATAGGGATGAACCTCGTCATCATGAGAGGATTTAAGGTTGATGAAGTCTTAAAGCCGTGAGCCGCGATCCAGGCCGCTTGGCCTGGAAGGCCGATGCCGGAGCAGACACCATGAACCGCCTGAGCGAGGCCAGCTCCCCTTACCTTCTGCAGCACAGGGACAATCCTGTCCATTGGTGGGAATGGGGTCCCGAAGCCCTGGCAGAAGCCAGGCGGCTTCACAAGCCGATCCTGATCTCCATCGGCTATGCCGCTTGTCACTGGTGCCACGTGATGGCCCATGAGAGTTTCGAGGATCCCGACGTGGCCGCGGTCATGAACGAGCTCTTCGTCAACATCAAGGTCGATCGCGAAGAACGGCCTGATGTGGACCACGTGTATATGAGCGCCCTGCACCTCCTGGGCGAGCCCGGCGGCTGGCCGCTCACCATGTTCCTGACCCCGGAGGGCGAGCCGTTCTGGGGCGGCACCTATTTCCCGAAGGAGCCGCGTTTCGGTCGGCCGGGCTTCGTCGCCGTCCTGCGCGAGATCGCGCGTCTGTACCATGCGGAACCGGAACGCATCCTCAAGAACCGGGACGCGATCAAGCAGCATCTCGCAAGGACCGACAAGAGCGACGGCGGCACCCTCGGCCTCGACGATCTCGACCGCTTGGGTACTCGCCTCGCCGAGCTGATCGACACGGAGAACGGCGGGCTGCAGGGGGCTCCGAAATTTCCCAATCCGCCGATCCTCGAATTCCTCTACCGCTATGCCGGTCGCACCGACGACGGAGAAGCGAAGAGACGGTTCCTCCTCACTCTGGAGCGGATGGCGCTCGGCGGCATCCACGATCATCTCGGCGGCGGCTTTGCCCGCTATTCCGTCGACGAGCGCTGGCTCGTGCCGCATTTCGAGAAGATGCTCTACGACAACGCCCAGCTTCTGGAGCTCTATGCCCTCGCCTTCGTGGAGACCGGCCGCACCCTGTTCAGGGACGCGGCCGAGGGGATCGTCACCTGGCTCCAGCGGGAGATGACCACTCCCGAAGGTGCTTTCGCGTCCAGCCTCGACGCGGATTCCGAAGGCGAGGAGGGCCGCTTCTATGTCTGGAGCCTCGGCGAGATCCAGGACGTTCTAGGAGAGGAGGATGCGGCCTTCTTCGCCAAGGTCTACGACATCACCGAAGCGGCAAATTTCGAGGGCCGCAATATCCCGAACCGGCTCGTCTCCGGGGAAGCGCCGCGAAGCGTTGAAGAGCGGCTCGCCGTCATGCGTGCAAAACTTCTGGAGCGGCGCTCGACCCGGGTCAGACCCGGCCTCGACGACAAGGTGCTGGCGGACTGGAACGGGCTCATGATCGGCGCGCTGGTGCGGGCCTCTCCTCTGCTCGACCGGCCCGAATGGATCACCCTCGCCCGGCGGGCCTATCGTTTCATCACGGAAGCGATGACCCGCGACGGCCGCCTTGGTCACTCCTGGCGCGGCGATGCGCTGATCTTTCCAGGTTTCGCCCTCGACCACGCGGCCATGATGCGGGCGGCGCTGGCACTCTTCGAGACGACATCCGACCGCGCCTATCTGCGAGATGCAGAGATGTGGCGCGACCGGTTGCTCTCCGATTACCTGGACGAAGAGACCGGTGCCCTCGCCATGACGGCCAGGGACGCGGACCCTCTGGTGGTCCGGCCGCAGCCGACCCAGGACGATGCGGTCCCCAACGCCAACGGGCTCTTTGCCGAAGCCCTGGTTCGTCTGACGCAGCTCACCAAGACCGACAGCGATACTCAACGGGCCTCGGATGTCTTGAGCCGGCTCATAGGGATCGCCCGCTCGGCCCCGCTGGGCCATACGTCGATCCTCAACGCCCTCGACCTGCACCTGCGGGGCCTGACCATCCTCGTCACGGGAAACGATGCCGACGCCCTGTTCGACACCGGGCTGACAATCCCCTACCCGATCCGCAGCGTCCGCCGTCTGCAAGCAGACGACGCCCTCGACGACAATCACCCGGCCAAGGCCCTCGCCTCCTCCAGCACGGAGCCACGAGCGCATCGTGCGGACCCAGCGGGCCGCGCTAGCGAAAAGTGGACCCAGTTTTCCGCCCCAACGATGCGCTCCTCCAAAAATGGAGCATCGGATCGGATCCCAAAAGTGCATCCCACTTTTGGGTCCGATGCTCGAGCCCTCGTCTGTGCCGGGATGCGCTGCTCGCTGCCGGTGACGGATGCGGATGGGTTGAAGGCGCAGGTGCGGGCAATGCTGAGCGCCGGCACCGGTTCGGCTTCGAAGGGATGAGGCGTCAGGAAAGCGGCGATTTTTTTCTTCTTCTCGAACCGCCTGGGCTGCGCAGGCTCGCTCCTGATCTCGGCCGTTGTGACGCTGATCATCCTGTGGCTCATGGACGTGTTGTGAGCGCAAACAAAAACCCCACCCTCTCGACTTGAGAGGATGGGGTCAAATTTCCGCAGGCGGACGTTCCGCCTCAGGTGTTCATCGAATCGAAGAATTCCTGGTTCGACTTGGTCTGGCGCAGCTTGTCGAGCAGGAACTCGATGGCATCGACCGTGCCCATCGGATTGAGGATGCGGCGCAGCACGTACATCTTCTTGAGGGTGTCCGACGGGACCAGCAGCTCTTCCTTGCGGGTGCCCGACCGGGTGATGTCGATGGCCGGAAAGGTGCGCTTGTCGGCCACCTTGCGATCGAGGATGATTTCCGAGTTGCCGGTGCCCTTGAACTCTTCGAAGATCACCTCGTCCATGCGCGAGCCGGTATCGATGAGCGCGGTGGCGATGATGGTGAGCGAACCGCCCTCCTCGATATTGCGCGCCGCACCGAAGAAGCGCTTCGGGCGCTGCAGGGCGTTGGCGTCGACACCGCCGGTGAGCACCTTGCCGGATGACGGCACGACCGTGTTGTAGGCGCGGCCCAGACGCGTGATCGAGTCGAGCAGGATGACCACGTCGCGGCCGTGCTCCACCAGGCGCTTGGCCTTCTCGATCACCATCTCGGCCACCTGCACGTGGCGGGTCGCCGGCTCGTCGAAGGTGGAGGCCACGACCTCGCCCTTCACGGAGCGCTGCATGTCGGTCACTTCCTCCGGGCGCTCGTCGATGAGCAGCACGATGAGGTAGCACTCGGGATGATTGGTGGTGATCGACTGCGCGACGTTCTGCATCAGCACCGTCTTACCGGTGCGGGGCGGCGCCACGATGAGCGCGCGCTGACCCTTGCCGATGGGCGACACGATGTCGATGATGCGCGGCGAGAAATCTTTCCGCGTCGGATCGTCGAGTTCGAGCTTGAAGCGCTCGTGCGGGAAAAGCGGCGTCAGGTTGTCGAAGTGAACCTTGTGCCGGATCTTCTCCGGATCCTCGAAATTGATCGTGTTGACCTTGAGCAGGGCGAAGTAGCGCTCGCCCTCCTTCGGACCGCGGATCGGGCCATCCACCGTGTCGCCGGTCCGCAGGCCGAACTTCCGGATCTGGCTCGGCGAGACATAGATGTCGTCGGGGCCGGGCAGATAGTTCGAATCGGCCGAGCGCAGGAAGCCGAAGCCGTCCTGCAGCACCTCGACAACGCCGGCGCCGATGATTTCCACCTCGCGCGCCGCCAGCTGCTTGAGGATGGCGAACATGAGCTCCTGCTTGCGCATGGTGCTCGCGTTCTCGACCTCGAGCTCTTCGGCGAAGGCAATGAGTTCGGTGGGTGTCTTGGATTTAAGGTCTTGAAGCTTGATTTCCCTCATCGGGGAACACTCTCGGGGTAAAATCGCGGGCAGAAAGAGCTGTACGCGGTGAGATCGGGGATGTTTTCGACAGGGCCGCTCAGTTCACGAGGGTGACTTGAGAGAGAGCCCTTCGGGCCCCGTGCAGCGCACCTGTCTTTAGAGGAAGAGAACTCTTATTTAGCCCTATTCGGGCCCGGGCTCAAGAGGCTTTAACGGATGGACCTCCAAAAGGGTCATTTCGGGCGAAGCTTGGCGAAAACCAGAACCTTATGACAATGGTGGCGCTGAGGCCCCCTCTCCCTGAGGGAGGGGTGATGAACGCCGCTCTCGTCCCGCGATCCCGGATCGGCTACGCCGTCCGGGATGACACTGTCTCGAAGACGTCAAAACGGCTTCACGATCACCAGGATCACGATGCCGATCAGGAGCACCGTCGGAACCTCGTTGAGGATGCGATAATACTTTGCCGGCTTCGTGTTCTTGTCAGCGGCGAATTCCTTGAGCCGGCGCACATAGACGCCGTGCAGGCCGGACATGATGAGCACGAGCAGCACCTTCGCGTGCAGCCAGCCGGAGCGGTACCAGCCACCGTCCCAGATCAGATACAGGCCCAGCACCCAGGTCACTGCCATGGCCGGGTTGATGATGGCCTTGAGCAGGCGCCGCTCCATGATCTTGAAGGTCTCGGACTGGATCGAGCCCTTCGGGGCGTCGCAATGATAGACGAAGAGGCGCGGCAGATAGAGCATGCCGGCCATCCACGCGATGACGGCGATCACGTGGAACGCCTTGAGCCAGAGATAGAGCATGACGTTCAGGCCCCCCGCACGCGAGCGATCATCTGGGCGACGTGCTCGATCGGCGTCTCCGGCAGGATGCCGTGCCCCAGATTGAAGATGTGCGGGCGTCCGCGCACCGCGTCCAGAATGCGGTCGATACCGTCAGTCAAAGCCGCTCCGCCGGCGATCAGCGCAAGGGGATCGAGATTGCCCTGGGTCGCGACACTGTTCGGCAGGGTCGGCAGCACGACGGCCGGATCGAGGGTCCAGTCGAGGGCGAGCGCGTCGCCGATCCCGGCCGAAGCGAAACGGTGGAGATTGGCGCCGCCACCGCGCACGAAGACGATCGCCTTCGCCCGGGGACGGGCGCTTTTCAGGCCCTCCACCATCCGCCGGATCGGATTCAGGGACAGCCGATCGAAGAGAGCGGGCGGCAGGGCCGACCCGAAACTCTCGAAGATCTGCACCGCCTCGGCGCCAGCGTCGATCTGGCGGATGAGATAGGCGGTCGAGGCGCGCACCAGCCTGTCGATCAACGCATCCATGAAGACCGGGTCACGATAGGCGGTGAGCCGGGCGGGCGCCTGGTCGGGGGTGCCCTTGCCGGCGATCATGTAGCTCGCCACGGTCCAGGGCGCGCCGCAGAAGCCGAGCAGCGTCGTCTCCTTGGGCAAGCTCTTGCTCAGACGGTCGAGGGTCTCGAAGACCGGGTCGAGCCGCTCCAGCGGCAGCTCCTCAGAAAGCCGCGAGAAATCTGCCTGCGAGGTCACCGGATCGAGCTTGGGTCCCTCGTTCTCGACGAAGCGCACGTCCTGTCCCAGGGCATGGGGAATGACCAGGATGTCGGAGAACAGGATCGAGGCATCGAAGCCGAAACGGCGGATCGGCTGAAGCGTCACCTCCTCGGCAAGCCTCGGCGTGTAGCAGAGGTCGAGGAAGGAGCCGGCCTGCTTCCGGGTCTCGCGGTATTCCGGCAGATAACGGCCGGCCTGACGCATGATCCAGATCGGGAGCGGCCAGACCGGCTCGCCGTTCAGCACGCGCAGGATCGCTTTGGTGGGACGCTCGCTCACAGGCCCTCTCTTAAAAATATAATCTTTGAATCTAAGAATCTGATGTTTCTCTTGGGCCGTGAATCGCAAAGCCGCAAGCCCGTCCACAGACGGTCCACACGGCCCGAGCCGTTAACGGGTCATTAACGGATGGGGCGGGGATGTCACAATCCTTTCCGAATTCTTAAATCTTAACAGCCCGTTAACGAAGATTAACCAGATCTGAATCGAATTCTTGGTGCTGATTCGTGCCGGATTCTCCCAAATCGGTCTCTTGAGACTCGCACAACGACGAGCCTTGTTGATGGATCGGGGCGAATCCCACAGGCCTCTCGGCTGGACCTCCGGACTCAGGCGTTTTATCCACACTGATCGACTCCTCTCCATGGAGGGCCTCCGCCGTGGGCCGCAGCTATTTTCATCTTCATCTCGTGTCGGATTCGACCGGCGAAACGCTGATCACCGTCGCCCGCGCGGTGGTGGCGCAATACGAGGGCGTGGCCGCCATCGAGCATGTCTATCCGCTCGTGCGCTCCAACACGCAGCTGGAGCGCGTGATCAGCGAGATCGAGACCGCACCGGGCATCGTTCTCTATACCCTGGTGGAGCAGGATCTGGCCCACCGGCTCGAGGAGGTCTGCCGCAACACGGGGTCGCCTCATCTGTCCGTGCTGGAGCCGGTGCACGCCCTGCTCTCCTCCTATCTCGGCACCCATTCGACGGCCCGGCCCGGCGCGCAGCACATGCTGAACGCGGAATATTTCAAGCGCATCGACGCGATGAACTTCACGCTGCTGCACGACGATGGTCACCTGCCGCACGACCTCGATGAGGCGGACGTGATCCTGGTGGGTGTGAGCCGCACCTCGAAGACGCCGACGGCCGTCTATCTCGCCAACCGCGGCCTGAAGACGGCGAATATTCCTCTCGTTCCCGGCGTGCCGCCGCCGGCGGTCCTCGAAACGGCGAAGAAAGCGTTGATCGTCGGCCTCGTGGCGACTCCGGAACGGATCGTGCAGATCAGGCAGAACCGTCTGCTCAGCCTCAACGCGGACGACGATACGTCCTATGTGGATCGTGACGCCGTTGCGGAAGAACTCGCAGCTTCGCGGCGGCTCTTCGCCCGCAACGGCTGGCCGGTGATCGACGTGACCCGACGCTCCATCGAGGAGACGGCGGCCGCCATCATCGATCACTATCGCGACCATCGCCTGCGCTTCATTGCGGAATAGATTCGTGCCGGTACTCTGGACCCATGCCGAAAAGCTTCTCCTCGCCTCCACGAGCGCGACGCGGCTTGCCTTGCTAGTGAGCGCGGGACTTCCCGTCGAGACCCAGAATTCCGGCATCGACGAGCGGGCCGTCGAGGACGCGGCTGCCCATGAGGCGCTCGATCCGCCGGCGCTCGCCGGGCACCTCGCGGCGGAAAAGGCGCTTGCGGTCAGCCGCCGCCATCTGGAACGGGTCGTCCTCGGGGCGGATCAGGTTCTCGAATGCGAGGGTGCGGTGTTTCACAAGCCTGCCAATCGCGAGGCGGCCAAAGCTCATCTCATGGCCCTGTCGGGCCGTCGCCACGCCCTGCATTCGGTCGGGGCCATCGCAGTCGGCGGGCAGGTGATCGAGCGCTTTGCCGCAAGCGCCCATCTTACCATGCGGCCCCTGACCGAGCAGGCCATCGATCTCTATCTCGACCTGGCTGGACCGGATGTGCTCAAAAGCGTCGGCGTTTACCAGCTCGAAGGATTCGGCATTCATCTCTTCGAGTCGGTCGAGGGGGACCATTCGACGATCCTGGGGCTCCCTCTCCTTCCGCTTCTCGCCTCCCTGCGCCGTCTCGGCAGCCTCGCCCTTTAAGGATTTGACGTCATGACGAAGGCCTTCGTCGTCGGCCATCCGATCAAGCATTCCCGCTCGCCGCTGATCCACGGCTACTGGTTGAAGCAGTATGGGATCGACGGCTCCTATGAGCGCATCGATGTAGCGCCTGTGAAGTTCGGGGACTTTCTGAAGGACTTCCGGTCGCAGGGCTTCGCCGGCGGCAACGTCACCATTCCGCACAAGGAAATGGCTTTCCTGAGTGTCGAGCGTCGGACGGAACGGGCCGAGCGTGTCGGAGCCGTGAACACCCTCTGGTTCGAGGACGGGGTGATCTGGGGCGACAACACCGACGTCATCGGCTTCATGGCCCATCTCGATGCCAGCCTGGGGAAAGGCTGGGAACAGGATGTGGACACCGCTCTCGTGCTCGGCGCCGGTGGGGCAGCGCGTGCCGTGGTGGCGGGGCTCCAGGACCGGCCGCTGAAGCGAATCCTCGTGGCGAACCGCACCCTATCGAAAGCCGAAGACCTGGTGCGCGACCTGAGACCGGGCAGTTCAGTCGCTCTTGAGACCTCGGCGTGGGAAGCCCTTGGGCGCGTCATCCCGCATGCCCAACTTATCGTCAACACCACGTCGCTCGGCATGGCGGGCCAGCCTCCCCTCACGCTCGATCTGTCCCGGGTGCCGCGCAACGCGGCCGTGGCGGATATCGTCTATGTTCCGCTCGAGACTCCGCTCCTCTCGGCTGCGGCCGCGCAGGGTTTGAGAACCGTCGACGGCTTGGGCATGCTGCTGCATCAGGCCGTGCCGGGCTTCAAGCGCTGGTTCGGCGTGACCCCGGAGGTGACCCCCGAACTGCGGGCGCTGATCCTGGCCGACATCGAGGGTCACCGATGACCTTCGTGCTCGGCCTTACCGGTTCCATCGGCATGGGAAAATCGGCCACAGCCGATCTCTTCCGCAGGCTCGGCGTGCCGGTCCACGATGCCGACGCCACCGTGCATGGGCTTTATCGCGGCCGCGCCGCTCCGCTGATCGAGAAAGCCTTTCCCGGCACGGTCGCGGACGGGGCCGTCGACCGGCCCAAGTTGGGGGCCATGGTTCTCGACAACCCGGAAAGCATGAGGCAGCTGGAGGCCATCGTGCATCCGCTGGTGCGGGACGAAGAGGAAAAATTTCTTGAGAAAGCGTCGGTTCTCTCGCCTATCGCTGTCCTGGATATCCCCCTCCTGTTCGAGACCGCGGGGGAAACGCGTTGCGATGCGGTTCTGGTGGTCACCGCGCCGGCTTCCGTCCAGCGCGACCGCGTCATGGCCCGCCCGGGAATGACGGAAGAGAAATTTCGTGCCATCCTGGCCAAGCAGATGCCGGACGCCGATAAGCGAGCCCGCGCTCATTTCCTGATCGACACCAGTCGCGGCTTTGACTCGGCCGAGGCGCAGGTGCGGTCGATCCTCGCTTGTCTCGCCGGGCGGCCCGGGCGGCGTCACCATTTTCGATGAAGAGTTTTCCTGATGTTGCGTGAAATCGTTCTCGATACCGAAACCACCGGCACCAGTCACGCCAACGGCGACCGGGTGATCGAAATCGGCTGCGTCGAGCTGCTCAACCATATCCCGACGGGCAAGAGCTATCACGTCTACATCAATCCCGAATGCCCGGTTTCGCCCGGCGCCTTCGCGGTCCACGGGCTCTCCGACGAGTTCCTCAAGGACAAGCCCGTCTTCGCGGCCATCGCCGATGAATTCGCCGAGTTCGTCCGCGATGCGCGGCTCGTCATCCACAACGCCGCCTTCGACATCGGCTTCCTCAACGCGGAATTCGCCCGCACCGGACACCCGCCGTTCAACCTGCCCGACGTGGTTGACACGCTCTCGATGGCGCGGCGCAAGCATCCAGGCGCGGCGAACAACCTCGATGCCCTCTGCTCGCGCTACGGGATCGACAATTCCAGGCGCACCAAGCACGGGGCACTCCTCGATGCGGAGATCCTGGCCGAGGTCTACATCGAGCTGATCGGCGGGCGGCAGGTCGGCTTCGACCTCTCGCTCCAGCCTGCCGCGCGGACGGCCGCAGCCCGCCAGGCCGCGGCCGCTCGCGATGCGCGCCCCCGCACCCTGATCTCGCGCCTGACCGAGGCCGAGCGCGCGGCCCATGACGCCTTTATTCAGCAGCTCGGACCCAATTCGCTCTGGCGCGAATATCTCGGCGAGACCACGCCGGAAGCTTCTTAACCAAACCGACTTCGACGTTCGTCCTCAGAGGGATCGACCGTTTCCACGTCATGGCCGGCCCTGTGCCGGCCATCTCGATTACTTGAAGCGCCGCGCTCTACAGAGGCGGCGTCACCGGCACAAGACCGGTGACGCCGAAGATGGTGAACGGTCTGCCAAGCTCTGAGAAGCTCATTGCGCAAAAAATCGGGCGAGACGGAAGCCCGCCTCGCCCGATCTTGAAACCGTCGATGGTTCGAACGCTTACGACAGCGTCGGACCGCCGCCGTTCTGCTGGGCCTGCACTTCGGCGGCGCGCTGGCGGTAGAGGGCGACGAAGTCGATCGGGTCGATGTAGAGGGGCGGGAAGCCGCCGTTGCGCACCGCATCGGCCACGATCTGGCGGGCGAAGGGGAACAGCAGGCGCGGGCACTCGATCATCACCACCGGGTGCAGCTGCTCCTGCGGGATGTTCTGGATCCGGAACACGCCCGAATAGGTCAGCTCGAAGGCGAACAGCACGTCCTTGCCGCCGATCTTGGCATCGCCCTCGAGGGTCAGGTCGACTTCGAAATCGGCCTCGGCGAGCTGCTTGGCATTCACGTTGACCTGCAGGTTGATCTGCGGGCCTTCCGACTGCTGCTGCAGAGACCGGGGGGCGTTGGGGTTCTCGAAGGAAAAGTCCTTGCAATACTGCGCAAGGGCGTTGAGCGCGGGCGCTCCGTTGTTTGCCGGGTTCTCGGCCATGGGTTCATGCTCCCTCAGGGGTGTCTTGTCGGGCCCGGACGAAACACGTCGTCAGGCAAAGCGCCGGCTCGCTTCGGGCCATGGATCTTCGCGCTATCAGCTTCTCCAACATGAAGCAAGATTTCAGCCGACTCATTCGCTTGTCGGGGGGAGAGGTGGATGTTACGACCTCAAGACCCCATATGCGAAGGATGACACCTTCGCCTCCTCCATACAACGCCTGGCGACAACCGGGCACGGGCAGGCTCACAACGGATCGACGATGCAGGATTCCTTCGACATCACGACCCTCATTTTTATCGTACTCGCCGTTTTCGTGATTTGGCGTCTGCGCTCCGTCCTCGGGCAGAAGACCGGCAACGAGCAACCGCCTTTCGACCCGATGTCGCGCCGGGATGCGCCCCTGCGTCCGAGCAATGCGCCGGCCGAGCCCGATCACAATGTGGTGCGCCTGCCCGGCGCCAACGGAGCCCGTCCCGCGACCGATGTCCCTCCGGCCGAGCGCTGGAAGGGTATTGCCGAGCCCGGCACGCCGAAGGCCCAGGCTCTCGACGGCATCGCCCGCGCGGAGCCAGGATTTGATCCGGCCGAGTTCCTGGAAGGCGCCAAGTCAGCCTACGAAATGATCGTGACCGCCTTCGCGCAGGGCGACCGCAAGACCCTCAAGGATCTTCTCTCCCGCGACGTCTACGAAGGTTTCGAGCGGGCGATCACCGAGCGCGAGCGCCGGGGCGAGACGGTGGAGACCACTTTCGTGTCCATCGACAGGGCCGAGATGGCCGGCGCCGAGCTGCAGGGGAAGACGGCCCAGATCGTCGTGCGCTTCCTCTCCAAGCTCATCACGGCGACCCGCGATTCCTCCGGCAACGTGGTCGACGGCAGCCCCGAGACCGTGGCCGACGTCACCGACGTGTGGACCTTCGCCCGCACCCTCGGCAGCCGTGATCCGAATTGGCAGCTCGTGGCGACCGAAGCGGGGCAATGAGGCATGCCGGGCGGGCCCTCCTTGCTTGCTCTCTCGTCTGGGCGCTGACCATGTCCGCTGGCGTAGCATCGGCGCTGGCCGATCAGGCGCGTCTTGAGCCCTTGCCCTTCCAGGATCTCGCAGGCTGGGAAGCGGACGATCACGCTGCCGCCTTCGGGGCCTTTCTGCGCTCCTGCCGCGCCCTGGAAGCCAGTGCTGCCGAGCTGCGCCCGGCCCAAGCGCCGCAAGCGGACCTCCTGGCCGTCTGCCGCGAGGCCTTGAAGACGCCCGGTCTCGACAGAACCGAGGCAAGGCGCTTCTTCGAGACGCATTTTCAGCCCGTTGCCGTCACGCCCCATTCCGGCAACGGTTTTCTCACCGGCTACTACGAGCCGGAATTCCAGGGCTCGCGCAGGCCTGACGCCATCTATCGGGTCCCCCTGCTCGACCGGCCTGAGGATCTCGTCACGATCCTGCAGGGGGAAACCCTGCCCGGCCTCGACAAGGGCCTTCAGGCGGCCCGGCGCACCAAGGATGGCTACGAGCCGTATCCTGACCGCGCCGCCATCGAGGAGGGAGCCTTAGGGACGCTCGCTCGCCCCATCGTCTACCTGCGTGAGCCGGGCGAGGCCTTCATCATTCATGTCCAGGGCTCGGCCCGGATCCGTCTCGACGACGGTTCGGTGATGCGCGTGGCCTATGCCGGGCGCAACGGGCGGCCCTACACCTCCATCGGCCGCCTTCTGGTCCAGCAGGGCGCAATGGATCTGGAGACCATGACGCTCGAAAAGCTCATGGGATGGCTCAAGACCCATCCGGAGCCGGCCGAGGCCCTGATGCGGCAGAACCAATCCTACATCTTCTTCCGCGAGGCGCGTGAGCTCGCGTCGGAAGACGGCCCCATCGGCGGCGCCGGCACTCCGCTTGTGCCCGGGCGGAGCCTCGCCGTGGACCGCTCCCTGTGGGCCTATGGCCTGCCGGTCTGGCTCGACGGGCAATTGCCCCTGACGCTCGACGCGGCCGAGCCCTTGCGGCGGCTGATGATTGCCCAGGACACGGGCTCGGCCATCATCGGCCCGGCGCGGGGCGATTTCTTCTTCGGCAGCGGCGAGGAGGCGGGGCGTCGCGCCGGACTCCTGCGTCATGCCGTGCGTTTCGTGGTTCTGCAGCCCAAACCCCGTTCATGACCAAGAGAAGCCGCACCCGCCAGCTCAGCTCCGAGGAGAAGCGGCTCTGGTCTCATGTGGCCAGGCACGTGAAGCCCATGAAGGGCAAGCGCCTTCCGACCGAACCCGAGCGTGAGGATAAGCCCGCCACGGCCCCTGCCCCACAGGTCGCGGCCCCCGCCGTCGTTCTGCCCCCGCTCCCGCCTCCAGCGAAACCCGCCCTCCCCCCGCTCGCCCCGGTGGAACGCAAGACCCTTCAAGCCCTCCGTCGGGGCCGCAAGGAGGTAGACAGCGTCATCGACCTGCATGGAATGCGCCAGGAAGAGGCCCATTTTGCCCTCCTGCGCTTCCTCCATCGGGCGCAAGGCTCCGGCTACGGGCTCGTCCTCGTGGTCACCGGCAAGGGCGGCGCGGCCGTGACCAGCGGCCTGTTCGAGGAACGGGGGGTGCTGCGGCGCATGGTGCCGCACTGGCTGCGCCTGCCCGACCTGCGTCATGTGGTGATCGGCTTCGAGGAGGCCTCTCCCCAGCATGGCGGATCCGGTGCAATCTATGTCAGGCTCCGCCGGCGGCGGGGCGCGGGATAGCGACATGACTCCCTTCGGTGAACGGGTGCGGCAGCTGCGCCGGGAGCGCGGGCGGATGTTGAAGGACATGGCCGCCCATCTCGGCGTGTCGAGCGCCTATCTCTCGGCCCTGGAGCGCGGAGAGCGCGGCAAGCCCACCTGGGCTCTCATCCAGGGTGTCCTGCAATATTTCCACATCATCTGGGACGAGGCCGACGAGCTGACGCGCCTCGCCGATCTTTCTGACCCCAAGGTGAAGGTCGATACGGCGGGCGGCGATCCGAAGGCGACCCTGCTGGCCAATCGCCTCGCCCGCGAAATCCGCTCCCTGTCGGAAAGCGACCTTGAGGAGATGCTCGGTATTCTCGACAGGGCCCAGACCCGCGAGAGGCGGGCGCCCGTGCCGATCCAGGCCGTGCAGGACGCGGTCTGATCGGACGCAAGCCTTGACCGCCGGGTCGGTCGATGCGAAAGCGCCCCGTCATTTCATAACCCCGGTGGCTCATGTCCCAGACCCGCATCGACGTCCTCACCCTCGGCAACGCCATCGTTGACGTGCTCGCCCACACGGACGAGGCCTTCCTGCTCCAGAAGAAGGTGCACAAGGGCGCCATGCAGCTCATCGACGAGGCCCGCGCCGAGGAGCTCTACGGCGATATGGGCCCGGCGGTCATCGTATCGGGCGGGTCGGGGGCCAACACGGCGGCGGGCGCCGCCTCCTTCGGCGTGAAGGCCGGCTTCATCGGCAAGGTGAAGAACGACGAGACGGGCAAGCTCTTCGCCCACGACCTCAAGGCCATCGACGTCCATTACGACGTGACGCTCGCCGAGGACGGTCCTGCCACGGCGCGCAGCTTCATCCTGGTGACGCCGGACGGCGAGCGCACCATGAACACCTATCTGGGCGCCTGCCAGAACCTCACGCCCGACGACGTGAACCCGGAGACGGTGCGCGCTTCGAGCATCGTCTATCTCGAAGGCTATCTCTGGGATCCGCCGGCCGCCAAGGAGGCTTTCCGCAAGGCGGTGGCAATCGCCCACGAGGCCGGCAACAAGGTGGCGCTCACCCTCTCCGACGCCTTCTGCGTCGACCGCTACCGCGACGAGTTCCTGGGCCTCATGCGCGACGGCAGCCTCGACATCCTCTTCGCCAATATCCACGAGCTGCAGAGCCTCTACGGCACCTCGGATGCCGATACCGCCCTGGCGGCGCTTCGTGAGGAAAACGTGCTCGGCGCCATCACCCGCTCGGCGGAAGGCGCGCTGATCGTGACCCGCGGCGAAACCAAGGCCGTGCCCGCCTTTCCCGTGGAGCGCGTCGTCGATACCACAGGCGCGGGTGATCTCTTCGCGTCCGGCTTCCTCGCCGGTCTCGTCAACAACCTCGACCTCACCGACTGCGCCCGCCTCGGGGGCCTGGCGGCCGCCGAGATCATCAGCCACCTGGGCGCCCGCCCGCAGGCGAGCCTGCGCCAGCTGGCGCAGCAGGAAGGACTGCTGGGCTAAGTTCGACTTTGACGCTCTTCTTTCCTGATTAGGAGGGCAGGAAGAGCCGTACCACGCATCCGATCCCGGGTTGGGCCGCACCGCCCCGGGATGCAGCCAAGGAAATCGGAATCTTGGGCCAAACCGCCGCTATTCTCTTGCAAGCATAAAAGGATTAAAAGGCCCCATCCTTCACCGCCCGATCGCAAGCACACAGGCCGACCTCGTGAAAAAAGTCTTCGTCAAATCCTATGGCTGCCAGATGAACGTCTACGATGCCGAGCGCATGGCGGACATGCTGGCGACGGAAGGCTACAGCGAAACCAAGGCCATGGAGGAGGCGGATCTCGTCATCCTCAACACCTGCCACATCCGCGAGAAGGCCGCCGAGAAGGTCTATTCCGAGCTCGGCCGCGTGCGCGAGCTCAAGAAGGAGCGCGAGGCGACGGGTCAGGAAACGAAGGTCGTCGTAGCCGGCTGCGTCGCCCAGGCCGAGGGCAAGGAAATCCTGCGCCGGGCGCCCGCCGTCGACGTGGTGGTCGGCCCGCAGAACTACCACAACCTGCCCGCACTCCTGAAGAAGTCGCGCGCAGAGCGGGTCGTCGACACGGAATTTCCGATCGAGGACAAGTTCGACCACCTGCCCGCCCCTTCCAAGGCCAAGACCCGGAGCCGCGGCGTATCGGCCTTCCTCACCATCCAGGAAGGCTGCGACAAGTTCTGCACCTTCTGCGTCGTGCCCTATACCCGGGGTGCGGAAGTCTCGCGCCCGGTCGCCAAGATCCTCGACGAGGCCCTGCGCCTCGCCGATGCGGGCGTGCGCGAGCTGACGCTGATCGGCCAGAACGTGAACGCCTATCATGGCGAGGGTCCCGACGGCTCCGTCTGGTCGTTGGGCCGCCTGCTCCACCGCCTGGCCGAGGTGCCCGGCATCGCCCGGCTCCGCTACACCACCAGCCACCCGCGCGACATGGACGACGAACTGATCGCGGCCCATCGGGACTTGCCCGCCGTGATGCCCTATCTGCACCTGCCGGTGCAGTCCGGCTCCGACCGCATCCTCGACGTGATGAACCGCAAGCACACGGGCGACGAGTACCGCCGCCTGATCGAGCGCATCCGGGCGGCCCAGCCCCGTCTCGCCCTCTCGTCCGACTTCATCGTCGGTTTCCCGGGCGAGACGGATGCGGAGTTCGAGGAGACCATGCGGCTCGTGGCCGATGTGGGCTTCGCCAGCTCCTTCTCGTTCAAGTACAGCCCCCGCCCCGGCACGCCGGCGGCGGAAATCGACGCCCAGGTGTCCGAGGCCGTGAAGGCCGAGCGCTTGGCGCGGCTTCAGAATCTGCTGGAAATGCAGCGGCAGGCCTTCAACCACGGAACCGTGGGGCAGACCCTCGACGTTCTCTTGGAGAAGCCGGGTCGTCATCCGGGCCAGATGGCAGGCAAGTCGCCTTATCTGCAGGCCGTGCAGATCGAGACCGACCGCCACGCCGTCGGCGAGATCGTGACGGTGCGGATCACCCAGGTCGGTTCCAACAGCCTGTTCGGGGAAGTCGCCCGGCCCGGCACACAAGCCGCGGCCTAGTCTCTTGTCCGGCAGGACCCCATATCCGTTCGCCGCATGTCTTGCGGCGAACATTCAGAGGAGAGGCATTTGAGCCCAGCGGACAACGCGACCGCACGAGCCAAGGGACGAAACGCCACCAGCTTGCACCCCGGCGTCGTGGAAGAGGCGGAGATCATTCTCACCTTCGACGACAACCGCCTCGCCAGCCTCGTCTTCGGACAATACGATCAGAATCTCGCCCATCTGGAACGGCGCCTGAACGTGACCGCCATCGCCAACGGCAACCGGGTCACCGTCAAGGGCACGCCCGAGGGTTCGGAGATGGCGCGCCGGGTTCTGGAAGGGCTCTACGAGCGCGCCCGCCAGGGCGGAGCGCTCGGGCCGGGCGACGTGGATGGCGCCATCGAGGAGAGCACCCTGCAGGGCAGCCTCTTCCCGGCGGCCGAAGAGCAGCCGGCCACGGGTCTCACCGCCTTCGACCAGATCTCCACCCGCAGGCGCGGACCCGTGCGGGCCCGCAATGCTTCGCAGAACACCTACATCAAGGCGCTCAAGACGAACGAGCTCGTCTTCGCCGAGGGCCCGGCCGGCACCGGCAAGACATGGCTAGCGGTGGGCTATGCGGTTTCGCTCCTCGAACAGGGGCAGGTGGACCGCCTGATCATCTCCCGTCCGGCCGTGGAAGCGGGCGAGCGCCTCGGCTTCCTGCCCGGCGACATGCGCGAGAAGGTCGATCCTTATCTTCGCCCGATCTACGATGCGCTCTACGATTTCATGGAAGCGCGCCACGTGGATCGCGGCCTGCAGACCGGCATGATCGAGATCGCGCCCCTCGCCTTCATGCGCGGGCGTACGCTCACCAACGCCTTGGTGCTGCTCGACGAGGCGCAGAACACCACGTCGATGCAGATGAAGATGTTCCTGACCCGCCTGGGCGAAGGCTCGCGGATGATCATCACCGGCGATCCGACGCAGATCGACCTGCCGCCAGGTCAGAAATCCGGCCTAGTCGAGGCGGTGCGCATCCTGCAGGGGGTCGAGGGCATAGCCCGGGTGACCTTCAAGGAAGCCGACGTGGTGCGCCACGATCTCGTGCGGCGCATCGTGACGGCCTACGACAAGGCAGCCCGCGAGGCACCGGCGGAGCCGCCGCGACAGGATTATCGGGACCGCAGACCGTGATCACGCTCGACATCATGATCGAGGCGGGCGATTGGGACCGCCTCGAGGACGCAGAGGCCTTGGCGCAGAAGGCGGCCGAGGCGGCCCTGTCCGTCACCTATGAAGCGGACGGCGAGTTCGAGGCGAGCGTCATGCTCGCCGACGATGCCCAGATCCGCGAGCTGAACCGGACCTGGCGGGGCAAGGACAAGCCCACCAACGTGCTTTCGTTTCCGGCACCCGAGCAGCCGGGCTCAAACGGTCCTCGCCATTTGGGCGACATTGCATTAGCCTACGAAACGCTGGTGCGCGAATCCGAGGATGAATCCAAGGAGCTCTCGCATCATTTTGCCCATTTGATCGTCCATGGTGTCCTGCATCTCCTCGGCTACGACCACGAGGTCGAGGCGGAGGCGGAAATCATGGAAGGTCTTGAGGTAAAGGCGCTTGCCACCCTCGGCATCGCCGATCCCTATCGCGATATGGCAGCATGAACGGCTGACAACCCAAAGCAATGAACGAAGATCGAAGTCGTAGCGAACGACCTGTCCGAACCCTGACCGAGACAGACGACACACGCGACCACTGGTACGACCGGGTTCTGACCCGACTCGGCCTGAAATCCCGCGAATCCATCCGTCACGATCTTGAGGATGTCCTCGCCGAAACCGTCGAGGACACGGATTTTTCGCCCCAGGAACGGGCGATGCTCAAGAACGTGCTCTCCTTCCACCGGATTCGGGTGGAGGATGTGATGGTGCCCCGCGCCGACATCGTGGCGGTGGCGGCCGATACCAATCTCGGGGAGCTCCTGAGCCTGTTCCGCACGGCCGGCCACTCCCGCCTGCCCGTCTATGGCGAGACCCTGGACGATCCCAAGGGCATGGTCCATATCCGCGACTTCCTCGATTTCATCGCCATGCGGGCCGATGGTGGCGCCTCCGAGGCCGGATCGAGCGATGAAGCTAGCCTGCCGAGCCTCGGGCAGATCGACCTGTCGATGGCGCTCTCCTCCGCCAACATCCTGCGCCCGGTCCTGTTCGTGCCGCGCTCCATGCCGGCGATCGACCTTCTGGTGCGCATGCAGGCGACGCGCACGCACATGGCCCTGGTCATCGACGAATACGGCGGCACCGACGGGCTCGTGTCCATCGAGGATCTGGTCGAGATGGTGGTGGGCGACATCGAGGACGAGCACGACGAGGACGCGACCCTCACCATCGTGCCGGCGGCCGACGGCACCTACATCGCCGATGCCCGCGCGAGCCTCGACGAGGTCAAGGACGTGCTGGGTCTCGACCTGACCGAAGAAGAGGGCGCCGAGGATATCGACACCATCGGCGGCTTCATCGTGACGCTCGCCGGTCGCGTCCCGTCCCGCAGCGAGGTCATCGAGGGCCCGTCCGGTCTGGAATTCGAGGTCCTCGATGCCGATCCGCGGCGGGTGAAGCGGCTGCGCGTCCATCGCCGCACTTTCGCGCCCGAGGCGGAGGCCGCGGACAGCCAGGCGAATGCCCCGCGCCCTGAAAGCGCTGCCGCGGAATGATGCGCCTGGCCGATCACGTCATCTCCGAGCCTCGGACCCAAAAGGGGCCTCCACTTTTGGGTTTCATCCGATGCTCCGATCCTCGGGAAGCGCATCGCTGAATGCGGAAAACAGGAACCACTTTTCGCTGGCGCGGCGCTTCGGGTCCGCGCGATGCGCTCGCGAGAGGGTGGCGTCGCTGGCTGACGGCCTTTGCGGCGGGGGCCGTCGGAGCCCTGGCCATGCCACCCTTCGGCATCCTGCCTGCTCTCGTTCTCTCTCTCGTTCCCGCGGTGTGGCTCTTGGACGGCACTGTCAAGGACGGTCCCTCCCGGTGGGCTCCCTTCATGTCGGCCGCCCTCCTCGGCTGGTTCTGGGGCTTCGGTTATTTCGTCGCCGGCCTGTGGTGGCTCGGCGCGGCCTTCCTCGTGGAGGCGGACCAGTTCGCCTGGGCCATGCCCTTCGGCGTCCTGGGCCTTCCCGCCCTGCTCGCCTTCTTTCCCGCCTTCGGCTTTGCGCTGTCCCGCCCGTTCTGGCTGCCCGACGCCTGGCGTATCATCGCCCTCGCCTTCGGCCTGACGATCAGTGAATGGCTGCGCGGCCATCTCTTCACCGGCTTTCCGTGGAACAATCCCGGGATGGCTCTCGGTCAGAACCTTTGGCTCATGCAATCCGCCTCGCTGGCGGGCCTCTACGGCCTGACCTTCCTGAGCATCGCCATCTGTGCCGCGCCCGCCGTCCTGCTCACGGGAAGGACCGGGCGCGCCCGTTGGACGGCTCCCATCCTCGCGGCGACCCTGCTCCTCGGCCTTGCGGCCTTCGGCGCTTGGCGCGTTCCGTCGGAGGCATCGGCGCTGGTCGAGGATGTGCGCCTTCGTATCATGCAGCCCAACCTGCCGCAGGATGCGAAGTTCAACCCGCGCAACCGGGACGCCATCATGCGGCGCTACCTGACTTTGAGCGCAAGTCCTGGCCGGGACGGCAAGGCCGCTGCACCGACCCACATCGTCTGGCCCGAATCGGCCTTTCCGTTCCTGCTCCATCGCGACCCCGCCTCTCTCGCACAGATCGCCGCGCTCCTGGGGCCCGGTTCCACGCTGATCACAGGCGCCGCCCGGATGGACGATCCTTTGCCCGGCGAGGCGGTGGGCAAGTTCTACAATGCCATCCAGGTGATCGACGAGAAGGGCACGATCCTCGGCGCCTACGACAAAGTGCATCTGGTGCCCTTCGGCGAATATGTGCCGAAATTTCTCGATGCCCTGATCCGGGCCGCAGGCTTGCGCCAGTTCGTGCATATTCCCGGCGGCTTCGAGCCGAGCGAGAAGCGCGCGACGCTGTCCATACCGGGTCTCCCGCCGGTTGCCGCGACGATTTGTTACGAGGCGATCTTTCCGGGAGAGATCGTTGCCGAGGGGACGCGGCCGAACCTGATCCTGAACGTGACCAACGATGCCTGGTTCGGACAGACGCCCGGGCCTTATCAGCACTTCGCCCAAGCGCGTCTGCGGGCCGTCGAGGAGGGCCTCCCTCTGGTAAGGGCAGCCAATACGGGAATCTCGGCCGTCATCGACCCATTCGGTCGGATCATCGACAATCTTCCCTTGGGAGTTGAAGGAGTCCTTGACACTTCTCTTCCGGTTGCCGAGCCCCTTACTCTTTATAGGAGGGTTGGCAGGTTTTCTTTGACGGCCACGCTTGCGATCTGCTTAATCCTCTTGATTGCACGTCGCAGGCACCAATCATCCCTAAACTAAGTAATTAAGCCTCGGCAGTGCGTCGTGATCGGCAAGGGGACAGGCCAAAATGAAGAAATCGACGGGCACCATCGATAAGGAAATCGGGAGTAGAGTGCGCATGCGCCGAGTCTCGATTGGAATGAGCCAAGAAAAACTGGGCGATATGCTTGGCCTGACCTTTCAGCAAGTTCAAAAATACGAAAAGGGCATGAATCGGATCAGCGTCGCCCGCCTCGTCGATATTGCCAAGATCCTCAATGTCGACATCGATTTCTTCTTCGATGGTATCAGGAGCGGCAAGGCCGAGCCAGGCTTCGCCGAAAGCAACGCCCCGTCCTATGTGGCCGATATGATGTCGACCCCCGAAGGCCTTCAGCTCATCCGGACTTTCGCAGGTATCAAAAGCCCGAAAGTCCGCAAAAGCATCGTTCAGCTCGTCAATGCCCTCGCTGCCCAAGAAGAGGTAGAGCGTTCGTCATAAAGAACACGTTCGCTTGACCTTTCATCCGGCCTACGGCATGAGCATATTTTGAAGCCTGTGGCCGACCGCGGGCACCAGATTGATTGCCTGAAGGAATTCCACCGTGCGGCGTTCTAGCTATCTTTTCACGAGCGAATCGGTTTCCGAAGGACATCCGGACAAGGTCTGCGACCGGATCTCCGATGCCGTCGTCGATGCCTATTTGGCGGCCGAGCCGGAAGCCCGCGTGGCCTGCGAGACGCTCGCCACCACCAACCGGGTCGTCATCGCTGGCGAGGTGCGGGGGCCCGATTCCATCACCAAGGACAAGGTGATCGAGCTTGCCCGCGATGCCATCAAGGATATCGGCTACGAGCAGGAAGGCTTCCATTGGAAGACCGCCGACGTCTCGGTCTATCTTCACGCCCAGTCGGCCCATATTGCCCAGGGCGTCGATGCCGCCGGCAACAAGGACGAGGGCGCGGGCGACCAGGGCATCATGTTCGGTTATGCCTGCACCGAGACGCCTGACCTGATGCCGGCGCCCATCTACTACGCCCACAAGATCCTCGAGAACCTGACCGCTGCCCGCAAGGGCAAGTCCGGCGACGCGGCCAAGCTCGGCCCGGACGCCAAGAGCCAAGTCACGGTGCGCTACGAGAACGGTAAGCCCGTCGCGGCAACCCAGATTGTTCTGTCCACCCAGCACCTGGACGAGAACCTTTCCTCCGACGACGTGCGCGCCATCGTCGAGCCCTATATCCGCCGGACCCTGCCCGAGGGCTGGATCTCGGCCCAGACCATCTGGCACGTGAACCCCACCGGCAAGTTCGTGATCGGCGGCCCCGACGGCGATTGCGGCCTCACCGGGCGCAAGATCATCGTCGATACCTATGGCGGCGCGGCGCCGCACGGCGGCGGTGCCTTCTCGGGCAAGGATCCGACCAAGGTGGACCGCTCGGCCGCCTATGCCGCGCGCTATCTCGCGAAGAACGTGGTGGCCGCGGGCCTCGCCGAGAACTGCACCCTGCAGCTCTCCTATGCGATCGGCGTGGCCAAGCCCCTGTCGATCTACGTGGACCTGCACGGCACCGGCAAGGTGGACGAGGGCAAGCTGGAGGCCGTCCTCATGGACGCCATGGACCTCTCCCCGCGCGGCATTCGCACGCATCTCGGCCTCAACAAGCCGATCTACGCCCGCACATCCGCCTACGGCCATTTCGGCCGCAAGCCGGATACCGATGGGGGCTTCTCCTGGGAGCGCACGGACCTCGCCGACAGCCTCAAGGCGGCGTTCCGCTAAACTCGAACGCAGCCGACCGGCTGTCTTTCGGCCATAATAAGACCTCACCACGAGAGCCGGTTCCCCGGAAGGAGGACCGGCTCTCGATGCATGAACCAGCCCGAGAGGCCGGATCGATCATCGAGCACATCGTGCGTTCTTCAGGAGCATCTGTCCCATGAGCGAAGCATCGGAACGGGCCGGCGCCTTCTTCGGGCGACGGAAAGGAAAGAAGCTTCGCTCCGGCCAGGACGAACTGGTGCAGAACCTGCTGCCGGCGATCCGCGTGATTCCGGGCAGCGCGCCCTCCGGTCAGTTTCCCAATCCGCAGGCCCGGGAAACATGGCTCGAAATCGGCTTCGGCGGCGGCGAGCATCTTGCCGCCCAGGCCAGGTCCCATCGCGACATCAATTTCATCGGCTGCGAGCCCTTTGTGAACGGCATGGCGAAGCTTCTCGCCGTGATCGAGCAGGAGCGCCTCGACAACGTTCGCGTCTGGGACGACGACGTCACGGACCTTTTGCCGACGCTGCCCGATGCATCCTTCGACCGGGTCTACATTCTCTATCCCGATCCATGGCCCAAGCGCCGCCAGCGCAAGCGCCGCCTCGTCTCGGACGAGACCCTCGAGGTACTCGCGCGCGTGATGAAGCCGGGCGCCGAGCTGCGCTTTGCCAGCGACATCGACGACTACATCGGCTGGGTCCTCGCCCGAGCCATACGCTCCCCGCATTTCCGCTGGACCGCTGCTCGTGCCGATGATTGGCGCAAGCCTTACGAAGGCTGGCCGGGCACACGCTACGAGGCCAAGGCGATCCGGGAGGGCAGGGTGCCGAGCTACCTGACATTCGTGCGGGTTTGAGGCGGCTTTCACACCGTTGCTTCAGCCACGCGCTCGTCGCTCACCACCCTCCCGTCGACGAGATGAATGCGCCGGTCCACACGAGCGGCGATGTCCATGTCATGGGTGACGGCAATGACCGTCTTGCCGTGCTTGCGGACGAGATCGCGCAGGATGGCGAAAACCTGCTCCGAGTTCTTGCTGTCGAGGCTGCCGGTCGGCTCATCGGCCAGGACCACATGAGGATCGTTGGCGAGAGCGCGAGCCACGGCCACCCGTTGACGCTGGCCGCCGGAAAGCTGGTCCGGCCTCTTATCGAGATGACCCGCCAGACCGAGATCCTCCAGGAGGCTCGCGGCCCGGTCGTGCATCTCGGCCGATGACAGCCGACCCGCCTTGCGCATGGGCAGTTCCACGTTCCGCAGGATCGTGAACTCCGGCAGCAGGAAGTGGAACTGGAACACGAAGCCGAGCATCTCGAGCCTGAGCCGGGCCAGAGCGTCATCGTCCAGGGCGGATGTATCCTGCCCACCGATCCTCAAGGTTCCGCTCGTCGGACGATCGAGCAGGCCGAGCAGATACAGGAGCGAGGACTTGCCCGAGCCGGACGGGCCGGTAATCGCAATGAATTCCTGATCCCCGACGCTCATCGACACGTCGCGCACGAGAGTCACGGGTACAGTCGCGGGCAGGATCCGGGTGAGATGATCGGCTTCGACGAGAAGCGTCATGTGGCTCCCCGAATGATGTCGACGGGATTGAGCCGTGCCGCCTGGCGGGCCGGCAGATAGCCTGCGACGCCTGCAGAGATAAGAGCGAACGCCGAGGCGATCACGTAGTGCCACGGGCTCCAGAAGAGGGGTAGGCGGGTCATTTCGTGTCCGACGCCCGCACCCGAAAGCTTGAATTCCACCTGCGACAGGGCAAAGCACAGGAGGAAACCGACAAGCCAGCCGACCGCCGAGCCGGCGAAGCCGAGGGCTAAGCCCTCGATCAGGAAAAGCCGGCGCATGTTGCCTTGCGTGAAGCCGAGGGATTTCAGGATCGCGATGTCGCGCGCCTTCTCGTGGGTGATGGTGGAGATGATGTTGAAGATCCCGAAGCCCGCCACGAGGAGGATCGCGCCCACCACCGTGTACATCACCACGTTGCGTACAACCAAAGCCTCGAGGAGCGATTCGTTCGCCTCCTGCCAGGGCACCGCTTTGTAGCCGAGCTCGGCCTCCGCCTGACGGGCCACGCGCGGCGCAGCATTCGGATCGTCCAAGCGCAGGCGAATGTCGTTGATGGCATTGGGACGCTCGCTCAGAATCTGTGCGTTCTTGAGCAGCACATATGTCTCGCCTTCGTCCCGCGCATTGGTGCCGGTATGAAACTGCCCGACGATCCGGAAGCCTCGCGACTGCCCGGTCGGCGCAACGACCTGGATCGTGGTGCCTGTCGAGGCGCCGAGCCTCTGCGCGAGTCGGTCCCCGACGACGATGTTGTTGCCGCCGGCCCTGAGCGCCTCGAACCCGCCCACGAGGAAATCGCCGGCAACGGACGAGACCTGAGCCTCGACCTCCGGCTCGATCCCGATCAGGGTCACACCCACGTCGCGGCCGGCGTAACGCACCACGCCCTGCGTCCGCAGGCTCTGGGCCATGCGGCCCGGCACCCAGGCCCGCAAGGAGGCCGTGGCGGCGGCGGGATTGAGGATGCCGCGCCGGTCCTCTTTCGGGCGCAGGCCCTCGAACTGCGCAGCGGCGAACAGATCCTCCGCAGGTTGCCGTCGCGGGGCGCGATGCTCGTCGGTGATCTGGACATGAGGCATGGTGTCCACGAGCTGGGCTATGAAATCCTTCTCCGTGCCCTGCATCAGCGCCGCCATGGCGATCGAGAAGCCGACCCCGAGGGCGACCCCGAGGATTGCCACGACGGTCTGCCGACCTCGTCCGGCGATATGGGTCAGGGCGAGTTCCAGGATGAGACGCATGTCATCCTCGCTTTTCCATGACCTTCGCACCGTCAGGCAAACCGTCCGGGTAAGGTGCGATCACCCGGTCCGAATCGGCAAGCCCCTCCTGGATCTGCGTGTTGCTGGCGCCGCGGATTCCGGTTTTGACGTCTCGCTTTCGGGCCACATCGCCGTCCAGCACGAAAAGGCTGCCGCCGCGAAGGGCATTCGTGGGGACGAGAAGCGCTCCGGACGAGACCCGCACGATCACGTTGACCTCCACCGTCATGCCGATGCGCAGGGGCGTATCGTCGGGCAGGGCCAAGTGGACCCGGTAGGTTTTCGCCACCGGGTCGCCCTTTGGCGTAATCGAATCGACCCTCGCCTCCAGAACCTGATCGGGAAAGGCATCCGCCTTGATGACTGCCCGTTGGCCGACAGCGACCCGCGGGATGTCCTCTTCGTTCACATCGGCCTCGATCTGCAGGGGCTTGGGCTCCCCGACCCAGAACAGCACGGTCCCGGGTTCGGCCACCTCCCCGACCTCGCCATCCTGGCGTAGGACGACCCCGCTCATCGGCGCCCGCAGGACGTAGGATTCGAGCCGTGTTTCCTGACCGGCAATGAGGGCTTGGATCTGACCCAGTTCGCTGCGGGCCCGGTCGAGGGCCTGGTCGCTGGCGACCCGCCGCTCCACCAGGGCGGCGATACGATCGTAATCCGCGGCGGTCAGCTTCTGCCGCGCCTTCAACTCCGCAAGCGTGGCTTCCGGCTGGCGGCTGTCGAGGCGGGCGAGCACTGCTCCCCGTTCCACCGATTCACCCTCGCAGTTGCAAAGCTCGACGATCCGCTCCCGCAGGAGTGGCGCCACCTTGGCCCAGGTGCGTGGCTCCACGACGCCTGTGGCATAGACGATCTCGGCCGCGTCTCCCCGTTTCGGTGAAACAACGGCCACCTCGGGCGGCCGGCTGAAATACCAATAGGCTGCCCCGGCCGCCAGCAACGCGATCCCGAGAAAAAGTAGTCGGGAGGTCTTCAAGACATCGTCCTCCGAAGGAGGTCGTGCCTATCATAGCTCAGGGCGAGCAGCGACTGCGTAGCTTTCCGGAGGTATCGGCGTCGCGGCGGTTTTCAGGCAATACTCACGGGACCCTTGCTTTTTTTGACTTGAATCGGTATATCTCTGACGTCAGCTCTGGTTGCAGCGTCAAGCTGCTAGTCGAGAGTGGGCCCCCCGGGGTCCGCTCTTTTTTATTGCTTGGACGCCGGAGCGTGCGGAGAGCCATGACAAACGAACGCGACAAGCGACTGATTACGGAAAGCGGCGTCGCCGCCCGGGTGGCGGCCATTGTCGAGCCTGTGATCGAGGATCTGGGCTTCAATCTCGTGCGGGTGCGGGTCACCGGCCAGAACGGATGCACCGTGCAGGTCATGGCCGAAAGGCCGGACGGCACCATGTCGGTGTCGGATTGCGAGACCGTCAGCCGGGCGATTTCGCCGGTTCTCGACCTTGAGGATCCGATCGCCACGGCCTATCACCTGGAAATCTCCTCCCCAGGGATCGACCGCCCGCTCGTGCGCGCCAGCGATTTCGAGCGCTGGAGCGGCTACGATGCGAAGGTGGAGATGGCCGTGCCGGTGGAAGGCCGCAAGCGCTTCCGCGGCCTCCTGCGGGGCATCGAGGACGGGATGCTCGTGATCGAGCTGCCGGATGTGAAGGAAGGTCTTGAGCCCATCGCCCGCGCGCCCCTGACGGATATCGGCGAGGCGCACCTCGTTCTGACCGACGAACTCATCCGTGAATCGCTGCGCCGCGGAACGGCGCCGACCACGGACGATCTTGATGAAGACACGGATGTGGTCGATGCGCCCGAAGAGTCGCAGGACCCGACCGATCAGACAAAACCGAACTAAGGAGCGACCTCGATGGCTATCAGTGCCAACAGGCTGGAACTCTTGCAGATCGCCGATGCGGTCGCGCGCGAAAAGGTGATCGACAAGCAGATCGTGCTCGACGCCATGGCGGACGCCATCGCCAAGGCAGCCCGGTCCCGCTACGGTGCCGAAACCGACATCCATGCCGAGATCAATTCGAAGACCGGCGAGCTGCGCCTGGCCCGTCACCTCCTCGTGGTCGACGACGGCGCGGTGGAGAACGATTCCCGCGAGATCGCCCTCGCCGAGGCCCGCACGCGCCACAATCCGGCCGCCCAGGTGGGCGACGTGATCGCCGACACCCTGCCGCCCTTCGATTTCGGCCGTATCGCGGCCCAGTCGGCCAAGCAGGTGATCGTGCAGAAGGTGCGCGACGCCGAGCGCGACCGTCAGTATCAGGAATACAAGGACCGCATCGGCGAGGTCGTGAACGGCGCTGTCAAGCGCGTCGAGTACGGCAACGTGATCGTCGATCTCGGGCGTGGCGAAGCGATCATTCGCCGCGACGAACTCATCCCCCGCGAGACCTTCCGCCCGGGCGACCGCATCCGCGCCTATCTCTTCGACGTGCGCCGCGAGGCCCGTGGGCCGCAGATCTTCCTGTCGCGCACCCATCCGCAGTTCATGGCGAAGCTCTTCGCCTCCGAAGTGCCGGAGATCTATGATGGCATCGTCTCGGTGCAGGCCGTCGCCCGCGATCCGGGCTCCCGCGCCAAGATCGCCGTGACCTCGCGCGATTCCTCCATCGACCCGGTCGGCGCCTGCGTCGGCATGCGCGGCTCCCGCGTCCAGGCGGTGGTGGGCGAATTGCAGGGCGAGAAGATCGACATCATTCCCTGGTCCCCCGATCAGGCGACCTTCATCGTCAACGCCCTGCAGCCGGCCGAAGTGGTCAAGGTGGTGCTTGACGAAGAGGCCGACCGCATCGAGGTGGTGGTGCCCGACGACCAGCTCTCGCTCGCCATCGGCCGCCGCGGTCAGAACGTGCGTCTCGCCTCGCAGCTCACCGGCTGGGACATCGACATCCTGACCGAGGCCGAGGAATCCGAGCGCCGTCAGAAGGAATTCGCCGAGCGTACCGAGCTGTTCATGAACGCCCTCGACGTGGATGAGGTCGTAGGCCAGCTCCTGGCGTCGGAAGGTTTCCGCTCCGTCGAGGAAATCGCCTATGTGGACGCTGCCGAAGTGGCCTCCATCGAGGGCTTCGACGAGGACACCGCCGCCGAGATCCAGAGCCGCGCACAGGAATACCTGGCCCGCATCGAGGGTGAGAACGAGGCCCGCCGCAAGGAGCTCGGCGTCGCCGACGATCTGAAGGAGATCGACGGCGTCACCACCGCCATGCTGGTGGCCTTCGGCGAGAACGACATCAAGTCGGTCGAGGACCTGGCCGGCTGCGCCACCGACGATCTCGTCGGCTGGACGGAGGGCAGGGGAGCCGACGCGACCCGCTACAAGGGCGCGCTCGACGGCTTCGACGTCTCCCGCGCCGATGCGGAGAACATGATCATGGCCGCCCGCGTGAAGGCGGGCTGGATCGAACAGCCGGAAGAGACGGTGGAGACCGAGGGATCGGCCGAAGAGGCTGAGACCGAGGCCCAACCGTCCTGACGGCGATGGCAAAGCGAGGTCAGCACCTGTGCCGCGGCATGAACCGGAGCGCACCTGCATCGTTACCCGCGAGGCGAAAAGCCCCGCGGAACTGATCCGCTTTGTCCTGGGGCCGGACCATCAGGTCGTGCCCGATCTTCGGCATAAACTGCCGGGCCGCGGCGTCTGGGTCACGGCCCGGGCAGACATGGTGGGAGAGGCGGCTAAACGTCGCCTCTTTTCCCGAGCCTTCAAGACCGAGGCGAAAGCCTCCGAGACCCTCGCCCAGGACGTCGAGCGCATGCTCAGGGACGATCTTCGCCAGGGTCTGTCGCTGGCCAACAAGGCCGGCACGGTGATCACCGGCTTCTTCAAGGTCGAGTCGGCGATCACGGATAAGCCCATCGTCGCCCTTATTCATGCCGCAGAGGCGGCCGAAGATGGGCGAAGAAAATTGGCGAACCAGTTGCGAAAACGCCTCGGCGAGGCAATATCTAGCTTTCCGGTCATCCAAGAACTGTCGAATGACGAATTGGATTTGGCATTAGGCCGGTCACATGTGATACATGCTGCCCTCGTCGCGGGCGCTGGGAGCGACGGCTTTCTGAACCGCTGGCATCGTTACCGCTCCTTTGGCGGCATCGAGGCCGATCGAACTGGCCTCGGAAACGGGACCGGCGAACCCACGACTATGAAACCCGCAGGAACTGAGGCGGAATGACTGATACGAAAAACCAGGGCGACAAGACTCTCCATGTGTCGTCCAAGACGCTGTCGCTGAAGCGACCTGTCGAGCAAGGCACGGTGCGCCAAAGCTTTTCCCATGGCCGGTCCAAATCGGTCGTGGTGGAGACGGTCAAGCGTCGCCCTGCTGTCGGTCCCGGTAGCGGGGCCAAAGATGAAAGGCCCGCGCCCCAACAGGCCGCGGCACCCGTCAGCGCGCCCAAGCCGGCTGCTCCGGCTCCGAAGCCAGCAGCGCCCGCCCAGGGCGGCCGTCCGCAGCGCAGCGCTCCGAACACCCCCCGTTCCGGCGGCATGGTGCTCCAGACGCTCTCCGAGCAGGAGCGCGATGCGCGCATGAACGCGCTGGTCGATGCCCGTCGCCGTGACGAGGAAGATCGCCGCCGCCAGGCCGATGAGGCCGCCCGCCGCGCCGAGCGCGAGGCCGCCGAGGCCAAGGAGCGCGAAGCGGCAGAGGCCCGCAAGCACGAGGAAGAGGAACGTCGTCGTCAGGACGAGGAGCGCAAGCGCCGCGCCGAAGAGGAGGCCCGCCGCCGTCTCGGCGAAGAGGCTCCGCGCCAGGCTTCCGCGCCGGCTCCGGCCGGGCGTGCGCCCGCGCCGCGCACCGACGCTCCCCGGTCCGACCGGCCCCGTTCGGACGGCCCCCGGCCCGCAGGCCGCTTCGACGGCCCGCGTCCTTCCGGCCCGCGCTCCGACGGTCCCCGTCCGGGCGGCTTTCAGCGTCCCGGCGTCGGCACCACGGGTGGCCGTCCGCCGAGCCTGAACCACATGGCGCGCCCCGCCGCGCCGGTCGCGCCCGAGCCGGAAACCGCAAAGCCGAATGTCCGCTCGACCCCGCAGGTTGCAGCCCGCGCCGTCGAGGCCGATGACGAGGAGGGTGCACGCACCATTCGCCGTCCCGGCGTCGCGGCGAAGCCCGCGGCCCTGCCGAAGACCCCCAAGACGGCCCCCGGCGAAGAAAAGCGCCGCGGCCGCCTGACCCTGGCCAACGCGACCTCGGGCGAGGAAGAGCGTACCCGCTCGCTCGCCTCCTTCCGCCGCCGCAACCAGCGTCTCATGGGTCACCGGCAGGTGGAGCAGAAGGAAAAGATCGCCCGCGAGGTGACGATCCCCGAGACGATCACCATCCAGGAGCTCGCAAACCGCATGTCGGAGCGCGCCGTGGACGTGATCAAATTCCTGATGAAGCAGGGACAGATGCACAAGATCACCGACGTGATCGATGCCGATACCGCGCAGCTCGTCGCGGAGGAGCTCGGACACACGGTGAAGCGCGTCGCGGAAGCGGACGTGGAAGAAGGCCTCTTCGATACGCCGGATACGGACGACAACCTCTCGTCCCGTCCTCCGGTCGTGACCATCATGGGCCATGTCGACCACGGCAAGACCTCGCTGCTCGACGCGATCCGCAAGACCAACGTGGTGTCCGGCGAAGCCGGCGGCATCACGCAGCATATCGGTGCCTACCAGGTGACCTCGCCGCTCGGCGGCAAGATCACCTTCATCGATACGCCCGGTCACGCGGCCTTCACGGCTATGCGCGCCCGCGGCGCCAAGGTGACGGACATCGTCGTGCTGGTGGTGGCGGCCGATGACGGCGTCATGCCGCAGACCATCGAGGCGATCAATCACGCTCAGGCGGCCGGCGTGCCGCTGATCGTGGCGATCAACAAGGTGGACAAGCCCGACGCCAACCCGCAGCGGGTTCGCACCGAGCTGCTGCAGCATTCCATCGTCGTCGAGTCGATGGGCGGCGAGACGCTCGAGTTCGAGGTGTCGGCCAAGACTGGCACCGGCCTCGAAAGCCTGCTCGAAGGCCTCCAGCTCCAGGCCGAGATCCTCGATCTCAAGGCCAATCCGGAGCGTTCGGCCGAAGGCACCGTCATCGAGGCGAAGCTCGATCGCGGTCGCGGTCCCGTGGCCACCGTGCTCGTCCAGCGCGGCACCCTGCACACCGGCGACATCGTGGTGGCCGGCGCTGAATGGGGTCGCGTGCGTGCTTTGATCAACGACCTGGGCGCGAACGTGAAGGAGGCAGGTCCTTCGGTTCCGGTCGAGGTCCTGGGCTTCAACGGCACGCCCGAAGCCGGCGACCGCGTGGCGGTGGTCGAGTCCGAGGCTCGTGCCCGCGAGATCACCGAGTACCGCGCCCGTCAGAAGCGCGAACGCGCCGCCGCCCGCATGGGCTCGGCCGGACGCACGCTCGTCGACATGATGCGCGATCTCAAGGCCGGAGCGGGCCGCAAGGAATTCCCGCTCGTGGTCCGGGCGGACG
Source organism: Microvirga calopogonii (assembly GCF_003347665.1). Lineage (GTDB taxonomy): Bacteria > Pseudomonadota > Alphaproteobacteria > Rhizobiales > Beijerinckiaceae > Microvirga > Microvirga calopogonii. Next base: position 53,833 of record NZ_QDGA01000005.1, read on the forward strand.
TGCAGGGCTCGGCGGAAGCGATCGTGGGAGCTCTCGAGAAGGTCGGCAACGAAGAGGTCGGGGCCCGCGTGGTTCAGGCCGGCGTCGGCGGCATCTCGGAATCCGACGTAACGCTGGCGGAAGCCTCCGGCGCCATCATCCTCGGCTTCAACGTGCGTGCCCACAAGGAAGCGCGCGAGGCGGCCGAGCGCGCCGGCATCGAGATCCGCTACTACAACATCATCTACGACCTCGTGGATGACGTGAAAGCGGCGATGTCCGGTCTGCTCGCCCCGACCCTGCGGGAAGAGCGGCTCGGCGAGGCCCAGGTCCTCGAGGTGTTCAACGTCTCGAAGGTCGGCAAGATCGCCGGCTGCCGCGTCCTCGACGGCGTGGTCCAGCGCGGCGCCCATGTCCGCCTGATCCGCGACAACGTGGTCATCCACGAAGGCCGGCTCTCGCAGCTCAAGCGCTTCAAGGACGATGCCCGCGAAGTCACCTCGGGCCAGGAATGCGGTATGTCCTTCGAGAACTACCAGGACATGCGCGTCGGCGATCTCATCGAGTGCTATCGCGTGGAAGAGGTGAAGCGGACGCTGTAAGCCGCCGCTTCGCGCTCATCCCTGAACAATCTGAGATCACCGGGCTTGTCCCGGTGATCTCGCTTTCATGGACAGAGTTCCTGCCGAACCGAGGTGGCCGGCCACCGGCACCTCGCACCTGTGTCCGGTCCAATCCCGGAGAAATAAAAATGGCTAAACGTTTCGAACAAACCACCGGGCCTTCCCAGCGCCAGCAGCGCGTTGCCGAGCTCATACGACATGCGCTTGCCGAGGTTCTCTCCCGCGGCGACCTGCAGGACGGCGTGCTGACGAAGAACGTCATCACCATTCCCGAAGTGCGCATGTCGCCCGATCTCAAGCTCGCGACCGCCTATGTCATGCCGCTCGGCGGCAAGGACGAGGATGCGGTGATCCGTGCGCTGGAGAAGAACAAGAAGGTCCTGCGCCAGGAGGTCGCCCGGCGCGTCAACCTGAAATTCGCCCCCGACCTGCGCTTCCGCCGCGACGAAAGCTTCGACGAGGCCGCGCGGATCGACTCGCTGCTGCGCTCGGAGCGCGTCGCCCGCGATACGGCGAAGCCGGCAGCCGACATCGCCGACGACGACAGCGAGCAGGAATCATGAGCGAAGAACGCCCGCAGCGGAGGCCGCACGGCAACCGACCGAAGAAGCGCGACGTCAATGGATGGATCATCCTCGACAAGGGCGTCGGCATGACCTCGACCCATGCGGTTGCCATGGTCAAGCGGGGTCTCTCCGCCAAGAAGGCCGGCCATGCCGGCACCCTCGATCCGCTCGCCTCCGGCATCCTGCCGATTGCGCTCGGTGAAGCCACCAAGACGGTGCCCTTTGTCATGGACGGGCGCAAATCCTACGTCTTCACCGTGGCCTGGGGTTCGGAGACGACGACCGACGACACCGAGGGCGACGTGGTCGAGACGACCGACAGGCTTCCGGACCCTGCCGAGATCGAGGCCTTCCTGCCGCGCTTTACCGGACAGGTCCAGCAGGTGCCGCCCCGATTCTCCGCCATCAAGATCCAGGGCGAGCGCGCCTATGATCTCGCCCGCGACGGCGAAGTCGTAGAACTGCAGCCGCGTACCGTGGAAATCGACCGGCTGGCCCTGATTCATCACCAGGGCAATCGCTCCGTGATCGAGGCCGATTGCGGCAAGGGTACCTATGTCCGTGCCATCGCACGCGATCTCGGCCGCGCCTTGGGATGCCTCGGCCATATCGCGGCCCTGCGGCGCACCCGCGTCGGGCCGTTTACGGAGCACGACGCCATCTCTGTCGACAAGGTCCCCACCGATCCGGCGGCCCTACGCCCGGTGGAGATCGCGCTCAGCGAGATCCCCTCCATCGCGGTGAGCCGGGACATGGCAGGACGCCTGATGCGCGGCCAGTCCATCATCCTGCGCGGCCGCGAGACGCCTCTGTCCGGCAAGGTCTACGCCACCTGCAACGGCGTCCTCATCGCGGTCGGCGACGTCGAGCGCGGCGAGCTGGTGCCGCACCGGGTCTTCAACCTGGGTGGCTGAAACCCTGCTCCCCGTCATTCCGGGGCCGTGAAGCGGAACCCATAACCGCTGACAATACAGGAAGACGCCTAACGGTGGTCATGCCTTCTTGATACGTTGTGTTATGGGTTCCGGGTTCGCCTGCGGCGCCCCGGAATGACAGCGAGGGGCGTGTCCGACGCGGACTTTACCGGTCCGCCTTCAAACCCTGCGCCTCGCGCATGAGGTATTTCTGCGTGATCGGCACGATCTGGTCGCGGATCAGCTGCGCGGTTTTCTGCTCTTCGCGAAGGGTCTCCTCGAGAGCCGGGATGAACCGCTGGTGCCCGGACACCTCGGCCATGGCGATCAGCGACGTATAGGCGGCGATCTCGAAATTCTCGAAGGCGTGGTTGGCGAAGGTGTTCTTGATCACCTCGTCGGCCATCGGCATGTGGCCGGCGGCGGCCATGTTGGCCATGAATTGGGTGGCCATGTCCTTCAGGATAGACCGGTCCTCGCCGAACGTGTGCAGGATCTCGTCAAGACGGCGGATCTGACCTTCCGTCTCGGCGATGTGCGTCTTCAGGATCTGCGACATTTCCGGATAGTTCTCGAAACGCTCGATCTGGCGCTGCATGAGCTGGAGCGCTTCCTTTTCGAGGGCGTGAGCGTTCTGGACGCCGGTGATGAAGACGTTCTTGACGGTCTCGGAGGACGCGAGATCGGCTGTGGTGGCAACCATGCTGCGGGCTTCCTATATTGGGGATGTCTGGTTGACCAACCATGGCCACCAGAACTTGTTCCGCCAGGAACCCGCCCGGACGGCGCATCCTATTGCTCTGCTTGGGAAAAACGATTTCTCTGGCACTCGGGTGCTTTTCGTGTATGGTGCGCCATCTTTTCGGACGAAACGATCCGAAAGACGCGTCCGAACTCGGACCGCGCTGGACGACATCCCGGCCCGGCCCTTCCGGATGCCCCGGACCCGAAGCCCTGAAGGCCCAAGGTCTCCTGACGAACCAACCTGAAAGGATTGACGATGTCGATTACGGCTGAGCGCAAGAACGCGCTTGTTAAGGAATTCGCCCAGAAGGCTGGCGACACCGGCTCCCCCGAGGTGCAGGTTGCCATTCTGACCGAGCGGATCAACAACCTGACCGGTCACTTCAAGACCCACGCCAAGGACAACCACTCCCGTCGTGGCCTTCTGAAGCTCGTGTCGTCGCGCCGTTCGCTTCTCGACTATCTGAAGAAGAAGGACGAGAACCGTTACAAGGTGCTGATCGAGAAGCTCGGCATCCGCCGCTAAGCTTTTTCGAAAAACTCCCGTCCGGAGCCCGGCTCCGGACGGTTTCTCCAACACTGCGAGGCTTCAAGCCCGGTGTATCTTAAGGAGGCGGCAGACACGATGACCATGGCAGGATCGCAAGGGGCTTAGGAGGTGAGCTTGCTCACCGGCGAGCCTCTTGCCGTCTTGCTCATGGCATCGAGCCCCCGCCCCGCTGTCATGAAAGACATGCCATGTTCGATATCCAACGCGAAGAACTGATCTGGGCCGGGCGCAAGCTCGTGCTCGAAACGGGCAAGATGGCCCGCCAGGCCGACGGCGCCGTCGTCGCCACCTACGGTGAAACCACCGTTCTCGCCACCGTCGTGTCGGCCAAGGAGCCGAAGGCCGGCGTCGACTTCTTCCCGCTCACGGTGAACTACCAGGAGCGCACCTATGCGGCCGGCCGCATTCCGGGCGGCTACTTCAAGCGCGAAGGCCGTCCGACCGAAAAGGAGACCCTGGTTTCCCGCCTGATCGACCGCCCGATCCGCCCCCTCTTCGTCGAGGGCTACAAGAACGACACGCAGGTCGTCGTGACCGTGCTTTCGCACGACCTCGAGAATGACCCGGACATCGTCGCCATGGTGGCGGCTTCCGCCGCGCTGACCCTCTCGGGCGTTCCCTTCATGGGCCCGGTGGGCGCCGCCCGCGTCGGCTATATCGGTGGCCAGTACAAGCTGAACCCGCCGATTCAGGAGATGGAGTCTTCCGCTCTCGATCTCGTGGTCGCCGGTACGTCCGAGGCCGTGCTCATGGTCGAGTCCGAGGCGAAGGAACTGCCCGAGGACGTGATGCTCGGCGCCGTGATGTTCGGCCACAAGCACTTCCAGCCGGTCATCGAGGCCATCATCCGCCTCGCCGAGAAGGCCGCCAAGGAGCCGCGCGACTACCAGCCGGCCGACGTGTCCGAGGTGGAGCAGGCCGTGCTCGCCATCGCCGAGGCTGACCTGCGCGAAGCCTACAAGATCACCAAGAAGCAGGACCGTTACGCTGCCGTCGACGCCGTGAAGGCGAAGGTGATGGACGCGCTGGTCCCGGCCGAGGGCGAAGCGAAGTTCGATCCGGAGAAGGTCAAGGCGGTCTTCAAGGAGGCCCAGGCCAAGGTCGTGCGCTGGAACATCCTCGACACCGGCACCCGCATCGACGGCCGCGACCTCAAGACGGTCCGTCCGATCCTGTCGGAAGTCGGCGTCCTGCCCCGCACCCACGGCTCGGCCGTGTTCACCCGCGGCGAAACCCAGGCGCTGGTCGTGACCACGCTCGGCACCGGCGAGGACGAGCAGTTCATCGACGAGCTGGAGGGCACCCGCAAGGAAACCTTCCTGCTGCACTACAACTTCCCGCCCTATTCCGTCGGTGAGACGGGCCGCATGGGCTCGCCCGGCCGCCGCGAAATCGGCCACGGCAAGCTCGCCTGGCGCGCCATCCACCCGATGCTGCCGCCGTCGCATGAGTTCCCCTACACGATCCGCGTCGTCAGCGAGATCACCGAGTCGAACGGCTCGTCCTCGATGGCCTCCGTCTGCGGCGGCTCCCTGTCGCTGATGGATGCGGGCGTTCCCCTGCGCCGTCCGGTGGCGGGCATCGCCATGGGCCTCATCCTCGAGGGTGAGCGCTTCGCGGTCCTGTCCGACATTCTCGGCGACGAGGATCACCTCGGCGACATGGACTTCAAGGTGGCCGGCACGGACCAGGGCATCACCTCGCTCCAGATGGACATCAAGATCGCCGGCATCACCGAGGAGATCATGCGCGTCGCGCTCGATCAGGCCAAGGACGGTCGCGGTCACATCCTGGCCGAGATGAACAAGGCCCTGACCGCCCCGCGCGCCGAGCTCGGCGAGCATGCTCCCCGCATCGAGACCATGCAGATCCCGGTCGACAAGATCCGCGAAGTCATCGGTTCGGGCGGCAAGGTCATCCGCGAGATCGTGGAGAAGACCGGCGCGAAGATCGACATCAACGACGACGGCCTCATCAAGATCGCGTCCGCCGACGGCAAGTCGATCAAGGCCGCCTACAACTGGATCCGCTCCATCGTCGCCGAGCCCGAGGTCAACGTGATCTATGACGGCACGGTCGTGAAGGTGATGGAGTTCGGCGCCTTCGTGAACTTCTTCGGTTCCCGCGACGGCCTCGTGCACATCTCGGAGCTCGCCAAGAACCGCGTCGGCAAGGTGACGGACGTGGTCAAGGAAGGCGACAAGGTGAAGGTGAAGTTCCTCGGCATGGACGAGCGCGGCAAGGTCCGTCTCTCCATGAAGGTCGTCAACCAAGAGACCGGCGAGGACATCACCGAGCAGCTCAAGGCCGAGCGTGACGCCGAGCGCGCCCAGCGCGATCAGCAGAAGGCTGCCGGCGAGTAAGATCGCTCAACGCTTCAAGCCAAAAGAAAGCGCGGTGAAAGCCGCGCTTTTTTGTTGCCACGTCGAGGGAGCCGGCGCGCTCTGATGAACAAACCTCTTTGCGTCACCGCCCCAAGCTGTCCGCTTCCGGAATGATCCAGCTTCCCAGAGGCGCGGCTCGCCCTCTGATCTGGACGATCTGGCGGTCGCGGTCGGAGAGGTCGAGGCCGGCCCGGGTCGCGAGGTCCTCGGATATCACGAGCTCGACGTCGAGTTCCTTGGCGAGACCTTCGAGGCGGCTGGCCGCGTTGATAGTGTCGCCCACGGCGGTCAGGCTGGTGGCCTGGCCGTAGCCCATCTGCCCGACGATGGCGGGGCCGGCATGGAGGCCCATGGCGATCTTCAAGGGGTGCTCGAATTCGCTCTCGTATTCCTCGTTGAGATGCGTGAGCGCCGCCTTGATCCGGAGCGCGGCATCGAGGGCTTGCCTGGCGGCCTGCTGCGGCGTGGTCTTGAGGCCGAAGAGGGCCAACACCCCATCGCCGATGAACTTGTCGATATAGCCGCCCGCATCCTCGACGGATTCGCCCACCGCCTCGAAATAACGGTTGAGGATGAAGACCGTGTCGAAGGGCAGGCGCCGCTCGGCAAGGCTCGTGAAGCCGCGCAGATCGCAGAACAGCACGGCGATCTCCTGCTCCTGCCCCTGGGCCCTGCCGCCGCGCACGAGCGCGGTCAAGCCGTTGCGTCCCGTGGACAGGATCGGCACCACCGCGACATCGTGGGTCGGACGGAACTGGCAGGCGAGCCGCACGTTCGGCCCCGCCTTGATGCGCGCCAGCGTACCACGTTCCTGCGCGGTGGGGGGCGGCTGGCGCTGGTGGCCATCGAGCACCCGCACCCGGCAGGTCGAGCAGCGCCCTCGTCCGCCGCAGACCGACAGATGCGGAATGCCCGCGCTGCGGCTTGCTTCCAGCACGCTGAAGCCGAGGGGCACGGTGACGACCTGATCGTTGGGATAGGTGATCCTTACCCGCCGCGACCACAGGCGCAGACTGCGGGCGAGACGGGCGGCAATCGTTGCCGCGATCATTCCCCCGAAGGCCGTGTAAAGGCCCGGCCCGATCAGCGGCAGAAGATCGGACGCGGGAGGAACCGGGATGGGGCCGAACCGTTCCGGCGCCTCGGCCAATGCCCGTCCTGCCTCCACGAAGCCGAGAAGCGCAAGAACCGGGATGAGGAGCGCGCCCGTGTAGAGAAGCAGCGCGAAGCGCGGAAACCACGGCTTTGGACGCAGCCAGAAATAGATCCCAAGACATCCGTGCAGCCAGGCGATCACGAGGGCCAGGGCCTGACGGGCGCCGATGGCCGGATAGACGATCCACAGGTTGCGGACCACCTCCAGGTAGCTCGAATCGTACCCGGTCAGGGTCCATTCGATGCGCGTCCCGACCACATGCGCGATGAGGAGAAACGGCAGGCTCAAGCCCAGGATCAGCTGGGCCGCCTCGCGGATCGGCATCCGCAGGGTCCGCCGTCGGTAGAGCGCCAGCAGGGCGAGCAGGAAATGCGTGAGAACCGATCCATACAGGAGCACGGTACCGACCGGGTTTCGCCACAGGCGGTTGAACCAGGCGCGCCCGGCTTCCATCGCTTCGACGGATACGAGACCGAGGGCGTGATTGGAGAAATGGGTGAGCAGGAACGCGCCGAGCACGAGGCCCGTGAACAGGCGGATCTCCCGCGTCCGAATCGCGATCTCGGTGCCAAGCGGTTCAGGGGCCGGTTTGCCTGGAAGGCTTCTCATACACGTCTTTCACACATGGGCTTGGCCGCACAAGTTTTCGGCTTGCCTGCCGCTATGCAGTTGCACCAAGGTGCGGATTGTCAAATCACGATCCCTGTACCGATACGCGAGACATGCCCAACACCATTACGACCCTGTCCGAGCTCGAATCGCTTTATGGCGAGGTCAACAAGGGATCGCTCCTGAAAGAAACGGACAGGGTGATTCCCGAGTACCGGGCCTTCATCGAGGCCGCGCCCTTCGTGGCCCTGGCCACCCGCGGGCCGGAAGGCCTCGATTGCTCGCCGCGCGGCGACGGGCCGGGCTTCGTGCGGGTGCAGGACGAAAGAACCCTGCTCCTGCCCGACCGGCGCGGCAACAACCGCATCGATTCCCTGCGCAACATCGTGCGCGATCCAAGCGTGGCGCTGCTGTTCCTGATTCCCGGGATCGGCGAGACCCTGCGGGTCAACGGCCGCGCCGTGATCTCGGTGGAGCCTGCCGTGCTCGAAAGCTTCGCCATCGACGGCAAGGCACCGAAATCCGTGCTCACGATCACGGTCGATGCGGTGTTTTTCCAATGCGCCCGTGCGATCCTGCGGTCGGAATTGTGGAATCCGGACAAGCATGTGGCTCGCAGTTCGTTGCCGAGCGCAGGTCAGATCCTCGCAGCCCTGAGCCCCGACCGTTTCGACGGCGAGGCTTACGACAAGGCACTGCCCGAACGACAGAAGGCGACGCTTTACTAAGCATCGGAGCCAAAAGTGAACCCACTTTCGGGATCCCATCCGATGCCTTCTTTTTGATGAGAGCATCGTTTCGAGCGGACCCGAAAGGCCGCACGATGCTCTCAGCGTCGGGCTTCAATTCGAATTCACGCCCGCGGCTTCATGCGAACAGGCGATTCTACTGCGTTTTCGCCGCAGACAGGGACTGCGCCGTCTGCAGATGGTTCTGCAGCGTCGGCAGGGTCTCGCTGGCATAGGAAGCCGCAGGATCGTTCTGCCGCTTGGATTCCTTTTCGTAGTCCGCGACATCCTTCTTGTGGTCGGCCACTGCCTCCTTGATGAACTCGCGGTCGAAGGCAGCGCCCGAGAGCTTGGAGAGTTTCTGGTAGACCGCCTTCTGCGCCTTGCCGGGCTCGGTCGGCGGCGTCACGTTGAGGGAGCTTGCCACGGACATGGCTTTCTCGTTCGCGGCGGAATGATCCGTCTCGAGCTGGCGGCCGAAGTTCTTGACCCCGTCGCTGCCGCCTTTCTGCTGGGCGAGCTGACCCACGGCGACCTCCGCGAGGTTGCCCTCGATCGCCTTCTTGATGAAGGCCTGGTTCGGCTGGTCCTTGGCGAGAGCGTAAGACGAGCCCGCCAGGGCTGCCGCGATGCTGAAGCTCAAGAGAAGTTTCTTTGACATGATGCACCCTGTTCGAACGGAACGGTTCTCGATACGCATCACAGGTAAGCCATGAACGACCCCGAGGCGGCCCGGTTCCCCGATTGCCGGAGAGCCTGAGCAATCCACATAATTTGGACGCCGGCCCTTTACGCCTCGCTCCCGGGCGGCCAAAAGGGCAGCCTCATCGACTGGAAAGAGGCACGTCATGACGATTCAACGCATCAAGCCGGGCCCGCGCATGAGCGGCGCGGTCGTTCACGGCAACACGGTCTATCTCGCCGGCCAGGTCGCCAGCCAGACCGCCGGGCAAAGCGTCACGGAGCAGACGAAGGAGATCCTCTCGATCATCGACAGCCTGCTGGCCGAGGCCGGTACGGACAAGTCGAAGATCCTGATGGCCAATATCTGGCTCACCGACATGGGCACGTTCCAGGAGATGAACGCCGTGTGGGATTCCTGGGTCTCCGCCGGCAATGCGCCTGCCCGCGCCACCGTCGAGGCAAAGCTCGCCGCCCCGGCCTTCAAGGTCGAGATCGCGGTGATCGCGGCAATCTAAGAGCTAAACTCCGCCCCGGACTAAGAATCCAGCTTTCGCAGTTATATAGAAATATGACAAAGTTGCAAAAGCTTGTTTATGTCCGGGGCTGCTATGTCACAAAACTCATTATTTACAGTCATGCCTGCTTTCTCAGGTAGTTCAACTACGTCACACACCGTTCAATCCAGCGGAAATACTTCTATCGATGCCTTATTGATCGGAAACGCCTGGACCATAACGATCTGACGTATGGATTTCCCACCAGTGCAGCTGAGTATGGGACCAATTACGGACAGGGCGAAACGGGTTTGGATGGCGACGGGAACAGTCGCTTCAGCCCAGCAAACGATTACCAGAAAACAGCGCTTGTCTTCGCTGCGCATACTGTAAGCCTTCACGCTCAAGGAAGACCGCATCCTGATCGACGACAAATTCTTCAAGGGCGTGGGAAAGGGATCGCTGTCGAAACCGGTCAAGCTCTCCAAGGACAAGTTCTATGTTGGGACTTCGGCCAAGGATGCCAACGATCGTATCGGCTACAACAAGTCTACGGGCGTCCTGTCGTACGATCCGGACGGCAGCGGTCATCAGGCCGCGATCAAGTTCGCCACCGTGAAAGCCAAGATGGCCCTGAGCGCCGCTGACATCTGGATCATTTGAGCGCCGATGCGTGAGACATGTCGGCCAATAAGAAGCGGGCCGCTCGGCCCGCTTCGTTCATTCATGCTTCGCTTTGGTTATGGGCAGGGATGACGCAGGCCGTCGTAGCCCAGATAGGTGCCCGAAGCCGGGTCGTACGACTTGAAGCGCTGGGCGCAATAACCGGCTGCGCTGCCACCCGGCGCCACATAGGTCGGAGCGGCCTGAGCCTGCGACTGGGCGATGGCGCCGCCGATGATGGCGCCGGTTGCGAGACCCAGGGCGCCGGCGGCCAGAGCATTGCCGCGGTCGCGACGGTAGTAGTAGCCGCGGTCGCCATAATAGCGGCGTGGGCCATAGTAGCGCCGCTCCACGTAGCGCGGGCCGCCACGATAATAGCGGCGATACTGCACGTAATCGGACTGAACCTCGCCCTTCTTCATGGCGGCAGCGAGTTCCTTGACGGGAGCCGTCTGAGCCTCGGCAGCGGAAGCCGGAGCGGCAAGGCCGAAAGACCCAAGGGCCGCCACAGCGACGGCAGCCAGTGCAAACTTACGCATGAGAAAACTCCTCCAATCGTTGGAAGCGAACGCCTTTCACGCGGAGGTCGTTCCTCACTTTAGGAATCTTGGGTCATATCTCGCGGGAATGTGAGGGTTCTTGATCGTTGAAGAGAATCTTTACCTGTAAGGCCGAAACCCATGAGCCAACGGAAGCGGCCTAAAAGACAAGACGGGCCGAGAAGGCCCGTCTGACTCTGCGGAAGAATATGATCGTCAGGGGCAGGAATGCTGCCGTCCATCGTATCCAGTAAACGTGCCGGTTGCGGGATTGTAGGATCTGTAACGCTGCGCACAATAGGCGGAGCCATTGGCCCCTACGCTTCCCGTCACGACAGGCTGCGATGCGATGGCGCCGCCAATCAGAGCGCCCGTTGCTGCTGCGGCACCGTAGCCGTAGGGGTAGTAAGAACCTCCATAATACGGACGATAATATCCGCCGTAATACGCGCCGCGATAATAGGGTCGCCCATAGGCGGCATAGGGGCGATTATAATAGCGACCATTGTAATAACGGCCGTTGTAATAACGACCCGCATAGGAACGGGCCGCAACGCCGCGATAGGCCCCTGCACGCGCGACATTGCCTCGATAGACGCCGGCACGGGCCACGTTACCCCGATACATGCCAGCACGGGCTACATTGCCGCGATAGCCCCGATAACCGCCGGCGTGCATCCCGACAGGTCTTCTCATGGCGGCACCATGGACGCGCCCACCACCACCACCACGGCCGCCGCGAGCGGCATAGGCAATCGTGATCTGATCGTGATCGAGCAGCTGCTGGAATTTCGAAAACGGCACCACCTGCGCGGAGGCTGAACCGGCAAATAAAGACACCGGAACGAGCACGGCTGTGGCCAAGGCGGCGAAGATGAGTTTTCGCATGGCCGGCTCCTCCCACCTGGGAGGAGAACGCGGGAAACTTTTGAATGGTTCCGCTTTCGAGCGGTTCTCTTCAACGCTCGCGGGAACGTGAGGTGCGAAGAAGGTCCGGCGCCATCTCGGGCTGTCGCGCAACGCTTCGTCTGCCCTCCATCCGTCCCTGCCCGGTCGGGCAGAGATCGAGGACCGCACAGCGCCCGCAGGCCGGATTTTTTAAGAAGCAGCAGCGCTGGCCGTGCAGCATCAGGACCTCGTGATGATCATAGACGGCCTGCGCGTCCCAGTCCTCGGGCAGCAGGGCGGCAAGCGCCGCGTGGGACGGCCCGACTGCCGTCGACAGCGGGATGAGCCCCGTGCGTTGGGCGACGCGGTGATGATGGCTGTCCACCGGGAGAGCGGCCTTCCGCAGCACCGAGAACGACAGCACGGCCGCGCTGGTCTTCGGCCCGATTCCCGGAATGCTCTCGAGCCACGCCCGCGCTTCCTCGACCGGCATGGTCGCGAGGAAGTCGAGCGACAGGCCGCCATGGCGCTCCTCGATGGCGCGCAGCACCGCTTGAAGACGCGGTGCCTTCTGCTCGGGCCACGTGACGCCCTGGATCGTTTCCTCCACCTCCTCCGTCGGCGCGTTCATCATCGCGCGCCAATCCGCATAGCGTGCCTTGAGGGCCTTGAAGGCGCGTCCCGAATCCGCGTTGCGGGTGCGATGGGAGAGAAGCGAGGAGATCAGTTCGCTGAGGGGATCAAGGGAATGAAAATAAGGAATCGGACAGCCATAGACCGCGCAGAGACGCCGATGGATCGCCAGCGCCTTCTCTTTCAGGTCCTGCAGGTCCGGATTCATCCCGATGCAAGTCGCGAATCGGGACAGTGGTTCCAAATGCGGATACCGCGGTCATTCCGGGGCGCCGCAGGCGAGCCCGGAACCCATAACCACGACGTAGAAGGCATGAGCGATCGGCGTCACGCGGTTTCCTTGGACCGGCAGCGGATATGAGTTCCGGGCCCGGCTCTTGCGAGCCGCCCCGGAATGACGGTCCGGTACTACAAAATAAACCGGCTCAGGTCCGTGTTCTTCGCCAGTGTCTCGACCTCGCCGCGCACATAGGCGGCATCGACGGTCACCGTTTCTCCCGAACGGTCGGGCGCGGTGAACGAGACGTCGTCGAGCACGCGCTCCAGCACCGTCTGCAGGCGGCGTGCCCCGATGTTCTCGACCGAGTTGTTCACGTCGACGGCCACTTGGGCAAGCGCATCGATGGCGTCGTCCGTGAAGACGAGGTTCACGCCTTCCGTCTGCATCAGCGCAACCGATTGCTTGATGAGGCTCGCTTCCGTTTCCGTGAGGATGCGCTTGAAATCCTCCACTGTCAGCGGCGAAAGCTCGACGCGGATCGGCAGGCGACCCTGCAGTTCGGGCAGAAGGTCGGACGGCTTCGACACATGGAACGCGCCGGAGGCGATGAAGAGGATGTGATCGGTCTTCACCGAGCCATGCTTCGTCGATACGGTCGTGCCCTCGATCAGCGGCAGCAGATCGCGCTGCACGCCTTCTCGCGACACGTCCGCGCCGGTGCGACCCTCGCGGCCGGCGATCTTGTCGATCTCGTCGAGGAACACGATGCCGTTGTTCTCCACCTGCCGCAGGGCTTCCTGGACGATGGCGTCCTGGTCGAGCATCTTGTCGGCCTCTTCCGTGACCAGCGGCTCGTAGGCCTCGCGCACGGTGGTGCGCCGGGTCTTGCGTTGTCCGCCGAAGGCCTTGCCGAACATGTCGGAAAGGTTGATCGCGCCGACCGAAGCCCCGGGCATGCCGGGAATCTCGAACATCGGCATCCCTTGCCCTCCGCCCGATTGCAGTTCAATCTCGATCTCCTTGTCGTCGAGCTCATTGGCGCGCAGCTTGCGCCGGAACGCATCGCGCGTGGCGGCGCTGGCGGTCGAGCCGACGAGCGCGTCGAGCACGCGCTCCTCAGCCGCCACATGCGCCTTCGCCTGCACCTGCCGGCGGCGCTCATCCTTCACGAGGCCGATGCCGATCTCCACCAGGTCGCGCACGATCTGCTCCACGTCGCGGCCCACATAGCCCACTTCCGTGAACTTGGTCGCTTCGACCTTGAGGAAGGGCGCGCCCGCAAGCTTGGCGAGGCGGCGGGAGATCTCGGTCTTGCCGCAGCCGGTCGGGCCGATCATGAGGATGTTCTTCGGCGCCACCTCTTCGCGCAGGCTGCCTTCGAGCTGCTGCCGGCGCCAGCGGTTGCGCAGGGCAATCGCGACCGCGCGCTTGGCGTCGTTCTGGCCGACGATGTAGCGGTCGAGTTCGGAAACGATTTCGCGGGGAGAAAACGTGGTCATGAGATGTCTTGGCTCAAAGAGTGATCGTCATTTCCGGACTTGATCCGGAGATCCGCGCCCATCGGCGTGGAGAGGGTAAAGACGTGGATGGCCGAGGGGTGCCCGACCATGACGGGCCATCAGGTTTCATCGAGCGTCTCGATGACGATGTTGGCGTTGGTATAGACGCAGATCTCGGCCGCGATGGCGAGGGACCGACGCACGATGGCTTCCGCGTCCATGTCGGAATCGGCGAGGGCCCTGGCGGCGGCCAGCGCATAATTGCCGCCGGAGCCGATCGCCATGATGCCGTTCTCCGGCTCCAGCACGTCGCCCGCGCCGGAGAGGAGCAGGCCCACCTCCTTGTCGGCGACGAGCATCATGGCCTCCAGGCGGCGCAGGTAACGGTCGGTGCGCCAATCCTTGGTCAGCTCGACGCAGGCGCGGGTGAGCTGACCGGGATATTGCTCGAGCTTGGCTTCCAGCCGCTCGAACAGGGTGAAGGCGTCGGCCGTGGACCCGGCAAAGCCGCCGATCACACCGCCCTTGGCGAGACGGCGGACCTTTTTCGCATTGCCCTTCACGACGGTCTGGCCGAGGCTCACCTGCCCGTCGCCGCCGATGACGACGCGGCCGCCCTTGCGGACCATGAGGATCGTGGTGGCATGCATGCGAGGGGTGGCGTCTTCGGACAAGGCAGAGGCTCCGGCGGGCAGGAAGGAAACAATCGTTCGGTCCCTCACTTAGTCATTCATAGCCTGAAAACAACGCGAATGCTTCGTGACGCCCTCCTTCGTCATCACCGGGCTTGTCCCGGTGATTTCGATTGCATGAAGCGCTGAGCTTGTCCGTATCGGGATGGCCGGCACAGGGCCGGCCACGACCTGGGAGGGCACCCCGACCTCATAACACCCTGAAAAGGGACGCATGCCGAACCACGCCCTGGGTGGCATTTCTCGTCGCAGCTTGCTAGAAGGCCCGTCTCTGGTTCCGCAAAGGATTTTGATGATGCGCTCCGCGAGCGTCAGCCGTCGCACCGCCGAGACCGATGTCGCCGTGTCGATTGCCCTCGATGGCACCGGCAAGGCCGAGATCTCCACGGGGGTCGGCTTCCTCGACCATATGCTCGAACTGTTTGCCCGACACGGTCTCTTCGACCTGACCGTGAAGGTGACCGGTGACCTGCATGTGGACCAGCATCATACGACCGAGGATACGGGCATCGCGCTCGGTCAGGCCATCCTGCAGGCGCTTGGCGATAAAAAGGGCATCTCGCGCTATGCCGACATCCATCTTCCGATGGACGAGACCTTGACGCGCGTCGCCCTCGACATCTCGGGCCGCCCCTTCCTGGTGTTCCGGACCACCTTCCCGACCGAGAAGATCGGCGTTTTCGACACCGAGCTGGTGCGCGAATTCCATCAGGCCTTCGCCATCAATGCGGGCCTGACGCTCCACGTGGAGACGCTCTACGGGGAGAACAGCCATCATATCGCCGAGAGCTGCTTCAAGGGCTTGGCACGGGCCTTGCGTCAGGCCGTGGCACTGGACCCAAGGGAAGAGGGCCGCGTTCCCTCCACCAAGGGTACGCTCTAAGTTCTAAGCAAGACCCCTGTCCGGCGGACACGCCAGCGTCACCTCACCGGACGGGACTTGAGGAAACGTCGCCATGACCACCTATACGCTGCACCTCCCGCGCGATGCGCGGCCGGGTGATCCGACGGCTCTGGAGGAATCCGAGCTCGTGAAGGATGCCTTCTCCTGGGGAGCCTTCTTCTTCACTTTCCTGTGGTTCTTCTACCACCGGCTCTGGCTCGCCGGGATCGGCGTGCTGGTCGTCGTCTTCGCCTTCGGCGGCCTCCTGACCCTGCTCGATGTGCATCCGCTCGCGGGTTCCATCGCTCAGCTCCTGCTGCAGGCCTTGATCGGGCTCGAGGCCAACAGCCTGCGACGCTGGACCTTAGACCGCCGCGGCCTGCCCCTGGTCGATGCGGTCACGGCGGAGGACCAGGACGAGGCGGAGGCCAAGGCCTTTGCCCGCTGGCTCGAAGCCAAGCCCTCCACGTTGCCGCGCACCCCGGCATCCCCAGCCGTCCTGTCCACCCCCCGGAGGTCCGAGCCGGTCATCGGCCTCTTTCCCGATGCGGAGCGTCCCCGGTGAGCGTCGTCATCATCGATTACGGGTCCGGCAACCTGCACTCCGCCGCGAAGGCTTTCGAGCGGGCGGCACGGGAAGCCGAGCTCGACCTCTCCATTACCGTCTCATCCGACCCGGCCCTCGTCGCCAAGGCGGACTGGATCGTCCTGCCGGGCGTCGGCGCCTTCGCCGATTGCCGCCGCGGCCTCGATTCCGTGCCCGGCATGGTGGAGGCGATGCAGCGGCGGGTCCACGAGGACAAGCGCCCCTTCCTCGGCATCTGCGTCGGCATGCAGCTCATGGCGACCCGGGGACTGGAGCATACGACGAGCTACGGGCTCGACTGGATCCACGGCGACGTGAAGCCCATCGTCCCGAGCGATCCGTCCCTGAAGATCCCGCATATGGGCTGGAACACGCTTGAAGTGGCGAAGCCGCACCCGCTGCTGGAGGGCATTCCGACCGGGCCTGACGGGCTTCATGCCTATTTCGTGCATTCCTACGCGCTTTCGCCGACGAACCCGGGCGACGTGGTCGCCACCACCGATTACGGCGGGCCGGTGACGGCCATCGTCGGACGGGACAACCTCGTCGGCACCCAGTTTCACCCCGAGAAGAGCCAGGCGCTCGGCCTCAAGCTCATCGCCAATTTTTTGAGGTGGCGCCCGTGATCCTTTATCCTGCCATCGATTTGAAGGAAGGCCGCTGCGTCCGCCTCATTCAGGGCGACATGGACCAGGCGACCGTGTTCAACGACGATCCGGCCGACCAGGCCGCCACTTTCGAGGCCCAAGGCTTCGAGTGGCTGCACGTGGTCGACCTCGACGGCGCCTTCGCCGGCAAGCCGATGAACGCCTCCGCCGTCGAGACCATCCTGAAACGCGTCTCGATCCCGGTGCAGCTCGGCGGCGGCATCCGCGACATGAAGACGGTGGACGGCTGGCTCGGAAAGGGCGTGTCCCGTGTCATCATCGGCACGGCCGCCGTGCGCGATCCGGCCTTCGTGCGGGAAGCCGCGCGCCTCCATCCGGGCAAGATCGCTGTCGGCATCGATGCCAAGGACGGGCTGGTCGCCGTGGAGGGCTGGGCGCAGACCTCGACCCTGTCGGCGGAGGAGCTCGGACGCCGCTTCGAGGATGCAGGCGTGGCCGCCATCATCTACACGGACATCGCCCGCGACGGCATTCTCAAGGGCCTCAACTTCCCGATGACCCTGGGGCTGGCCCGCGCCGTCTCGATCCCGGTCATCGCCTCGGGCGGGCTTGCCTCGATGGCCGATATCGAGCGCCTGACCCAGCCCGACTGCGCCGTCCTCAACGGCGCCATCTCCGGACGGGCCCTCTACGACGGGCGTATCGATCCGGAGGAGGCGCTTGCGCTGCTCCGCTCCGCGCGGAAGGAACCCGCCTGATGCTCAAGGTCCGTCTCATTCCCTGCCTGGACGTGAAGGACGGGCGCGTCGTGAAGGGCGTGCAGTTCGTCGATCTTGTCGACGCGGGCGATCCCGTGGAAGCGGCCAAGGCCTATGATGCGGCCGGTGCCGACGAACTCTGCTTCCTCGACATCACCGCGAGCCACGAGGCGAGGGGGATCCTGCTCGACGCGGTGCGGCGCACGGCGGAGGCCTGCTTCATGCCTCTCACCGTCGGCGGCGGCGTGCGCACGGTCGAGGACATCCGCAAGCTCCTGCTCGCCGGGGCCGACAAGGTCTCGATCAACACGGCGGCGGTGAAGAATCCGGATTTCGTGCGCGAGGCTTCGGAAAAGTTCGGTGCTCAATGCATCGTCGTCGCCATCGACGCCAAGAAGGTGTCGGAGGAGGGTGAGCCCGCGGCTTGGGAAATCTTCACCCATGGCGGTCGCACCGCCACCGGCATCGACGCCATCGCGTTCGCTAGGCAGGTGGCGGAACTGGGGGCAGGGGAGCTTTTGGTCACCTCCATGGACCGGGACGGCACCAAGGGCGGCTACGATCTCGCGCTTGTGCGCGCCATCGCGGACGGGGTCTCCGTGCCCGTCATCGCCTCGGGCGGCGTCGGCAATCTCGACCATCTGGTCGATGGCGTGAAAGATGGTCATGCCAGCGCCGTGCTCGCGGCGTCCATCTTCCACTTCGGCACCCACACGATTTCGGAAGCCAAGGGCTACATGGCCGGAAAAGGTCTCAAGATGCGGCTCGATGAGCCGGCGCGGGATCCCGCTCGTCGACATTGATGTCCGCCCCGGACAGAGGAAGGAATTTGGCCCATGACGGTCTCCAACGAGGATGATCTGAACAAGCTCCAGGAGATTGGCAGGATCGTCGCCAATACCCTGGAGGCCATGGCTGCGGCCCTCGAGCCGGGGATGACCACGGCGGAGCTCGACATGATCGGCCGCCGGCTCCTCGAACAGGCCGGTGCCCGTTCCGGTCCGGAGCTCGTCTACGATTTTCCCGGCGCAACCTGCATCAGCGTGAACGAGCAGGTTGCCCACGGCATCCCGGGACCCCGGCGGATCGAAGCCGGCGACCTCGTGAACATCGATATCTCGGCGGAAAAGAACGGGGTCTATGCCGATACCGGGGCCTCTTTCGCCGTTCCGCCGGTCACGAATGCCACGAAACGGCTCTGCCAGGACGGACGGCGCGCCATGTGGGTCGGCTTGCGCCAGGTCGGCGCCGACAAGCCGATCGCCGGGATCGGCCAGGCCATCGGGCAGTTCGCCGAGAAGAACGGCTATACCCTGGTCCGTAACCTGGCGAGCCATGGCATCGGCCATTCCCTTCATGAAGAGCCGGGGGAAATCCCCACCTGGCCGGACCGCTCGGAGCGCCGGATCATGAACGAGGGCCTCGTCTTCACGGTCGAGCCCTTCCTGTCGCTGGGTGC
This sequence comes from Microvirga calopogonii, assembly GCF_003347665.1. Classification (GTDB taxonomy): domain Bacteria; phylum Pseudomonadota; class Alphaproteobacteria; order Rhizobiales; family Beijerinckiaceae; genus Microvirga; species Microvirga calopogonii. The sequence goes on from NZ_QDGA01000005.1 coordinate 72,692, forward strand.
GAACTGGGCGACGGACGGCGACGATGAATGGACCTTGCTCAGCGAACCGCGCGCCCCGACAGTGCAATACGAGCACACGGTCGTCGCCACCCGCAACGGTCCCCTTGTCGTCACTTTACCGGGCTAGTCCAATCATGACCTCCTTCACCCTCGACGATCTCGCCCGCATCGTGGCCGAGCGCGCGGCCGCGCCGGCGACAGAATCCTACACGGCCAAGCTGATCGGCGGTGGGCCGGCCAAGGCGGCCAAGAAGCTGGGCGAGGAGGCCGTGGAAGCCGCCATCGCGGCCGTTCAGGGCGACCGGGCAAACCTCACGGCCGAGGCGGCGGATGTGCTGTATCATCTTTTGGTCGTGTTGCAGGGCGCGAATATTCCGCTAGTTGACGTGATGGCCGAATTGGAACGCCGCACCGCGCAATCGGGGCTCGCCGAGAAGGCCGCGCGCAAGCTGTGACCTCGCAGAAGGGGGCTCGCATGGACCAGCCCAACGTTGTTTCGCCCGAGATCGACGACGGCGTCTCGCCCTACCGCACGTTCACGCGCGATGAATGGGCGAAACTGCGAGCCGATGCGCCGATGACGCTGACCGCCGACGAGGTGATGCAGCTCCAGTCCCTCAACGATCCGATTTCCCTCGACGAGGTGGCGGCGATCTACCTGCCGCTCTCGCGCCTCCTGTCTCTCTACGTCGCGGCGACGCAAGGGTTGTTCAAGGCGACCCAGCGCTTCCTCCTCGCGGAGCATCAGGAGAAGGTGCCCTACATCATCGGCGTGGCGGGCTCGGTGGCGGTCGGCAAGTCCACCACGGCCCGCGTGCTGAAAGCCCTTCTGGCGCGCTGGCCCAACACCCCGAAGGTCGACCTCGTCACCACGGACGGGTTCCTCCTGCCCAATGCCGAGCTGACGCGCCTGGGACTGATGGAGCGCAAGGGCTTTCCGGAAAGCTACGACACGGGCAAGCTCCTGCATTTCCTCGCCGACATCAAGGCCGGCAAGCGCAACGTGAAGGCGCCGCTCTATTCGCACCTCGTCTATGACGTGGTGCCCGGCGAGGAAACGACTGTCGACCGGCCGGACATCCTCATCGTCGAGGGGCTCAACGTGCTCCAGCCGGCGCGCATGCCCAAGGACGGCACGGCCATTCCCTTCGTGTCAGATTTCTTCGACTTCTCGGTCTATATCGACGCCGACGAGATCGACCTGCACCGCTGGTACGTGAACCGGTTCCTGCGCCTGCGCCACACCGCCTTCCGGGATCCGCTGTCCTATTTCCGGCGCTATGCGGAACTCGCGGAAGCCGAGGCCATCGCCATCGCGGACGGCTTATGGAACCGGATCAACCTGGTGAACCTGCAGGAAAACATCGTGCCGACCCGCCAGCGGGCGAGCCTGATCCTCAAGAAGGGCCCGAGCCACCGGATCGAGACGGTGGCACTGAGAAGGCTTTGAGCGCGCCGACCTTTCCATAATCTTGGGCGTTGTGCCCCCAGATGAATGGAGGATGCATGACGCAGCCGGTCGAAGAAAAGCTCAAGCGCAGCGCAGAGAACGCCAGAGAGGCCGCCGAGCACACCCAGGAAGCGGCCGAACACACGCAGGCGGCGGCCAAGACGACCGCCAAAGCCAGCGTGCAGATGAAGGACAGCGCCGACCGGCGCACGGAACTCGCCGCCAACCGAACGGTCTTCGCCGCCGAGCGGACCTATGCGGCCTGGGTGCGGACGGGTCTGGCATCGCTCGCCTCCGGCATCGGGGCGAAGAAGCTCTTGGAGGGTGTGGTGCCGGACTGGATGATCGTCTCCACCGGCTCGGTCCTGGTCCTGTTCAGCGCCTTCTGCTTCACGGCCGCCGTCTGGCGCCAGGTCTTTACCGGCTCGCAGCCGCCGCAGCCGGACGTGCAGCGCATCCCGCCCTTCCTGCTTCTGGCCTTCAACGGCTTCCTGGCGCTCGTTTCGCTCGCCGCCTTGTTCAGCCTCTGGTTCGGGCGAACGGGTGGGTGAGGACGGATGTTACTCTTGCCGCGGGACGCGCTTCTGAAAGCTTCACTCCGCAAACGCCCCTTCGACCGGAGCCGACAATTCCGCATCCGCCGCACGGATTTCCTCGATCACACGCGCAAAAGCCGGTCGCGCTCTCAGCCTCCCGTACCAGGAGGCCAGCGCCTCGTGGCCCTTCAAGGACGGGCCGCCCAGGCGGCGGGTCCAGAAGACAGCCATGAAAACGGCGATGTCGGCAGCCGAGAAGGTGCCGCAGAGATAGTTCCTGCCCTCGAGTGCACGGTCGATCTCGGCAAAATGGCCGGCCAGAGCCGCTTCAGCCTCCCGGGCCTTGTCTTCCTTCGCGCTCCAGCGCTGCGGATCGTCGGGCTTCGGCTCGGTACGGTGCATCAGGAAGCGCAAGGGGGCCAGCATGACCTCGTCGCCGAACACATCGAAGAGCCGGCACCGGGCCCGCTCCACCGGCGTCTTCGGGTAAAGCGGCGGATCCGGATAGGCCTCGTCCAAGTATTCCAGGATCACGGTCGAATCGTAGAGCGACAGGTCCCCGTCGACGAGGACCGGGACCTGTGCCTTGGGGTTGATGGCCAGCACGTCCGGGTTCCTGGGGCTGTAGCCCGCGGTCTGCGTGAACGGCACCAGGATCTGCTCGAAAGCGAGTCCCTTCTCGTGAAGGCCGATCTCGACCTTGCGGGAGAAGAGACTCACCGGACCGGAATAGAGCTTCATTGGGGTGCCTTTCGAGACTTCATCGGCTGAAGGTGGCAGGCAGGTGATCCTGCCAGGAGGCGACATTCAAGACCTCAACGTCGGCTCGCGACAACCCGATATCGGCGAGTTCCCGGTCGTCCATCCGGTACAGGGCCTTGGCGTTCCTGCGCGCATCGAGCCAAGCTTCATACCTGAGCAGAAGCTGCAGCAGCACATTCCTGCGTTCGCGACGGGCCGATGCAAGCCCAAGATTTCCTGCGGCATATCCGATCGCCATGGGGGATCTCCTTCAACGGCGTTCCATTGAGGGAAATGTGCTCTCATGGTAGGTTATAAGCAAACGAGAAGTTCTTGCGCTATGCCCAAGGAAAACTTGGGCATGTCATCCGGATATCCTATGTCTCGCAGACGTCTTCCTCCGCTCAATGCCCTGCGCGCCTTCGAGGCGGCGGCCCGCCACCTGAATTTCGAGAAGGCGGGCGACGAGATCGCCGTCACGGCGAGCGCCGTGGGCCAGCAGGTGAAGGCGCTGGAGGCCTGGCTCGGGCGTCCTCTCTTCCTGCGCCAGCCCAGCCGCGGCGTGGCGCTGACGCCGCTGGGCGAGCATTACGCCGCCTCCCTGTCCGACATCCTCGACCGCCTCGACCATGCGACCGCGCAGGCCCTGCGGTCCGACCGGTCCAACGTGATCACGGTGAGTTCCATGCCGAGCTTCGCCGCGGGATGGCTGATCCCCCGGTTGGGCTCCCTGAAGGAGCAGCATCCCGACCTGGAGGTACGGGTCTCCGTCGATACGCGGCTGACGGACTTTGCCCGGGAGGACGTGGACGTGGCGATCCGCTTCGGCCGGGGGAACTATCCGGGCCTTCGCTCGAATCTCCTGATGGAGGAATATTTCTTCGCCGTCTGCAGCGCGTCGCTGCTGGGCGACCCCGACCGCCCCCTGAACGAGCCGGCGGATCTGCGCCACCACACCCTGCTGCACGAGAGCGTCTACAGCATCCCCGACTACACCACCTGGGATCGCTGGCTCGCCGCCGTCGGCGTCACCGGCCTCGACACCTCGCGCGGCCCGCGCTTTCCCCATACCTATCTCTGCCTCCAGGCCGCAGCGTCCGGCCAGGGCGTGGCGCTCGCGACCAACGTGCTGATCGGCGATTACCTGCAGGCCGGACGCCTCGTCCAGCCGTTTCCGCAGCAGGTGAAGGGATCCTACCAGTATTACGTCGTCTGCCCGGAAGCCACTGCCGACCGGCCCGCCCTCGCAGCCTTTCGGGGGTGGCTGTTGGAGGAGGCGGCGATGCATGCCGAGGCGGGGAGGGTGTAATCCAACTGTGTCATTCCCGGCCGGAGCGAAGCGCAGGGGAAGGGAATCCATCGTGCAGAGCTTGATGGTAGATCCCCTTCCCGCACTTCGTGCGCCGGGGATGACAACGGTCAAGCCGCCTTCAACGCCCGCCGCACCTCGGCCTCGGCGGAGGCTGTGGCCTGTTTGCGGTTGCCGTTGAAGGGGATCGGCTCGCCCCAGGTGACCACCACGTCGAGCGGGATGCCCTGGACGAACATCTTGAGATGGGGTCCAAGATCCATGTCGCCGTACCAGGCGATGAAGGGACGCTCGCGCCGGGTCACCGGCAGGCCGTTGCGGCCGGTATAGGAGATGGCGAGCGGCTGCAGATAAACGCGCTCGACGCTGTCGTGCATAAGCGCGGTCTGGGCCGCGCCCACGAGGGAGGAACGGAAGGGCAGGAGGCGGTTGCCGTCGCCGGTGGTGCCTTCCGCAAACAGCACGATCGCCTCGCCCTTCACCAGCCGGTGGGCGAGGGCGTCGTTCACCTCCGCGGTGGCCTTGCGGCGCTGGCGGTCGATGAAGACCGAGCGCTGGAGCCGCGCGAACAGGCCGACCACGGGCCAGGTCTCGATCTCCGACTTGGCGATGAACGAGAGCGGGCGCAGGGAGCCGATCACCGGGATGTCGAGCCAGGAGACATGGTTCGCCAGCACGATGGTGGGCGCCTTGCCCGGCGGCGTTCCCCGCTCGATCACGCGCACGTTGAAGAGCCTCATCAGGATCCTGTGAAACCACACGGGCAGCACATGCAGCACCGACGACCAGCCGAGGCGAAGGGCCAGGATCTGCAGCGGCACGAGCACGAGGCTGCACAGGCCGAGCAGCAGGAGCCGTAGGACGACACCGGGTTTCGTCACGCGTCGTCCTTGTCCAGGGGCACCGCGTAGAGCTCGAGCCGGTGATAGACGACCTTGTAGCCGAGTCGCTTGGCGATCTCGTTCTGCAGCGCCTCGATCTCCTCGGAGCGGAACTCGATCACATCGCCGGTCTCGAGATTGATGAGGTGGTCGTGGTGCTCCCGCGCCGCCTGCTCGTAGCGCGAGCGCCCGTCGCGGAAGTCGAGCCGGTCCAGGATGCCTTCGGTCTCGAACAGTTTGACCGTGCGATAGACCGTGGAGAGCGAGATCCGGTCGTCCACCGCGGCGGCGCGCCGGTGCAGCTCCACCACGTCGGGATGGTCCTCGGCCGAATCGAGAACCCGCGCGATGATCCGGCGCTGGCCCGTCATGCGCAGGCCCTTGTCGCGGCAGGCGCGCTCGATCGCATCAGACCGGCGCGGTTTGGCGGAGGTGCTGTTTCGTGTGACCAAGGCTTACTCGCTCCTTGGAGTGGCTTATAAGCGAGGGAAGCAAAGTGGGCTATAGGGCCAAAGCCATGGTGAGGGCCGCAACCTTCGTTCCGTCGGCTTTCCGATAATAGCCTTCCCGTCGCCCGACGTCCCGAAAACCGACGCGCCGGTAGAGGGCGATGGCGGGCGCGTTGCCCTCCTCGACCTCCAGATGCACACGGGCCACGCCCCGCCGGGAGAGCTCGTCGAGATGGCGGGAGAGGAGCGGGCGGGCAAAGCCCTTGCCCCGAGCCTCCGGCGCGATGGCGACCGTGATGATTTCCGCCTCGTCGAGCACGATCCGCGACAGGACGAAGCCTGCGGGTTTCGTCGCATGTCCGAGAAAAAGGCCATCGGCCACGACGCCGCGCTCGCCCAGCAGGCGCTCGAAATCCAGCGTGCTCCAGGCCCGCGCGAAGGCCGAGGCATGGATGGCCGCGAGCCGGGCCGCGGCCTCGGTCCCGACCGCTTCGATGCGCGGGGCGGGCGGATGGATGAAGCGGTCGAGGATGCTCATTGCGCGAGTTCTTATTGTCGGGCGATGCGGGCCCCGTCCTGCGGCTTGGCATCGGGCTCGCGCAGGTAAAGCGGCTTCGGCAACGCCTGGGTCGGATCGGCCAGGGCTCCGAGGCGGGCCACCCAGGCGATATCGGGAAAGCCCGAGACGTCGCTGATATGGGCCTCGACCCCTTGGGCGCGCGCTTCCGCGGCCAGCATGGCCGAGGCGGAGCCGGAGACCAGGATCGGACCGGAACCGAGGAGCCGGATGGCCTCGCGATAGGTCATGAGACCCGGCGGAATGATCGTGCGCCCGCCCGGCGCGATGGCCTGGATGTAGATATGGCCGTGCTTGGCGTCGATGGCGGCGGTGAAGAGCCCGCGCCTGTCGCCGACCATCATCGGGGCGAGGAAGGCCGAAAGCGTCGCGACCCCGACAACCGGGATCCCGGCCGCCAGGCCGATGCCGCGGGCGGCGCTGATGCCGACCCTCAGGCCCGTGTAGCTGCCCGGCCCGACCGTGACGGCGACCCGGTGCAGGCTCTCGAAACCGCCGTCGACCTGGGCGGAGAGCCGGTCGAGGAGCGGCATCAGGGCTTCCGCATGGCCGCGATCCATGGGGATGGTCTCGGCGGCCAGCGGCACGGTCTCTCCGGCCTCGATGATGCAGGCCGAACAGGCGCCGAGGGCGGTATCGATGGCAAGGACGCGCAACATTCGTCTCCGTCAGGTCTGCAGGATTCTTTAGAGCATGAAACGAACCGGAGAAACCCGCTTTCCTGCATCCTTCCTTCCCCGAGGTTTCTCTGACTGCTTGAGCTTTCCCGAGCCGTGATCGGGTGCAGGTCCCCATGTCGTCACCGGCCTCGTGCCGGCGATCCCGATTGATGGGAACACCGTGCTTTTCGGACCGGGATGGCCGGGACGGGCCGGTCACGACGGAGAGGAGGAGGACGACCCGGTCCGACCTTCAGGACATTTTTCTTCTTGAGTGTTGAGCGCCGGGAATTAGATGATCGGCTCATGACAGCGACACCCGACGATCACCCCTCCGACATCCGACCCTGGACCGTGAAAAGCTCGCGAGACGTGATTCGCGACCGTTGGGTCAAGCTGCGCGCCGACGATTGCGTGACCGCCGAGGGCGCGGAGATCGCGCCCTATTACGTGCTCGAATATCCGGATTGGGTTCACATCGTGGCTCTCGACGAGGAGGATCATGTCATCCTGGTCGAGCAATATCGCCACGGCTTCGGGGGCATATCGCTCGAAGTGCCGGCCGGGGCGATCGACCGGGAGGATCCGTCCGTGCTTGCGGCGGCGGCCCGCGAGCTGGAGGAGGAGACGGGCTACGTCGCGGAGCAATGGCGCTCTTTCGGCAAGCACTCGCCCAATCCCGCCACCCACACGAATTTCTGCCATACGGTGCTGGCGCTGGGTGCGCGCCCGTCCGGCAGGAAGCTGAACGATCCGACCGAGCAGATCAGGGTGGTGCGGGTGCCGGTCCAGGATGCCGCCCGACTCGCGGCCGAAGGCACCCTCACGAACGCGATGCAGATCGCCTCCCTGGCCATCGCGCTCAGCGCCATCGGCAAGTGGAGCCTGTAAGAGCATCGAACGCAAAAGTGGGAACCGGTTTTGCGTGTAAGGATGCGCAAAACCGAAAATCCGAAGCATCGGACGTTACGCGATGGAGCAGAACTCCTCGAAGGCGAGGCGCGGCTGGCGCGGATGAAGCTTTTCGGGAAGGCCGTAGCCGAGATTGATAAGGAAGTTCGACTTGAATTTGCCGTCGGGGAAGAAGGCCGCGTCGATTCCCTGGCGCGAAAAGCCGCCCATGGGGCCGCAATCAAGCCCGAGAGCCCAGGCCGCCATGATGAGATAGGCGCCCTGAAGACAGGAGCCCTGGAAGCCCGTCCGCTCGATCGCCTCGGGCTTGCCGGCGAACCAGCTGCGCGCATCGGGGCTGTTCGGCGCGAGGGTGGGGAGCGCCTCAAAGAACTCGGTGTCGTAGGCCACGATCACGGTGGCGGGCGCGCTCATGGTCTGGCGCACATTGCCCTCGTCGAGATGAGGCCTGAGCCTCTCCTTGGCTTCCCGCGACACCACGAAGACGAAGCGACCGGGCGAGGAATTGGCGCTGGTCGGCCCCAGCTTGGCGAGCTCTGCGATCTCGCGGAGGGTGGCCTCCGGGATCGGGCGGTCCTCCCACCAGCGGTGGGTGCGGCCCCCGCGGAAGAGCTGGTCGAGGGCGATGTCGGACAAAGCGGGCAACGGACGACTCCAAAGAAAAAGCGCGGCTGAATAAAGCCGCGCTTCGCTAACCGAACTCTTAAGACCGGATCAATCGGTCCGTCAGACCGCCTGCACCTCGCGCACGTCCGGCAGGAAGTGGCGCAGCAGGTTCTGGATACCGTGGCGCAGGGTGGCGGTCGAGGACGGGCAGCCCGAGCAGGCGCCCTTCATGACGAGGTACACGGTGCCGTCCTTGAAGCCGCGGAAGGTGATGTCACCGCCGTCGCCCGCCACCGCCGGGCGGATGCGGGTCTCGAGCAGTTCCTTGATGGTCTCGACCGTGGCGGCGTCGGCATCATCGAAGAACTCCTCGCCGTCTTCCTGCGAGGCGCCGTAGCCGTTGGCGAAGAGCGGCGCACCGGTCATGAAATGCTCCATGATCGCCCCGAGGATCGCGGGCTTAAGGTGCTGCCATTCGCCGTCCGCCTTGGTCACGGTGACGAAGTCGTAGCCGAAGAACACGCCGGTCACGCCCGGTACCGCGAAGAGCCGCTGGGCCAGGGGAGAGACTTCGCCCTGTTCAGGCGTCTTCGCCTCGAACGTGCCCTCGGGCATGACCACGCGGCCGGGCAGGAACTTCAGGGTGGCAGGATTGGGAGTCGCTTCAGTCTGGATGAACATCGCTTGTATCGTCCTCTGCGCCGGTTCAAGGCCGGCCGAGTGTGGGTGTTAGAATCGTTCTAACAGGTTCCAGTTCCAATGTGGAATGGAACGCGGTTGATTCCAAGGGGAGAATATAGACCTTGCGGGTACCCGAGGGCTGCAGCTTGACCTCTCCTACGTCATCACCGGCCTCGTGCCGGTGATCCCGATCCCTTGAAGCGCCGAGCCTCTCAGCATCGGGATGGCCGGGACGGGCCCGGCCATGACGTGGTGCGTGTCATTTCGGTCGTTACCCCGCCAGGGCGTCGATTTCCTCGTCCGTCAGGCTGCCCGGCACGATGACGATGGGGACCGGGAAGGAGGCGGCGGCCTTGCCGGCGAGGGTTGAGACCAGGGGGCCGGGGCCGTCCTTGGCGCTGCCGGCGGCGAGGACCAGGAAGGAGATGTCCTCGTCCTCGTTGATGAGCTTCATGATCTCGTCGGCCCGGTTGCCGACGCGGATCACCTGCTCCGGCTCGACGCCCGCGGCGCTGCGGGCCTCGCGGGCGGCGGCGTCGAGCTGCTTCTGCGCTTCTTCGCTCGCTTCCTCGATCATGGCCTCGCCGACGCCGAGCCATTCGAAATTGTCGGGCGGATCCACGACCGCGAGCATGATCATGCTCGCGCCCGTGCGGGCCGTGCGCCGGGAGGCGAAGTGGACCGCCCGGGCGCATTCCGGGGTCTGGTCGACCACCACCATGAATTTCGGCCGGTGGCCGGATTCGTAGGATCGGCGCTTGCCGCTCACGGAATGCTCTCCTGCATTACGAAAGATGCTGCCCTGCCGCTACGACAAGAGCAAGCCCAGTGCCTGCGCTAAATCCGGGCATCAGCGTGCGCGCACGAAGCCCACGATGTCCTTCACCGCATCCATGGTCACGGAGGCGAGCGCCCGAGCCCGTGCCGAACCGTCCGCCAGCACCGCATCGATATGGCCGGGATCGGCCATGAGGCGGCGCATCTCGTCGGCGACGGGCGAGAGCTTGGTCACCGCCACGTCCACGAGGGCGGCCTTGAAGCCGGAGAACTGCGATCCGCCATGCTGGCGCAGCACCTCTTCCGGCGTGGTGTCCATGAGGGCCGCATAGATCGCCACGAGGTTCTCGGCCTCGGGGCGGGCCTTCAGGCCCTCGACTTCGCCCGGCAGCGGCTCGGGATCGGTCTTCGCCTTGCGCACCTTCTGGGCGATGGTGTCGGCATCGTCCGTCAGGTTGATGCGCGAATAATCGGACGGATCCGACTTCGACATCTTCTTCGAGCCGTCGCGCAGCGACATGACCCGGGTGGCAGGCCCCTGGATCATGGGCTCGGTCAGCGGGAAGAAGGCATCGCCGAAGCCGTGGGCGGCGATCGATTCGGCCCAGTCGTTGTTGAATTTCTGGGCGATGTCGCGGGTCAGCTCCAGATGCTGCTTCTGGTCCTCACCGACCGGCACATGGGTGGCGCGGTAGACCAGGATGTCGGCGGCCATCAGGTTCGGATAGGCGTAGAGGCCGACGGAGGCGTTTTCCCGGTCCTTGCCCGCCTTGTCCTTGAACTGGGTCATGCGGTTGAGCCAGCCGAGGCGGGCCACGCAGTTGAACACCCAGGCGAGCTCCGCGTGCTGGGGCACCTGGGACTGGTTGAAAACGATGTGGCGCTTCGGGTCGATGCCGGCGGCGAGGAACGCGGCCGTCACCTCGCGGATCTGGCGGGTCAGGTCGGTCGGGTTCTGCGGCACGGTGATCGCATGCATGTCCACGACGCAATAGATGCAGTCATACTGCTCCTGCATGGCGACGAAGCGCTTGATAGCGCCGAGATAATTTCCGAGGTGGAGATTGCCGGTGGGCTGAACGCCCGAGAACACCAGCTCCTTGAACTGCGCCATCGTCTTGAACTCCCACAGGGTGCATGCGCAAGGCCGAACCGCCGACCGCCCCAGATTGTCTTGAAACCCGCATCGTTTCACGGCGAACCGGAGGCCGGTCGGCGCGACGATGCTCCTTTGAGGCGCGCGTTATGACAGGGCCGCGCCACGATGCAAGGGTTCTCACGCTTTTTTCGTGAGAGCGACCCAATCCTCGCGAGTGACGGCGCCGGTGGCCCAGGCCGCGAGCACATAAAGCGCGAGACCAGCCAGGCAGAGGCTTGCAAGGGACGCAATGCCCGTCTGCGGGAAAAGGGGGCCGGCCTCCACGAGACCAAGGCTCATCGCGAGAACCGCCAGAACGATCCGTATGGACCGCCCGGCCAGGGCCCGATCCGGCGCCCAGAGGCCGATCCGATTGAGGCCCGAGACGACGGCTGCCGCATGGCCGACGCATCCGGCGCTCACGCCGAGCGCGATCCCCGTCGGGCCGAAGGGCCAGGCGAGCAGCAGGGAGGCCGCGACGGTCAGGGCGAGACCGAGCATCGCCGCGACGAGAACCTCCTTGACGGAGCCGCGCGCGAACAGCGTCTGGCTCAGCACCTTGGCGGCGGTCGCAAAGGGCAGGCCCGCGCTCAGGGCCATCAGGACGAGGGCCGTGCCTTCGGCATCCGAGGATTGGAACGCGCCCCGCTCGAACAGCACGCTGCTCATGGGGCGGGCGAGGACGATCAGGGCTGCGCTGGCCGGCAGGGCGAGCAGCAGCGCCACCTCCAGGGCCCGGTTCTGCGCCGCCACGATGGCCTGCGTCTCTCCGGCCCGGTGGCGGCGGGCGAGTTCCGGCAGGAGCAGGCCCGAGCCGAGCGCGGCCATCAGGCCGAGGGGCAGCTGCATCACACGCTCGGCATAGTAGAGCCAGGACACGCCGGAGGGCCAGAACGAGGCGATCTGGGTGGCGGCCAGGATGAAGAGCTGCATCGCGCCACTCGCCAGGAGCACTGGAAAGCCGGCGAGCAGGAGGTTCTTCAGGAGAGGGGACCAGCGGGGTTTCCGGAAGCGGACCAGCCGGGTCTCGCCCATCCACAGGGCCGCGGCCACCAGGGCGAGCTGGACCAGGCCGGCCAGGCTCGACGCCAGGGCCAGCCATGCCGCCTTCTGCGCGAGCGGCAGGGAAAGGCCGGCTTCCATCCCGATCAGCACCAGGATCAGGCCGCCATTCACCGCGAGCGGCGCCAGGGCCGTGGCGGCAAAGCGCCCGCGCATGTTCAGGAGCGCAGCCCCGATGGACGCAAGGGTCACGGACAGGACGATCGGGAAGGAGAGGCGCGTGTAGAGCGCCACCAGCGCCAGGGCCTCGCCGTCGTCGTGCAGGCCCGGCGCGAGGACGAGGGCGAGCAGCCCTGCGCCGATTTCCACGAGAGCCGTGAGGCCGAGCAGGGCGAGCCCGAAAACGCTTAGCACGTCGCCGGCCGTGGTCGCCGCGTCGTCGGGCTCCAGATGACTGAGGGCCGGGATCAGGGCCGGATTGAGCCCGCCCTCGCCGACGACCCGGCGCACCAGGTTCGGCAGGCGGAAGGCGGCCAGAAACGCATCCGCCGCCGGGCCCGCGCCCAGGGCCTGCGCGAACAGCATGTCCCGGACGAAGCCGAGAACGCGCGAGGCCATCGAGCCGAGGCCGACCAGAAGCGAGGAACGGATGAGCGACATGCCCTCGCGGCTTAGCCGGTCTTAAGGGAAATGTCTAAGAACGGGTCTTCACCGGCGATGGCGAATTTGCTCAGACCTCTCCGGCCTTCTTGATCTCGTGCCGCAGCAGCAGGGGCGTCTGCGCCAGCGCGAAGGCGATGGTGAGCGGCATGATGCCGAAGACCTTGAAGCTGACCCAGAAATCCGTGGTCTGCGTGCGCCAGACGATCTCGTTCAAGGCCGCGAGGGCGAAGAAGAACAGGGCCCAGCGCAGGGTGAGCTTGCGCCAGCCCTCTTCGTCGAGTTCGAACATGCTGTCGAGTACGATCTGAAGCAGGGGCTTGCGGAAATAAAGGCCGCCGAGCAGCACCAGCCCGAACATGGTGTTCACGATGGTGGGCTTGAGCTTGATGAAGGTCTCGTCCTGCAGGAACAGGGTCAGACCGCCGAAGACCACCACGACGATGCCCGACACCAGGGGCATGATCGGCAGCTTGCGGGTCAGCCCATAGCTGATCCCCAGGGCGACGACCGTCGCCACGATGAAGATCCCGGTGGCGGCGAAGATGCGGTGGTTCTCCGCGAAGCCGAACCGGTCTCCATAGGCGTTGCCGAGGAAGAACAGGGCCAGCGGCCCGAGTTCGAGGGCGAGCTTGAGGAGGGGCGGGAGGCGCTTTTCGTCTGTCATGAGGTTGCTTCTAACCCGGCAATGGCCTTTGCGAAATCCCGTGCGGTGAAAGGCTCCAGGTCCTCCACCCCTTCGCCGACGCCGATGAAATGAACTGGTAGGCCGAATTTGGCAGCCAATGCCACCAGGATACCACCTCGCGCCGTCCCGTCGAGCTTGGTCATGACGAGGCCCGTGACCCCTGCCGCCTTCTGGAACAACTCGACCTGGCTGATGGCGTTCTGGCCCACCGTCGCGTCGAGGACGAGCAGGGTGGCGTGCGGCGCGGACGGATCGAATTTCTTCACCACGCGTACGATCTTCTCGAGCTCGGCCATCAGCCCGGCCTTGTTCTGCAGGCGGCCGGCCGTATCGATGAGGAGCACGTCCGTGCCGTTGGCCTTCGCCTCCTGAAGGGCGTCGTAGGCAAGGCCTGCCGCATCGGCGCCCTGCTCGCGGGCCAGCACGGGTGCCCCGACCCGCTCGCCCCAGACCTTCAGCTGCTCGATGGCGGCCGCCCGGAAGGTGTCTCCGGCGGCCAGCATCACCTTCAGGCCCTGCTGGCGGAATTTCTGGGAGAGCTTGCCGATGGTCGTGGTCTTGCCCGCTCCGTTCACGCCGACCATGAGGATCACGAAGGGTTTCTTAGACCGGTCGATCGTAAGCGCCTGGGCGGCCGGCTCGAGCGCCTTCTCCACCTCGCCGGCCAGGATGGTCTTCACCTCCTGGGGCGAGATTTCCTTGTTGTAGCGACCCGCCGCGATCGCCTCGGTGATCCGCATGGCCGTAGGCACGCCGAGATCGGCCTGGACCAGCGCGTCCTCAAGCTCCTCCAAGGTGGCATCGTCGAGCTTACGCTTGGTGAAAAGGCCGGTCACGCTTTCCGACAGGGAGGACGAAGTGCGCCGCATGCCCTCCGTCAGGCGCTGCCACCAGCCGCGAGAGGCGGCGGGCTTCGGCTCGGGAATGGGAAGAACCTCGGCGGGGGCGGGCTCAAGAGCGGGCAAATCGGCGGCGGAAATGTCGGGGCGCAGCTCGGGGCCGGCCTCGGTGACGATGCGCGGCAGCGGCTCCTGCGGGTTGGTGCCCTCAGGATCCAGGCCCTCCACGGGCTGGAGATCGGCGCCTGCCAGCTCCGGCGGCACCTTGTCCTCTTCCAGCGTATCCGGGGAGGCGGTGGTCACACCCGGAGGAGCAGCCGTGAGATCATCCGCGGCTGATGCGGGCGGGGAGGGCATCGCTTCCGGCTCGCCGCCCGCCTGCGGGGTTTCCGGCGCCGGTGCGACGGGGGCTTCTTCAGCCTTGCGCCCGAACAGACGGGAGAAAAATCCGGGCTTGTCCGGCTTCGTATCGGCCATGAGTGTCGCTTTGCCTCGTGAACGCTGTGCTTGATTTAACGCTCGGGCCTCGATAGCCGAGACGCCATGAATGCGGAAGAGATAGTAAGCCGTCTGCTGTATCGCGATGCCCTGATGCTCGTGATCGACAAGCCCGCCGGTCTGCCGGTGCACCCCGGTCCGAAGGGCGGCGAGACCCTGTTTCATCATCTCGATGCCCTCCGCTTCGGTTTGCCGCGCCGCCCCGAGGCCGCGCACCGCCTCGACAAGGATACCTCCGGCTGTCTCGTGCTCGGCCGCCATCCCAAGGCCATCGCCCGCCTCAACGAGCTTTTTCGTAAAGGAGAGGTCGACAAGGTCTACTGGGCCGTGGTCGAGGGCGGGCCTCACGACGACGAGGGGGAGATCGATCTGCCGCTTGCGCCGAAATCGCCGGATCGCGGCTGGTGGATGAAGGTGGACCCGAAGGGTCAGCCTTCGCTGACGCAGTGGCGGGTCCTGGGGCGGGGCGAGGGTCTGTCCCTCCTCGAACTGCGCCCCATCACCGGCCGTACCCATCAGCTGCGGGTTCATTGCGCGGCGATGAACTTCCCGATCCTCGGCGATCCGATCTACGGCACGGCCCCGCGCTTCGCCGGTCCGGGCCTCCATCTCCATGCACGAAGCGTCACCGTGCCGCTCTATCCGAAGAAGCCGCCGATCACGGTCGAGGCGCCGGTGCCGGAGCATATGCGGGAGCGGGTTGGGATGTGTGGCGGCGCAGTTTAAGCTGCCAGCAGATCCTTGCCATCGTGTCCGGCGATGGTGGTCGGCACGATGGTGCCCGGCGTCACCGCGCCGGCGAAGCGCACGAGCGTGAACCCTTCCGTACGGCCGAGCTGATTGGTCTCGATCAGGACGTTGCGCCGCGCGCCGACTTCCTCGGCAAGGTGCTTCAGCAAGGCGGCCTCGCCCTTCTCGCGCAGGCGCCGTGCCCGGTCCTTGACCACGTCTCGCGCCACCTGGGGCATGCGGGCGGCCGGGGTGCCGGGGCGAGGCGAGAACGGGAAGACGTGGAGATGGGTCAGGCTGCATTCCTCGACGATGTCGAGGGAGCGGGCGAACATCTCCTCGGTCTCCGTCGGGAAGCCCGCGATGATGTCGGCCCCGAAGACCATATCCGGGCGGAGACGCTTCACCTGCTCGCAGAACGCGATGGCGTCGGCGCGCAGGTGGCGGCGCTTCATGCGCTTGAGGATCATGTCGTCGCCGGCCTGCAGCGAGAGATGCAGATGCGGCATCAGACGCGTCTCGGTGGCGATCACGTCGAAAAGGTCATCGTCCGCCTCCACCGAATCGATGGAGGAGATGCGAAGCCTCTCCAGTTCCGGCACATGCCGCAGAAGGCTTTTCACCAGGGTGCCGAGCTTCGGCTCACCCGGCAGATCCTTGCCGTAGCTCGTGATGTCGACGCCGGTCAGCACCACCTCGCGGGAGCCGTGCTCCACGAGATTGCGCACCTGTTCCACCACCGCGCCCATGGGCACGGAGCGGGAATTGCCGCGGCCGTAGGGGATGATGCAGAAGGTGCAGCGATGGTCGCAGCCGTTCTGCACCTGAACGAAGGCGCGGGTGCGTCCGCGCATCCCGTCGATGAGATGCACGGCGGTTTCCTTCACGGCCATGATGTCGTTGACGAGAACCTTCTCGGATGTGCCCAGGCCGAAATCGCGCAGACCCGTCCAGGTCTCGGCCTTCATCTTCTCGTGATTGCCGACAACCTGGGACACTTCCGGCATGGCCGCGAAGGTTTCGGGCTCCACTTGAGCGGCGCAGCCCGTCACCACGATCCGGGCATTGGGCTTCTCACGGGCGAGCTTGCGGATCGACTGGCGCGCCTGGCGGGTCGCCTCGCCCGTCACGGCGCAGGTGTTGACGATGATGACCTCGCCGAGGCCCGCCTCTTCCGCGTGGCGCTGCATGGCCTCCGACTCATAGGTGTTGAGCCGGCAGCCGAAGGTGACCACTTCCACGGCCATCAGGCCACCTCGGTGAACAGGGCGGGCGAGAAGGTGCCCTCGTGCTCCAGCTCGGTCGGGCCGGTCATGAGCACGTGACCATCGCTTTCGCGCCATTCGATGATGAGGTCGCCGCCGGGAAGCGTCACCACGGCCTTGCGGCCGGTCAGCCCCTTGCGGGCGGCCGCCACGAGGGTCGCGCAGGCGGCCGAGCCGCAGGCGCGGGTCGCACCGGCGCCGCGTTCCCACACGCGCAGGACGATGTGTTCGGGGCTCGTCACCTGCGCGAAGGAAATATTGGCCCGCTCCGGGAAGACCGGATCGTGTTCGAAGGCCGGGCCGATGGCGGCGAGGTCGTAGGCCTGAGCGTCCTCGACCCAGAAGACGGCGTGCGGGTTGCCCATGCTGACGGCCGAGGGGGCCTCAAGCTCGGGGGCCTCGGAGAGCCGGGTTTCGACGGCGATCGTCCGGGTGTCCGGATAGGGATCGCGCAGGGGAATCTCGTTCCAGGCGAGGCGCGGCGGGCCCATATCGACGGTGAAGACCTCGTCCGAGACGCGCTCCACCGGCAGCAGCCCGGCCTTGGTTTCGAGCACGAGGTCGCCCTCCACCGGACGGCTCATGATCGGGTCCGAAGTCATCGCCCAGGCGACGCAGCGGGTGCCGTTGCCGCAGGCGCCGGATTCCGAGCCGTCCGTGTTGTAGATGCGCATATAGGCGTCGGTGCCCGGCGTCACGGGATCGTGCAGAACCATCAGCTGATCGAAGCGCGAGCGCGGATCGGCCGCGATGGCGCGCGCTTCCGCCGCGCTCACCCGATGGGCGGAGCCGCGCAGGTCGAGCACGGTGATCTCGTTGCCGAGACCGTTCATTTTCAGGAAACGGCTGTTCGAAAGGGCACTCATGGGGGCGTATATGGCTGAAAATGCCGAAAATCGCGAGAGGGATCGCGCTTGTCTGCGGCAATATCGCCAGGCGACGGCGATGCGGGGGCTCCGGCCTGCTGCAATCCGTCCTCCACAGGATCCCGCTGATGGCCTCGCGGCTGCTACAAATCCCCCCTATGGTGCTGCCCGATATCCTATTTTGATTCGCGGGTGAGGCGTTTTTCCATGCGGCTGCGCTCTTCAGGTTTTCTTCTCGTTCTCGCCCTCTGCTCGGGCGTCGCCCTCGCGCAGACGCCTCCGGCAACCAGTCAGGCTCCGGCTCCGGCGGCTCCCGCGACGCCTGCCGCGCCTCCGGCGACGCCGCAGGCCCAGAGCATTCCCAACCCCGCTCCGGCCGAACCCCAGACACCGGCGGCTCCTCAGGCGCCCGCGACCGCACAGCCGTCCCCCGCGGCTCCGGCCCCGGCTGCTCCCGCCAATCCCGCGCCGGCCCAGCAGGCCGGCCGCACGACCCTGTTCCCGAATCCGAGCGACCCGACCGGCGTGGAGGAGGGCGTTCTGGTCTCCAAGCCGACCGTGGTGCTCTCGGGCACCAGCACCTGGGACGAGGCCTTCACCAACCTCAAGAACGCCTTCGCCAAGATCGAGGGTGAGCTGAAGAAGGCCGGGATCACCCCGACGGGCCGGCCGCTGACGATCTTCGTCGACACCGACGACAACGGCTTCAAGTACGAGGCGATGGTGCCGATCGCCCAGGTGCCCGAAGGCAAGACCGAGCTCACGCCCGAGATCAAGTTCGGCAAGACGCCGGAGGGCAAGTCCCTCCGCTTCGTGCACAAGGATGCCTATGACGAGATCGACGGCACTTACGAGACGATCACGGCCTATCTCGACCTCAAGGAGATCGTCGCCAAGGATGCTTTCATCGAGGAATACGTGAGCGACTTCACCGACTCGCAGGACACCGATTTCGAGGTGAACATCTACGTTCAGCCGAAACAATGATCGCTCTCTTCGACCTCGACGGGACCCTGACCAACCCGAAAACAGGCATCACCCGATCCGTCCAATACGCACTCGAACGGTTGGGCCGCCCCGTCCCGGACGCAGACGAGCTGACCTGGATGATCGGCCCGCCGCTGGTCGCAGGCTTCACGGAGCTTCTGGGTGGGACCGAGGAGGTCCAGGACGCCGTGCGCCTCTATCGCGAGCGCTACAGCGATGTCGGATTGTTCGAGAACGAGGTCTATGCCGGCATTCCGGCCTTGCTCCAGGATCTCCGGGAGAAGGAGGTCCGCCTCTATGTCGCGACCTCGAAGATGCATGTCTTCGCGCGGCGGATCCTCGACCATTTCGACCTGTCGCGCTTCTTCATCGAGATCTACGGCTCGGAACCCGACAACCGGAATGCCGACAAGCGCGATCTCATCCGGCACATTCTCGAGCGCGAAGGCTTCGACCCCGGGCGTGCCGTCATGATCGGCGACCGGAAGCACGATGCCATCGGGGCGAAGGCCAACGGCATCGCGTCGATCGGCGTCACCTGGGGCTATGGATCCCGGCAGGAATTGCTGGACGCCGGCAGTTCTTGCCTCGTCGACGATCCGCAAGGGTTGGTGGCGCCGATCTTCACGCTGACGGCGTCCACGCCTCCCCGGGTCGCAAAGGCCTGAAACGATCCTCCGGGATTTCGGCCGCCTGGAGGGCCGTCGTCAATTCCTGCGGCGGCTCGTCGACGCCCTCGTTGGTAAGCCGGAACGTGCCCCAATGGTGGCCGAGCGCCTGCTCGGCCTCGACGATCCGCAGCACCTTCACCGCATCCTCCGGGTTCATGTGCTGCGGCTCCATGAACCAGCGCGGCTCATAGGCGCCGATGGGCAGGTGAGCGACGCGCGGCCTGCCGAACCGCTCGCGCACGGCGTGAAAGATCTTGCCGTCGCCGAAGCCGGTATCGCCGATGTGATAGATCGTGCCGGCCGGCGTGGTGAGCACATAGGCGCACCAGAGCGCCATGCGCCTATCGTTGATGCCCCGCGCCGACCAGTGATAGGCGGGCTCGAAATGGGCCGTGACGCCATTGCCGAGGTCGATGGCGCCGCCCCAGTCCCGCGTCTCGACCGGGATCTCCGGATGTTCGGCCTGGATCACGGCGTCGTTGCCGAGGGGCGCAATGAATTTCGGGCGATGCCGCTGCCAGAGCTTCCCTAAGGTCTCGGTGTCGAGATGGTCGTAATGATTGTGGGTGATCAGCACCGCATGGATCGGCGGCAGATCCTCGAACGCGATCCCCGGCGGATTGACCCGCTTGGGACCGGCGAAGGAGACCGGGCTCGCCCGTTCCGAGAAAACCGGGTCGATCAGGACGTTGAGCCCCGCCACCTGGATCAGGAACGAGGCATGGCCGATCAGCGCCGTGCGCAGGCCCTGCACCTCGGCCGGGGGCTTGTCCCGGAACGGGCTCGGGAAACTCTCCGGCCAACCTTTACGCCCGCCGCCGAGCTGCCAGCGGGCGAGTTCCAGAAATCCCTTCTCCTGCGGCTGGTTGGCTAGGAAGAACCGCACCCCGTCGAAATGGTCGCTGACCGGCCCCTGATAGTAGCGGTTCTTGGCGCGGGCTGCCGTCATCCAACCGAGGGCGCTGGTCGCGGCGATGACGGGAAGACCGAGGGTTTTGAGGAGGGTGCGGCGGTTCATGAGGAAATCGTCTGTGGCGAGGTTCTAAGCGTGGGGATGCGCAGGCGGATCGGCAAGAGCTGGAAATAGTCAGGCTTAGCTGTATCGTACCAAAATTACATAAGGCTCGACATGTTCAATCAGACACTTGTTCCGCGCATCATCAGGGCTAAGGCTATGGCCATATTTGGATTTTTGCTGGCTGCTTGTTCCCCCATGCTTCCACCTATCATGGAGACTGCCTCAAAGTCGGAGCGGCCTATCGACAAGGTTTCTTCTCTCCATCCTATCGGATCAAAAAGCGAGAATTTGATTGAAGAGCTTAAGACGCAGGGCTTTGAGGTTACGCTTCGTCCCGGCTATGACCGGAAGTTGAACCCAAGCAGAGCTTACTACGATGCACGGAAAAAGCTCTGGGGCAGTATTATTCCATGCACGGCACTCATAAGCTGGGTCCCAGATGATCAGGACAACATCAGGGAATACCAAACTGTAATGATGGGTTGCGCAAATCTTTGAAGTCTCCAAGCATTCTATCTCGGGCCTCTTCCTTGACTCCGCCGCTCCTTTCCTCTATCGGCTGACCGCAAATCTGTAGAGCGAGCCCTTATGAGCCGCCGACCAGCCCGAGAGGCTGGAGGTCAACGTCCGACAGCGCGATGCGCCCTCGGGCGCGTTTCTCTTTGGGGTTTCTCTTCAATGGCCTTTCCTGAGGAGCCTGCGCAGCAGGCGTCTCGAAGGAGGGGTCCGCGGGCGCTGGAGACGCCTCGTCCTTTGAGACGGTGCTGACGCACCTCCTCAGGATGAGGCTGCGACAGAGCCAAGAGGATGAAACGGATGTCGGACGACACATTGCGCATCGAGGACGCGGTCAACGAGACCTGCCCGTGGTCGGGAAAGCCGATCGCGGCGGATTCGCTCACCCGCTATCGGGGCGAGGTCGTCGGCTTCTGCAATCCCGGCTGCCGCGACAAGTTCGAGGCGGCCATCCGCCACTTTGAAAAGGCCATCGCGGATCGCGATGTACCACTCATCGCAAAAGGAATTGAGTGATCATGTTCGAAGGCCTTTCCGACAAGCTTTCCAATATCCTCGGCTCGCTGACCCGCCGCGGCGCGCTCACCGAGGAGGATGTCAACGCGGCCCTGCGTGAGGTCCGCCGCGCCCTGCTCGAGGCCGATGTGGCGCTCGAGGTCGTGCGCTCCTTCACGGACAAGGTGCGTGCCCGCGCAGTCGGCGCCGAGGTGGTCAAGTCGGTCTCGCCCGGCCAGCAGGTGGTCAAGATCGTCCACGACCAGCTCGTCGAGATGCTGGGCGCGGACGCGGAGGTGATCAGCCTCAACGCGGTTCCGCCCGTCGGCATCCTCATGGTCGGTCTCCAGGGTTCGGGCAAGACGACCACCACGGCGAAGATCGCCCGGCGCCTGAAGGACCGCGAGAACCGCCGCGTGCTCATGGCCTCCCTCGATACCCGCCGCCCGGCGGCCATGGAGCAGCTCGCGGTGCTGGGCCAGCAGGTGGGGGTCGACACCCTGCCCATCGTCGCCGGCCAGTCCGCCGTGCAGATCGCCCGCCGCGCCATGGAAGCCGCCCGCCTCGGCGGCTACGACGTGGTGATGCTCGACACCGCCGGCCGCGTCACCGTGGACGAGGCCCTCATGGTGGAGGCGGCGGACGTGCGCGCCGCCACGAACCCGCACGAGGTGCTCCTCGTCGCCGATGCGCTCACCGGTCAGGACGCGGTCAACACGGCGCGCGCCTTCGATAGCCGTCTCGGCGTCACCGGCATCGTGCTGACCCGCATGGACGGCGATGCCCGCGGCGGTGCGGCGCTTTCCATGCGCGCCGTCACCGGCAAGCCGATCAAGCTCATCGGCACGGGCGAGAAGGTCGACGCGCTGGAAGAATTCCACCCGAGCCGCGTCGCCAACCGCATCCTCGGCATGGGCGACATCGTCTCCCTGGTCGAAAAGGCCGCCGAGAACTTTGATGCCCAGCAAGCCCAGCGCATGGCCGAGAAGATGCGCAAGGGCAAGTTCGACCTGGAAGACCTGCGCGATCAGCTGGCCCAGATGGAGAAGATCGGCGGTCTCTCCGGCATGATGGGCATGCTGCCGGGCGTGGCCAAGATGAAGTCGCAGCTCGAGAACGCCAATCTCGACGACCGGATCATCAAGCGCCAGCGCGCCATCATCGATTCCATGACCCCGGCCGAGCGCCGCAACCCGGACATCCTCAAGGCCTCGCGCAAGAAGCGCATCGCGGCCGGTGCCGGCGCCAAGGTCGAGGAGATCAACAAGCTGCTGAAGATGCACCGCCAGATGGCCGACGTCATGAAGATGATGGGCGGCGGCAAGGGCAAGGGCATGGCCGGCGCGCTCGGCAAGATGTTCGGCATCGGCGGTGGCGGCGGCATGCCCCAGCCGACGCCCGAGCAGATCGAGGCCCTGCAGAAGCAGATGGGCGGCAAGCTGCCCGACTTCCCCGGCGGCGCCGGCGGTCTTCCGCCCAAGGGTGTGCCGGGCCTGCCCGGTCTCGGCGCCGGCAAGATCCCGGGGCTCCCCGGCATCGGCGGTTTTCCGTTCGGCAAGAAGAAATGAGTTTCGTCATTCCCGCCAAGGCGGGAATGACGCGAAGGCAAGTTTGATCACAGGACACTAAAAGGAGTTACCGATGTCCCTGAAGATCCGTCTCACCCGTGGTGGTGCGAAGAAGCGTCCCTACTACCGCATCGTCGTGGCCGACTCGCGCTCCCCGCGCGATGGCCGCTTCATCGAGAAGGTCGGCACCTACGACCCGATGAAGCCGAAGGACGACGCCGGCCGCGTCGTTCTCGAGACCGAGAAGATCCAGGCCTGGCTCGCCAAGGGCGCCCAGCCGACCGACCGCGTCCTGCGCTTCCTCGATGCCGCCGGCCTCCTGAAGCGTCCGGCCCGCAACAACCCGCAGAAGGCCGTTCCGGGCAAGAAGGCCCAGGAGCGCGCCGCCGAGAAGGCCGCTGCGGCCGAGGCTGCCGGCGGCGAGGCCGCTTAAGTCCCATGACAAGGGGGCGCAACCCATCCTCCCCTCGAGGGGGAGGGTCGACGCTGCGTGAGCAGCGGCGGGATGGGGTGGAAACACCCCGTTCCGAAAGGTCGCGCCCCCACCCCATTCCGGACCTGCGGTCCGATCCTCCCGCGCGCAAGTCGGGAACACCCGATATCCGAGGGGAGGGCGGCCGCTCCGCTCCGGCAGAAAGAGACGACCTCGTCCTCGTGGGCGAGTTCGGCCGCGCCCATGGCCTCAAGGGCGAGGTGCGGCTGAAATCCCATACGGGCGATCCGCAGGCGATCGCCGGCTACAGGCCGTTGATCGCATCGAACGGCAAGAGCTTTTCTCTCAGGAATGTGCGGACAGCCCCCGGCGCCGCACCCGATCTTCTCATCGCCATCGTCGACGGCGTGACGACGCGCGAGGCGTCCGAAGCACTCAACCGCGTGCAGCTCTATGTGGAGCGCGACAAGCTTCCACCGCCCGACGAGGAGGACGAGTTCCTGCTCGCGGATCTGATCGGCCTCGCTGTTCATAACGAAGCCGGCGAGATCATCGGCACCGTGGTCGACGTGCCCAATTACGGCGGCGGCGATCTTCTCGAAATCGCGCCCACGCAGAAAGGCCCGACGGCCCTTCTGCCGTTCACCAAGGCGTTCGTGCCGAACGTGGATCTGGCGGGCAAGCGCATCGTGGCAAACCCGCCGGACGACTTGTTCGAACCGGCGAAGTCCGCACCCGATTCCGAGGACGAGGCGTGAGTTTTTCCGCCACCATTCTCACGCTTTATCCCGACATGTTCCCAGGACCGCTCGGCATGTCCCTGTCGGGTGATGCGCTCGCGCGCGGCGTGTGGTCGCTCGCGGCGAAAAACATCCGCGACCACGGCCTCGGCCGTCATCGCACGGTGGACGACACGCCGGCCGGGGGCGGTCCCGGCATGGTGATCCGCTGCGACGTGCTGGCCTCCGCCATCGACGCCAATGTTCCGGTTGACGATCCGCGTCCCAAGCTTCTCATGAGCCCGCGCGGCCGGCCGCTGACACAAGGCTATGTGCGCGAACTCGCGGCCGGTCCGGGCGTGGTGATCGTCTGCGGCCGGTTCGAGGGCGTGGACGAGCGCGTGATCGAGGCGCGGGGACTGCAAGAGGTCTCCATCGGCGATTACGTGCTCTCCGGTGGCGAGATGGCCGCCATGATCGTGCTCGATGCCTGCGTGCGGCTCCTGCCCGGCGTCATGGGCAAGGAGGCCTCCGGCACGGAGGAGAGCTTCGAAACCAATCGCCTCGAGTATCCGCACTACACGCGGCCGCGCGAATGGGAGGGCCGGCCCATCCCCGACGTGCTGCTCTCCGGCAACCACGCCATGATCGAGCGCTGGCGTCGCGAGGAATCGGAGCGCATCACGCGAGAGCGGCGGCCGGATCTGCTGAAAGGCGTATAGGCGGCGGTGCGACTGTAGAGCGCTCTTCCTGTCGGTCGGGTTCAGGCGTTCTTCGCCTTTTTCAGTTGGAAATAATATTTCTAATCATTTATTGTGACATTATAGTATTTTATATCCCTCTCATGATGACTTGCTAAGGAGGTTGTCGTGGCTGATACGACTATCAGAAGTGATACTTCATCCACCGTGACTTTGGCGAACGATGGCGACAATGTCATTGTCAATCCGAGGGTCAATATAAGTGTCTCCGGCACAGCGGGTATCTCCTCGACAAACTCCTTCCATAGTTTAACCTTGTTGAACGCGGCCGTTGTCTCAAGCGGAAGCGCGACCGGCATCAATTTTACCGGAGGCGGGAAACATAGCGTAAGTATTGCCGAATTGGCCCAGGTCTCCGGGCAATCTCAAGGCATTTTCCTCGCTGGCAGTCAGAATGTGCTCAAAAATGCCGGCAACATCAGTGGGCACCTTGTCGGTGCGCGCATCGGCAGCGACGGCAGTATCGGCCATCAAATCTTTCAGTCAGGATCGATCATCGGGTCCACCCAGGAAGGTCTGTGGGTCAGAGGCGATGCCTTAATTTACAACACCGGCTTGATCCAAGGCGGGAGTTCCGGAATCTACAGTTATACTGCCACCGCGACCACCATCAGTAATTACGGAACCATAGTCGGCGGCACCGGCGATGCAATCTACGTCGGTACTGGCTTCGTTGCGGTGAACAACAGCGGCCAGATTCAAGGATCGGTCACTTTCGATGGCGCGGGCGATGATCTTTACGATGGCCGAAACGGCATCGTGACGGGACTCGTCGATCTCGGCGCCGGCAACGACCGAGCCTATGGCGGATCCAGAGCTGAAACCTTCAAGGGTGGTGCCGGCAATGACACCATCGACGGCGGCGGTGGGGGCGATACGGTTCATTATGACAGTGCCCGCTCCAACTACGTGATCGCTATCGATGCCCGCGGTGCCACCATCGCCGATACCCGGGCAAACTTCGACGGAGCCGACACGCTCAGGAACGTGCGCTTCGCAAAATTCTTAGACCAGACGATAACCCTTTATAATTCCGCGCCGACAGGCATCACGCTGTCCAAGACGGCCATTGCGGAGAATGTCCAGGCGACAGCCATCGTGGCGACTCTCGCGGCCTCCGACGCCGATGGCGACGCGCTCACCTACAGCCTCGTTTCCGATCCCTCGGGCCGCTTCCGGGTCGACGGCAACAATCTCGTGCTGATCGGCGCGCTCGACTACGAGACCCAGCGCCAGCACTCCATTACCGTGAAGGCCAAGGATGCCTATGGCGGAGAGGTTGTACAGGTGCTCACTCTCGACGTCACGAACGTGGTCGAGACGACCGGGCTGACCCTTAGGGGCACCGCGGGTGCGGACGTGCTGACCGGCGAGGCGGGCAATGACCGGCTCTACGGCCTCGGCGGCAATGACGTGCTGACCGGCGGTGCAGGGGCGGACATCTTCGTGTTCGATACGAAGCCGAACAAAACCACGAATCTCGATCGCATCACTGACTTCGTCGTGGCGGACGATACGATCCACCTGGCGAAATCAGTCTTTACGAAGATCACAAAGAAGGGCGTTCTAGCAAAAGCTGCCTTCTATGTGGGAGACAAGGCGCACGATTCGGACGACCGGGTCATCTACAACAAGAAAACTGGTGCGTTGTCCTACGATGCGGATGGACATGGCGCTGGCACTGCGGTCCAGTTCGCGACAGTCGCGAAAAACCTCAAGATGACGGAAAAAGACTTTTACATCATCTGAGGTGAGGCCCTGTAGAGTCATATCCTCGCCGATGGCCAAATCCCACGGCCGTTGGATGCGTCGAGCGCGGCAAGGCTGGAACGGGCGCAAGAACATGAGCGCCCGTTGTGTGCTTCGAGATAAAGAGGACTGGATCTGCTGGAGCGATAGGGCGCTTCGGTCACCTGATGCGTCTTGCAAGAACAGCCGACCCCAAGGCGGAACGCCGGCCACAGCAAGCGGTTTAACGCAGTGGGCCCCTCGATCATGGGAGATCGACATGATCAGCCGCATCATTCTTGGCACGACGCTTGCGTTCATCTCCACCAGTCCCAGCTTCGCGGGACCATGCACGCAACGGATCGCCGATCTGGAGAAGTCCGTTTCGGCCAGGCAGGAAGGAGCTGGACCGACATTGGATGCCCCCGCGACGACAGGTTCGGCGGTTCAGGGCTCATCCCCTGCAGGGCAGGCCACGACGACCCGAAGCCAAAGTAACAATCAAACCATGCAGATGATCCAGCAGGCCAAGCAGCTTGACCAGCAGGGCAAGGAAGCCGAATGCATGGACATGACGACCAGGATCGGCGCCATGGCTCCTCCGGCTACCAAGTAGAGAGAAGTGCTTTCGAGATGAAAATACCGCTGTGCCGCTCGCTTGAAGCGCAGTGGCATTGCGGCTCATGAACATGTGTGCTCCGCTCTGCCCGAACTCATTCAAGATGGACAAGGTGAACGCTTCGATGGTGCAGGGTTTCGAGCATGTAGGCATGACCAGCAGCGATCTCGACAGGACCATCGCGTTCTATCGCGACCTGCTCGGGCTGAAGGAGATCCTGGTCAAGCGCACCGGCGACGGCGGACGCATCGCGTTTCTCGAGACCGGCGGCGTCATGCTCGAAATCGTCGAGCCGGCCGCATCGATCCAGACGCCGGCGCGCGAGGTTCCCGTCACCGAGGCCGGCATCCGTCACATCACCTTCCGGGTCGACGATGTCGAGGCGATCTACGAAAAGCTTCGTTCCGCCGGCGTGGAGTTCACCGTGCCGCCGCGCAAGGCCGCGAATGCGGAGCTGATCCGCAAGGTGGCGTTCTGCAAGGATCCGGACGGCATCGTCGTCGAGTTCCTGGAGCGCGTGTGACCATCACGCGGGCGTACGGCTTGCTGCAAGTCTCGCCCCGAACGTCTTCAGATACTTCATGCCCGTATCGCACATCACCGTGACGATTGTGGCATCCGGCCCCAGCCGTTCGGCGAGACGCAAGGCCGCAATGACATTTGCACCCGTCGATGTACCGGCGAACAGGCCTTCCTCGCGGGCGAGCCGGAAGGCCATCGCCGTGGCCTCTTCGGTCGATACGCGCTCGATTGCGTCGGCGATGCCGTCGTGCCAGAGCGGCACCACATAGCCCGCGCCGATGCCGTCGATCTTGTGGGCGCCCGACGGGCCTCCCGACAGGACGGGGGATTCCGCAGGTTCGCCGGCGACGATCCGCACCGTTTCTCGGTGCCGCCGCAGCCCCTCGGCGATGCCACGCAAGGAGGCGGCCGTGCCGACGCTCTGAACGAAGCCGTCGACGCGGCCGTTCGTCTGATGCCAGATCTCGTCGGCCATCCGGTAATAGGCGACGATCTGGTCGCGATTCCTCATCTGGTCGGTCCAGAACGAGCCCTTCGCCTCGGCGATGATGCGGGCCTCTTCAATCATGTCCTTCGTCAGCTTCTCGGTCATGCGCCCGCTGTCGCTCGGCACGATGTGCAGCGTCGCGCCCAGAAGCGCCATGTGGTCGCGCTTCTCCTGGGCAAAGGCATCGGAGGTCACGATATCGAGCGGATATCCCTTCACCGCGCAGACCAGCGAGAGGGAAACCCCGGTGCTGCCGCCGGTATACTCGACCACCGAGCCCCCCGGTTTCAGGCGCCCGTCCGCCTCCGCGGCCTCGATCATGGCGAGCGCCATTCGGTCCTTCATGCTGCCGGTGGGATTTTCGCTCTCCAGCTTCAGCAGGATTCGCGCGCCGTTCGCCGGGCGGATGGTGCGCAGGGCAATGAGAGACGTGTTGCCGATACGGTCGAGAATGGTGTGGGGCTGGGTGGTCATGGGCCTTGTCCGGGAATTTCCGCCTTGTAGGCCCAGGCGAGGCGACTGTCAGGTCCGGAATCCGGACTTCTGTCGTGCCCACGGTCGTGCTAGCGCTGGTCCTATGGCAGATTACGGTCAGTTCTGTTCCGTTGCGCGCGCCCATGAGGCCATCGGCGGGCGCTGGACCCTTCTCGTGGTGCGCGAGTTGCTGTGCGGCAGCCGGCGTTTCAACGACATCCGCCGCGGCATCCCGCGCATCTCCCGCACCATGCTCTCGGAGCGCCTGCAGGGGCTGGTCCAAGTGGGAGTCGTCACGCGCATCGAGGGCAATCAGGGGCCTGAATATGCCTTAACGGAAGCGGGCCGGGAGCTGATGGGGATCGTCGGCGCCCTCGGCACCTGGGGGCAGCGCTGGCTGCCGCGTCGGGCCGAGACAGAGGATCTCGACCTCGAGCCCCTTCTCGTCGACATGGAGCGGCGCGTTCGAACGGAGGCTTTGCCGGACGAACCCATGGTCATCCGCTTCGAGATCGAGGGGCAGCGCCAACCGCGCTTTCTGCTGCTGAAAGTGGCCGACGTCGCGCTCTGCGGCCGGAATCCAGGCTTCCCCGAGCCGCTCTGCGTGCGCGGGCCTCTGCCTGCCCTGGTCGCGTGGTGGCGGGGCGATGTGAGCTTTGCCGAGGCGCAGAGGATGGGCCTCGACGTGGAGGGGCCGAAGGCCCTCGCGCGAGCCTTTCCGGACTGGTTCGAGCGGTATCCGTTTGCCGAGGTCGTCCCTGCGGTCCCGGCCTAGGAAGCTGTCATCCGTCCTGATGATGTGAAAGGCTCGACAATCCTCCCGATCTCCTGTATAGGCGCGGCCTCAACTTAAAACAGGACGCCGAAATCCCGCGGGTTTTGAGATCGCTCAGGGCCACGCAACGGCAGGAGTACAACGATGAACCTCATTCAGCAGCTCGAGCAGGAGCAGATTGCCAAGCTCGCCAAGACCATTCCCGACTTCCAGCCCGGCGATACCGTCATCGTCAACGTGAAGGTGAAGGAAGGCGAGCGGACCCGCGTGCAGGCCTACGAAGGTGTCTGCATCGCCCGTTCCGGTGGCGGTCTCCACGAGAGCTTCACGGTCCGCAAGATCTCCTACGGCGAAGGCGTCGAGCGCGTGTTCCCGCTCTACTCGCCGCTCGTCGATTCCATCAAGGTCGTGCGCCGCGGCGCCGTCCGCCGCGCCAAGCTGTACTACCTGCGCGACCGTCGCGGTAAGTCGGCCCGTATCGCCGAGCGCACCGAGAAGAAGACCGAGACCCCGGCTGCCGCCGAGTAAGCCCTGTCTCATCGACAGAATTCACGAAGGCGCGGCTCAGACCGCGCCTTTTTGCTGAGGCGGTCCTCCAGTCGGCTCCCGGCCTGAGCGCGACAAAAATATAATTGCGCGCTGTCCGCCTTCTGCTATGCGATCGTTTCAAGGCCGTGTGCGCTCAGGACATCTTCCCGTTCGCGCCATAGGCCGCTAAACACGCCGGACCACCATTTTCGACCGTTGGAAGAGACCTATGGCCAAAGCCCGTACCCTCTATGACAAGATCTGGGACGACCACGTCGTCGATCAGCAGGATGACGGGACGTGCCTTCTCTACATCGACCGTCACCTCGTTCATGAAGTGACCAGCCCGCAGGCCTTCGAAGGCCTGCGCATGACCGGCCGCAAGGTGCGCCAGCCGCAGAAGACCCTGGCCGTGGTCGACCACAACGTGCCGACCTCAGACCGCTCGCACGGCATCGAGGATCCCGAGGCCGCGACTCAGGTTGCCGCTCTCGCCCAGAACGCCAAGGAATTCGGCGTCGAGTACTACAACGAGCTCGACACCCGCCAGGGCATCGTCCACGTGGTGGGGCCCGAGCAGGGCTTTACCCTGCCGGGCATGACCATCGTGTGCGGCGACAGCCACACCTCGACTCATGGCGCCTTCGGGTCGCTTGCCCACGGCATCGGCACCTCGGAGGTCGAGCACGTGCTCGCCACCCAGACGCTGATCCAGAAGAAGGCCAAGAACATGCGCGTGACCGTGGACGGGCAGCTGCCCCCCGGCGTCACGGCGAAGGACATCATCCTGGCCATCATCGGCGAGATCGGCACCGCCGGCGGTACCGGCCACGTGATCGAATATGCGGGTGAGGCCATCCGGTCCCTGTCGATGGAAGGCCGCATGACGATCTGCAACATGTCGATCGAGGGCGGTGCCCGCGCCGGCATGGTGGCGCCCGACGAGAAGACTTACGCCTATCTCAAGGACCGCCCCAAGGCCCCGAAGGACGAGGCCTGGGAGGCGGCCGTGCGGTACTGGGATTCCTTGCGCACGGACGAAGGCGCCTTCTTCGACACCGAGATCCGCCTCGATGCCGCCAATCTGCCGCCCATCGTCACCTGGGGCACGTCGCCCGAGGACGTGGTGTCGGTCGCCGGCGTGGTGCCGAACCCGGACGACATCCAGGACGAGAACAAGCGCCGCTCCAAGTGGCGGGCGCTTGAATATATGGGCCTCACGCCTGGCACGAAGATCACCGACATCACCCTCGACCGCGTCTTCATCGGCTCGTGCACCAACGGCCGCATCGAAGACCTGCGGGCCGTCGCCAAGGTGGTCGAGGGCAAGCGCGTGGCCGAGAGCGTCAGCGCCATGATCGTGCCGGGCTCCGGCATCGTGAAGATGCAGGCCGAGGCCGAGGGGCTCGACAAGATCTTCAAGGAAGCCGGCTTCGACTGGCGCGAGCCCGGCTGCTCCATGTGCCTCGCCATGAACGCCGACCGCCTCGCGCCCCACGAGCGCTGCGCCTCCACGTCGAACCGCAACTTCGAGGGCCGTCAGGGCTTCAAGGGCCGCACCCACCTCGTCTCGCCCGCCATGGCGGCGGCGGCGGCGATCGCCGGCCGGTTCGTGGACATTCGCAGCTTCAGCTGACCTTGCTTGATCCAGGGCTAAACGAAAAGGCCGCGACTCGTGCGAGTCGCGGCCTTTTCCGTGGAACGCTGGACGCTTAGTCGATGTAGCCGCGGCGGCCCGCGACGATCTGACGGCAGCGCTCGACCGGACGGCGGACGACCACGCCGTTCGGGCGGACACGCTCTTCCATGACCGTACGGCAGACTGTGCGGGACCGGACGGGACGCACGACGCGGCGCTCGACGACGCGCTCGCGGTAGCCGTCGCGATAGCCGTAGCCGTAATGCCGCTCCTGCGCCACGCGGACACCCGACGGACCGATCCGCACATCCACGCCCTGAGCCGACGCCGCACCGGCACCGAAAACCACCAGCCCGGCCGCAGCCAGGATACCAAACACCTTACGCATTGTTGCCTCGTGAGCTTTTGACAGTTCGGGCCTGTTAACGGCCAAGCGTGCGAGACGTTCCGTTGCGAAGATGCGTTCCGATCGCCATGGTAAAGCAACGGTGAAGAAGCCGGAGGAGGGATTCATGAGCGATCAGGACCGGGAAGCCCGCGAGGCTCGCGAGGCGCTGGAGCGCGTCCAGAGGGATACCGACACCCTCGGCTCCTCGGCGCTCGCCCGCATGGGACGGCGGGCCGGCGAGCATTTCGGCGCAAAGGACGCCATGGGCACGGGCGAAGACGGCCGGACGGACCCGATCGAGCTCTGGGGCCGCCGCATCGGCCGGGCCCTGTCCCTCGTCGGCGTCGTGATCCTGGCCATCTGGCTTCTGGTTCAGCTGAGGATCCTCTGACCCCATGACCGACTGGGCCAACATCCAAGCCCCCTCCCTCGACGATCTCGAAATCCTGGCGCGGGACGCTTATGCCCGGCTGCCGGAGGAGTTCCGTCAGCTTTGCGAGGGAGTCGTGATCCGCGTCGAGGATTTTCCCGACGACGAGACCCTGCGGGAGATGGGCTGCGAGACGCCGTTCGACCTGCTCGGTCTCTTCCGCGGCCTCGGACTCGCCCAGGGCGGGGCCATGATGCAGACGGGCCAGTTTCCCAACATGGTCTGGCTCTACCGCCGTCCGATCCTCGATTATTGGGCCGAGCACGAGGAGAGCCTGGGCCATCTCGTCGCCCATGTGCTGGTGCACGAGATCGGGCACCATTTCGGCCTCTCCGACGACGACATGGAAGCCATCGAGGCGGCGGCTTCTTGAAACTTACAAAATTGCGTCAAATGCTCAGCGGACGACAATTCTTTGCGTGCCGCGACCATCGTTGACCTAGCCGTGTCCGAAGGCCTTTGATATGAGGCACCGGACAAGCGGCCCGGCTGCCGCCTTCAGGGATGTGAGGACCATGGACAAGTTCACCGTGCTGGAAAGCGTCGCGGCGCCGCTGCGGATCATCAATATCGACACCGATATGATCATCCCCAAGCAGTACCTGAAGACGATCAAGCGCACCGGGCTCGGAACGGGTCTCTTCTCGGAGATGCGCTATCGCGAGGACGGTTCGGAGAACCCGGATTTCGTGCTCAACCAGCCGGCCTACCGCAACGCCCAGATCCTGGTGGCAGGCGACAATTTCGGCTGCGGTTCCTCCCGCGAGCATGCCCCCTGGGCGCTGCTCGATTTTGGCATCCGCTGCGTGATCTCTACCAGCTTCGCTGACATCTTCTACAACAACTGCTTCCAGAACGGCATCCTGCCGATCAAGGTCTCGCCGGAGGACCTGGAAAAGCTCTTCGACGACGCGGAGCGCGGTGCCAACGCCACCCTGACCATCGATCTGGAAAACCAGGAGATCCGCGGCCCCGACGGCGGCACGGTCAAGTTCGACATCGATCCGTTCAAGAAGCACTGCATGCTCAATGGCCTCGACGGCATCGGCCTGACCATGGAGAAGGGCAGCGCCATCGACAGCTTCGAGAAGAAGCTCTCCGAGCGCGCCTGGGCGTGAGGCTCCTCGGCCCTCACCTCATCGGGGAGGGCAATGCGACTTGGAGGAGCGATGACGCAAGGCAAGCCACGGATTCTCGACCGCCACGAGTGGGCCTCGCATCCGGAACTCTGGAAGGGGCGGGTCGAGGGCCATACCCTCGGCACTGGCGCCACCGTGCTCTTCTATATGGCCGAGGCGGTGGGCGTCGGGCCGAAATGGCACGTCCATCCCTACGACGAGATCTTCATCATCCGTGAGGGCCGGGCTCTTTTCACCGTAGGCGACGAGCGCTTCGAGTGTGAGGCGGGGCAGATCGTCTTCGGGCCGGCCGGCATCCCCCACAAGTTCGTCAATCTCGGTCCCGGCCGTCTCGAGACCACCGATATTCATGTCAGCGACCGTTGGATCCAGACGGATCTGCCCGATCCGGAACTCGGCTGAACGCAAGCAATGCACACTTTGGGGGGCTGAACGGGAAAGCGCCTCCCCTTCCGTCATGGCCGGGCTCGTGCCGGCCATCCCGATGCGGAAAAGCTCAGCGTTTCATACAATCGAGAACACCGGCACAAGGCCGGTGACGACGTGAGAGGCATTGGCGGACCGTGCGCGCCACCGTTCTAACGAATCCGTGAGCTGCCGCCCCGTTTCCATAAGATTAACCAAATTGCCTGCAAGGTCGCGGGCATGAAACGCATCATTGTTCCCGCGCTCCTCGGCCTCGCTTCCCTGACGATGGCCGCTCCGGCCTCGGCCCAGGCGAATTTCAGCTCGTGCCTGTCCAGCCTGCGCAGCCAGGCGGCCGCCAAGGGCATTTCCGGCCAGGCTTTCGATGTCGCGACCCGCGGCGTCACGCCGGATCTGACGATCCTCGACCTCATGAACAACCAGCCCGAGTTCAAGACGCCGATCTGGGACTACCTTTCGGCGCTGGTCGACGAGGAGCGGGTGCAGGACGGCCGCGCGGCCATGCGTCAATGGGGGCAGGCGCTCGCCTCCGCCGAGGCGCGTTTCGGCGTCGACCGCCATGCGATTGCCGGCGTCTGGGGCGTGGAATCGAATTTCGGCAAGGATATCGGCGGGCGTCCGCTGATCCAGTCCCTGACGACCCTCGTCTGCTATGCGCCGCGCCGGAACGACTATTTCAAGGGCGAGCTGATGGCGACCCTGAAGATCGTCCAGGACGGGGACATCAACCCGGCGAACCTGCGCGGTTCCTGGGCCGGCGCCTTCGGCCATACCCAGTTCATGCCCTCGACCTTCCAGCGTCTCGCCGTCGACGGCGACGGGGACGGGCACCGGGATATCATGACCTCCGTACCGGACGCGGTGCACTCGACGGCGAACTTTCTTAAAAAGGCCGGCTGGGTGAACGGCCTTCCCTGGGGCTACGAGGTGCGGCTGCCGCAGAACTTCAACACGGGCCTCGCCGGGCGCAAGAACAAGAAGCCGCTCGCCACCTGGGCCGCCATGGGCGTCCGGCGCGTCGACGGGCGCCCCCTGTCGGGCGATTATGCCGCCGGCATCATCATCCCGGCCGGCATCAACGGCCCGGCCTTCATCGTCACAAAGAATTTCGATGCGGTCTATTCCTACAACGCGGCCGAGTCCTACGGTCTCGCCATCGCGCTGTTGGGCGATCGCCTGAAGGGCCTGCCCGGTATCCAGACCGCCTGGCCCACCGATGACCCCCCGCTGTCCCGCGCCCAGCGCCGCGAGCTGCAGCAGCTCCTGACCGCCCGTGGCTACGATGTGGGCGAGCCGGACGGCAAGATCGGCTCCAAGACCCGTGAGGCCATCAAGGACGTGGAGCGCCGCATCGGCCTCGAACCGCGCGGCCGACCGGGCGGAAAGGTCCTGGAGGCACTGCGGGGATAGCGCATCATACGGCCCTCCGGATCCGTTGAGCAGAACGATGCGCTCTTCCAATGGTGGAGCATCGGACCCAAAAGTGCAGATCCACTTTTGGGTCCGATGCTCTAAACCCGCTCGCCCCAAGGTCTCTAAGGGCTAGTTGCAGTGGCGGTATGTTTGGAGTTGTACTGATTCCATGCTCATCGCCCTTCTCACCGACATCCACGGCAACCGTGAGGCTCTGTCGGCCTGTCTCGCCCACGCGCGCCTGCTCCATGTCGACCGTTTCGTCTTTCTCGGCGACTATGTCGGCTACGGGGCCGACCCGGCCTGGGTGGTCGATACGGTCCGAGGGCTCGTGGACCAGGGCGCCGTGGCGCTTCTCGGCAATCACGACGCGGCCATCGACGGCTCCGACCAGGACATGAACAGCATCGCCCAGGAGGCGATCCGCTGGACCCGCACTCAACTCGGGTCGGAGCAGCGCCGGTTCCTGGCCGGCCTTCCCCTCACCCACGAGGAGGGGAGCGTCCTTTACGTCCACGCCAACGGCTATGCTCCCCGCAGCTGGGACTACATGTCGGGTCCCATGGAGGCGGTCCGGCATTTCAGCCGGGTGGACGCTCACATCACCTTCTGCGGGCACGTGCATGTGCCGATGCTCTACCACATGAGCACCACCGCCAAGGTCGGCGCATTCGCCCCGGTGGCCAATAACGAAATCCCGCTCCTGCCGACGCGCACTTGGCTCGCGGTGATCGGCGCCGTCGGGCAGCCGCGGGACGGGGTCGCGGCGGCGAATTATGCGGTCTTCGACACCGCCCGCCAGACTCTGCGCTACCTGCGGGTGCCCTACGACACGGCGACTGCGGCCCGGAAGGTACGGGAGGCCAGTCTGCCCGAAAAGCTGGCGCTGCGCCTCGAACAGGGTCGCTGAGGCATGCGCTGGCGCCTCAATCCCGGCATGGTGATCGACGGGTTCGAGCTGCGGGAGAATCTCGGCACCGGCGGCATGGCGCAACTCTGGGCCGTGAGCCGTGAAGGTGATCCGACGCCAATGATCATGAAGATCCCGATGCTGATCGACAGCGACGACCCGCTGCCCATCGTCTGCTTCGAGACCGAGCAGATGATCATGCCGCGTCTGACGGGTCCGCATGTGCCCCACTTCATCGCGACGGGCCCGCTCGATCCCATGCCCTACATCGTCATGGAGCGCATTCCCGGCGAATCGCTCAAAAGCCGGTTCGACGAGGCTCCTCTGCCCTGGCCCGAGGTCGTGGCCATCGGGGCCAAGGTGGCGCATGCCCTGCACGACCTCCATCGCCAGCATGTGATCCATCTCGATATCAAGCCGAGCAACGTGATGATCCGGCAAACCGGCGAGGCGGTTCTGATCGATTACGGCTTCGCCCGGCACGAATACCTGCCCGATCTCCTGGCCGAGGAGTTTCGCGAGCCTTTCGGCACCACACCCTACATGGCCCCCGAGCAGGTGCTGCAGGACAGGGCCGATCCGCGCAGCGATCTCTTCGCACTCGGCGTGATGATGTATGTCTTCGTCACGGGCGAGCGCCCCTTCGGCAACCCGCGCGGCGGCCAGATCCGCCGCCGTCTGTGGCGGGATCCGGTGCCGCCCCGGGCGCTCAAGCCCGATTGCCCATCCTGGCTGCAGGAGGTCATCCTGCGCTGCCTGGAGGTCGACCCGAACGAACGTTACGCTACGGCAGCATTGCTCGCCCTCGACCTGGAGAACCCGGAGCAGGTTCGCCTCACCGAGCGAGCCGAACGACTGGAGCGGGACGGCGGCGTGAAGACCTTCCGGCGCTGGCTGAAGGCCCGCAAGGCGCAACCCCTCGAGACGCCCGACATCGCCGGGCAATTGTCGCGGGCGCCCATCATCCTGGCCGCCATCGATCTCTCTCCGGGGAGCGAGGATCTCGCCCAGGCCTTGCGGAGGATGGTCGGCCGCATCCTGTCCATCGAGGGCGAAGCGCGCATCGCCTGCGTCAACATCCTGAAGACCTCGCGCATCGCCGTGGACATCCTGGAGGACCAGGATGGCAACAGCCTCCATGTCCAGCGCCTCGTGCAGCTCCGCCACTGGAGCGCGTCCCTCGACATTCCCCAGGAGCGGATCACCTGCAGCGTGCTGGAAGCGCCCGATCCGGCCGCTGCTCTCGTCGATTACGCCCGCCACAACAATGTCGATCATATCGTGATCGGTGCGCGGGCATCCTCGGCGCTCAGGCGCTATCTCGGCAGCGTCTCGTCGCAGGTGGTGGCCGAGGCGCCGTGCTCGGTGACTGTGGTGAGGACGCCGAAGGACCGGCGCGCGGAGACTGGTCAGGACGTCTCCGCCTAAGGGACAACGCGACAAAGGCTTGCCAAGGCGCGCATTCGGTCTTTCGCGCATCGTGCGGACCCAGCGGGCCGCGCTAGCGACCCGTAGGGCCACGTTAGTGAAAAGTGGACCCGGTTTTCCGCAATAAACGATGCACCAGCTCAGGGTTCGAGCATCGGATTGATCCTAAAAGTGGATTCCACTTTTAGGTCCGATGCTCTAAGAGCCCTGCATTCGATCAGACAGAACAGGGGCCCTCCCATGGCAACGCACAAGCTTCTCCTTCTCCCCGGCGACGGCATCGGTCCGGAGGTCATGCGAGAGGTCGAGAAGATCGTGGGTTGGTTCCGCAAGCGGGGCGTCGGCTTCGAGACCGAGACGGATCTCGTCGGCGGCGCGGCCTATGACGTGCACGGCGCGGCGATCTCCGAAGCCGCCATGGACCGTGCCCAACAGGCCGATGCGGTGCTCTTCGGCGCTGTCGGCGGCGCGAAATGGGACAGCGTGCCTTATGCGGTGCGCCCCGAAGCCGGCCTGCTCCGCCTGCGCAAGGATCTCGGCCTCTTCGCCAACCTGCGCCCCGCGATCTGCTATCCGGCCCTGGCCGATGCCTCCTCACTCAAGCGCGAGGTGGTGGAAGGCCTCGACATCATGATCGTGCGAGAGCTCACCGGCGGCGTCTATTTCGGCGAGCCGAAGGAGATCGTAACCCTGGAGGACGGCTCCCAGCGCGCAGTGGACACGCAGATCTACCACACGCACGAGGTGGAGCGCATCGCGCGCGTCGCCTTCGATCTCGCCAGGAAGCGCCGCAACAAGGTCTCCTCGGCCGAAAAGTTCAACGTGATGAAGACCGGCGTGTTCTGGCGCCAGGTCGTCACCCGCATCCACAAGGGCGAGTTCTCGGACGTTGAGCTCGAGCACGTGCTCGCCGACAACTGCGCCATGCAGCTCGTGCGCTGGCCGAAGCAGTTCGACGTGATCGTCACCGACAACCTCTTCGGCGACATCCTGTCGGACATCGCCGCGATGCTCACCGGCTCGCTCGGCATGCTGCCCTCCGCCTCGCTCGGAGCGGAGGATCCGGCCACCGGCCAGCGCAAGGCGCTCTACGAGCCCGTGCATGGCTCCGCGCCGGACATCGCCGGAAAGGGACTGGCCAATCCGATCGCCATGATCGGCTCTTTCGGCATGGCCTTGCGCTATTCCTTCGGTCTGCTGGACGAAGCGGATCGCCTCGACAAGGCCATCGCCAACGTGCTCGCCTCCGGCACTCGCACGAAGGACATTGCGGCTCCCGGCGCGAATGCGGTCGGCACCCAGGACGTGGGCGACGCCATCGTCAAGGAACTGGAAGCGCTCTCGTAAGAAATCGAAAAGCCCCGGAGCGATCCGGGGCTCTTTCTTCAGCGGATCGAACCTGTTGATTCGATGGTTGGGGTGCTATAGGCGGGGAACGGGTTGCGCGAGCCGACGAAGGGCCCGTTGGTGATCGGGTCGGGCAGAGAATCGAGACCGAAACGACCACGGTTTGGAGCATAGTCAGGGCTCAGCAGATAGGCCTGTGTTTGCCCATAGCCGCTGATGCCCGGGTTGATCGATCCTACAGGAACCACGGGGCCCGGATCCAGGAAGCTGCGAGGCTGGACCCGGAGGACAAGAGGACGATTCCGGGTCTGCGCATCAGCCACCACCGAGAGTGATGTGAGCGCAGCCAATGAAGCCAAACCCAAAAGTGCGATGCGGCGCATGGGTAAACCTCCAAGAATGGCGCATTGACCTTCTGTTGTGCGCCGTCAACACATGCAAACACTGTCAGAACAAGGCGACGCCGTTAAAATGGTTCCGTCTAAGCGTAACGTTCACCGCGAGGTGAGGAGGGCGACAGCCGATGCAGGATAAACCCAAGCTTGGCTTCGATCTATCGGCAAAAAAGGGTCTGAGTCTTCTGGGCGAGACCCCGCTGGTGGCCGAAACGCCCGAAGAGTTGCTCGACGACGAGACGACTCCGACCGCGCGGTTCTTCGTGCGCAACAACGGCCTTCTGCCCCAGCCGGTGGACGATCCCGAAGCTTGGACCTTCACCATCGACGGGGAGGTGGAGCATCCGCTTCGCCTGACGCTTGCGGAGCTGAAGAGCCGGTTCCAGCACAAGACCTTCCGCATGGTGCTCGAATGCGGCGGCAATGGGCGCTACTTCTTCGAGCCCAAGGCCGAAGGCAACGCCTGGACGAATGGCGGTGCAGGCTGCGCCGAATGGACGGGAGTTCCCCTCGGCGACGTGCTGCGTGCGGCCGGCCTGAAGGATAATGCCCTGTTCACGGGGCATTTCGGCGCCGATCCGGACAAGCATGGAAGCCACGAGCATCAGGCCATGTCGCGCGGCATGCGGATCGCCAAGGCCTTGGAGGAGCACACGCTGCTCGTCTGGGCGATGAACGGCGAGCCCCTGCCGTTCATCCATGGCGGTCCTCTCCGTCTCATCGTGCCGGGCTGGCCGGGATCCTTGAGCCAAAAGTGGCTCACGCGGATCTGGATCCGCGACCGGGAGCACGATGGGCCGGGCATGACCGGTCTGTCCTACCGGCTGCCGGTCCATCCCTTGGCCCCGGGTTCGGACGGGCGGGGCGTGGAAACCCGGATCCTCGAATCGATGCCCCTGCGCAGCATCGTCACCGCACCGGCCGATGGCGGGCGCTATCCGGAAGGCACACGCTCCATCAAGGTCCGAGGCTCTGCCTGGGCGGGCGATGACACGGTGACTCGGGTCGACGTGACCATCGACGGCGGTGCGACTTGGATCGAAGCGGCGATGACGCCGCCGCGCAACCGCTACGACTGGGTGCGCTGGCAGGTGATCCTGCCCCTGGCCGGCGACGGCTATTATGAGATATTCGCCCGCGCCACGGACTCACAAGGCCGCGCTCAGCCCTTCCGCGCGGCCAACTGGAATCCGAACGGTTACGGCTGCAACGTCATGCACCGGGTCGCGATCACGGTCGGGCCGGAGGCTTGATCGCCGTCGAGGCGGTGCGTGCGCTTGGCCCGCAGCCCTCCGTGCGGCTGCGCTCGGCCCGGGCGAAGACTGCTTTCAGGGAGGGGTTCGTGCCTCCCGCCAGGGTGATTCCGTCGATGAAGCAGGCGAGCTGCGCCTCGTCCGGCGCGGAGGATCCGCACAGCCAACCCTGGAAGCTGAACTCTGCGGCCGCATCCGGGAGGCGGAACGCCTGACAGGCCTGCTCGCCTTTGTTCGCCAGGAGCAGAGGTGCCGCCTCTACGGGGCCGAACTTCGTCTCGATCATGCGGCTCTGGCCCTGATGCGCCACCGCGAGGCCCGAGCGGGCCGCCCTGCGGACAATGTCGATGTAGAAGCTCCCGGCGGTCTCGGCCGTGCCCTGCACGAGAGTCACTTGCGCATAGCGGAAATCGCCGAAGCGCCCGAGGACCAAGGTGTCCTCCCGGGCTCCGTTCACATGCTCGCGCGCTTCCGATGCGACGGCGCCGGACGAACCTGCGAGCGCATAGGGGGCCGTAGGGGCCGGCACGGGCCTCCAGGTTGGCGCCGGCGCGACCAGAACCGAGGAGGGGACCTCCTTCTGGCGCTCCGTTGGCCGCGTCGTCTGCTCCTGCTCCAGGGCGAAATAGACCAGTCCTGCGATGCTGCAGGACGACATCAGGACGATGCGCAGCCACGCCAGAGGCTTTCGGCGCGGGCGCCGGGCAGGACGTTCATCGACCCAGTCGGCGACGTCGTCCTCATCCCATTCGGCATAAACCGCCCGCGGCATCGCTTGAACCCATCAACTCTGCTGATTACGTCATCAACATGTTCTACCGTGACACTGGCCAGTGTCCGAAAGGTTTTGCTAAGCAAGGTAAACCAAAGCCTAATCGCGCCGTGTGCCCTCATGACCCCCATCGTCATTCGCTTGGCTACCTCCGAGGATGCCCCTGCGGTCGCGGCCCTGATCCGATCCCTGGACCTGTATTACGTCGGTCCGGAGGTAGCCCAGCCGATGGAGCCGACTTTGGCCATGGTCGAGCGTTCCATGGTGGAGGCGGAGGGCACGCGCTATGCTCTGGCCTTCCTGGATGGCCGCCCTGTAGGCCTCGCCTGCTTCGCGGTGCTGCGGCCCGGCTTCAGGCTCTCAGGCCTCCTCTTCGTCAAGGAGCTGTTCGTCGAGCACCAAGCGCGCGGACAGGCAGTAGGGGCAGGGTTGATGCGGTGGCTGGCCGATTACGGCCGTGCCCATGGCCTCTCCCGGATCGACCTGACGACCGAGGGCACCAACACGCGGGCACAGGCCTTCTACGAGCGCCTCGGGGGCGAGCGGATGGACAAGGTGTTCTACCGCTTCAATCTCTCCACCGACGTGCTGTCGAATGATTGAAGCCCTGCGGGACCAAGGAAATACTTGACGAAAGCGTGTCTTTGGTGTGTTGCTGGCAGCGTATCGAAGCCCGGACCGGGCTTCTGGATGGACGATGGCAATGGCGCTGCTCACCCTCACGACGAGCAAAACGAAAACCGCCACGACGGCCGTGAAAACGACGGCCGAATAAGCCTCGTCGTCCCCGGTCCTCTCTCCCGTCGGGGCGAGAGGCAGCACCCGAATAGGGTTTTCACACATCCGGGGAGAGCGACAACAGGAGAAGACCAATGGGTTTCAAGATCGCCGTCGTCGGTGCGACCGGCAATGTGGGCCGCGAGATGCTGAGCATCCTCGCCGAGCGAGCCTTCCCGGCTGATGAGGTGGTGGCTCTGGCCTCCCGCCGCAGCCAAGGGTCGGAGGTCTCCTACGGCGACAAGACGCTCAAGACGAAGGCCCTCGACACTTACGACTTCTCCGACATCGATCTATGCCTCATGTCCGCCGGCGGCGACGTTTCCAAGGAATGGTCGCCCAGGATCGCCGCCCAAGGCGCGGTCGTGATCGATAACTCCTCGGCCTGGCGCTACGACCCGGAGGTGCCGCTGGTGGTGCCGGAGGTGAATGCCGAGGCGCTGCGCGACATCAAGAAGGGCATCGTGGCTAACCCGAACTGCTCCACGGCTCAGCTCGTCGTGGCCTTGAAGCCGCTTCATGACCGCGCCACCATCAAGCGCGTGGTCGTCGCCACCTACCAGTCGGTCTCCGGCGCCGGCAAGGACGGCATGGACGAACTCGACCGCCAGACGAAGGCGCTCTACTCCCTGCAGGACGTGCAGGAGAAGAAGTTTCCCAAGCGCATCGCCTTCAACCTGATCCCGCACATCGACGTGTTCATGGAGGACGGGTACACGAAGGAAGAGTGGAAGATGGTGGCCGAGACCAAGAAGATTCTCGACCCGAAGATCAAGCTCACGGCCACCTGCGTGCGCGTGCCGGTCTTCATCAGCCACTCGGAAGCCGTGAACGTGGAATTCGAAAACCCCATCACGGCTGACGAGGCGCGCGACATCCTGCGGGCCGCCCCCGGCATCATGGTGGTCGATAAGCGCGAGCCCGGCGGCTACATCACGCCCCATGAGGCGGCCGGAGAGGACGCCACCTACATCTCCCGCATCCGCGAGGACATCACGGTCGA
Source organism: Microvirga calopogonii (assembly GCF_003347665.1). Classification (GTDB taxonomy): domain Bacteria; phylum Pseudomonadota; class Alphaproteobacteria; order Rhizobiales; family Beijerinckiaceae; genus Microvirga; species Microvirga calopogonii. Next base: position 115,576 of record NZ_QDGA01000005.1, read on the forward strand.
GAACGGCCTGTCCTTCTGGTGCGTCTCCGACAACCTGCGCAAGGGCGCGGCCCTGAACGCCGTGCAGATCGCCGAAGCCATGGCCAATCGCGGCCTGCTGAAGGCCAAGAAGCAGGCAGCCTGACCACGCCTGGACGGAGGTTGTCCGGTCTCACCGCGTGAATACAAAGGGCCGCCGTCACATACGACGGCGGCCCTTTTCATGTCTGGGTGTAGCGGCTCCCAGGATTGGTCTGATGCGTTACACGAAGAAGAAATCCTTGTAGGTGATCTCCCCGCCGGTCTTCTTGTTCGGGTCGTAGGTGACGGTGGCGATCTCCAGGGCCTTCTGCTTCGTGCCCGAGCCGTCGGCATCGAAGTACAGCTTGTAGGTCTTGGCGTTCACCTTCTTGGCGACGAAGAAGTCATCGGCCTGCTTGGCCTCGCCGAGGGCGAACCATCCCTTCTTGATGGCGATGGGCTTGTCCAGCGACGCTCCCTTGCCCTTCAGGTGCTTGGCGATGGCCGAATTGCTGAAGGCCGCGTCGTCGAAGTAGAACGCATCGTACTTGGCCTGGAAATCCTTCACCTTGTCGACATGGCTCTTGTAGGTGCTCTTCGTCACCGAGAAGTCGAACAGGAAGGCGTCCCGGTTCGCGTCTGCCGCGGTCCACTTGCCGCCGGTGAGCGTGTCTTTGCCGGCCCCGCCCGACAGGATGTCGTTGCCGGCATCGCCCGAGAGAACGTCGTCGCCCGCGCCGCCGAACAGGCGATCAGTGCCGAGATTGCCGGAGAGCGCGTCGTTCAGGGCGCCGCCGTAGAACACGTCGCTGGCCGTCGAGCCGAGGGTGAACTCGGGATTCCAATCGATTACGCCGACGACGACGTCCTTCGTGAAGGACGCTCCGGCGCTATCGGTCACCCTTACCTTGACCGTGTGCGTTTGGGCCTGCTCGAAGTCGAGCAGGAATCCATTGTCCACCACGAGATCATGTCCGTTGACGATCTTGAAGCGGCCACCGGCGGTGTCGACGAGGTCGTAGGTGAACGTCTCGCCACTATCCTGATCGGTCGCACTTAGAGAACCCACGAAGTCGCCCGTTGCGGACAATTCGCGGATGGTGCTGTTCGACAGAGTGACATCCGTCGGCGCATGGTTGATCGGCTTGATCGTCAGATCGACCTGCTTGGTGACGGTCAGGATCGGATCGCTCTGATCGGTGATCTTGACGAAGACCGGAACGACAGTGGGAGACAACACATCCGGCAAGCTGCCGGCGCCGACCTTGATCGTCCCATTCGCATCTACCGTGAAGGTGTTGCCCGTATAGGCGGTGCCGTCGCCATTGACGAGAGCGTAGGAGTAGGTGCGGAAAGCAGACCGCGTGTCCGGATCGATCACGCCCTGCAGGGTTGCCAATGTGGTGCCGGCCTGAGCATCTTTCTGCACCGCGTTGACCGCATAGGTCGCTCCAGCCGGCGCCTCGTTCACGTCCTTGAGATAGACCTTGATGGTCGTGCTGGCCGAGGTCAGCCCATTTGCGCCGCTCTCGCGGGCGCGGACCACCACCTCGAAGTATTTCTTCTCGTCGGGCGTGTTGGCATTCTCCGGCGTAAGCTCGATGTTCGCTGCTTCGTAATTGGCCCCGCCCACGAAGGAGATGACGCCGGTACTCTGATTGATGGAGAACAGATTGCCGGGGTTGCTGACGAGTTCGTAAGTCAGCGTCGTCCCACCCAGGTGATCGTCGTTCGACTGCACCGTTGTGACCGCCGTAACCGGCCCGCCATTCTCGCTGAGCTCCACCACCATACTCTCGTCATATGTAGGGGCAGACGGCGGTGTGTTGGTTGCAGCGACAGGGTTCACCAGCACGTTGAGCTGCTTGGTGAAGGCAAGCGTCGGGTCGCTCTGATCCGTGATCTTCACGAAGACGGGGAGGAAGGTCGGGCTCGACACGTCGGGCAACCCGCCCGAGCCGACCCTGACATTCCCGTCCATATCCACCATGAAGGCGTTGCCCGTATAGGCGCTACCATTGGCGTTCACGAGGGAGTAGCTATAGGTGCGATACTCCGCCCGCGTGTCGGGATCCGTGATGGACACGAGACTTGCCACGGTCGTGCCGAAGGTTGCGGTTTCGCTGACCGTGTTGACCGTGTAGGTGGCAGCGACCGGCGCTTCGTTCACATCCTTGAGGTAGACCTTCACCACCGTATCGGACGAGACGAGCCCATTGGGGCCGCTCTCGTGAGCCCGCACGACGAGGTTGAAGTACTTCTTCTCGTTCGGCCGACCTTCGTTCAGGATCACGAGGCCGGTCGTGGTCGATTCATAGTTCGCACCGCCTGCGAAAGAGATGACGCCGTTCTCGTCGATGGAGAACAGATTGCCGGGATTGTTGACGAGTTCGTAAGAAAGCGTCGTGCCACCGGTCCCGTCATCCGTCGATTGCACCGTCGCAACGGTCGCGACTTCATCGCCGTTTTCGGTGAGTTCCACCACCGTGCCCTGGAGGATCGGCTTGGTCGGCGCGGTGTTGACGTTACCGGTGCTCGTCGGGTTGATCGTGACATTGAGCTGTTTGGTATAGGCGAGTGTCGCGTCGTTCTGATCCGCGATCTTCACGAAGACCGGGACATCGGTGGAACTCGCCACATCGGGGAGCCCGCCCGAGCCGACTCTGACATTGCCATCTACATCCACCGCGAAGGCATTGCCCGTGTAGTCGCTGCCATCGGCGTTGACCAGGGTGTAGCGATAGGTCCGGTACTCGTCCCGGGTGTCGGGATCCGCCACGGATACGAGCGTCGCGATCGTGCTGCCGGCCTGTGCATTCTCGCTGACTGCATTGACCGTGTAGGTGGCCGCGACCGGCGCCTCGTTCACGTCGTTCAGATAAACCTTCACCACCGTGTCGGAGGAAATAAGGCCTTTCGGCCCGCTTTCACGCGCCCGCACCACGAGGTTGAAGTACTTCTGCTCGTTCTCGCTCACGAGGCCGGATGTGAGCGATTCATAATTCGCGCCGCCCGCAAAAGAGATGACGCCGTTCTCATCGATCGAGAAGAAGTTGCCGGGGTTGCTGACCAGCTCATAGGACAGTGTAGTGCCGCCGAAACTGTCATCGTCGGAATGGACCGTTGCCACTACCGCAACAGCACCGCTGTTCTCGGTGAGGTTCTCCACGGCTCCCTGGACGACCGGCTTCGTGGGTGCGGTGTTGTCGGCTCCGGGCGTCACGGTGATCTGGAAATCCTTGTAGGTCGAAACCGCACCGGGGCCGCCGTTCTTATCCGTGACCTTGAGGGTGATGGTGTATGTTTCGACTTTCGTGACATCCGTCAGGGCGGCCACTTTCAGCTGGCCATTTTCGATCTTGAACCGCCCGCCCGCATTGCCGGCGCCGCTGGTGCCGCCCATGCCGGAGGTATCGAAGGCGAAGATGAGATTGGTGTCGCCGTCCGGATCGGCTGCCAGCAGCGTGCCGAGCAGCGTGCCGTCCGATGCCGTTTCGCTGATGGTGGTCAGGCCATTGAGGAAGAAGTTTGTGGGCGCTTCGTTCACGTTGTTGACGTAGACCTTGATGGGCGTCTCCTCCGACGACCAGTTGGTGAGGGCCTCCGTCGCCTTCACGGTCAGAAGATAGAATTTGCGCTCGAGCGCCGTACCGGGGTTCTCGACCTGGAGATCCGGGTCGGAGGTGCCGGCTTCGTAGTCCACCGCGCCCACCAGAGTGATGACGCCGCTTGCGGCATCGATGGCGAACTTGTTGCCGGGATTGGACCCAAGTGAATAGGTGGCGGCACCGGCCGTAAGACCCGGCGATTGCACGCTTGCGACGACCGTGAACGGGGCGGCGTTCTCGTTGATCGAGCCCGCGGCACTTTGCACGATCGGAGCGCCAGGAGCTTGGGTCGGCAGCGTAATGGTACCGTCCGCGAAGCTCAGGAACTCCAGATTCCTGAGCGTATCCGTGCCGTCGCGACTATTCGTGTTGTCCTTGACGGTCAGCGTGCCGTTGGCGTTGCGGGTGATCGTGTAGTCGGACAGGATGCCGGAGAACACGGCCGTGTCCTGACCCGCCCCGCCATCGAGCAGATCGTTGCCGCCTCCACCCTCGATGCGGTTATCGCCGGCGTTGCCGGTGATCGCATTCGCCAATCCATTGCCCGTGCCATTGACATTGCCGGAGCCGGTGAGAACGAGGTTCTCCACATTCGCGCCAAGGGCATGGGAAACGGAGGCGCGCACCGTATCGGCGCCTTCGCCCGCCGCCTCGGTCACGACATCATTCACGTCATCGACGATGTAGGTATCATTGCCGAGCCCGCCGGCCATCTGGTCCGCCCCTGCGCCGCCGTCGAGCAGGTTGCTCCCCGCATTTCCGGTGATCGCGTTGGCCAATGCGTTGCCGATGCCGCTGATGTCGTCCGATCCGGTGAGAACGAGATTTTCCACATCAGCGCCGAGCGCATAGGAAACCGAGGCGCGCACCGTATCGGTGCCCTCACCGCCCCGCTCCACCACCATGTCGCCCGCATGATCGACGATGTAGGTGTCGTTGCCTTCACCGCCGGTCAGAATGTCGGCACCCGCGCCGCCGTCGAGCGTATTGTTCCCCGCATTGCCGGTGATCGTATTTACCAGTGCGTTGCCGGTGCCCTCGATGGCGCCGGTGCCGGCGAGAACGAGGTTCTCTACATTGTCGGCGAGCGTATACGACATCGAGGCGCGCACGGTGTCGGTGCCTTCGCCCACCTCTTCGATGATGATGTCGGCGGCATCATCCACGACGTAGGTATCGTTGCCGCGTCCCCCCGCGAGTGCGTCGGCCCCTTCGCCACCGTCGAGCACGTTGTCGCCGGCATTGCCGACGATGCTGTTGGCCAGTGCGTTGCCTGTGCCGTTGATATTGTCGCTGCCGATGAGGGTCAGGTTCTCGACATTCGCGCCGAGCATATAGGAGATCGAGGCGCGGACGAGATCGGTCCCTTCGTCTGCCAGCTCAGTCACGACATCGTCCACGTCGTCGACCACGTAGCTGTCACTGCCGTCGCCACCTTCCATCACATCGGCGCCTTCGCCCCCGTCGAGATAATCGATCCCAGTGCCGCCCTTGAGGGTGTCATTTGACCTTCCGCCGAAAAGCGAATCGTTGCCGTCGTCGCCGATCAGCGTCTCGACGCCATCGCCGCCATAGGCCACGTCGTTGCCGGTGCCGAGGTCGACGTTGCCTGAAACAGTCCCGCCGCGCCCGTCGTAGAGGTCGTCGCCGGCCAGAAGAGAGACCCGGCCTTCCAGGTGTCCTTCGTTGCGAATCGTCTCCCGCCACTCTCCGCCCTCGATGGCCGTTTCGCCGATGATGGTTCCCTTGTTGATAAGAGAAGCGATGGTGGCGGGCTTATCATCAGTCGCGGCTTGCGTCGCGAATTTGATGCCGATGCTTCCGGAACCGTTGAGAGCCTGAATCAGCCCTTCATTGATGACGTGGCTTTCTCGATGAAGAAGAAGTCCGCGGGTTACACCGGTGATCGTTCCGAAATTTTTGACCTGAGTTCTGTCTGCATCGACCGTATTACTGGCCACATCCTCCACGCTGGTTTCGATGCCGATCCGGCCGTAGATCGATCCAGTGTTGGTGATGGATACATCGGAGTTTCCGACAAAAACCCCCGTTTGATCGCCGGTAATCTGGCCAGCATTCTCGACGACACCATTTTTACCGATTGCGGCACCTTTGGTCCCGCCATGGACGCTTCCGGTGGAAGCAACATGGATCGTCGCGTCCCTTACGTCGAGAATATTGAAATTAATGCCGGTAATTTGGCCAGCTACCAATCCGTAAACAGTGGTCGTGACATTGGTAGCCCCCTCTGAGGTTGAAATACCATCATTGGACGCGTCGCCCCAGTCTGGATCAGCGACAATCATCCCGCTTTCTGCAACGATCAGGTGCTCGCCGATACCAACGAGTGCGCCATAAACTTGAGTATCCAGAATGTAACGGATGGTCATAGCAATAATCTCCAGTTTCCCAGAGGTTATTACGTTACAAAAAACGGTCAACGTCTAAACTATCTCGTTAACCATCCTGACAACTTAGTCTTAGATATAAGTCCCTGTAATCGCTTCAGAAACCGCACTCAGAGCGGATTGGGCAGGAAAGCAAAATCCGTTTGCATTCCCGCAATTCGATGGCGACCAACCTTCGAATCCCTCACAAAACAGCTCCAGGCCTCATCCTGATAAGCATCGCACGATGAAAGCTTCACCGACCCAAGCTCAGGACCGGTGGAAGCTGCTGCTAACAGTGTGAGTTGCGTTCCATGGCCTACGTACAACGGAACGTTGTCTTAACGTCGACGTCTTCCACCACCGGCTTGAACTCGCCCGTGTCCGGATTGCGCACCAGCAGCTTGCCTGTCGCCACCCCGAAATAGGCGCCGTGGAGCTGCAGCTTGCCGCGCTCGACGAGAATACGCACGCAGGGGAACGTCATCAGGTTCCGAAGGCTGTTCTCGATGGCGGCAAGTTCCAGACGGGGCAGGTACTCTTCGAGGTTGCCGTCAGGCGGCCCGAGGCGATCGCCCGCCGGTTTGATCAGGCTCATCCAGCGGCCGATGAAATCGCCGGGCGAAAGGGGGGCCGCATCATCGGCAAAGGCGCGGATGCCGCCGCAGCGGGCATGGCCCAGCACCACGATATGCTTGACCCTGAGCGCCTGCACGGCGAATTCGAGCGCGGCCGAGGTGCCGTGGTAATCGCCGCCCGTCTCGAAGGGTGGCACCAGGTTCGCCACATTGCGGACCACGAACATCTCTCCCGGGCTCGCATCGAAGATGACTTCCGGCGAGACGCGGCTGTCGCAGCAGCCGATGATCATGACCTCGGGCGACTGTCCCTTCTCGGCCAGCGCCTCATAGCGGTTCTTCTCGCGCGGAAGGCGGTCATCGAGGAACGCACGGTAGCCTTCGGACAGACGTTGCGGAAACATGGGCGTCCTTCCCTTCAAGGATGGGTGATCTCGGCAAGCTTGGCGAGCTCGACATTGGCGCCGCACAGGAGCACGCCGATGCGCTCGCCCGAGCGGGGTTTATAGGCCCCCGAAACGAGAGCCGCCAGTGCCGCCGCTCCGCCGGGCTCGGATGCGATGCGATAGTCGCGCCAGAGCAGCCGTTGCGCATCGCGGATCGCCGCATCGGTGACGAGCGCCACGTGATCGACCGTGTCCCGGCAGATGGAATAGACGAGATCACCGGTGTTCTTCGCGCCGAGGGAATCGGCCGCCACCGAATCCACGTCCACGTCGACGGGCCGTCCGGCTTCGAGCGCGGCATGGAGCGCCCGCGAGCCTTCCGGCTCGACGCCCACCACCTTCACGCGCCCGGCCCACCAGCTCGCCACGCCGCCGATGAGGCCGCCGCCGCCAACCGCCACGAGGACGGTGTCGAGAGAGGGCGCATCCTGCTCCCATTCGAGGGCCGTCGTGCCCTGGCCGGTGATGGTGCTCTCGGCTCCGAACGGATGCACACGCAGGGCGCCGCTTTCCTCCACGTAGAGATCGCAGGCTCCTTGCGCATCCGCGTAGCGGGCGCCGCCGATCACCACCTCGGCTCCATGGGAGCGGATGACGGCGATCTTGGCGGGGCTCGAGATCTCCGGCACGAAGATGCGCGCCGTCACGCCGAGTTGTTTCGCCGCATAGGCCACGGCCGCGCCGTGATTGCCGCCGGACGCGGCCGCAACGCCGGCAACCGGAACATCCTTCGACAACAGGGTGTTGAAGGCGCCGCGGGTCTTGAACGAGCCCGCGTGCTGCAGGAATTCGAGCTTCAGGCTCACCGGCCCGTCATGGCCGAAGGCGCTGCCCATGTTCAGGGCAGGCGTGCGGCGGATATGGGGGGCGATGCGGGCGTGGGCCGCTTCGATATCGGCGCGGGTGATGGGCATGGCTCAACCTTGGGGCTGCTTGCGGAGCGTCCAGATGGCGACCGGCAGGCCGTGGGCATCACGGCCAGGCGGGTCGGGAAAGGATTGTCCTCCACCTCTCGCGAGATCCAGCGCCACGGTCAACCCCGCAAGTGCATCGAGCAGGTCGTCCTGGGCGGCTCCACGCGGAGGCGGCGCATCGATCAGGCTGCCAGGAAGCAGTCCGGACATCTTCAGGAGTTCTCGGCGAAGCGCCATGCCCGGCCCGTAAGGCGTTCCCTTCACCTTCTTCGGCCGGTCAAGCGCCCGGCTTCCGTTCAGGGCCCAGAAGGCGAGCTCGGGATGCACCTCATAGACGCGAGCGATCAGATCGGGCCGGGCGCGGAGCAGCGCGTCGATCTCGCGGATCTTCGGGAAGATGGCGAAGCCCTGCCGCGACACCTTCCGCGGCGGATCGGAGGTGGCGGCGGCCATCGTGCAGGCTTCTCCGTAGTCGGTCGTCTCTACGGCGCGGCGCGACGGAATGGCGAAGACGGAGGATTGCCGCTCGCCGAGCAGAGGACGAATCAGCTGCTCCGGCAGACGGCCCGATCCTTCGGTCCGGTCAGGCAGACCGATGGGCATGTCGACGGCAATCACCGAAGGCCGCTCCGGCGTGTCGGCAATGACTTCGAGAGCCGGCGCCGTCACGATGCGATAGGCGTTCGGATCGTCCAGCCGCATCAGGACCGCAATCCACCCGGCCCGGCAGCCATCGACCCCCGCAACCCACATTTTCTATGCGTCTCCTAACCCTATCTCACCCATCAAGAGATCTTCCTGTCATGGCCGGGCTCGTCCCGGCCATCCCGATGCTGTGAAGCGCCGTGCATCGCTCATCGAGATCACCGGCACAAGGCCGGGGATGACATGGAGGGTGCCAATTCCGCCGGGCGGCCTCTCGAAAATGACCCTGTTCTTCCCCTGACAGCACCCCTAAAACCGATGGGCCGAAGGAGGAAGCAGCCATGATCCCGATTCGCCCGCGCCGCAGCGCCCTCTACATGCCCGGACCCAACGCCCGCGCGATCGAGAAGGCGAAGACGCTGGCCGCCGATGTGGTGATCTTCGACCTCGAGGACGCGGTCGCGCCCGATCTGAAGGCACAGGCGCGCGAGCACGTCCGCGCGGCCGTTCAGGCCGGTGGTTACGGCCGGCGGGAAGTGGTGATTCGCATCAATGCGCTCGATACGCCCTGGGGAGAGGCCGATCTCGCGGCCGCAGCGGCGGCCGCGCCCGACGCAATTCTCGTGCCGAAGGTGTCGTCGGCCGAAACGCTCGCGGCGGTGGGCCTACGCCTGCGCAAGCTCGGTGCTGCGGAGCGCACCAGGGTCTGGGCCATGATCGAGACGCCGCTTGCGATTCTGCGGGCGGAATCCATCGCGAGCGCGGCTCACGACGTCGACGCCCGGCTGGCCTGCCTCGTCATGGGCACGAACGATCTCGCCAAGGATACCCGCACCCGCCTGCTGCCGGGGCGAACGGCGATGCTGCCCTGGCTGATGACGGCCCTTGCCGCCGCGCGGGCGCATGGCATCGACATTCTCGACGGCGTCTACAACACCCTGTCGGATGCAAACGGGTTCCGCGCCGAATGCGAGCAGGGCCGCGATTGCGGTTTCGACGGCAAGACGTTGATCCATCCTGATCAGATTGTGACGGCAAACGAGATCTTCGCGCCGTCACCGGACGAGATCGAGAGCGCTCGCGCGCTCGCGGCGGCTTTCGAGCAGCCGGAGAATGCCAGCAAGGGCGCCATCAGCCTCAACGGCCGGATGGTGGAGCGGCTTCATGCTGAGATGGCGAAGCGGACGCTGGCATTGGCAGACGCGATCCGGATATGACGGGCCTGGCCGGATCACATCTTTTGATTGCGGAATTGAGATAGTTCTCCGTAAGGTTGAAATGCATCAAAGTTTCGATAGGATCCCAACCAGGGTGTCGGCTCTCCGGCGGCCTCCCAATGCGACCTATCAAAAGCGCTTCCTCATGCATATTACCATCGACCAGAGCGAAACGGACCGCGCCGGAAAGAGCGAAATACAGTCGCTTCTTCTCATGAAAATCACCTGCAACAAGTACGATGCCGACGAATTCCCGTTCTACATGATCAGCGAGATCGTGGGCGGAGCCGTGTATACGTTTCAGTTGAATCCCATTCAGGACATGCAATTCATCGGCTCGACCGGGGAGCAGACCGAAATCTGGTTCAGGCCGGCCCCGATCCTGTTTGAGGGATCGTCGTTTCGGATCACGCAGTCCCGGTCCAATGATGTCTCCAACCGGCATGATCCCAACAACGCAGCCTTCGGCCAAACGTTTGTGATGCATGTGCCGAACACGCCGCGAAAGATCGGACCCGGCCAGTCCTGATGTCAGACATGCCGGAACCTCTTCGGTGGTGCTGACGAAGTCCTGCCGTGTCAGCCCTCCAGCTGGCGCGCCTCTTCCGGCAGCATGATCGGGATGCCGTCGCGGATCGGGTAGGCGAGTTTGGCGCGGCGGCTGATCAGCTCCTGGCGCCCGGCATCGTATTCGAGGGTTTCCTTGGTGAGAGGGCAGACGAGAAGCTCCAGGAGCTTGGGGTCGATCCGCGTCGCCTCCACCGGTTGGGGCGTCTCGGGCTGAGGGGTATCGGGAACCATCGGGTTATTCCTAAGATAAACTTGCCTATTGCAGGGTCGAGTCGGAGCCGGCGCCGCCGCGAGCGAGCTCGATCTCGGTCAGGGCGATGAGCACTTCAGCCCGACTCTTCAGGTCCGGCGCTTCGAGCAGCGCCTGTTTCTCACGCACGCCGAAGGGACTCATCATGCATAAAGCATTCACGAGGGCTTCGTTGGGAGCTTCCTCGATGCCGCGCCAGTCGACTTTCACATGCACCGCGTTGACGAAGTCGCGCAGGGCCTTCACTACGCCGGCGCGGTTTACGGCGTTCTCGCCGGCGCGAGCGGTGAAGTCGTTGGTGAACGGCTCGAACGTCACCCGGCATCGGCGGAACAGGTTCACCGCCGGAAGCTCCTCTTCGATGCGGAAGCGCGCGATGCCGATCAGCGTGATGAGGTACCGCCCGTCGCCGGTCTCGGCGAGCTGCGTGATGCGGCCGGCGCAGCCGACCCGGTAGAGTCTCGGTACGCTTGCCTGCGGGTCGTTGTCCGCATCCGGCTGCACCATGCCGATGATGCGGTCGGTCTTCAGTACCTCATCGACCATCGCCAGATAGCGCGGTTCGAAGATGTTGAGCGGCATCTGCCCGCGCGGCAGGAGGAGGGCGCCGGGGAGCGGGAAGACGGGGATGACCGACGGGCAATCCTCCGGCCCTCGGTATACCGCGTTCATTCCCATTCCGATCTCCTAAACCGCGTTAAACGGCGTCAAGAGAACAGGAGCGAGGAGAGCCTCCGCCGCCCTGCCAGCGTCATCGCGTCCATCGGGCCCCAGGCCTCGAAGAACTGGACGAGCTGCTTGCGTGCGCCGTCATCGTTCCAATTGCGGTCGCGACGAACGATTTCAAGGAGGTGATTGGCAGCTTCTTCGCGGCGCCCGAGGGCATTGAGTCCCACGGCCAGATCGAAGCGGGCCTGATGGTCCGTCGGGTCGGTCTCGACCTTGTGCTGGAGGTCCGCCAAGTCGCCCAACGAGCCCGCCTGCTCGGCGAGCTCGATCGCCGCCCGCGCGCCGGCCAGGGCCGGATCGTTGGCTTTCGCCGCCGGAGCCATGGCCAGGAAACGCTTGGCGCCTTCCAGGTCGCTCACCTCCACATGCAGCTTCACGAGGGCGGCCAGCGCCGCGACGTTCTCAGGGTCCTGGGCCAGGACGGCGGAGTAGAGCTCGGCCGCCCCGCCGATATCGCCCTCGGCGGCCAGGCGATCGGCCTCGGCTAGGATCTCCTCGGCCGCGCCGGGCCCGAGCGGCCCGACGAGACGCTCGATAAAGCTCTTGATCTGGCTCTCGGGCAGGGCCCCCATGAAGCCGTCCACCGGCTGGCCGCGCTGGAAGGCGAAGACGGCCGGGATGGACTGGACGCCGAGCTGACCTGCGATCTGGGGATGCTCGTCGATGTTCATCTTGACGAGTTTCACCTTGCCGCCGGCGGCTCGCACGGTCTTCTCGAGAATCGGGGTGAGCTGCTTGCAGGGGCCGCACCAGGGGGCCCAGAAATCGACCAGCACCGGCTGCTGCATGGATTCGGCCAGCACGTCCTGGCGGAAGTTCGCCGTGGTGGTGTCCTTCACGAGATCGTCGGAGGAGGGGACGGGGGTATCGGACAGCATGCGATCCTCGAAAGGTGAGAGTCGTGAGAAGAACGCTCCTTAGATGGGAGCTCAGGCGTCGTCTGGCAATTCCGCCGGCGGCTCCGGCAGGCGCAGGATCAGCGGATCGTGCCCCGTGGCCCGCAGGAAGGTCACCAGATCCTCCCGCGAGACCCCGGTGGTCATGGAATTGACCAGGGGGTGAAAATTCACCCGCTCGTGATCCATGAGGTTGGCGTCGAGCACCATGGTAACCTTGCCGTCCGTATCGTTTACCACCGCGAAGGCGGTGACCGAACCGGGCTCGACCCCCAGCAGGGCGCGTAGCTGCTCGGCCGATCCGAAGGAGAGCCGGCCGGAGGCACCGATGGCCTCGTGGGTGCGCCTGAGGTCGATGGCGGTGTCGTGCTTGGCGGAGATCAGGAAGAAGCGGCCCTTCTTGTCCTTCACGAACAGGTTCTTGGAATGGGCGCCCGGGATCTGCTCCTTGACGGATGCCGATTCGGCCACCGTGAAGACGGGCTCGTGCTCCACCGTCTCGGTCTTGATTCCGAGCGAGGACAGGCGATCCAGGAGCTCCTGCGGGGACAGATGGGCCAAGCGTGCAACCTCCGTACAAGCCCGGGTTCTAGCGACCGGATGAAGCAGGCTCAAGGGCTGGAGCGAAAAGATCGGCATGCCCCTCTTGCAATACGTCGCGTTTTGGGGCACATCACGGGCCTCGCAACGATGCCACGGCATCGCGGAGCGCGGGTGTAGCTCAGGGGTAGAGCACAACCTTGCCAAGGTTGGGGTCGAGGGTTCGAATCCCTTCGCCCGCTCCAATTCTTCTCGGAAACGAGAGCTGTACGAAGGCCCGCCGCAAGGCGGGCTTTTCGTTTTTGCGCTCGGGGCTCTTGGGCTCGGACAAGGTTGCATCGCTTCAGGGCGTAGCCCAAGATGGCGCCTCATCGTGTCGGTCCCATCCGGTCTTCCAGCCCCATGCTTGCGATCCAAGACGTCTTTGCCGCCGGGTACCGCTCGCTCCGGCTCATCCGCTTTCCGGTCGAGCCCCTGTCCGTCTTCCTCGGCGCAAACGGGACGGGCAAGACGAATCTCTATCGCGCGTTGCAGCTTCTGCAAGCGGCCGCCACCGGCACGCTCACGCACGATCTGGCGGCGGAAGGTGGCTTCGACTCGGTCTATTGGGCGGGAACGCGGAGCGCCAAGGATCCGGTCCGGGTCCGGCTCGGCGTCCGCCTGAAGGGCGAAGGCGACGATTACGATCTGGATTACGGCGTCGAGACCGGATTGGTCGAGCTCCTGGGCGCGGGCTTTGCCCTGGAGCCGCAGATCAAGGCGGAAACTCTTACCTATGAGGCGCGGGGCCGTTCGAAAGTCCTGCTCGAACGCCGTGGCCCCCGAGGGCATTGCCTCGACGAGGCCGGCATCAAGCGTCCGCTGGGATCCGAGATCCTCCCCTCCGAGACGGCGCTCGGCTCGCTGCAGGACGCGGCGGCCTTTCCCGATCTGCATCTCGCCCGCAGGACCCTGTTGGAATGGCGGTTCTTCCACGGATTTCGCACGGATGCGGCCTCTCCTCTGCGGAGGCCTGCCTTGGCCGTGACGTCGCCGACACTATCCCCCGACGGTTCGAATCTCGCGGCGGTCTTCGCGACCCTCGCTCATATCCGCCAGGACACCACCGATCTCGATCAGGCCTTCGACGATGCCTTTCCCGGCGCGCATCTCGTCATCCCTGAGCCTGACCGCTTCGCCACGTTCGGCGTGGTCTTTCCTGATTACCCGAAACGCATCTTCCAGCCCTCAGAATTGTCGGACGGCACGCTGCATTTCCTGGCGCTCGCGGGCGCGCTCCTGTCCTATCGGCTGCCGCCCTTCATTGCCTTGAACGAACCCGAGACGAGCCTGCATCCCGATTTGCTCGAACCGCTCGCGCGCATGATCGTCGCGGCCTCCAAGCGCACGCAGGTTTGGCTCGTGACCCATTCCGAGCCGCTTGCCGATGCGATCGCGCGCAACAGTGGTGTTTCGCCGCGCCGGGTCATCAAGCGCAAAGGCGAGACCTGGATCGACGGCCTTCGCCTCAGTGGAGATTTCGCCGAGGAGGAAGAGGAGGATGCGTGAGCGTCCATGCGTCTTCCGTCTCATGGCACCAGCAAACGCCCTCTGATAACGCTTGAACGTCGATGACGCCTGGGGCCATCCTGTTCGATGACGATCCGGGCGAACCTGAGAGGCCCCTATGACAGACGCGCGGCACCTGAGCATCTTGAAGGAACTCGAGCGGAAGGTGCTCTGGCTCTCCACTTGGACGATCCACAACGCCAACCATCTTCGCGCCAACGAGAACGGATTGAAGATCGGCGGCCATCAGGCCTCTTCCGCCTCGCTCTCGACGATCCTGGCTGCGCTCTACTTCTCGGTGCTGAGGCCCGAGGATCGGGTGGCGGTGAAGCCCCATGCCAGCCCGATCTACCACGCGATCCAGTATCTCTTCGGCCGTCAGACCCGCGAGAAGCTGGAGAATTTCCGCGGCTACAAGGGCGCGCAATCCTATCCGTCCCGCACCAAGGACATCGACGACGTGGATTTCTCCACCGGTTCGGTGGGGCTGGGCGTCGCCCAGACGCTGTTTGCCAGTCTCGTGCAGGATTACGTGAAGGCCCATGGCTGGGCCAAGGACAAGCCCGAGGGCCGCATGATCTCGCTCGTGGGCGACGCGGAGATGGACGAGGGCAACATCTTCGAGGCCCTGCTCGAGGGGTGGAAGCACGGCATCCGCAACACGTGGTGGATCATCGACTACAACCGCCAGAGCCTCGACGCGGTGATTCGCGAAGGCCTGTGGGAACGCTTCGAGGCCCTGTTCCGCAATTTCGGCTGGGACGTGGTCATCCTCAAGCACGGCTCCCTGATGCAGGAGGCGTTCAAGGAGCCTGGCGGCGATCGCCTGCGGGACTGGATCGATTCCTGCCCGAACCAGCTCTATTCGGCCCTGACCTACCAGGGCGGTGCAGCTTGGCGGAAGCGCCTGCTGGACGATCTCGGCGACCAGGGCCCCGTCACCCGCCTCATCGAGAAGCGGTCGGACGAGGAGCTGGCGCAGCTCATGTCCAATCTCGGCGGACACGACCTGCCGAGCCTGCTCGACGCCTTCGAGAGAGCCCGGCAGCACGACCGGCCGGTCTGCTTCCTGGCCTATACGATCAAGGGCTTCGGGCTGCCGCTCGCCGGCCACAAGGACAACCATTCCGGCATGCTGACGCCGACCCAGATGGAGGCCTGGCGCGCCGCTCAAGGGGTCCGGCCGGGTCATGAATGGGACAAGTTCGAAGGCTTCAAGATCCCGCAGGCCGAGATCGAGCGCTTCCTGAGCGAGGTGCCGTTCATCCAGAAGGGCACGCGGCGCTACACCGCCCCGAAGGTGCCGGTGCCGGAGACGCTCACCTTCCCGGCCAATCCCGCCATGTCGACCCAGCAGGGCTTCGGCCTGATCCTCAACGAGCTCGCCCGTTCCGACCAGGCACTGGCCGCCCGGGTCGTCACCACGGCACCGGACGTGACGGTCTCGACCAATCTCGGCGCCTGGGTGAACCGGCGCGGCCTGTTCGCCCGCGAAAGCCTGGTCGACACGTTCAAGAAGGAACGCATCCCTTCGACCTACAACTGGGAATTCTCGCCGAAGGGCCAGCATATCGAACTCGGCATCGCCGAGATGAACCTGTTCATCGTGCTCTCGGCACTGGGGCTGTCGCATTCTCTGTTCGGGGAGCGGATCCTGCCCATCGGCACCCTCTACGATCCCTTCATCTATCGCGGCGCCGATGCCCTGAACTATGCCTGCTACCAGGATGCCCGTTTCATGATTGTCGCCACGCCGTCGGGCGTGACGCTGGCGCCGGAAGGCGGCGCGCATCAATCGATCGGCACGCCGCTAGTGGGCATGGCGCAGGACGGGCTCGCCTCCTTCGAGCCGGCCTTCGTCGACGAACTGGCCGTGATCATGCGCTGGGCCTTCGACTACATGCAGCGCGACGGCGAAGGCGAGGCGAACGAGAAGACCTGGCTGCGCGACGAGACCGGCGGCTCGGTTTACCTGCGCCTGTCCACCCGCAGCCTCGAACAGCCGCAGCGCGCGATGACGACCGAGCTGGCCGATGACATCATGGCCGGCGCCTATTGGCTGCGCAAGCCCGGGCCGAACGCCCAGGTGGTCGTGGCCTATACGGGCGCAGTCGCGCCCGAGGCGATCGAGGCCGTGGGGCTCATGGCCGAGGACCGGCGCGACATCGGCCTGCTCGCCATCACGTCCGCCGACCGGCTGAATGCCGGCTGGACGGCTGCGCAACGCGCCCGCGAGCGCGGGCTCGTCCATGCCCGGTCGCACGTGGAGCGCCTGCTTGCCGACGTGCCGCCCCATTGCGGACTGGTGACGGTGATCGACGGCCACCCGGCGACGCTCGCCTGGATGGGCTCCGTCATGGGCCACCGCACGCGCTCATTGGGAGTCGAGCATTTTGGCCAGACCGGCACGATCAAGGATCTCTACCGCCATTTCGGCATCGACGCCCAGGGCATCATCGCGGCCGCCGAGATGATCGCACCCGGCCGGCCAATGCGCTACCTGAAGGCGGTGTGAGGAAAGCGGCCCTCAAGACTGCCCGGCCCTCAACGCCACCGTTGCAATGCCGGCGCCGATCAGGAGACTGCCGCCGGTCCGGTTGATCACGCGCATCGTCCGCGGGCTCTGCACGACGCTGCGCGCCCGCGACGCGATGAGCGCGTAGGTGATGACGTTTGCGAAGGCGAGGATCAGGAAGGTCGCCGCGAAGACGCTGACCTGAGGGAATAGATCGAGCTTGGGGTCGATGAATTGCGGCAGGAAGGCGATGAAGAAGGTCAAGCCCTTCGGGTTGAGCGCCGTGACGAGCCAGGCATGGCTCAGCATCTTGAGCGCGGAGGCCGCATCCGTGCGCGGTTTGGCGTCGAGCGCTCCACCGGCCCGCCAGAGCTTGATTCCGAGCCAGACGAGATAGGCGGCGCCGAGCCATTTGAGGACCGTGAACAGGGTGGCCGAGGCGGCCAGCAGCGCTCCCAGACCGAGGAGCGACAGGGTCATGGCTGTGAAATCGCCCAGTGCGACGCCGATTGCCATGGGTAGGGCGGTCCGCCAGCCCTGTCCAAGGGCATAGGACACGACCAGCAGGATGGTCGGCCCGGGAATGACGAGCAGGACGGCGGAGGCGGCCGTGAAGGCAAGCCAGGTTTCGAGTGTCATGGCAGGTTCCAATGCGACGATTGCGACATGCAGCCATGGATCCGCGGTCCTGTCGAGAGGAGAAGCAGGAGCAAAGCAGCGCCTGCAAGATCCTCAACCGAGCTGCGGATTTGCCGCCCGGGGCTTTTGCATGCTAACCGCGAGCCTTCCGAAATGAGAACTTCCTTAAGGCAGAGCATGGCCCGCAAGAGCCTCCTCCGGGGCGATACCCTTCCGTTGATCAGCCGCCTGTGGCGGGATTGGATGCGTCCGCACCGTAAGACGCTCGCCCTGGTTCTCCTGCTGGTGGGCTTGGTTTCGGGCGCCACGGGCCTGTACCCGGTTCTGATCAAGGCGGCCTTCGACGCCTTCGACGCCAAGGACGCGCAGGCAATCATGCTGGCGCCGCTCTTCGTGATCGTGGTCACGTCCGTGAAGGGCTTTTCGCTGCTTGCCCTGACGATCCTCACCAACAAGGTGGTGACGAGGATCGAGGCTGATATGCAGACGGCGCTCTATGGCCATCTGATCGAGGCTGACCTCGCCCAGATCGGGCGCGAGAGTCCGGCCGCCCTCACCCAGCGCTTCACCACGGATTTCGCGTTCATTCGTGAGGCGCTTACCCGTCTCTCGACGGTGTTCCTGCGCGAGGTCACGACGATCATCGCGCTGATTGCCGCGATGCTCTGGATCGACCCGGTCCTGACCCTGGTGGCAGCCGTCATTGCGCCCTTCTTCGCCTATCCGGTCGACAAGATCGGGCGGAAGCTGCGCCGGGTCGCCATCTCGACCCAGGAGCAGACGGGGCTGATGGCGAGTCTCATCACCGAGAGCCTTGCCGGAACCCGCATCGCCAAGACCTATGGGCTCGAACGCTATCTCAAGGCCAAGGCCGCCAAGACCTTCGACGACGTCCGCGGCCTCAAGATGAAGGCAGCCAACGCTCGCGGGCGGATGGACCCGATCCTGGAAACCGGCGGCGGCCTTGCGGTCGCTCTCGTGCTCATGCTGATCGGCCACAGGATCCTGTCGGGCAACAGCACGGTCGGCGATTTCACCGGTTTCGTCAGCGCCCTCGTCATGGCCGCGCAGCCGATTCGGGCGCTCGGCAACCTGAACGCCATCGTGCAGGAGGCTGCGGCGGCCCTCCACCGGACCTTCACGGTGATGGACGAGACCCCTCGGATCCAGGACAAGTCCGGAGCCGGGCCGCTCGCGCTCGAAGGCGGCGAGATCCGCTTCTCGAACCTCACCTTCTCCTACGATGGCGAGGCGGTGGCGCTCGACCATGTCGATCTGGTGGCCGAAGCCGGCCAGACCACGGCCCTTGTGGGCCGGTCAGGCTCGGGCAAATCGACCCTCCTGTCGCTCGTGCCGCGCCTCTACGACGTCAACCAGGGCGCTATCCTGATCGACGGACAGGACGTGCGGGACGTGACCCTGGCCAGCCTGCGCCGCGCCGTCGCGGTCGTGAGCCAGGACGTAATCCTCTTCGACGACACGATTCGGGCCAATATCGCTTTTGGGCGGCCGGATGCGACCGAGGAGGAGATCGTCGCGGCCGCCAAGGCAGCCGCGGCCCATGACTTCATCCTCAAGCAGCCGGACGGCTACGATACGTCGGTCGGTCCCGGCGGCGGACGTCTGTCGGGCGGCGAGCGCCAGCGCATCTCGCTCGCCCGCGCCTTCCTGAAGAACGCCCCGATCCTGCTGCTCGACGAGGCGACGAGCGCCCTCGATTCCGAATCGGAGCGCCTGGTCCAGGAGGCCATCCGCCGCCTCATGAAGGGTCGCACCACCCTGGTCATCGCCCACCGGCTCTCGACCGTGCGCAACGCGGAGAAGATCGTCGTGATGGAGGGCGGGCGCATCGCCGAGACGGGCTCGCACGAGGCTCTGATCGCCAAGAGAGGCACCTATGCCCGCCTCCACCGCCTGCAACTCTCTGACGACGAAGAGCCCAGTCGGGCGGTGTCATAGGATATTGGCCGCCGGGGACGACACGCGCGGTGTCGTGGCCGGAACAAAGCCGGCGATGGCGTGGGAGGCAAATGGAACAGTGTGATTCCCGGCCCTGCGGTCGACTATTCCCGCCGCATGATCCTGTCGACGAGGAGGCTCGACCAGAAGCTCGGGCGGAAGTTCCGCTCCAAAGTTTCGGAATCGTATTGCGTTTCGATCCAAGTCAGGAACGGGATACCCTTGGCCTCACCTTCGCGGCGGTAGAGGTCGAAGAACTCGTCGAGGATGCCCGTCTTCGAGAAGCGGAAATGGCCATAGCGCATGGAAAGCTGGCGCTGGGCCTCGTCAATGGATTTTCCTTCGAAAACAATCAGATAAAGGGCTGCGACGAAGCCCGCCCGGTCGGCGCCCGATTTGCAGTGCAGGACGGCCGGGTACTCGATCTTGTCGAAGAACTCTTTGGCCGATAGCAGGGTTTCCCGGTCCGGCGCTCCACGGGAGCGGACGACGAATTCCTCCAAATGGATGCCGAGCCGCTCGCAGGCCTCCTTCTGAAGCTGCCAAGAGCCATGCTCGCGGCCGCCGCGCAGGTTGATGATGGTGCGCACGCCCTCGCTTTTGAGGGCGGCGATCTGATGCGGGGCAGGCTGGGCCGAGCGCCACAGGCGGTCTGTCACCCGGTGTTTGTTGAGGTAGAAGAGGCGGAAGACTCCGTGATCGGCGACGAGCATATGGGCCCAGGCGCGCAGGCGGCCGGACAATCCCTCGACGGGCCGATCCCAGCGCGCGATGCGGGCCATGCGGCGGGCATAGCGGATTTCAGGCTTGAGGAACCGGTTGAACACGTCGATCCAAGCAATCTGTCAATGTAAGATCATTCGGTTTGCGACCGAAGGCGGACCTTATCGACGATGAAGGCCGATTAATCAATCGCATGTCTCGTAAGTAGTTGCCGCAGGCAGAAAAGCAGCCTCCAACCCACGTGAAGGCCTGAGGAATGCAACCAATCGGTTGCCGGTCTGCGGCCGGTCGTGTAAGGGGTGCGTTTCGAAACAACCCTCCTTGACGAAAAGAGCGGCTGGACACCGGGCTAAGACAAGCTTACCGGCGCTGAATCGTTGAGACCAACAAGCAGTTCAGGAGAGCGGCGTCATGTCGTCCACCTTCGAGACCGTCGCCGGCATCATTTCAGAGACCGCCGATATCCCACGCGAGCAGATCACGCCCGAGAGCCATGCCATCGAAGATCTCGGCATCGACTCCCTCGCCTTCCTCGACATCGCGTTCGCCATCGACAAGGCCTTCGGCATCAAGCTGCCGCTGGAGCAGTGGACACAGGAAGTGAACGAGGGCAAGGCTCCCGCCGAGGAATACTTCGTCCTGAAGAACCTCGTGGCCCGCATCGACGCTCTCGTGGCGGCCAAGCAGGCCTGATCGACACGAACAAACCATCCCGGCGGGCCGGCCGGTCGAGGCCGGCTCGAAGAGGCGATCCATCAGCGCTCCGCCTCATGGATTCTCTTCCCATTGAACCTGCCGGGGGCAAGACGGTAAGAGAACCGGATGCGCCTAGAATATTTCGAAATGATCGACCGGGTGACGACCCTCGACCGCGAGACCAAGCGGATTGAGGTGTCATCCACCGTCCCGCAGGAAAGCCCCGTTTTCGAAGGGCATTTTCCCGGCCATCCCCTGGTCCCCGGCGTTCTTCTGACCGAAACCATGGCCCAGGCCTCCGGCTATCTCGTGCTCGGCCTCATGGGCTTCACCCACATGCCATTCCTCATGGCCGTCGACAAGGCGCGCTTTCGCACCTTCGTCGGACCGGGTACGGTGCTCACCGTCCAGGCACAGCTGGAGCATGAGGGTTCGGGCTATGCCGTGACCAAGGCCAAGATCCTGGCCGAGGGCAAGCCGATCTGCGATGCGGAGCTGCGGTTCAGGATCATGCCCTTCCCGGAGGGCATGGACGGCCAGATGCGCGCCCAGGCGCGCCGCATCGGCCTTCTGGAGGAGACGGTTTGATGCGGGACGTCGTCATTACGGGAATTGGCCTCGTTTCCAGTGCCGGAGAGGGCCTGGAGGCGCATCTGGAGGCCCTCGCGGCAGGCGGTGCCCCGAACACGGATGCGGCGACTTTCGAGCCCTTCCCGGTCCATCCGGTGGTCGCCCTCGAATGGGACCGGCAGATCCCGAAGAAATCCGACCAGCGGCAGATGGAGGCTTGGCAAAGGCTCGGCTGCTACGCGGCGGGCCTTGCCCTGGATGCGGCCGGCGCGAAGGATGACGCGGCCCTAAAGGGCCGGATGCAGCTCATCGTCTCCGCCGGCGGCGGCGAGCGGGATTACGCGGTCGACGGGCAGATCCTCACGGGTCTGCGGCAGGCCGAAAACCCGGGCGTCTTCCTCAACGAGCGCCTTATGGGCGACCTGCGACCGACCCTGTTCCTGGCGCAGCTGTCCAATCTTCTGGCCGGCAACATTTCCATCGTTCACGGCGTGACGGGCGCCTCCCGCACCTTCATGGGCGAGGAATCGAGCGGCGTGGACGCGCTGCGCATCGCCCGTGAGCGGATCGCCTCGGGACAGGACGATATTTTCCTCGTCGGCGGTGCCTACAATGCCGAGCGGGCCGATGTGCTCCTGATCTACGAAATGGGTGGCTTCCTCTGGAAGAAGCCCTACGCGTCCGTCTGGGAGCGTCCCGCCGATGGCGGCGGCATGATTCTCGGTTCCGGGGCCTGCTTCCTGGTTCTCGAGTCCCGCGAGCATGCCGAGAAGCGGGGCGCCAAGGCGCTCGCTTCCGTCGCGGGCGTCGCGTCCGACCGCTCCCGCCGCAAGACCGGCAGCGTCGAGGAAGCGCTCCACGCTCTGTCGAAACAGCTCGGAGCGAAGCCCGACGTGGTGCTGTCCGGCGCCACCGGCATCAAGGGCATCACGGAAGAAGAGCAGGCGGCCTTGAAGGATATCGCGCCCGGCGCGGCGGTTCATGCCACCGGCAACCTCGTCGGCCATACCATCGAAGCGCAGGCCGCCACCGGAATGGCACTCGCCGCCGGGCTGATCGCCGAGGGAAAGGCCGGTGAGGCTCTCGTGACCTCCGTCGGCCATTGGCGCGGCGAAGGCGCCATCCGGCTCACCAAGGCTTGAGGAGAAGGCAATGGCACTCCGCGACAGACAGGGCCGCCCCCTCGTCGCCGTCACCGGCATGGGCGTGGTCACGTCCCTCGGCCAGGGCAAGGACGACACCTGGGCCGCCCTCACGGCCGGCAAATCCGGCATACACCGCATCAACCGCTTTCCGACGGAAGGCCTGCGCACCACGATCGCGGGCACGATCGACAATGTCGACGTCGAGCCCTTCTGCGCGCCCATGCTGTCCGAGCGCCTCGCCATGCTGGCCGCAGAGGAAGCCGTGGGCCAGTCCGGCCTCGCCCAGGAGAATTTCCCGGGAGCGCTCTTCATGGCGGTGCCTCCGGTCGAGATGGAATGGCCGCAGCGTGAGGCGCTGGCCAAGGCTTCCGGACAGGATGGCGACATCACCTACAAGGACCTCCTGAAGGCTGCGGGTTCCGGACGGTTCAAGGCCTGGCACGACCTGTTCATCTTCGGCACGGTGGCCGACCGGGTTGCCGACCGCTTCGGCACGAGGGGATCGCCGATTTCGCTCTCCACCGCCTGCTCGTCCGGCGCCACGGCGATTCAGCTCGGCGTCGAGGCGATCCGCCGCGGCGAGGCCGATGCGGCGCTCTGCATCGGTACCGACGGCTCCGTGAACCCGGAATCCCTCATCCGCTTCTCCCTGCT
Organism: Microvirga calopogonii; assembly: GCF_003347665.1. Taxonomy (GTDB): domain Bacteria; phylum Pseudomonadota; class Alphaproteobacteria; order Rhizobiales; family Beijerinckiaceae; genus Microvirga; species Microvirga calopogonii. The sequence goes on from NZ_QDGA01000005.1 coordinate 138,805, forward strand.
CTCGGCACTCTCGACGCAGAACGAGAACCCGGAAGCCGCCTCGAAGCCGTTCTCCAAGAACCGGGACGGTTTCGTCATGGGGGAGGGCGGGGCCGCTCTCGTGCTGGAAAATGCTGAAAGCGCGAAGGCCCGGGGCGCCACGATCCTTGGCTACGTGCTCGGCTGCGGCGAAAAGGGCGACGGCTTCCACCGTACCCGTTCTTCGCCTGACGGGATGCCTGCCATCACGGCCATCCGCCAGGCGCTGGAGGATGCGGGCGTTTCCCCTGAGGAAATCGACTATATCAACGCCCACGGCACCTCGACGCCCGAGAACGACAAGATGGAAGCCATGAGCTGCACCGCCGTGTTCGGCGAGCGCATGGCGAATCTGCCGATCTCCTCCAACAAGTCGATGATCGGTCACACGCTCACGGCGGCCGGCGCGGTCGAGGCGGTGATGTCGCTCCTGACGCTGGGCACGGGCCGCATTCCGCCGACCATCAACTATCAGGTTCCCGATCCGGCGATCCCGCTCGACGTGGTGCCGAACGTCGCCCGCGACGCGAAGGTGAACTACGTGCTGTCGAATTCCTTCGGGTTCGGCGGCCAGAACACCTGCCTCGTCTTCGGGGCCGAGCCGAAAGGGGCTTGAACCATGACCCGCGTTCTTGTGACGGGTGGCGGCAAAGGTGTCGGTGCCGCCATCGTGCGGGCGCTGGTGGCAGCCGGCCACGATGTGGATTTCACCTATCGCTCTTCGGGCGAGGCCGCGAAGGCCCTGGCCCACGAGCTGATGCAGGCCCATCCCGGCCGGAGCATCACGGCCCATGAGGTCGACCTCGCCGACAAGGCGGCTCTCGAGGCCTTCTGCGAGGCCATCGAGGGCGAGAGCTTCTTCGGCCTCGTGCACAACGCCGGCCAGCCCTACGACGCGCTCGCCGCCATGATGCAGCAGGACAAGGCCGAAGCCGCCATGCAGGTGAACTTCTGGTCGTTCACTCGCATCGCCAAAGCCCTCATGCGCGGCATGATCCGCGCCAAGGCCGGTCGCATCGTCGCCATCGGCTCGGTGGCGGCGCTTCAGGGCAACCCGGGCAACGCGGCCTATGCGGCCTCGAAAGGCGCGCTGATCTCCTATTGCCGCACGCTTTCCGTCGAGACCGCCAAGCGCGGTGTCGCCGTCAACGTGATCGCGCCGGGCTTCATCGATACGGACATGATGGCGCCCTACGCGGCCTATCGCGACAACATGGAAAAGCAGATCCCGGCTGGCCGCTTCGCGAAGCCCGATGAGATCGCGGGCCTCGCGGCGTTCCTCATGAGCGAACCCGCCGCCTACATTACCGGCACGGTGTTGCCCATCGACGGCGGCCTCACCTCGATGCTCGGCGTCCATCGGTAAGACGTTCTTCCCAGAGGCTAACTCTGCTGGTCATGTTATAAAGAGGCATGATCAGCTATGAAGACGTAACGACTCATGGAAGGCGTTCTGTCCTTCCTCCCGACCTGCAAAAGGCGGTCGCTCGGTTGGGCGAAGGGCCAGCTGAGTTGTTGGATGAAAAAGCGCTTTCAGCATTTGTCCTCGGCCTCCATCAGCTTCCTGTCGACGCCTATCCGCAAGCTGCGAAGGAAATTTACCTGAAAGGCAGGCTGTATCATCAGCCTGGGCGAAAGCGGCCTCACTTCCTCAGCCTCGTCTGGCCGACTAAGACGGAAAGCAATCTATTGCGGCAGCATTCGCTCCTGAAGTTTTTTTACCTCTTCCACGGCAGCGGGTATTTGCGCGAAGCGGCTCTCAAGGCTTGGAATGGACCGCTGGAGAGCCCGTTCCTGTTCGCCTGTGTCGCCTATCGATTGAACGATTGGGTCGGAGAGGTCCGACAAACGGCGTTTGCATGTGCGGAGAGGACGTTTCCGCAAACCTCGCCTGAGATAGTCGCAAAGGCCGCCTTCGTTCTGCTCGCGCGGGTCAGCGATTGGCAACGGTGGAGCGAAGAGGCTGCAATTCTGGAAGAGACCTTCTCTCGCCCCGATGTGATGGAGCGCCTAGCTTCGCTAGTTGTCACCGAAGCTACCGGACCAGTGGGCAAGGTGCTCACCTTTGCCCTGCGCCACGAAGAGATGGACCGTTATCTCCTGCGGATTTCCCAGAAGGCGATACAGCCATCCGTGCGTGCGTTAGCCCTCCGAACTCTCATTGAGGGGCGGACCCTATGGCCAGAGGGTTTGAGAAAAGAGTGGATCGACAAGTCGATGGGGCGCTTCAAGCTGGCTGTGGCTTATAGGGAGCGACCGATCGTCAGACCTGCCTCCCTCGATTCCCTGATCGCTCAGGGCGCCGCGGACCAAGCGGCAATGGTCCGAAGAATCGCGGCAGATGGTCTTGTCCGCTATCGGGCCTCCTTGAATGAGGTCGACCAACTGACGCAAAAATTCGCCGTGGATCGGAGCGCTTCCGTTCAGGAGCGCGCGAATTTCATCCTCAAAGAGCAAGAAGGGAAGGTGACGCGGTAGGTCCAGGATGCGCCCGGAACTTGCCATCCGCTCCGCCGCCCTTTAAGCCGCCGCAACCAGTTTCTCCCGTCATTCACGTCTTTGCTCCGTAAGCGGTGGAGCCCGGAACAAGACCGGAAGTGACGACGACAAGGATTTCGACCCATGCGCTCCCTTCAGCTCTTCGGCGACCGTGACCTTCGCATCACCGAGATGGAGGCGCCTCCGCCCCCGGCTCCCGGGGAGGTGCAGGTGCGGGTCAAGGCGCTCGCTCTCAACTTTCTCGATGTCTGGGGCTTTCGCGGCATGGCGTTTGCCAAGCGCAAGATGCCGCAGGCCGTGGGCGTCGAGGCCTCCGGCGAGATCGCCGCGGTGGGCGAGGGCGTGACCCGGTTCAAGGCGGGCGATCCGGTGACCATGTACGGGGCCGAGACCTGCGGCCATTGCCCCGCCTGCCGGAAGGGCTGGGACAATCTGTGCGAGAACGTCGCCGGCATCATGGGCTTCCATATCGATGGGTTTGCCCGTGAGCTGATCAACCGGCCCGAGCGGCTTGTCATTCCCGTTCCGCAGGGCGTTTCCTTCGAGCAGGCGGCTTGCGCGCCGATCGGCTTCGGCACCGTCCAGCACATGCTTTTCGACAACGCCAAGCTGGAGCCGGGCGAGTCGATCCTCGTCCATGCGGGCGGTTCCGGCATCGGCACGGCGGCGATCAAGATGGCCAAGGCCATCGGCTGCACGGTCTACACGACGGTCGGCGACGACGAGAAGGGCGAGAAGGCGAAAGCGCTCGGCGCCGATTATGTCATCAATTACCGGACCGAGCGCTTCGAGGGCGAGGTGCGCCGCCTCACCAAGCGCAAGGGCGTCGACGTGGTGTTCGAGCATGTGGGCGCCGAGACCTGGAACGGCTCGCTGCTCTGTCTCAAGCGCGGCGGACGCCTCGTGACCTGCGGCTCGACCTCCGGCGTGTCCACCACCATGAACCTGATGCAGCTCTTCCAGCAGCAATACCGGATCTTCGGCTCCTTCGGCTGCCGCATCGAGAACATCGCACAGTCGCTGGAGAAGATGGCCGGCGGCATGACACCCGTCATCGACGCCGTCTTTCCCCTCGACGAGTTCCAGAAAGGCCTGGAGCGGCTCGAGGGCCGGAAGGTTTTCGGCAAGGTGATCGTGACATTCTGACGTAGGTGCGGCCTCTGGTACAACCGGCAGCGCCATTACAGATCTTGACGAAACGGGCTCCCCGCGAAAAGACGCGGGGCCTTTTCTTTTTGATGCACCGGCTTCTCGCCGGATCTTCGTGCCAGGAATCGAAACGACGTGCACCAGCCCCACCGCTCCCGCAACCTTGTCTCGCGTCTCATCGGAACGGTCATGGTCGGCGTCGTGCGCGGCGTCTTTGCCTTCTCGCGGCTGTTGGGCCCGGAGCGCTCGGGCGCCGTGGGCGCCGCGCTTACCCGCACCTTCGGTCCACTGTTGCGGGCACACAGGACGGCGCTCGCCAATATCCGCGCAGCCTATCCGGAGAAGTCCGAGGCCGAGGTGAAGGCCCTGGCCCTTTCGGCGTGGGACAATCTCGGCCGCACGGGGGGCGAATATCCGCATCTCGGCCGTCTGTTCGATTTCGACCCGGACAGCACGGTGCCCGGCCGCACCGAGGTCGACGGCATCGATCACTTCCTCTCCTTGAGGGACGACGGCAAGCCCGGGATCATCTTTTCGGCCCATCTCGCCAATTGGGAGCTGCCCGCCATCTGCGCAGCGCGTTTCGGGCTCGACACCACGGCGGTGTTCCGCGCGCCCAACGATCCGGCCATCGCCCGCGTGCTGCACGAGATCCGCAGCGAGACCATGGGCAACCTGGAGGCGGCCCGCCAGGGCGCGGCCTTCGCCATGCAGGGCGCCCTGGAGAAGGGCGGCCATCTCGGCATGCTGATCGATCAGCATTTCACCCGCGGCGTGATCGTGAACTTCATGGGCCGCCCGACGCTGGTGAACCCCATCCTCGGCAAGTTCGCGCGCCGCTTCGACTGCCCGGTCCATGGCGTCCGGGTCATTCGGCTCCCCAACCACCGCTTCCGCCTGCAGCTCACGCCGCCGCTCGACCTGCCCCGCGATCCCGACGGGCAGATCAACGTGCAGGGCGCCATGCAGGCCATGACGGCCGTGGTGGAGGAATGGGTGAGGGAATATCCCGAGCAATGGCTGTGGATGCACCGCCGCTGGCGGGTTCCGGTCCCGCTCAACGTAACGTGAGTTTCCCTTAACGTCGATTTCGTGTTCGATAGCGGCACCATGGCGTCCCGTTTGACACTGACTTTGGCAGCCTTCGGCCTGGCCGCTCTCCTTCAACCTGCTCTGGCGGATCCGCCGCGCGCGGTCGTGGAGCTGTTCACGAGCCAGGGCTGCTCCTCCTGCCCGCCAGCGGACGAGCTCCTGGTCGAGTATTCCCGCCAGCCGGACATCATCGCCCTGTCCCTGCCTGTGAATTACTGGGATTATCTCGGCTGGAAGGACACGCTCGCGCATGTGGCCTTCACGGAGCGCCAGAAGGCCTATGCCCATTCCCGGAGCGACCGGCAGGTCTTCACGCCCCAGATGATCGTCAATGGCAAGAAATCCTGCATCGGCTCCGACCGGGACCAGATCGAGAAGGCCATTCAGGCGACCTCGAAGGGCCGCAAGGCCCTTCCCGTGAGCGTCACCGTCAATGAGCAGAACGGCCGGGTCACGATCACCGTCGACGAGACCCCCGACACGGCGCAGCGGGTGGCCGAGTTGTGGGTCCTGCCCGTCCTGAAGGCACAGACGGTGCCGATCGAACGCGGCGAGAACCGGGGCAAGACCATCACCTATGCCAATGTGGTGCGTGGCCTGAACCGCGTCGGCGAGTGGCTCGGCGGCTCGGCCCGGTTCGAAGTGCCGGTCGAAACCGCGCGCAGCGGCGGAGACGCCTATGTGGTGCTGCTGCAGAGCACCGATACGGCCCGGCCCGGCGTCATCCTGGGGGCCGCGAAGGGGCCTGGGTTCTAATCAAGGCAAGATAACGACCTTGTTCGGCAGCTCGTCCACGTCGTCGAGGCGCGGAGGCGCGTGTTCCGCCAGGATCGCGCCTGTGCGCCGGATGGCATCGAGGAGCCCTTCCGTCATGCGTCCTTCAACGATCGCATCGGTCAGGTCCGCGACGATGTCGGCCCAGATTTCCTCGTCGACCCGGTCCGAGATGCCGGTGTCGGCCAGGATCTCCGCGTGATGCTCGGCGAGCGCCAGGTAGATCAGCACGCCGGTCTTCTCCCGGGTGCGGGTGAGCCCCCGCCGCAGGAACTCGCGCGAGGCGGCCTCGTGGCCTTGCGTGCGCTTGATGGAGCGCGGCACCAGGGCATAGCGGAGCTTGGGCCAGGAGAGGAGGAGGCTCAGAGCGAGCGCCACTGCGAGCTGGACCAGGAAGATCCGCGACGTGCTGATCGACGTGAGCCAGATCAGCGGCCAGGGTGTGATCAAGGCTGCAAGAAGGCTCCAGAGAAGCGGGATCTCGCGGTAATGGCCGGCCTGCTCGGCCAGCACGAGGACAACCTCCCCGGAGGTATCATCCTCCACGTCGCTGATCGCCTGCGCGAGACGCGCCTGATCGTCGGGTGAAATCATCTACCAGCTCCCCGAAGCGCCGCCGCCGCCCGACGATCCGCCTCCTCCCGAGAACCCGCCTCCGCCGGACCAGCCTCCACCGCCGCCGGACCATCCGCTTCCGCCCGACCATCCACCTGGCGTGACGATCCAGGGGCCACGGCGCCCCCGCCGGATCCCGCCCGCACGGCCCGCGCCCATCATCCGCGAGATCAGGAAGAACAGGATCACGAGGATGACGAAGGCGACGAAGGGGTCGATGCCTGCGGTGTTGTCCTCGCGGACCTCGGCCCTGCGGTGCCATTCCTCGGCATCGCCGGTGAGGATCGACAGGATGGCATCGACGCCCGCATCGATGCCGCCGGCGAAATTGCCCTTCTGGAACTGGGGCGCGATGGCGGTCGTGATGATGACCTTGGAGAGCGCGTCCGTCAGGGCGCCCTCCAGGCCGTAGCCGACCTCGATGCGCACCTTGCGCTCCTGCGGCGCGACCAGAAGCAGGACCCCGTTGTTGTTCTTCTTCTGCCCGAGCTGCCAATGCCGGAACAGACGGTTGGCATAGTCCTCGACTGGGTAACCCTCGAGAGAGCGCAATGTGGCGACGACCACCTGGTCGGTTGTCTTGTCCTCGTGGGCCTTCAGCTTGGCTTCGAGGGCCGACCGCTCATCGGGCTTCAGGAGCCCCGCCGCATCGACCACCCGGCCGGTGAGAGGCGGAAAGGTCTGGGCGAGAGCGGGGAGGGCGGAGAGAAGGAGGAAGGTCGCGACGACAGCAACGATAAACGCCGAAACCCTCTCCCCCCTTGTGGGGGAGAGTTGGAGAGGGGGGTGCAGGCGGGCGCCCATCAAGGTCCGGCGCCGGCACCCCCACACTGACCCTCCCCACAAGGGGGAGGGGACGCGTGGTGCAGGCATCATCCGCTTAGAACTTCACCTCGGGCGGACGGTCGGAGCCGGCCGTGGCGGTGAACGTCTCCATGGGCTTGGCATCGGGGTAGACGATCGCGGCGATCCAGCGGCCCGGGATGGTGCGCAGCTCCGTGTTGTAGGCCTGGACGGTCGCAATGTAGTCGCGCCGCGCCACGGCGATGCGGTTCTCCGTGCCTTCGAGCTGGGACTGCAGGGCCAGGAAATTCGCGTTCGATTTCAGCTCCGGGTAGCGCTCGACGGTGGCGAGCAGGCGGCCGAGGGCACCGGAGAGCTGGTTCTGGGCTTCCTGGAATTGCCGGAACTTCTCCGGGTCCGTGACCGTGGAGGCGTCGACATGGATCTGCGTGGCCTTCGCCCGAGCTTCCGTCACCTGGGTCAGCACCTCCCGCTCCTGCTGGGCGAAGCCCTTTACGGTCTCGACCAAGTTGGGGATCAGGTCGGCCCGGCGCTGGTACTGGTTCTGCACCTCGCTCCAGGCGGCCTTGGCCTGCTCCTGCAGGGTCGGAACATTGTTGATCCCGCAGGCGGACAGCCCGAACGCCAGAAGCATGCCCGTGAGGGCGACGCGGATCCGGGTGGGTAAAAGCAAGGCCTTCATGTCTGTCCTTCTCGCGATTCGGTTCCACGAACCTTTGCCGGAATCAACAGATGGAGCACAGGCAGGTTTTCAACAAGCGGCTTTTCGGTGGCCGTGCACACGGGATTGAGGCATGATTCGGCCGCTTCACCGTCCGGATTCGTCCCATGACCTTCCTGCCCGACGTCAGTACCCTGCTCACCTATACCCTCGCGGCGATCCTGCTCTTCATCACGCCGGGGCCGGACATGAGCCTGTTCCTGGCGAAGACCATGGCCGGAGGGCGCAGGGCCGGCATGGCCTCGATGCTGGGCGCGATGACGGGATGCGGCGTGCATACGCTGCTGGCGGCGCTCGGCCTCTCGGCCCTGCTGGCGGCTTCCGTTACGGCCTTCACGGTATTGAAGATCGTCGGAGCCCTTTACCTGCTCTGGATGGCGTTCGATGCGGTGCGCAACGGTTCGGCGCTGCATGTGAAGGACGAAGGTCCGGCGGAGATCCCGTTCTGGAAGACCTTCTTCATGGGCGTGGGAATCAACCTCACGAACCCGAAGGTCGTCCTGTTCTTCGTGACCTTCCTGCCGCAATTCGTCGATTCGGCCGATCCGCACGCGGCCGACAAGCTGTTGTTCCTCGGCCTCTACTTCATCGTGCTGACGGCCCCCATGGGCGCGCTCCTGATCCTCGGCGCCGACAAGGTGGTCGCGCTCCTGCGCGGGCACCCAAAGCTGATGCGGGGGATCGATTATTCCTTCGCCGGCCTGTTCTCGGCCTTCGCCATCAAGATCCTGACGGCATCGGCGCGGTAGCGCTGCGGCCTTCTGCTGTCGCTGTCAAAGAGCCAGCACCTGTGGGCCCGCAGCTTGCGCTGCGAGCCTGCAGGGCTCGAGGGAGGTGCGAGAGGCCGCCGGCTCGATGCTAGGGTTGAGTGGAAGAGCCGGACGGCGCCTCGCACGCGGGATTTTTAGGCGTTTCGACTTGGCAGCCCACAGGCACCAAGGGCCTCCTGTCCGCCGGCTGCGTGACCGGCGGGCAGGCCCGCTCCCTGCCCCGACACTCGTGACGCCTCGCGAAGCGCGCCCCTCGGCGGGCGGGAATGGGCAATGATATAGCCGAGCTTGAGCCCGCTGTCAAGAACAAAGTGAGAACATAACGTTGTGCAATCCTCTGACCTCATCCTGAGGAGCAGCGTAGCTGCGTCTCGAAGGATCCTCCAGTGCGCTCGGGAGACGCCCTCGTCCTTCGAGACGGTCACTGACGTGACCTCCTCAGGATGAGGGCTGTGGGGGTGCTCGACAGACGTGGATGTACATCCCCGGATCAAGTCCGGGGACGGCCATGGCGCGGACATACGTCGTCGCGCCTTCTCTCACTCCTTCGCGGCAGGGGGAAGGGAAGGTGCGGCGTCGCGCCCTCCCCCGTCGCGTCCGGCGATGGCCCAGTAAACGAAGCCGGCAACCGCGCCGGTGAGGCCGAGGATGAGGCTTACATGCAGCTCCGCCGGCGAGCCGACCCGCGCGGCGCCTCGCAGGATCCAAGGCACGGCCGCCGTCAGGATGCCGGTGGCGAGCGCGTACCAGACGAGGCTGCGCATCCCCAGCACCTCGCTGATCACAGCGACGAACAGCGGCGGGAAGACGAGCAGCGTGAACACGATCCGGCCCACGGCCAGGAACGCGTCCGCCACGATGGGCCCAGGATCTTCCGCCGAGAACACCGCATCCAGCAGGGACCAGAAGCCGACGAAGACCGTGTCGCCGGTCAGCATCGCCATGACCGGATCGACGACGCTGGCGATGAGGAAGAAGGTGCCGCTCGCGCCGATGGCGATGAGAAGCGCGAAGGGGATGAGGATAAGCCAGCGGATCATGGGGTGGTTATAGGGCGAGCGCTCTCAGGTGTCTGCCGGAGACACTGGCCATCATGCGCGTGCTGTTCGCCAGACTAAAACGCACTACTTGAAAACCCGGGCGGCGGGCACGCATGGAGGAGATGGACGCCATGGCGACGTCGAAGCTGGACGAGCGGCGACTCATGAGCGACGAGGAATACACCCTCGTCGAGCAGACTCGTTATCCCGTGCTGGGCAAGCTGGAGGACGCGGCGCTCAAGGATTTGACCCAACGCCTGCGGGAGCGGCGCGACCGGGCGCGGGACATCGCCCATCGCCAGCGCCGTGAGGTTCGCGGCAAGGGGCGGCAGACGACTGCTTTTGAGAAACAGGATGCCGGCAACCGCCGGAAGGCGCGCATCCTGGCCGAGGCGCTGACTCGCATCAACAGCGAGCGCACGCATCGGAAAGCGGAAGAGCTACGCGCCAATGCCCATCGGGCACTCGCCCTGCGTCAGGGTATGGAGACATCGGCGCGACCCGATTCGGGCAGGACAGTGCGGAGTGGCATGCGCAAGAACACGAGCAGCCGCCGCGACCGGATCGTCAATCCGATGGATGTCGGACGCGTCTCGCAGGCGGGCAAACGCGCACAGGCCGTGCGGGACAATGCTTAGAGTACCAAGCGAGCTTCCGATACTCTTCCTGTCATCACCGGCCTTGTGCCGGTGATCCCGATTGATTGAGGCGCAGCACCTCACCGTATCGGGATGGCCGGGACAGGCCCGGCCATGACACGTGAGAGGGAGTGGTCTCGGAGACTACTCCCCGTTCCCCACCGCGTAGACGCCTTCCGCCCCGATGCCCTGTTCGGCCATCATGCGGGCGCGGGCGCGCAGTTTTTCCGTCTCGCTCTTGAGCTGGCCGCAGGCGGCGAGGATGTCGCGGCCCCGGGGGGTGCGCACCGGCGAGGCGTAGCCGGCCCGGTACACAATCTCGGAGAAGCGCTCGATCCGCTCCCAGTCCGAGCACTCGTATTTCGAGCCGGGCCAGGGATTGAACGGGATCAGGTTGATCTTCGCCGGAATGCCCTTGAGCAGGCGCACGAGCTCGCGGGCGTCCGCATCCGAGTCGTTCACGCCTTTGAGCATCACGTACTCAAAAGTGATGCGGCGAGCGTTCGACAGTCCGGGATAGGCGCGGCAGGCATCGAGCAGCTGCTTGATGTCGTACTTGCGGTTGATCGGCACCAGTTCGTCGCGCAGCTCGTCCCGCACCGCATGGAGCGAGATGGCGAGCATGGTGTTGGCTTCCGCGCCCAGCCGCTCCATCTGCGGCACGACGCCGGAGGTGGACACGGTGATGCGGCGGCGCGACAGGGTCAGGCCCTCGCCGTCCGACATGACGTCGATGGCGGCGATCACGTCGCCGATGTTGTAGAGCGGTTCGCCCATGCCCATGAACACGATGTTGGACACGAAGCGTCCGCCGTCGGTGGGAACGAAGGCCCCTTCCGGCGGCGTGGCGTCCGGCCAGTCGCCGATGGAATCGCGGGCCACGATGAGCTGGGCCACGATCTCGGCCGAGGTCAGGTTGCGCACGAGGCGCTGGGTGCCGGTGTGGCAGAAGGAGCAGGTGAGCGTGCAGCCGACCTGGCTCGATACGCAGAGCGTGCCGCGGTCGACTTCCGGGATGTACACGCACTCGATCTCCGCGCCCTTGTCGAGCGGGCCGGTGGAGGGCATGCGGATGAGCCACTTGCGGGTGCCGTCCTTCGACACCTGCTCCGACACCACCTGCGGGCGGGCGAGCGTATAGGCGGCGGCCAGCTTGGCGCGCAGCTCCTTGCCCACATTCGTCATCTCGGCAAAGTCTTTGGCGCCCCGGAAATAGATCCAGTGCCAGAGCTGGGCGACGCGCATCTTCAGCTCGCGCTCGGGCACGCCGATGGCGCTGAGCGAATCCTTGAGCTGATCGCGGGTGAGACCGACGAGCGAAGCGCCGCCGGGGGCGGCTCCCGCCACCACGTTCAGCTCCGCGGTCTTTTCGATGAACCCGGCCGCGCGCGCGGCATCGCTCACGGCTACGGGAGCCGCATTGGGGTTGCGCTTGGCGATGTCGAGCACCGTCGCCATGGGAAATCTCGTGCCTCGTTGTTGGGAATTAGCGAGCCTTATAACACGATTGCGTCGGAAAGGTGAGCTTCAAAAAGCAAAATTCCGGGCGCGAGGCTCGGAAGATGCTCATCCAGCTGTCACTTTTCAACCGCGCATCGTGCATTCGGCCCCTTACCTTGAGCGTCCGGCCGATGACACCCTCTCACGTCATGGCCGGTCTCGTGCCGGCCATCCCGGTTGGACAGGCTCGGCGCTTCAACCAATCGAGATCACCGGCACAAGGCCGGTGATGACGTAGGTAGAGCTTAGGGTCACGTTAGGACGCGCACTCCTTGCGGGCGTGCTCCAGAGCCTTGCCGAAGCCGTTCAGGGAGTAGCGGTCGGTCAGGCTCGAGCCACGGGCGGATTGCATCTTCACGGTCACGGTTCCGCTTCTCGCCATGGTGGCGATGGCCTGGCCTTCCTCGGCGGGGTTCTTGAGCCAGGCATTCGTCGCCTTGGTGATCAGGGCATAGGAGGCATTGCCCACGGCGGCTTCCGCCGGGCCGTTCTCCTTGGCCGCGAAGCCGAGCACCAGGGCGACCTCGTTCTTCACGTTCTCCGCCGGTCGGAACGAGACGAAGAGATAGGCCGGATCCCGGTTCACGTTCTTCGGCAGCCGGTCCTTGGGCTGGCTGAGGGCATAGCAGATCTTCGAGCGGCCGGTCTGGGCCGTATAGACGCCCCAGTCGCCGTAGGACGTGAGGAGCGAGGCGCCGCCCGGCCCCGTGGCGGCCTGCGTTGCCTTCGCGGCACCCGCACCCGCGGCTGCTCCGGCGGCCGCTGCGGCGGCAGGTTTTGCCGGACTGGTCTTGGCTGCCGGGGCAGGCTTGGCGGCCGGCTTCGCCGGAGCCGGTCGTGTCGATTGCTGTCCACGCTGGGGCTGAGCCAGAGCTGCAGGCCCAGTTCCGATGACGAACAAGGCGGAAAGGATGCCCGCGGCGATGCCGCGCTGGAAAGATGCAGTAATCATGGGGCGGACCATACAGGCGGATGGTTAAGAACTTTTCACCATCTCCGTTAAGGCTGTGCCAGGGGATTGGCGATGCGTCGAAACGTGGCGGCGGAGCAAGAATGGCGCTTTCAGCTGAACAGGAGCCCAATAAAAAAGGGTCGCCGAAGCGACCCTGAGGTGTACGAATAAAGCTTATTCGTCTTTCAAATGCCAGGAGATGGAAAATGACTTCAACGCAACAAGATCTTTATAAACTAACTATAATAACATTGCAATAAGTCAATATTCTTTGTTTGGAATATGGTCCTAACGCAGATGAGCTAAGCTTGCTCCGATGTATCCTTCAAGGCCTCCCGCGCCTTTTCCCTGTGTTCTTCCGTAATGGAACCAGCCACTTGCGTGATCGCCGCAGCCAGAACAGCTGCGTCATCGGCAAAGCCCAGCAGCGGCAGGAAGTCGGAAATCGCGTCCGCAGGGAAGACGAAATAGGCGATCGCCCCGACGAGAATCAGCTTCACCCGGCGCGGGGTCGACGGGTCGGTGGCGCAGTAGAAGGCAGCCACGAGGTCCTCGGCGAAGGGGATCTTGCCGGCAACCCGCTTCAGCTTCTGCCAGAATCGGCGTTTCAGGCCCTCCTCGTCCCGGGTCTCCTGGCGTATGGCCTCCATCTCGGCCTTGGTGAAAGGCTTCATGAAGGGTGCGCTCATATCCTGTGCTCCTTACAATCGTGTGCGTTCCCGTTGCGTCGAGGATAGCTTAAGACGTCTCCGGATGCAGGGAGAAAAGCCATGAAGCTCGACAAATTGATGGCGGCAATCGTCACCGGAGGGGCGTCCGGTCTCGGCGAGGCGACCGCACGCATGCTCGCCGCGAACGGCGCGAAGGTCGCCATTCTCGATATGAACGCCGAGCGCGGCGAAGAGGTTGCCCGCGAGATCGGCGCGGTGTTCTGCAAGGCGGACGTGACCGACGAGCTCTCCATCGATTCGGCGCTCGCCACCGCGCGCGCCGCGAACGGCATCGAGCGCATTCTCGTCAACTGCGCGGGCATCGCACCGGGCCGGCGCACGGTCACGAAGAAGCGCGAGACCGGCGAGCTGATTTCCCACGACGTGGCGAGCTTCCGCCGCGCGGTCGAGATCAACCTGATCGGCACCTATGCGATGATCGCCAAATGCGCCACAGCCATGGCCGGGCTCGATCCGGTCACGCCCGACGGCGGGCGCGGCGTCATCGTCAACACCTCGTCGGTGGCCGCCCAGGACGGCCAGATCGGGCAGGCGGCCTATGCCGCTTCCAAGGGCGGCGTCCTGGGGCTGACGCTTCCCGTCGCCCGCGACCTGTCGGGTTTCGGCATCCGGGTGATGACGATCATGCCGGGCCTGTTCCACACGCCTCTCTTCGAGGGCATCGCGGAGGATTACCGCAAGGCGCTGGAGGCCAACGTGCCGTTCCCCTCCCGTCTCGGACGGCCGGAGGAATATGCGACCCTGGTGAAGGCCATCATCGAGAACGACATGCTCAACGGCGAAGGCATCCGCCTCGACGGCGCTTTGCGCATGCAGCCGAAATGACCTTATGAGGTTCTCTCGCCCCGGTTCTCCGGATAGCTGATCAGATCCGGGGTGCGAAGCCAGTGCTCGCGGCGCTTCGCCCAGGCCTCATAGGTCGGCGTGAAGAGATTGGGTTCGTCGAAGGCGCCGAGCCTGATTTCGATTTCGCTGCCCGAATCCCGGTCGAAGACCTGCGAGCCGCAGACCGGGCAGAAGCAATCCTCGACGTTCGGCGTCGCGGACCAGCCCCGGAAGTCGCCTGAGATCGTGACCTGATCGGTGGCGAAGATCACAAAGGCGCTGAAAGGTGAGCCGCTGATCTTGCGGCAGGTCATGCAATGGCAGAGCCCCACGCGCTTCGGCTCGCCGCGCGTCGTGAAGGTCAGCTGCCCGCAGGCACAGCCTCCCGTACGGATGCGCGTCTCGATCATGGCCTATCCCTTCACCATGCCTACGGCGATCTGGTCCATGCGCTGCGCCAGTTCGATGTCGCGGCGCGTCAGGCCCTTGGCGTCATGGGTGGCGAGCGTCACCTCGACCCTGTTGTAGGTGTTCGACCATTCCGGATGATGGTTCATGGCTTCGGCCACGAGCGCCACGCGGGTCATCCAGCCGAAGGCCGCGTTGAAGTCACGGAAGACGAACCGCTTGGTGATCGCGTCGCGTCCTTCGACGAGCGTCCATCCGTCGAGAGCCGGCAGGAGTTCGGAACGTTCTGATTCGGTCAGGCGGGGCATCTGCGCACTTCATCGTCAGGAAAGAGTGTCTTTAGTGATGAAGCACGGGCGCGACGTTTCAAGTCCTTATGCGATCCCCAGAAGCCGGATCAGACCCAGGCTGATCGCGAGCAGCACCAGGAGCGAGAGCGTGACCGCCAGCGTCACCCGCGCGCCGACGGTTCGGAGCACCTTGAGATCCACGCCGAGGCCCAGCGCGGCCATGGAAACGACGGTGAGCAGCGTTGCCGTCGGCACGATGGCCCGCAGGATCGCATCCGGCACGAGGCCGACGGAGCGCATGAGCGCCAGTCCCAGGAAACCGACGATGAACCAGGGAACGAGCCGGCTCCAGCTCAGGCCCGGTCTGGCGTCCTGCGTGGTACGTCCCGCCACGAGGGAGAGCGCGATCACCACCGGTCCCAGCATCAGCACGCGCACGAGCTTCACCAGGGTTCCGAGCTGCGTGCTGACGAGGCCGACCGGCATGGTCGCGGCCAGCACCTGCGGCACCGCGTAGACTGTCAGGCCCGCCAGCACGCCGTATTGGGTCGCAGACAGGCCGAGCATGGGCACCAGCAGGGGCAGGGTGAGCACGACGATCACACCGAGGACGGCCGTGAACGCAATGGAGGACGCGACATCCTCCGGCTTCGCGCCGATGACCGGCGCCACGGCGGCAATCGCCGAGTTGCCGCAGATGGAATTGCCGCAGGCGACCAGGATCGCCATGCGCCGGGGCAGCCCGAGCCATCGGCCGAGCCCGTAGCTCGCCCCGATGGCGAGCGCCACCACGACGGCGATGCCGGCGATAAGCCCGAAACCGGCATCGAGCACGGCCTGAAAGCTGATCGAGGCACCGAGCAGCATCACGGCGACTTCGAGCAGGGTCTTGGCGGAAAAGCCGATGCCGGGAGCCCAGCGTCTGTCCGGTGTCCAGAAGGTTCGCACGACAGTGCCGATGAGGATCGCAATGACGAGTGCCTCGAGCCAGGGCCGCCCGGTCCAATGCTCCTCGAGCCATTGCAGGCCCATGGCCGCAAGCGCGACGGCCGCGCACAGAACGATGCCGGGCGCCAGTTGCGCGATGCGGGGGGAGATCATGGAATTGCTTCAGTCCTGGGTGTCGCCCAGGGGCTAGTCCCAAGGCCGGCAGGATGCAAGCGTGAAACGCACCGTTGTCATTCCGGGGCCGCGGAGCGGAACCCGGAACCCATAAACACGACGCGCCAGAAGCGGTGAGCAGCGTTACGACGCTTCTTACACTGTCAGCGGCTATAGGTTCCGGGTTCGCCTGCGGCGCCCCGGAATGACAGTCAGAGTTTTACTCAATCCCCGAACCCCTCCTCGATGGCGCGCCAATTCTGGGTCAGCGTGAACGAATCGCGGTCGATGACGATGAAGCAGCCGCCGCCCGGATGCTGAGGGCGGCTTTCCTGGCCGATCTCGACCTTCTGCAAATGCGCTGTCAGCAGGCATCCGACGCCCCCGTGGGAGACGACGACGATGTCGTCGGAGGTCTCGTCTTCGCGCAGGATCCGGCGGATGGCGTTCACGATGCGGGTCTGCGCGTCGACGGCGCGCTCCCATCCGCGGATGCTCTCGTGCGGGCGGCCGAAGAACTCGCGCACGACGTCCCAGAATTCCGGCGGTGCGATGTAGCCGGTCGCGGAACGATCGTTCTCGCCCAGATCCTCATCCGTGTCGTAGGACAGGCCGAGGGCCTCCGCCACAATGGCGGCCCCGTCCATCGCCTTGCGCTCGGTGCTGGAATAAACGGCGGACACGTCCCGGTCCGCAAGCAGCCCGGCGAAACGCTCCATACGGGCGCGGCCGGTCGCGTTCAGGGGCCATTCGGGAACGGGCCGGGCGGGGTCGATGACCACCTCGGGATGGGTGATGAAGATGAGCGAAGCCATAAGCGAGAAGTAACAGAATCTGCCGTTACCGTCGAGCTAGAGCATCGTGCGGAAAACCGGATCCACTTTTCCGTCCGAGCGCTAGAGGCACGAGCTTGTACAAATAGTTCGCCGCGACCAGCGTGCTTTGAGTAAACCCAGCCTGGGCCAACACCAGACATGCCGTAGCGCATGCGCGCTACCCACGTATGACAGTCGCTACCGGAGAGATCGCCCAGATTGTCTACTTCGCCGATTTGTCCGCGATAATACTCAACTTATGAATTTCTGGTGTCTTGGCGAACATGTCGCCTGCCGTGATCTTCTCCATCAACGCGGCTGCGACCTTTCCGTTGAGATGCGCGTCGCGTCCAGCCTCGTCATCGAAGGTATCGAATATGGCGAAAGAGGAAGGTCCTTCCTGAATCGCATACCACGAGATCGTTCCGGGTTCGGCGTTCACCAAAGGAACCGCCGACCGCAGGAAGTCCGCGACCTCTTTCTCCTTGCCGGGCTTGGCTTCAAGCGGAACGTACAGCGCGAACTTTGTCATTCTGCTCTCCTGTTCTGATCTTCGCGAGTGTCTGCCGGCTGCCAATCGGCTTCGTGTCATGAAGCGCCAACCGCATAATTCCTGGCGCCGGACTTCGTGCCCTGCAGAACTCTTTATAAGTTGCAGTTGCGACAATTTGACTGATACAGCGCGCGGCGCGTTGTCATCCGGCTCACTGTTGAAACGCTCATTTTCTAACCAAGCTCGATCAAAACGCCGAGCAAGGGTTATCGAACGCGCCGGCCGTTTGGAACGTTCGCTTCCCCCGCGCGAGGTGAACGCACCTGACACGTATGTTGTACGCGCAGGCTCGGTCGGTAGGTGACCCTCGCGACGGGTACCAAGCGTCAGATTTCGACCACTAGCTTAAGGGGTAGGCAGCCTCGACGATGTACGGCCCGCCGCCCACGGAACTGCGCGAGGAGTACAGGACGAAGCGGTCGGCCACGAAGGTCAGTTTCGGGAAATGGCCCCGGGTCGCAATGTAGTCGGCCACGGCGAGCGGCGATACGTTGCGAAGCCGCGCCAGAGTCACGTGCGGGGTGAACCTGCGCGTCTCGGGCGGCAGGCCGACTTGGCGCACGAGACGTTCCTGCTCCGCCTGCACCTCGTTCAGCTCGCCGTTGCCGGCGACGCGGGCGAAGACTGCGCGGGGTTTCCCGCCCCCGAAGGTGTCTAGCCCGTCGATGGTGATGGTGAGAGGAGCGCGCTGGCGCCTTTCGCCCAGGATCGACGTGATGTCGTCCGCCATGCGCTCGTCGATGTCACCGATGAATCGCAGGGTGAGGTGATAGTTCTCTGGATCGATCCAGCGCGCGCCGGGAAGGCCGCCGCGAAAGCCCGAAAGGGCCAAGCCGATCTCGGCCGGGACCTCGATGCCGGTGAACAGACGGGGCATGCGACACCTCCCGGGCTGCTGGTGTGATTGAGACGAATGGTAAGAGGGGTTTGTTCCGCCCAGAGCCAAACCCCCGTCGCCATCACCGGCCTCGTGCCGGTGATCTCGATCGGAGAGCCGCCGAGCTTCTCCGTATCGAGATGGCCGGGACGAGCCCGGCCATGACGGAATTGTCTCACTCCGCCTTCGCCCCCGTGACGATCAGCTCATCCGTGCGAGATCGCCGAGCAGGCTCGCCGCGACGGTGATCTTCGACAGGGTCAGGCCCGAAGAGACGATGCCGTCGACCGCGCTGCGGATGCGGTTGACGTCGGCGCCGCGCTTGTCGCTCCAGGCCTGCACGGCCTCGGCGCCGGACAGGTCCTGGGACGCCACCTCCGCCGTGAGGCCGCGATGGGCATAGGCGATGCTGTCGATGGCGCGGTCGAGGGCCAGCCGATCGAAATAGTCGCTGACGGTGATCTCCTGTGCCGCCCCGATGAGCGCTCCGAGGCGGAAGGACGCTTCGAGGGCGAAGTGGGTACAGGCGATGTCGCTGACGGGCTTGCCGGTCTTCTGCGCCGTCTGCACGATGTCGGGCGCGGCCACGAGGTCGGGCAGCGCCGCGATGCGGCGTGCCAGATCCTCCGGCGTGCCTGCATCCACCAGGACCTTCGTGCGCGCATTCCACGCCTCCTGTGCCTCGGGCGAGAGCGTGACGGTGAGGCTGCGCTCCACCTCGGCGATGCCGGCCCGATAAGTGCCGATGATCTCGTCGAGGGAATGGTTCACGAAATCCACGTTGCGGATGAACCAGACGATCCGGTTCATCAGGAGATCCTGCAGCTCGCCGTAGAGATGCAGCTGCATCTTGCCGGGCACGACTCCGTCGAGAGCGTCGATGGCGACGTTCATCTCCGCGAGGCCGAAGGAGTCGCGGGTGGCCGCATAGGCCGCCGCGATGGTCGGCGCATCCGCGCCGGTCTGGTCCACGAGGCGGGCCACCATGGTCGGGCCGCCCCGATTGATGATGGCGTTGGCGAGCTGCGTCGCGATGATCTCGCGGCGCAGGCGGTGGGTTGCAATCGCATCCGGGAAGCGCTCGCGCATTTCCGCCGGGAAATAGCGGTCGAGCTCCTTGCCGAGATAGGGATCGTCCGGCACCGCGCTCTCGAGCAGTTCGTCGTGCAGCGCGAGCTTGGCATAGGCGAGCAGCACGGCGAGCTCCGGACGGGTGAGCGCCTCGCCCCGGCGGGCGCGCTCCGTCAGGTTGTTGTCGTCGGGCAGATACTCGACCGTCCGGTTGAGGCGGCCCTGAGCCTCCAGCATGTGCATGAGCCGGCGCGCGAAGCCGAGATCGGCGGCGCCGCGCTGCTCGGAGAGCGAGATGGCCAGCGTCTGCAGGTAGTTGTTGCGCAGCACGAGAGCCGCGACGTCCTCGGTCATGTCGGCAAGCAGCGTGTTGCGCTGTTCCTCCGTGAGGCGTCCGTCGCGCTCGGGCGTCGTGAGCGCGATCTTGATGTTCACCTCCACGTCGGAGGTGTTGACGCCGGCCGAATTGTCGATGGCATCCGTGTTGAGGCGAACGCCGCTCTGCGCCGCCTCGATGCGCCCGCGCTGCGTGACGCCGAGATTGGCGCCTTCGCCGATCACCTTGGCGCGGACCTCCGGCCCGGTGATGCGGATCGCGTCGTTGGCGCGGTCGCCCACCTGCTCGTCCGTCTCGATGGACGAGCGGATATAGGTGCCGATGCCGCCGAACCAGAGCAGGTCGACACGACTTTTCAAGATCGCGTGCATCACCTCGGCGGGTGTCGCCTGCGGCTTGTCGATGTCGAGGAGCGTGCGCATTTCGTCCGAGAGCGGGATCGACTTCGCATTGCGCGGGAACACGCCGCCGCCTTGGGAGATCAGCGCCTTGTCGTAATCCTGCCAGCTCGACCGGGGCAGATTGAACAGCCGCTCGCGCTCCAGATAAGAGGCTTCCGGATCCGGGTTCGGATCGATGAAGATGTCACGGTGGTCGAAGGCCGCTACGAGCTTGAGCGCCCGCGACAGCAGCATGCCGTTGCCGAACACGTCGCCCGACATGTCGCCCACGCCCGCAACCGTCACCGGGGTGGTCTGGATGTCGATGTCCATCTCGCGGAAGTGGCGCTTCACCGCCTCCCAGGCGCCGCGGGCCGTGATGCCCATCTTCTTGTGGTCATAGCCCTGGCTGCCGCCGGACGCGAAGGCATCGCCGAGCCAATGGCCTTTCTCGATGGAGAGCGCATTGGCGATGTCGGAGAAGGTGGCCGTGCCCTTGTCGGCCGCGACCACGAGATAGGGGTCGTCGCCGTCGTGCCGCACGGTATCGGGCGGCGGGACGATGCTGTCGCCGACGATGTTGTCGGTGAGCTGCAGGAGCGTGCGCACGAAGATGCGGTAGCTTTCCGTGCCTTCCGCCAGCCAGGCCTGCCGGTCGCTTGCCGGCGGCAGGTGCTTGGGCACGAAGCCGCCCTTGGCGCCCACGGGCACGATGACCGCGTTCTTGACCTGCTGCGCCTTGACGAGGCCCAGCACCTCCGTGCGGAAATCCTGCGGCCGGTCGGACCAGCGCAGGCCTCCGCGCGCCACCTTGCCGAAGCGCAGATGCACTCCTTCGACGCGGGGCGAATAGACGAAGATCTCGTAGAGCGGTTTCGGCAGGGCTAAGCCGTCGACCTTGGCGCATTCGAACTTGAACGCGATGGTCTGGCGCGGCAGGCCGTTGTCTTCGAGCTGGAAGAAGTTGGTGCGGATCGCGGCTTCGATCAGGTTGACGAAGCGGCGCAGAATCCGGTCGTCGTCGAGGCTCGTGACCTCCTTCAGCTGGTCTTCGATGCGCTCGCGGATCGTGGCCTCGGCGGCTGCGCGTCCTTCACCTTTTCGCGGATCGAAGCGCGCATAGAACAGCTTGACGAGATCGGCCGTGATCGTGCCGTGGCGCGCCAGCGTCTCGGCGATGTAATCCTGCGCATAGGTGACCTGGATCTGGCGCAGGTAACGGCCGAGAGCCCGCACCATGGCGACATCGCGCCAGCCGAGCCCGGCTTCGAGCACGAGGCGGTTGTAGCCGTCGGATTCCGCCAGCCCCCGGAAGAGCGCGAGCAGCGCCGCTTCGACGAGAGACCGGATCTCGTCGATCTCGATCGTGCCACCTGAGGCGCGCTCCAGGGTCATGTCGTGGAGCCACACGCGATCTGTGCTCGAGAAGGCGACCCGATAGGTACGCTCGTTGACGACGCGGAAGCCGAGGTTTTCCAGAAGCGGCACGCGCTCCGACAGCGGGAGCGACATGTTGAGCGAGAACAGCTTCAGGTTCACGCGGGTTTCGTCGTCGGCTTCGCGGCGATAGAGGTCGACGGCGCGGGGACGGGCCTCCGAGAGCTGCTCCAGGAGAGCGATGTCGGCAATCGCCTGCTCGGCCCCGAAGGCCTCGCGATAGGCCGCGCTGAAGGCTTCGCCGTAGCGGGATGCCAGAGCTCGCGCGCGGGCGCCGCCGACACTGGCGTCGAGCGCGTCGCGCAGCGCATCGCTCCAGGTGCGCACGATGGCGGAGATGCCCTTCTCAAGGGCCTCCCGCGGCACGTCCGGCGTCTCGCCCTCGTCGCGGCCGATGATGTAATGGGTGCGGGCGAGCGGGCCCTCCGGATAATCCGGATAGGACGCGGAGACGCGTCCCCCGTAGATGCCCGCCAGGAACTGGCCGATGCGCTGGCGCGCCTGGGTGTCGTAGCGGTCCTTCGGCACGAAGACGAGCACCGAGACGAAGCGGTCGAACTCGTCCACGCGCGCAAGCGCCCTCACCCGCGGGCGCTCCGACAGGTTCATGATCTCGATGGCGAAGTGATAGAGCGTGTCCTCGTCGATCTGGAACAGCTCGTCGCGCGGATAGCTTTCGAGCACGTTGAGAAGCGCCCGGCCCGCATAGCTTGCCGGATCGAAGCCCGCGCGGGCGACGATCTTCTCCACCTTGTGACGCAGGTACGGCACTTCGCCCGTGGTGTTGGTGTAGGCGCTCGCCGTGAACAGGCCGACGATGCGCAATTCACCCCGCAGATGCCCGCTGTCGTCGAACAGCTTGACGCCGATATAGTCGAGATGCGCCCGGCGATGGACGCGCGACTTCACGTTCGCCTTGGTGATGATGAGCGCCTTCGGACGCGCCAGGAAGGCGCGGATTTCCGGCGTCATCGCAACCAGTTCGCGGCCGCGGCGCAGCACGCGCACGGATGGGTCGCGCAGGAGGCCGAGGCCCGAGCCTTCGACCGGATCGGCCGCCGTGTCGTCCGAGGGCAGTCGGTATTCGCGCAGACCTAAGAACGTGAAGTTGTCCCGCGAGATCCAGTCGAGGAACGCGATGGCTTCCTTCACCTCGTCCTCCGGCAGCGGTGGAGGATTGAGGCGGTAATTGTGGACGATCTCGGCGATGCGGGAGCGCATGCCCGGCCAATCGTGGACCGCGACGGAGACGTCCCGGTGGACGAGGCGCATGGCCTCGATCAGGCGGGTGCGGGTCTCGGGATCATCGAGGCGCGGCAGGTGGATGTGGATGAAGCTCTCGCGCTTCACGCCGAGCCGGAGAGCAGCCGTCGCCTCGCCCACGAGGCGCACGAGGGCGCCGCCCGCATCCCGCTCCACCGCCAGGATCGGGTGGGCGACGAGGAGCGGCTCGTAGCCCTCGTCCACGACCTCGGCGAGGGTCGAATCGAGCAGGAAGGGCATGTTGTCGTTGACGATTTCCAGCACCGTCACGTCCTGGCGCCGGCCCTCGCGCTCGATCTCGAAATCGAAGAGGCGGATATCCGCCCCGTCGGCCGTGCGGGAGGCCTTCAGGTGCTCGAAGGCTTCCGCAGCGAGATCCGCCAGGGTCTTCGGCGAATAGGACGCGAGATCCTCCGACGGGACGCGCCCGTACAGATCACGCACGAAGGTTGGCGGAATGGCCTTATGGCCTTTTTCCAGCACGGCGACGGCTTCCGCCGTCAACTCGCTTCCGCTGGTGGGGGTTTCCAGCTTCATGCGCGCATCCTCTTACATATCTGGTTGCGGGAGCGTTGCCACAGTGCGGCAGGTTGCGCAACAGAAGCATAAGGTTACTGACAAAGTACGGTAAAGTTGTTGCATCGCACAGGCACTTTACGCTGCCTTCGCCACCTCGGACGACAGATTTGCGTCGCCCCATTCCTTCATGGCCATCAGCACCGGCTCCAGCGACCGGCCGCGCACCGAGAGCGTGTATTCGACCCGGGGCGGCACCTGGGCATAGACCGTTCGCACGATGAGGCCGTCGGCCTCCAGCTCGCGCAACTGATGGGTAAGCATACGCTGCGTAATGGACGGGATGAGCCGGCGCAATTCGTTGAAGCGCAAGGTCCCCCGCAGGAGCTTGTAGAGCACGATGATCTTCCACTTGCCGTCGATCAGGCTCATCGTCCGTTCGACGGAGCAGCCCTGCATTCTCTGCGCCTTCTGCGGCATCACGGTATCCTTTTCGACACTATGGGCTGTTTTTGTGCGTTCTTGCAGCCGTCAACACTATGCTCAACTATGGCTCCGTCAACAGGAGACATGCCATGCGCGCAGTCGGTTACCAGCAATCCCTTCCCATCGAGCAGGACAATTCCCTCATCGATGTCGACCTGCCACGCCCCGAGCCCGGTCCGCGCGACCTGCTCGTCGAGATCAAGGCTGTGTCCCTCAATCCGGTCGATACGAAGGTCCGCATGCGCGCGCAGCCCGAGCCGGGCGGCGTGAAGGTCCTGGGCTTCGACGCGGCCGGGATCGTCCGAGGGACCGGACGGGACGCGTCCCTGTTCAAGGAAGGCGACGAGGTGTTCTATGCCGGCGCGATCACCCGGCAGGGCACCAATGCGGAATTTCATGTGGTGGACGAGCGGCTGGTCGGCGCGAAGCCGAAATCCATCGGCTTCGAAGAAGCCGCAGCTCTTCCGCTGACCACCCTGACCGCCTGGGAGACCCTGTTCGACCGGCTGGAGGTCAAGCGTCCGGTGAAGGGTGCCGCCAACGCCATCCTGATCGTTGGCGCGGCGGGCGGCGTCGGCTCCATCGCGACCCAGCTCGCGCGCAAGCTGACCGATCTGACCATCATCGCGACCGCCTCGCGGCCGGATACGCAGGCCTGGGTCCGGGAACTCGGCGCTCATCATGTCATCGATCACAGCAAGCCGCTCGCCGCACAGGTTGACGCATTGGGCATCGGTGCGCCGGCCTTCGTGTTCTCGATCACCCATACAGAAAATCATTTCGCAGAAATCGCGAAAGCCGCTGCCCCGCAGGGGCGTTTCGCCCTCATCGACGATCCGAAGATACCTCTCGACATCAGCCTCCTGAAGGGGAAGAGCGTGTCGATTCATTGGGAATCCATGTTCACACGCTCCACGTTCCAGACCGCCGACATGGAGCGACAGCACGAGATTCTGAACGAGGCATCGCGCCTGGTGGATGCAGGCACGATCCGGACGACATTGGCCGAAGTCGTCGGGCCGATCAACGCTGCCAATCTCAAGCGCGCTCATTCGCTCATCGAGAGCAACCGCACGCGGGGCAAGCTCGTTCTGTCGGGATTTTGAGGGTGCTCCAACCCTCTCGCGTTATCACCGGCCTCGTGCCGGTGATTGCTTCTGGAGAGCGCGACATCTCATAAGATCGAAATGGCCGCACAAGGCCGGCCATGACGAGGGAGCAAAGTTAAAAACCCGTTAACCGGCAAAGAAAAAGGGCTTTGCGATCTGGACCATCGCAAAGCCCTTTGAGCAAAAGAAAAGGCTGCCTTTGAAGGCAGCCCTGTGTCTCGATGGTGGCCCGGCCCACTGCGCGACTCAGAGGGCTGGGGGGCTGACGTGTCCAAGCCGTTCAATGAGCCGGGCCGTCGAGGCAACTTGAGCATTAACGGCATTCAGTGCGGCTCCATCACGGCGCGATTGGGGCAGGAATATGATTTGCACCAGCATCGGACCCAAAAGTGGAATGCACTTTTGGGATCCGTTCCGATGCTCATGTCTGAGCGGACGCATTGTCTTTGCGGAAAACCGGATCCACTTTTCACCGACGCGGCCCTCTGGGTCCGCACGATGCGCTAAAGAACCCGTGATTCAATGTGTCGTCATGGGTTGATCCCTTAGCCGCCGAAGCCCATCATCAGGATATGTTGATCAGTGATTGGAGGCTTCATGAGCGAAGGTGACATCGCGGAGCCGTTGCGCGGCGGCTCGGTGCAGGGTTCGGCCCACATCGTTCCTTTCCCCGCCGCGCCGAAACAGGTTTCCTTCGACCGTGCCGAGTTGCAGGCCATTCTCAACCTCTACGGCCGCATGGTCGCCGCCGGCGAATGGCGCGACTATGCCATCGATTTCCTGCCCGATAAGGCCGTCTTTTCCATTTTCCGGCGCACGTCCGAAATGCCCCTCTACCGGATCGAGAAGGACCCGAAGCTTGCCAAGAAGCAGGGCGCCTATTCGGTCATCGTCTCGACGGGCCTGATTCTCAAGCGCGGGCACGAGCTCGCCCGCGTGCTGCGGGTGCTCGACAGGCCGAAAGTCGTGTCGGCTTAAGCGACCGATCGGAACCGGAACGCCCTCTCGCTCATCGCGTTGCAGGAATGATGCCTCTGCAGCCGGGCCGGCTCGATGCGCGGCCCGATCACAGCGGCAGCAAGGGGGTATTCATGGCGCGCGACCTGACTGGCCTTTCCGTCGTCATCACAGGCGCGTCGAGTGGCATCGGACGCGCCGCCGCGCTGGCATTCGCCAGACGCGGCGCTCATCTGACGCTTGCGGCACGCCGGGCGGAGCTGATCGAGGAAGTGGCGCATGAATGTCGGGACCTGGGGGCACGAGCCGTTGCCGTCCCGACCGACGTGACCGATGCGGCGGCCGTCGGTCACCTTGCCCAAGCGGCTCAGAGGGCCTTCGGCACCATCGACGTCTGGATCAACAATGCGGGAACGGGCGTGTTCGGTCCCTACCAGGATGCGGACATCGCCCTCCACCGCCGCACGGTCGAGGTGAACCTGTTTGGCGCCATGCATGGTGCCTATGCGGTTCTGCCGATCTTTCTCCGCCAAGGCCATGGCGTTCTCATCAACAATATTTCGCTCGGAGGCTGGGCGCCGAGCCCCTTTGCCGCGGCCTACACCGCCTCCAAGTTCGCCCTGCGGGGATTCACGGCCAGCCTGCGCCAGGAGCTGGGGGATCATCCGGGTATCCATGTCTGCGGCGTGTTCCCGGCCATTATCGACACGCCCGGCTTCGAGCATGGAGCGAATGTCTCGGGCCGGCGGCTCAACCTGGGACCGCTCGTCTACGCGCCGGAGGATGTGGCCGAAACCTTCGTTTCCCTCGTGCGCTGGCCGCGTGACGAAGCTGCGGTCGGATGGCCGGCCCGGGCGGCGCAGGTCGCCTATGCGGTGGCACCCGGCCCGACGGAACACCTGATGGGCGTGGCGATGCGCCGGGCCCTTCGGCGAGCGCCGCCGGAGCCGCGTAGAGAAGGAGCGCTGCTTCAGCCCATTCCGCAAGGCCGTGGTGTGAGCGGCGGCTGGCGCGAGCGGAATGGCCTGCCTTTTTCGGCGCGCCGAACCAGCACCGCTCTGGGCGTCGCGGCCCTGGCGGGATTGGCCCTTCTCCTGGGAACGAGAGCCGCGGCCCGCGCGCGAAGCTGATCAGACCGGCCGCGTCGGCGGCTCGGCCACTCCGCGTCCGAGGGGACGCTGCATCAGCACGGTGGAGAGCCAGCGTCCGTGCTTGTAGCCGATGCCCTTGAGAATGCCGACGGGCTCGAAGCCCAGGCTGCGGTGGAGGCCGATGGAGCCTTTCGATTCCTCGTCGCCGATGACCGCCACCATGAGACGGAAATCCCGCTTCTCGCACTCCTCGATGAGCGCGGCGAGCAGCAGGCGCCCGACGCCTTGGCCCTGGGCGGACGGGGCGACGTAGATCGAATCCTCCACCGTCGAGCGATAGGCCGGGCGCGTCCGGTAGGCGCCCGCATAGGCGTATCCGAGGATCACGCCGTCCTTTTCCGCCACGAGATAGGGATAGCCGCCCTCGAGGATTGCGGTCCGGCGGCGCGCCATCTCGGCCCTGTCGGGCGGATCGAGCTCGAAGGAGGCCGTGCCATGCATCACCGCATGGGCATAGATGACTGTCACGGCATCGAGATCGGATTCGGCAGACGGACGGACGAGAATGCTCATGCCGCTTTTTAGATCATCCAAGGCGTGCCAGGGAACAGCCTTCCGGCCTGGGAAGACTGTCTTTTCACCTCTCTTTTGGCCTACCATGATGCATCATCGGAAAGGCCCGAGCATGAGCGAGTTCAGCCCAGGCAGGACGCAAACCACTGTGGTCTGGACCGCCATCCTGGCCTCCAGCATGGTCTTTGCAGACGGCGCCATCGTGACGGTGGCGATCCCGCAGATGCGCGCGAGCCTGCAGGCATCCCTGTCCGAAATGCAATGGATCACCAACGCCTATGCGCTGACGCTCTCCGCCTTCCTGCTGCTGGGCGGGGCAGCCGGGGATACCTATGGCCTCAGGCGAATCTTCATGATCGGCATCGCCTGCTTCGGCCTGACCTCCCTGTGGTGCGGGCTTTCCGGGTCGGCCGGGATGTTGATCGCCGCCCGCGCCTTCCAGGGCATCGGCGGCGCCCTGCTGGTGCCGGGATCGCTCGCCCTGATCAGCGCTCATTTCCCCAAGGAGGCGCGGGGCAAGGCGATCGGCACCTGGGCGGCCGCCTCCGCCATCGCGGCGGCGCTCGGGCCGATCCTCGGCGGCTGGCTCATCGATATCGGCCCGTGGCAGGCGATCTTCTGGATCAATGTGCCCGTCGCCGCGCTGGCGCTCTGGCTGTGCTGGAAGCAGGTGCCTGAAAGTCCCGTGACGGCGCAGGCGGGCATGGACTGGCGCGGCGCGGCCCTTGCCGTCATGGCGCTCGGTCTCGTCGCCTATGGGCTGACGGCCCTCGGCGACCGGGAGAGCCACCGGATCGTCGCCATCCTGCTGATGCTCGCCGGCTTGGCGCTCCTCGGCCTGTTCCTCCGTCACGAGAAGAGATGCCGGGCCCCCATGATGCCGCTCGACCTGTTTCGCGTCTCCGCCTTCGCCAACGTCAACGCCCTGACCCTGCTGCTCTATTTCGCCCTTGGAGGCGCGTTGTTCTTCCTGCCCACCGCGCTGATCGAGGCCCATGGCTATTCGGCCGCGAAGGCAGGCTCGGTGTTCCTGCCCTTCACCCTGGTCATGGCCGTGCTCTCCCGCCTCGGCGGTGCGATGGCGGACCGGTTCGGCACCCGCCTGCTCCTGACCGTGGGGCCTCTGGTCACGGGCTTGAGTTTCGCGCTTCTGGCTCCGGCCGTCCTGCATGGCGGCTATTGGGTCGCGGTCGTTCCGGTCATGGCCCTCATGGGGCTCGGCATGGGCATCACGGTTGCGCCGCTCTCGACCACGGTGATGAACGCGGTCCCGGACGAGCGCATCGGTGTGGCCTCCGGCGTCAACAACGCGATTTCGCGCGTCGCGGGGCTCATCGCCGTTGCGGGGCTCGGCGTCGTCGCCACCGTGGGATTCCGACAGGCAGCCGCTTGGGCGAAACCGGAGATGGCGGATCTCTTCGCACAGGCCAGTTTCGGCGCCCGGCCGGCGACGGCGGGACTGCCGACGGCCGCAGCGGGGGAAATCTATGCCACGGCCATGATCGGCGGCTTCGGGCTGGTGACCCTGATCTGCGCCGCGGCCGCCGCCGCGAGCGCATGGTTCGGGTACCGCTCGGCACAGGTCTGATCACAAACAAAAGCCCCGGCCTTTCGGCCGGGGCTCGGGATCGTTCGATCCGCTCGTCCTTACTCGTTGCGGTTGCCCACGAGAGCGAGGAGGAACTGGAACATGTTGATGAAGTCCAGGTAGAGCGTCAGGGCGCCGAACACGGAGGCCTTGCCGGCGGCTTCGCTATCGAAGTTGCCGTAGAGGTACATCTCCTTGAGCTTCTGCGTGTCGTAAGCCGTCAGGCCGGCGAAGATCAGGACGCCGATCACGGAAATGCCGAACTGAAGAGCGCTCGACGCGACGAAGATGTTCACGATCGAGGCGAGGATCAGGCCGACGAGACCCATGATCAGGAACGAGCCCATGCCCGACAGGCTACGGTTCGTGGTGTAGCCCCACAGGGACAGCGAGCCGAAGGCCGCCGCCGTGATGAAGAACACCTGCACGACGCTCGCGCCCGTGTAGCGGATGAGAAGCGTCGAGAGCGAGGCGCCCATCACCGCCGCGAAGGCGAAGAAGGTGCCGCGGGCCGAGGCCGCCGTCATCCGCTCCATGCGGAACGAGAAGAAGAAGATGAAGGCCAGAGGCGCCAGCGCCACGATCCACATCAGCGGCGAGGTGTAGAGCGTCACACCGAACTGGGTCAGGCCGACGCTGCCGATGCGGGCGACCGCCTGAGACGGATCGCTCGTGGTGGCGAGCATGTTCACGCCGAGTGCGACCAGGGCCGAGATGGCAAGGCCCAGGACCATGTTGTTGTAGACGCCGAGCATGAAGGCGCGCAGGCCCTGGTCGACCTGTGCCGCCGTCCGGGCAAAGCCGGTGCCATAGGCGTTTTGGTTTTGCTCATACGGTTGCATCGGAGTCCTTTCTCGCGGTGTCCCGTGTGTTTCCTCGAAAGGCTGAGAAGTCAGCCATCGGCCGCCGGGAATGCCGGCGACATGCAAAATATGAGAGGGCGGCCTGCGTTGCGCAAGGGGCAACGCCAAGCTTCAAATCTTCGTGATGCAAGAAAAATGAGGAGCAGAGATGCTGCTGCTCCTCATTTCGATTCATGCGCTAATTTATAACGCCGCCGCCAGGTCGGAGCTTTACAGATTTCTCAAGTAGAGGGCGGGTTTTTGACTGAGGATCCGCCAAGTCCCCATCAGGCCTAAACCCACGCTCACCAGAACGGCCAATGCAGAGGCCAGGACGGCGCCGGACAAATCTAAAGTAAAGCTTAGCGACATCACGCGGGTGATGATGAAGTAAGCCGCAAGCGTTCCCGCCA
Source organism: Microvirga calopogonii (assembly GCF_003347665.1). Classification (GTDB taxonomy): domain Bacteria; phylum Pseudomonadota; class Alphaproteobacteria; order Rhizobiales; family Beijerinckiaceae; genus Microvirga; species Microvirga calopogonii. Next base: position 169,040 of record NZ_QDGA01000005.1, read on the forward strand.
GCAGCCCGAACAAAGCCGTGGCGAGGCCGAGAAGACCATATTCGAGCGCGTAGGCCGCAATCAGCCGGGCCCGGGTCGCACCCAGGGTCTTCAGCACCACCGCATCGTAAAGACGCGCCCGGTGACCGGCGGCAAGCGCCCCGGCCAAGACCAGGAGGCTCGCGATCAGCGCGATGGAGCTCGCACCCCGGATCGCCATGACGAGCTGCGAGACCACGTCGTTCACCGCCTCCAGGGCATCCTTCACCCGCACGCTCGTGACCATGGGATAGGCTTGGGCGGAGCTCCGCAGGATCCGGGCGTCGAGCGCCGCGTCCGAGCCGTTCGGGAAGGTGACGGTGGCCAGATGCGTGTGCGGCGCACCCGCGAAGGCATTGGGCGAGAACACCATCACGAAGTTGATGCCCATGGAGCGCCACTCGATCTCGCGCAGGTTGGCGATGGTCGCGCTGATGTTGCGCCCGAGCACATTGACGGTGATCTCGTCGCCGATCTTCAGCCCTAGGCCTTCTGCAATCTTGCGGTCGAAGGAGACGAGCGGCTTGCCGCGATAGCCTTCAGGCCACCACTCGCCCTGCACCACCTTCGAGCCTTCCGGCGGCTTGGTCGCGTAGGTGATGCCGCGGTCACCCTCCAGCACCCATGAGATGTCCTCAGGCGCCTTGACGTCGGCCACGGGCCGTCCGCCGAGGGTCACGAGGCGCCCGCGCATCATCGGTACGCGCTCGATATGGGCCTCCGGTGCCTGGCCCTTCAGGAATCCCTCGAAGGCATCCGCCTGCTGGTTGGGGATGTCGAGGAAGAAGAAGCTCGGCGCCCGTTCCGGCAGGCTCTGCGTGAGCTGGCGCGTCAGGTTGGTGTCGATGACCGCGAGCGTCACGAGAAGCGTGATGCCGAGGCCCAGGGAAAGCACGAGCGACGGCGTGAGCGCGCCGGGCCGGTGGATATTGGCAAGCGCCAGCCGCGGTGCCGTCCGGCGGGGGCGCGGCAGGCGGCGGGCGAGCGCCATGATCCCCATCGCCACGAGGCGCAGGAGCAGGAAGGAACCGGCGGCCGCGCCCACGAACATGAGGGCGATCCGCCGGTCGTAAGCTGCGAGCAGCGATAGGCCCACGAGGGCCGTCACAGACAGGACGAGCGCCGTCAGATAGCGCTTGCGCGGCCAGCGCCGCTCCGGGTCGATCTGGTCCCGGAAGAGCCCCGACACCGGCACGTCGTGGGCTCTCCCTAAGGGAGCGAGCGCGAAGACGAGGGCCGTGAGAACCCCGTAGAGGAGCGCGATGCCGAGTTCGCTCCAGGCAAGCGTCGGCGCGATGGGGATCGGCAGGAGATGGCCGAAGAGCCCGGTGACCACGAAGGGCAGCACGGCCCCGAAGGCCAGGCCGATGGCGATGCCCACGAGCGCGATCAGCATCACCTGCGTGAGGTAGAGCAGCACCACCTGCCCGCCCGGAGCGCCGAGGCTCTTGAGCGTGGCGATCGAGGCGCGCTTGCGGTCGACGAAGCCCCGCACCGCATTGGCGACGCCGACGCCGCCCACGAGAAGTGCTGTGAGGCCGACCAGGGTGAGGAATTGCGTGAAACGCTCGATGTTGCGGGCAAAGCGCGGATCGGCGTTGAGGCGCGTGCGGATGTTCCAGCCGGCCTCCGGCAGGACACGGTTCGCCTCGGCTTCGATCTGCGTCAGGCCCTGTTCTGTCGAAAGCTCCGGCGGCAGGGTCAGCCGGTAGGTCCAGCGCACCAGGCTGCCGGGCTGGACGAGGCCGGTGGCCTTCAGCGCCTCCTGCGAGAGCAGGAGCCGAGGGCCGAACCCGATGCCGTCCGCGATCTTGTCGGGCTCGGAGACGAGGCCCGCCCGCAATTCCACGTTGGCGGCGCCGACCGTCACCCGGTCGCCCACCTTCAGGTCGAGGCGCGCGAGGAGCGCCGGATCGACGGCGGCTCCAAAGGCGCCGTTCCTCTCGGCGAAAAGGTCGGCTGGGGGCAGGGGCGGATCGGTTTCGAGCGCGCCGACCGTGGGATAGCCCCCGTCGACCGCCTTCATCTCCACCAGCCCCGAGCCCTTCTCTCCGGCCACCGCCATGGCCCGCATGGTGGCGATCACATTCACCCGGCCATTGGATTCGAGGAACGCCCGCTCGGGTGCTCCTGCCTCCCGCTGGAGCAGGGAGAAGGCCATGTCGCCACCCAGGATCCGCCGGCCCTCGCGGGAGATGCCTTCCGTGAGCGAACGGGACAGGGACGAGACGCTGGCGATGGCCGCGACGCCGAGCGCGATGCAGGCGAGAAAGATGCCGAAGCCTTTCAAACCCCCGCGCAATTCACGGAAGGCGAGGCGCAGCAGGAGGGGCAGCTGCGACGGGGATGCGGGGTGCCGCTGGGGCGTGGCGGGAAGGGAGCCGTGCATGACTGAACGTCCCTCACGCTACGGCCGAGGCCGCGCCGGTCTCGACCTGCCCGGAGCGCAGGCGCACCATGCGGTCGCAGAGGCGGGCGAGGGCGAGATCGTGGGTCACGAGAACCAGGGTCGCGCCCCGGTCGCGCTTCAGGGCGAAGAGCAGGTCGACGATGGACTGGCCGGTCGTCTCGTCGAGATTGCCGGTGGGTTCGTCCGCCACGAGGATCGCCGGATTGGGCACGATTGCGCGGGCGATGGCCACGCGCTGCTGCTCGCCGCCCGACAATTGCGCCGGATAATGGTGCAGGCGATGGCTCAGGCCCACCGATTGCAGCTCGGCCTCGGCCCGCTCGAAGGCGTCGTTCTCGCCCGCGAGCTCCAGGGGCAGGGCCACGTTCTCCAGGGCCGTCATGGTGGGGACAAGGTGGAAGGACTGGAACACGATGCCGATCCGCCGCCCGCGGAAACGGGCGAGCGCATCCTCGTCCAGACCTGACAGGTCGGTGCCGTCGACAATCACCTTGCCCGAATCGGGGCGCTCGAGACCGGCCATGGTCATGAGCAGGGTCGACTTGCCCGAGCCCGAGGGGCCGATGAGCCCGACCGCCTCGCCCCGGGCGACTTCGAGGGAGATGCCCTTGAGAATATGCACCCGCGCAGCTCCGCGCCCGAGGCTCAAATCGACATCGTGCAGCGCGATGGCCTTGTCCTGCATACCCATTCACCCGATCTGTTGGAAACTGTCGAAGACGTCTGTGTAGTTCTGCCTAGATGGGAAGCCTATCGATGAAGCGCCAATCCGGCCCATTCATGACGATCATTTTTGCGTGTGCGGCGACCCTGGCCGCCCTGGTCGCCACTCTTCCGGCCCATGCTCAAGCCAAGCCGATCCGACTCGTGGCGCTGGGCGACAGCCTGAGCGCCGGCTACAACCTGCCGCAGGAGGCGGCCTTCCCGGTCGTGCTGGAAAAGGCGCTGAAGGCCAAGGGCCACAACGTGGAAGTCGCCAATGCGGGTGTCTCCGGCGACACCTCCTCCGGCGGCCTCGACCGGCTCGACTGGTCCGTGCCCGACGGTACCGACGGGGTGATCCTGGAACTCGGTGCCAACGACATGCTGCGCGGCCTCGACCCGGCCGGGACCCGCAGGAACCTGGAGGCCATCGTCGAGCGGCTCAAAAGCCGCAACATTCCGGTGATGCTCGCGGGCATGTATGCCTCGCGCAATCTCGGGCCGGATTATGTGCAGAAATTCGACAGCATCTATCCGGACATTGCGAAGAAGCACGACCTTGTGCTCTATCCCTTCTTCCTGGACGGAGTCGCCGGCGACCGGTCCCTCAACCTGCCCGACGGGCTGCACCCGACGGCCAAGGGCGTCGAGGTCATCGTCGAGCGCATCCTGCCCAGCGTCGAGAGCTTTCTCGCCCGCCTTGCCCAACGCTGAGTCCTTTCAGCGCCTCATTCTTGCCTGAACGCGGTGGATCATTTCGCCGCGAGGAGCTTACCTCATGGAATACCGCCGCCTCGGTCGCACGGACCTCAATGTCAGCCTCATCTGCCTCGGCACCATGACCTGGGGCCAGCAGAACACAGAGGCCGAAGGCCATGCGCAGATGGACTACGCCCTCGACCAGGGCATCAACTTCTTCGACACGGCCGAGCTCTATTCGATCCCGCCCCGTCCCGAGACGCAGGGCTCCACCGAGCGGTTCATCGGCTCCTGGTTCAAGGCCCGGGGCAGCCGCGACAAGGTGATCCTCGCCACCAAGGTGATCGGCCGCTCCGACAGCACCTGGTTCCGGGATGACGGCTCCAAGGGCGAGCTCTCGCGCGCCCAGGTCGAGGAGGCGGTGAACAAGAGCCTGAAGCGGCTCCAGACCGACTACATCGACCTCTATCAGATCCACTGGCCCGACCGCCCCATGCCCTGGGGCTCGAACCCGACGATCTACCGCCACCAGGAAGGGAACTCCCATCCCATCGACGAGACGGTCGAGATCATGACCGACCTGGTGAAGGCCGGGAAGATCCGCCATTTCGGCCTCTCCAACGAGAGCGCCTGGGGCACCATGACGTTCCTCAAGCACGCGGATGCCAAGGGACAGGCCCGGGTGCAGTCGGTGCAGAACGCCTACAACCTCCTCAACCGCACCTATGAGGTGGCCCTGGCGGAGGTCTCCATGCGCGAGAACGTGAGCCTGCTCGCCTATTCGCCGCTGGCTCAAGGGTATCTCACGGGCAAGTACCTCGACGGGGCACGGCCCGCCGGAACGCGCACGACCCTGTTCAATCGCGGCCAGCGCTACGAGAATCCCACCGCCGAGGCTGCGATCCGCAAGTACATCGCGCTCGCGAAGGAGTTCGGCCTGGATCCGGCCCAGATGGCGCTGGCCTTCGTCAATTCCCGCCCGTTCCTCACGTCGAACATCATCGGCGCGACCTCGATGGAGCAGCTGAAGACGGACATTGCCTCCATCGACGTGACGATCACGCCGGAGCTGGAAGAGCGCATCAACGCGATCCACGTCGAACACTGCAACCCGTGCCCGTAAGCACGCTCTCCTCTTCACGTCATCACCGGGCTCGTCCCGGTGATCTCGATTGGAAAGGTGCAGCGCTCCAAGCAATCGGGATGGCCGGCACAAGGCCGGCCATGACGTGGCTGCTGTCATCCCGCCGCACGAAGTGCGGGAAGGGATCCACGATAAGGCGGTGACGTTCCTCCCGTCCCTTCCCATATGAAGCGGAGCAGAAGGAGACGCTCATGATTATCACCACCACGCCGAGCATCGAAGGCCGCCGCATCGCCTCCTATCGCGGCATCGTTTCGGGCGAGGCGATTTTAGGCGCCAACGTGTTCCGCGATTTCTTCGCGTCGATCCGCGACGTGGTCGGCGGACGGGCCGGGTCTTACGAGCGTGTGCTGCGCGACGGGCGCGATACGGCCCTGCAGGAGATGATCGAAGAGGCGCAGCGCCTCGGCGCCCATGCCATCGTGGGCGTTCACCTCGATTACGGTGCCCTCGGCAAGAACGAGGGCATGATGATGGTCTCGGTCAGCGGCACGGCGGTGACGTTGGAGTGAACCGCGCTCACACCCGCTTCACGCCGCTCAAGAGCCAGAACCCTACGAGCAGGAACAGGATCAGCACCGCCGGCCCCGCGGCCTGCGTCTGGAACACGGCCGTCGCCACCGCGACCGCGAGCGGCGCCAGGAAGGACGTGACCTTTCCCGACAGGGCCAGAAGGCCGAAATAGCGGCCCGCTTCCCGGGCCGGGACGAGCCGCGCCAGCAGGCTGCGCGAGGAGGCCTGGAGCGGTCCCGCCACGGCCCCGATGACGAGGCCGAGCAGCACGAACAGCTTTTCGGGCGCGGAGCCGTAGAGGCCGTCATTGGGCGTGGACGGCGAAGTCGGCACAACGAACAGGATATGCTCGCGCCCGAGCGAGAGAACGCCGACGCAGACCAGGGCGAGGATCAGGATCGCCCCGAGGATCACGGGCTTTGCCCCGATGCGGTCGTCGAGCCGTCCGCCGATCAGCGCCCCGAGGGTGCCGGTGATCGTGAGCAGGATGCCGAAGATGCCGAGCTCGATGGCCTGCCAGCCGAACACGCCGGCCCCGTAGATGCCCCCGAAGGCGAAGAGCGCCACCAGGGCGTCCTGATAGACCATGTTGGCGACGAGAAAGCGGCCGACGCTCTCGTGGCGTCGCGCATCCGCGATGGTGCTCCGCACCCGATCGATTCCCTGCCGCGCTGCTTGCCCGAGGCTCATTCCCGAACGCGGGATATCGGGCGTGACGAGGAAGAGGGGCAGCACGAAGACGAGGAACCACACGGCCGAGAACGGGCCCGTGATCCGGTCGCCCTCGCGCGTCGCCGGATCGAGGCCGAACAGGGGATCGAGGCCGAAGACCGTCTTCATGGTCGTCGGATCGGCGGCCAGGAAACCCAGCACGACTACGAGCGACACCAGACCGCCCAGGTAACCCATCGCCCAGCCGGTGCCCGAGAGGCGGCCGTAGCGTTCCGGCGGCACAAGATGCGGGATCATGGCGTTGTTGAACACTGCCGCGACCTCCACGGCGACGGTCCCGAAGGCGAAGCCGACGAGGGCTACCGCAATGGCGAAGGGCTGCCCCGGCGCCGCGTACCACAGGGCGAAGGACGCGATGAACAGGACCAGGCCGCAGCAAGCGATCCAGGGCTTCTTGGGACCCGTCGCGTCGGCGATGGAGCCGAGGACAGGCGAGAGAAAGGCCAGAACGAGCCCGGCGGCAGCGGTCGCATAACCCCAGAGGCTCTGCCCGCTCACGGGATCGGGCGCGAGCGCCGAGGCGAAATAGGGCGCGAACACGAAGGTGGTGATCAGGGTAAAGAAGGGTTGGCAGGCCCAGTCGAACAGCAGCCAGCCAAGGATCGCAGGACGCGAGGCTTTCTGCGAAGGCGCAAGGGGATCGATGTTTCTCACGGGCGTTGGCTTCCAGGCTGTGCTTGATGCTCTTCTATCACCAAAGCAGTTTGCAGCAGGAGGCCTTGCCGTTCCCTTTCCTCACGGGCATTCGCCCCGGATCAAGTCCGGAGCGGTGAGAGAAACAGGCCGTGCCCATCACGGAGCGCCTCAAACTTTGCCGGTTTGTCCTCTCGCCGCGCCGCGCTTCAACGCTATGTCACTCCCCTTGGATTCCCGCTCTTGTGCCTTTCACGGAGGATCGCAAGTCTGTCTATGACGTCTCCTCTGCCGCTCGATACGGTCTTCCAAACGGTCCTCGAGGTTCCAACCCGAACGCCGAGCCCCGATCTGCCGCGCCGCCTGACGGGGCTCTTCAAGGAACTGGCTCTGCCCGAACCGACGCGTCCGGTCGAGGACATCGAGGACCAGATCTGGGCCCTGTGGGGATCGCATGAGGATCGGCTGGCCGAGGAGACCCTGATGGCGGCCGTGGAGGCCATAGGCTCGGGCTCGCTCAAGACTGCCCGGCCCCTGCTCGACCATCTCGTCACCAAGCATCCGGATTGGGCGGAAGCCTGGAACAAGCGGGCGACGCTCGCCTCCATCGAGAAGCGCGACGCCGACAGCCTGCGCGACATCGCCCAGACCCTGCAGTTGGAGCCGCGCCATTTCGGCGCCATCGCCGGCTTCGGCAACATCTGCCTGCGCAACGGCCATCTCAACGAGGCCCGTGCCGCGTTCCAGATCGCCCTGTCCATCAACCCGCACATGGATGATCTGCGGGACATGCTGGAGAACCTGTCGCCGCATCATCTGATGCTGCATTAGAGCATCGTACCAAACGATGTCCCGCGCCGGGATGAACACCGCCTGGTTCTCGACGAACCCGATCTTCACCCCAATTCAAAGGTGGTGATCCCGTAAGTTTTGGACAGCGGCAGATCCGGCCTTTCACCGCGATACATCCGCGCCGTCTCGAACACCGGCGACAGGCCATGGCGCGTGGCAAGCCGCACGGCTGCCTCGTTCGGTTCCGGCAGATCGAGGAAGATCGCGCCGCCCTTCGCCTCGGCTGCGAGCGCCTGAAACAGGAGATCGGCCTCGCGCTCGCCATCGGCGAAGAGCGGCCCGACCTTGGAACCGCTCCGGCAGGTCCGGACGACGCCGTAGCCTTTGATCGTTCCATCCTCCACGAACGCGATGGCCGTGCGCGCATCGGGCTTGAGCCAGCAGCGCAGGAAGGCCTCGCGCGGCGCGGGAAAGAACGGCCTGTCATAGGTGACAACGGCCTCCACGATCTCAGGAGAGACGCGCCGCAAGCCTTCGCTTCGGGGTGTTTCGATCTGCGGCGTCCCGCCGAAGCGCACGTTCCGGTGTGCAAGGACGAAGCCGGATTTCCGGTAGTTCTCCTGCTGCGCCACGACGCCGTCGAGGCCGACGATGCGGTCCTCGAGAGAGGCCATGCCGGCCTGCCAGAGCCGGTAGCCGAAGCCGCGCCCGCGCTGGTCCGGCCGGACGATGTAGAGGCCGAGAAAGCCGAAGCTGCCGGCGTAGCGAACCACCGAGATGGAGACGATGGGCTCCTCGCCAAGCCAGCCCATCAGAAACCCTGCGGGATCGGCGGCCTGGAAACACGCGGCGTCGTTGAGACCAGGGTTCCACCCTTCGGCCGCCGCCCAGTCGATGGCAAGGTCCAGATCCTGGCGTGACATGACGCGGATCGTCAGATCGTCCGGGCTCCCGTGTGGCATGTCGAGCCTCACTCGTGACCGATATGAAAGGCTTGCTGCCTTCAGTCTATCCGACATCGGCCCGGTCGTTGAGACTCATCGCAAGCGCGACAATGGAGCCGTTGCGGCCTGTCGGTGAGGGCGTACCTTAGGCGCCATGTCCGATTCGCCTGCCGTTCTCCCCCGCCCCATCGTCCTGCCCGTCGACGGTCGTCAGTCGCCGGTGGCCGCCGGCGTTCAGCGCGGCGTGCGCCGCCTGTTCTCGCAGCTCGGCCACGTGACCCTGCCGGAATTCACCCTCGCTAACGGAAGGCGCGCCGATCTCATCGCGCTCGCACCCGATGGCGCGCTCACGATCATCGAGATCAAGTCGAGCGTGGCGGACTTCCGCGCCGACCGTAAATGGCCCGATTACGAGGACTTTTGCGACCGGTTCTATTTCGCCGTGCCGGAAACGGTCCCGTTCGAGATCCTGCCCGAGGATCGCGGCCTGATCGTCGCCGACAGCTTCGGGGCGGCGATCATGCGGGAGGCGGCGCACCATCCGCTCGCCGGCGCCCGCCGCAAGGCCGTGACCCTGCGCTTCGCCCATTCGGCCGCGTCGCTGCTGCACGCCCTGGCCGATCCGGACCGGATCGCCGACGGAAGATTGTAGCCGATGACCGTGACTTGGGGCCGGGCCCTGCCAGCTGTCGCGTCGCGAAACGACGGTTGAGACACTCAGCGCGGCGCGCGCTTGGCGAGGATCCGCTGGAGGGTCCGGCGGTGCATGTTGAGGCGCCGTGCCGTTTCCGAGACGTTGCGGCCGCAGAGCTCATAGACGCGCTGGATGTGCTCCCAGCGCACCCGGTCGGCCGACATGGGGTTCTCCGGCGGCAGGGCGCGCTCGCCGGGCTGGGCCATGAGGGCAGCGTGGATCTCGTCCGCATCGGCGGGCTTTGCCAGGTAATCGAAGGCGCCCATCTTCACCGCCGTGACGGCGGTGGCGATGTTGCCGTACCCGGTGAGGATGACCCCGCGGGCATCCGGGCGGCGGCTCTTCAGGCGCTCGATCACATCGAGCCCGTTGCCGTCGCCGAGGCGCATGTCGATCACCGCGAAGGCCGGCGGTTCGCTCTCGATGGCCGCCAGGCCGTCGGTCACGCTCTCGGCCACGCGAACCTGATAACCGCGGCCTTCCATGGCACGGGCGAGACGGGTCGAGAACGGCCGGTCGTCGTCGACGATCAAGAGGCTCTTGTCGGCGCGATCTTCGAACGCGGCAGGCGCATCGGCCATCAGAACTTCTCCTTGCATCTGAGGATGAATCTCCTTCATGAGGGAGCCTGTCCGGCTCCTCATTCATATGGGAATTCTTCCCCTAACCTTTGAGAGACAGCTTGGAGTCTCCCTGCGGCGAAATTGCCGCACCTCGTTCAAACGCATGACGGGGCCAAACGATCCGCGCGATGGCCCCGGAGGCCGGCGGAGCGGCGTTCGTCAGGGTCAGTTCGGCGCCCGACCGTTCGATCAGGGTCTTGGCGATGAACAGGCCCAAACCCAGTCCTCCTCCCTCCTCGCTGTCCTCCGTCCTTTCGGCGGCGCTGCGGGTGGTCACATAGGGTTCACCCACCCTGAGCAGAATATCGGGAGCGTAGCCGGGTCCGTCATCCCTGATTTCGATGAAAACCTCGTGAGGAGACCAGCAGGCTTCGATGGTGACCCGACTCTCGGCAAAATCCGTGGCGTTGTCGAGGATGTTCGACAGGCCGTAGACGACGCCGGGATTGCGCCGCCCCATGGGCTCGGGGCCCTCACCCCGCGTCCCGACCTTGACGTCGAAGCCCACCGCGCGCTGAGGCTCGACGATCTCCTCCACCAGATGGCTGAGCGAGATGGTTTCCAGGAACTCGGTTTCCTCCTCCTGGCCCATGGAGGTGAGCTTGGTCAGGATGGTGCGGCAGCGCTCCACCTGCTCCTGCAGGAGCTTCAGATCCTCCCCCTCGGGGCCGTCCTTGGGCATGGAATGGCTCAGCTCCTTCGTCACCAGAGCGATGGTGGCGAGCGGCGTGCCGAGCTCATGGGCGGCCGCAGCCGCCAGGCCGTCGAGCTGGGACAGGTGCTGCTCCCGGGCGAGCACCAGTTCGGTGGCCGCGAGCGCCTGGGCGAGCTGCCGGGCTTCTTCCGCCACGCGCCAGGCATAGATGCCCGTAAAGGCGGTGCCGAGCGCGATCGCCGCCCAGATTCCGGTCACGTAGAGGAAGGGGAGGCTGAGGTCCTGTCCGGGAAACCAGGGCAGCGGCCGATGGGTGAGCACCAGGAGTGTCGCGCAGCCAATGGCGAGGAGGCCCAGCCCCAGGGTCCGCTCCGGGGTCAGGGCCGTAGCCGAGATCAGAACCGGTGCCAGGAACAGCATGGCAAAGGGGTTCTCCAGCCCTCCTGTAAGGTAAAGAAGCCCGGTCAGCTGCAGGATGTCGAAGGCGAGGAGCGCCGTGGCGATGTTGTCGCTGAGTCGGTGGCTGGCCGGATACTGGATGCGCAGAAGCAGGTTGACCCAGACCGAGGCTCCGATGACCAGGAAGCAAAGGGCGAAGGGGAGGGGAAAGCCGAGGCCGAAGCGGACGCCCGCAACCGCGGTCGCCTGACCGACGATGGCGAGCCAGCGCAGGCGGACGAGCGTGTCGAGGCGCAGGTGCCGGGCGTGGTGGGTCAGGCTCTTCTGGTCGATCTTGGACATCATCGAACAGAATAGGGCCGTGCCTCTGTTCGCCAAGCGTTCGACTCTGGCCTATTTTCCTATGGCCTGCTTCAGAACTGCTCTGAAACCAAAGTATGTAGCTCGTTTTTGCAGTGGAAGAGATAGTCTGTTGCAATAATCTGAAGGAACTTTAATCTTAAAATTACGGTTGAGGATAAAGCCTACCGCATTATGCGAGAATCAGGCGCCCGACCCTTCTTGGGGACAATGATGAACTTTTCATATGTTTGGTACGATACGGCGCATTGGCTTTTGAGTCCCGCTCGCGCCGCGTCCGATTTCACGAAGCACTTCTTCGACAATCCCGACAATCCGCTGACCAACACGCCCTACGGCCGAACCGTCTCGGCGGCCTGCGAGTTGTTCGAGCGCACCACGCGCCGCTACGGCAAGCCCGCCTTCAACCTGCCGACCACCGTGATCGGCAACGAAGAGGTGGCGGTCACGGAGCGAATCGTCTGGGAGCGTCCCTTCTGCCGCGTCATCTCCTTCGAGCGGGATCACGCCGGAGCCAAGGAGCAGCCGAAACTCCTGATCGTCGCGCCAATGTCGGGCCATTACGCCACGCTCCTGCGCGGCACGGTCGAGACCTTCCTGCCGACCCATCAGGTGATGATCACCGATTGGATCGATGCCCGGATGGTTCCCCTGGCGGAGGGTGACTTCGATCTCGACGATTATATCGATTACCTCAAGGACATCTTCCGGGCATACGGTCCGGACCTGAGCGTCATGGCCGTATGTCAGCCGGCCGTTCCCGTCATCGCGGCCATTGCCCGTCTCGAGGCCGAGAACGACCCGGCCATTCCGCGCTCCATGATCCTGATGGGCGGTCCCATCGACACCCGCCGCTCGCCCACCGCCGTCAACCGGCTGGCGGAGGAGCGCGGCATCGAGTGGTTCCGGCAGCACTGCATCACCAAGGTGCCTCCGTCCCATCCGGGCTTCTGGCGCGACGTCTATCCGGGCTTCCAGCAGCTCTCCGGCTTCATGGCCATGAACATCGACCGCCACCTCTCCGCCCATTATGAGATGTTCAACCATCTCGTAGACGGCGACGGCGATTCGGCCGAGAAGCACCGGGAGTTCTACGACGAGTACCTCGCCGTCATGGACCTGACCGCCGAATTCTACCTTCAGACGGTCGAGAAGGTTTTCGTCAACCACGAGTTGCCGAAGGGCGAGATGATGCACCGGGACGAGCCGGTGGATCTCATGGCGATCCGGCGCTGCGCCATCATGGCGGTCGAGGGCGAGCGGGATGACATCTCTGGCGTGGGCCAGACCCTGGCCGCCCTGGACTTGACCCCCAACCTGTCCTCCGACAAGAAGCTCTATCACCTCCAGGCCGGGGTCGGTCACTATGGCGTCTTCAACGGTTCTCGTTTCAGGGCTCAGATCGCTCCTCGAATCGTTGAATTCATTGAGAATCACAGCCGAGAACCAGCCAGGAAGAAGCCGTCAAGGGTCTGAGTCTGTTCTTGATGCGTTCTTAGGAGCGGCAAACGGCTGCGCTGACAGAATCGACCTGTCAGGGCAGATTGCGGACATGAAATCCGCCCTGTTTCGCCGCGTTCCTGCGGACCCGCCTCATCTCAAAGTCTTCCACGAGGGTCAGACCTTCAAGGTGGCCCTCAAACGCCGTCCGACCGCGAAGCGGATCACGCTGCGCGTCTCGAACGCGACCGGCGAGGTCGTGCTCAGCATTCCCGAGCGCACGGATGTCGGCCTCGCTCAGAAGTTCGCCGACAGCCATGGCCAGTGGATCGCCACCCGGCTCGCCAAGGTGCCCGAGCGGGTGCTCTTCGAGCCGGGGGCCCTCGTGCCCTTTCGCGGCGTGCCCCACCGGATCGTCCATTGGTCGTCCATCCGGGGCGTGACCCAGGCGACTAAGGGCGGTGCGGGCGAGCCGATCATCGCCGTGTCCGGCGAGGCCTCCCACGTGGCCCGGCGGGTGCGGGACTTCCTCGAAGCCGAGGCCAAGAAGGACTTCGCCGCAGCCGTGAAGAAGCATACGGCCCAGCTCGGGCAGCCGGCCAAGCGAATCACCGTGCGCGACACCAAGAGCCGCTGGGGCTCCTGCTCGGCCAACGGAGCGCTCAGTTTCTCCTGGCGCCTCATCATGGCGCCTCCGTTCGTGCTGGATTATCTCGCCGCCCACGAGGTGGCCCACCTGCGCGAACTGAACCACTCCAACCGGTTCTGGAAGCTCACCTACCAGCTCTGCCCGCGCACCGACGAGGCGGAAGCCTGGCTCAAGACCTACGGCAGCGCCCTCCACCGGATCGGGTGAGGGGCACTGCCGGGTTCAGTAAAGGATGATTTTTCCAATAACGTGTTTGAATGAGAGGCCGGCTGGACCTGTTTCGCCTGAGAAGTTTCTCACGATGAATGCTCCCCGGCGGCCATCGCTGCTCTCGATTGCAGGATAGGGATCATCCTGCGGCGGACGATGTTCGGTATCCGACAGGTATTTTGTCAGGAGCGGCGAAAGATCAAAGCGGGAGGTGCTATTTTCGCCGACGACCTCCACGACATTGTTCTTGAACATGACCGTATAAACAATCGAGTCCAAGTAGCGATTCTGTGCATCGCTGTTGTGGTCCAGATAAACGTCGTCAATAAAGGTTGCGGGGCCAAATCGGATCACCTTTCTTTCCGAGAAGTTGATAAAGCTGTTGCTCGGCTTGAAGGTCTTGGTTCCGTTGAGATTGGACCCTGCTGACGAGATACTCGCTCCTGCCTGGGCAGACTGACTATAGATGGTCACGTTCTCGGCGCTCAGCGGCCCAATCGCTGCGACGAGTGCCAGAACGCCGCCCGTGAGCGGCACGAGGCGAATGTCGAAGGGGCGACGAACGAGGGCAGACATCACCAGGAAGACAGCGCCGACGATGACGAGGATCAGCCAATAGCGCTCCTCCGTGACGCCGTAGGTGACAACTCGGATTGCGGTCGCAAGAGTCAACAGGGCTAGAGGAATTAACGTGCTCGCAAGCCAAGCGCGCTGAAACAGGCGCCTGAAGCGGACGAACTGCGCATGAGGCCCGGAGGCAAGAAGATAAGTCCCATAACCAAGCGCGAGAAAGAGAGGCACGATCATGCCGATCTGCCCTTTCGGCAGCTCGCCTAAGAACACTATACGGATAGCATAAAGATGAATGATCGCGCCAAACGTCAGCATGAGCGGGATCAGCAATGCGTCGGTCAAAACTGCGACGGCACGCAGCAGGATATCGTCTTGGGTCACATCGATTGGCTTGACTGTGACGGAGGCCACCAGCGTCAGCCATAGGAGCGGAAAGGCGAAGAAGGTGACTAGTATCCCCAGTATCATAACAAGCTTGTCGCTATGCCATCCGAGCAAGGTATAGATAACAGAGAACACGATTGCGCCGCCTGCAAGAACCACGCCCAACGCGAGAAGACAGGCGGCAAGACTTAAGATGAGATGGGTATTTGCGAGCCAAAAGCCACTCATACCCTGCCGCGCAGCTATGCCTGCTGTCACGGACATGAAGCACACGAATGCAAAGAAGAGCGGAGGAACGGTGTAGTCTCCGAACTTCACCCAGAACAGGAGCGAAAAGCCGATCAGAAATCCTGTTCCCTCGGCTAGAACCCGCACCCAGAGCCGTTGTCCAGATGAGGCAAACACCATGATGGTGGCCGTGAAGAAAGATAGGACCAGCGCCAAGATAGCATCGTCCGGATCGTTGAAGAGACTCTTCATCAGCGATCTATCAAAGTCCCCAACGAGAATCCCGGCGGTTGCAAGGCCAGCGGCAAGAATGGCAAACGGGAAACGGCGAATGGCCAGACCGAAATCACGATGAAAGCGGCTGGTCTTGGTCAAGGGGGCCATGAGGTGGTTCTCTCGATATATAGTTTCCTTTTATGCGGCCTGTGCCCGGCTTCAACAAGACGGTCGTTCTTTGAGAAACCAGGACCACAATATTCTCGGCTTCGTTGGAGACTCCCGTTCTCATCCGGCGCTCAATCCCATTGTTTCCATTGAGCAATTTATCGGATTTTTAACCGACATCCCGCACACATGCCGTTAGGGCAATAGATCTGACATTTGACGATCCGGCCGCTTCGAGAGCTGGACGCGCAGGCAGGTCTGCAGGGGCATGTTTTCAATGGCACTCAAAAATTTCTCGATTCCGCAGAAGGTGATTGCGGTCGTTTCCCTCATGGGGCTCGTGGCGGGCATGATCGCCGTGGTGGGCTGGCATGAGACCTCCAAGCTCAGGGACACGATGGAGATTGTCGGCCGGCGCGAGGAGGCGGCGCGCGAGGCGATGGACTTGCGGGTGGACATCATCGCCATCAGCCGGATGACCTATCAGGTCGCGCAGCAGCCGAACAAGGCGTCCGATTTCAGCAGCGAGGCCGACCGCCGCACGAAGGAGATGCTCGCCCGTTTCAAGACGCTCGAAGCGGTGGCGGATTCGCAGGAAAAGACGCTGCTCGATCAGATGCGGACGGCCCTGAACGGCTATTTCGATGTCATCCGCACCATGATCAAGGTGGCGGCATCGGACAAGGGCACTGATCAGGCGATCATGAATGCCGAGGTCGAGAAGGGCCTCGCCTCCCAGCGCAGTGTCACCGACACGGTGAAGGCCTACAGCACCTATACGGCCAAGAAGCTTGCCGACATGCGTTCGGCCGCCGAAGAGGGGGCGAATGCCGCAATCCAACTTCAGATCGGCGTTGCCGCCATCGGCATCGTTCTCGGGCTTCTGATCAGCTTGCTGATGACGCGGTTCAGCATCGTGTCGCCCCTGCGCAATCTGACCACCGTCATGCGCCGTCTGGCCAATGACGACCTCGCGGCCGTGCTTCCCTCCGGCAACCGCAGCCGTGACATCGGCCAGATGATCGAGGCCGTGCAGGTCTTCAAGGACCGCATGGTCCGCAACAAGGCGCTCGAACTTGAGGCGGTTCAGGCCCGCGAGGCGTCCGAGGTCCAGCGCAAGCGGATGATGATCGAGCTCGCCGAGACCTTTGACGGCGCCATCGGCGAAATCATCGAATCCGTCTCGACAGCGGCAGGCCGCATGCAGACGACGGCCGAGCAGCTGACGAATTCAGCCCAGGCGACCTCCTCGCGCTCCACGGCGGTCGCGGCGGCGGCAGAGCAGACCTCGGCCAATGTGCTGGCCATGTCGAGCGCCACGGAAGAGCTTGGCGCCTCCGTGAGCGAGATCAGTCGCCAGGTCGAGCAATCCGCCGTCATGTCCAGCGAAGCCGTGCAGGCTGCGACCTCGACGACCGAGATCGTCTCCCAGCTCAGCGCCGCCGCCGACCGGGTTGGAGCGGTCATCGACATGATCTCGGCCATTGCCGGCCAGACGAACCTGCTGGCACTCAACGCCACCATCGAGGCGGCGCGCGCCGGGGAGGCCGGCCGGGGCTTCGCCGTCGTGGCGACCGAGGTGAAGTCGCTCGCCGACCAGACCTCCAAGGCCACCGCCGACATTTCGAGCCAGATCGCCGCGATCCAAACCTCGACCTCCCAGGCCGTGGAGGCGATCAACGGCATCACCCAGCGCATCAAGGCGATGAGCGACGTGTCGAGCAGCATCGCCATGGCCGTGGACCAGCAGGGCGCCGCCACCCAGGAGATCGTCTCCTCTGTCAATCAGGCGTCCGCCGGCACGGGCGAAGTGACGGCGAACATCAACAAGGTGGCCCAGGTGGCTGAGGAGACGGAAGTGGCGGCCCATCAGGTGCTGACATCCTCCTCGGCTCTCGTGAGCCAGGCCGAGCATCTGCGCAATCAGGTCAATAACTTCCTGGCGACCGTGCGCGCGGCTTGATGCCAGAAGCACAGCGGGACCCCAAAAGGCCAACCAGAGAGAAACGGTCTCCCCGCCATACTTCGTCGGCCTGAAACGCGAAAGGCGGCTCTTCAGCGAAGAGCCGCCTTCATCCAGCCCCCTCTGACCTCAGATGAGGTAGAAGCTCGCGTGGGTCAAAGCCTGCTTCACACCGTTCTCGTTGATCGTGGCGAACAGGATCGGTTTGATGTCTCTCGTCGCGCCGCCCGTTCCGTCGAGGTCGTAGAAGAGACGCCCGGTCGCCTGGTCGTAGATGATCCGGTCGTCCTGATCCTGGGCTTGAGTGCCGAGCGCGAAGGCGCTGGCGCTGAGCTGGCCGAGCCCGAGGCCGGTAAAGATCTTGTGCGAGAGGTAGATCCGGTCCCCGTCGGCGAGGCTGAAATCCAGGATCGAATCGGCCGTCGTCTTCATCACGACCGTATCGAAGACGAAAGTGTCCGCTCCAGCGCCGCCTGTCAGGACATCGCGCCCCTCGCCGCCGAACAGGGTGTCGTTCCCGTCCGCACCGTTGATCGTGTCGCCCATGTTGCCGCCGCGGATGACGTTGTCCCCGCTGTTGCCGACCACGTTCTCGCGACGCTGGTCTTCGACGGTGATCGTGAAAGTCTTGTTCACCGTCTCAAACCCGTCGCTGACCGCGATGGTAACGGACAACTGGTCATGCTGCTCGAAGTCGATCTTCGTCGCGTCCTTGACGCGGAGTTGGCCGTTCACGAGTTCGACGCTGCCGCCGGCATCGTCGAGAAGAGTGTAGGACAGGGCCGTCCCGTTCGGATCGCTGGCCGAGACCAACCCGATGACATGCCCTTCACCGACATTTTCCTCAACCAGGGAATTCGAGAGCTGAAGGTTCGTCGGAGCCTTGTTGATGTCCGCGACGGCGATGGAAATGTTGCCGGTCGTGAGGCCGCCATGCCCGTCCGATGCCGTCACGCTGTAAGTGAAGCTGGAGTTCTGCGCGACCTGGATGAGCTTCTGATCGCGAACGACAACCAAGTTGTTGACGATCTCGAACCGTCCATCCGCGCTGATCAGGCCATTGGAGCCGGCCAGGGCCTGACTGAAGGTATAGGTGAGCGTATCGCCGTTCGGGTCGCTGGCCGAAAGAGTGCCGACCTGGCTGCCGGTGGCTGCCATGTCGCTGATCGATCCGCCCGTCAGCTGAGGCGCGGCGGGCGCGATGTTCGTTGCAAGAGACGTGATGGCGATGTTGCCGACCGACTGACCTGCGACCCCTTCATCGTCGACGATGGAGATCGTGAAGTGCGTCGTCTGCGGAGAGCCGACGGGAGCGACCCTATCAGTCGGATTGAACTGGAGCGCCTGAATGGCCGCCTGGACCTCAGCAACCGTCCCTTTCACCGTATAGGTTCCAGCAATCCGGTCGTAGTTGCCCGGGCCTACATTGGTGAACCCGCCCTTGGAAGCGAGGTCCATGGTGATGGTCACCGTCACTTCCGCGCTGTCATCCGCGATTGTCACATTCCTAAATGGTGACGCAAGGTCCGTATCGGCGATCGTTTCGGCCACGGGAGTGTCGACGCCGCCGATGACTGGCGTCTGGTTCTGGTGGATTCTGCCATGAACCGAGTCGACGCTGATATTGGTGTTCGGAGCGGTCGAAAGGCCGCCTGCATCCGTCACCACGATTGTGAAATGCGAAGTCTCGATGCTGCCGTTCTCTGCATCGGAGCGAATGGCCGGATTGTATTGCAGGGCCTGCACGGCGGCCTGCGCGTCCGCCGCCGAACCGATGAACGTGAAGATTCCGGTCTCCTCATTGTAGTTACCGCCGTTGGCCGGAACCAGAACACCCTTGTCGGGGCTGTCCAGCGTGATCGTCACGGTGACAATGTCGCCGGCGTTCGTGTCGCCAATCATCACGTCCGAGAACGGTGTGGCGAGATCCGTTTCCTCATCATCCGCGATCGTCGCGACGTGAACCAGAGCATCGATGGTGGGAGCGCGGTTTGTCGCCGTCGCGTTTACCGAAACGTTGGTGTTCGTCGTGGTATAGGTTCCGTCCCAAACGGAGATCGTGAAGTTTGTCGTCTGGACGGATCCGACCTGCCCGTCCTGACGATCGGCGGGACTGAACTGGAGCGCCTGAATGGCGGCCTGGACCTCAGCGACTGTCCCGCTGACGGTATAAGTGCCCGCGACCGGGTCGTAAGTGATGCTGCCCGGATTGGTGACGCTGCCCAGGTTGACGAACTCGCCCTCGGACGCGGTGTCCATGGCGATGGTGACCGTCACTGTCCCGCCGTCGTCCTTGATCGCGATGTTTGCGAAGGACGACGCAAGGTCCGTATCCGCGATGGTCACCGCCACAGGGGCTTCGGCGCCTTCGATGATCGGTGCGGCGTTCGGAAGCGTTCCATGGATCGATTCCACCAGAACATTGGTGTCCGTGACCGAGAGACCCGATGCATCATAAAGCTTGATCGTGAAGGTGCTGGTCTCGACGCTGCCATTCTCTGCACCTGGCCGTGTCGTCGGATTATACTCAAGCGCCCTCAATGCCGCTTGGACGTCCTGCACCTTCCCCGAGATGGTATAGTAATAGTAACCGTACACAGGATCGGTGTTAACCATGATGCTTCCGCCCTTGCCGGGCACGAAAACGCCCTTGGACGGATCGTCGAGATAAACCCTGAGCTGGACGAAGGAGCTGTTGGCCGTCGCCTCCGGATCGTCGAGCACCACGTTGGCGAAGGGCGTTGCGAGATCGTCCTCTTCGTTGTCGGCGATCCTCACCGTCGTTGGCTGCGCCTGGATGATCGGCGCCTGGTTCGGCATCGTCGGATTCAGGGTGAAGTTCGTGTTCGTCGTGGTGAGGCTGCCATCCGTCACCGTAATGGTGAACTTCACAGTCGTGGTCTGGAGAGCGTTGAACTGCAAAGCGCGGATCGCCGTCTGGACCTGGGCTGCCGTGCCGGTGACGGTGTATGTCCCGGCCACCGCATCATAGGTGCCGCTGCCGAGATTCACGAACGTTCCGTAGTTCCGATCGTTCATGGCCACCGTCGCGGTGACACTCGGGCTGCTGTCGGTGATCGTCAGCTTGGTGAAGGCCGCGATGGGGCCAGAGACTCCGTACCCGATCGTGTCCGATCCAGAGACGACCGGTGCCGAATTGGCGGGAGCCGTGCCGTGGACAGAGTTCACCTTGATGGTGCTGACCGGCCCGCTCGACGCGCCCGCAGCATCGGTTACGCTGATCGTGAATTGCGTGGTCTCGATGCCGTTGACGGTCCGGTCCGTCGGGTTGAACTTCAATCCCCGTAAGATCGAGCGAACGTCATCGGCCCATCCGGTGACGGTGTAGACACCGGTCGCGGCATCGTATGATCCGCTCGTGGAGATCAGGGCGCCTTTGGCAGGAGAGTCCAAGGAAACTCTCAGCATAACGACATCGCTCAAATTCGGGTCGATCAGGTTAATGTTCGTGAACGGCGTCGCTAGGTTCACGTTGTCGGTATCCGACATCGTATAAGCTGCCGTCGGAGCGATCAGAATCGGCGCCCGGTTCTGCGTTACTATGTCGACCGAGATATTGCTGTTCGGCACGGAGGCGATGCCGTGATCGTCCACCACGCTAATCGTGAAGGAATCGCTCCTGATCGATCCGACCGCGCCGGCGGACGTAGCGTTGGGCGAAGCGTTCGGGCTGAATTGCAGTCCTCGCAGGCTCGCCTGCACGGTCGCAATGTCCCCGCTCACGGTGTAGGTGGCGGCAAGGCGGTCATAGACACCGGTCCCCAGGTTGGTGAAGGAGCCGATGGCGTATCCGGGAAGCTGGTTCATCTTCACCGTGACGGTGACCCAGGAGCCGTTGTCGTCGATCGTGAGACTTGCGAAGGGATTGACGACGCCCGTATCCGCCACCGCCACCCGGGTCGGGCTCGAGGCACCGAGGATCGTCGGAGCACGATTGCTGTAGTCGATGCTTCCCTCGCCCACGAGGATCACGTTCTCGATATTGGCGAGCTTGAGATGATCGAAGCCGCTGACCGAGATGTAGACCGTATCGGTGCCCCCGCCGGCCAGCTCAGTGACGGAGTCCTTGAGATTGTCGATGTAATAGACGTCGTTGCCGGCGCCACCCACCATGCTGTCGGCACCGATGCCGCCGTCGAGGGTGTCGTTGCCGTTCCCGCCGTCGAGCGTGTCCCTGCCGCTACCGGCGAGAATGCTGTCGTGACCGTCTCCACCCTTGAGGAGGTCGTTGTTGAGGCCTCCGTCCAGGGTATCGTTGCCGGTGCCGCCGTCGAGCGTGTCGCTGCCGATATCGCCGATGAGCACATCGTCGCCGCCCGCGCCGCTGAGGCTGTCGTTTCCGCCAAGGCCGAACAGGTGATTGTTCAGACTGTTGCCGGTGACGTTGTCGTCATATTTGGTCGCAACCAGATCGATTGCCGAAGAATAGATGCGGTCTTCATCCCATCGAGGGATGCTCGATCCGCTGATGTACTTTCTGACATATCCTTGGGCCAGATCCGCTATAACCTGGCCGGCCAGATTCCTTCCATTGACATCGAGTACGACCATTTGGTCGTAGCGCAGGGTCGTCGCCCCGTTGGCGTAGATTTGATCGTTGCCTGCCGACCCATAGATCACATCGGCGCCCGATCCCACATACAACCAGTCTTGGCCGTTGCTGCCGTAGAGCGTGTCGTTGCCCGCAGCGCCGTCGAGCGTCACCGCCTCATTGCCGGCCTTGAGGATGTCGCCGCTGCTGCTGCCGACGACGGAGTTGATGGATTGCAGGGTATCGGTTCCCTGTCCGGTGGCAATTCCCGTTGCCAGATCGACTTGAACAGCGGCAGTGCCCTCGAAATACGCAATGCCGCCGATCAGAACGTCGTCGCCGGCGCCACCGACGAGATAATCCTTGTCCCATTGGCTTCCGGCGCCCATGAGGGTGTCGTTGGCGGCGCCGCCGTTGAGAGTGAACTGGTCCGGCGTATCGGCTGCATTGATGATGTCGTTGCCCTGCGAACCGACCAGCGACTCAATGCTCACATAGGTGTCGATTCCCCCCCAGGTGTCCTTGCCCGTCATGGACGCATAGGTCTGGCCGTTATAGATCCAGCTGGCAGTCGTCAGGTTGATGACGACGCCCGAGCCGCCCGTTTCCGTCGCATAGGAGACGGTGTCGTTGTAGCCATCGCCGCCATCGAGCGTATCGTTGCCGCGCCATCCGATCAGGAGATCGTCATCGTCGCCGCCATAAAGCTTGTCGTTGCCGGTGCCGCCCCGCAACGTGTCGTTTCCGAGGTCGCCATAGATCGTGTTGGCGGTGGTGCTGCTATGGCTGCCGAGATCGTTGTTGCCGGCATCACCGGTAATCACCGCCTGGGCTCCGACGGCGGCGATCCCGAAAGTCGTCACCTTTTGTGTCGATGATTCTTCATCAACCTCAAGAGGCCGAGTGATATCCGACAAGATATCTCCCGTCTGGATCACGATAAGATCGTCGGCAGTTTTATCCATCGGAAGTCCCCTGTTCAAAGGCTTGTCGGCTTAATTCGCCTCGATGGATCATATGTGAACGATCATCATGCAGGTGCTATCCGAACAAACAGGTTCCGCAACGACGGCACGCAATCTGTACTTTCATTTCGGAATCTTCCTTTGGAATCATAATGTTATGACATAACTGCTTATCCGCAAACGGCCTTTGCGCAAAGGCAATGTTCCTGAAACGACAATCCTAACAAGACGTTAAGCCGATATTCCCGATATCTGGTTTTGGCTCCCTTCCTCAGGCAGCTCTACTTTTGGATGCATTCGGTGACCGGGTCCGAAGGCGTCACGACCTCGAAGACTTCAACCCGTGACAGCGAAGCCTTTCCGGGTTAGTTCGAGCCTCCTTCGTGGCTGCTCTGATCTCATGCTGAAACCCGATACACTGGCCCTCACGATCGTCCTGGCGCTGCTCACGGCGCTTGGGCCGCTCTCGACGGATATGTACCTGCCCTCGCTGCCTGCGATTGCGGCAGGACTCGACGCCACCACGGGGCAGACGCAGCTGACCCTGTCGGCCTTCCTGCTCGGATTCGCCGCCGGCCAGTTCTTCTACGGGCCGATTTCCGACCGGATCGGGCGCAGGCCCGTGCTGCTCTTCGGGTTCGGGCTTTTCACGATCGCCAGTCTGATCTGCGCGCTCTCGCCCAACATCGAGACCCTGATCGGCGCACGCTTTCTGCAGGCGCTCGGTGCCTCGGGTCCCATCGTGCTCGGGCGCGCCATCGTGCGCGACTTCTACGAGGGCCCGCGCGCGGGCCGAGAGCTGTCGCGCATGGGCACGATCATGGGCGTGGTTCCGGCGGCAGCCCCCATTCTCGGCGGCGTGATCGAGCGCTTCACCGGGTGGCGAGTCACCTTCGGCGTGATGATCCTGTTCGGCGTCGCGCTGGCCGCCACGATCCACTTCCGCATGCCCGAAAGCATCCGCAGAAAATCGGATGTGCCGATCTCGTTCACGACGATCCTGCGTGGCTTCCAGGTCCTGCTGGGACATGCAGGCTACCGGACCTATGTCGGCCTCTCCATGCTCACGTACGGCGGGCTCTTCGCCTTCATCTCCGGCTCGTCCTTCGTGCTGCAGAAGATCTATCACCTCGACGAGCTGTCCTTCGCCTTCTCCTTCACCTTCGTGGTGGCGGGCTTCATGACAGGCACCACGCTCGCGCAGCGCTTCGTCGGTCGATATGGGCTCGACGGCACGATCAGGATCGGCGTGACGTGTCTCGCGCTCGGCGGCATCACCATGTTGTCTCTGGTGCTCGCAGGCGTGCCGTCCTCCTTGAGCATCAGCGCGCCCATGGCGATCTATGGCGTGGGCGTCGGCCTTACCATGCCGCAATCCATGGCCTCGGCGCTGATGCCCTTTCCCGATCGTGCCGGCGCGGCCTCGTCCCTGCTCGGGATCTGCCAGATGACCTTTGCGGCCATCGTCGGGATTCTGTTGGGCCGCAACCTCGACGCCTCGGCGATTCCCTTGCCCGCCACCATCGCCACGACAGGCGTGCTGGCGCTCGTCCTGTTCCTGACGACCGGGCGGGCGCGTGGGGATCAGCCCTTGGGCTGATCCGGTCGGGGGAGCTCGGGGATGATATCGGCCGCCCGATGGTCTGCCGAGACCCCGCCCATGAAGAAGACGTCACCGCGTGAGTTTTCCATCCGCAGTGGCAGGATCCGGCGATAGGCGGGCGAGTCGTACCACGCCCGGGCACTGTCCCTGTCCGGGAACTCGATCACGATCAGGTCCCCCGACCAGGACCCCTCCACCACTGTCGCAGGCCCGCCATGAATGATGAAGCGCCCGTCGAACGGGGCCAGGGTTTCGTCGATGCGGCGCAGATATTCGACGATGTCCGGACCGACATTCACATTGTGCAGATGGCCGATGGCATAGGCTGTCATGGCAGGCTCCTTCCCGAGTGATGAAGCGAGCATGCCGGGATCGGGGAACGCTGGCGATTACGTGCCAGGTAATGAGTTGCCGAGCTACTTAAACTCACCCACTGTCATTCCGGGGCCGCGCAGCGGAACCCGGAATCCATAATCATGACGTCTCAAGAAAGAGCGAGCAGCCTGACGCTTCTTTCGGCACTGTGAGCGGTTATGGATTCCGGGCTCGGCTCTTACGACCCGCCCCGGAACGACAGTGTTGGAGACATGTATAACGGTCTCAAAGCCCGAACAGCTTCTCGAAAAAGTTCTTCTCGCGGCTGGCACGGCGCTGGGGAGCGGGCTGTGGCGGAATCCAGGCATTGTCACCATTGCCCGCATTGGCATAGCGCGGATCCTGGCCGGCATCGGCCACCGGCACGTCGTTCCGGAAGCGCTCGCTGCCCGGCAGCGGCACGGGCTGCTGGTCCTTCAGGGCGACCTTCATGAAGTTGTGCCAGACCTCGCTCGGAAGATTGCCGCCGCTGACCCGCTTGGTAAGCGTGCCGTCGTCGTTGCCGAGCCAGACGCCTGCGACGAGATTGCCCGTGAAGCCCACGAACCACGCATCCTTGAAGTCGTCCGTCGTTCCGGTCTTGCCGGCCATGAGCCAGCCGGGAACCTGCGCGGATCTCGCCGTGCCGATGACAAAGGTATTGTGCATCATGTCGTTCATCATGGCGACCACGCCGGGATCGATGACGCGGCCCAGGCCTGCCGAATTCGGGCGCTTGTAGATCAGCTTGCCGTCCGTGGTCTTCACTTGGGCAATCACGTAAGGCACAACGCCCATGCCGCCATTGGCGAAGGCCGCATAGGCGGAGACGAGTTCGAGCGGCGTGACCTCCGAGGTGCCCAGCGCGAGCGAGCCGTTGGCCTGCAGCGGCGAGGAGATGCCGAGCCGCTGCGCGGTCTGCACCACATTCTTCGGTCCGACCTCCATGTTGAGCTTGACCGCGATGGTGTTGAGCGAGAGCGCCAAGGCATCGCGCAGGGCTATCGGCCCGCGATACTTGCGGTCGTAGTTCTTCGGCGCCCAGCCGCCGAAATTGACGGGCCCGTCCTCGAGGACCGAGTCCGGCGTGTAGCCCCGCTCCATGGCGGTGAGATAGACGAAGGGCTTGAAGGACGATCCGGGCTGGCGACGGGCGGTCGTCGCGCGGTTGAACTGGCTCGTCTCATAGTTGCGGCCGCCGACAAGTGCCCTGACGGCGCCGTCCGGCTGCAGGGCCACGAAGGCGCCCTGGCTCACATTGAACTTCTGGCCCTTGGCGTTGAGCTCTTCCACGAGAACGCGCTCGGCGGTCGCCTGCATGGTGGGCTCGATGGTGGTCGACACAACGATGTCGGATTCCACGTTGCCGACGAAGTCGTCGAGCACGTCCATGACGTAATCGGCGGCATAATTGGCCGAGCCCGCCCCGTTCGGGCGCACGGGTTCGGCAGGTGCGCCGAGCGCCGTCTTGGTCATGCCCGGCGTGATGAAGCCGAGCTCGTTCATGGCCGCGATCACCAGCTCCGCACGGGCCTGCGCGCGCTCGGGATTGCGGTTGGGCGCAAGACGCGAGGGCGACTGGACCAAGCCCGCCAGCACGGCCGCTTCCGAGAGCGAGATGTTGCGGGCCGATTTGCCGTAATAACGCTGGGAGGCGGCCTCGACGCCGTAGGCGCCGGCGCCGAAATAGACCCGGTTGAGATAGAGTTCGAGGATCTGGTCCTTCGAGTAGTTGCGCTCGAGCCAGAGCGCCAGGATCGCCTCCTGGATCTTGCGCGAGGCGGTGCGCTCCTGGGTCAGGAAGAGGTTCTTGGCGAGCTGCTGGGTCAGGGTCGAGCCGCCCTGCAGGCCGCCCTTATGGGCCAGGTTGCGGTAGACCGCGCGGGCAATGCCGACGGGATCGATGCCCCAATGGTCGTAGAAGCGCCGGTCCTCGATCGCCACGAAGGCCTTGGGCAGGTAGGG
>NZ_QDGA01000050.1 GCF_003347665.1 Microvirga calopogonii
CCGACCGTGCGGCCCTCGACGCGGCCGAAGCCCGTGATGATGTTCTTCGCGTAAGACTCCTGGATCTCGAAGAAGTCGCCCTCGTCCACGACCTTCAGGATCAGCTCCTTCATGTCGTAGGGCTTGTTCGGGTTGTCCGGGACCAGGGTGTCGAGGCTGTCGTCCACCCGGTTCGGATCGTCGAAGCTCGGGATCTCCGGCACGCCGTCCTGGTTGTTGGCGGGCAGGAAGTCGATGAGGCGGCGCACCTGCAGCAGCGCTTCCACATCGTTGTCATAGGCGCCGTCGGCCACCGACGACTTGGTGGTGTGCACCTTGGCGCCGCCGAGCTCCTCCGAGGTCACGGTCTCGTTGGTGACGGTCTTCACCACGTCCGGACCGGTGACGAACATGTAGGAGCGGTCGCGCACCATGAAGATGAAATCGGTCATGGCAGGCGAATAGACGTCGCCGCCCGCGCACGGGCCCATGATCACCGAGATCTGCGGGATGACGCCGGAGGCGATCACGTTGCGCTTGAACACCTCGCCGTAGCCGCCGAGCGCCGCCACGCCCTCCTGGATGCGGGCGCCGCCCGCATCGAACAGGCCGACGATGGGGGCGCGCATCTTGAGCGCCATGTCCTGGATCTTGATGATCTTCTGGGCGTGCGCCTCGGAGAGCGAGCCGCCGAACACCGTGAAGTCCTTGGCGAAGACGAAGACCGTACGGCCGTTGACCGTGCCCCAGCCGGTGACGACGCCATCGCCGGGGATCTTGACCTTCTCCATGCCGAAATCGGTGGAGCGGTGCTCGACGAACATGTCGAACTCCTCGAACGAGCCCCTGTCGAGCAGAAGCTCGATGCGCTCGCGGGCGGTGAGCTTGCCCCGGCCGTGCTGCGCCGCGATGCGCTTTTCGCCGCCGCCCAGGCGCGCCTGCGCGCGCCGCTCTTCAAGCCGTTCAAGCATGTCTTTCATCGGGGGTCCCTGATGCCGGGGGAATGTTCCTCACCGCTTAGCACAGCCGCGCATGGCCCAAAATCCCACTATGGACGTGTGCTCCACAGCACTTTACGGCCACGCCTTCAAGGATTAGGAAGCCAAATGCAATAACGTTGCTTTGGAGCTCCACATGAAGACGATCAAGATTTTCGCCTCTCTTGCGACCGCCCTCTCCCTCACGGCCGCCGGCTGCGCCAGCCGGTCGGAGGATGTGGCCGCTGCCTATGTCTCCCCCATGGCCTATTCCAGCTACAGCTGCCGTGAACTCGCCGTGGAAGCCCAGGGCGTCAGCTCTGCCGCCGCAGCAGCCGCCGGTGCTCAGGATTCGGCACGCACCAAGGACGTGGTGGCCACCACCGCTGCCGTCGTCATCTTCTGGCCCGCCGCTTTCTTCGTAGGCGGCAACGGCGCTCAGGCTGCGGAGCTCGCTCGCCTGAAGGGCCAGATGCAGGCCATCGAGGCCGCTTCGATCCAGAAGAAGTGCGGAATCGCCTTCCGCCGCTCGTAAGACCTGCCCTGAATGAAAAAGCCGCCGGCGTTTCCCGCCCGGCGGCCCTTCCCGGTTATGGGCTCGCCAGCCTGTACACCTCGGAGGCAGCCCTGAAATCCGCCTCGCGCCGGCGGCGGCGCTCCATGGCTTCGTAATCCTCGCCCCAGACGCTTTCCTGGTAGAGTTCGTCCACATGGGCGGCGGCCCAGGCCCGGTCCGCGTCCATCTGCCGGGCGGCGTGGGCGAGTGCGATCAGCACCGAACCGGACAGGGTGGTCATCACGTGAAGGGCGGCGAGCGCGAAGGGGGACCCGATCTCCTCGATGGCCCTGCGGATGGCCGCGATGGCCTCGTCCGGCTGGGTGACGTGCATGACGCCCTCGCCCAGGGTGAAGCGGGCGCCATGGGTGTTCTTGGCCCAGTCGAGAACCGGACCCCAGGCCTCGTCCTGCGACGCCGCCAGGCGCTCGGGCTCGCCGGCCCGGTAATAGACCAGGTCGGACCCGGCATAGCGGACGAGGTCGTCCACGACCTCCGCCTGCCGGGGCGAGACACCGTCGATGGCGGAATTGACGATGCGCGTGATCGGCATGGTCGAGGGGTCGATCTCACTCCCCTGCTCCTGCCATTCTCGGGCCAGAGCCTCGGCTAGAGCCCGAGAGGGCACCGCAAGAGCCTGCTTGCCCGGCGTCCTGGCGGTGCGCCCGTCCAGGGTCAGGAGGAACAGGCCGTCCCGTTCCTCGACGCCCGCATCCTTGTAGAAGCGCTTAGGCAGGGTGGGCTTCATGCCGGCCTGCGCGGCGCGCATGGGGTTCGGTTCCTCTTCGGAGGGAAACCAGTCGCGTGAATCTGTCATGGTCCTAAAATGGGGTTTCAGGCGGAAATCTTCGAGGGCGTGCTCAGGAATTGCCGCAGAACCTTTTCCAGCTCCGCATAGGAATGGACGATGGGCCCCGCCCCCGCCTCGGTCAATGCGGCGACGGGCTGGAAGCCCCAGGACACGCCGACCGGCAGCACGCTGGCGGCGCGGGCCATGCCCATGTCGAAGCTCGAATCCCCCACCATGACCGTGTCGTGGGGTTGAGCCCCCGTCTCCTGCATGGCCTGCAGGATCATGCCCGGATGCGGCTTGGAAGGAGCATCGTCGGCCGTCTGGATCACCGAGAAGACGTCATGCCAGCCATGCCGGTCGAGGAGATGGGCGACGCCGCGGCGCGACTTTCCGGTCGCGATCCCGAGCAGCACGTCCTCGCGGCTCCGGAGCCATTCGAGGCAGGGTTCGACACCCGGAAAGAGCGGCTCCGCATTCGCCGGATCCTGGCGCAGGGTATGGAAGGAATCCCTGTAGGCCTCGACCAGGCCCGCGATGGGGCCCTTCGGCCCCACCAGCACCGTGAAGGCCTCCACCAGGGACAGGCCGACGATGGAGAGCGAGCGCTCGCGGCTCGGCGGCTCCAGCCCATGGGCGGCGAAGGCCAGCCGCTGGGCGGCCACGATGATGTTCTGGCTGTCGACCAGCGTGCCGTCGACATCGAAGAGAACGAGCTTCAAGGGCCTTTCCCGCTCAAAGGCAGAGCCTAGAATTCAGCTCTGCGGCTTGTCGGCGTGGCAGAACTGCGGTGTGTTGATGTTCCAGTTGCCGCACTTGTCGCAGGCCGTGGCGAGCAGGCCTAGAGTGATGACGGCGGTAACGCGGATGATGCGCTTCATGGTGGGAGCCCCCTTGGTGGCCGGCACCTTATTCAATTATCCCGTCCGCTGCCAGAAGCTGCCGCGCGGAAACAATCCGCGTCTCCCGGTTTTTTACCGTTTGCGTCCTGTACTCTCGCTTAAGCCCTGGGGTAGCATGAGGTTCGAGCCGGAAATGGGCCAAGAAGAATAAATGGTAATGACGGAGCCCATGAACACGGATGCTCTGCTGCACAGGCTCGCGGAACTGGAGCGCGAAAATCGCGAGCTTCGGGCCCGGCTGCAGGCGCATGCGACGTCGACGGAGCCTCGTCCCGGGTCGGCAGGCGGCGCTCATGCCGATGACGGCGAATGGCCGCTTCACGTCAGCGAGAAGAAGCTCAGGCAGATTGCAGATCATCTACCCGCCCTCGTAGCCTATGTGGACACGGATCAGCGCTACCGCTTCAACAACCGCGCGTACGAGACCTGGATCGCGCGCACGCCGGAGAGCCTGTACGGGCTTCATCTCTGGGAGGCGGTCGGCTTCCCGGCTTACGAGCGGACGAGACCCTACATCGAGGCCGTCCTCGCCGGACAACGGTCCGCACACGAGTGGTGGGCACCGTTTCGCACGGGCATGCGCTACGTCAAATCCGAGTATATCCCCGACCGTGCCGAGGACGGCAGCATCGTCGGCTTTTACGTCCTCGCCTCCGACCTCACCGAAACCAAGCTGTCGCAGGCGGCCCTGGCAGAAAGCGAGGCCCGCCTGCGCCTTGCCATCGATGCCGGGCGCATGGCCGTGTGGGAGGTCGAAACCGCCACGGAGAAGGTCAGCGCCTCGCCGGAACTGAACCGCCTGCTCGGTCTGTCCCCGGACGTCCCCCTCTCCACCGAGCAGGTCCGGTCCCTTTACTATCCCGGAGAACAGAAGCGCCTCCGGGACGTCGCCCTCGAGGCCCTCTCGCGCGGGGACCGGCATGTGGAGACCGAATTGCGGGTCGTCTGGCCCGACGGCTCCCTGCACTGGCTGCTGCTTCGCGCGGAGCTTCAGGACGTGGAGAACGGCCTCCCGGCGCGAACCCTGGGCGTGGCGCTCGACATCACGGAGATGAAGAAGGCCGAGGAGCACCAGCAGCTTCTCATCAACGAGCTCAATCACCGGGTGAAGAATACCCTGGCGACCGTTCAATCCATCGCGTCCCAGAGCCTGCGTAATGCCAGCACGACGAGCGAAGCGCGCGCTGCCGTCGAGGGACGCCTGTTCGCCCTCTCCCGGGCCCATGACGTGCTCACTCGCGAGAATTGGGACGGGGCCTATCTGCGCGAAGTCGTCCAGGAGGCCATCGCGCCCTTTCAGGCCGACGGGCACAGCCGCTTCGATCTTCGCGGCCCCGAGATGCGCCTGCCGCCGCGGATCGCACTCGCCATCGCCATGGCGATCCAGGAACTCGGCACCAATGCGGTGAAATACGGCGCATTGTCCAACGAGACGGGGCGCATCGGGATCAAGTGGTCGACAACGCGCCCCTCCGGGTCCGATGCTCAAGGGCTGGAACTCGTCTGGGCGGAAACGGGCGGCCCGCCGGTCATCGAGCCGAGCCACCGCGGTTTCGGCACCCGGCTGATCGAGCGCAGCCTGGCCCACGAACTCCATGGCGACGTCACAATCGCCTTTGCGCCGACCGGCGTCGTCTGCACGATCCATGCGTTGCTGAACGACGGCGACGCGGACCGGGAAGCGGTCCGCGCCTGAACTGGTAGAACAGGCGGCCGATCAGGCCGCCAGTCTCGTTTCCTGCCGCGAGACGATCGCCCGGACTTCGTCGCCCTCGATCGTCTCGTGCTCCAGCAGCGCCTCGGTCAGGGCATCCAGCGCGCCCCGATTATCCTCGATGCAGGCCTTGGCGGCCGCGTACATCTCGTCGATGATGCGGCGGATTTCCTGCTCGACCTCGCGCGGAAGGCTGTCGCCGGAGCGGGCGACGCGGACCATGCCGATGGCCGGGCTCATGCCCCATTCCGTGACCATCTTGGTCACGATGTTGGTCGCATGCGCGATGTCGCTTGCAGCACCGGTCGTCACCTTCTTGGGCCCGAACACGACCTCCTCGGCCGCGCGACCGCCCATGGCGACGATCAGGTCCGCCTCGAGCTTCTCCACCGGGATGCAGAACCGGTCGTGCTCGGGCAGACGCATCACAAGGCCGAGCGCCTGGCCATGCGGAATGATGGTGGCGCTGTGCACCTTGTCCGACGCGGGCAGCAGGCAGGCGCAGAGGGCGTGGCCCGCCTCGTGGACGGCCACGAGCCTGCGCTCCTCGTCCGAGATGACGAGCGTGCGCCGTTCGAGCCCCATGATGATCTTGTTGCGGGCGGCCTCCAGGTGGTCGCGCGTGACCTCCTCAACGCCCTCGCGGGCCGCGAAGATCGCCGCCTCATTGAGGAGGTTGCCGAGATCGGCGCCCGAGAAACCGGGCGTCCCTTTGGCGATGGAGGCGAGGCTCACGCCTTCCGCAAGCTTCACGTTGCGGGCATGAACGCTGAGGATCGCCTCGCGGCCGGAAATGTCGGGCAGGCCGATATGGACCTGGCGGTCGAAGCGGCCGGGGCGCAGGAGCGCCGGATCGAGCACGTCGACGCGGTTCGTCGCCCCGATGACGATCACGCCGGCGGTGGTGTTGAAGCCGTCCATCTCGACGAGGAGCTGGTTCAGGGTCGCCTCGAATTCACGGTCGGCAGCCGATCCGCCGCCGCCGCGCTTGCGGCCGATAGCGTCGATCTCGTCGATGAAGATCAGGCAGGGCGCCTTCTTGCGTGCCTGCTCGAACAGCTTGGACACCCGGCCCTTGGCGATGCCGATCAGAGGAGCCGAGAAGTCGCTGCCCGACACCGCCATGAACGAGACCCCGGCCTCGCCGGCGAGCGCCTTGGCGATCAGGGTCTTGCCCGTTCCGGGCGGCCCGACCATCAGGAGGCCGCGTGGGATGCGGGCGCCCACCTTGGTGAAGGCTTCGGAATCGCGCAGGAACGAGATGACCTCCTGCAGCTCCGCCTTGGCCTCATCCTGCCCGGCGACATCGTCGAACCGGTTGGGGAGGCTGCGGATCACGCGGGGCCACCGGGAGGTCGGCTTGAAATCGGTCTGAATCGCCAGCATGACCAGGACGGCCGCGACGAGCACGAGGGGCACCAGGATGCTCGCCACATGGGCTGCATCGAAACCGGGCTTCTTGAAATCCACCTCGGCGCCGGCATCCGTGATCCGCTCGATGTAGTCGGCACTCACGAGGCCGTTGGGCATGCGCACGAAGACGTCCCTGTCCGTCATCGTGACGGACAGGCCGCCGCTCTCGATCAGGACCTTCTGAACCTTCTTGTTCGCCAGGTCCCGCGTAAAGTCGGAATAGGTGATTTCGGTGGCGGGTTCGGCCAGCAGGCGGGGGCCGATGAACACGGCGGCTGCGGCGATCAAGATGAGGATGGTGGCTGAAACAGCCACGCTTTTCTTGCCCAGAACCCTTCTGGCTTTTTCGAGAACGTTGGTCACGGCGGCGCCCCCATAGCGCGATGTATGTTTTTTGGAGGTGCCGCTGTTTAGTCTATTTTGACGCAGATCGCAGTACGGCGAATAGGCACACCCACCGAACGGGGAGGATGCGCGTCAATTGAGAAGATCGCTGTATTCCTTGTGGCGGCGGATCCAGGCCCAGGCATAGCCGCAAAGGGGCGTGATCGTCAGGCCTTCGGAGCGGGCGATCTCGGCCACGCCGCGCATCAACTCTCCTGCCGCTCCCGTGCCGCGCAGGGGTACGGCTGCTTCCACGTGCCGGATCACGAGATCGGACCCACGCCGTTCGTAATTGGCGAAGGCGATATGCCCGTCCCGTTCCAGTTCGAAGCGATGACGGGCGGTGTTGTCGCGAACCATGCTGCTCATGCCTCAACTCGCGTTACAGAAGCTGTCTGGACCAACGTGGTCCGGCGGGGCACGTTCCGCCAGGGGCTCGGAGGGCGCGGCCGTGGCGTCTCCTCTCCCCAATGGCAGGGAGCGACGAATCGGTGCCGCACACTCCCACGTCATGGCCGGCCTTGTGCCGGCCATCCCGATACCGAAAAGCTCGGCGCTTCATAAAGACGAGATCACCGGCACGAGGCCGGTGATGACGTGGGAGGGTTTCGCCAGGGCATCGCAAGCACGAGAACCAGATTCTTCACCCGAGCCGTTGCTCGAGCCCTGCCTTCACCGCGGGCCACTCCTCCCGGACGATGCTGTAGACCGCCGTGTCGCGGACATGCCCGTCGGGCATGATCATGTGCTGGCGCAGGATGCCGTCGAGCTTGGCGCCCAGGCGCTCGATGGCGGCACGGGATTGGTCGTTGCGGGCATGGGTGCGGATCTCGACGGCGAGACACCCCAAGCCCTCGAAGGCATGCCGCAGCATGAGGAATTTCGCATGGGTGTTGACGAAGGTCCGCTGCCAGGACTTCGCGATCCAGGTGGTGCCGATTTCGACCCGGTGATTGGCGGCATCGATGTTCATGTAGCGGGTAGAGCCGACGACTCGGTTCCCGTCGTTCACCACGGTGGCGAAAGGAAGGGCAAGGCCTGCGGCCTGGAGGTCTAGCGCCTTCTGCACATAGGCCTCGAATTCTTCCGGTCGTGGCACCGTCGTGGTCTTCTTCTCCCAGAGTTCGCCATCGCTGGCGGCCAGCCCCATGGGCGGCACATCGGCGAGGCTCAAGGGGCGCAGGGTCAGGCGGTCGGTGGAGAGGGTGACGGGCTCGATGTGCAGCATGAAGAAGGGCCTTTGCGGTCTGCGGCTTTGTCACCGATTTACGGACGGCTCGCAACGGCTAAGGCAACATGTCTCGACGTCATCACCTCCCGGCAACGACCCTGCCGCTTGGGTCAGCGTTCTCCGTGTCATTCCCGGCCGGAGCGTAGCGGAGGGGAAGGGAATCCACGATCAAGCGCAACGCTATGGATCCCCTTCCCGCACTGCGTGCGCCGGGGATGACAGCGGAACGCCTTACCGATCGGGATGGCCGGCACAAGGCCATCCATGACGGCGGAGGGGTCATCCCTGCCGCGAATAAGCGTTGCCCCGGGCTCGTCTCAGCTCAGCAGATAGACAAGTCCCGGCAAAGCCACCGCCAGGCCCGCCAGGACCCAGG
The DNA here is from genome assembly GCF_003347665.1 of Microvirga calopogonii. Lineage (GTDB taxonomy): Bacteria > Pseudomonadota > Alphaproteobacteria > Rhizobiales > Beijerinckiaceae > Microvirga > Microvirga calopogonii. The sequence goes on from NZ_QDGA01000050.1 coordinate 8,323, forward strand.
CGCCGAGTGCCGATTGCCAGGTGACGTTGCCTGTCGCGTTGCGCAATCTCTGAGCACAGGTCGAGGCGTCCATCGAGTGTCCGCTCAAGCACGAGCAAAGCACGTAATGGGCCTGACCGTCGGACAATCCGAAATACCGCATGGCATCGCCAAGCCGGTCGCTCGCCAGGCCGTCCGCACGCAGGATGGGATCGTCATAGGCGACCGTGAGCGGCGAGTCGTCCTCGCGGACCAGGGCGCGCTCTGCCGGCGGCTTGAACTCGATTTCACCGAGGGAGTGCAGGCGGCGTGCCGGATCGCGTTCGAGCAGGTCGATCCAACGCTGGAGCCGTTCCTCGCGAGACAGGGGTCTCGGCTGGACGTCGGCGACGCTACGGAGCTGATCAAGAGGCTTGTGTTCCATCGATCTCCTCCTTTGTCTCAAGACAGCCGAAAGACTGGATGAGACACCCGATGCTGCGCGCCATGCGCGGCGAAAGTGCGACGGGCAGGAGGATCGAAGGAGCGATGAAAGCTACTCTTCGGGTGCCTCGACGATGGGATCGTAGCGGCTCGTATCGAGACCGAGGAGGTTGAAGCTCTGCTGCATGTGCGGCGGCAGCGGCGCGGTGACGTCGATGGGCTTTCCGGTACGCGGATGAGCGATGACGATGCGGCGCGCCAGGAGATGCAGCTTGTTCTGGATGCCGCCGGGCAGCTCCCAGTTCTCGATGTCGAAATATTTCGGGTCGCCCACGATGGGATGGCCGATATGGGCCGCGTGGGCGCGCAGCTGATGCGTGCGCCCGGTGACGGGCTTCAGCGACAGCCAGGCGAGCTTCTGCGCCGCCGTATCGACCACCGCGTAATAGGTGAGCGCATGGCTCGCACCCTCGTCCCCGTGCTTGGCGACGCGCATGCGGGAATCGCCCTCGTCGCCTTCCTTGGCGAGGTAGGTCGAGACCCTGCCCTGCCTGACGCGCGGCACGCCGGCGACGAGCGCCCAGTAGATCTTGCGCGTGGTGCGCGCGCGGAAGGACTTGGCCATGGTGGACGCGGCGAAGCGCGTCTTGGCGATGACGAGGCAGCCCGCCGTGTCCTTGTCGAGGCGATGAACGAGGCGCGGCTTCTGCCCCTCGTCGTCCTTGAGCGCTTCGAGCAGGCCGTCCACATGCCGCTTGGTGCCCGATCCGCCCTGGACGGCGAGCCCCATCGGCTTGTTGATGATGAGGACGTCCTTGTCCTCGTAGAGCGTGATCGACTTCAGGAAGTCGCGGTCGTCCTGGTCCTTGGCCGCGTTGCGGGAGACCGGCCGCGGCTGGTCGAGCTTCAGGGGCGGTACGCGGACCTTCTGGCCGGCGGCGAGCCGGTCGTTCGGCTGGGCGCGCTTGCCGTCGATGCGCAGCTCCCCTTTACGGACGATGCGCTGGATATGCGTGAAGGCGAGCTGCGGAAACCGTGCGACCAGGAATCGGTCGACGCGCATGTCGGCCTCGTCGGGCTCGACCACGAGGGTCTGCACGCCCGTTGCCAGGACCTCCTGCGCCTCCGCCCGGGCCTGGGCGCGGGTCGGCCCGCGCGGGGCTTCGACGGCCGCGGGCCGTGCCTGTTTCGCCCGGGCGGCCGGCTTCTCGCGCAGGGCCGATGCCGCCGCACGCGGTTTGCCCGCCGCCGATTTCAACCCGCCCGGCTTCGCCGCCGAAGACTTGGTCGAGGACGACCTGGACGACGAAGGCTTGGACGATGACGACTTGCGCGCCGGCTTGTCGTCACGCGAGCGAAAGTCCTGCCGGGCACCGGAGCGCCCGCCACGACCGTTATTCTGTCCTGAACCGCTTTTTCTCATGGAACTGTGGGTATCAGAGCGCCGCCGAAGCGGCAATCGAGGTTTGGAGCATCGAACGCAGAAGTGGGCACCGGTTTTGCGTGCAAAGACGCGTCAATCCAAAAACTTAAAGCATCGGGCGCGGGTTCGAATTGTCGTTCGATGCTTTAAGCCGCAATCGTGCGAACGAGCCCCAGACCGGCCACCAATCCGGCGATGGAGAGAACAACCGACCCGGCCACGTAGGTCGCCGCGAGCCCGGCCTGCCCCCGCTCCCAGATCAGAACCGCATCGAGAGAGAAAGCCGAGAACGTCGTGAAGCCGCCGAGGATTCCGGTGGTGAGGAAGAGCCGCAGGGGCTGACTCCATCCTTCGCCTGCCTTGAAGGCGAGCCACCCGGCGATGGCTCCCATGATGAAGGAGCCCGCCACGTTCACCGTCAGCGTCCCCCAGGGGAAAGCCGTCCCGCACATGCGGGCGCAGCCGAGATTGACCCCATGCCGAAGCGCGCCGCCGATCCCGGCGCCGAGGAAGACGAGGAGGTAGGATTTCATGGGTTATTCCTTGCCATCCTCGCGCCGCTCCCGGCGCAGCTTCTCCCACCAGTCCAGCCGCTTCCGGATCTCCCGCTCGAAGCCGCGATCCACGGGATCGTAGAATTCCTGCCGGCCCAGCTTCTCGGGCCAGTAATCCTGCCCCGAGAAGGCGTCCGGTTCGTCGTGGTCGTAGCGGTAGCTCTCGCCGTAGCCGATCTGCTTCATGAGCTTGGTCGGGGCGTTCAGGATCGTCTTGGGCGGCATGAGGGAGCCGTGCTCCTTCGCCACCCGGGTGGCGGCCTTGTAGGCCGTGTAGAGCGCGTTCGATTTCGGCGCGGTGGCGAGATAGACGGCGGCCTGCGCGAGCGCCAGCTCCCCCTCCGGAGAGCCCAGGAAATCGAAGGCGTCCTTGGCCGCATTGGCGATGACGAGCGCCTGGGGATCGGCAAGCCCGATATCCTCCACGGCCATGCGCACGAGACGGCGAGCGATGAAGAGCCTGTCCTCTCCCGCGTCGAGCATGCGGGTCAGGTAATAGAGCGCCGCATCCGGATCGGAGCCGCGGACGGTTTTGTGCAGGGCGGAGATGAGGTTGTAATGCCCCTCCTGGCCCTTGTCGTAGATCGGCGCGCGGCGCTGGATGATCTCCTGCAGCTGTTCGGCATCGAAGACCTCGCCGGGCTTCGCTGAGCGCCAGACCTCCTCGGCCAGCGTCAGGACCGCTCTCCCGTCTCCATCCGCCATGCGCACGAGGGACGCCCTCGCCTCGCCGTCGAGCGGCAGGCTTTTGCCGGTCACCTCCTCGGCGCGCGCCAGGATCCGTTCGATGGCCGCCTCGTCGAGAGACTTGAAGAGCAGCACCCGGGCGCGGGACAGAAGCGCGGCGTTCAGCTCGAAGGACGGGTTCTCCGTAGTGGCCCCGACCAGCGTGATGGTGCCGTCTTCCATGACGGGCAGAAAAGCATCGAGCTGGGCCCGGTTGAAGCGATGGATCTCGTCGACGAAGAGCAGCGTACCCTTGCCCATGGACCGCCGGTGCCGGGCGGCCTCGAAGACCTTCTTGAGGTCCGCCACGCCGGAGAAGATCGCCGAGATTTGCTCGAAGTGAAGATCGGTCTCATGGGCGAGTAGGCGCGCGACCGTGGTCTTGCCGGTGCCGGGCGGCCCCCAGAAGATGAGAGACCCCAGGGTCTTGGACGCGATGAGCCGGGTCAGGATGCCGTCCGGCCCGACGAGATGGTCCTGCCCGACAACCTCGGACAGCTGGGTCGGCCGCATCCTGTCCGCCAGCGGACGAGGCGCATTCCGGTCGAGGCCGGCGGATGAAAACAGGTCACTCATGATGGATCAGGGACTCAGGAACAGCCTAACATCCATACCTGATCTCGGTCCCGCCGTCCCGTCTATCGTCCGAGCACCGTCGTAAAGACCCGCCCGCCCCGGCTGACGGTGATTTCCCAATAACCGCCGTTGCGGTTGATCAGGCGATCCGCGTCCTTCGTGGATGCCAGGCGCTCGCCGTTGATGGCGACGATCTGGTCGCCCTTCTCGAAGCCGACGCCGGCGGCAACGCTGCGATCCTCCAGGTCCGCCACGACCACGCCGTCATCAGCGACCTCGATCTGCAGCTCGTCGGCGACCGCTGGCGACATGTTCACGAGGGTCGCTCCGGCGAACGGCGTCCGCGTCTTGCCGCGCACCGGCTCCCGCGAAGGGTTCTCCGGCGGTGGGGTCAGCTTGACCTGAAGGGTCGTCTGTTTTCCGCCGCGAAGCACCGTGAGAGGCGCCTCGCCGTGCGTTCCCTTCAGGGTGAAGCGGTAGCCAAAGGAATCCGGGTTATCGACCGGCTGCCCGTCTACCATGAGGATTGCATCGCCCCGCTTCAGCCCAGCCTCGGCCGCCGGTCCCTTGTCGTAGACCGCGGTCACCAGAACACCCGTCGGACGCTCCAGGCCAAGCCCGCTCGCGATGTCGCCGTCCACGGGCTGGAGACGCGCCCCCAGCCAGGGCCGAACCACGTTCTTGGCGCCACCCTTGGCGGAGTTCAGCACCACCTTGACCATGCTCGACGGAACGGCGAAGCCGATACCGATGCTGCCGCCGGAGCGGGAATAGATCGCCGTGTTGATGCCGACGACGCGACCGTTCATGTCGATGAGCGCGCCGCCTGAGTTGCCGGGATTGATGGCGGCGTCGGTCTGGATGAAGAACTGATAATCGGAGATGCCGACCTGTGTGCGAGCGAGCGCCGACACGATGCCTTGGGTCACGGTCTGGCCGACGCCGAAGGGGTTGCCGATGGCAAGCACGATGTCGCCGACCTGCAGGGCCTCGGAATCGCCGAGTTCGATCGCCTGGAGGTTCGTCGCGTCCTTGAGCTTCAGCACGGCGATGTCCGTGCGCTGATCGCGCAGCAGGATGTCGGCTGCGAATTCCCGCCGGTCCGCCAGCGCGACCTTCACCTCGTTCATGTTCTCGATCACGTGGTTGTTCGTAATCACGAGGCCCGACGAATCGACGATGACGCCGGAGCCGAGGGAGCTCTGCGACCGCCCCCGGGGGACGCCCGGCGCATTGTCGCCGAAGAACCGGCGGAAATACTCCTCCATGGCGGCGTTCTGCCGCTTCTCGGAGCGGCTGGCATAGACATTGACGACGGACCCGGCCGTCTGGCGCACGACCGGCGCGAACGACAGTTGGACCTGCGCCTTGCTCTCAGGGACGACGCGCTGCGTTTGGGCCTGTGCTCCCGTCAATCCAGAGATGAGGGCTGCAGTGACAAGCGAAAAGCGAAGCAGAAACAAGCGCATGGCATCCGAATCCATTCATCGAGTATCAGACTGGATAGAACGTGGTAGCCGAAATGCCAAATAAAAGCCCGCGCTTGCCTGCGCGGGCGCGATGAGACTGACGGACGCGGCTTGTTTAACGCTTCAAACCGGCGATGGCGCCGACCAGCCGCTCGATTTCCTCCTCGGAGGTGAAGTAAGAGACGGACGCGCGTATGATTTCGGCCAAGCCGCGAGATGCCATGTCCAGAGGCGTATAGGCTGCCGCAATGGCTGCGACGTTGATCTTATCGACGGCCAGAGCACGGCGCACATCCTGTGGCGCCAAGCCCTCGATCGTGAATGCCACGATGCTGGAGCGCTCCTGCCCTCCATCATGAACCTGCACTCCTGGAATGTCGGAGAGCTGCACTCTCAGCGTTCCAGCAAGACGATCAATCCGCTGTCGGATCGTTTCAACGCCAATGTCGAGCGTATACCTGATCGCCGCCCCAAGACCGAGCTGAAGAGCAAATGGGTTTTCGCCAGACTCGAAGAGACGAGCGTCATCCCTCGGAACGGGACCGCTATTCACCCAGGGCCCCGAGAGAACATCCAGGTAGGGAGGGATCAGTTGTTCAAGGAACGAACGTCTCACGTACAGCAAAGCCGTTCCGCGCGGCCCCCTTAGATATTTTCGTCCCGCCCCCTTGAGCACATCGCAACCGATGGCTTCCACGTCCACCGGGATTTGCCCCAGCGCTTGACCTGCATCGACGAAATACGGGATCCCCGCGCGCCGTGCGATGCGGCCGATCTCAGCAGCCGGATTGATCAGGCCATTCGTCGCCGGCAGCCAAGTCAAGGCGATAAGGCGAACGCGATCATCGATCATTGCTGCCAGGGCCTCAGGCGAGACACAGCCATCATCCCGACAGGGAATGACCTCGACGCTGGCACCCGCGCGCCTCGCCGCTTGATGGATCGTGCTTAGATTGCCGCCCCATTCATGCCGACCGACGAGAACCCGATCTCCCGAACACAAGGGCGGCAGAGAGGCGAAAGCGAGTCCCCATCCCTGTGAACCGCTTCCCACGAGGGCGATCTCTTCGGTGGACGCATTGAGCAGTCGGGCTGCGGCATGGCGTGTCGCCTGAATGTCCTCGGCGGCGGCGACACCCATTTCGCCTGGACCGTAAAGAGCCTCCCGCTGGAGGTGCTCCACGATTGCATTCGTCACCTGAACCGGGGGAAGCGAGCAGCTCGAATGATTGAAATGCGCCACCATGGAGCAGCCCGGAGTTTCAGCCCGGATACGATTGATATCGATAGACATGAATTCTTCCTCAGAAGGCAATTTCGACGGTGGCATCCACTTCCACGGCAACGCCGCGTGGCAGTGAGGTCACTCCGACCGCCGTGCGGGCGTGGCGCCCGTTCTCCCCGAAAACGGCGACCATAAGATCGGACGCGCCATTGATGACCTGAGGCTGCTGATCGAACTCCGCAATGCAGCTGACGAAACCGCCCAGGCGAACGATACGCCGCACCCGCGCAAGCTCGCCGCCGGCAATGGCGTCGATATGCGCCAGCAGATTGAGCGCACAAAGCTCTGCCGCACGCCGCCCGTCCTCGATGGAGATCGTATCGCCGAGCCGGCCGATATATGCGGGCTGCCCGTTCTCCTGGGGAATTTGCCCCGAGATAAAGATCAGATCGCCTGACCGGGTCCACGGGATATAGTTGGCGACCGGCGTGGATATCTGTGGGAGGGCGAGACCCAGCTCCCGAAGGCGCTCGGCAATGGACTTCGACATATCAGGGCTCCAAATTTGGCGTTCGGAGCGTACGGATCCAGAACTGTCGCCACCAATTCAAACTCTTCAGAGGCTCATGACTCTCACTCATGCATGGATGTCAGGGCCTCGGTTGTAAGCCAGCGCGCGAAAATCTTGGCCTGGTGTTTCGGATGCTCCGGCATGACTATCCAGTAACCGATCTCCTCCGAGACGCGGAAATCCTTGCAGAACTCAATCAGGGCGCCACGCCTCAGGTGATCTGCAATCAGATTGTGCCGCCCCATGGCGATCCCCTGACCGTCGAGGGCCGCCTGAATGACGATGTTGTAATCGTGAAGCATGAGGCTGCGCGCGGATGTCAGGTCTACCCCTGCCCTCTCAGACCAGACCTCCCACTCGAAGGGGGCATTGGAGAAGGAAAGCAGAAGGGGATGTTTCGACAGCTCCCTGGGATCGGCCGGGATCTCGCCTTGGTTGGGAAACGACGGGCTGCAGACCGGAGAAATCGACTCGGCCAGGAACTTCTGGGCCTGCGTCCCGCTCCAGCCGCCGCGGCCGTAACGGATGGCGAGATCTATCTGCTCCGAGGCGAAATCGACCGTACGCGTGGACGGCTCCAGGATGAGATCGATATCCGGATGGGATTCCGTGAATCGGGCGAGACGTGGGATCAGCCAATGAGTTGCGAACGACGCGAGCAGGCTCACCCGCAGCGTCCGGCGCCCCGACCGCCGGATCTCATCTGCGCCCTTGGCCATCAGATCGAGAGCCTCACTCAGATATAACAGGAATTTCGCGCCATCAGGCGTGAGCGCGATAGACCTGGCCTGCCGAATGAACAGACTGACGCCGAGCTCCTCCTCGACCTTGCGGACATGATGGCTGACGGCGCTTTGCGTGATGAGGAGTTCGTCGGCCGCACGGCTGAAACTGAGATGCCGCCCTGCTGCCTCAACGGCCCGGAGGGACGACAGGACTGGCAGGTGCCGGCGCGTGCTCATTGAGGGACACTAAGCCACATCAATGCAATAAAACAACCCGACCGAAGCCACCGGGCAGGAATACACAGAACGATCGGAGGCCCCGATCCCGGCGAAACCGGGCTCGCGGGCGCATCGCCAGTCAGGACAAACAAAAAGGGCGGCCCGAAGACCGCCCTTGATGAAATCGTTGAAGCCGAGATCTTACTCGGCGGCTTCGACCAGCTCTTCCTTCTGGGTCGGGCCCGAATCCTGGCCGCGCGCATCAACGTCGCGGTCCACGAACTCGATCACGGCCAGCGGGGCGTTGTCACCGTAGCGGAAGCCGGCCTTCAGGACGCGGGTGTAGCCGCCGTTGCGGTCCTGGTAACGCTTGCCCAGAACGTCGAACAGCTTCTTGACCATGGTCTCATCGCGCAGCTTCGACATGGCGAGGCGGCGGGCATGCAGGTCACCGCGCTTGCCGAGCGTGATCAGCTTCTCGACGACGGGACGCAGGTCCTTCGCCTTCGGCAGGGTCGTGACGATCTGCTCGTGCTTGATCAGCGCAGCCGCCATATTGGCGAACATGGCCTTGCGGTGTTCGGTCGTGCGGTTGAAGCGACGACCACGGAATCCGTGACGCATTGGCTTTCTCCTTGATCTTACGGCCGCCGTGCCAAGGTACGGCCGTCTCTCTTATGATCCCGTCCTATGGGCGGGGGCAGGTTTGAAGCCGCCCTTCTTCGTGAAAGGCGGCTTCAGAAAACTCAGTAGTGCTCTTCGAAGCGCTTCGCGAGGTCTTCGATGTTCTCCGGCGGCCAGCCCGGCACGTCCATGCCGAGGTGCAGGCCCATGCCGGCGAGAACTTCCTTGATCTCGTTGAGCGACTTGCGGCCGAAGTTCGGGGTGCGGAGCATTTCCGCCTCGGACTTCTGGATGAGGTCGCCGATATAGACGATGTTGTCGTTCTTCAGGCAGTTGGCCGAACGGACCGACAGCTCGAGCTCGTCCACCTTCTTGAGGAGCGCCGGGTTGAAGGGCAGCTGCGGTGCGGCAGCGGCGGCCTCTTCCTTGCGCGGCTCTTCGAAGTTCACGAAGACCTGGAGCTGATCCTGCAGGATGCGGGCGGCATAGGCTACGGCATCCTCAGGCGTCACGGCGCCGTTGGTCTCGACCGTCATGATCAACTTGTCGTAGTCGAGAATCTGGCCCTCGCGGGTGTTCTCGATGCGATAGGAGACCTTCTTGACCGGGCTGTAGAGCGAGTCGACCGGGATGAGGCCGATCGGAGCGTCCTCGGTGCGGTTGCGCTCGGCAGGAACGTAGCCCTTGCCCGTGTCGACCGTGAACTCCATGCGGATCTCGGCGCCCTCATCGAGGGTGCAGAGCACGAGCTCGGGGTTCAGGATCTGCACGTCGCCGACGGTGTTGATGTCGCCAGCCGTCACAGCGCCAGGGCCGGTCTTGCGGAGCGTCATGCGCTTCGCGCCCTCGCCCTGCATCTTGATGGCGATCGTCTTCACGTTGAGGACGATGTCGGTTACGTCCTCGCGGACACCCGGGATGGACGAGAACTCGTGCAGCACGCCGTCGATATGGATCGCCGTCACTGCCGCGCCCTGGAGCGACGACAGGAGGACCCGGCGCAGCGAGTTGCCGAGCGTCGTGCCGAAGCCACGCTCGAGCGGCTCGGCCACGACCGTCGCGATGCGCTTCGGGTCGTCGCCGGGGGCGACTTCAAGCTTGTTCGGCTTAATCAGCTCTTGCCAGTTCTTTTGGATCACAACCACACCTCATGAGGTACGGCTTGAAGGGAGGCTTGCGGCCAACCCTTTAAACCGGAACGCGCGTGGGTTTTGGACCCACGCGCCGGATAACCTTAGACGCGGCGACGCTTGCGCGGGCGGCAGCCGTTGTGCGGGATCGGCGTCACGTCACGGATCGACGTGACGGTGAAACCGGCCGACTGGAGGGCGCGCAGAGCGGACTCACGGCCGGAGCCGGGACCGGACACTTCGACCTCAAGGGTGCGCATGCCGTGCTCGGCAGCCTTGCGGGCCGCATCTTCAGCGGCGATCTGAGCCGCGTACGGGGTCGACTTACGCGAACCCTTGAAACCCATGGCACCGGCCGAGGACCAGGAGATCGTGTTGCCCTGAGCGTCGGTGATGGTGATCATGGTGTTGTTGAACGAGGCGTTCACATGCGCCACGCCGGAAACGATGTTCTTGCGTTCGCGGCGGCGGACGCGGGTAGCTTCTTTAGCCATTCCAAAGATCCTTCAAGCGCGCCCGTCGTTCCAGGCGCTCGGGAGAAAAGGCCGCCCGCGGGGAGCGGCCGATCAAAATTACTTCTTCTTGCCGGCGATCGGCTTCGCCTTGCCCTTGCGGGTGCGGGCGTTCGTGTGCGTGCGCTGACCGCGAGTCGGCAGGGAGCGGCGGTGACGCAGGCCACGATAGGCGGCGAGATCCATCAGGCGCTTGATGTTCATGGACACTTCGCGGCGCAGATCACCTTCGACGATGTAGTCGCGGTCGATCGTCTCGCGGATGGCCAGAACCTCGGCGTCGGTCAGCTGGTTCACGCGGCGCTCGGCCGGGATGTTGACCTTCTCGATGATCTCCTGGGCCTTCTTGGGCCCAATGCCGTGGATGTACTGAAGCGCGATCACAACGCGCTTGGCGGTCGGGATGTTGACGCCAGCTATACGGGCCATCGTCCGTCTCCATGTCAGAAGCAAATGCTTCGGGTTTTGGTTATCGCGCGTCCGGTGGAGGCCGGCCCCTGCGCGGGCTTATGCAAAACAAAACGACCCGAGTGACTTCTCCCGAAGCCCTCCGAGCCGAGCTCATCTTTTGCAAGTGGAGGCACATAGCCGCTTTTAGGGCTTACGTCAACACCGTTTAGAGCATCAAGCCCATCGCTGTCCTGGATCTCCAAGCATGACGCCCGACCGAACCTGTACGCATCCAGTCGCAGCCGCCATCGATCCCAAGAGACATTCTATGTAATACTGAAGCAATATAGACCAGACGGCTCTACCACCGGACGACCGAGCATCCCATGATCATTGCACAGCGTGAACTCGACTATGTCACTCAATCAGGAACAATCATCCCCGTGCCGGTCAAGCTCTATGCTCCGGCGGGAAGCGGCAAATACTGGTGGTGCCGCTTCACCATTGAATGGCCGGACGGGGTGGACGAGACCACGACTTACGGCGTCGATCAGTTCCAGGCGATCATTCTGACGCTACAGATGATCGGCTCCCGCCTGTATCTCAGTGACTGCCACAAGTCCGGAAGGTTGTACTTCGAAACACCAGGGTCCGGTTACGGCTTTCCCGTGCCGAAGATCATGCGAGACCTCCTGATCGGCGACGATCAACGGTTTGACGGAGAGGGATAAGGAACAGCCGAGCTGTCCCCTCCTCCGTCACCGTCCAAGAATTCCCCTGATCGCCTCGGTCACGTCATCGATCGGCTTCATGCCGTCGACGGTCTTCAGCATGCCCCTGCTCTCGTAATAGGCCGAGAGCGGTGCCGTCTGGTTCCGGTAGGCTTCGAGCCGGGTCTTGAAGACTTCCGGATTGTCGTCCTTGCGGACCGGCTCCCCACGGGCTTCCGTTTCCTTGGCCCGCCGGACGATCCGATCGACCAGCTCGGCTTCGTTCACCTTGAACTCGATGACGGAATCGAGCCTGAGGCCCTTCTCGGCCAGCATCGCGTCGAACGCTTCCGCCTGGGCCACGGTCCGCGGGAAACCGTCGAGGATGAAGCCGTTCTTGGCGTCGGCCTCCTCGATCCGGTCGGCGATGATGCCGACCACGATATCGTCGGATACCAGGTCGCCCCGATCCATGACGGCCTTTGCCTTGAGACCGACCGGCGTACCGGCCGCCACGGCTGCGCGGAGCATGTCGCCCGTCGACAGCTGCGGAATTCCCAGCCTTTCGACCAGACGCACAGCCTGAGTGCCCTTCCCGGCTCCCGGCGGCCCCAGCAGAATCATCCTCATCGACGTCCCCCTCACTTCGTCGAGTTTGCTCGCCTGCGAGCGAGATGCTTCGATCTTAGAACTGCTCCCCTCACGGGGACCAGTTCTCCCTTTGCCTAATTGCTTCTGCTGACGGCGAACCGCCCCGGTTCGCCGGAGACAGCCTTATCGCCTGCGTGCGCCCTTGAGCTTCGCCTTCTTGACGAGGCCCTCATATTGGTGCGCCAGAAGATGGCCGTGCACCTGCGCGACCGTGTCCATGGTAACAGACACTACGATCAGAAGCGAAGTGCCGCCAAAGTAGAATGGCAAGGCCGCATAAGACACCAGCAGTTCGGGAATCAGGCAGATGATCACCAGATAGGCGGCGCCCAACACCGTGATGCGGGTCAGAACCTGATCGATGAAATCCGCCGTGCGCTCGCCGGGACGGATGCCCGGGATGAACCCGCCCTGCTTCTTCAGATTGTCGGCCGTCTCGGTCGGATTGAACACGATGGCGGTGTAGAAGAAGGCGAAGAACACGATCAGCGCCGCATAGAGGAACATGTAGGCCGGCCGCCCATGGCCCAGATAGGCCGTGAGGGTCGAGATGATTCCCGTACCGTCGGCGTTGCTCTGGAAGCTGCCGATTGTGGCCGGCAGCAGCAGCAGCGAGGACGCGAAGATCGGCGGAATCACGCCCGAGGTGTTGAGCTTGAGCGGCAGGAACGACGTCTGCCCCTCATAGATCCGGTTGCCGACCTGGCGCTTCGGATAGTTGATCAGCAGACGGCGCTGAGCGCGCTCCATGAACACGACGAAGTAGATGATCGCCACAGCCATCACGATGACGCCGAGGATCAGGCCGGTCGAGATCGCACCCTGGCGGCCGAGCTCCAGCGTGCCCGCGATAGCATTGGGCAGGTTCGCCACGATGCCGGCGAAGATGATCAGCGACGTGCCGTTGCCGATTCCCCGCGAGGTGATCTGCTCGCCCAGCCACATGAGGAACATGGTTCCGCCGGTGAGCGTGATCACGGTCGAGATGAGGAAGAACGGCCCGGGAGATTGCACGATGGTCCCTGAGCTCTGCAGGCCCACCGCGATGCCCCAGGACTGGAACACGGCCAGGAACACCGTCAGATAGCGGGTGTACTGGTTCAGGATCTTGCGGCCCGCCTCGCCTTCCTTTTTCAGCGCCTCGAGCGAGGGCAGAACGGAGGTGAGGAGCTGGACGATGATCGATGCCGAGATGTACGGCATGATGTTCAGGGCGAAGATGGCCATGCGCTCCACGGCGCCGCCCGAGAACATGTTGAAGAGGCCGAGCACGCCCCCGCTGGCATTCTGGAAGCTCTGCCGGAGTGCTTCCGGATCGATGCCGGGCAGCGGAATGTAGGTGCCGAGACGGTAGATGATGAGGGCGCCTAAGGTGAACCAGATGCGCTTCTTGAGCTCATCGGCCTTGGCAATGGCGCCGAAATTGATGTTTGCCGCGAGTTGCTCGGCTGCTGAGGCCATAGTGGTGTCCCCGAAATACCTGATACGTGACGGTCATCACGCAAACGGCGGCCACGCGATCAGACGCGGGCCGCCGCTTGGATCTTAGTCAATGTGGGCGCTGGCTCACACCTGCGCAACGGCACCCAAAAGGGTGACCGAGCCACCAGCCTTCTCGATCGCTTCGACGGCCGACTTAGACGCGCCGTGGACCTGGAAGGAAAGCTTCGTCTTGAGCTCGCCGACGCCGAGGATCTTCACGCCGTCACGGGGCTTGGACACCACACCGGCGGCCACCAGCGTCTCGACGGTCACGGCGGTAGCCGTGTCGAGCTTGCCGGCCTCAATGGCCTGCTGGATGCGGCCGACGTTGACCTCGTTCAGCTCGATCGCGTTCGGCTTGTTGAAGCCACGCTTCGGCAGACGACGATGCAGAGGCATCTGACCGCCTTCGAAGCCCTTGATCGACACGCCGGTACGGGACTTCTGTCCCTTCACGCCGCGTCCACCGGTCTTGCCCTTGCCGGAGCCGATACCACGGCCGACACGCATGCGGTTCTTGGTGGAACCTTCGTTGTCACGAATTTCGTTGAGTTTCATGACGCTCTCCTCACTGCCCGTCGACAACGCGCACGAGGTGCTTGACCTTCTCGATCATGCCGCGAACTGCCGGCGTGTCTTCCAAGGTCGAGGTACGGTGAAGCTTGTTGAGCTTGAGGCCGATCAGCGTCTGGCGCTGCTTGGCTTCACGGCGGATCGGCGAGCCGATCTGCTCAACGGTGACGGTCTTCCCAGCGGAAGCAGGATTCTTTGCCATCGTCAAAGCCTCCCTTACGCTTCAGCGCCAGCGGCTTCGCTGACATCCGCATCGCGGCGGCGAGCCTGCAGCGTCGAGACCTTCAGGCCACGGCGAGCGGCGACCGAACGCGGGCTGTCCTCGTTCTTGAGCGCGTCGAAAGTCGCGCGGACGAGGTTGTACGGGTTCGACGAGCCGAGCGACTTGGCGACCACGTCCTGCATGCCCACCACCTCGAAGACGGCGCGCATCGGGCCGCCGGCGATGATGCCGGTACCCTGGGGAGCGGCACGCAGCACGACCTTGCCGGCGCCGTGGCGGCCGTTCACGTCGTGGTGAAGCGTGCGGCCCTCGCGGAGGGCAACGCGGATCATGGAACGCTTGGCGGCGTCCGTGGCCTTGCGGATGGCTTCCGGCACTTCACGGGCCTTGCCGTGACCGAAGCCGACGCGGCCCTTCTGGTCGCCGACGACGACGAGAGCAGCGAAGCCGAAGCGACGGCCGCCCTTCACCACCTTGGCGACGCGGTTGATGTGGACCAGGCGGTCCACGAATTCGCTGTCGCGCTCTTCGCGATCAGCACGTTCTCTTGGTTCTCTAGCCATGAGACCTCTCACTTGCGCGGGCGGCGGGCCCGCTCGCTAAGGGTTACTTGGATTATACCCGCCGTTAGAAATCCAGACCGCCTTCACGGGCTGCGTCGGCCAGAGCCTTGACGCGGCCGTGATAGAGGTAGCCCGAGCGGTCGAAGATGACCTGCTTCACGCCGGCCTGAACCGCACGCTCAGCAACGAGCTTGCCCACTTCCTTCGCCGCATCCACGGTGGCGCCGGTCTTGAGCTTGCCCTTCAGGTCAGCCTCGAGGGTCGAAGCCGACGCGACCGTGTGGCCGCGCACGTCATCGATGACCTGGGCGTAGATCTGCTTGGACGAACGGAAGACCGACAAACGCGGACGGCCATTCGCTGCCTTCTTGATCGCACGGCGCACACGAGCCTTGCGGCGATCTTCAGCGCCTTTCTTCTCAGCCATGATACGTCGTCCTTACTTCTTCTTGCCTTCCTTACGGAAGATGAACTCGTCGGAGTACTTGACGCCCTTGCCCTTGTAGGGCTCCGGACCGCGATACTCGCGGATCTCGGCGGCGGTCTGACCGACGACCTGCTTGTCGATGCCGGCCACGACGACTTCCGTCGGCTTCGGCGTCGTGATCGTGACACCGGCCGGGATCGCGTAGTCGATATCGTGGCTGTAGCCCAGCGACAGCTTCAGCACCTTGCCGGCAACGGCGGCCTTGTAGCCGACGCCGTTGATCTCGAGGCGCTTCTCGAAGCCCTTGGACACGCCTTCGACCAGGTTCGCCACCTGGGCACGGGACATGCCCCACTTCGCACGGGCCGTCTTGGACTCGTCGCGCGGGTTCACCGACACGGCGCCGTTCTCAAGAGCAACCGACACTTCTTCGGGAACGAGGAACGAGAGTTCGCCCTTCGAGCCCTTCACCTTAACCATCTGACCGTCAACGGTAGCCGTCACACCTGACGGAACCGTAACGGGCTTCTTGCCTACTCGGGACATTTTCGAATCTCCGTGGTTCTGTGCGGGTGCCTGGCCTTAGAAGACCTTGCAGAGCACTTCGCCGCCCACGTTCCTCTCACGGGCCTCATGGTCGGCCATCACGCCCTGAGGCGTCGAGAGGATGGTGATGCCGAGGCCGTCAGCCACGCGGGGCATGGTGTCGACGGAGGCATACACGCGGCGGCCCGGCTTGGAGACGCGCTCGATGGAGCGGATCACCGGCTGACCGTCATAGTACTTCAGCTCGATCGAGAACTCCGTCCGGCCGTTGCCGAACTCGGTCTGCGAATAGTCGCGGATGTAGCCCTCGCTCTTCAGAACTTCGAGGACACGGGCGCGAAGCTTCGAGCCGGGGGTGGAGACGGATCCGCGACGGCGCATCTGCGCGTTACGGATACGGGTGAGCATATCGCCCAACGGATCGTTGATCATATAATGCCCTCCCCCTTACCAGCTGGACTTCACGAGGCCCGGAATCAGGCCCTTGTTGCCCAGTTCGCGCAGAGCGATACGCGACATGCCGAGCTTGCGATAGTAAGCGCGCGGGCGGCCCGTGATCTCGCAACGGTTGCGGATGCGGGTCTTGCTCGCGTTGCGCGGCAGCTCAGCCAGCTTGAGGCGCGCCTCGAAGCGCTCCTCCATGGACTTCGACTCGTCGTTGGCGACCGCCAGGAGGCGCTCGCGGCGTCCGGCGAACTTCTTCACCAGGTCGCGACGATGCTTGTTCTTCTCAATAGCGCTTTTCTTAGCCATGCTTTTATCTCCAGTGTCCGCGTTTGAGGACAGCTATCCTCACTGCCGGAACGGGAAGTTGAAGTGACGCAGCAGGGCGCGGGCTTCTTCGTCGGTCTTCGCCGTGGTGGTGATGACGACGTCCATGCCCCAAACCTGCTCGACCCTGTCGTAATTGATCTCAGGGAACACCAGGTGCTCCTTGATACCCATTGCGTAGTTGCCGCGGCCGTCGAACGACTTGGGGTTCAGGCCCCGGAAGTCGCGGACGCGGGGAAGAGCGACGGTCACGAGACGGTCAAGGAACTCGTACATGCGAGCCTTGCGCAGCGTAACCTTGGCACCGATCGGCATGCCCTCGCGAACCTTGAACTGCGAGATAGCCTTGCGGGCCTTCGTGATCACCGGCTTCTGGCCGGCGATGAGAGCGAGATCGGCAGCAGCGACCGAAGCCTTCTTCGAGTCGGCGGTCGATTCGCCAACGCCCATGTTGAGGACGATCTTCTCGATCGTCGGCACTTCCATGGGGTTCTTGTAGCCGAATTCTTCAATGAG
Source organism: Microvirga calopogonii (assembly GCF_003347665.1). Lineage (GTDB taxonomy): Bacteria > Pseudomonadota > Alphaproteobacteria > Rhizobiales > Beijerinckiaceae > Microvirga > Microvirga calopogonii. Next base: position 25,331 of record NZ_QDGA01000050.1, read on the forward strand.
CTTCGGACGCACCACTTCCTCGTAGTGCTTCTTCAGCCGCGGCGTGTAGCCGTCCACCTGAGCCTTAGCCATCGATCAGGTCTCCCGAACGCTTGGCGAAACGAACCTTGCGGCCGTCTTCGAGAACTTTGAAACCAACCCGGGTCGGCTTGCCGTCCTTCGGGTCCGCGTAGGCCAGGTTCGACAGGTGGATGGCAGCCTCTTTCGAGATGATGCCGCCCTCGGCGTTTGCCGTCTGGCGCTGGTGGCGCTTCACGAGGTTCACGCCACGGACGACCGCGCGCTCTTCCTTCGGGAGCACCTGCACGACTTCACCGGTCTTGCCCTTGTCGCGACCGGTCAGGACAACGACCTTGTCGCCCTTCTTGATCTTCGCGGCCATTAGAGCACCTCCGGCGCAAGCGAAATGATTTTCATGTGGTTCTTGGCACGCAGTTCACGCGGAACGGGGCCGAAGATACGGGTGCCGACCGGCTCTTTCTGATTGTTGATCAGAACGGCGGCGTTACGGTCGAAACGGATGACCGAGCCGTCAGCGCGGCGGATGTCCTTGGCGGTGCGCACGACGACCGCCTTCATGACGTCGCCCTTCTTCACGCGGCCGCGCGGGATAGCTTCTTTCACGGATACGACGATGATATCGCCGACGGAAGCGTACTTACGCTTCGAACCGCCGAGAACCTTGATGCACATCACGCGACGGGCGCCGGAATTATCGGCGACGTCAAGATTCGTCTGCATCTGGATCATGGCTTTGATCCTTTCCTTTGTTTCAGACAGGTTTCCGGGCCAAGGCAGGATTGCCCCCCGGACTACGCCTGACGGGGATCTGACGTCCCCTGCCCTTCAAATGTCGAGAGAGGCGGCCGTATACACGAACCGCCCCCGTTAGACAACCCCAAAACGAAAGCTTTTAGGCCTCCGCTTGGTCGACGAGCACCCAGGTCTTGAGTTTGGAGAACGGCTTGGTCTCTTCGATCGAGACCGTGTCGCCCACCTTGGCAGTGTTGTTCTCGTCGTGGGCATGGTAGTTCTTCGTCTTACGCACGGTCTTCTTCAGAACCGGGTGCGTGAAACGACGCTCCACCTTCACGACGACCGTCTTGTCCTGCTTATCGCTGACAACGACGCCCTGCAAAACGCGCTTCGGCATCTTGATTTCCTCTTAAGCCTTAGCCGCAGCGGCCTTCTGGCGCTGCAGCGTCTTGACGCGGGCGATGTCCCGACGGACCTCACGGACGCGTCCGGTGTTTTCGAGCTGACCGGTCGCACGCTGGAAGCGGAGGTTGAACTGCTCCTTCTTCAGGTTCAGCAGCTCGTCCGTCAGCTGGTCCTGCGACATCGCATTGAGGTCGGAGGCTCTCTGCTTAGACTTCATGATCCCCTCCTTTACTCGGCAATGCGCTGGATGAAGCGCGTCTTGATCGGGAGCTTGGCAGCGCCGAGACGGAGCGCCTCACGGGCGATATCCTCCGGCACGCCGTCGATCTCGAACATGATGCGGCCAGGCTTCACCTTGGCTGCCCAATACTCGGGAGCGCCCTTACCCTTACCCATACGCACTTCGGTCGGCTTGGTCGACACCGGCACGTCCGGGAAGATGCGGATCCACACACGGCCCGCGCGCTTCATGGCGCGGGTGATGGCGCGGCGAGCCGCCTCGATCTGACGAGCGTTGACGCGCTCGGGTTCCATCGCCTTCAGGCCGAACTGGCCGAAGTTGAGGTCCGTACCGCCCTTCGCAGTGCCGGAGATGCGGCCCTTGAACTGCTTACGGAACTTGGTTTTCTTCGGTTGCAACATGGCAAACCTCTCCTGACCTCTCGGTTACGCCGCTTGCTCGCGGCGGCCACCGGAGCGGCCTCCTTCGTCGTTCATCCGCTTGTCCTGGGCCATCGGATCGTGCTCGAGGATTTCGCCCTTGAAGATCCAGACCTTGATGCCGCAGGTGCCATAGGTCGTGAAGGCCGTGGACGTGCCGTAATCCACATCCGCACGCAGGGTATGCAGCGGAACGCGACCCTCGCGGTACCATTCGAGGCGGGCGATTTCAGCGCCACCCAGACGGCCCGAGCAGTTGATACGGATGCCCTCGGCGCCCAGACGCATCGCCGACTGAACGGCGCGCTTCATGGCGCGGCGGAAAGCGACACGGCGCTCGAGCTGCTGAGCGATCGAGTCGGCCACCAGCGTCGCGTCGACTTCCGGCTTGCGGACTTCGACGATGTTGATCGCCACGTCGGCGTCCGTCATCTTCGAAACCAGCTTGCGCAGCTTCTCGATGTCGGCGCCCTTCTTGCCGATCACCACGCCCGGACGACCCGAGTGGATGGTGACGCGGCACTTCTTGTGCGGGCGTTCGATCACGATCTTCGAAACGGCGGCCTGCTTCAGCTGCTTCATGAGAGCTTCGCGGATCGCCATGTCCTCGTGCATCAGCTTGGCGTACTCGCCCTTGCCGGCGAACCAGCGCGAGTCCCAGGTCCGGTTGATGCCGAGCCGAAGACCGATCGGGTTAACTTTCTGACCCATCTGGTTCTCCTTTATGCCTGTTCGGCAACTTCCCGAACCACGATCGTGAGGTTCGAGAACGGCTTCATGATACGAGCACCCCGGCCACGGGCCCGGGCGTGGAAGCGCTTCATGACGAGCGCCTTGCCGACATAGGCCTGGCTGACGACGAGATCGTCCACATCGAGGTTGTGGTTGTTCTCGGCGTTGGCAATGGCGCTCTCGAGGCACTTCTTCACGTCGCGCGCGATGCGCTTGCGGGAGAACTCGAGATCGGCGAGAGCCGCAGAAACCTTCTTGCCGCGGATAAGGGCCGCAACAAGGTTGAGCTTCTGGGGGCTGACGCGCAGCATGCGAGCGACGGCTTGAGCCTCGGTGTCGCTCAGTGCGCGAGGAGTCGCGGCCTTACCCATCTTACTTCCTCTTCGCCTTCTTGTCCGCCGCGTGGCCGTGGAAAGTGCGGGTCGGCGAGAACTCGCCGAACTTGTGACCCACCATTTCCTCGTTCACGGAGACGGGAATGTGCTTCTGACCGTTGTAGACCCCGAAAGTGAGGCCCACGAACTGCGGGAGGATCGTGGAGCGGCGGCTCCAGATCTTGATAACCTCGTTGCGGCCCGAGGAACGGGCAGCCTCGGCCTTCTTGAGGAGGTAGCCGTCGACGAACGGACCCTTCCAAAGCGAACGTGCCATGACGTGCCTCTATCCTTACTTCTTCCGAGCGTGGCGGCTCGACACGATGAACTTGTCGGTCCGCTTGTTCGAACGGGTTTTCTTGCCCTTGGTCGGTACGCCCCACGGGGACACCGGATGACGACCACCGGAGGTGCGGCCCTCACCACCACCGTGCGGGTGGTCGATCGGGTTCATGGAAACGCCGCGGTTGTGCGGACGCTTGCCGAGCCAACGGTTACGACCAGCCTTACCGATCGAGGTGTTCATGTGGTCCGGGTTCGACACCGCACCGACGCTGGCGAAGCACAGGCCATGGACCAGGCGCTGCTCGCCGGAGTTCAGGCGGATCGTCACGTAGCCCTGGTCACGGCCCACGATCTGAGCATAGGTGCCGGCGGAGCGGGCGAGAGCGCCGCCCTTGCCGATCTTCAGCTCGACGTTGTGGATGATCGTTCCCACCGGCATGTTGCCGATCGGCATCGCGTTGCCCGGCTTAATGTCGACCTGCTCGCCAGCCGCCACCTGATCGCCGACAGCCAGACGCTGCGGGGCCAGGATGTAGGACTGCTCGCCGTCGGCGTAGCGGATCAGAGCGATGAAGGCGGTGCGGTTCGGATCGTACTCGATCCGCTCCACGGTCGCCGCATCGCCCAGACGGGCGCGACGCTTGAAGTCGACCAGACGGAGGGTGCGCTTGTGACCACCGCCACGGAAGCGGACGGTCACGCGACCCAGGTTGTTGCGGCCGCCGGAGGAGCTCTTGCCCTCCGTCAGCTTCTTGACCGGCTTGCCCTTGTAGAGCTCGCTGCGGTCGACGATCACCAGCTGGCGCAGGCCGGGGGTGATTGGTTTGAATGTTTTCAAAGCCATCGGATCACTCTCTCAACCGATCAGAGGCCCGTCGTGACGTCGATGGTCTGGCCCTCAACGAGGGTTACGACCGCCTTCTTCACGTCCGACCGCTGGCCGCGGGTGCCGCGGAACATCTTCACTTTGCCCTTGGTGACGAGCGTGTTGACGCTCTTCACCTTGACATCGAACAGCTTCTCAACCGCTTCCTTGATCTGCGGCTTCGTCGCATCCAGCCGCACCTTGAAGACGACCTTGTTCTGTTCGGACAGGGTTGTGGCCTTCTCGGTGATGACCGGGCTTACGATCACATCGTAATGGCGCGGGTCCAGGCTCATTTGAAGCGCGCCTCCAGCGCATCGACAGCCGACTTCGTGAGAACGAGCTTCTCGCGACGCAGGATGTCATAGACGTTGATGCCCTGCACCGGCAGGACGTCGATGTTCGGGATGTTGCGAGCAGCCCGCTGGAAGTTCGTCTCGATCTCAGCGCCGCCGATGATCAGGGCGTTGCCGAGGCCGAGCTTGCCGAAGCGCTCGACGAGAGCCTTCGTCTTCGGCTCGGCGAGCTTCACGTCGTCGATCACGACGAGAGAAGCGTCCTTAGCCTTGGACGAGAGCGCATGCTTCAGGGCGAGAGCGCGAACCTTCTTGGGCAGGTCGTGAGCATGGCTGCGGACCTGCGGGCCGAAGGCACGACCGCCGCCCCGGAACTGGGGAGCGCTCGCGGCGCCGTGACGGGCGCTGCCGGTGCCCTTCTGCTTGTAGACCTTCTTCGTCGTCCGGTCGATGTCCGAACGATTCTTGACGGCGTGCGTGCCGGCCTGGCGCTTCGCGAGCTGCCAACGGACGCAACGGGCGAGCAGGTCTGCGCGGGGCTCGAGACCGAAGATGGCCTCATTGAGATCCACGGAGCCAGCCTTGGCGCCTTCGAGCGTGGTGACATCAAGCTTCATCACGCATTCTCCTCTTGGGCCTGCTCAGCCTGGGCGGCCGGCGCAGCATCGTTGGCCGTACGGAAGGAGCCGGGCATCGGCACTTCCTTCGGCAGCTTGCGCTTCACCGCGTCGCGGACGAAGATCCAGCCGCCGGCCACGCCGGGAACGGCGCCCTCGACCAGGATCAGACCGCGCTCGACGTCGGTCGACACGACACGCAGGTTCTGCGTGGTGACGCGCTCGACACCCAGGTGACCCGGCATCTTCTTGTTCTTGAACGTCTTGCCCGGATCCTGGCGGCCACCGGTCGAACCAATCGAGCGGTGGGAGATCGACACGCCGTGGGTGGCGCGCAGACCGCCGAAGTTCCAGCGCTTCATACCGCCGGCGAAGCCCTTACCCGTCGTGATGCCCGTGACGTCCACGAACTGACCAGCAACGAAGTGATCGGCGGTGATCTCGGCGCCGACCGGGATGACAGCATCCTCGGAGACGCGGAATTCCGCGAGCTTGCGCTTCGGCTCGACCTGGGCGACGGCGAAACTTCCGCGCTCGGCCTTCGAAACGTTCTTCACCTTGGCCTTGCCGACGCCGACCTGCAGCGCGGTGTAGCCGTTCTTTTCCTTGGTCCGGTGGGCGACGACCTGGCAGCTGTCGACCTTCAGAACCGTGACCGGGACATGCTCGCCTGCATCCGTGAAGATGCGGGTCATCCCGACTTTCTGTGCAATGACGCCTGAGCGCATGTGCGTATCCTCTCGGCGTGTCTACCGAAGGCTCCAAGCCCGAAGGCTCAGAGCTTGATTTCCACGTCCACACCAGCAGCGAGATCGAGCTTCATCAGAGCATCAACCGTCTGCGGGGTGGGGTCCACGATATCGAGAACACGCTTGTGAGTGCGCATCTCGAACTGCTCGCGCGACTTCTTGTCGATGTGCGGCGAGCGAAGCACCGTAAAGCGCTCGATGCGCGTCGGCAGCGGGATGGGCCCGCGCACCTGAGCGCCGGTCCGCTTCGCGGTCGACACGATTTCGCGTGTCGAAGCGTCGAGGATCCTGTGGTCGAACGCCTTAAGGCGAATACGAATGTTTTGACCGTTCATGGCTTATCCATTCAACAAGGGAAGCGACCGAGCCGAAACCCGGCCGCTGTCCTTTGATCCTCTCAATTAATCCATCACGGCGGCGACGACGCCGGCGCCGACGGTGCGGCCGCCTTCGCGGATGGCGAAGCGCAGCTTCTCTTCCATGGCGATCGGCGCGATCAGCTCGACTTCCATCGTGATGTTGTCGCCCGGCATCACCATCTCGGTGCCCTCAGGCAGCTTCACCACGCCGGTCACGTCCGTCGTGCGGAAGTAGAACTGCGGCCGGTAGTTGCCGAAGAACGGCGTGTGACGGCCACCCTCTTCCTTCGTCAGGATGTAGGCCTCGGCCTTGAACTTCGTGTGCGGCTTGATCGAGCCCGGCTTGCACAGCACCTGGCCGCGCTCCACGTCCTCGCGCTTCGTGCCGCGCAGCAGCACGCCCACGTTGTCGCCCGCCTGGCCCTGGTCGAGCAGCTTGCGGAACATCTCCACGCCCGTGACCGTCGTCTTCTGCGTGTCGCGCAGACCCACGATCTCCACTTCCTCGCCGACCTTGATGATGCCGCGCTCGACGCGGCCCGTCACCACCGTGCCGCGGCCCGAGATCGAGAACACGTCCTCGATCGGCATCAGGAACGGCTGGTCCACCGGACGCTCCGGCTGCGGGATGTAGCGGTCGACCTCGGCCATCAGCTCGAGCACCCGGTCGCGGCCGATCTCAGGCTGACGGTCTTCCAGAGCGCACAGGGCCGAGCCCTTCACGATCGGGATGTCGTCGCCGGGGAAGTCGTACTTCGACAAAAGCTCGCGCACCTCGAGCTCGACCAGGTCGAGCAGCTCGGCGTCGTCGACCATGTCGACCTTGTTCATGAACACCACCAGGGCCGGCACGCCGACCTGACGCGCCAGCAGGATGTGCTCGCGCGTCTGCGGCATCGGGCCGTCGGCCGACGACACCACCAGGATCGCGCCGTCCATCTGCGCCGCGCCCGTGATCATGTTCTTCACGTAGTCGGCGTGGCCGGGGCAGTCCACGTGGGCATAGTGCCGGTTCGTGGTCTCGTACTCCACGTGCGCCGTCGAGATCGTGATGCCGCGCGCCTTCTCTTCCGGCGCCTTGTCGATCTGGTCGTACGCCGTGAACGTCGCTCCGCCCGACTCCGCCAGAACCTTCGTGATCGCTGCCGTCAGAGACGTCTTGCCATGGTCCACGTGACCAATCGTCCCAATGTTGCAGTGCGGCTTGGTCCGCTCAAACTTTTCCTTCGCCAT
>NZ_QDGA01000051.1 GCF_003347665.1 Microvirga calopogonii
CGAAAAAATGGAGAGCCTTTCATGAAGCAGGAGGATCTCCATGCCCCAGACACGCTTTACGAGAGAGTTCCAGGATGAGGCGGTGCGGCTTGCTCTGACCAGCGGCCGCAGCCGGCGTGCGATTGCCGCGGATCTCGGGGTCGGCCTGTCGACCCTGCGCCACTGGATTGATCGCCGGCGCGAGCACCAGATCGATGATCCGCCCGAAGAGCGCCAAGAGGACATGGCGGCCGAGTTGAAGCGACTGCGGCGCGAGAACGAGATCCTGCGCCAGGAGCGGGAGATCCTGAAGAAGGCCACGGCTTTTTTCGCCAAGGAGGGAAGTCGATGAAGTTCCGGTTCATCGATGTGGCGAAAGAGGAGTTCCCCGTCACCCGCCTGTGCCAAGTTCTCGGCGTGAGCCAGAGCGGCTATTTCGCCTGGCGATCGCGTCCGGCGAGTTGCCGTCAGCGGGAGGACCTGGTGCTCTTGGCCCATGTCCGCTCGGCCTTCATCCGCTCGCATGAGACCTACGGCAGTCCCCGCATGACTTGCGAGTTGCAGGATAAGGGCCTGAAGGTCGGTCGCCGTCGGACTGCTCGGCTGATGCGCGAGAACGGGTTGAAAGCCCGGCAGAAGCGGCGGTTCAAGCGCACCACCGACAGCCATCATGGCTTTCCGATCGCGCCCAACCTGCTCGAGCAGGACTTCTCGGCCGAGCGCCCGAACGAGAAGTGGGCGGCCGATATCTCCTATCTGTGGACGAACGAGGGCTGGCTCTATCTGGCCGTCGTCCTCGATCTCTTCGCCCGCCGGGTGGTCGGCTGGGCGGTCAGTGACAGCCTCCACAAGGAACTGGCGCTCGAAGCCCTGCGCAAGGCTCTGGCGATCCGAAGACCTGGTGAGGGGCTGATCCATCATGCGGATCGCGGCAGTCAATATTGTTCGAACGAGTATCAGGCCGCGCTGAAGAAACACGGCATCCAGATCTCAATGTCCGGGAAAGGCAATTGCTTCGACAACGCCGTTGTTGAGACCTTCTTCAAGACCTTGAAATCTGAGCTGGTCTGGCGCACCGTCTTTGAGACCAGAGCCGAGGCCAAGCAGGCGATCGGCCACTACATCGACGGCTTTTACAACCCCGTCCGGCGTCACTCGACACTCGATTATGTCAGTCCGGTTCAGTTCGAAAGGCTGGCCGAATAGCTAGCAAACCGCTCTCCACTTAAGCGAAGCAAATCCATCTCACCCCGGGACCGGACAGGCGGCTGACGAGCCGGCGGATCGCCTCGGGGGTGTTTGGGATCGTGCCGTAGAAGCGCACCTCACCCTTGGGCCCTTCATCCGCAACAGCAACCGCGATAGTGTCCTTGTGCACATCGAGGCCAATGAACTTGATCATCGTCATGGTCAGTCTCCAGGTTTACAGCGTCAGTTGCATCGCTGCTTCGCCCCGGAGTATCGCGCACTTCCGCGCGTGTGACGGTCATAGGGTCTAAGCTAGAACGAACAAAGAACCCCCGTTTTCGCTCATCGGATCATGCGGCGCGTGCCAAGGTCTTCGGCAAGCGCAGGGGACGAAAGCCGTCAACGAGCACAGGCTGCTCGCCCCAGGCGTAGGTGCCGGTGAGATTGATGTGCTCCCAACTCAGAGGTGACACGTGCTTGAGCACCTCAGGCGGGATGATCCGCCCCTGATAGCGGAGATGGTCCACGGCGTGCCCGAGATAGACTGTGTTCCAGTAGATGATCGCGCTGACCACCAAGTTCAATCCTGAGGCACGGAAGGCCTGGCTCTCAAAGGAGCGGTCGCGAAGCTCACCGCGTTCATGGAAGAATACGGCCCGTTTGAGCTTGTGAGCCGCCTCGCCCTTGTTCAAGCCAGCCTGACAACGCCGCCGCAGAGCAGGGTCCGAATACCACTCGATCATGAACAGCGTGCGCTCGAGACGGCCGAGTTCGCGAAGGGCGTGGGCGAGTTGGCTGGGATTGCGAGAGGCGGCCAGCCGCTTGAGGATTGTTGAGGGAGCTACCGTCCGCGTTTGGATCGAGGCCCCCAGATGAAGCAGGTCATCCCAGTACTCGATGATCAGGCTGGTGTTGATCGGCACGCCAATGTGCTCCTGGAGCGCCGGATAGGCATCCGGCTTCTCGAAAGTATGGAGCTTCCGGTCCTTCAGGTTGCGCAGCCGCGGAGCAAACCGCCGGCCTGTCAGGGCAAAGAGACCAAAGACATGGTCGCTGGTGGCGCCCCCTGTATCCGTGAAGTGTTCTTGGATATCGAGCTCCGTCTCATGGTCGAACAGACCATCCAGCACGTAGGGAGCCTCGCTTTCGGTGGCGCTGATTGGCAGGATACTGAAGTAGCCATACTGGTCGGATAAATGGCTGTAGAACTTCGAACCAGGTTCGCTGCCGTAATGCAGATTGATGTCGCTGCGTTGGCCTGCGCGATCGCTGGCCTGGAAGAATTGTCCATCCGACGAGGCTGTAGAGCCATCGCCCCAGAGCAGGGCATGGGGGTGCTGGGCGTGCCTGTCGGTGATGCAAGCCTGCGCCAGCTTGTAGGTCTCAGGCCGGGTATGGAATATCCGCTTCCAAGCGATTTCCCGCGCACTGATGCCTTTCGAAGCCACGGCCATCCGTTTGGCACCGAGGTTGGTGGCGTCAGCTAGAACCCCGGCCAACATAGCTCGAATGTTCTCAGGCGGTTCCTGGGTGCGGATGTGCGTGAAGCGATCGGCAAACCCGGTCCAAGCATGCACCTCCCTCAGGAGATCGGGCACCTCGACCAGCGGGTACATGTCGGCCAGTTCCCATTTCAACTCCTCGGCTGCTGCCGGTACATCGCCGGGAATGGGAGTGACGACGAGCTGCCCAGCCTCGATCCGAACACCTTCGAGCTTGCCGTTGCGAGCGCGATAGGCCAGCTGCTTGAGGTTAAAGTCCAGGGTCTGACGCGCCTCGCTGAGATATGCCACGGCATCACTCTGAACGCTGAGACCGAGTTCATCGGCTGCTTTCAAAGCTGCGAAGGCCGGCTTCGACATGAGTTGTTCGTCCATGGGCCGGAAGGCGCGGCTACCTTCGACCCAGATGTCGCCGGAGCGCAACCGATCCCGAAGGGCCGCCAGGGTCGCGATCTCATACAGACGGCGATCCGGCTTGGCGTCGGCAAAGATCAGCTTGCGGGCTTGGGCGGTGAGGTGGCCGACTGGCGCTCGCTCCGGCAGGGTGCGACGTCCGGCAGCATTCAAGGTCTTGAGTGTCCCGATAGCCGCCAGCAGCGAGTCATGCCGGCGGGACGAGCGGAAGGTAAACATCTCAAGGAAACGCGCAGCATACTTGCGCACGGGGCCGTAGCGCTCCGCAGCCAGCAGAAGCGGATCGGGATCAGCATCCCGCACCATGGCTTCGACTTCGGGTTTGGCCTGCAACAGGCGATGCCATCCGATCTCATCGTCGAGAACATCGATGGCATTCCGGCCTGTATCGTTGGCGACAACGAGGGCTCGCAAGGTGTCGCGGAACAGGCGCAGCGCCTTGGTGGCCTCTTGACGAGTGTCGGCGTATTTCTGCTTGCGGCGCGTGTTGGCTCGCGCGAAGAGCCGGCCGATCAGTTTGATGAACATCGTGACCGACTCGTCGGTCAACCGCTCCACGAGTGTGATCAGTTGCGCGATGATTGTTGCCCGCCGCCGATTGGCGTTGAAGTCGGCCACGAGCCACGCCGGAGCCGCGTCCCCCTCACGGACGATTTGGGTCCAGCGCTCAGGGTGGATCCGCTCACGCCGCTGCGGATCCATGGCCATGGAGCGGACGAAAGCCAGACGATCCATGAGGCCGATCAGATTGTCGGCGCCGGGTGCATCCGGCGCCGTGCGCAGCCAACTGAACCGGGTCTGCTGGATCGCTGGATCAACCGTGAGAATGGCATCAAGGCTGTCGAGCTGATCCAGCGACAATCCTTCCAGCAGGGCAGCCTCGGCCCGCTGGCGGGCAATGGCGCGTCCAGCGATGCCGATCGTTTCGAGTGCGCCGTCCGGCAACAGCAGGGCACCACGTTCGCGGAACGCATTGACGACGGCAGTCGCGATCGGCAGTCCCTGATCTGTCACCCCAGCGGCATTGATCGCCGCTATCAGAGCCGCGCGCCGGTCCTCGCGTGTCGCGGTCCGGACGCCCAGGTATTGCGCCAGACGGCGACTGTGATCGAAGCGGGTGTGATAGCGGCGCGAGTAGAGAGCAAAGGCGCCGGGGTCGACCTCCAACTGCTCGGCCACGTAGGCTACCAGGGCGGCGGGCGGGCTTCCCTCTACCCCAAGGATCCGGCCAGGATAGCGCATGAGGCAGAGCTGGACTGCGTAGCCGAGCTGATTGTGGGACCGCCTTCGGACCTCAGCCTGGAGCCGATCCTGTGGCGACAGAGTGTAGTGCCGAATCAGGCTGGCCTCGTCGTCTGGAATGCCAAGCAGTGCCTCACGCTCCTCCGGGCTCAGAAGCTTCCGACGTGTCATCCTTCATCTCCCGCGCTTGTTGCCCACCGCTTCCGTGGCTTGAAGCAAGGGTGCGGGATCTTTCTGCTCGATACAGCCGCCGCGTAGTCTGTCCACACGTTACGTTCTGAATAGAGTTACCGTGATGGCGCAGCGGAAGTGTCCGATCCTGGTTGGTCAAAAGGGTAGGGGGCCGCGCAGCCTGAACAGAGGGAAGTTCCTGGTCCGTTCTAGCTTAGCGTGTGTTTGGAAGCAGTTCTTGTTCCAACCCCAACTAACGAGCTGGGCCCAGCAACGAAAATTTCATGGAAAAGCCGGATACTCGCCGGACCTTGCATCACGCGACCAGCGCTAAGTGCGACGGCACCCTTCCAGGGCCCAAGACCAGGACAGCATGATCCCACAGGACCCGTTGACCCAATTGCCTGTCGAAGTGGTTTCCACATCCTTCGACCTCTTCCAGATTGCGCTTGGCATCATGATCCTTGTCGTGGTGGTCTTTGTTCACGGTGCCGGCATACGACGAGTTTCGCGCTACTTCTCCGGACGCTGGGTCCATGTGACCACGGAGACGCCCCATTGGCGGGTCAACCTCCTGTTCGGCAGCGTGATCGCGCAACTCGTCATCGTCCATCTGATCGAGGTGATGGTCTGGGCGCTGCCGATCTACTGGCTCAAACTCATTCCCGGGCTCTCAGCCGCGGCCTTTTTTGCAGCCGAGACCTATACGACCCTCGGTGAGGGCGCTGTCCGGCTGCCGCTGAGCTGGCGGCAATTGGGTCCGATCATCGCTGTCTCAGGGCTTTTCACCTTCGGCTGGACGTCGAGCGTGCTCGTCTACATCATGACGCAATTCGGAGCACTCGACACCCACCACGCCGAACGAAAGAAAGCAGCCGAATCCGACCCCAAGTAACTTCAAGCACCGTACAGGGCGGTACGCCCGTCCCGGCCGAGGCCTGTCTGATCAGTGATGGCCTAGCGCGGATGTGGGTGAGATTCTCGCGCTGTATGACGAGAGCGCCTGGGTTCGGTTCGGTTAGCTCGTCCGGGAGTACCGCACCAGCCACTGGGCGGAGCCGCGGATCACCCCCGTCAGCGTCGAAGTGAGACGCCTGCGACGGATCCTCGATGCTGCGCTAGAGTTAGACGCCTAAGTTATTAGTCGGCCTGGGCCAATAGCTGAAGCGCACGGCGTTGGATCGACGGTTGGCACGGTGAGTTCCTCTGGGAGGACCTTATGCTCTTCGTTACGCTTCACGGCGGCAAGCCCCAAACAGACCCACACAGGAACAACGTGCACGCCCACGACAAGGACGGGAATAGGATCACTTCCAGCGTGCTGCGGGACAGCGGAGAGATCCTGCTGGATGAACTTCGCGGCATTCATTTGGTCGGCAAGTACCTCTACGTGGTAAATGGCAATCGAAAAGAAAACAGCGTGCTTTGCTACGAAGGGGCGGGCACGCAGTACAAACTCCTCAGCACGTTTGTTTCGTCGCGAAGTTGCAAAGGAATTGAGCATCCATTCGATATAACGTTTGACGACGCGGGCTACTGCTACGTCTCAAGTCAGGACACTAACATCGTCACCCGCCTGATGATCTCCGCTGACGGCACGAGTGCGACGCCGGCTCCGCAAGCTCCAGCGCTGCTCGCAAGTGGCACGTTCTACCCTGGCACTTTTGTAGCTTCCAGCGTGGGCAACCTGGGTTCGACGACTACGCCGGTGAAGTCTCCGGCTGGGCTGGAATACGCTGGGTCGGGCAAAAACAAGCATTCCGTTCGGGGAGTGGTGTGGGCGAACAACGCACTCCATGTTGCCGATGAGCCCGCTGGCAGAATCAAAGTCTATGACAAGAACGGGAAATTTCTGTGCCAAAGCAATGCCGTGGAGTCGCCCGCCCATATGGTGGTGTGGAAGGGTAGCTTGTACGTCAGCGCCGGCAACGCGGTGCTTACTGCGAAACTGCCCAGTTCTGCGGGTGATTTCACGCTCGCCCCAATCGAAGGAGTGAAGGTGGAAAAAGCGTGCGGAATGGCGTTCACGAAATCAGGGCACTTTTATATCGCTAGCCGCGGCGAGAACATCATCCTGAAGTTTGACTCCGACTTCAAGCCGATGAAATTTGAGTGCAAGCTGGCGGACAATCCGGAATTTCTGCTGCACGTTTAGCAGCGACGCAGCCTGGAGAGCATGAGATTTGATGGGGCAGGTCTGAAGCGCTTGATGACAGACAGCCCCATTGATGGGCAGGTAACCGTGTTGAGATGGCAGGCTCCTAAAACAGATCCGTAGCTGGGTGCCCCACACATCCTTATGCTCTCCAGCCTGTGAGCACTGGCTTCCGCCATCGTCCCTGCGCAGGGATAGATCAATGCATGCGCCGTCGCAGTTCGTTTTTGATATCCACCGTCGCTACCCTGCCGTCTCTCCGCCTCCTCGGGCCCGTCTCGCACACCACGGTTACCACTCAGCAAGACTTCCATCGGGGTGGCGCCACACAGGGTTACGCCAGCGGTGCCGCTCCCTGTTCGCCTCGCGCACAGCCGCCTCGTCAATCTCAACCCCGAGCCCAGGGCCTGTCGGGATGGGCAAAAAGCCATCGGCGGGGGTCAACACATCAGGATTCCTGACAAAGGACAGGAGATCATGCTCGACATTGTAATGAATACCGAGTGACATCTCCTGGATGACGACGTTCGGCGTACAGGCTGCAAGCTGCAGGCATGTCGCCAGGGCCAACGGTCCTAAGGGACAATGCGGTGCGACCGCAACATCGTACGCTTCAGCCATCGCAGCGATCTTGCGGCACTCGAGCAGCCCTCCGGCGTGGCTCAGGTCGGGCTGGATAATATCGACGGCACCCCGCTCCAAGAACAGCTTGAAGTCCCACCGTGAGTAAAGCCGCTCGCCCAGGGCGATCGGAGTTGCGATCATCCTGCCAATCTGTGCCAACCCCTCTGGATTTTCCATGAGCAAGGGCTCTTCGATGAACAGTAAGCCCAGAGGATCAAGGAGTTTGGCGAGTTGTTTGGCCATTGGCTTGTGGACACGACCATGAAAGTCAAGACCAACATCCAAACCTTCCGCCTGCGCCGCGCGAATTCGCTCCACCACATCGGCGAGGATCTTAGGCGTCCCGAGAAAGTCGAGCTCTGCCGTGGCATTCATCTTGACAGCCGAGAAGCCCTGTTCACGTCTCGCACGGGCTGCGGCGGCAATCTCACTTGGGCGGTCGCCGCCGATCCACGCGTAAGCGCGGATTTTCTCGCGCACCTGTCCCCCGAGCATCTCCCAGGCCGGCATCCCGAAAGCCCTGCCCTTCATATCCCACAGGGCCTGCTCAAGGCCCGCGAGCGCCGACATGAGAACAGGACCACCGCGATAAAATCCGCCGCGATAGGCGACCTGCCAGATGTCCTCGATTCGGCGGGCATCGTGGCCGATGAAGCGGTCGCGGAAGCTCTCGAATGCTCCATCGACCGCCTCAGCATGGCCCTCGAGGCTCGCTTCCCCCCAGCCGACAGCCCCGTCGTGGCTTTCAACGCGAACGAACAGCCAGCGCGGTGGGACATGGAAAGTTTCGATTCTGCTCAGCTTCATCAGGCACCTCCAAGGGCGCTCTCGCTCAGGCGTGCAACCACACACTCGAAGAATCTGCAGCCTTCTTCTTCCAAACAATGTGGATCAGCATCGCCTCTGGCAAGGCCAAATGATGCAATGGGCTGAGCTCGCTGACAGCAGCGCAACCTCGGGCGCTGGGAAACGAACAATACGCCAATAGATTATATACCACAAAGGCCGGTCCCCGACCTCTTGACCATCTTGCCGTTCCGCAAGGGGGATGTCGGGCGATCTCCTCGACCCTGGTCTATAGCACATCGAACGGTTCCATGGTGCCATATAGTCGAGATAGATTGCCAAGAGCCGGTCTGTGACGTGCTTTCAACGGCTCAATTCTTAGACGAGTGCTTTAAGGAACAGGACGAGGCAGCGCATGTCCCTGATCCGTACTCCCACGAAAGCGGAGAGTCGTGCCAGAACCTCGCACGCGACTCCATCCTGCTTTGCCAATGGCTGCCTGTCCTTGAGCCTTACGCAGGCCTCTAGTCCTGATGGTGCACCGCTCCAACCGGCTGCCGATCGAGACGGGGCCCCACCGATAACCGCCCCAACGGGACCCGAGCGACACGATCATGCGGTTCCCGCATGCTGAAGGAGAGAGGCCTATGAACAATGTCGTACGCAACCACTCGTCTTCGGCTCGCTCCGATCGCCAGCCAACCAGGCCCCCCCTGTTCCTGTTCGCGACCGGGGTTGAGAACAGCTATCCCACAATCCAGAACGGCCGCGTACGCCGGGACGAGATGGAGGAGTGCGGCCACTATCGCTTGTGGGAGCGGGACTTCGATCTTCTTGACGAGTTGGGCATCCGCTTCCTGCGCTATGGCCCGCCCCTGTACCGGACGTTCCTCGGTCAGGGCCAATACGACTGGGAATTCGCCGACCAGACATTCGCCCGGCTCAAGGAGCGGGACATCGTTCCGATCGTCGACCTATGCCATTTCGGTGTGCCGGACTGGATCGGCACCTTTCAGAACCCGGACTTCCCTGCCCTCTTCGCCGAGTACGCCAGCGCCTTCGCACACCGCTTCCCCTGGGTCCAACTCTACACCCCCGTCAACGAGATGTTCATCTGCGCCACGTTCTCGGCGGCGACCGGGTACTGGAACGAGCAGCTAAAAACCGATCAGGGTTTCGTCACCGCGCTCAAACACATTGTCAGGGCCAACGTGTTGGCTATGTATGCCATTCTGGAGGAGCGGCCCGACGCGATCTTCATCCAGAGCGAATCGTCCGAGTATTTCCACCCCGAGCGCCCGCAAGCGATCAAGCCCGCGGAGATCCAGAATGCACGACGATTTCTCTCCCTCGACCTGAACTACGGCCGTCCGGTCAACTCCGAGATGCACGAGTTCCTGCTCGATAACGGCATGACCCGGGAGGAATATCACTTCTTCCTCGAGGACAACCTGCGCCACCACTGCATCATGGGCAACGACTTCTATCATTCGAATGAGCACCGTGTGGACTCCCACGGCCAGATCCGGCCCGCCGGAGAGGTGTTCGGCTATGACGAGATCACGCGCCAGTATCACGACCGCTATGGCCTGCCGGTCATGCACACCGAGACCAACTTCGATCAGGGCCCAGAGGGCGACGAGGCTATCGACTGGCTCTGGAAGCAATGGGCCAACGTCCTGCGCGTGCGCAACAATCGCGTCCCCATCGTCGGCTTCACCTGGTACTCGCTCACGGACCAGATCGACTGGGACGTTGCCCTTCGCGAGCAGCGAGGCCATGTGAATCCGCGTGGGCTGTTTGATCTCGACCGTAACATCCGGCCTGTCGGGGAAGCGTACAAGAGACTCCTGTTCCAATGGCGCGAGGTATTGCCGACGCAAAGCGTGTGCCTGTTCGTACCGGTCGTATTGCCGAGCGAGTATGACGAACCCATGGCGGTGCGACGGCGCGAGGGATGGCGCCGGTACTATCACCGAGAGATGAGAGCGAAGCCTAGGGCGGGCACTTAGCCAGGAGGCGTCCTATGTGACAACGCGATCCCGCTCCACACGGAGCGTGTCCGAGGCTGGAGAGCATAAGGTTCGGGGGGCAGTTTGATAACGGATCGGCAATACAAGGTCCCCGGCCAGACGAAACAAGGCTGCGGGACACCCTTATTTGCCAAAGCGCACCCCATCCAAACCCGAGCCGCCTGATCCTTCCCCAGCTCCGGAGATTCTGCAGTTCAAGGTCTAGCTGCCCGGAATCAGTCCCATGATCTGGCGGCGGGTTCAGGTCCCGGCCAGCATGACCCTGCGGGAGCTGCACGGTGTCATCCAGGTCGTGATGGGCTGGGGGCATCCACCTGTTCCAGTTCACGCTCCGGGCCAGACGGTTCGGCTCTCTGGAGTTGGCGGCCCCGTCTCCGGATATCCCACTCTCCGGGCTTCGCCTCCGTCTGGGTACCCGCTTTCGCTACGCGTACGATCTCAATGGTCCTTGGGAGCATGAGGTGCGCCTTGAGAGCCGGCATGAGGCTGACCCTCAGAGGACCTATCCCATTTGCCTGGACGGGGATGGATCCTGCCCACCGGAGGACTGCGGCGGGGTGCCCGGTTTTCTGGCCCGGCGTGAGGCCTGGATCGCTCCAGAAGCTGGTTATGATTTCGCTGTCCCGGCCGGTTTCATTGATCAGCTTGCTTTGAAGCGAAGCACAGGCGCTTCCATCGACGCTGAGGAGATCAACGACGTTCAGGAGGCTCTGGAGCGCCTTGAGGTGCTCCGCGAGACCCATCTCATCATGGGAATCCTGCACGACAGCGGCCTCGCGGGCAGTCTCGATCTGGTCGAACTCAACCCATTTCTCGACGAGCGTGGCCGCACGGCCCTGCTCATGGTTGATCTTGTCGCGAGCCCGATGGGATGGCGTGTTCTCGACCGTCCGACCCAGAGCTATCGTTATACGCCCAGAATCGATTGACCCGATCAAGGCTCTGTCGGCCGGTTCCGGCTTATGGCATGATTGAGCTCTGAATTGCCTCGCATTCGTAACATCGGTGATGCTGCATTGATTAGGCTGCGTGGGATGCGCCAAAAGCGTGCTCTTTCTACGCAACAACAGCGAGGGCCGTCATGACCGCTGGAAGACCGAAGGTCGCGATCGTCGGGGCAGGATTCGGCGGGTTGACAGCGGCTCAATCCCTGGCGCGCGTTCCTGTCGATGTGACGATCATCGACAGGCACAACTACCATTATTTCCAGCCTTTACTCTATCAGGTCGCCACGGCCGCCCTGTCACCGGCCGACATCGCTTGGCCGATCCGCGGCATTCTCAGACGCCAGAAGAACACGACGGTGCTCCTGGCGAATGTGACCAGCATCGATGCCGATGCGCGTATTATCCATGCGGGATCGATAAGTGTTCCATATGACTATCTCGTCCTCGCGACAGGCGCCACGCATTCCTATTTCGGACATTCGGAATGGGCTTCCGTCGCCCCGGGACTGAAGCAAATCGAGGATGCGACGGCCATCCGCCGAAAGGTCCTTCTCGCCTTCGAGCGCGCAGAACTGACCGACAATCATGACGAGCAGCGCCGTCTGCTGACCTTCGTGGTCGTGGGCGGCGGCCCCACCGGCGTCGAATTGGCCGGAGCCATAGCCGAAGTGGCTCATCATGCCCTGCCGGCCGAATTCCGGCGGATCGACCCGCATGCCGCCCGGGTGATCCTGATTGAGGCAGGGCCCCGCCTGCTGCCGACATTTCCCGAGGATCTCTCGGCCTATGCCCACAGGGCCCTGGAAAGCATGGGCGTGGAGGTCAGGACCCTGGCGCGGGTGACGGATTGTGACAAGGCCGGGGTCGATCTGGAGGGGACACGGATCCAGGCCGGCACGATCATATGGGCCGCCGGCGTGGTGGCCTCTCCTGCCGCCGAGTGGCTTGGAGCCGAACGGGATCGTGCCGGGCGGGTCAAGGTCGAGCCCGATCTGACGATTCCGGGCAGGCCCGAGATCTTCGTGATCGGCGACACTGCATCAGTGGCCGATGCGACTGGAAGGACAGTGCCCGGGATTGCGCCGGCGGCCAAGCAGATGGGTCGCTATGTGGCCGATGTGATTGCCTCGAATGTCGAGAACAGGACCTCGCCTGGACCTTTCCGGTATCGCCATCAAGGCGACCTTGCCGCCATCGGGCGCAAGGCCGCCGTCGTGAAGCTCAATTCCATTCATCTCACGGGCTTCATCGGCTGGCTGTTCTGGGGCTTCGCGCATATCTACTTCCTGATCGGGCTGCGCAACCGCGCCGTCGTGGCGTTCAGCTGGCTGTGGAATTACCTGACCTATCAGCGGGGAGCGCGCCTCATCATCAATAGCCCCGACACGCAGAGAATGGCCCGGGATGAAAAGATGCGGCCCCTACCCACTTCCGTCGAGGTGAGCCACAGGCCTGGTCGAGATCAGCCCCGTGCCGGCCGGGCCGACTGGCGATAATCGCCGCTGACCTTTCCGAGGAGCAGAACCATGTCCGGCTATTCGCCGCCGCTCCCGCGGTAAGCTCTGCGGTGAATTGCGTCAAAGCCACGGTCGGTTGGTTCGATCGTCCCGGCATCGGGTGCGGTGACGTAGCCGAGATGAGTCAGCTCGGACACCGCCACGATCACCAAGGGGTCCGCCCCGAAATGCGCATCCAGCGTGGCCATGGTGACGCGAGCTCCCGGTCTGCGATGCGTGTCCCGAAAATAATCGAGAATTTCGCATGCCGTCTCGTCCAGTTCCATTTGAGAATCCTCCGATCCTCTCCCTATGCGAATGAACCCTGTTTTGTTTTAACGATCACACTTGGCTCCCGTTTGCCTTGACGGATCAATCATCCGCGCGAAGCTTGAAGAGATCCGGGTATTGCCGCGGCCGCGAGCGAAGGTACTGCGGCGCCGAAATGCGCGGCGGCATGCCAGGGCCAGCGCGGATCGTAGAGAGCAGCGCGGGCAAGGGCGATCAGATCGGCATCGCCCGTGACGAGAATGGACTCCGCCTGCACGTAATCCGTGATGAGGCCCACGGCGATGACGGGCATCCCAACGGATTTCAGCGCGCGGGCGAGCGGCACCTGATAGCTCGGTCCCACGGGGATATTCTGGGCCGGTGTCAGCCCGCCGCTCGAGACATGGATCGCACTGCATCCGCGTGCCTTGAGGGCTCGCGCGAATTCCTCCGTCTCTTCGATCGTCCAACCGCCCTCGGCCCAATCCGTGCCCGAGACGCGCACCGTCACCGGGCGCTCGGCCGGGAACGCGGCGCGAACGGCATCGAAGACCTCGAGCGGGAAGCGCATCGGATTGTCGAGGGAGCCGCCATACCCGTCGTCCCGCTGGTTGGACAACGGAGACAGGAGCTGGTGAAGCAGGTAGCCGTGGGCAAGGTGAATCTGAGCGGCAGCGAGGCCGAGGCGCGCTGCGCGTCTGGCCGCGTCGGCAAAGGCCTTCCGCACCCGTGCAAGACCATCGTGATCGAGAGCCTTGGGCGGCACCTCGCCGGCCACTTGAGGGATCGCCGAGGGAGCCTCCGTCTGCCAGCCGTTGACGTGATCGCGCGAAATCTGCCTTCCGCCCTTCCAGGGAACCTCCGTGGACGCCTTGCGCCCGGCATGGCCCAGCTGAATCGCAATCGGCATATCGGACCAGCGGCGGATGCCGTCGAGGACGCGGCGCATGGCTGCCTCGCACTCGTCCGAATAGAGGCCGACATCCCCGTAGGTTATTCGGCCCTCGGGTGAAACGGCCGTCGCCTCGATGGTCAGGAGCGCAGCGCCCGAGAGCGCGAGCTGGCCCAGATGGATCAGGTGCCAGTCGTTCATGCAACCGTTCTCGGCCGAGTACTGGCACATGGGCGCGATGACGATCCGGTTGGCGAGTTCGAGGTCTCCGACCCGGAAGGGCGTAAACAGCTTCGCGTGCGACATGGACTGCCTCTTCGGTTGCAGATGGGTATCGTCGTCAGGAACTCAGTGGCTCTGAAACGCTCCTCCGGCCGAAAAGGTCTGCTCCCTCGTGGTCCGGATAGATGACCATGACGGAAGAATCATGTCTCAGGTTCAACGACCGGTTTTGCCCAGCCGATCTGTTCGGACTATCATATCGGCCGTTTCTGATTTGCGTTGGAGAATCATCCTAGATCGTAATCTCCCCAGGAACCGCCCGATCTGCGTAACGGCCGGAGCGACCGCTAGCGATGAATGACCACTCCGAAGTCGTGCGCCGGGTCGAACGCCTACGGAATTGACGACACCCACCGCACGAGAGAGTCAGCATGGAGGAAAGACCATGGCGGACGGATTGTGTGACATTTGTGGAGTTCGGCCTGCGACCGTTCGAGCGCAGGTTGTCAGCAACGGCCAACGGCAGGTCATGGAGCTGTGCGATGTCGATTACCGGCGCCTGGCTCGCCAGCAGCGGTCGAGCTCTCCGCTGGAATCTCTCTTCGGCGGACGCGGCAGCTTGTTCGATGATTTCTTCTCCGATGACTTCTTCAGCGGAAGCCCCTCGTCCGATATCGGCAGCCGGCCGGGAGAGCGACCCGAGGCGGGCGATGAAGGACCGTCTGTTCCGACAAGATCCGGGCGTGGACGGGCGCGCGGGCGGGGTGCCGCAGCCGGTGTCGCCGAGCGCCTGAGCGAGCATGCGGAAGAGATCCTGCAAGCGGCCGCCCGGCGCGCCGGCGACTTCGGCCGCCGCGAGGTCGATACCGAGCATCTGCTCCTGGCGCTCACCGAAAGCGATGTCATCCGCTCCATCCTCGAACAGTTCAAGGTCTCCCTTGACGATCTGCGCAACCAGATCGTCAAAGAAAGTCCACGCGGCGACTTCAATCCGGAAGAAGGCGGCGAGATCGGTGTCTCTCCTCGGGTGAAGAGCGCTCTGTCACGGGCCTTCTCGGTCTCCAGCGAGTTCGGTCATTCCTATGTCGGGCCCGAACACCTGCTCATCGGCTTGGCCGAGGAGGGTGAAGGCATCGGGCCGGATGTCCTGAACCGCTATGGTCTCACGCCCCAGGCCATCCGCCAGCAGGTCACCAAGGTGGTCGGCCGCGGCGCCGAGGAAGGAAGGGTCGATACGCCCACCAACACGCCCAACCTCGACAAGTACTCGCGCGATCTCACCAAGCTCGCCCGCGCGGGCAAGCTTGATCCGGTGATCGGACGGGCGCAGGAAATCGAGACCACCATCGAGGTTCTCGCCCGCCGCAAGAAGAACAACCCGGTTCTCATCGGCGAACCGGGTGTCGGCAAAACCGCCATCGTCGAAGGTCTTGCTCAGCGCATTGTTGCCGGTGAAGTGCCCGAGAGCCTCCGCGACAAGCGCCTTGTCGAACTCTCGATCAATTCCATGGTGGCAGGCTCCAAGTATCGCGGCGAGTTCGAGGAGCGCGTCCAGCAGATCCTCAAGGAGGTGACCGAACGCGAGGATGAACTCGTCCTGTTCATCGACGAACTCCACACCATCGTGGGCGCCGGCCAAGGCGGCGGCGAAGGCGGACTCGACATCGCCAATGTGTTCAAGCCTGCACTCGCCCGTGGCGAGCTCAACCTGATCGGCGCGACGACGCTCAACGAATACCAGAAGCACATCGAGAAGGATGCCGCCCTGGAGCGCCGCTTCCAGCCGGTCTTCGTGCCCGAGCCGACGGTCGCCCAGACCATCATGATCCTGCGAGGGTTGCGGGACACGCTTGAGGCGCACCACAAGGTCACGATCACGGACGAGGCCATCATCGCGGCGGCGGAACTGTCCGATCGCTACATCACCGGCCGCTTCCTGCCGGATAAGGCCATCGACCTGATCGACCAGGCGGCCGCGCGCGTGAAAATCTCGACCACCGCCCGGCCTGTGGACGTGCAGGAATTGGAGGCGGAAGTCCGCCAGCTCAAGCGGGAACAGGACTATGCGTCCTCCCGCAAGCAGTTCGACCGCGCTTCGGAACTTCAGGCACGGCACGATGCCCGAAGCAAGGATCTGCAGGAAGCAACCGAACGGTGGAGGCGGGAACGCAGCTCGGCCTCGACCGAGGTGCGTACCGAGAACATCGCGCAGGTGGTATCCAAACTCACGGGCGTGCCGGTCAATGAGCTGACGACAGAGGAGCGCCAACGTCTCGTGAACATGGAAGAGCGCCTGCACAAGCGCATCATCGGCCAGGAGGAGGCCGTCAAGGCCGTGAGCGACGCCGTTCGTTTGGCACGGGCAGGTCTGCGCGAGGGTCGGCGTCCGATCGCGACCTTCCTGTTCCTAGGGCCGACCGGCGTCGGCAAGACGGAACTCGCCAAGGCTCTCGCCGAGACCGTCTTCGGCGATGAGGATGCGATGATCCGCCTCGACATGTCGGAGTACATGGAACGCCACGCGGTCGCTCGGCTCATCGGCGCCCCTCCCGGCTATGTCGGCTACGAGGAAGGCGGGCAGCTCACCGAACGCGTGCGGCGCAGGCCCTATTCCGTGGTGCTCCTCGACGAGATCGAGAAGGCGCACCCGGATGTCTACAACGTGCTGCTGCAGGTTTTCGATGACGGCCGGCTGACCGACGGCAAGGGCCGCGTGGTCGACTTCACCAACACGATCGTGATCGCTACATCGAACTTAGGTTCCGATATCATCCAGCGCCATCTCAACCTTCGCGGCACGGGCGAAGACGATCAGGCCAAGCTCAGGCGTGAGCTGATGGAGGTTCTGCGCAGCCATTTCCGGCCGGAATTCATCAACCGCATCGACGAGATCATCGTCTTCCATGCCCTGGCGCGGGGCGAGATCCGCTCCATCGTCGAGCTTCAGCTGGAGCGGGTGAAGCGTACGGCCCACGCCCAAGGTGTCGAACTCGTCATCGACAACGGCCTCGTCGATCATCTTGCCGCGGCAGGCTTCCGACCGGAATTCGGCGCGCGCGAGTTGCGACGCCTGATCCGCTCGGAACTCGAAACGCAACTCGCCCGCGCGATGCTTGCGAACGAGGTTCACGAAGGCGACCGGGTGACCGCACGCTGGGACGGCGAACGGCAGAAAGTGGAGCTGGAACCGCAAGCCGCAGAACCGGCTGAAGGCGGCACCAGGGAGGAGCCTCGCAGCAGCGTCGAAGTCGAGCGTAAAGCCAGCGACGAAGGACGCACGGCTGCCGAGTGACGTACAAAGCCTCCCGATCCTGCATGTGAGGCTTAGAGCATCGGACCCAAAAGTGGATTTGCACTTTTGGGATCTAATCCGATGGTCCACTCTTCGAAGAGCGCATCGGCAGGCCCTGCGGGTCCGTCCGATGCGCTAGTGGGTCGTCTGCTGTCAGACCTGGTATTCTGCCAGCGCCTGTGATCTGAGGTGGGGGAGCGGCCGGCGGGTGCAGGCTCCGGAGCCACCGAGCCGATGGAGCTGGCCCTTCGAACGCCGGCGCCGCTGCCGGCGGGTGACGTCACATTAACTGGGTCATGAGGGTGTGTCGTATAGATCGACTGGCATGACCAAGCCCGTCAGCTACAAGCGCCACCGCTTTCCACCTCAGATCATCGCTCACGCAGTCTGGTTGTACTTCCGTTTCCCACGGAGCCTGCGGCTCGTCGAGGAGATGTTGCTCGAGCGTGGCATCGTCGTCTCCTATGAGACGGTTCGCCGGTAGGCGCTGAAGTTCGGCCCGGCTTACGCTCGCCGCCTCAGGCGCAAGACGCCGAGCCGCCGCGATATCTGGCACCTCGATGAGGTCGTGGTCACGATCGCCGGCCAGAAGCATTGGCTCTGGCGGGCGGTGGATCAGGACGGCTATGTGCTCGACGAGATCGTCCAAACGCGGCGCGATACCCAAGCGGCCAAACGCTTGCTGAAGCGCCTGTTGAAGAAGCAGGGTCGCCCGTCCAAGCGGATGATCACCGACAAGCTCGGCTCCTACGCGGCCGCCCAGCGCCAGGTTAACCAGAAGTCGAGCACCGCTCGCACCAGGGGCTTAACAACCGGGCGGAGAATTCGCATCTGCCGTTCCGGCGACGCGAGCGGGTGATGCAGGGCTTTCGATCCCCAGGTACCTGCAGCGGTTCGTGAATGTATTCTCAGCCATCCGCAATCTTTTCGTTCCACCCCGCTCCCACCGCTCCGCCCGCGCTACCCACCCTCACCGCCTCACCGCCATGGCGGAATGGAAAGCCGTGGCCAACATTGCTGCTTGAGCCTCTCCGGCGACCAAATCGGACCTCAGCGCGCGTGGTCGCAGTTAACGTGACAGCGCCGAGATGACGATGTTGTCACAGCGGAACTTCTGCTGCACTCGAGTTGTGGCCGGCGGGCCATCGACAACGTGGAGTTGGCAGGCCTCACCCACCTGTTGCAGATGTCCCTCAGCGATCCTGCTCAGACCAGGCAAGAAGGGTCATTGAGCTGGTGGGCACGATGCGGCATGCTCGTGATCCCAAGCTGAGTGAAGATCGTACTGTCCATCGCGACTGGCTCATGATCCAGGAGGGTTGCTTGACGGATCATTCTGACATCCCCCCAACCCGCACCATCAAGCCGAGGGATCCACCCTGGCCCTCGGGCCGGCCAACCGCCACGATGCTCCAGGCCGACATCGATCATGGCCTCACCGGGGACAAGAACCCGATGTTCGATCCAAGTGGAGTCCCTCTCGGCACCGATGACGAGGCCGCCGGCACGCCGCCAACGTCCTTACGTGTCGCGGTGGCCTGCTATTACGAGACCGTGGGGCGTTGGGTTGGGAGCGACTGGAAACCCGATATCGCTCCCCACAAGTGGGAGGGCGCTCTGGTGGGCTTCATTGGCTTCATTGTCGCGGTGGGCTTGGTTCTCACCATCGGCATCTGGATGGTAGCGGCACCATTGCCAGGGGCCTAGATTGGTCACAGGAAAGCCATCCGTCAGGCGGCAAGGATCCGAGAGGAGGGGACGGTATTCTTCAGCGACGCGCCGACGTGCCTTGGGTCTCAACCTCGTTCGTCAAGCCAACTGATGATGTCCTCGCGCGTTTGGCAAAGGTCAGCTCCTGGCACTCTTGCGACATTGTCTTAAGGCAGCAATCCTCACGCAACCGGACGTTCCCAAGAAGCCGGGAATTTCTTTGGGTGACCGAGGGTGTGTCAAAACTCAGACCGTCCTGATCTTGACGAACTATTTGTACAAGTTCACGCTCCTGTATCGGAAATTTCTCGGCCTATCGGGGCTTACAGGAAATTAAATTGCTCGACGGAGCGGCCTGTTCGCGTTTTGACACAGGCTCGACCCGCTGCGGACTTTCCAACGAGTTTCCGGCTATGGGCTTCAACGATCTACCATCCATCTTTCCAACGTATTGGCACACCAAACTCCTGACGATGCCGGAGGAGGAAATGATGAGTGTCAGACAGGGCCTGCTCGTCGCCTTGGTCTCGGTGGCCGGGTTCGGAAGTTCACTTACGGCGTCGGCCGATGCTGCAACCTTCACCTGTCCTGATACCATGGCCGCAGACAGGCCGGGAGCGGCGTCTTCCCTTAGTGATCTGTATGCAGGGGCCGATGACGTCACCGCGAGCAATCGGCTTGGGGAGCTAATGGCCGACCTGCGCAAGAGCGGCATGAAGCCCGCTCTCATTGTCGATCATCTGATCGGGGCATATTGCCCGCTCGTCGCAGCCGACGCCACCCTCTCAGACAAGCAGAAGGCTGACCGGGTTCGGCGGTTCGCGCGCTTGGTGACAGGCTTGGCTTATGTGCCGTCCGATGCGGATGAGGTGGATGTTCTCGTCCAGACGCCCTTACCGCCAGGTCTGCTGAGCCAGGTCGAGCAAGCGGCGGGTCGAACCGGGATCTCGCGCGACGAATGGATTGAGCGCGCGATCAGGCAACAACTCTCGGCTCCATAAATCGGCAGAGTCAACGCAAGACGCTCCCAACTGAACACCGGCATGGCCACCCAAAGACGGCGCCGACAGCCCAGATGACGACGCTTCGCAGCCTCATCCGGGAGCGTCGCGGTAAGGATGATTTGGCCGCTCAATTGATACGGGCGCGACGGCCCCACCCTCGGGCCCAACCCTGTGGGTGGGCCTTTGTGATGCGTGGCGAAAAAGATCGTGGCAATGTCTCTTCCTGGCACGAGGCTGACCTTAACCGTGCTTCTGCATCGCTGGGATGAGCGGACCTTCATTTGATCCGCTCTACGTTACACTTTGACCCAGTGCGGACTATCGATGGCGCTGTATTCCATATCCCCTATTGTCGGAGAGCCCGGCCCCGCTTCGCGCGACAGGACCCTCATTCAGGAGTAAAATGACAGGAGTAGCGTTCCCGACGCTCTGATGAGCGCCGCCAACCCGTGATGAGGGAGAGCGGCTTATGTCTCCCAAGCTTGGCCTCCTTGCGGTCCTGCTCTTCGTCAGCTTTGAGCCTCTCACTGATGCCCACGACATCTACACGCCTCTGAGAGACAGAGCCGGAAGGAATTGCTGCGATGACGGGGATTGTCGCCCTGCGCCCTATCGGGTGAGGCCGTCCGGGGTGCAGATGTTCGTCGAGGGAAAGTGGATCTGGGTGCCGGATCACACGGTTCAGTATCGGGCGCTTCCTGGTGACACGGGTGAAACAGACGGGGGGCATTGGTGCGGGCGGTTCGAGAACGGGCTTGGCTACGATCTGGGCTATGTAACCTTCTGTGCCATCCTTCCGCCGAGGCCGACGGCGATTTCTGAACCCGCGTTCGCCCTTCGTGAAGGCCGTATCCAGCCTGCGCCGTAATGCGCGTTATGCGAAATCACGGACCCTATTGTGCCGACGCAGCGTGAGGCGGCAGGATCGCGCATTTCGTCAGATGCAGTATCGCGTCCTGCTGGGAGTCATCGGATTGGTAGAGCGAGCCGCACCAATGCCCTCCATAGGTCTCGCCCGCATCTCCGAGCAGGGCGCGGTATTGGATGCGTTCGTTTGGTACGTTGATCCATTGCTGATCCACGAACATCTGCACGCCGCGTGCGGTAAAGCGATACAAGGCAGGGCGGCAATCCCGGTCATCGCAGCAGCTTGCGCCTTCCTCGTCTCTCAGATGCGAGTAGATGTCATGGGCCTGTATCGGCAGCGGTAGGTTGGCGACGAGAACGGCGGCCATCAAGGCAGTTCTGGAACACATACGCCCCTCCCTTAAGGATGGGCCTGGTCCCTCAGGGGGCGCTCGGGGCACTGTGTCGAAGCCCGAGGGGGAGCGAGAGAAGCAAGGTTAACTACCTCCCCAAGAATACGCCTGTTCCGCCATGCTTACAACAACTTGGCCGAGGGAGCGTGTTGCCGGTTCGGGTTATGCGAAATTTGCGGTACCGCTCAAAACGCTAACCCTCGGCTCCAAGGAAGCGCATACTAGCTGAACTTGAGAGGAGGCTGTTATGTTTGCAGTCCTACTCTGCCTTCCGATTCTTCTGATGCTGACAAGTGTCAGTTTGGCTCGACCTCTGCGCTATCCCGCCTCCTTGCAGTCATGTCGCGTGGGACGGCCGCCTATGCCCGATCTGAATGCGTTGATCCTGCGCAACAGCCCGCGCGTCGTGGCGGCCGGCCGGTTGATCAAGGGCCTGTACTACGCTGAGGACCCGGATGGGCCTAACACTGTCGCGACCTTCTTCCTGGCCTGCGACCACCTACTCGAACGGAAGCCTTTCCTGATCATGGACTTTCGGTCCCGCCAGTTCTTCCTTGACGGTGATCGGGATGGTTGCGTCGACGCGACTGAGACACTGGCCCTGTCGGACATTGATCCGGCGGATTTTCTCCCCGCTGTTGATGGAGCTGAAGAGCTTTGCAATGAGGATCTCCTCGGACACCGGCAACTTAACGGCTTGGCCGCCGCCCCGTAATGCGCCTTCCGCGAAATCCGCAAGCCCGGAAGGTCGCTTAATGGCACGAGGCGGACGAAAGCCGAACTTCCGAACTCATAGGGTGAGCTGACTTTCATAAGGCCATGTCTAACGGCTCAGTTTGACCCAGAGCAGTCGTTCAGACGTACGCGTTTATCGCCAACCTGACCAGAGCTGCGGGCCCAGCCGTGGAATCCACTTTTGGGATAACCGAGGCTCTCTCTTCCTTTTCGAGTGCATCGTCGGGCGTGGAGAACCGGGGTCACTGTTCCGCGTCAGGAACTAGAGCGGGGGCGGCAGAAGCGGCGGTTTGGCGCTGTCCCTGAAGCGCCGCCCATGACCCAGCTTGTGTCAAAACACAAACAGGTCCGCTCTCGACGAACTATTTGTACAACATCAGCCTTGTTTGCCGTGAATTCTCCGGTCTAATCGGCCTCACGAGACATAGAATTGCTCCAGCGAACGACACGTCAGCGTTTTTACACAACCAAGACCCGCTGCTGCACGGCCTCTGCTACTTGCGGACCATTGCTCCCGTCGGTCATAGTGGCGGGATCGGAACAGGTCGACCCATGGCACTCCTGACCACCCAGCCCTTATGGCTGTCGGGCGCGCTTGTCATCGGCGTGGCAACCCTGCTTGCAATGGCCGCCCCCGTCTTCGTTCGTCGGCGCGTACCCTCAGAACGGCTGAGGATCAACAATGAGGTCGCCGGCTTCACGTTCGCGACCATCGGCGTGCTGTATGCGGTGCTGCTGGCCTTCGCCGTGATCATCGTCTGGGAAAAGTTCAGCGTGGCCGAGAATGCGGCAGCCCAGGAGGCTGGGGCCGCAGCGACGCTCTACCGCCTGGCGGACGGCATCGGGGGTGATTCCGGCGCCGCCCTCCGCGATGGCTTGACCCACTACGTCAGAGCGGCCGTCACCGAGGACTGGCCCGCCATGGAGCGCAGCGGGTCAAGCCACACGGTCACGCGCGCGCTGGACGCCACCTATGGTGCGCTGCTGACGTTCTCCCCCGGTGACGGCCGCGGGACAGCTCTGTTAACCGAGGCTCTCCGTCAACTTGACCTCCTGACCGAGGCCCGCCGCACGAGGCTGGTCCTGGCTTCGGGCGCAGTGCCAGGGGTGCTTTGGTTCGTGCTCTTCGGCGGCGCGGTCGTGACGGTTGGTTTCACGCTGTTCTTCGGCACCGAGAGCCTGCGCGTCCAGGCCGTCATGACGGGGATCCTGGCCTTCCTGATCTTCTCGGGGCTGCATGTGATCATTGCCATTGACCATCCGTTTGCGGGGTCGGTCAAAGTCCAACCGGAGGCGCTTTTGGCGGTGCTCGAGGACCTCGGCACGAAAGCCCAGCCCTGATCGTCGGCGGTTCTCGTTGCAGCCATCACAGAGGAGAACGCCCCTGAACGGATGCATGGCATCTCGCCGTTGATCGAAATCCTTCTGCCGAAGGGGATTGGGACACACTGTTTGCCGATGCGGTCCCGCCCGGCGCTCGCTCATACGCGCCTTCTTCGCGCACGGTCCAGGCCAACCAGAGCATCACTGGAAATGTGATCAGCCTGCCGCTTGGCAACAACAAACCAGCTAGAGCACTGCCGCCCCGATATTGACGGCGAACGCCAAGATCATGGTGTTGAACAGGAAGGACACAATGGTCTGGCCAAGCGCGCGGCGACGCATGCGCTTCGATACAATGACTACGTCGGAGGTCTGGCCCGCGGCGCCGAAATTGAACGAGAAGTAGAGAAAATCCCAGTAATCCGGCTTGTTCTCGTGCGGAAAGATAAGGCCCCGCCGCTCACCGGCATCGCCGTAATATTCGTGTGCATAGTGGATAGCATAGATCGTGTGCATGAAGAACCAGGAGCACAGGATCGCGACGGCCGCGATGAAGAACCGTAATGCTTTCTGGCTCGCGATGTCGTCGTGGAGGCCCTGGAGTTCCATCGCGATGGCCGCGAGGCTGGTCAGGGCCGCCGCCAGGGTGAGGATGAGGACTGCGACCGCCCCAGCGTCCTCAGAGGCCGCCCGCTCCTGCATCATGTCCGTCGAGGATCGTGCCGCCATAATCGAGACTAAGGCCAAGTAACACAGGATGCCGAGGTCCCAGGCGGCGAGGAACCGGGTACTGACCGCCCACTCGGACGACAGAGCCATGAATACGAGAGCGGCTCCCAGGGTGGAGCCGAGAAGCCGCGCGTGCGGGGCCTGGATGCGGGTCATGCTCCTGCCTTTCCTGTCGGTGGTCACTGTCGATCTGGACCTGTAGGCGGAGTACCAGCCTAGTCTCGGACGCCGGCTGGCTGAAGGTGTCGTGCGCTTCGTGAAGATCAGAAGAGGTCGTGATGCTTCATCTCAGTTGCGGGTGGCCCTTGCACTCGTTTTCATCATCGTGAACTCTGTTCATAGGTCCTCGTCTGGACACGTTCCAACCTGATGGAGAACCCCGATGGCTGACCTGTTCGACACCTGCCTCACATTCACCCTCACCGAGGAGGGCGGCTATGTCGATGACCCAGCCGACCCCGGGGGTGCGACCAACAGAGGCATCACCTTGGCCACCCTGCAGCACTGGGATCACGAACCGACGCTCGGTCCCGCCGACGTGCAAGACATGACCCAGCAGACCGCGGCGGCGATCTACCGGGCGCTCTACTGGAATGCGCTGCGGGGTGACGCCCTGCCCGCGGGCGTCGATCTCAGTACCTTCGACTTCGGGGTGAACGCGGGCACCCGGCGCAGCGCGGAGCTGCTACAGCAGGTGCTCGGCTTCCCCCCGAACCAAGTGGATGGCGCCGTCGGCCCGGAGACGCTACGCGCCGCCCTGGCAACAGACGCAACGACCGTGATTGGTGGGTTGGCCGAACGCCAAGCCGCCTATTACCGGGGCCTCCCGGAATTCGGCCGCTTTGGGCGGGGCTGGCTCGAACGGACCGAGCGACGCCGACAGGCGGCGTTGGCCATGCTGCAGAACACGCAGGTAGCGTGAGGCGCCAGCTGCATCGCGACTCTGCTCCGGAAGGTGCAGCCCCGGCCGCGTGGCCAAGTCTGGGATTGGCTCATCCGGGTTCGAGCTGCCGGCGGAGGACAGCGCGTGGTTACTGCCCGCCGAATCTGGCGGGCGTCAGCTCGGCTTGCTGATTTTATCGGCGACCGTCCGCACCAGTGTGTCCACCAAGCGGAAGACAATCTCAACACTAAAGCCGACGAAGAAGGCGAGCGCGCCGAGCGGCAGCGACATGCCCTCCAGCCGAACCGGCTGATCGTTGGTCCAGAGCACGCCAAGCAGCCCGCCCAAGGTCGCGCCGAGCACCATGCGCAGGGTACCATGGATGCTCTCCCATGCCTCAAGCGTGGAGGTCTGGATCTGCCGGTTGATATTGCGGAAGACGTAGACCCAGGCCCCGAGCAGGCCTAGCAGGATTGGCATCACAAAGCCCGTCAGCGCGGCCAGGATGATCAAGCTCCGCAGCTCGGTGGACTCCCATTCTTCCGCTGAAAGTCCGGTCGTGCGGTCCAGCTCCTGCGGGGCCAGCCAAGTGATCGGCG
Source organism: Microvirga calopogonii (assembly GCF_003347665.1). Taxonomy (GTDB): domain Bacteria; phylum Pseudomonadota; class Alphaproteobacteria; order Rhizobiales; family Beijerinckiaceae; genus Microvirga; species Microvirga calopogonii. The sequence continues at coordinate 25,456 of NZ_QDGA01000051.1, forward strand.
AGACGTAGGCGAGGCGGCTGGAGATCACATTCCAGTTCCGCAGCTCCTGGCGGATGATCCTCATGCGACCCAGCGCATCCAACATCTGCGCGCATAGGAGGGGCCCCTGGCCGCCCTTGCTGGCCTGTTCCGCCGGTGTGCTCGGCCCAGGTGCCACTGGCGGCGTGGTAGGTTGAGGGCAGTCGTAGTCCGCGGCGCTGCCGGCGGCCGAGGAGGCTACACGCGCCACGCCGAGGCTGTTCGCGACGGCCAGGTGCTCGGTGCGGATCTGCTCAAGCTGCTGGACCGCCCGTCGCCCCCGATCCATATGGACCAGCAGCAGGATCGTGGCCAAGAAGATCAAGATGCCAAACACGGCGCTCCCCCGCACCCATCGGAACAGCCACTGGGCTTGAGACCGCGTGTCGCCGGGCAGATCCTCGTCCTCATCACCCACAAAGGCCCGTGTGAGGCGGATGGACTTGACGTTGGCGGGAGCCGCCAAGTTCGTCAGGACCTCCAGGCTCTCGTAGAGCTGCCCCAGCAGCCGTCCATCGCGGGCGATGGCCTCTGGCGCGACGACCAGGAGCGCAGCATGGGGTTCGAGGGCAATCCTCGGGGCGGAGCCGGGGGGTACCACTCGGCCGTTGACCGCTGGGATGGACAGGGCCGAAGCCTCGGCCCGGCATGCGAAGTGCCGGATGAGCACGCGCAGATCACTTTGCAGGTGTCTCACCCGTTGGACGGCATCCGATCCAAGAGGCAGGTCGATCGGGCTGCTGTTCGCGGCGGGGCCGGTCACAGCCTCGGGCTGCGCATCGGCTGGCGGGAGCGGCGCGCTCATCGCCGCGAGGTGCCTGACGGTGCGGGTTCCCCCCATCGCCGGCGCAGCCCAGCGGCTCGCGTCCGCACTTTTACCCCGCCGGCTGTGTGCGGCAGACCAAGCCAAAGCGAGACAGGCGACAGCGTCACGATAGCCGTGCACTCCTCATCCGTCAGGCGCGTCAGCATCGGGTAACCTCCTGGGAGAGGCTCGATGCTCCACAAACATGGTTAATAAAATCTTAGCCCGCCACATGATCTAAGAAGGTGATCACAGTGCGCATGGCCGCCGTTCCGGCGGTGAGCGAAGGTGGCTCGGTCCTGATCGAGACGGTGGATGCGACCGAGGCCCCGGACATGTCGCAGTTCAAAGGCAAGGGAATCGCGCAGTCTGATTGACCCGAGCAGACCTTGGCGTAGCGATGAGTGCCTCGCGGGCTGCTGTGGATGCCAGCTGTGCTCCGGGCGACTGATAGGTCGGCCAGACCGGCAAGGTGCGCCCGATCTCTCAACCGCGGTCGGAATCTCCGGGGCTATCCAGCACTCGGGTATGATGGCTTCGGAGGTCATCGTGGCGATCAACAAGGACTAAGAGGCACCGATCTTCCAGGTAGCAGATTACGGCCTCGTCGGTGACCTCTTCCAGATTCTGCCGCGGGTTCAAGGTTCGTTGACCAGGGCCGGTCCATGAGGAAGCCATATCCTCCACGTTAAACAGGAACGTCGTCTTTTGGCACGCGCCGGTCGTTTGTCTCGTGGCTGATTAAGCCTCAAGTCCGGACGTTGCTCCGGTATGCGTGAAGTTTGAGGCGGCTCGTCAACGGGCCGCCTCTGCGTTTAGATTTCAACTTGTTCTGCAATCAGAAGGGCATCGTCGACGTCGATCCCAAGATATCGAACAGTGCTCTCGATCTTGGTATGGCCGAGCAGAAGCTGGACGGCCCGGAGATTGCCTGTCCTTCGGTAGATCATCGAGGCTTTGGTCCGCCGCAGGGAATGGGTGCCATAGGCGAGGGGATCCAGACCAATCGCACAAAGCCAGGATCCGAGCAGGCGAGCGTACTGGCGCGTTGTCATTGGCTTTCGCCGATTGACTCTGCTTGGGAACAGCGGCTCACCCTTATGCAGGGCCTTCTTCTCCAGCCAGCGCCCCACCGCCTCCCGGGTCTGCTCTGTGATCTCGAACTGGACAGGGCGACCAGTTTTCCGCTGCATTACGGTCGCCCGGGATCGGACACGTCCACTGAGTGCCACATCGTCGACCCGGAGCGCGACCAGATCGCAGGCGCGCAACTTGCTGTCGAGCGCCAGGTTGAACAAGGCAAGGTCGCGAACGCGGTGCGCGACTTGGAGCCTGACTCGGATAGACCAGATCTCTTTGGCTTTGAGAGGCGGCTTGGGTCCAATCAGCTTACCGCTGTTCCAAGGGGTGGTGGTTCGGCAAGTGTGGTCGGCGATACTGTCCTGCATTGCAGTGCTCCTGAAGAGAAGCCCCCGCAGTGAACCTTCGCCTCTCTGCCGATAAAGCCCAGCCTCAACGCTCCTCCTAGCTAAGCTAGGTCTTCGTCAGCTTACCAAGGTAAGCCGGACGTCCCATTCTCTATACCGATCTCCTACTCGTGACCCAGAGCTGCCCTTTGGATTGGGTAGGCAGTGAAAAGGGCATCGTCAACTTTACGACTTGAGACAGGTCTATCCCTTCAAGAGCGGCAGATCAGGTAATCGCGATACCGGTTATCTCGGCCCAGCCTCGGAAGGCTTGAACTCGGGCTGTGCGATGACCGGCAGCGGTGGCGTTTGCAGGACGGCGGAAGAGGTTTGCACCCTGATCATGAGCTGAGAGGAAGCGCTACGCGCACCGTCTCGTGGTTGACCAGGATACCTCGGGCGGCGAGCATCTCCTCGACCCTCCGGCGACTGAGCGGAAACCGGAAATAAAGCCGGACGGCATGGCTGATCACTTCAGGTGGAAAAGCGGTGGCGAGCGTAACGAGGATGGCGGGTCGGACTCATCCCTCACGGATAGCCTGATCCGGTCACTCTCCGGTTAATCTGACAGTGCGGTCCATTCCCCTCTCCCAGCCCGACGAGATCACGGGAAAATTCCCACTTTGGCCGGTCCAGTTTTAAGGGATCAAGTCACGCAAATGTACGCTCTGGAGACGACATGCCCATTGCTTCGGAGAGAACGATCTCCCACACCTCTCATCGCTTCAGGAGATCGGCGAGATCCGTCTCGCTCATTCGTGCGCCCACAGGCGTAATGCGGATCACACCCGTCCCGATCTCAGCTACGGCTCCGGCTTGCGCAAGGCCGCTGAGTGCCCATCCGAGGCGATAAGCATGGAGGCGATCGAAACCATCCTCTGTCCGCAGGGTCCGAAGCTCCGGACCGAGACTCATGCTATCGGCCGTAGCCTGCTCGAGTTCCTCGACGGTCATGGCCTCTCGGATGCGCAGGAGTTGCAGCACCACTTCAAGGTAGGCCGAGATATGGGGGAGATCCTTCTTCGTCGCCATGGAGCATCGCATCCTGTTCCCGTCAGAGCCTGCGAAGGACGAATTGTATCACGAGACCGCCCAGCGTGAGAGACCTATGGCGGATTTTTGGTGCTGGGGCCGATCAGAGGGAATATTCTCTCTGCCGTCAGCGAGATATAACGGAAAGTGATGGAGTGGATACCTCCTCCTGACGGCTTCACAATGTGCCAAGGTGGTGCAGCTAGTGGGCCGCAATTTTGCCCTTGCGCACGGCAGCCCCGAGAGCGGCATGATCGCGCTCGGCTTGATCGGCATAGGCAAGCGAGAAGTCGCCGATAGCCTCGTCGAACACGTCGCTCGAGCCGATGTAGCCGCCGATCGCTGCGGCGTCGCCTGTCTTGGCGTGAGCGCGGGCCAACACCCAGCCGCATACCTTGCCGTAGTTCAAAAGCAACTCTTGATCCATTGCCTCGACCAGAGGCTTGATCTTGGCATCCCGCAGATGGCGCACATAGAACTGCGCGTGGCTGGCTTCGGCCGTCTCCCACCCAAGGAAGATATCGGACGCCGGTTGCATCAGGCGTTGGCCCATCACGATCCGCTGGCCATGATGAGGATATGCGCTCCTTCCGGCATACGGCTCCAGCACGGATGCGACGGCCTCCTTGAATTGCAGGAAAAGAGGTTCGTTCGAGGCTGACATCATCAATGCGATCCAACATCGGCGACCGACGCTTCCGACGCCGACGACCTTGATCGCCGCATCGACGACGCGGTAGCGATCAAGCAGGACGCGCCGGTCGTCGGCGAGAGACTTCCGGTAGGACATAAGGGCTTGATCGACGAGATGCTCGAACTCGGGCGCCCTGGCGACGTCTGGATGATAGATCAATGGGAGGGCATCATGAATACCGAGCCGTCCTCCGACGACATGGGTCAATTTTGGGAAGTCCACTTCCGATCCGAGTTGCCGCGCAGCCTTGTCGATTCTCTTCTGGACCCGATCCCGATCCCGATCTCGCGCGGGCCACATGTCCATAATGTCGTCTGCGGTGATCCGCGCATACCAGACATCGATAGGGTTCGTTTTCGAGAATTGTGCCAACCGCTTCCGATAGCTGCGCGTGCATGCGACGGCCGCCTCGCGAGCAGTGCTGTCGGACATCCCGTTGGACCGCGCGGCCAGGACAAACGACGTCGCGAGCCGCTTCACGTCCCACTCCCATGGGGCCGGCAGGGTTTCGTCGAAGTCGTTGATGTCGAAGACAATATTGCGCTCCGGCGTGGCAAAGCCACCGAAATTCATGAGATGGCAATCACCACAGGCCTGGACCCGAATGCCCGTCGCCGGAGTTCCGGCCAGGTCGGCCGCCATCACCGCGGCGGCACCCCGGTAGAAGCTCAAGGGCGATTGCAGCATGCGTTCATATCGAATGGGCAAGAGCTCTGGAATACGGCCCGCATCGGCCGTTCTCAGGAGATCGATCGGATCAGGACGGGTGCTTTTCTTGGTCCACTTTCCGTGCTCCGCGCGAGGAATGCCGCTGCGGAGGGCCCGGCCGACCTGCTTGCGTTCGTCCAACGACGAAACACGGGTGTGACTGCCGTCTGTCGCACCATTCGAATTGGCTTGATCGTGTATCTGTTGTTGCCGTCGCAATCTTTGAACCGAAACGGCCTCACCTGATCGCACCGACATGAACAACCTCCTCCTGCTCAGGTTGAAATCCCCAACGCCGTCGACCCAGGTCTCCTGTGCCTGGGAGGCCAGGAAAGCCAAGGGGGAGCTGACACCTTTCTACCTCATACCGCCTTGCCCTCGTGGACGGCGTCAGCCGGGCGAGGTCCCTGTCGCCAGGCACGCACACCGTCCGTGATGCGGTCGAAGAAATTTGCATCGCCGACAAGGGCCTCGATACCCGCTATTCTCATTCTGTCCCGCACCGGATCGCGCACGCGGGCGAAGGCGATGGTGATACCCCGGCCGTGCAAATCTCGGATGAAGGTCGATAGCTCTTCGCAAGCACTTGTATCGATAAAATTCACGGATTCGGCGTTGAACAGGACATGGGTCGCGGGCGGGCGACTTGCGGTCAGGGTTCTGTTCAGATTGGCGATGGCGTAGCCGATGCTTGCAAAGAACAGATCCCCCCCGGGTCGCCAGATCAGCAGGCCAGGGAATGTCGTCGCGTCGGGGCGCACTTTGACGTCGCGATAGGCTTCTGTCCCCGGTAATTGGCCGAGCACGGCAACACGGGGATGGCTCGCGCGATAAATGAGAAGGAGCAGGGCCAGAACGACCCCGAGCGCGATGCCCTGAAGAACGCCGAGCGTCAGCTCCGCCAGGATGACTATGATCGCCAGGAGGAATTCCCAGCGACTCCGATCGTACAAGGCGCGCAGATACTCAGGTTTTGACAGGTGGAGCATGGCCGCGATCACGATGGCCGCCAGCGCCGGGTGGGGCAGATCGCGAAACAGCGGCGTGAGCAGGATCAGGGTCAGGAAACACAAGGCGGCGGCGACGAGGTTGGCGATCTGGGTGCGCGCGCCGGCCGCCATCGCCACGGACGTCTTGGACAGGCTGCCGACGACCAGGAACCCGCCGAAGAGGCCGCTCGAGACATTGGCGACACCATGCGCGACCAGCTCCTGGTTCGGATCAATGGCGCCGCCGTCCTGCATGGCCGCGGCCTTGGCGGCGCCGAGCGCCTCGGCATAGCCGACCAGCACGATGGCAAGGGCGCCAGGCACGAGGGCCACGAGGGTGTCCGGGCTCAAGTCAGGCATTATGAGGTGAGGCAAGCCGGATGGGAGAGGCCCCACCACGCTGATCCCGGCCGCCTCGCCGCCGACAAGAGCAACGAGGATCGTGGCGGCCACCGCAACCACCAGCGCGGCCGGCAGCTTCGGGGCGACATGGCGGAGCAACAGCATGGCGGCGAGGCTGAGCAGGCCTGTTGCCACCGGAGCCGGCGATGCTTCCCACAGGTGCTGCAAGACGAACCAGAGCTTCGTCACGAAGTTGCCGGAGGTGCCGGCGATGCCGAGCAGGTGCGGCACCTGTCCGATGATCGTGACACAGACGAGCCCCTCGATGAAACCGCGCATGACAGGGGTCGGAATGAAGGCCGCGACCCAGCCCATGCGCAGGGCGCCGAAGGCGAGAAAGAAGGCTCCGATCAGGACGGCCAGCGTGCTCGTCAGGAGGTTGTAGTCCGGCGTCCCCTGGGCCACGAGCGCGCCGACCGTCAGTGCCGAGATCAGGCCCGTGGCCGTGTCCGGACCGATGACGAGCGAGCGCGAGGAGCCGAACAGCGCGTAGATCACAAGGGGAGGGACGATGGTGTAGAGGCCCATGATGGGCGGCACGCCGACGATGCTGGAATAGGCCATGCCTTCCGGCACCATCACGGCCCAGACGGCCAGACCGGCCAGAATGTCGGTCACGAGCCAGTCACGCCGATACGCAGGCAGCCATTCCATGATGGGCA
>NZ_QDGA01000052.1 GCF_003347665.1 Microvirga calopogonii
AGATCCTATGGGGGTGGATAGCGGTCCACTCTCTGGCAGAGTGAGGTTGCGATATCCACTCACGCTGGAGACCAACCGATGTCCGTTGAGCCCCGATTTGAGCAAACCGCTATCCGCACCCATCTTGGCGCAATCTTCGTCTCACTGGAACTCAGTCGTTCGGTCTGGCTGATCACGTCCCTGTCGCCCGGGGCCGGGGAGACAATGTCCAAGCACAGCGTGCGCGGCGGCGATGTGGCCGGCCTGCTGACGCGGCTTGCTCAGTTGCAGGAGAAAGCGCGCACTCGAACCGGTCAGCTATTTCCGATCATTGTCATCCAGGAGGCGGGTCTGGATGGGTTCTGGATCCATCGCGTGCTGGAGAGCGAGGGGATCGAGAGCCATGTGGTCGATCCCGCCTCGATTGCGGTCTCGCGCCGCTGCCGGCGGGCCAAGACCGACAAGATCGACGGCGAGGCCCTGGTGCGCACGCTGCTGGCCTACAAGCGTGGGGAGCCGCGGGTGTGTGCGATGGTCCGGGCTCCCACGCCTGAGCAGGAGGATCGGCGCCGCATCAGCCGCGAGCGCAAGACGCTCACGGCCGAGCGCGTTCAGCACGTCAACCGGATCAAGGGCCTGCTGTTCGCGCAGGGGATCGGCGACTATGAGCCCCTGCACCGCGACCGCAGAACACGGCTCGAGGCGCTCACGACCGGTGATGGCCGGCCGCTGCCAGTGCACCTGAAGACCCAGATCAGCCGCGAACTCGATCGGCTGGAGCTGCTGCTGGAACAGATCAAGGCGGTGGAAGCCGAGCGGGACCAGCTGCTTGCCTCTGCCCATGAGGAGGCCGGCGCCGTGCCACCGGGGCGACTGCTTCCCCTGAAAGGCATCGGTCAGGAAGCCGCCGCTGTTCTGTGGGCGGAGGGCCTGTTCCGCACCTTCGCCAATCGCCGGCAGGTGGCGGCCTATGCGGGCCTGGCCCCCACCCCCTGGAAGAGCGGATCGATTGATCGCGAGCAAGGCGTGTCGAAGGCCGGCAACCCACGCCTGCGCACCACCATGATCCAGCTCGCCTGGTTGTGGCTGCGCCATCAGCCCGCCTCAGCCCTGAGCCAGTGGTTCCAGGAGCGTGTCCGGCGCAACGGCGGGCGCCTGAAGAAGCCGATGATCGTGGCGCTGGCCCGCAAACTTCTCGTCGCGCTGTGGAAGTATGTGACCGCTGGGGTGATCATCGAGGGTGCCGTGATGAGGTCTGCGTAAGGCACGGCACGACTGAGTGGATGTGCTTCGCTGGACCCTGATCAGGTCCGGCGGATCCAGGAGGACGGACCGATGTGCAATAGGGCTTGGCATGCCGCACTACAGAAGGGTCCCGTCGCCTGAGCCCTCGTCCGCTGCAAGCGGGATGATGGTGCGGCTGCGTGCGCGCAGCGACCGGATGTGAGTGGGAGCTGGCGCTGGACACGGGCCAGATCATGCAACGGGCTCAGACCTTGGATGTCAAACACCAGCCGGAGATCTGATCGGTGTTCCGATGACCCAGCATCTTGACCGACCAATGCCCATGTGAGTCCGACTCGTAATGCACTGGGACCTCTCCTCCCCCTTGTGGGGAGGAGGTGGGGGTGTGAGCGATAGCCTATGAAGGTCTGGCGCCAGCACCCCCACCCCGGCTGCTTCGCAGCCACCCCTCCCCACAAGGGGGAGGGAAGCACCCGCGCCACTATATGAGCCAGCCTCTCAGGATGAGGGCTGTGGTGTGGCCCGCAGATGGAAATGGCCGGCACAAGGCCGACCATGACGAGGCCACAGGAATCGGGTGTCCGCCTCCTCCCCGACCCGCTAGGATGAGCGTCAATCAGGATGAGAGCCATGCTGGACACGCTACGCGACATCACCATCGAACCGGGCGCGATCACCGTGCCGGACGAGCCGCATTCGGATTACGAGCGGGTGCGCCGGATCATTGCCTTCATCTCGGAGCGCTGGCGCGAGCAGCCCTCGCTGGAAGCGATCGCCGACCATGTGGGCCTGTCCACCACCCATGTGCACCACCTCTTCCGCCGCTGGGCGGGCTTGAGCCCAAAAGCGTTCCTGCAGGCGCTGACCCTCGACAACGCCAAGGCGCTGCTCGCCGATTCCGCCAGCGTGCTCGACGCCACCTACGAGGTCGGCCTTTCGGGACCGGCCCGGCTGCACGATCTCTTCGTGACCCACGAGGCCATGACGCCGGGGGATTACAGGACAGGCGGCGCAGGGCTCACCATGCGCTACGGCTTCCACCCCTCCCCCTTCGGCGAGGCGGTGCTGATCGCCACCGACCGGGGCCTCGCGGGGCTCGGATTCGTGGATGACGGCGACCGGCAGGCGGCCCTCTCGGACCTGACCCGGCGCTGGCCCAAGGCCACCTATGTGGAGGATGAGGCCGCCACCGCGCCGCTGGCGCGGCGCATCTTCAACCCGTCGCAATGGCAGGCGGAGCAGCCCCTGCGGGTGGTCCTGATCGGCACGGATTTCGAGGTTCGGGTCTGGCAGACCCTGCTGCGCATCCCGCGCGACAAGGCCACCACCTATTCCGACATCGCCCGCCACATCGGCAAGCCCTCGGCCTGCCGGGCGGTCGGCGCGGCGGTCGGCAAGAACCCGGTCTCCTTCGTGGTCCCCTGCCACCGGGTGCTCGGCCGCTCGGGAGCCCTGACCGGCTATCATTGGGGGCTCACCCGCAAGCAGGCGATCCTGGGGTGGGAGGCGGGGAAAGGCTCCCGGCCCGAGCAACGCTTAGATCTATGAAGGTAATGCCCAGGTGGGAGCTGCTTTTGGCTCGAAAGCGAGATTGGTGAAATCTGCTAGGAGCGTAGAAGCCCCCACAATCTCTTCGGCCGCTTCGAGTTCCTTGAAACCTTCGAGCAGCCTTGTGGCATTGAGCCGATACAAGCGGCCTTGAGTGGAGAACAATAAGTCACCTGGTGTGCTTGAATCCAGATCGCGCCAATCGAAGCTGCTCACGTCAACCGACATGGCTTCATGGGGGTTTTCAAGGAAGAATTGTCCCCTCCCCGTCTGAATCAGCCTGTGCCCCAATTGGGCCGTCTTTGCCCAAACAGGTAAACGTTCAGAAGAAGGATCCGATGATCGCCTCGACCATTCCACAGGTATGGCCTGCCAAGAGCCCGCCTGCAGCTCGATCCCGGCAATGTCGCGCAGGTCAACCAGTTCTACGATAATCTCATCGGGAATTCGGCCTGCAAACGCGTTGACCTCAGTCTCCTCTTTTGAATGTTTGAGGAGGAGACGGTCGTCTGTGGGGAAGCATCCTCCTCCGGGCCAATGATCGGCTTTGTGCCAGATTGCATGAGCAGTGAGGTATGGAGACCTCGACAGGGAAGTCCAAGTCCGACCATGTTTGGAGCAGAAGGCCACAAGCCATTTGCCGCCAGGTGATAAGGCCGCTTCCAGGATCCTGCCTTTGAACCACTGGCCGATCTCAAATCGGTCGCGAGACAGATCCCAGTGAATGACGCAAACCTGCTCTGTCGGACCCCGCCTCAGAATAATCGCGACAGGAGCCGAAGCGGCAAGGATCGCCTTCAAAGTGCAGGAAGCGGCAACCGACATCAGAACAGAGTTGCATATATTTCATGTACAACCAAGCTACACCGAGCGAATGAGGGACAAGTCAGCTGCTTTAGAAAGCGAGCCCAACGACCGCCCCTCCTGAGTCTGAGATGTCGACCGTTAGGGATGCCCCCTGATGCCCATATCGTCGCGCTGGAGGTTCAGGAGGGCGTTGCTCGGCGGCAGCACCGCGCATTGCGTGACGTGGAACACGCTGTTGTCGACCCTCTGATAGGCGCGGCCGCACCAATGCCCTCCGCCCGTTTCCCCGGCATCTCCGAGCAGGGACCGGTACTGGATCGTGTAGCCCGGCACCTCGACCCACTCTCCGTCGACGAGCATCTGCACGCCGGTCGGGGTCACCCGGTAGGGCGCCGGGCGGCAATCCTTTTCGCTGCAGCAGCTGTTGCCCCAGGAATCCAGCAGATGGGAATAGATGTCGTGGGCCTGGGCCGGCAAAGCCAATCCCGTTGCGATCAGTGCAAAGACAATCTTGGCCATGGGCCGCTTCCAAAATGGGTCAGGCGGGCGGCGCTCGTGAGAGCGCCAGGAAATGCCATGAGCTTTGATCTTACCTTACGTTACACATCAGAGATACCTGTAAGCTCCGCCCGTGAGCCCGGCCTGCCCTGAAGCAAAACCCGGCCTGCCCTCCCTTGCAGTCATGCAACAGGCGCAGGATCCGACGAAATGAGGCATTTGAGCCTTCAGGATTGTCTTGCAGCCCCGAACGCCCCTTCTTATATCAGCGCCAGCATGGGGCACGGCTCGGTTTGAACCGGCCCCGGCTGATAGTCATCAACATGTAAGCCATGGGCCGGGCTGCTTTCAGGGCTCGGCGGTCTGCTTGAAAGTGAGGGATCCCGCCATGGGTAAGGTCATCGGTATCGACCTCGGCACCACCAATTCCTGCGTCGCTGTCATGGAAGGCACGACGCCTAAAGTCATTGAAAACGCAGAAGGCGCCCGGACGACCCCGTCCATCGTGGCCTTCACGGACGAAGGCGAGCGCCTCGTCGGCCAACCGGCCAAGCGCCAGGCGGTCACGAACCCGTCGCGCACCTTCTTCGCCATCAAGCGCCTGATCGGCCGCACCTTCGACGATCCCATGACCAAGAAGGACATGGGCCTCGTTCCATATCACATCATCCGCGGCCCGAACGGCGACGCCTGGGTCGAGGCCGACGGCAAGCAATACTCGCCCTCGCAGATCTCCGCCTTCACCCTTCAGAAGATGAAGGAGACGGCCGAGTCTTATCTCGGGCAGCCGGTCACCCAGGCGGTCATCACCGTTCCGGCGTACTTCAACGACGCCCAGCGTCAGGCCACCAAGGACGCCGGCAAGATCGCCGGTCTCGAGGTGCTGCGCATCATCAACGAGCCGACCGCTGCGGCCCTGGCCTACGGCCTGGACAAGAAGCAGACCGGCATGATCGCGGTCTACGACCTCGGCGGCGGCACCTTCGACGTGTCGGTCCTCGAGATCGGCGACGGCGTGTTCGAGGTGAAGTCCACCAACGGCGACACCTTCCTCGGCGGTGAAGACTTCGACATGCGCCTCGTCGAGTACCTCGCGGCCGAGTTCAAGAAGGAACAGGGCATCGACCTGACCAAGGACAAGCTCGCCCTGCAGCGCCTGAAGGAAGCCGCCGAGAAGGCCAAGATCGAGCTCTCCTCGGCCCAGCAGACCGAGATCAACCTGCCCTACATCACGGCCGACGCTTCCGGTCCGAAGCACCTCGCCCTCAAGCTCTCGCGCGCCAAGTTCGAGCAGCTCGTCGACGACCTCGTGCAGAAGACCATCGAGCCCTGCCGCAAGGCCCTCAAGGACGCCGGCATTTCCGCCGGCGACATCGACGAGGTGGTCCTGGTCGGCGGCATGACCCGCATGCCGAAGATCCAGGAAGTCGTGAAGCAGTTCTTCGGCAAGGAACCCCATAAGGGCGTGAACCCGGACGAGGTCGTGGCCATCGGCGCGGCGATCCAGGCCGGCGTGCTCCAGGGCGACGTCAAAGACGTGCTGCTCCTCGACGTGACCCCGCTGTCGCTCGGCATCGAGACCCTCGGCGGCGTGTTCACCCGTCTGATCGACCGCAACACGACGATCCCGACCAAGAAGAGCCAGGTGTTCTCCACCGCGGAAGACAACCAGAACGCGGTCACCATCCGGGTCTTCCAGGGCGAGCGCGAAATGGCGGCGGACAACAAGCTGCTCGGCCAGTTCGACCTCGTGGGCATTCCGCCCGCGCCGCGCGGCGTGCCGCAGATCGAGGTGACCTTCGACATCGACGCGAACGGCATCGTGAACGTCACGGCGAAGGACAAGGCGACCGGCAAGGAGCACCAGATCCGCATCCAGGCCTCCGGCGGCCTGTCCGATTCCGACATCGAGAAGATGGTGAAGGACGCCGAGGCTCACGCCGAGGAAGACAAGAAGCGTCGTGAGGTCGTCGAGGCGAAGAACCAGGGCGAGAGCCTGATCCACGCCACCGAGAAGTCCCTGACGGAATACGGCGACAAGGTCTCCGAATCCGACAAGCAGGGCATCACGACCGCCATCGACGCGCTCCGCCAGGCTCTGGCCGGCGAGGATGCCGAGGTCATCAAGGCCCGTACCACGGACCTGATGCAGGCTTCCATGAAGCTCGGCGAAGCCATGTATGCCGCCCAGGCGAATGCCGGCGAAGGCGGCGAGCAGGCCTCGTCCGAAGAGCCGAAGAAGGACGACGTCATCGATGCCGACTTCCAGGAAGTCGACGAAGGCGACAAGAAGAAGCGCGCCTAAGGCGATGCACACCTTCTGAAGAATTCGGCACCCGGTTTCGTGACCGGGTGCCGTTTTCATGAAACGAGCTTAAAACACCCATGACCGATCGACAGACCGCTTCCCACGATGCGCTGGAAAATGCTTTTGGAGCCTTTTCCTGTGCAGCGCGTGCGAAAAGGTCCGGCACAATGATGGAGCACATCGACGCTCCGAGGGGCGCCTGACATGTCCAAGCGCGATTATTACGAGGTTCTCGGCGTCGCGAAGACTGCGACCGAAGCGGAAATGAAATCCGCCTTCCGCAAGCTCGCGATGCAGTACCACCCGGACCGCAACCCGGGGGACCACGAGGCCGAGATCAAGTTCAAGGAAATCAACGAGGCCTACCAGACCCTCTCCGACGGCCAGAAGCGCGCGGCCTACGACCGCTACGGCCACGCGGCCTTCGCCAACGGCGGCGCCGGGGCTGGCGGGCCGGGCTTCGGCGGCGACTTCTCCGACTTCATGTCGGACATCTTCGAGAATTTCTTCGGCGATGCGACCGGACGCGGCGGCGGGCGGGGCCGGAGCACCGGCGGGCGCGAGCGCGGCGCCGACATGCGCTACAACCTCGAGATCTCCCTCGACGAGGCCTTCAACGGCAAGACCGCCGAGCTGAAGATCCCGACCTCCATCACCTGCGAGGCCTGTTCGGGCTCGGGCGCGAAGCCGGGCTCCAAGCCCAAGACCTGCCCCACCTGCGGCGGCGCCGGTCGGGTGCGGGCGACCCAAGGGTTCTTCTCCATCGAGCGCACCTGCCCCAACTGCCACGGGCGCGGCGAGGTCATCGACGACCCCTGCGGCCAGTGCGGCGGCGCCGGCCGGGTCACCCGCGAGCGTACCCTGTCGGTCAACATTCCGGCGGGCGTCGAGGACGGCACGCGCATCCGCCTCGCGGGCGAAGGCGAGGCCGGCCTGCGCGGCGGGCCCGCGGGCGATCTCTACATCTTCCTCTCCCTGAAACCCCACCCGTTCTACCAGCGCGACGGGGCGGACCTGTTCTGCCGGGTGCCGATCTCCATGGTGACGGCGGCGCTCGGCGGCGAGTTCAGCGTTCCGACGCTGGGCGGCACCGATGCGCTCGTGAAGGTCCCCGAGGGCACCCAGACCGGCAAGCAGTTCCGCCTGCGGGGCAAGGGCATGCCGGTGCTGCGCTCGCGGGACGTGGGCGACCTCTACATCCAGGTTGTTGTGGAAACCCCGCAGAAGCTGACCAAGCGCCAGCGCGAGCTCCTGACCGAGTTCGACCAGGAATGCTCCAAGGAAAACCATCCGGAAAGCTCGGGATTTTTCTCGCGTTTCCGGGAGTTTATCGACGGGCTCGGCGGATCAACTTAACTTGACGGTCGTTTTATCAGCGCATCGTACGGAAGAAGTGGATCCGGTTTTTCCGCTCTAGACGATGGGCCGGTATAAAGCGTAAGCATCGGATCGATCCCGGAAGCGGCCTCCACAAGTGGCCTCCACTCCCGGGTCGGATGCTTCAGGGTTCTCAACCGCGAACGTGATCCGCCGCACAAAGGGTCTTCTCAGTGCATCAGTCGTTCCAACGGCCCACGGCCCGGAAAATCCCTCTCAAGAAGGATCGCTTCCAGGATGAGGCCCGGTTCCTGCGTTCCTGGCTCGAGCGGCCTCTCGTCATCGGGGCCGTGACCCCTTCCGGCAAGATCCTGGCCCGGACCATGGCGTCCTATGTGGATCCGCGCATTCCGGGCCCGGTCATCGAGCTCGGCCCCGGCACAGGCCCCGTGACCGACGCCCTGATCCGGCGCGGCGTGGCGCAGGAGCGCTTGGTCCTGATCGAGTTCAATCCCGAGTTCTGCCAGCTCCTGAAGCGCCGCTTCCCGAAGGCGACGATCATCCAGGGCGATGCCTACGATCTCAAGGAAACCCTCGGCGATATCCTGAAGGAGCCCGCGGCCGCGACCGTGTCGAGCCTGCCGCTCTTCACCAAGCCCATGGACCAGCGCCTGGAGCTTCTGGAGACCGCCCAGGAGCTGATGCATCCGAACGCGCCCTTCATCCAGTTCACCTACGCGGTGGTGCCGCCGATCCCGGCGCGCTCGCAAACGCACAAGGCCAGGGCCTCGAACCGGATCTGGCGCAACCTCCCCCCGGCCCGCGTCTGGGTCTACAACAAGGTCAACCACCCATGAGCGCCGCGATGTCTCTTCCGACGAATTCCGTTTCAGGAGACATTCGCGACAAACTCATCATCGGCCTCGACGTCCCCTCGGTCGAGGAGGCCCGCGCCGTCGTCGCGCGCATCGGGGATGCGGGGACCTTCTACAAGATCGGCTACCAGCTCGCCTATGCGGGCGGCTTCGAGTTCGCCCGCGAGCTGATCGGCCAGGGCAAGAAGGTCTTTCTCGACCTCAAGCTCCACGACATCGGCAACACCGTGGAGGAAGGCGTGCGCTCGGTCGCCCGCCTCGGCGCCACGTTCCTGACGGTCCACGCCTATCCGCAGACCATGCGCGCGGCGGTGGCCGGAAAGGCGGGATCGTCCCTGAAAATCCTCGCGGTCACCGTGCTCACCTCCTACGACGACAACGACCTCGTCGAGGCGGGCTATGCTCCCGTGACGGCCGCGGAACTCGTCGCCCGCCGCGCCGGGCAGGCGCGCGACCTCGGCATCGACGGGATCGTCTGCGCGGCCACGGAAGCGGAGCGCGTGCGCGCCATCGTCGGCCCCGACCGCCTCATCGTCACCCCGGGCATCCGCCCCGCCGGTGCGGAGGCGGGCGACCAGAAGCGCGTCGTGACACCCGCCGAAGGCATCCGGCTCGGCGCCAATCACCTCGTGGTGGCGAGGCCCATCGTGAAGGCCGCCGACCCACGCGCCGCGGCGGAAGCGATTGTGCGGGAAATCGCCGACATGAAGGCTTGACGCTGCGGCTCCGCTGGCGTTCGCTGCGCCTCCCCGAAATCAAGAGGAGCGCCTCATGCCCAAAGGCTATGTCATTGCCCGCGTGACCGTCACGAACCCCGAAGCCTATGCGGAATATGCCAAGGGCGCGACGGAGGCGATCCGTCAGTATGGCGGGCGGCCGCTGGTGCGCGGCGGCGCCTACGAGGCGCTGGAGGGCGAGGCGCGGCCCCGCAACGTGGTGATCGAGTTCGACTCGGTCGAGCAGGCCCGCACCTATTACCACTCGCCGGAATATCAGGCGGCGAAAGCCAAGCGCGAAGGCGCCTGCGTGGCGGAATTCGTTCTCGTGGAAGGAGCCTGAGGCCATGAAGGGTTATTGGATCGGCCGCGTCGACGTCTCGAACCCCGACGCCTACCAGAACTACGTGAAGGCGAACGCCGTCCCCTTCGCCAAATACGGCGCCCGCTTCCTGGTGCGCGGCGGCGCGTACCGGATCGCCGAAGGCGAGGCCCGCGCCCGCAACGTGGTGATCGAGTTCCCGAGCTATCAGGCGGCCCTGGAGTGCTGGGATTCCCCTGAATACCAGGCGGCCAAGGCCCATCGCGACGGCCATGCGGTCGCCGACATCATCATCATCGAGGGTTACGAGGGTCCGCAGCCAGGTTGAATTTTCTCAACCGTCATCACCGGCCTTGTGCCGGTGATCTCGCTTCTGGAAGGCGCGGCGCTTCACACAATCGGGATGGCCGGCACAAGGCCGGCCATGACGTGGCGGTGTCATTCCCGGCCTGAGGCCCCGGAATGACGGCGAGTACCCGTCATCTCCACGCTTCTCAGCCCTCCCCTAAGCGGCTATACCCTGAGCCCGTAACTGCAGGAGAGCGGCATGAGCGAGATGCGACTGGTCGTGGTGGGGGCTGCCGGACGCATGGGGCGCATGCTCATCAAGGCCGTGGCCGAGACGGAGGGCTGCACCCTCGTCGGCGCCATCGAGCGGGAAGGCTCTCCGGCACTCGGGCACGATGCCGGGCTTCTCGCCGGAACAGGCCTCCTCGACGTGGACGTGACCGACGATCCGCTCACCGTCTTCGCCCAGGCCGACGGCGTGCTCGATTTCACCGCGCCCGCCGCCACCACGGCCTTCGCCGCACTGGCCGCCCAGGCGCGCATCGTCCACGTGGTCGGAACCACCGGCCTGCAGGAAGCCGACTTCGCCAAGCTGGAGGCGGCCGCGCGCCATGCGCGCATCATCCAATCCGGCAACATGTCGCTCGGCGTCAACCTCCTCGCCGGCCTCGTGCGCAAGGTCGCAGCGACGCTGGGTGAGGATTTCGACATCGAAATTCTCGAAATGCACCACCGCATGAAGGTGGACGCGCCTTCGGGCACGGCACTCCTCCTCGGCGAGGCGGCGGCGGAGGGGCGCAAGATCTCCTTGAAGGAGCGCTCCGTGCGCAGCCGCGACGGTCATACCGGCGCGCGCACTCCCGGCGACATCGGCTTTGCCACCCTGCGCGGCGGGACGGTGGTGGGCGAACATTCCGTGATCTTCGCGGGCGCCGGCGAGCGCCTGGAGCTGGCGCACCGTGCCGAAGACCGGAGCATCTTCGCCCGCGGCGCCGTGAAGGCAGCGCTCTGGGGCTTCGACAAGAAGCCCGGCTATTACACCATGGCCAATGTCCTTGGTCTCGATCAGCTCTAACACCTCGTCCCTCCCCGCAAGGGGAAGGGAACAAAGCGGAGAACTTTCAGCATGAACCGCCTTCTCGTCCTTGCACGCCACGGCCAGAGCGAATGGAACCTCAAGAACCTGTTCACCGGCTGGAAGGATCCGGGGCTCACCGATCTCGGCATCGAGGAGGCGCGCAACGCCGGCCGTCGCCTGAAGGAGATGGGCGTCCAGTTCGACGTCGCCTTCACGTCGGACCTCTCCCGGGCTCAAGCCACCTGCAAGCTGATCCTGGAAGAGATCGGCCAGCCCAACCTGAAGACGATCGCAAACCAGGCCCTGAACGAGCGCGATTATGGCGACCTCTCCGGCCTCAACAAGGACGATGCCCGCGCCCGCTGGGGCGAGGAGCAGGTCCATATCTGGCGCCGCTCCTACGATGTGCCCCCGCCCGGCGGCGAGAGCCTGAAGGATACGGTTGCCCGCGTGCTGCCCTACTACATCCGCGAGATCCTGCCCCGCGTCATGCGCGGTGAGCGCGTGCTGGTGGCCGCCCACGGCAATTCGCTCCGCGCCCTCGTGATGGTGCTCGACGGCCTGACCTCCGAGACCATCCCGAGCCTCGAACTCGCGACGGGTATCCCGCTGGTCTACGACCTCAACGACGACACGACCGTCGCCAGCAAGAAGGTGCTGGAAGGGTAAACACACGCTCGATGCGCCCTCCTCCCCCTTGTGGGGAGGAGGTGGAGGTGGGGGTGTGAGCGATAGCCTATGAAGGTCTGGCGCCGGCACCCCCACCCCGGCTGCTTCAGCAGCCACCCCTCCCCACAAGGGGGAGGGAATAAGGGCACCGCCTTAATGACCTCCATCACCCTCGCCCCCGGCCTTACCTATTACCCCGGCTATCTCGACCGCCCAGCCCAGGAGCGGCTGCTCCAGTCCCTGCGCGAGATCACGCGCGATGCTCCCCTGTTCACCCCGCGCATGCCGCGCACGGGAAAACCGTTCTCCGTGCGCATGACCAATTGCGGGCCGCTCGGCTGGGTGTCGGACCTGGAGGGTTATCGCTACCAGCCGACCCACCCTGAAACGGGCCGGCCCTGGCCCGCCATGCCGGAGCAGGTGCTGCGGGCGTGGGAGGAGCTGAGCGAGTATCCGCACCCGCCCGATGCCTGCCTGATCAATTTCTATGAGCCCACGGCCCGGATGGGCCTGCACCAGGACAAGGACGAGGAAGAGTTCGCCGCCCCGGTCGTGTCGATCTCCCTCGGGGATACGGCGCTGTTCCGCTATGGCGGCCTGGACCGGAAGGACCCCACGAAATCCGTCAGGCTTCGCTCCGGTGACGCGATCGTGTTCGGCGGGCCCGCGCGGCTGATCTATCATGGGATCGACCGCCTCATGGCAGGAAGCTCGGACCTGCTGCCGCAGGGCGGGCGGCTCAATCTCACCTTGCGCAAGGTGGGAAAGCCGCTTTAGCTTCTCACGACCTGCAAGTTTCCTTTTGAAGAGGCATCCATGAAAGGTTTTGCAGCCGCTACACTGGCTCTCGTCCTGACAGCTCATGCTGCCCTCGCGGCCGAGCCGGTTTTCCCGCCCGCTTCGCGGATCGGCATCGTACCGCCTGAGGACATGCTGGTCTCGAAGCGCTTCAGCGGCTTCGAGAGCGAGGAGAAGGCCGCCGCCATCAACTTCGTGGAAATGCCCGCGGCGGCTTACGGTCAGCTGGTGAACGGTCTCACCAAGGAAGCGCTGAAGCGTCAGGGCATGAGCGAGACCTCCCGGGAGAGCCTGAAGCTCGGCACCCGGACGGGCGTTCTCATCGGCGGCACCATGGCGGGGCCCGTGCAGGGCCGCAAATGGGTGATGGCGGTCCAGGACGAGGACCTCACCGCCCTCGTGATCGCGCAGGTGCGCGGCGGCCAGGACGGCTACAGCGAGGCACAGATGCGGGAGGCTCTGAAAAGCATCGCCCTGCGCGGCCCGGTGTCCGTCGACGAGCAGATCTCCGCCCTGCCCTTCCGGCTCGGCGACAAGGCCGGCTTCCGGCCGGTCCGGGTAATTTCGGGCAACTCGGCCCTGTTCACGGACGGCCCGCAGGACACGATCAAGGCGGTTGAGCAACCGATGATTATCGTGGCGGCCTCCCTCAACGTGCCCATTCCGCCTCAGGAAAAACGCAGCCAGTTCGCTCGCGCGGCCCTGAATTCCAACCAGATCCTCAAGGACATCAAGATCGAGCGCTCCGAGTCCTTCCGGTTCAAGGGCCAGGACTGGCACGAGATCGTCGCCACGGCGGTGGAAGCCGAATCCGGCCAGCCGATCGTGGTGATGCAGACCATCCGCTTCGACCCCGACCGTTACGTGCGCATGATCGGCCTCACCCGGGTCGAGCAGCGCGACCAGAACCTGCCCCGCTTCCGGACCGTGATCGACGGGGTGGATATGAATCCCTGAAGCATCGGAAGTGGATTCGAACCCACGTCCGATGCTTCAGGCTTTTGGTCTTGCGCATCTTTTCACGCAAAACCGGTTCCCACTTTTGCGTTCGATGCTTTAGTCCCGCTTCGGGAATGTCGGCAGGGACCAGCCGCGCAGGAGGGCGAGCGCCCTTAAGATGAAGGCGGCTGCGAAGCCTGCAGCGGCGCTCGGGAACGGGCCGAGACCCGCTGCCTGCAGGGCCACCATCACGGACGCGCCGAGGGCCGCGGCCGTGACATAGATCTCCTGGCGCAGGACCAGGGGCGTCGTTCCGGCAAAGATGTCGCGGATGATGCCGCCGAAGGTGGCCGTGATGGTGCCCAGCGCAATGGCCGAAAGAGCCGGAACGCCGGCCGCCAGCGCCTTGCCGGTGCCCGAGACGGCGAAAAGGGCCAGTCCCAGGGCATCCGCCCACAGGAGGACACGGCCCTGTCGCCCGCCCTCGATCATCGCCACCCGCTTGGGCCCGAGGGCGAAGACGAGTTCCGCCACGATCAGGCAGACGAGCACGTCGGTCGGATCCCCGACCCAGAAGACGGGCCGTGTGCCGATGAGCAGGTCCCTGACCGTGCCGCCGCCGACCCCGGTGAGGGTGGCGAGCAAGGCGAAGCCGAACGGATCCATGCCCTTGCGGGCGGCCATCAGGGCACCGGACAGTGCGAAGACCGCGACGCCGATGGTTTCGAAGGGAATGCTTTGAAGAAAGTCCACCGGGAACACCTGCCATAATCCCGGACCTCATCCTGAGGAGCCGCTGAAAGCGGCATCTTGAAGGAGGATCCGGTGATCTCTGGAAACGCCCTCGTCCTTCGAGACGGTCGCTGGAGCGACCTCCTCAGGATGAGGGCCTGCGGTGTTCGCTTACAGCATTTTCAGCCGAAGCCGCTATCGCTTCGGCTGAAAATCGGGGTAGGCTCCGTTTACTGAGCCGAGGAATTATCCGTCGCTTCGGCACCGTTGGCGGCGGCCTTCGGGCCGCCCTTGGAGACGCCGACCAGGGCCGGGCGCAGGACGCGCTCGCCGATGACGTAGCCCGACTGGACCACCTGCAGGACCGTGCCGTTCGGGACCTCCGCGTTGGGGATCTCGAACATGGCCTGATGCACGTTGGGGTCGAACTTCTGGCCCTGCGGGTCGAGCCTCTTCACACCGTGGCGCTCGAGGGTCTTGAGCAGGTCGCGCTCGGTGAGGTCGATCCCCTCGATGAGGCCCTTGAAGGCGCCTTCGGCGGTGCTGCGGGCTTCCTCGGGGACGCTCTCGATGGCCCGGTGGATATTGTCGGCCACGTTGAGCATGTCGCGGGCGAAGTTCGCCACCGCGTAGGTCCGCGCATCCGCGATCTCGCGCTCGGTGCGGCGGCGCAGGTTCTCCATGTCGGCCATCAGGCGCAGAAGCTTGTCCTTCAGGTCTGCCTTCTCGGCCTCGAGAACGGCAATCGGATCGGCCTCGGGCGCGGAAGCCGCTCCGGAAGCGGCGTCAGTGGCGGGCTCGGCCTGGGGGGCCGCGTTCTGGTTTTCCGTGTCGTTCGGATTCATGGTCGATCAACTAAAGGTGGGAGAAAGAAAGGTTCGGGCCACATATCAGGTCCCTGGCCCGACAAATCAAGCACTTCGCCTGTGGAGGGGCTCTGTTTCCTCGGCCATGAACACCTCGAGCAGGGTGCGGGTGATGGTGGCCTGGCGCCCCGCATGGGTGATCTTCGTGCCCGTCAGGTCGGTCACGTAGAACACGTCCACGGCTTTTTCGCCGAAGGTCACGATATGGGCCGAGGCGATGTTCAGGTTCAGCTTTCCCAGGGCGGTCGTGAGGTCGTAGAGCAGGCCCGGCCGGTCGAGGCCCGAAATCTCGATCACCGTCTGGCGGCTCGACAGGGAATTGTCGATGTTGACCTCCGGCGGCACGTGGAAGGCCTTGGAGCGCTCCTTGGCCGGGCGCTTGCCGTCCACGAGATCGGCGATCTTCACCTCCCCCTTCAGGGCCCGCTCGATGGCCTTGGCGACCCGCTCGGCCCGGCGCAGCTCGTCCTCGTCCCGGTCGAAGGCACGGGAGAGCACGATGGTGTCCAGCGCCATGCCGTCCGTGGTGGTGAAGATCTGCGCATCCACGATATTGCCGCCCGCCGCCGCGCAGGCGCCCGTCACGATGGCAAGCAGGCGCGGATGGTCAGGCGACAGGATGGTCAACTCCGTCACGCCCCGGAACTGGTCCGTCTCGTAGGCCGTGGTCACCGTGCGGCCGCCCTTCTCGGCCTCCCGCAGGAGCCGGGCCTGCTTGGCCCGCCGGGTCTCGTCGGTCTTCAGCCAGTAGCCCGGCGTATGGCGCGCGGCGAAGGCCTCGAATTCCGCATCGGACCAGTCGGGCAGCTCGGAGCGCAGTTGCTCCTGTGCCAGGCGCACGCGCTCGGAGCGGGCGAGGTCGACCGCGCCGCCGCCGAGGATCACCTCCGTCTCTTGGTAGAGATTGCGCAGGAGCTGCCCCTTCCAGCCGGTCCAGGTGCCCGGCCCCACCGCCTTGATGTCCGCGATGGTGAGCACGAGGAGCAGCTTCAGGCGCTCCATGGTCTGCACCACCTCGGCAAAGCTCTTGATGGTGGCGGGATCCGACAGATCGCGGCTCTGGGCCGTGTTCGACATGAGAAGATGGTGTTCGACGAGCCACGCCACGGTCTCGGTCTCCGCCTCGGTGAGGCCGAAGCGCGGTCCGAGCTTGCGGGCGATCACGGCCCCGGCTTCCGAGTGATCCTCCGGCCGGCCCTTGGCAATGTCGTGCAGGAACACCGCCACGTAGAGGGCGCGGCGGTTGCGGATGGAGGGGAAGATCTGGTTGGCGAGCGGATGCTCGCTCCCGAGCTGTCCGGCCTCGATCTCGGTGAGCACGCCGACCGAGCGGATCAGGTGCTCGTCCACTGTGTAGTGATGATACATGTTGAACTGCATCATCGCGACGATGCGTCCGAAATCCGGGATGAAACGCCCGAGCACCCCGGCCTCGTTCATCCGCCGCAGCACCACCTCGGGGGCATTCTTGGACGTGATGATCTCCAGGAACAGCTTATTGGCCTCGGGATCGGTGCGCAGGTTGTGCCCGATGAGCTTGAGCGAGCGCGTCGCAAGGCGCGTCGCGTCGGGATGAATGGCGAGGTTGCGCCGGTCGGCGAGCCAGAACAGGCGGATCAGGTTGACCGGATCGCGCTTGAACGCCTCCTCGTTCTCCACGTTGAGGCGGTTGTTGTCGATGATGAAGCCTTCGCTCACCAGCGCACCGCCGCTGCGGCGTCGGAAGCGGCCGAACATGCGGTCGAGCATCGGACGGCGTTTGGTCTGGCGCGCCTCGAGCTCGGCGCAGACGATGGCCGTGAGGTCGCCGACGTCCTTGGCGATGAGAAAGTAGGATTTCATGAAGCGCTCGACCGCCGACAGGCCGCCCCGCGGCGCAAAGCCGATGCGCTCTGCGATGGTGCGCTGCAGGTCGAAGGTCAGGCGCTCCTCGGCGCGGCCGGTGGCGAAATGCATGTGGCAGCGCACGCGCCACAGGAACTCCTCGCAGCGCGAGAAGAGGTTGAACTCCGCCGGCGTGAAGAGCCCCGCCTTCACCAGCTCCTTGGGCTCCTTCACCCGGTAGACGTACTTGGCGATCCAGAAGAGCGTGTTGAGATCGCGCAGCCCCCCCTTGCCGTCCTTCACGTTCGGCTCGACGAGGTAGCGGGACGCGCCGGCCTTGGCCACGCGGGCATCGCGCTCCTTGAGCTTGGCGTCCACGAACTCCGCCGCCGAGGTCGCGACGATCTCCTGATCGAAGCGCTTCTCCAGATTGTCGAAGAGCTCCCGGTCGCCGAACAGGAAGCGAGCTTCGAGCAGCGACGTGCGGATCGTCATGTCCGCATGGGCCTCTCGCAGGCATTCTTCCACCGAGCGGGTCGCGTGACCGACCTTCAGCTTCAGGTCCCAGAACACATACAGCATCGCCTCGACGACGCTCTCGCTCCAGGCGGTCTGCTTGTAGGGTAGCAGGAACAGGAGATCGACGTCGGAGCCCGGCGCCAGGGTCCCCCGCCCGTAGCCGCCGGTCGCCGCGACGGCGAGGCGCTCGCCCGCCGAGGGGTTGGCCGCCGGATAGAGATGCTGAACCACGGCATCGTGGACGATGCGCACCAGCTCATCCATCCGCTCGCAGAGATAGCGGGCGCAGGTGAACCCGTTCTGGGTTTCCTGAAGCTTCGCCTGAGCCTCCTCATGGCCCCGGTCGAGCAGCTTCCGCAACTCGGGCACCAGCCTGGCCCGCAATTCCGCCGCATCGCGGACCGGCTCGCTGCCGAGGGTTTTCAGGACGCTCTTGGGACTATGAAGGCTCATGGAACAACCGCACGCGAGGAACTCTTTGACTTATCACCTGAACGAGCCTCCGCCAAAGGGAGGACTGGAACCATCCGCCGGACCGGATAGTTTGTTCTTTATATGAGATACTGTTTGACATAAAAAACATCGGGTTCTATAAACCGGACACGCGCCGATTTGAGCATGCAGATTGCGGGCGCGAAACAAGTGCAGCTAAAGCGCCGGGCGCGTGAAGACCGAAGGTCCAAGCTCCCATGCGCATAACATGGGAACGAACACGATGAGCCTGACCCGCCGCCTTCTGATCGCCGCCTCCCTTGCCACGGGCCTTGCCTCCTTCGCGACGGCCGCCTCCGCGCAGGTGAAGGAAATCCGGATCGACTACGCCACCTACAATCCGGTCAGCCTCGTCCTCAAGGACAAGGGCTTCCTCGAGAAGGAGCTGGAGAAGGACGGCATCACGGTGCGCTGGGTGCAGTCGCTCGGCTCCAACAAGGCGCTCGAATTCCTCAATGCCGGTTCGATCGATTTCGGCTCCACGGCCGGCGCCGCCGCCCTCATCGGCAAGATCAACGGCAACCCGATCAAGTCGATCTACGTCTATTCCCGTCCCGAATGGACGGCCCTCGTCACTCGCAAGGATACGGGCATCACGAAGGTCGAGGACCTGAAGGGCAAGCGCGTCGCCGTGACCCGCGGCACCGATCCGCACATCTTCCTCGTACGCGCCCTGCAGGAAGCCAAGCTCACCGAGAAGGACGTGAAGCTCGTACTGCTCCAGCACCCGGACGGCCGCACCGCCCTCGAGCGCGGCGACGTGGATGCCTGGGCCGGCCTCGACCCGCTGATGGCAGCGGCCGAAGTGGAGAGCGGTGCCCAGCTCTTCTATCGCAATGCCGGCGCGAACAGCTGGGGCGTGCTCAACGTCTCGGAAAGCTTCGCCAAGGATAATCCGGCCCTCGTGCAGCGTGTGCTCAAGGCCTATGAGGAAGCGCGCAAATATGCGCTCGCCAACAAGGACGAGCTGAAGAAGACGCTCGTTGCCTACACCAAATTGTCCGATGCGGTGATCGAGCGCCAGCTCGAGCGCACGGAGCTGACCCATTCCAACATCGGCCAGCCTCAAATCGACACGATCCTCGCCGCGGGTCTCGCCCTCCAGCAGGCCGGCGTGATCACCCCTGAAACGAATGTGCGCGCTGCCGTCGATTCCCTCATCGATCGCCGCTTCGCGACTGCGTCACGCTGATGAGTTCATCACGGGAGAGCGCCGTGACAGGCAGCGCTACAAGCCATGCCTGGTCCTCCCATGAGGGTGCCGCCGCTCTCGCGGCCCCTGACTCGACCGAGAAGCGACGCGCCTATGACTGGCGCATCCTTCTCGGCTTTTTATTGCCCATCGCGGTTGCGCTTCTCTGGGAAGCTGCCGTGCGTCTCGGTCTTGCGCAAGGCCGTCTCGTTCCGCCGCCGAGCCGTATCCTTGCAACACTCTGGGGTTTGGCTCAGACGGGCGAATTGTGGACGCACACCTGGATGACGCTCTGGCGCGTTCTCGTCGGCTTCGTCATCGGCGCCGTCGCCGGCATCGTGCTTGGCGCGCTTTCCGGCTCCAGCAAGACAATCCGTCAATTGCTCGATCCGACCCTTCAGGCCCTGCGTGCCATCCCCTCCATCGCCTGGGTGCCCCTTTTCATTCTCTGGCTCGGCATCTTCGAGGCATCGAAAGTGGCGTTGATCGCCGTCGGCGTGTTCTTCCCCGTTTATCTCGGCATCGCGGGGGCGATCCTCTCCGTCGATCGCAAGCTCGTGGAAGTCGGCCATGTCTTCCGCCTCTCGCGCGTGCAACTCGCCCGCCGCATCCTGCTGCCGGCCGTTCTGCCCGAAGCCGTGATTGCGCTCCGCTCGGGCCTCGGCCTCGGTTTCATGTTCGTGGTCGCAGCGGAATTCATGGGCGCATCGGAAGGCCTCGGCTATCTGCTCGTCGACGGCCAGCAGATGGGCAAGCCCGATCAGATTCTCGCCGCCATCATCGCCTTCGCGCTCGTCGGCAAGATCGCCGATAGCCTGCTCGTCGCCGGCACCAGGCCGCTCGTGCGCTGGCAGGACACCGTGCGGGAGAGGTTGTGATGCAGGTTTCGTTGAAAGGCCACATCACCAGCAATCCTCATCCTGAGGAGCCGCATGGCGGCGTTTCGAAGGACGAGGGTTGCGTTTCCAGTGCACGCTGGATCCTCCTTCGAGACGGTGCTTCGCACCTCCTCAGGATGAGGCCGATGTATGGGACACGAGGTCATCAATGCTGAACCTCGAGCACCTCTCCAAGACCTACGCCGACGGCACGCGGGCTCTGTCTGACATCAATCTCACCGTGCAGGAAGGCGAGATCGTCTCGCTGATCGGCGGCTCGGGCTGCGGCAAGACCACGTTGCTGCGTCTCATCGCAGGCCTTGATCAGGCGAGTGGCGGTCGCATCAGCCTCGACGACGAAGTGCTCTCTGGCCCTCATCCGGCTGTGGGCATCGTGTTCCAGGAGCCGCGCCTTCTGCCCTGGCTGTCGGTGGCCGACAATATCGCCTTCGGGCTCGATGGTGTGAGCACGCCTGAGAAGAAGGCGCGCGTCGCGCACGCGCTCGACAAGATCGGCTTGATCGAACACGCCGATCGCTGGCCGCGCGACCTGTCGGGCGGACAACAGCAGCGCGTCTCCATCGCCCGCGCCTTCGTGACCAACCCGAAGGTGCTGCTCCTCGACGAGCCCTTCTCGGCGCTCGATGCCTTTACCCGTGCGAGCCTGCACGATCATCTGCTTGGACTGTGGGAGGAAACGCGCCCGACCGTCGTGCTCGTCACGCACGACGTGCAGGAGGCGGTGACGCTCGCCGACCGGGCCATCGTGATGCAGCCGAAGCCGGGTCGGATCTTCGATGAGTTGCCGCTGACGCTCTCGCGGCCGCGCGACAAGACGGGCCTTCCCTTCGAGACGTCCGTGCGCCGCATCTTGACGGCCCTCGACCACTCCCTCAAAGCTCCGCAATTGCAGCCGCAGCGTGAACGCGACCGTCAGGCCGCTGCGTTGTGGTGGTAGGAACCCATAAGGACACCATCATGGATGTGACTGCCCTTCGCGCTCTCCAGGCGCCGTTGAAGGATCAATACCGTAACGATCCGAACTCCGCCGTGATCACCCTGAAGGCTCAAGGCACGCTCGACGACCAGCATATCGCCTGCAAGGTCGAGACCGGCCGCGCGCTCGCCGTCGCAGGCCTGCACCCGGCCACCGGCGGCTCCGGCGCGGAGCTGTGCTCGGGCGACATGCTGCTCGAGGCGCTCGCCGCCTGCGCGGGCGTGACGCTGAAGGCCGTCGCGACCGCCCTCGAAATCGACCTGCGCCACGGTGCCGTGAAGGCCGAGGGCGACCTCGACTTCCGCGGGACGCTCGGTGTCGACAAGACGGCACCGGTGGGCTTCAAGAACATCCGCCTCTCCTTCGAGATCGACACGGATGCGCCGCAGGAGAAGATCGACCAGTTGCTCAAGCTCACCGAGCGCTACTGCGTCGTCTTCCAGACCCTCAACAACAAACCTGAACTGAGCGCCACGCTGACGCGCAAATAGAGCTGTTCGGCCGCTCAATTCATGTGAGCCCTTCACGTCATGGCCGGCCTTGTGCCGGCCATCTCGATACGGTGAGGCTCGTCGCTTCAGTCAATCGGGATCACCGGCACAAGGCCGGTGATGACGTCGCAGGTGCTGAAATGTCCTCAGTTCCCCGCCACCAGGGTTCGCGGCGCGCCGCTGATCGCAACGGCGGTGCCGCCGCGGATTTCCTGCACGGTCAACGCGCGTTCGTTGGTTCCGTCGGGATTGAAGCGGAACACGCCGTCGGCTCCGGCGAAACCGGCCGGGCTCGTCAGCATGGCGTCGGTAAAGGCCTGCGCCCCCTGCATCCGCGCGAGCGCGGCAGCCAGCGTCACGGCATCGTAGGACAGGGTCGCCAGACGGATCGGATCGACATTGAACCGCGCGCGGTAGCGCTCGGCGAAGGCCGTGAAACCGCGCTTGTCTGGGGCCGCGAACCAGCCTCCCTGCAGGACCGGGAGCGCCGCGACGCGCGGCTCGTCCCACAGGCCCGTGCCGAGAGGCCTGACGCGCAGCGGATCGAAGCCTGCCGTCTGAAGTGCCTGGGCGACGGCCGGCAGGCCGTCGCCATTCTCCGGAATGAACAATGCGTCGGCCTGCGGCGAAGGCCCGCCGATGACGGGAGCCAAGCGCTGCACGGCGTCCTGGGGCCGGCCGGGCGGATAATACTCGAGCGCTGCGAGGCGAATGCCCTGCCGGGCTGCCGCCTGCTGCAACCGCGTCGCGGCCACACGGCCATATTGTGTTTCCGGGATCAGAGCCGCGATGGAGCGACGTCCCTGGGCGGCCGCGAACGAGACGATGCGGTCCACCTCCTCCTGCACCATGAAGCTGAGAAGGTAGACGCCCGGACTGGCGACACTCGCATCCGTCGAGAAGCCGATGACGGTCTTGCCCCTCGGGCGGGCCACCTGTCCGGCGGCCTGCACGGAGCCTGCATAGAGCGGCCCGATGATGAGTTCGGCTTCCTCGATGAGAGCCTGCTGCGCCGCCGCCTGGGCGCCCTCCGGCGTACCGGCATCGTCCTTCACCAGGAGAGTAAGATCGGAGCCCTGGAATTCCTCGAGGGCCAGTTCCGCGGCGTTGCGCATGCTCCGCGCCACCATGGCCCCTTGGCCCGCTCCCGTGATGGGAAGGATCAGCGCGACCCTGACGGGGCCATGTCCGATGGTCGTTCCCTCCAGCCTCGGCGCAGGCGAGGCGCTCGACACGGGAGCACCAGCGGGCGAGAGATCGGCCGCGTAGACAGGTTCAGATGCCGCGGTGGCAGCAGGCCGGGCCGGCTTGCGGGACGAAGTGCGGCCGCCGGAGCCGACGCATCCGGACAGCGCCAGCGATGCGGACAGGACAAAAGCCCAGGCGGCGCGGCCGGCAGGGCCGGCTGCTCGTTCGATCAAGCGCGCCATCTCCACCCCCTTTGGAAACAGCTCAAGCAATGGGTCAAGCGTGACAGAAAAAGGTAAACATTGTTTCCAATGCCGGTTGACGGATTGACGACCCCGCTTTCGCGACGACGCCCCTTCATGCGACAGTGACGACGATGAGCCAGAGAATCGATAATCGAACCAAACGGCGCGAGCCGACCGAACGGGTTGCCACCTTCACCGCCTTCGGCCTCGCTGCCGAGGCGAAGCCCCTGTCGCCGGGCCTCTATGTGGTCGCGACCCCCATCGGCAATTTGCAGGACGTGTCCTTCCGCGCGCTGAACGTGCTCGCCGCCGCGGATGCGGTCCTGGCCGAGGATACGCGGGTGACGAAGACGCTCCTCGCCCATTACGGCATCACCACACCGCTGGTGGCCTATCACGAGCATTCCAATGATGCGGTGCGCGAGCGCATGGTCCACAGGATCCGGGAGGGGCAGGCCCTGGCGCTGGTGTCGGATGCGGGCACGCCCCTGGTGTCCGACCCGGGCTACAAGCTCGTTCAGGCGGCCATCGAGGAAGGGCTGCCGGTCACCCCGATCCCCGGCCCCTCCGCCGTCCTCACCGCCCTCGTCGCCTCGGGCCTGCCGACGGACCGCTTCTTCTTCGAGGGCTTCCTGCCGCCGAAGAGCGCCGCGCGCCGCGCGAGGCTTGCCGAGATCGGGACGATTCCGGGCACGCTCATGCTCTTCGAGGGCCCGCACCGCCTGCCTGAAATGCTCGCCGACGCCGCGGAAGTGCTCGGCGAGCGGCAGGCCGTGGTGGCGCGCGAACTGACCAAGATGTTCGAGACGATCCGGCGCGGCACCTTGCCGGACCTCGCCCGGCAATTCGCCGAGGAAGGTCCGCCCAAGGGCGAGATCGTGGTGCTGATCGGCGAAGCCACGAAAGAGATGCATGCCGCCGAAGCCGATGCGGCGCTCGACGGCAAGCTCGAGGCGGCGCTGAAGAACCACTCGATCAAGGATGCCGCGGCACTCGTCGCGGCGGAGCTCGACCTGCCCAAGCGCGAGGTCTATGCCCGCGCCCTGACGCTTGCCAAGAAGGACGCATGACGAGCGCTCTCGAACGCCGCCGCGCCACATTCCTGCGCGGCCATCGCGCCGAGTGGATCGCGCTTTTGTTTCTCATCATGAAAGGCTACCGCCCGCTCGCACGGCGCTATGCGGCATCGGGCGGTGAAATCGATCTGATCATGATGCGTGGCGACACCATCGCGTTCGTCGAGGTGAAGGCGCGCGGGCTGATGGACGATGCACTCTCCGCGATCACTGCCCGCAAGCGTCAGCGCTTCTCGCGCGCGGTTCGCACGTGGCTCTCGCGCAATGCATGGGCCGAAGGCAGGACATGGCGCGCCGATGCGGTGTTCATCGCGCCCAGGAGATGGCCGCAGCACATCGTGTCGGCGTTCGAGCTCGAGATGAGTTGAGACAAGACGATCGTCATGCCTGGCCCGTCCCTGGCATGTCTGCGACGCGTCCCGCCGTTGAGCTTCGTGTGCGTCTCCCGCTGCACATCGCGCTTGCCGTCCGTCGTTCCCATTTGCGTTAAGTCAAAGTCGGACATGCCCTTTGTGGCATCTTTTCCCCAGGCGTGAGCAGCGGTTGATGGGCAATCCGCGCGACCTTGCGGGAGAGAAGCATGGCTCTCAAGGACCTGTTGGTCTTGACCGGCACCGGCACGGAAGCGGCCGGAACCTATGCCCTGTCACTGTCAGTCACCTGTGGTGCCCATCTGACCGCGGCAGTTCCGACCATCGAGCCGTCGCTTCCACCCGGCCTCGCCGCCGAATTGCCGGACCATCTCCTTTCCCGCATGAAGGAGGAGGTCGAAGCTGCAGCGAGCAGAGCCGTCGAGGAATTCGCCAGGACAGCGCGAGAGGCCGACACATCGATCGACGTCGTCCGGTTCAAGGCCACTTCCGGAGAGCTGGGCTATTCCTTGAGCCAAGTGGTGCGCTGCTTCGATGCCGTCATCCTTCCGCAGCCTGATCCGGACGGCACCGACACCTTGGACATCATCGAGGCATGCCTCTTCGGCTCCGGACGCCCCCTCGTCATCGTCCCCTACATCCGCGTTCATCCTGTCATCGAGACGATCCTGATCGCCTGGGATGGCGGCCAACCGGCCGCCCGCGCCGTTGCCGATGCCCTGCCGCTGCTGGTGCTCGCCCACCACGTGGAGATTATCGCCATCGGCAAGGGAGAGATTGAGAACTCCCATCTCTCGAGCAGGGTCCTGGCCCGGCATTTGGCCCGGCATGGAATTCAGGCCGAGGTGAGAAGGCTCTCCGTCGACGACATCAATGTCGCGAACATGCTCCTGTCTCATGCGGCCGACACGGATGCCGACCTGATCGTGATGGGCGGTTACGGCCATTCGCGCCTGCGGGAGATCGTCCTCGGCGGCACGACGCGGGAGCTTCTCCGTTCCATGACCGTGCCGGTGCTCATGTCGCACTGAACCGGAGAAGTGAAGCGAGAGTCCCGCCTCGGTTATGCCGCAGTACAGTCCAGGGCACATTGCCTCTCCGTCGGATCGAAGCCTTGGAATGCGATGCGAGCCGGGATCTGCATGATACCGCTCCTGCCCGCCGTGATGGCAAATCGTCCTGGAGGCATGGCCGGCGGTTCTCGACCCGCATTGAGGATCATCGAGAACGGCCGGGTGGGAAGCGCTTGAGGATATCGACGACCTCCTTATCGGAAACTTGGCGGAAATCGGCGTAATAGCAGCTTATTGCTCCGAAGAACTCATGCTCCTCAAGGCAGAGGAGATCATCGACCTCGTTTCGAAGTCTGGCGAGAGAATCGACCGGGGCCACTGGAACTGCCAGCACGAGCTGTCGCGGGTTGAGCCGACGGATGGCCTGCAATGCCGCGCGGGTCGTCGCTCCGGTGGCGATACCATCGTCGACCAGGATGGCCGTTCGCCCGGTGACAGCTGCCCGCTCGCAATGCCCCACATATCGACGGCGCCGGCGCTCGATTTCGGCGATCTCGGCATCGCGGACAGACGTGAACTCCGCTTCGCCAACCCCGGAAAGCTGGATGACATCCTCATTGCGCACCACGATGGGCGTCGCGCCGTCGACAACGGCACCCATGGCCAGCTCGGGTTGTGAAGGCACGCCGATCTTACGTACGATCATGAGGTCGAGCGGTGCGTCGAGCGCGGCGGCAATCTCCGCCGCGACAGGAACACCGCCCCGTGGGAGTGCAAGCACAACCGGATCCTGATCCCGGTATTTCTTGAGTGCCGCAGCGAGCTTGCGGCCGGCTTCGGATCGGTTGGTGAATGGCATCGGACCACGCCTCGCTCACCTCCATGCATCTCTCCGCTCGCGCATCTTGCAAAGCCAGAGCCAATCCCTGCCCCTGGCATCCCCCTGCCGGATGAACTCATCCATAGGTCTGCTCTTTGGCAATCGGCTTCGGAAGCCTGCGGAAGACGATCCCCCGGTCCGTTCGAACAATCAGGCAACTATGGCCCGCAGCGAACCAGCGGAGCCGTTCCAGAGCGACATCATTCGTGCCGAAGAGGCGCTGAATGTCGTCATGGCCGACCTGGACCTGACCCCCACTCGCGAGCAAATCCATTCTGGCCTGGAGATCCGGGAGAGTGAAATCCTTGTGCATCGCGAATGCCTCCACGCGATGGAACACAAGCATGAAAGGCCGATCCCGATCTTGCGTTTGGTCAATTCGACCCGGAAATCCGAGCGGGACAGTTCCCGGGATATCAGCATCGCGCCCGAACCCGGGGCTTGCGGAACCAGCCCCGTGGCGGATTGGATTCCTTGTGCTAGTTACCTAAAGTATCGGACCCAACAGTGGAATCCACTTTTGGGACTCAATCCGATGCTCAAACCCTGAGCTGGCGCATCGTTTATGGCGGAAAACCGGGTCCACTTTTCACTGACGTGGCCCTCCGGGTCCGCACGATGCGCTAGCGTATCAGCACCAGCATGACGGGCTCCCATCCCCAATTGCAACGGGGCGAGCCCTGTCCATAAGGGCCAACTCTGATCGGACGCGGAATGATCTCGTTCTTCACACCCTACCGCCATGACTTTGTCCGCATCGCGGCCTGTGTTCCGCGCATCGAGGTCGCGGATCCGGCCTTCAACGTCGACCGGACCCTTGAGCTGCTGCGTCGAGGAGACCAGGAGCGAATTGCCCTGATGGTGTTCCCCGAACTCGGCATATCCGCCTATGCCATTGACGATCTCCTGCATCAGGACGCCCTTCTGGAGGCTGTCGAACGGGGTCTCGTCCGCTTGGCCGAGGAAAGCGTCGATCTTTTCCCGGCCTTCGTGGTCGGGGCTCCTCTCCGCCTCGACGGCCGCCTCTACAACGCCGCCGTCGTCATCCACGCCGGACGCATCCTGGGAGTGGTGCCC
Organism: Microvirga calopogonii; assembly: GCF_003347665.1. Lineage (GTDB taxonomy): Bacteria > Pseudomonadota > Alphaproteobacteria > Rhizobiales > Beijerinckiaceae > Microvirga > Microvirga calopogonii. Next base: position 27,229 of record NZ_QDGA01000052.1, read on the forward strand.
AAGGCCTATCTGCCGAACTACCGCGAGTTCTACGAGCGCCGGCATTTCGCCCCGGGAGCAGGCATTCGGGGACAGATGATCGCCATTGCCGGCCTGCAGGTCCCCTTCGGGGTCGACCTTCTGTTCCGGTCGGCAGGCAGCTGCGCATTCACGTTTCACGTGGAGGTGTGCGAGGACATGTGGGTGCCGCAGCCTCCCAGCACCACGGCCGCCATGGCGGGCGCCGAGATCCTCCTCAATCTCTCGGCCAGCAATATCACCATCGGAAAGGCGGAAGATCGGCGCCTCCTGTGCGGCTCCCAATCCATGCGCTGCGTCGCAGCCTACGCCTATTCGGCGGCGGGCCCGGGCGAGTCGACCACAGATCTCGCCTGGGACGGCCACGGCGGCATCTTCGAGGACGGCCTGCGGCTTGCAGAGACCGGACGCTTTCCGCCGGATTCCACCATGGCCGTGGCCGATATCGATCTCGGGCGCCTGCGCCAGGAGCGCATGCGGCGGGTCACCTTCCGCGATTGTGCCGATGAGTTGAAAGTCGTTCCAGGCGATTTCCGCATCGTTCCGCTTCACGTCGATGCGCCGGAGGAGGCGCTGCCGCTGCGCCGGCCGGTCGAGCGGTTTCCTTACGTTCCCGCGGACCCCGCCAAGCTCGCGGAGAACTGCTACGAGGCGTACAACATCCAGGTCCAGGGGCTCGCGAAACGCCTGCAGGCGACCCGGATGGAGAAAGTGGTCATCGGCGTTTCGGGCGGCCTCGATTCCACACAGGCCCTGCTCGTCTGCTGCCGCGCCATGGACAAGCTGGGCCTTCCCCGCACCAACATCCTTGCCTACACGTTACCCGGCTTCGCAACGAGCGAAGGCACGAAAGGCAATGCCTGGGCGCTCATGCGGGCACTGGGCGTCACCCCGTCGGAGATCGACATCCGCCCGACGGCGCGGCAGATGCTGCAGGATCTCGAGCACCCATTTGCGGAAGGTAAGCCAACCTACGACGTGACCTTCGAAAACGTTCAGGCGGGCTTGCGGACCGATTACCTGTTCCGATTGGCCAACCACCATCGCGGCATCGTCGTAGGCACCGGCGACCTCTCCGAGCTGGGGCTCGGCTGGTGCACCTATGGTGTCGGCGACCAGATGTCCCACTACAATGTCAACGCATCGGTCGCAAAGACCCTGATCCAGCATCTGATCCGCTTCGTCGCAGCCTCAGGTGACGTGAACGACGAAACGGCCGAAATCCTCTATGCTATCCTGGCCACCGAGATCTCTCCCGAACTCGTGCCGCAGGACGCCTCCGGGCAGATCCAGTCGACCGAGGCCATGATCGGTCCGTATGCGCTGCAGGACTTCAACCTCTATTATCTGACGCGCTATGGCTTCCGGCCCTCGAAGATCGCTTATCTCTCCTGGCATGCCTGGAGTGATGCCGAAGCAGGCACGTGGCCGCCCAACATCCCGGATGCCTCGCGCCGGGCTTACGAACTCGGCGAGATCAAGAAGTGGCTCCGGGTCTTCCTCGGCCGGTTCTTCACCAGCCAGTTCAAGCGCACGGCCATGCCGAACGGGCCGAAGATCTCGTCCGGCGGGTCGCTGTCGCCGCGCGGCGACTGGCGCGCGCCATCCGACGCGGGACCGGGGGTCTGGCTCGCCGAACTGGAAAGCGGCGTTCCAGATGTCGATCCCTCGTGATCGCCGGCTGCATCAGGCCCTTTGAAGAGTTGCGAATAGTCAAAGTTGGATGGTGCTTCACGGCGCATTTTAAGGATCCCTCAATCTGATGATCAGCGAGGGATTAAAGATGCGCCGATCGATATCGGGAGCCATCTTGCTGACCGACATGCTGTTCATCGCGCCGGCACCCGCCGGCTCAGGGCTTCGGCACGGGAGCCGTCCATGATCCGTAGGTTCGCTATCTTGCTCCTGATGGTTCCGGCCGGCCTGCATGCACAGGAGCAAGGCGATCCGTCAGCCGGGCTGCGCGTGGCTCGCGAGACCTGCGCAGCCTGCCACGCGGTCGAAGCCGGCCAGAATCAATCTCCTCGCACGCAGGCGCCGGCATTCACCCGAATAGCCCAAGTTCCGGGCATGACGACGACCGCTCTAACGGTCGCCTTGCGGACTTCGCATGAGACGATGCCGAACATCATGTTGGAGCCCAAGCAGCTCCGGGATCTTGCGGTCTACATCACGAGCCTGAACACGCACCCGTGACGGAATGACGGAATGGCCGACCTGCGGCTCTTCTTAGCGCATCGTGCGGACCCGGAGGGCCACGTCAGTGAAAAGTGGACCCGGTTTTCCGCAAAGAACGATGCGCACTCGAAAGAGTGGAGCATCGGATGGGATCCCAAAAGTGGAATCCACTTTTGGGTCCGATGCTTTAGACCTCAGTGGATGCCTGTCGCGCCACCTGCCGCGCGCGCTGAGCCCGCTCCACCTCCCGCAGCTTGCGCGCCCTATCCCGTAGTTCCTCACGGCTTGCCCACCACCAGCCCCGGGCGGATCGCGTCCCCGGATCTTCTTCGTCTCGAACGGGGCGTGTGCGGTAGATCTCCTGCAGCGTCGGCATCCGCCAATGGGCCCAGACGTAGCGGGACGGATCACCCTTCGCGTGAATGTAAGGCTCGGGTGCCAAAGGCTCGTCGATGGGATCGACGTCGATGGCCTCGAATACCACGACGCCCCAATTTGTGGTCGCGAGCGGAAACCCGAGAGGAGGAAGGTCGTCCCACGGCACGGGATAGCGCCTGCGGCGCCGCTCCGCGTGGATCTGGTTTGCCTCTTGGGAGGCTTGGGCCTTCTGCTCCTCCCGGCGCTTCCGCCGGGCCTCGGGTTCATTGCGCCGCGCCGCCTCCTCGATCTCGGGCCAGCGCGATTTCAGCTCCTCATAGGAGCGGAACGGCACGCGCCAGACCCGCTCTTCCGGATCCCAATGGGCCCAGGGGATGGATCGAAGAGCCTCGACGATTGTCCTCGAATAGGGCGTGCGCACCTTCAGATCGTCCGCAATCGTCAGATAGGAGCTTTCAAGAGGTTCGAAGGTGAACGCGTCCCGGCCTTTTGCATCCGCATGCCGATCAAGGGTTTCGAGTTCCTGCGCCATCCAGGTGTTCAGCCGCCGAACGGCAGTGGTCCCGGGCACGAACCACCGCTGCTCCCCTCCCCGCCACCGCGCGCGCGGAAACCCGTCCCGAAACCGGGCCACTAGGTCGCGGTCATAGGGAAATACCGCATAGGCTCCGGGCTTCTCGTCGTCTTCGGAGGGCAGTACCTGGAAGGTGGATGCAGTCTCCATATGCAGGTCAGGTCATGAGGGCTGGAGTTTCCTTGCGACAACCGGGGAGCCGTGGGTTTGGATCCCGTTCTCCCGGCGGTATTCGCGATGCCCTGATGCCGTGGCTCTTGTCGGGCGTGTCGCGCGTCGTATCGCGCCGTCTGTCGTGTGGCTGTCTGAACGGCAGCAAGCCCCCGGTGTCGTTTCGGGCGCGGGGGCTTTGTGCTGGTGTGAGATTGGTTGCGGGGACAGGATTTGAACCTGTGACCTTCAGGTTATGAGCCTGACGAGCTACCGGGCTGCTCCACCCCGCGCCAAGGCGTGCGAGTCTGGCCGCGGCCAAACCCCAAGCTGAGGGCCTTGATCGCAGGCGATCAAGGCGAAGGCACGACAGACGAAAGCGCGGTCGTTCTGATCAGAACGACCGCGCTTGCTGTCAGAGACGGTAAAGAGGCGTGTGTGGCGTTGTCCTTGGCAGGTCCGGCAATGACCTACTCTCCCGGGTCTTGAGA
>NZ_QDGA01000053.1 GCF_003347665.1 Microvirga calopogonii
TGCGGATTCCGATTCAATCCGGACGGGGATTCCGATTTGACGCCGGACAGCATTCCGGAATGAAGCCGGACACCGTTCCGATCAATTACCGGACACTTTCCCCACTCTGATGATCCCCTGGGTCAGCAACTCGGGCATCACCCTCCTCACGTCATCGAGGAGAATGGAATGCCCGCCAAGAGGAAGCTGACCATGAGACAGTTGAGACAGATGCTGCGCCTGGCCCGGGACGGCATCAGCGTGCGTGACATCGCCGAGAGGCTCGGGATCGCGCGCAGCACCGTCCAGGAGAACCTCAAGCGCGCCGAGCAGGCCGGCTTGAGCTGGCCCTTGCCCGGCGACCTGACCGACGAGGCCCTGGAGAACAGGCTTTTCGCCCGCGCCGGCGTCAAGCAGGGACAGCGCCGGCGGCCCGAGCCCCACTGGGCCGAAGCCATCGTCGAATTGAAGAAGCCCGGCGTCACCCTGCAAATCCTCTGGGAGGAGTACCGGGCCGTCCATTCCAACGGCTATGGCTACAGCCGCTTCTGCGAGCTCTTCCGCTCGTTTGAGAGCCGGCTCTCGCCGACCATGCGCCAGGACCATATTGCCGGCGACAAAGTGTTCGTCGACTATTCCGGCAAGAAGATCGCCATCGTTGATTCCGACACCGGCGAGATCCGCCAGGCCGAGATCTTCGTCGCCGTGCTCGGCGCCTCCAACTTCACCTACGCTGAGGCGACCTGGACCCAGTCCCTGCCGGACTGGATTGGCGCGCATGGGCGCATGTTCCGCGTCTTCGGCGGCGTTCCGCGCCTGATCGTGCCGGACAATCTCAAGTCAGGGGTCAACCGGGCCTCGTTCTACGATCCCGAGATCAACCGCAGCTACGGCATGATGGCCGCGCATTACGGCATCGGCATCCTGCCGGCGCGGCCACGAAAGCCCAAGGACAAAGCCAAAGTGGAGAATGGCGTGCGCTTTGCCCAGACCTGCATTCTCGGACGGCTGCGGCACCAGACTTTCTTCTCGCTGGCCGAAGCCAATGCGGCGATTGCCGGCGCGTGCGAGCGCATCAACGATCATGTCGTGCGCCGCCTCGGGGTCAGCCGCCGGCATCTCTTCGAGACGATGGAGCGCCCGGCGCTCGCGCCGCTGCCGGGCGACGACTACGAGTTCGCCGAATGGCGCTTCGTGCGGGTCGGCACGGACTATCACGTCGAGTACGACGGCTTCTTCTATTCGGTTCCGCACGGCCTGATCCGCGCGCAGGTCGACCTGCGGGCCACCAGCCGCACGATCGAGATCTTCCACCGCGGCCAGCGCGTGGCAACCCATCAGCGCCGCTACGGTGGGCGCCGGCACGGCACCGACCCGGACCACATGCCGAGTTCCCATCGGCGCTATGCCGACTGGACCCCGGAGCGCTTCCGCCGTTGGGCGGCGTCCGTCGGCCCTCAGACGGAAGGTCTGATCACGGCTATTCTGGCGCGCCGCCCGCATCCTGAGCAGGGCTTCCGGACTTGCCTCGGGGTTCTGCGCCTGTTGCGCGATCTCGAACCCGCTCGCGCTGAAGCGGTGTCGGCCCGCGCTCTCCAGATCGGGGCGCTCACCTCCAAGAGCATCGCCTCGATCCTGGCCAACCGCCTGGCCGCCCAACCCGCCCGCGACCCCGAGCCCACCGCCATTCTGGAGCACGCCAACCTGCGCGGCCCCGGCTACTTCCACTAAGGAGATCCTGCATGTTGACCCATCCCACTCTCGCTCTGCTGGCCGATCTTGGTCTTCACGGCATGGCCAGTGCCTTCAAGGCTCTGCAATCCCAGCCCGAGGCTCGGGCTCTCGAGCATGGCGACTGGCTTGCACTGCTGCTCGAACGCGAGGCGACGCTGCGCTGTCAGAAGCGGTTTGAGAGCCGGGCGCGGGCGGCCCGCCTGCGCCATGACGCGCATGTCGAGGATGTCGACTTCAGGGCGGCGCGCGGTCTCGACCGCGGGCTCTTTCTCAAGCTGGCCGGCTGCGATTGGATCCGTGAACGACGCGGGCTCCTGCTGACCGGACCAGCCGGGGTCGGCAAAAGCTGGTTGGCCTGCGCGCTGGGCCAGAAGGCGTGCCGGGAGGACTTCTCGGTCGCTTATCACCGTGCCCCGCGGCTGTTTGCGGCGCTTGGTCTGGCCCGCGGGGACGGCCGCTACGCGCGCATGCTCAAGGCGCTGGCCCGCGTGGATCTTCTCATCCTTGATGATTGGGGGCCCGAGAAGCTCGCTGACGATCAGCGGCGGGATCTGCTGGAGATCGTCGAGGACCGGTACGAGCGGCGCTCCACCATCGTGACGAGCCAGATCCCGGTCGACCGCTGGTATGAGATCATCGGCAATCCGACCATCGCCGATGCGATCCTGGATCGCCTGGTCCACAATGCTTACAGGATTGAACTGTCCGGCGAGAGCCTGCGCAAGCAGCGCTCCCCGGCCGCTGCATCATCGTCCGATTGACGACCGGCCAATCCCACTCCACCATCTCCCATGACCCAGGATCAAACGAGGAGAGTGTCCGGCTTCAGATCGGAACGCTGTCCGGAATGAAATCGGAATGGGTGTCCGGCTTCACCTTGGAATACGCGTCCGGCTTCACCGGTATCCGCAGGTGCTGGGCCAGGGCAAGCGGGATCCGGGATGAATCGCGGGCGCACAATTGCGGTTGGCCGGCTTGGACACTATCGCGGGTCAGGAACGTCATCCCCCCGCAAAGGCCCCACCGGGTGGCGTCAAGGCTGAGCACCGGAAGGCCTGCCACACGGATCGTCAGCTTCAATCCCGCCGGCCACGGACCATTGCGAAAGAGCGGAGCATGAGTGGACGGCAGAAATCCAGAAACAGATGGCATGCCTCTTCCTTATACCAGGGCGACCGATTTCTGGGGTTAGGGCGAAACCAAACAACCAGGAGATACCGGTAGATCCTACAACCCTGCACGATGCTGTAATACCCGGATCAGGCTTACTCCCCTGCCCTCCTCCGTCAGCAAAGCAAATCGATTGTTTCACGAGATGGCACGGTACCGTCAAATAAATCCAAGGGTGACCGGATCGCGGCATATGTGGGGGATGAAACCATCCTGCCGTACTTACTATGCCCGCCACCGCTTTCCCGCTGAGGTGATCAGCCATGCCGTGTGGCTTTACTTCCGGTTTCCCTTGAGCCTGCGCATGGTCGAGGAGATGCTGGCCGCCCGAGGCATCCTGGTCAGCCATGAGACCGTGCGGCAGTGGGTGCTGAAGTTCGGCCAGAGTTTTGCCAACCGGATCCGCAGACGTCTGCCCGCACCCGGAGACAAATGGCACCTCGATGAGGTGGTGATCAGTATCGCCGGCAAGAAGCACTGGCTCTGGCGCGCCGTGGACCAGCATGGGGTCGTGCTCGACATCCTGGTTCAGAGCCGGCGTAATGCCACAGCCGCCAAGCGTCTGCTGCGCAAGCTGCTCAAGAAGCAGGGCACCGCACCGCGCGTGATGATTACCGATAGGCTCGCGAGCTACGGCGCGGCCAAGCGAGAGATCATGCCGGGTGTCGAGCATCGGCAGCATCGCGGCTTGAACAACCGTGCGGAGAACAGCCATCAGCCCACCCGCAGACGCGAGCGCATCATGAAGCGCTTCAAGTCAGCCGGTCAGGCTCAACGCTTCCTCTCGGTCCACAATCAAGTCGCAAACCTCTTCCGCCACCCTGCTAACACCAGTGCCGCAGATCATCGCATTGCCCGCGCTCAGGCGCTCCAGGCCTGGGCCGAAGTCACCGGCGTTGCGGCGGCTTGCTGATCCCATGGTCCAGGGTGGGCCTTATGTCAGCTCTTTAAGTTGACGATGCCCAGAAGCCTGCGCCTAGTGAGAGACGGGGTCTTCGTCCGACGCCGAATAACAGCTGTCTCTAGGAGTGACCTTTTCGCCTGATCTCTGAAGGCATTGATATACCCCTATCAAGGTAGTCAATCCGCCGGCGGAGGCTAGGGCTCAGAAATTCCGAACACCTTGAACATCGATTCCCCCGCCGAAAGCCGTCTATCCCATTCCTGCTCGAGTGCCACCTTCTCGCGAGCTTTGGTTAGCCACTGCTCCGCCTCGTCACGAGGAATCACAACCAGGCCATCGTCATCCCCTAGCACGAGGTCATAGGGCCTGACTGATACCCCACCGCAGACGATGCTATCGTTGACGACACCATGCTCAAACGAGACTGGTCCACGGGCGGTGTGCCCGAGAGCGAACACGGGAAAGTCCGGCCAAGCTGCCAGCGCTGCGATGTCGCGAACCGCGCCGTTCGCAATCAGACCGGCGATGCCCCTGCGGCGGGCGACCCCGCATAGGTGCTCGCCGACAATGGCTGTCTGGAGATTGGCGCCAGCGTCGATCACCACAACAGATCCTGGCTTGGCGTGTTCGATTGCATAAATGGCAGCACCGATGTCGCCTGGCTCACACCAGGCAGTGACCGCCAGGCCGAGGAACCGGGTGCCGCCGAGGGGACGCAGCGGCCGGATATTGGGATCCATGAGCAGGCGGCCACCCGAGACGTCGGAGGCGATCGTCGTTGGGATCTCGGCCCAACCCCGGAAAACCGCGTCTGGCAGCGGCAGCGCCTCAATTGGCTGAAACATGCGTGTGGGCATCGTAAGACCTTCTTCCTGATAAATGATTCTCACGGCAGGATATGCGGCAATGATGAGCTCGCCAGTGCTGACGAATTGCTCGCGCGCTCTCGGATCTGCGGGAGCGCAGGTTTCGGTCTCCACATACTCGCCACCTGATCCAGGTGCACCAGGTGGCGCGCTGAATCTTACTTACTCGCTCCCAAATTCGATTGCGAAACTGTGGCGCAAAGCTCCGGGATTTCCTACCTGTGCCGGCCCGAGTCTAACCAAAGTGGAACTCAGTTAGGATCGCTCTCCTTCACCACTGCTGACGAATGGCATTGAGCATGAGGCTGTCATAGCTGAAATCAGAAATCTGTGACCACGGGTAGACTTGGGTTCGGAACGCCATCTGATGATCAAGGATCTTCTTGAAGGTCGTATTCTGGTCGCTGATCTCCGCATACAGGGCACTCGCGGCCTTGTAGCTCTCCTGCAAGAGATCCTGAGGGAAGGCTCGCAGTTGCGCGCCACTGGAAACCAAACGCCTAAGGGCAACTGGATTCTGCGCATCGTACTTCGCAAGCATGTCCGTGGCCGCATACACCGCCGCCGTATTTAGAAGGGATTTGTAAGCAGGTGGCAGTTCATTCCATTTATCGAGGTTCACAAAGAGGCTGAGTGAGGCAGCCCCCTCCCAGAAACCAGGATAGTAGTAGTACGGCGCGATCTTGGCCAACCCGAGCTTCTCGTCGTCATAGGGGCCGACGAACTCGGCGGCATCCAGCGTGCCACGTTCGAGTGAGGTATAGATGTCACCGGCTGCGAGTTGCGTGGGTACGAGGCCTAGGCGCTGCAACACGGTGCCGGAGAGGCCTCCAAGGCGCATTTTAAGACCGGCCAGATCAGCCTTGCTTTTGATTTCCTTGCGGAACCATCCGCCCATTTGAGTTCCAGTTCCGCCGAATGGGAAGTGGTAGAGCTTGTAGGTCGCATAAAACTGATTGAGCAGATCGTTTCCGCCGCCGTGATAGAACCACGCATGCTGCTGACGAGTATTGGGGCCGAACGGGATCCCTGTTCCGAAGGCGAAGCATGGATCCTTGCCGATATAGAAGTAAGATCCGGTATGCCCCATCTCAACAGTTCCGTTCTGGATCCCATCGACAATCGACAGAGGCGGAATAATCTCACCGGCCGCAAAAACTTGAATTTTGAATTTGTTGTCCGTCGCTTCCGCGACAGCCTGCGAAAAGGCTTTACAGGCTCCATAGATCGTATCGAGTGATGTCGGGTAGCTCGACTGGAGCCGCCACGTGATCGTTGGGGCACTTTGAGCGATGGCGGGCATGGCGATCGTACTAGCGGCAGCTCCGAGGCCTGCGGCTTTCATGAATTCACGGCGTTTCAATCGGTTCCTCCTAGTTTATCGAAACTGTTTTCTCAGATTTCGTCTTCGAACAGGTCCGCCCGGCTACACGAAGCTGCCCAGTCGACGCATTTTACATCTTGATCGTCAGCCCTCCGTCAACCGTGAGCACATGACCTGTAATGTACGAGGATGCCGAAGAGGCCAGAAAGACGGCGGCTCCAGCAATCTCCTCTGGCCGCCCCCATCGACCGAGCACCGTGCGGGTGGCAAAATGCTCCGCGATTTTTGGGTCCATCAGCATCGTCTCGTTGGCTTCAGTTGCAAAACCACCGGGCGCGATGGCGTTGCTCGTGATCCCAAAAGGTCCGTATTCGGCAGCGAGAGCCCGAACCATACCGGTGAGGCCATGCTTTGTGCTCGTGTAAACTGCGTCGCCAGCGCGGGCGACGTGCCCAGCTATCGATGTGATCGTAATCAGGCGGCCTGCGCGTTGAGGCAGCATCAGCCGGGCGGCTTCCCGGGCCAGGCAGATCCCTGAAATCAGGTTAGTTTCGATGAGATCCCGAACATCCTGGTTTGAAAATTCCAGAAGAGGCTTGCGGTTGCGCGCACCGACATTGTTGACGAGAATGTCCAACCGACCATGTGTCCGAGCGATGGTATCAAATGCCTTGTTCGCCGCCTCCGGATCAGCAACATCGAATGGTGCTATCGAAGCCCGCTGACCGGCCTCTGTAATCGACTTGACTGCATCTTGAAGCCGGTCGCCGTCGCGTCCATTCAGGATCACGTGAGCTCCCGAGCCGGCCATCGCCCTCGCTGCTTCCAGACCCAGCCCTCGCCCCGCCCCAGTGATGAGTGCGATCTTGCCGGCGAGAGAAAAGGTATCGAGATATGAATGCATCAATGATTTGTCTTCTCACAATATGATGGAAATGAGTTTATTCGATGAGGGAGGCCGTCAGAATATCGGATGATACGCCTACAGATCGGGCACTTTCGCAGAGCTCGGTCCAGGTCGTCTCGTCAATAGGAACCCCATTCTTTGAACGCTCCGCTTGGGTCATGCGCTCTGGTTCCCCGGCCACCAAGACGCCGTGGGAGTTCGGCCCCGGGGGAGAGGCCTTGATCCAATCGACGAAATGGGAAACATCGTCGCGCCAGCTGGCTGATCCTCCTATCTTCCCTGGATCGAAGATAATGGACAGCATGTTGTTGTGAATGACTTTTGTAACGCTGGTACAAGCGTTGTAGGTTCCGCCTCCCGTCAGCGCGCCCGCAAAGAGTTCGGCTATGACACCGAGGCCATAACCCTTATGCCCGCCGAACGGAAGAATTGCGCCGATTGGGCTCTGGTACATCACTTGCGGGTCATTGGTCGGCTGCCCGTTGGCGTCGATGAGAGTGTCAGCCTCCACCTCTATGCCCTTGTTCATCGCAACACGGACTTTGCCGAGCGCGATCTTGCTTGTTGCCATGTCCAGCACAACCGGTTGGTCACGCGGCCCTGGCAGGGCAGCGCAGTAGGGGTTGGTGGCGAAGCGTGCGTCCGACCCTCCATGCGGCGCTACCAGTGGCGGCAGGCCTAGAGTGTTGACGTAATGGGTCGAGATGTATCCTGCCTTTGCGCATTGCTCACCCCAATGGCCTATGCGGCCGAGGTGGTGGCTGTTGCGGATGGCAACGAGGCAGATGCCGTGGTCTCGAACGCGAGAGATACCAAGCTCCATTGCCTCGTGGCCAATAGCCTGCCCAAAGCCCATTCCTGCATCAAGCGTTACTATAACGCCTGAATCAGCTACGAGCGTAGGCCTTTGGTTCACCTGCACAATCCCAGCCCTCACACCATCCAGGTAAAGAGGCACAAGGCCAACGCCGTGCGAGTCATGCCCTGATAGGTTAGCGAGAACGAGGTTCTCGGCAACGAGCCGGGCCTCACTCTCATTTGAGCCAATACCGCGGAAAATCGCAGCTACTGCTGAGGAGAGCAACTGAGGGTACGCTGCAACATAGTTGGTCATCAGTCCTTGTCCACCGTCTCCGGCACGTCTGTTCGGGTACTAGAAAGCACACTCTGCCCTGCCCCACCGAACAAGCATATGCGATGTGAGAACTATAACTATCATACTAAGGACAAACTCACCCCGGCGCGCGGCTGTGCGTGCTCGGCGAGTGGCTGGCTGAGAAGCATGGCACCCGCAGACGCCGGTCCTGGCGCAAACTGCACAACGGCGCCAACGCCGAGACAGAAGGATTCTCGCCTCAGAGTGGACGCCCCATGAGGTCGATGATGGCTCGCAGGTTGGGCCCTTGCCCGATCAAATCACAGTTCCACTCGCTTCCTTTACCGGCGATGGTGCCTACGATCAGGCGGGCATCGACGACACCGTTGCCGAGCGTCATCCTGATGCTGACGTGATCGTTTCACCCTGACCAACGGCCGTGCTGCGCGAGACTGTGGAGACCCTTCCAGCCCAGCGGGATCAGCATCTCCAAAGCATTGCCGAGCATGGGCGCATGGGCTGGCAGAGGCGGTCCGGGTACACGCGACGAGCCCTGGTGAAGACTGCCATCAGCCAGCTGAAACGAGTAATTGGGAATGCCTTGCGCTCGCGCACGGATCGGCGTCGTACGATCGAAATTGCCATCGCGGTTCATGCGCTGAACCGCATGCTTGTGCGTGGGCGCCCAAAGTCTATCCGTATCGCCTAAACCCAGGCAGGATGCAAACGAATGCGTGCTCCGGCCGATCCATGCAACACGACCGTGGCCGGCCGGATTTGACCGGCCCGCCACTCTTCACTCGGCGGCGGGCGCGATCGCGGCCTGCTCGGCGGCCTGCGTCTGTGGCAGGGCCGGCACCTCGCATCCCGTGGCGCAGCAGCGGCCGGGCTGCTTGGAGATGCGCTGGCCCTGGTCGAGGACACCGCGGTCGAGCAGGCTCTCGACGAGCTCGATCTTTTCCATGACGGGGTAGTTGCGCCAGATCTCCCGCTTCATCGCCTCGGGCGAGCCGCCGCCGTGCAGGGAAATGAGAGAATACCACCCGCCTTGGTGCGAGACCGTGAGATCCTCAATGAAGCGGGCCACCTCCATGCGCTGCTCCACTGGGATGTCGGGCCGTCCGCCGAGCACGGCCGTCAGGGAGGCGGCGGTCTCAGGGTTATGGTCCTCGTCCGGTCCCGGCAAGGCCACGATCAGACCGCCCGACACGTAATGGGCTATCTTGTGCATGTCGTAGATCTTGGTTGCGAGCAGCAGCTTGCCGATGTTGGAGAACACCGCGTCCGGCATCACGGAGCCAGCCGGGTCCTTCGTGCAGTAGACCGACGACGCGACGCCGCAGGCGTAGAAGCCCTCGGTAATGGTGATCAGATCAACCATCTGTTCCCGAATGTGACCATGGAGGTCCGGATCGAGCCCATTCGCCTCAATCATCAGCGCGCCCGCGCCGATGAGGAGATCCCCGAAGCCCGCCCGCGCGCCGATGCAGGAGTGACGGTGGTGGGTGGCATAGGATGTGGTCAGGAAGCCGCCCTCCTCGTATTCGCCCGCAAGGAACACGCGGTCGTGCGGCACGAACACGTCATCGAAGATCACGACGCCCGTGGACTGGCCGTACTTGGCCGAGAACTTCGCCGCAGCCTCGCCCGGCCGGCCTGCAGGTCTCGCCACAATAATCACGCCGGGCGCGTCCACGGGGACGGCACAGCACACAGCAAAGTCCGCGTCCTCCTTGGTGTGCGTGCGGCAAGGCATGACGAGGAACTCGTGCATGTAGGGCGCACCCGTGACAATGGCCTTGGTGCCCCGGATGACAATGCCGTCGGTACGGCGTTCCTTGATGTGGACATAGACGTCTGGGTTCGCCTGCTGTCCCGGTCGCTTCGAGCGGTCGCCCTTGGCGTCCGTCATCGCGACGCCAAGCGTCAGGTCCCGGTCCTGCACGTCATGCAGGTAGTTCAGGAAACGCTGCGAATAGTCGGTGCCGTGATTGTCGTCGGTGCGCTTCGTCGCCTGGAAGATCCCGTTCAGGGCATCATGGGTGAGATAGCGCTGGGCGCAGCCCGAGACCTTGCACACGAGCCGGACCGCTTCGAGCTTGTAGAGCAGGTCGGTCGAAGTCTCGTTGATGTGGAGCATCCGGTTCACGATCTTGCCCGACGTGCCCTGCCGCGCTGTCATAATGGCTTGGTGCTCGGGATAATGAGCGAAGTCATAGGTCACACCGACCCCGTTGATGCCGGGAGCCAGCAGCGGCTCGTCGGCGACGCTCTCGACCCTGTGGCCGTCGACGAACACGCGGGGGCTGTAGGCGCGCAGGGACTCCCGGTAGGCGGCGGCGTCCATCAGCATGGCTTCCTCCTCAAGGGCTGCTGCAAGATTTGAACAATGTTAGAATTGCTCGAACTTGAACACCGTTAGAATTTCTGTCAAGTGTTTTGAGGCGGAGATCTTCAATATGGCGGCTCGGCGGGCGGAACGGCGGCAGGCAGTCAGCGACCACAAGCGCGCGCTCATCCTGGAGGCGGCGCGCGAGGTGTTCGCCGCCGAGGGGCTGGAGGGGGCAAGCCTGCGCGCCATCGCGACGCGGGCCGGCTACACCCCGGCGGCACTCTACTTCCATTTCGATTCCAAGGAGACGATCTATGCCGAGGTGTTGCATGGGTCCCTCGCCGCGCTCGGCCAGGCCGTCGACGCAGCGGTGGCAAAGGCCCGGGAACCTGAGGCGAGGCTACGGGCGGCGGCGATGGCGTTCTTTCGGTTCTATGCCGAGAACCCGCGCGAGCTCGACCTCGGCTTCTATCTCTTTCGCGGCGGCATGAAGCCGAAGGGGCTTGGCCGTGAACGCGACGTGTCCCTGAACGACAGCCTTGGAACGGCGCTGCGGCCGATCGCCGATGCCGCCGAGGCGATGGGCTCCCCACGCGCGGAGGCGGACCTTCTCATGGTCGACACCTTCGCGCATGCCACGGGGCTCCTGCTGCTGCTCCACACAGGCCGAATCCGGATGTTCGGCGCATCCGCAGCCGAGCGCATGGAAGCCTATGTCGATGAGCGCATCCGCCTTCTGAAACAGGAGGAACGGTAATGCCAGCTCTCGATCGCGAGCACTCCACCCTGCTCGTCATCGACATCCAAAGCAGGCTCATGCCGGCCATCGAGGACGGGCCTGCCGTGACACCGTCAGGTTAACGGACTGATATCACAGAGCCCCACGGGCTTATCGCGTCAGAAGCCAGCAGCAAGGCCCGTCACCTCGGCCCAGGTCGTAAAGGCCAAGGCTCGGGCCTTGCGGTGACCAGCGGAGTTGGTGTGGGCCGGACGGCGGAAGAGGTTTGCCACTTGATCGTGAACCGCGAGAAAGCGTTGCGCCTGCCTGGCTGACTTGAAGCGTTTCATGACGCGCTCGCGTCGCCGCGTCGGCTGATGCGAGTTCTCCGCGCGATTGTTTAGCCTTTGTGCTGCCGGTGCTCCACGCCAGGCATCACAGTTCTCTTTGCGGCGGCGTAGCTGGCCAGTTTGTCCGTGATCATCACACGAGGCGTGACGCCTTGCTTCTTGAGCAGCTTTCGCAGCAGGCGCTTGGCGGCTGTGGCATTGCGCCGGCTCTGAACCAGGATGTCGAGCACGACCCCATGCTGATCCACCGCCTGCCACAACCAATGCCTCTTGCCAGAGATATTGATCGCGACTTCGTCTAAGTGCCACTTGTCTCCGGGTGCCGGAAGACGGCGGATCTGATTGGCGAAACTCTGGCCGAACTTCATCGCCCACTGCCGCACCGTTTCATGACTGACCTCAATCCCTCGGGCAGCCAGCATCTCAACCATGCGCAGACTCAGCGGGAACCGAAAGTACAACCAGACGGCATGACTGATGACTTCAGCCGGGAAGCGGTGGCGGGTGTAGCGCGAAGGACAGGTCGGTTTCATGCCCTCGCTTATGTCCGCATCCAGTCACTGTCGCGTTAACCTGACGGTGCCCTCTGGAGTACCCTAGTCATTGACGGGCTCCAGTCCTAGAGATAATGTTCTCCTTTCGTTCCAATCAACTTGCCCCGGGTCATGACCGCTCCTTCAGCATCGCGCACGCTGTTCTTCTTCGAGAAGCCCTCGGCCATGCGCCAGCTGCAGCGCTTCTTCAAATCGCCGAGCACGATCTGTGTTTCGGCTGAGGGGCACCTCCTGGCGGCCGAGGAGCCCGGCACCGTGCGGGACGAATGGAAATCGTGGCGCTTCGACACTCTCCCGATCGTGCTTGAGCGTATTCCGGTCACCTACGGCACCAGCCGCTCCGGCCAGTCGCACAAGCCCAAGGTCGAGGCGATCAAGCAGGCTCTCCAAGGCGTGGAGCGGGTGATCATCGCCACTGATCCGGGTCGAGAAGGCTCAATGATCGCCTGGGAGGTGCTTGAGCATCTCGGGTACAAAGGCCGCGTAGACCGTCTCAAGCTGGGCGCCCTCGACGAGATCTCGATCCGACGCGCCTTTGCGGCGATGGCCAGGGAGCCCGACTCTGGCGAGCGGGATTATGCCGCCTACCTTGAGGCCCTCTGCCGCCAGTATGAGGACTACCACCTGGGGCTCAATGGCACCCGCGCTATCTCCCTGCGGCTGCGCCCGCCTGCCTTCCGGGAGCCCTGGCGCTTTGGCGGGGTGCAGACGCCCACGCTTGCCATCCTGGCTGACTTGGAGAAGCGCATCCGCGACTTCGTCCCGCAGGATTATTACAAGATTGCTCTGACGGTCGCGACGGGCAGCGGGGCCGAGATCACCCTCTGGCACGCGCCGAAAGACAAGATCCTCGACAAACAGATAGCCGAGATCATTCAGCAGGCATCCGCCTCCTGGTCAGGTCCGCTTGGCGTTGAACAGAAGGACGTGCGCCGGTCGCCCCCTCGCCTGTTCTCGAAAGACACTCTCGCTCGCCGTTGCGCCAAACGCTTCGGCTGGGATCCGCAGCATACGGCCAAACTCGCCCAGGACCTCTATGATCAGGGCTATCTGACCTATCCCCGTACCGAGTCCGAGCACCTGCCCGAGAGCCAGACAGGCGATGCCAGTGCGGTCATTGAAAGCGCTATCAGGCTCTTGTCCGACCTTGCGAGTCTCGTGCCAACTGCGGGAGACCTCGTGTTCCGCAAGGGCAACAAAGGCCACTACGTTAAGGATCCGGGCGAGCATCATGCGATTGTGCCGCTGCGCAAGGTGCCACAGCCGGGGGGCATCAGCGCAGAGCATCTCCGCCTCTGGGAACTGGTGGCCAAGAGCTTCCTGGCGGCCCACCTGCCGGACGGCATCGATGCTCGGACGACGATCGCCGTGCAGGTCCCAACACCACTTGGCCCTAAGCGGTTTTCAATCAGCGGCAGCGTGATCAAGTCACCCGGCTGGCGCGCCGTCTATGGGGCCGAGGCTGACGAGGAGAATGAGGCTGTCCCGGGCAAAGCCAAGCCGGACGAAGAGCCCACTACTGGCCGTCTGCCGCCCATCCGAGATAAGGAGCCTGGGAAGGCAACCGACGCCCGGATCGAGACAGCCAACACCGAGCCGCCACGCCGGATCACCCGCGGCGAGTTGCCAGTTGTCATGGGCCGCCTCATCGATCAGGTGGAAGACCCGGCACTCAAAGCCGCTCTGGAGAATCCAGCGAACCCGACCGAGCCCAAAGGCCTCGGGACCGCGGCAACCCGCGACACCATCCTGCCGAAGCTTCAGAAAAGCCAATATGTCGACCTGCTGAAGGGCAAGGATCCGCCAATCCAGGTCACGGAGGTCGGGCTGGCATTTATCGCAGCCGTTCGCCGTGTCTTTCCCAGCTACGGTGATCCTGTTGGGCGAGCGATGTTCGAGGCTGAGTTAGCGGAGATCGGACGTGCCGTCACACGGAATGAGGCCATTCATCGGGCCACATCCTATCAGGAGCGGACGCGTGCTCGCGTACAGGAATTGATTGGGGCCATCGCGCAATCGGAGACCGTTGCCATTGATCCTACGACAGTTCCCGTGAGTTTTGCGTCGGCTGGGAAGCCACCGACCAAGGCCATGATTGCCTTTGCCGCGTCCCTTGCGGCACGCAAGGGACTCAAGCTGCCACGAGGCTTGAAGAGCAATGCCGCCATCTGTCGGACCTTCCTTGACCAGCATGCGCCAGCACGGTCATCGGAAGCAGGAGAACCCAGGCCTCAGAATGGCCCTCGCCCTCCAAGTGAAGCGATGGTGCGCTACGCACGGGCATTAGCTGAAGAACACGGTGTGGAGTGTCCACCAGAGATCACGACAGACTTTGCGGCCTGCAAGGCCTTTCTCAACGAACACGCCTCACATCAGGCAACGCCAGCAGAGAACGGAAACGGGAGAACGAACCGCAAGAACCGTTCACCGGCAGCTGGGAGTGACCGTTCCGGCAAGAGCCATGCTAGCACTCCTGCGACCAAGCGATCCATAGCAGCCAAGGGGGCATCGACCAGGGGCCATGCACGAGCGCGTCCTGCGACTCCCACCCCGCCATTGCGATAAGCGTCACCCCGCACGCACGCCAAGGCGACCGAAAGAATGCTCATCCAAGTGTTAATGAGTCTGTCGAGCTGCTTTTGGTCTTTAGCGACTCACTGCGAGATAACGAGCCATAGTGAACAGCAAGCCAGATCGTCAGCTCCGTCGCGTCTGTCCATTCTACGCGATGGCGTCTCCCCGCCGGAATCAGCAGGTAGTCCCCTCGTTTCAGCTCTCTGGGAGCGGGTTCGCCCTCGAACAGAAGGCCAGCAGATCCAGAGAGCAACAGCACCCACTCAGACCACTCCTGGTCGTACCAGAACCCGGGCGGACTTGCCTGCCCTGTAGAGACAATGCGCTCAATCCTGACACCTTCCGCGGCAACAAGCTCCGTGCATTCCTCGTCCACCGCATCGCGGCGGATGTGTTCAAAGATGTTTCTGACCGCAGTCATCATCGCCGCTAAGTCCCTCCTTGCACTGGAGGCCTTCCATTCACCTGTCGCATTGGCGCTGTTGAATTCACGCCGCTGACCTTCCCATCAGATCTCTGAGGAAGAGCTAAGAGGCGACGTCGAAGTGCCATTTCATCTGTCGGGTAGGGAAACGAGTCATAATCTACGCACGCCTTGCCCCGACAACATTGACCTATCGATCGGTTTCAGTTTCCTCTTCACTGCTCTCGAGAGGCTCACTCGTTTCCATGATGAAGTTGTAATTGGCCGCGGAGACGTACAACACGTCGTTCCCGAACAGCGAGAACGTCACCGTTCCGCTGCTGTCGATGTTCACGGCATCCGCCTCGAGCTGGAGTGACTCCCCGGAAACAAAGTTGACGGTCCAGCCTTTAACTTCGACTGCGCCCCGAGATCCCCGCTTAGTCGCGCCTTTCTTGGCTCCCCGTTTCAAAGCACCTCTTTCCGCGCTCCTTCCCCGAGTGGCGGCTCGTTTGCCGACACCCTTCTTGGAAGCTCCCCGCTCCGTCGTGCGGGCCCGGCTAACTGACTTGGTCGTTCTTGCCATGACTTCCTCCTCTCAGCTGATACCTACTCATGGACGTAGAGGCTTATCCGACGTCGGAAAGCTCATCATCCCGACAGAAGCCTATCGGTGTCGCAGGCGGAACAGCGGCGCGTGATCCGGCTGGGTGGTCACAACGGCGACGGGGAAGACCGGCTGATCTGTGACCAACTCGATCCGGAACGAGCGCATGAGTTCGGCCAGCACGCAGGTAGCCTCCGTGAGGGCAAAGTGAGCGCCAATGCACACGCGGGGTCCAACACCAAAAGGTAGATAGGCGAAGCGGTCGACGGCCGAGGCGCCGGGCAGAAATCGTTCCGGGACGAACGCATCCGGCTCGTGCCAGTATTTCCGGTGCCGGTGCAGCACCCAAGGCGAGATGATCGCGAGATCGCCAGGCTTCATAGTAACACCCGCGACGGTGTCCGGCTGGCGGGCCGCCCGGACGATCACATAGGCTGGTGGGTAGAGACGCAAGACCTCGTCCAGCACCGCCCGCGTGTAGGGTAATTTGCTGAGCTGAGACTCCTCCCCACTGTCCGACAGGGCTGTGGCGGCTTCGTGGGCAATCTGCTCCTGCACCTCCGGCAGGTGCGCCAGCAGATACATCGACCAGCACAGCGCCACCGCGGTGGTCTCGTGTCCGGCCAGGATCATGGTGGCAATCTGATCCCGCAGTTGCTTGGGCGAGAACCCCTCCCCGCTCTCCGGGTCGCGAGCCGCCATGAGCAGGTCGAGCAGATCGCGCGGACCACTCGCATGGGCTTTGCCCTTGAGCCGCTCAGCCATGATCTGATCGATCAGCCGGATCCAGCCACGCCGGAACCAGGCCCGCGCCCAATCGTGTGGCGTGGGAAGGCCGATGGGCACAACAAAATCGAGCAGGTGCGGTCGGCCGAACCTTTGACCATAGCGCATAATCTGCTCCCGGAGCGCGGTGCCGTGCTGGCCCATCTCCAGGGAGAACATGGTGCGCCCAGCGATCTCGAGGGCAAGGCGCTGGATCATGGGAAAGAGATCCACCTGCTCCTTCTCGGTGGCGGCGAGACTGCCGATCATCTCAGTCGTGGCTGACCGGATATGCGGAATGAGAAGCTCCACCGACCGCGGCGTAAAGGCTGGCGCCAGGGTTCGCCGCTGATGGCGCCAAGCAGGTCCCTCACTGGTGAACAGCCCTTCTCCGAGCAGCGGCTTGAGGATCCGCAGGGTGGCACGGGTTCGGCCATAGGCCTCCGGGTGATCCACCAGAACATGGCGGATTGCTTCGGGGGCATTGAACAGAACCGAGGAGCGGCCGAAAAAGCGACGGACGATCACCTCCTCCTCATAAGCCCGCTGCGACCAAACGCGAATGTTGTTGGTCCGCATCAGCGAGGCGAGCTGGCGCGGCGAGAGGTTCTCCGGAGCAGGATCCGGATGCGGCGGGGTGAAGGACCGAATGTCCTCAGGCGCGACGGAGGTCTGCATCGTCTATACTTAGCACGTTCAGCCCTTGAGGCAGAGATACGGAGCGAGCACCAAGGATAAACGGCTCAATCCACTCGACCACACCGGCTCGAACCTTTCGCCTCGTAGGATGTGGAGGCGCTACGGATCGGCGGAAGCACCAGTCGGAAGGATCGGGTGCCGACAACCGACGCCAGGAACAGGAAGCGGGTGCAGCAGCATGGATTCGAAGGCCGATCGTGGATTTTGCGGCTGATCCTTGCGACCAGCCAAGCTCGCTCAGAGAATTGGGAATCACCCGAACAAGAATTGAGTGTTCAAGCCTTCGGGGCAGTGTTCAGACAGGGAGAACTTCGGCCGTTCGTGGCGAGCCAGTTGGTACCAGCTTGGTACCGGGTCCGATCAGAACTCTGGGTAAATGCCCAAAAAGGCCTTGGGCCTATGGTAGCGGAGGTCCGATACTGCCTTTCCCCCATGATGATAACCCCTTGATTTCCTTCAAGTCGGATTGAGATCGTCCCTCCTGCCGGGTGTTGGCAGCCCTCCTGGTCCGGTTAACTGGACCTCTGCCACCCAGCCCGCAGGCAGCCATTACCCGCTCCCTCTGGACCGAAGGAGTTTCCGCCGAACCGTTTGGAACCCTCAGCCCGCTGTTCTCATTTCGTTCACATGGCGACCTAGGGCAGCGATGGTCGAGCGGCTCAGCGATTTTCCGTGGGTAATCGTCCGGATCGATTGCGCCATCTGCCCTCATCGTAGGGGGCAGTATCGGCTCGCCCGGCTGGCTGAGAAGTTTGGGCCGACATTCACTTGTGCGACCTTCTCGATAGGATCGCTCTCGACTGCCCGAGAAAGTCTCTCCCCTGGGAGCGACTTCCAGGCCAATACGATCCGAAGTGCACGGCTCGCTTTACCGACCTGGAAGCGCCCAGCCATCCTCCCCCGGATTTCCCGCCGATGCTGCGGAAACTGACGGTGATCAAGGGTGGCAAAGGTTAGCATGAGAAGGCGTAGATTTGACTACGGCGGGTGAGTGCTACTCTCATGAAGGGGGCAGTTTGAGGAAAATAATTAAGGACTGACCTTCCGAATTCGGGACCTAAGAGAACAGCGAGTTTCAGTTTTAGGGACCTAACGGCACCTGTTTCTCAACGAAGTCGCCCAATCGCGACCCTTGAGCCTGTTACTTCTCGGGGCGGTGACTTATGATAGGTCCCTAAAACAGAAGCTCGGCCTGTCGCAGCCTTCCTTGGCGGGCGGTTAGGTCCCTAAAACCGAAATCGATTGCCAACCCTGCTCAGATCAACACCCTCCTGGATCTACAGCAATCGATCCGCGAACCGTTTGAAGGACCGCGTATCCTTTGTCCCACTCATCGTCGTCACCAAGGGCTCTCAGCGCGGCCTTGTGAACCTCGTCGTCTTCTTCTGGGCTGCCGTCCAGCATAGCTAAGGCCGCATCAACACCGTCCGACAGACATCGTTCGGCGATCTGTTTCGTAGTCCAGTGCGTCACATCGATGGTCTCTGCCCGGTCGGAGGCTTTTCGCTCCTTAATCCCCTGAACCATTTGATGAACTCTTCCTTGGTCAGTCCCTCAGGAACCACCCGCCCAGGGCGATTGGACGCGTCAACGATGGCTTTCTGCTCCGGTGACAGTTCGTCATAGACGACGACCCGACGCTTCCCCAGAGGCGCGTCCTTGAACTCTTCGGCGGTCATGCCGGTCGTATCGACCAGCTTGCCGGACGCACTGGCCTTGTGGACCAGCTTATAATCGTCGGACACACGGTTCGGGTGCAGACCGTCGTCCAGGGCTCGAAGAGCGGCCCGGTGCGCGTCGTCGTCCTCCTGTGTGCCGTCCAGGGGTTGGAGAGCGGCCTCAACCCCGTCCGTCAAAAACCATTCGACGATCTGCGCTCTGGTCCAGTGCGTCACGTCGATGGTCTCGCCACGGTCGGCTTCCGCCTTGCGCCCCAAGAGCGAAGCAATTTTCTGATCCCTGGTCATGCCGGTCAGTTTTGCGACCTGTATCCACTGCCCGTTCAGGAAATACCAGTAGAGCCGACCCGCGCTGGTATCGGTCATCTCGATCTTCATGGTCAGTCCCTCCGATACAGGCCAAGCAGAGCATTTGCGAACTCGTCAGCCACCTTCTTGCCCTCAGCCAAACGGTTTTTGTGATCCTCCGACCCAACAGTTGTTCGGGAGATCTCCTTCAAACCGTTTTCACCCATCTCATAGTCGATAAGCTCGGGACCAATCTCGACGATGATCATCGAGCACTCAGGTGAATGTAGACGACGGTGCTTCGTCGGCCATCCGAAAGACGGAGAGACCCAGTTCTTTCATTCAGGATCTGCCGGTATGGCACTGCCGCCCGTACCGCCCTTCCCACCGGTCATTTGGAAACTCACGGTAACGGCCAGTGCGATGGGCTGATCTCGAAGTTCCAACTCGCTGGACATTTCTGCCGAGCCACGTACTGACGGCCCACTCATAGCCTTGTATTGCCCAGATGGCCCAAGGACGGCAACGCCAGCACAGTTATCTACCTACGTGTCTGGAACCCTACATCTTATGCGCCATACCCAAGCGCCAGGGAGGATTGAACGATAGGCGGTCGTAGGAGTTGGGAGGTCATCACTCCAAAAGGTCAGATCGTCGTCTCAACAGGAGAGAGATCATGGACGAGAAACAGGGAACGGGAAGCGGGCAAGCCAGAAACGTGCAGTCCAATGCTGCAAATCAAGCGGGTGGTAATAAAGACACGGCCCAGGAGAAGTCTCAAGGAAACGGTGGCTCGCCCGAAAACTTGGTTGATCAGGCGAGAACCACCGCCGCTGATCTTGCAGGCCGCGCCTCCGATGTAGCCCGTGAGGCTTACGATCAGGGTCAGCGGTACGTGCGCCAAGCAGGCGACCGTTACCCTCAGGCCCAGCGCTACTATGAACGAGCCACACAGTCCATCGAGCGACAATTCACTGAGGCTCCGCTCGTATCACTGCTGGCAGTCGGGGCGGTCGGCCTCGGCATGGCTTGGCTCATTGGTGGTCTCACCAGAGGTCAGGAGCGTGCGCCATCTCGTGGCAGAAGCCGCAGGGACTATCCTGGTCAGCACTCGGGGAAGCCGCTGATCGAGAGCGACCGGGTGGAAGGCACTGCCGTCTACGACCGCAGCGGCAAGCGCATCGGCACGGTCGAGCGGGTGATGATCGACAAGATCAGCGGACGTGTGGCCTACGCGGTGATGTCGTTCGGCGGCTTTTTCGGCGTGGGCGCAAACGAGTACGCCGTCCCCTGGCGCATGCTCGACTACGATCCTGACCTGGGAGGGTATCGCATCCAGATCACCGCCGAGCAGCTTCGGAATGCACCAAGCCTCTCTGGTCAGCATGGTCAGGACTGGCCGGATCGGGAGAGCGAGCAAGACCTGCACGATTACTATCAGGTGACCTACTACTGGGTCCTTGCCTGACACACCGGACAGGCCCGCGACAGAAGCATCCCGGCCCCGGTTCGCTCAGAGGACAGGGGCTTAAATTCGACGGGTGATTCACCAACTGACCAGGGTGGCTTGGGCACGGCGAGAAACTTGTGGGAGAGGCCGCTTGAGTTCGCCCAAAGGATGGGCTCACCCACAACGATCCCTGATCTCATGGGTGTCGGCTGACAACTGCACCACGATGGCCGCAGCGCTCATTCGCCACCGCATCCGACATGTTGAAGCGGCACCAGGGCACTTTCAAAACCTGCTATCGCCTAATCCGGTTCGCCGCTTCTCGCCATGCTGCCTTGCGACGTTTCTCAAGGGAACGATTTTCATCGTGTTCAAAGGCTATGGGATCAAGAAACGCAGCCAGTTCAGCAATCCGTGGGTTCAGGTCATTGGGTTTCTGCATTCGACATAACCTCGCAATCGTTCGCAGCCAACGAAAGCCCTGGAGGGATGTTCCTCCTTGCGCATGTATGACGCCTCGCTGGGCTGATAGCTGCTCCTCGGTCGATTACCCCGTTGGACTGGATCAATGAGCGATGGAGCTACCAGAAAAGCCAAGCTGAAACGCTCTTGTCCCACTTCCGTTAACTGAGCATTGGATCGCCGTTGGCGATTAACTCATACGGAGATAAAGCCATGCGTATCGACCTGAAGCATGCTCTTGTTGCCGCCGCTCTGGTAGTTCCAACCCTTGCTGTTGCTGAGACTGGCGGCGCAGTTGGCGGGGCTGTCGCAGGTGGGGCGGCAGGTGCTGTTGTTGGCGGTCCGGTTGGAGCCGCTGTCGGCGCGGGCGTCGGCGGTGTGGTTGGCGGTGCAGCCTCAGGACCGGACCAGAAGAACGTTGTGATTGAGCACCGGGATGTTGGTACAACCGGAACGACCGGCTGTTCGACCACAACTCAGCAAAAAACCAATGATGTGACGGGCAGCACAACCACCAAGCAGCAGACGAACTGCTAAGGGCAACTCTGTCAGGTGCCTCGGCTATCGCACCACCCCACCGAACAACTCGACGGGGTGGTGAGTTTCGTGTCGCAGCGGCTTACTTCTTGAACGCGTCTTTGATTCCGCCCACAGCGTTTTGGATCTTGCCTTTGGCTTAGTCCATCTTGCCTTCACTCTTCATCTTGGAATCGCCGGTAAGGTCACCAGCAGCTTCTTTGGCCTTGCCATCGATGTTGGTCGCTGAGCCCTTCACGCGGTCCTTATCCATAGCCTGCTCCTGAAACATTAGACGCCAGTCTGCGTCCACCAAAGCCACGAGATCCGGTCAGGCTCGTTCCTGTGACACCGCCGCGTATGCATAGGTGCCGCGCTGCTCCGCAGAACCAGATTCTGCCACCTGCGTTACTCCTCCTTCATGGAGGCATAGATGAAGAAAGCTGCCATTGCCGTTGTCAGTTTGCTCGTTCTCGGAGCTTATAGTCCCAATCAGGCGCGGGCCGAGCCGGGCGGATGTCTGCAGTATGGTCTTGGTGGCGCAATCATCGGCCACTTTGCCGGTGGAAATCGTTGGAAGGGCGCTGCGGCGGGCTGTGCAGTCGGCGTGCTGCGCAGGCGTCAAGCCGAGAAGCAAGAACGTTTAGAGCAGCAACGCATCCAAGAGGAACGGATCACCCGTCAGCGCGAACAGGACCGCGTGGCTCGTCAGCGCGATCCTTATCAAAACCGAGGGCAGTACCAGCCCCGACAGTACGATCCGGATGAGACCGGAAGCTTCGCTCCACAGAGACGGTCCTATTCCTACTGATCAGGATGTTCCTTTCAGTCGTCCATTGAGCATTGAGATAGCGGCCACTTATCGAGGAAGTCGAGATGATGAAGAACCCTTGGATGAGCCTTTGGCTGAGTGCGGCAAACACTTGGGCGGGTGCTGCCCGTGGCTTCTGGACGGCAGAGATGCACCGTCAGCAGAAGGTGATCTTGAATGACATGACCAAGCCAAAACGGCAGCCCGCCGCTAAAAACTTGCCCAGAAAAGCGTCAGCCGGAGCGAGAAGGAAATCCAAAGGCTGATCTTGGCGCGTCGTTTTATCTGGGGCAGCCCTCAGTAAGCGGGGACGAATCGCTGCTCGACCAGCGGCGCTTCCATCGCAAACCGAAGCCCGCCCTTGTCATACTGGACTTCCACTTCGGCGTTGCACTGCATGGGTAGAACCCGCTGCAACAGCGTCGAGCCAAAGCCTTGGTGCTGCGGCTCGCTCACGGGCGGACCACCGAACTCCTTCCACTCCAGATGGAGCTTCCTGGCACCCTCGATCTCGGCCACACTCCACCGAACCTGGACGTAGCCAGTCGGAACCGACAGAGCCCCGTACCGGACAGCATTCGTGGTCAGTTCGTGAAGGGCCATACCAACCGGCACCGCCAAATCCGCCGCTAACTCGACGGGTGGTCCCAGGAGCATGAACCGGGGCTGTCTGCTCTCGGCGAACGGCTTGAGTTCATTGAGGGCGATCTCCCGCAGTGGGGCTGTCTGCCAGTAGTCCTCGGTCAAGAGATTATGGGTCTTCGCTAAGGATGTGACGCGCTTCGAGAAAGAGCGATAGAACTCGTCAAAGCTGCCGGTGGACCGGCCAGTGGCTCCAACCAGCGCCTGAACCGTGGCCAGCGTATTCTTCACCCGATGATGAAGCTCACGAACCAGCAAAGCTTGGCGCTGCTCGATCTGGTGGCTGGCCTCCAGCTTCTCGTTCCGCTCTGCAATGGCGCGGCGCAGTTCCAGTTGTGACATGACCTGCCGCGCCAGCATTGTGAGGGTGGATGCCTGCTCCTCGGTCAGACAACGCGGAACATAGTCAAGAACGCACAGCGCACCTAAGGGCAGTCCGTCAGGTGATCGCAGCACCGCTCCCGCGTAGAAGCGCAAATGCGGCTCCCCTGTGACCAGTGGGTTACGGGCGAAGCGAGGGTCCTCCGTTAGATCGGGAGCGATGGTCAGTCCCGGCTGAAGCATGGCCGTGAGGCAGATCGAGCGGTCGAGCGGCGTCTCCCGCACTCCCAGTCCCACCTCGGCCTTGAACCACTGCCTGCGCTCGTCAATCAGGCTGATGAGGGCAATGGGCGTCCCACAGGCACGGGCGGCAAGCTGCACAAGATCGTCAAACGCTGACTCTGGCGGCGTGTCGATGATCCGGTAGCTGCGCAGGGCTGCGAGCCGGTCACGTTCCGTCCACGCTGGGAGCAATTTGTCGTTCAACACGAGCCAGTTACCAATAGGACCACCCGTGGGAACGCATTTAACCTATGTTAGTTCGAGCGAAGCGGCTGATTTCCCCAGGGAATTTAGTAGCAGCCGACCAGAAGCTTCTGACAGGCTTGGACCAGAATCGCAGATGGGACGGGCTTCTCAATCCAGACCACATGGTGAAATTCTGACAGAAGCTGACGGTCCTCATGGTGGCCTGAATAAATCAGGAACGGCACCTCACGGCGGCTAAGCTCCAGAGCGACCTCGCGGCATGGACCATCCTTCAGCGTGGCATCTAGAATGGCTGTGTTGGGTGAATTGGTCCCGAGCCACTCCAAAGCAGCGGCACAGGTTGTGAAGGGACCGGCTACACCATAGCCTGCGTTCTGCAACTCATCCTGGAGATTGAGCGCAATCAGGGCTTCATCCTCCAAGACGAGAACAAGGGGTCTGCCGTTTGCCTGCTCAGTCATCTGATAAGCCTTGACCCATCCAGGTTGAATCTATCCTGAACAGCAAAACTTGGCCATTGAGATTCAGGATCGTACGGCAGTACGCGTCGGCTGTGTGTATAGGGATGGGAAAAAGAACCCGGCGGCTCGGATGAGCGCCGGGTCGAGCAATCTCTCGCAAGTCTTGGACCCACTGCACAAGGGGAATGCGGGGATCAATAGAGGGTCCGAATGTTTGGATAATTCTATTGCCACTGATGGGTTCCATCTTCGCCAACTCGCCCATGCCTGCTCTTCTGAAGCTCATTGGCATCATTGCCGAGATCAACGGGGCTGAGCGTGTGACGCCGACAGAGCCCACATGGAATCCCGCTTGTACTCCACAGTTTTGATCCCTCGTGGTAAGAGGAGATCAACGCGAAGTTCAAAAGCAACCGCTCAAGACACGCCCTCTGATTTCCACCTCCGCATTCCTGAACCGATCCCACAATGATTGCCCTCCGACCGGCCAGTTCGGACGACTATGCCTTTGCCCTCGGACTTTACACCGAAGCGATCAGACCTCTTGCAAGTGCCTGGATGAAGTGGGTCGATCCCGACCAGGAGGCTCTGTTTGCCAGCCTATGGCGTCCGAATGATACCATGATCATTACGCTCGATGACCGGGATACCGGGTGGGTTGAATTTCGACAGGTCGAGGGTGAATTGTTTCTGAAGCAACTCTATATCTCTCCTGCGTATCAGCGGCGTGGAATTGGCTCACGGGTGATGCGGTTGCTCCTGGAGGAGCGTTGCAGGATGGCAAAGTCGATGGCGCTGTTCGTGCTGAAGAATAACCCTGCTCTTCGATTCTACACTCGGCATGGCTTCCAGATCGTCCGGGAGACACACACCACGTTGGTGATGCGACGTGCAATGGCTGAGGCGGCTTGATCCGACCGATTGAGTATCGGTTTAGCGGACGACATGATCCAGGCTGGTACAATACGCCAAAACCGGCTCTGGGACGAAGGTCAAAGACCAGTTATGAGACCGGCATCCCGCAACTACTTTCAATAATCCTGTTCATTACGAGCGCGAATTGACGCGGGACCTCCTCTGCATCGTTTTTCTTCGCTAACCTGATGAGCAGATCAGGGGAGATTGCAAAGGCATGCATAAGTTTGGGGTGTTTACCGCCCTTACTTTGAGTTGGATCACCGCATCCTGCGCTGAACGAATGGTGCATCCGGCTGCTATCCCCCAGCCACCGCCACTTAAAACCGCGCCCAAGCCATCGCCTAACTATGTGGAGGCGAGGCATCGGTCTGAGACAATTGCAAACGATGCCAGAACGCGTTCGGCCATCCGCTCCCGTCAGGTCACTCTAAGCGCCAGCGTGAAGCCAGAGCCGTCGCCTGGACCCCAGGCTCCGCTCCCGCACG
Source organism: Microvirga calopogonii (assembly GCF_003347665.1). Lineage (GTDB taxonomy): Bacteria > Pseudomonadota > Alphaproteobacteria > Rhizobiales > Beijerinckiaceae > Microvirga > Microvirga calopogonii. The sequence continues at coordinate 25,505 of NZ_QDGA01000053.1, forward strand.
TATCGCAACAGCCGAAGCAAACACCAATTTCGCGTGAACCGCCTGCGACCGTGGTGTTTCCGCCCCCGGAGCCAGCGGAGCCCAACTTCCCAGTCGCAGCGCTGATGCCGCCGCCCCCGGAACCCGCTGAACCGACATTCCCCTCCATCTCGCCAATCGTTGAACCGCCGCCCCCACCGAAGCCTGCCGCCCCCATCCTACCCGAGGTGCCTATAGAAACTGCGCTGCCCCCGCCGCCCGAGCCTGCTGAGCCGAGTTTTCCTGTGGCCACACTGATGCCTCCACCTCCAGAACCGGCTGAACCTTTCCTACCATCACAAGAAGAGGTCGCTGCTGAAAGCCCGATCTCAATCCCGTTTCCAGATCTTGCATCGTATCTTTCGCTACGCCCGCGTTTTGATTGGGTAGATACAGTGGGTGCTATCGAAATTCCGCAAAGTCCACGATCCGAGGCGCTTGAAACGAACCTGGAGGAGCAGGTCCCAAGCCTGATCCGAAATCCATGGCCACTCGCAACTGATGCTCCGTAAGAAGATGCTGAGAAGCGCCTGCTCAAATTGCGCCAGCACCTCTGCTTTGAACGCCATCCGATGGTTCAGGCCCGTCCGGAACTAACGCCTCTGGGACGGCGTGAACCCTGACGAGAACAACGAGGCGAGTGACGGAGAGGGAGCCGAGACAGAATCCGTCATGACCGGCTCGGCAGGACCGGTGCTAAGCCCCCGCAGTCGACCTTTGCGCTTGGCTGCTTAGTAGTAGCCTCCGGAGTACAAGGACACAGCGCAGTCCGGATTACCCCCGGCCACCCTTGTAGGCGTTGGCCAAATATGGGACCACATAGGCGGATCGACCAATGGCGCAGCCTACCAAGCCTCCAACAGCCCTGATGTGCTGGAGCAGCCTATCCCGTCACCGCATGTCTGATCCGAGCGGCAGCCTCTATGGGTTCGATGCCATCGGTGTACCAGTCTAAGATCGCCAGATAGAGTCCATTCCGCAGAAGGGGGTGGTGCTCGGAGGGAAGGTGTTCCTCGACAGCGGTCAGGTATCGCGAGAAAGGCTTTAGCATCGAACCGACCTCCGCTGATGTTCCTCACTCTGGGACAGTGCTCTTCCAGGTAGAGCACCAATGGAGCAGCATTTTGGCTTTCACCCTCTGCCCAAACTTCGGGCTTGTACTCCTGCAACTCCACCCAACACCGCCGGTCCCCCTTCTTGGGTTGGGCACAGAATGGAACCTCCCCTGCCCTTGAGCGATGACTTGGATTGGTTGCTCTTCTGGCTGCGGGATCAGCCATGCCGGATGACCCCGAAACAACCTTGCAGGAGTTGCGCCATCGGTTAGCCACCGAAAGTCTGCCCAAGCTCTCTGCCGAGGCATTGCGCTCGTTCAAGCGGGAGGATCGGCGTGATCTCAAGCTCGCACAGCCGCCTCTTTCCAGAACTGTACTCAGCCTGTCGGAAGAGGCACGGCGTCTGTTCGTCAGGAAGAGTGATCCAGAGTGGCCGTGGCGGCGACGATGATCGTGCTCCGGAGGAGCCTGTCGCGCCCCTCTTACTCTCTTCGTCGGGACAATGCAGAAGGCAGGCCGCCCTGTTTGCGGACGGGCTGAAGTTCAACGGCATCCTGAGCCGGTTCAGAACGGCCCTCCGCTTCAGGTGTTCGCTCCGTCTCAGGTTCTGAGGAGAGATCCAGTTCCTTCGGATGCTGCTCGTCTGCGGCTTGCAGAGAGACTGTGGGTGTGTCTACCGATTCGGAGTGGACGCGGGCTCCGTCTCCAGGTCGTGTGCTGCGGGGGGGCAATACCTCGATGCGGCCAGGGAAATCGTTCCGGCCCTCATACGGAACGGAATCGTGAAAATCGGGCCTGATCCCGGTGCGGTCGGTCGAGAAGGACCTCATTCCGGACTTCGAGCACGAAGAAGCGCCCTTCCCGAGTGGTCACATCCACCCGCCTGACCACACCCTCCGAGAAGTTCTTCCATGAACCGGGCGGATGGAAATGGACGCGCAGTTCATCGCCAACAGCAATCTTCATCGGCAACGTCTCAGACATTCAGGGTCGATCCTTCTGTCCTTGGTAGGCGCTGAGAGGCCCACATGGCAGCCTGGGTACGATTGGTGGCCCCGATCTTGCGCAGAATGGCTTTGACGTGGACCTTGATCGTGGCTTCGGTGATCTCCAGCTTGCGGGCGATGACCTTGTTGGGCTCGCCTTTGGTCAAGCATCCCAGGATCTCTCTTTCCCGCATGGAGAGCCTGCAAGCCGCCAGAGCAGGCAGCTTCGCCTCTGCTACACTGTTGACATGGAGCGACTGATCCTGATCCGAGGCTGCACCGCTCGTAAGAGAGCGAAAGATCGCCGAAGGCAGCACAGTCTCGCCAAGCATCACCAGTTCCAACGATTTGATCAGAACCTCAGGAGCCGAGGCTGTGAGACAGAAGCCATTCACGCCCGCCGCGTGCCCGAGCCGCACCACGCTGAGGTCGAACTGATCCGCCAGAGCCACGATCCGAGCTTGCGGGAACCGCTCTTTCACTTGTCGGACGGCTTCAACCCAGCGACTGGCGTTCTGCTTGGCCTCGATAAGCACCAGTGCGGGCTGCGATCCTCGCGGATGAAGCCGTCCTGAGACAGGGGCCGAAGCGGCTTCCGTAAGAGCGAACAAAGTCCCCTGGAGGATGTTTTGAAGCCCTGACTGTAAGAGGAAGCTGTCGCAGATCAGAGCGGTAGAGATTGCTGGAATAAGATTGCCGGATGGAAGGTCTGGGTCCGACGAGCGCTCATGAACAAGCGTCAGCGTTTGCGCAGTCATCTTTGCCCCCTATTGGCTCTCAAGTTAAACAAAGGTAAATAGGTTGCGGAAGAACCGTCTGTCGGCAACCAGACAAAACCCAATTATCCCATAGTCTAACGCAATATGCCGATCAGCATGCTCTGCTCCCTAAACTTAGCAATAAAGGACGACGACTGGCAACGCACACACCTTCTTCCTCAAGGCTCCGGGAGAACGTACGAAAAGCGCCCATCGAGGGCGCTTGAAGTCGCAGTCCGTAGGAGGTGGCCCGTTAAGTCGAAAATCCGTCAACCCACGGCCTGAAGGTCGTCCGCCATCGCCGACGACAGGTGCTTCTGGAGTTCAGCAATCAGCATCGTATAGGGCTGACGCCGCTCGCGATGCCTGCGCTGAAGGTTCCCAATGATCTGCTTCTTCAGCACAGGATCAGTTCGGCTTCGTTCCACGCGCAGCACCTCGTGCACATGCTCGAAATCAAGGTTCGCCAGGGTCCGCGACGTGCTCTGCAACATGTCATGCAAGTCGAAGCTTTGGTTCGTCCCGACGATCAGGCGGTCCAGCAAAGATGAGATATGCTGTTGGTTCTGCATGAGAGCCCCCGATTGGCCTGTGCCGAGCCGCACCTGTCATCAGGAAAGGCTCGGCACAGGCACAACTTCAAGAAACGTTCATCCCTAAACTATCCCGCCCCAGCATACATCAGTTATGAAACCGCTCTGACCACCTCGGTATGAGACCGCTGATCGGTATCGCACCACACTGCTTGGATGTTTTTGCTGAAGGCGCAGCACGAAATACTGGAGAAGAGAGCATCTGTCTGTTGGAAACCCGACAAAGTATCTCACTATTTTGTATAGTTCAGCTTGTCGCAGATGTACTGCCTCAGTTCTACTCTCGCACTGGTCCAGCCAAGGGTGTGCTGGGAGCAAGGCGGCAGCGCTCCCGAAACACCTGTTGCGCGGCAGCAAGGTCAGGAACCCAGGTCTTGAACCGCGCCGTCATCGCACCGCGTCCCTCCACATTCAAGGATTGGAGCCCCATTGTGTGGAGTGGCCCCACGAGCCTGTCGCCCTCACCGAAGAACAGAGTGCCGTCCTCCCACTCCAGCAGCACAAAGCCTTTATCAGTTTGAACAATGAAGCTTTGGCAGAACGGCTTGAAATCGAGAACTACCGTGCCGGTAAAGCGGGGATTGCCGGGACCGGTGGTGATGAGACCCACGACGCCAACCACAAAGGCAACGCACCAAAGGCCAACAGCCAGGAGAGGCTTTGTCATCGCAGGCCCCCTCACAGAATTGGAGAGACCGCCCAGATCGACGCAGCACGAACTTTGCGAATATTATAGCCGCTTTAGTGGGCTATGTTAATGATCCGGTTTACCCTGTCGTGAGCACAAAGCCCCCGAAATATTCGGCTCCGTTGCATTAACCTTGGCCGTATAGCAAGGGATGGCCAATTGAGGAGCCATCCTGTTGTCGATCTTCAAGCGCCGCCGTTTTCCGGTCGCGATCATCCTGCTGTGCGCGCGCTGGTACTGCAAGTACGGGATCAGCTACCGCGATGTGGCGGAAATGATGTGCGAGCGCGGTATCAGCGTCCATCCGAGCACGATCTTTCGTTGGGTCCAACGCTATGCCCCGGAGATTGAGAAGCGGATGCGGCCCTGCCAAGGACATCGTGCAGGTCCGTGGCGAGTGGATGAGATGTACGAGTGGGCGGACGCTGGCGATATTTGTTCCGAGCGGTCGATAAACATGGTCGACTGATCGACTCCATGCTGGCTGGTCGGCGTGATACTGGAGCGGCTTATCGCTTCCTGCGCAAGGCTCTGAAGACAATGAGCGATTATCGGCCGTCCTCGATCACGACTGACAAACTGGCATCTTACCCGAAGGCAATCCGGCGCTTGCAGAATGAAGGGTTGCTATCGAAAGATGTCGAGCATCGGACGTCAAAGTACTTGAACAACATCATCGAAGCGGATCACGGTGCACTTAAGCGAGTGATCCGTCCGACTCGCGGCTTTCAGACGATGACAACTGCAGCGGCGACCCTGAAGGGTTTTGAGATCATGCGCATGATCCGCCGCGGTCATTACAACAAGCGGGGATGGCGAGCGATAGGCGAAATCCGTCTGGTCAATCAGCTCTTCGGTCTTGCTGCCTAAGCGGCCCGTGAAACTGGGTCC
>NZ_QDGA01000054.1 GCF_003347665.1 Microvirga calopogonii
CCAGTTCGTCGGCAGAGCCCATTCGAGGCCGCCACCGACGGCCCAGCCGGTGTCGTTGTCCGTGTAGGCGACACCACCGGTGGCGTAGATCAGCACGCGATCGAAGGCGACACCGGCGCGCAGGCGGGTCGAACCCCACCAATCCGCAGAGTCCTCAAACCGGCCGGGAACGAAGGTGCCGCCGGCAAAGCCCGGACCCGGAATGAACACCGCATTGTTGTTGCCGTTGTCGATCCCCTGGATGTCGGTCTCGACACCGATCACGAACGAGCCGATCTGGTAGTTGTAGCCGATCTGGCCACCGCCGGTGAAGGCACCGTCGTTGTTGTTGTCGAAGATGAGCGTGCCCCCGGCGAGGCCGACAGGCATGCCAGGTCCTCCGAGGAACACAGGGTCATTGTTGCTGTTCCGCCAGCCCCAGCCCAAGTTGCCGCCGATATAGAAGCCGGTCCAGGTGAAGATCGGAGCAGCAATGATCGGGGCAGGCGGCGGCGCCTGGCGCGGAAGGTCGGCAGCGGAGGCAGCGGCTGCAACAAGCGTCACGCTTGCAACCCCTGCGAGGAGGCTAAGTACGCACTTTCTCATAACCGTAACCCCTTGATGTGGACTCACGGTAGAAACTTAAGCCTGTTCCGCTTCGGAATGCTATGGCAAAGGCGCAACACCTACATATTCGATCAGTATTCAATGGGTGCAAAAGTAGTACTACTTTCGATGGAGAGAATTTTATCCAAAAGTTTAGAAAATAGGCTTCGCAACAAGACCTTGAAAGCCATTTGACTTTACTTTGAAGGCATGTCCTAATGATCACGTTTTCGGCTTGACAACCGAAGGCGAGGAGATCACTCAACCCTGCCCTTTGGGCGGGGTTTTTTCTGGTCCACGACGCTGTGGCGTGTCCTCATTACAGATCGCCCAACAGCAACTGAGCCTGATTGTTCGACTTGGGCTTTGCGCTCTTCTTCTGGGATGAAGAGGCGGTTTTCATCGCGCGGCGTTCAGGCCGCTTTCGATCATCGGTACCGGCCATCCGCGCCTTGGCCTTGTCTCGCGCGATGGCCTCCGGCGCGTTCGGATCGTCATGGAGCCACTTGCCGCGTTTGATCACCTCGTTCACGCGCCCCTGATTGACGCCCAACTGGAATGCGATTTCCTGCTGCGTCATCTCCGTCGTCCCGTGAAGTTCCAGGATTCGCCGGGCGAGTTCGGGTGTCATCTTCCGCCCCGTGATGCGGCGTGCGGGCGCCAAGGAGCGTTTGGAGCGATCCCGCTCCCGAAGTTTCTCCAGAATGGCGAGCGCCATGTTCATTCCCTGCTCGCGCAGGGCATCCTCGAATTCCTTGAGCGTGGTCAAATCGAACGCACTCCTTCAAAGAAACGGACAAGAACCTTCGCGAGCCTCGGACCCAAAAGTGCATCTCCTTTTGGGATCTATTCCGATGCTCCGATTTCCAACTCGCGCATCATGCGGCAAACCGAGCCCGCTTTCCTCACGATGCGCAACGCCCCTCCAGGTTCAACGGCCACGCTGCGGCTTGGTTTCACCGGATGCGGTCGCGCCTCACTCTTCCTCTTCCTTGCAGGGCCAGGTTTTCGGTGGATTGAGACCGGCAGGAAGTTTCGTCTGCGCTGTGCCGCAGGCGATATCGATCTGCGCTTGCGTGAGACCGGTGACGCCGCTGAGATCGGCACCGCCGATCTGCGTTAGGTAAAGGTAGGAGCCCGTCAGGTTCACGCCCTTCATATCCAGCCCATCCAGACGGGATCGCGAGAGATTGGAATAGCTGAAGTCCACACCGGCGATCTTCGCGCTCTGGAACAGCACCCGAGCGAGTTCCGCCTTCGAGATGTTGGCTCCCGAAAGATCGGCGCCGCTGAAGTCGGACCGATTCAGTTCGGACTTGCTGAAATTCGCTCCTGCGGCTTTGACCTGGGCAAAGTTCGAACGGTTCATATCGGCGGAGCCGAAATCGGCGGCCGTCAGGTTGGCTTGACCGAAATTGGCGCGCCAACCGAGCGCCTTGGTGAAATTGGCCTTCGACAGATCGGCGCCCTCGAAGCGGGTGCGGCTGATTTCCGTTTCGCTCAGGTTGGCACCTGCCATTTTGGAGGAGGCGAAATCGCTCAATGTCAGCAATGAGCGCTGGAAGTGAGTACCCGTCAGGTCTTCGTTGGTCAGCATCAGCCGGGCCTTCGAGCAGCCGGACCAGTCTACCCCCGGCCCCGGAGCATCCTGACACTTGGCCCAGGCCGGACCGGCACAGACGACGAGGGCGATCAGGACACCTGCTGTCTTCACGAGGGAACGGTCCTCCATGCAATCCTCTCACGATTCTCTTTAGTTACTTAGGCATTGCCTCCAGCCAGAGGAGGCCCTCCGGCGAAACTTTCCTAATGGAGGACACGGGAGAGGCAAGTTTCCTCATTGCATGGCGAGTAACGGATCGGCCGGAAACAAGCGCAGCGATACAAGACTCGACATCCCGTTGTTATGGCCTAGCTTCTGCTGCAATCTTCGTGGAGTAAAGCCATGCGTCCTTCCGTAACGTTTCCTCTCCTGATGCTCGCCGGAATTGCCTTGAGCGGTTGTGCCTCCGGCGCGGCGCCGATGGGGGTCCTGCCCCGCGATCCGGTTCCTCCCCCGCCCTCCATCTCAGGAAACAACGTACGCCCCTCTGCCGCCGCTCCGCGGACCGGCTCGTCCTCCCAGCGCCGGGGCCTGAGCGTGCCGGGCCAGACCTCGGCTCCCCGCCCCTGACCTCCCCGGAGAGGAAGCATCGGTCGGGTGCCGACGACCGATGCGAACGCCGAGGGATCGCACTCTCCTTAAGAGCCTTCAGCCCTGCGCCAATGCGCAACTGGCGCCAATTCCTATCCTGATGATATATGCCGTTCCGATGAATCAGAAGGCGGGATGAGGGTTGATGACTTGGTTTGAAGCAATCGGCTGGTTCGGCGCAGTCCTTGCTGTCACGGGCAGCGCGATGAAAACGATCATCCCGCTGCGTTGCATCGGGATCGGAGCCAATATCTGCTCCCTGATCTTCTCGTCGTTCACCGGGAACTATCCGAGCATCGTCGTCAACCTGATCCTGCTGCCGCTGAACAGCATCCGGCTGTATCAGATGCTGGGCCTGATCAAGCGCGTGAAGCAGGCCTCCAAGAGCGACCTGTCCATGGAGTGGCTGAAACCCTTCATGACACGTCGCAAGACCGCGGCCGGCGAAGTGCTTTTCGCCAAGGGCGATACCGCCAATTGCATGTATTTCACGATTTCCGGGCGCTATCGCCTGAAGGAAATCGATATCGAGCTCCTTCAGGGGCAGGTTGTCGGCGAGATGGGCTTCATGTCGCCTCACAACACGCGCTCCCAGACGCTCGAATGCCTGGAGGGGGGCGAGGTTCTCAGCATCTCCTACGACGAGGTGCGCCAGCTTTATTTCCAGAATCCTGAATTCGGCTTCTACTTCCTGCGCCTTGCCAGCGAACGCCTCTTCTCGAACATGGAGAAGATGGAAGAGGAGATCGCCCGTCTCCGCGCCGAACTGCCGGATGTCGGGCCGGTTCAAAAGGCGGCCTCGGCTTGACGCATCGCGCGGCCCCGGAGGGCCGCTCGAACGATCCGCCACGAGACGGAGCATCGTGGCTCCCCGAAGCGGATCAGCAGCCCGCTCCCGCGCTTTAGAATGCCTATAAGGAAGCCACAGTTTAGAATTCTTATAAGTTATTGAAATCACTTGATTTTATCTTGACCCGGCACCGCCGCCATGGTTCTTGCAGCGCTAGCACGGCCGGCTCCGACGCCGGCCCTGCCATGGTTGCTGGAGGAATTCATGAAGGTGAACGTTTCGTTTGCGCGCGGGCTGCTTTTCGGCGCTGCGGCTCTCGGCATGCTGGCGGGTTCGAGCCTCACGGCCTCGGCCGAGGAAGTGCTGAACATCTACACCACCCGCGAGCCCGGCCTCATCAAGCCCGTCCTTGACGAGTTCACCAAAGAGACCGGCATTCGTGTCAATACGATCTTCATCGCCAACGGCCTCGAAGAGCGCATCCGCGCCGAGGGCCAGAACAGCCCCGCCGACGTGATCATCACCGTCGATATCGGCCGTCTCGCAGCCGCGAAGGATTACGGCGTGACTCAAGCCGTGAAATCCGAGGCGCTCGAAAAGGTCATCCCTGCGGCCTATCGTGATCCGGAAGGCCACTGGTTCGGCATCGCCCTGCGCGGTCGCGTCGTCTACGCCTCCAAGGAGCGCGTGAAGCAGGACAAGATCACCTATGAGGAGCTTGCCGATCCCAAGTGGAAGGGCAAGGTCTGCATCCGCTCGGGCCAGCATCTCTACAACATCAGCCTGATCGCCGCCATGATCGCCCACAAGGGCGAGGCCAAGGCCGAGGAATGGCTCAAAGGCGTGAAGGCCAACCTGGCCAAGAAGCCCTCGGGCGGCGACCGCGAGCAGGCCAAGGACATCCTTGCCGGCGTCTGCGACATCGCCGTCGGCAACACCTACTACGTCTCGCTCATGCTCAACGGAAACGACGCCGAGCAGAAGAAGTGGGGCGAGGCGATCAACGTGATCCTCCCGACCTTCGAAGGCGGCGGCACGCATGTGAACGTCTCGGGCCTGGCTCTGACGAAGTACGCGCCGAACAAGGCGAACGCGGTGAAGTTCATGGAATACATGGTCTCCGACGCATCCCAGCAGATCCACGCCGAAGCCAATTCCGAATACCCGGTCAAGGCGGGCATCAAGATCCACCCGACCATCGCGTCCTTCGGCGAACTCAAGGCCGACAACATCCCGATCGCCGAGATCGCGAAGCTGCGCAAGAAGGCCAGCGAGCTGGTCGACAAGGTCGGCTTCGACCAATAAGACATGGGGCAGCTTTTCCAGCCGCTCTCTCCTGATCCCAAGAGGCGCTGCCGGTGACGGCGGCGCCATTTCCATTTGACCGTGATCGCAGAAACTCAGACCGCATTCCGACTTCCGTCCCGGCGAAAGGCAAAGCGCCTCCCATGGTGGCTCTCGGCCGCCGTGGCAGCCATCGGTCTTGTCGTTCTTCTGCCGCTTGCCGCGCTGATCGAAATCGCCGCCGAAGGCGACACGGAGATCTGGCCGCATCTCATCGCGAACGTTCTGCCGTCGAGCACCATCGACACCCTGGCGCTGCTCGCCGGGATCGGCATCGTGGCAGGCTCCATGGGCATCACGGCGGCTTGGCTCGTCACGGCCCACCGCTTTCCGGGTCGCGGCATTCTGGTGTGGCTTCTGCCCTTGCCGCTCGCGGTGCCGACTTACATCACGGCTTATATCTACGTCGAAGTCTTCGATTCCGCCGGCCTCGTCCAGATGGCTCTTCGCGACATCATGGGGTGGACGTCACGAGGCGATTACTGGTTTCCCGAGATCCGCTCGCTTCCCGGCTGCATCTTTGTGATGTCCGCGGTGCTCTATCCGTACATCTATATCGCCGCGCGGGCGATGTTCCTGACTCAGAGCGCCAGCATGCTGGAAGTGGCGCGCACGCTCGGCGCCAGCCGCATCAAGCTCTTCCGCATCATCGCCCTTCCCCTGGCCCGCCCCGCCCTCGCCGTCGGCGTTTCCCTCGCCCTCCTGGAAGCTCTGAACGACATCGGCGCGAGCGAGTATCTCGGCGTGCGCACGCTCACCGTTTCCGTCTACAACACCTGGCTCAACCGCGGCAGCCTGCCGGGCGCGGCGCAGATCGCCTGCGTCATGCTGACCTTCGTGATCGGCCTGATCCTGATCGAGCGCTACGGCCGCCGCGACAGGCGCTACGCCGCTTCGCCCAAGCGGCACCGCACCGTGCACCCGGTCCCGCTTTTCGGTATCCGCGGCTGGATCGCGACGTTTCTCTGCGCCGTTCCAGTCGTCCTGGGCTTCATCATCCCGACGGCGTTTCTGCTGCGCGAGACCCTGCGCGGCCGCCTCATCGATCAGTTCGACGCGGAATTCCTCGCGCACTTCATGACGACCATCGGCCTCTCGGTCGTGGCGACCTGCACCGTCCTGGTCCTCGCGGTGGTGCTCGTCTCGGCCGCCCGCCTGTCCAAGAATTCCCTGACCAGGAGCGCGCTCTTCGTCGCGGGCCTGGGTTACGCCCTGCCCGGTACGGTTCTGGCGCTCGGTCTGATGACGCCGCTCGTCGGGATCGACAATCTGATCGGAACCCTGTGGCGCAGCCTCACCGGCGAGCGTATCGGCCTCCTCCTGATGGGCGCCGCGGGCGGCATCGTCATCGCCTATGTGATCCGCTTCCTGTCCATCGCCACCGGCTCCCTCTCGGCCGGGCTGGACCGGGTGTCGCCGAGCCTCGAGGACGCGGCGCGGACGCTGGGCGCCTCGCGACGGGAGATGGTCTGGGCGATTCAGATCCCGCTCATGCGCCCGGCTCTCGCCAGTGCCGCCCTGCTGATCTTCGTCGATTGCATCAAGGAGCTGCCGGCAACCCTGCTGCTGCGGCCTCTCAATACGGAAACGCTCTCGACGCTCGTCTATACGTATGCCTCGCGGGGCCGCTTCGAGGACGGTTCGCTCGCGGCCCTCGTCATCGTCCTCGTCGGTCTGCTCCCGGTCATCCAGCTTGTGCGCAGCGCCGAGGCGCGGCCGAGAGCAGCGGAGAGTGCAGGCAGTTCGGCATCCGATGAGCCGGCCTGAGACCGACACTTGCTTGAGCCCTGATCCTGACGAGCGAAGCGTCTCCAGTACACTCCGGGACCACCTTCGAGACGGTGCTTCGCACCTCCTCGGGATGAGGTGAGAGTTTTATGAGCCTGCCTCTGAGGAGCTATCGCCTTTCGATAAGGTAGACCACCGCATGGGCGCGACTTACGATGTCGTGCGGCAGGCTGGAGCATCGGCGTCAAAGGTGGACATGCACCGTATGACTGGTGGACATGCACCGTATGACTCCGTTGCTTCGTTCCTTGAAGTGCGCATCGCCAGGCGCGGACCCGGACGGCCGCGTCAGCGAACGCCCGGGTCTAGCGACGCGCCCATCGGAGTGTGAGTAGCATGAGGAAGCGGCTATTCTGGTGGAGCGGTTTGGGCGTCGCCGCGCTTCTCGCAACGATCGGCGCAACCTGGATTCTCTCCCTGCCTCCCAGGCCGGATGTCGGCGCCGCGCTTCCGATTGCGAAGGAAGAAGCCGATGCCATGCTGGCGGCCCTGAAGCCGCCGAAGCGCCAGCGTCCGCTCGTTGCCATCGTCGGTCTCAACGACGCGACCGAGACCACCGATTATCTCATGCCTTATGGCATCCTCAAGCGTGCCGATGTGGCCGACGTGGTGGCGCTGGCGACGAAGCCCGGACCGGTGACGCTGTACCCGGCCTTCAAGGTCGTGCCGGACATGACGGTCGCGGATTTCGATGCCCGACACCCGGACGGCGCCGATTACGTCATCGTTCCCGCCATGAGCCGCGACGACGACCCGGCCGTCCTGCAATGGCTCAAGAAACAAGCCGACAACGGCGCGATGATCGTCGGCGTCTGTGCCGGCGCCAAGATCGTCGGCGAGGCGGGACTGCTCGACGGCAGGGAGGCCACGACGCACTGGTACTATCTCGACGAATTGCGCAGGAAACATCCCGCCGTCCACTTTGTCGCGGACCGGCGGCTGGTCGTCGACCGGGGCGTCGTGACGACGACCGGGATCACCGCTTCCATGCCGATGGCACTCACCTTGATCGAGGCGATCGCGGGTCGGAGCAAGGCCGAGGCGGTTGCCCGCGAACTCGGCGTTCCCCATTGGGACGCAAGCCACCGCAGCGATGCGTTCTCGTTTACGCGGCCCTTCGTCCTGACGATCATCGGCAACACCCTCGCCTTCTGGAACCGTGAGCAGCTCGGCATCGACCTCGGCCCCGGCGCCGACGAGGTGTCGCTGGCTCTCGCGGCGGATGCCTGGTCGAGGACCTACCGGTCGCGCGCCGTGACGTTCGCGCGGACGGAAGACGCGCTCGAGACCCGCAGCCGCATCCGTATCATTCCCGACAAGGTAGCCATGAGCTGGTCGGCGGAACACCTGCTTCCGGCAATCGGAAGTCAGCGACCGGCCCAGGCTCTGGATCAGGCGCTCCAGGGGATCGCAGCGCGTTACGGCAATCCCACGGCCGATCTCGTCGCCATGCAGCTCGAATACAGGCGCTGAGGCTCGCCGGTCAGGACGGCCACTGGTCGAGCACGACCTCGCTGGTGACCGTCTCGACCTGATAGCTGAAGCGCTTCGTGTAGAGCGTCAGGAGGGAATCGTGTCCTTCGTCCGATGAGCTGCACACGCCATCGGTGACGATCACGACCCGCAGCCCCAGATCGACCGCGCCGAGCACAGTGGCGAGAACGCACATGTCGGTCTCGGAGCCGGTGATCAGCAGGGTATCGATGCCGCGCTCGCTCACGAGATCGCGCAGCTTGTGCCCGGCGAAGGCGGAATAGACCGGTTTGTCGAGGACGACGGCAGGCGGCGCGAGCCGCTGCAGCGAGGGCATCAGGTCCAGCATTCGCGGATCGAGGTGTTCGCGAGTGACCTCACGCCATTGCTCGTAATAGCCGCGCCATGCCCCGGGCATATCCTCGGGCCGGTAGGGGGGAATGAAGCGGGTGAAGACCGTTCGATCCGGAGCCCGCTCGGCAATCCGCGCGACCGTCGGCAGCACACGCTCCATCCATGGGGTCGGCCAAGGCCCATCCGGTGAAAAGAGGCGCTGCATGTCGATGCACAGGTGGAGCGTGGCGGGACCGAGGGGCGTCATATCCATCAGGTAAAAGGGGGACGACGCCGGGCAAACGGGCCCGCGTTGGCTCAGGTTCCCTCGAAAAGCAAACGGGCCCCGAGGATCCCCCGAGGCCCGCATGTAACTCCCGGCCGGAGCGACGCTCAGGCGGCGTTGGACTGGCTGCCGTTCAGGGCGACCTTGAAGGTGGCCTGGGTCTTGGCCTTGATCTCGTCCACGGTCACGCCGTCGGCGAGCTCGATCAGGGTCATGCCCGATCCGCCCTTCTTGTCGATGGCGAAAACCCCCAGATCGGTGATCACCAGATCCACCACCCCGGTGCCGGTCAGCGGCAGGTTGCAGCTTTTGAGCAGCTTCGGGTCCTCAGAGCCATCCTTGGCCTTCGCCACGTGCTCCATCACCACGACCACGCGCTTGACACCCGCCACGAGGTCCATGGCCCCGCCCATGCCCTTGACCATCTTGCCCGGGATCATCCAGTTGGCGAGATCGCCGTTCTCGGCCACCTGCATGGCGCCCAGGATCGACAGGTCGATGTGGCCGCCGCGGATCATGCCGAAGGAATCGGCGGACGAGAAGTAGCTCGTCGTCGGCAGCGCGGTGATCGTCTGCTTGCCAGCATTGATGAGATCCGCGTCCTCCTCGCCCTCGTAGGGGAATGGGCCCATACCGAGCATGCCGTTCTCCGACTGCAGCTGAACGCGCATGCCCTTGGGGATGTAGTTCGACACCAGCGTCGGAATGCCGATGCCGAGATTCACGTAGAAGCCGTCGCGCAGCTCCTTGGCCGCGCGCGCGGCCATCTGGTCACGGGTCCAGGCCATCAGACTGTCTCCTCACGTTTGCGGGTCGTGCGTTGCTCGATGTGCTTGACCGGGTTCGGCACATGCACCATGCGCTTGACGAAGATGCCTGGGGTATGGATGCAGTCCGGGTCGATCTCGCCGGCCGGCACCAGATGCTCGACCTCGGCGATGGTCAGGCGCGAGGCCGTGGCCATCATCGGATTGAAGTTGCGCGCGGTCTTCCGGAAGACGAGGTTGCCCTCGGTGTCGCCCTTGAAGGCATGGACGATGGAGATGTCGGCGAACAGCCCCGTCTCCATGACGTATTTCTCGCCGTTGAAATCGCGCACCTCCTTGCCCTCGGCAATCAGGGTGCCGACGCCGGTCTTGGTGTAGAAGGCCGGGATGCCCGCGCCGCCGGCGCGGATGCGCTCGGCCAGCGTGCCCTGCGGGTTGAACTCGAGCTCGAGCTCGCCGGAGAGGAACTGCTGGGCGAACAGCTTGTTCTCGCCCACGTAGGAACTGATCATCTTGCGGATCTGCCGGGTCTCGAGCAGGCGGCCCAGGCCGATGCCGTCCACACCGGCATTGTTGGAGATGAAGGTCAGGTCCTTCGCCCCCGAATCACGGATCGCTTCGATCAGCGTCTCCGGAATGCCGCACAGGCCGAAGCCGCCGGCCATGATGGTCATGCCATCCTTGACCGCACCGGCCAGCGCTGCCCGCGCATCGCTGTAAACCTTATCCATCAAAACCTCTCCCCATGGGCATGTTCATGCTCGTTAGAAGCGTCCGAAGATAGACTTCGGGAGCGAATTGCGACGTTTTGGTCGCAGGCCGCTCGGCCACGAATGGGGGGCACCCTGCAACTTGGCCTCAATTTAGACAATCCCTTCCTATGGATATATAGGAACGATCCAAGATTTCGGCCTTGCCTGAGGACATCTCCTCGTGGTCGCTTGCTAGGCCGGGCCCAAGGTTTACAACGCATATTCCATGTCCCGCCGCATAGTCCTCCTCCTTGCGCTGATTTCGCTCGCCGTTCTCGGAACGGCCGCCTCTCCGTGGACATTGCCCGGCGGCGGCCTGTCCGCGGAGCTGACGCAGCATGTGAGGGAAAAATACGGGCTCGACCTGACGGTCAGAGGCCGCAGCACCTTCGCGGTTCTGCCGATCCCAAGGGTCAAGTTCGAGGATGTGACGCTGCAGTTCCCGGATCAGGCCCTGAAGGCGGAAGGCGGAACCCTGAGAGGAGAGCTTCGCCTCTTGCCCCTCCTCCTCGGGCGAATCGAACTTTCGGATTTCGACCTGACCGATAGCCGCATCACGGCATCGCTCCAGGCTCTGCAATCGGTCAAATGGGCGGAGGTCCTCAAGGACCGGACGAGAGAAACCTATGCCCGGCGGCTCATCATCAACAAGTCCACCCTGCGCTGGACCGACCTGAAGGAAGCCAACCTCGACCAGATCAACCTCGTCATCCGCTGGGCCGATGTGGCCGAGCCCCTGACCCTGTCGGGCTCCGCCCTCTGGCGGGACGAGGTGATTGCCCTCGAACAGGCCTCCGTCTTCCCCGACCTCCTGGTCTCGGACCGGATCAGTCCCTTCGCGCTGACCCTTTCCACGCACTCCGCCCGTGTCACGGCCGAAGGCGAGGCACAGCTCGGCGCAACGCCTCGGATCACGGGAGAGAGCACCGTCAAGGCCAAGTCCGTCCGCGACTTCACCCGCTGGAGCGGCGTAGACCTGCCCTTCGGCCCGCTTCTGCGCTCGGTTTCCCTTGCAGGCGAGTTCTCGATGGATCGCCGGCGCCTGTCCTGGCCCGCCGTTTCGGTGACGCTTGGCGACGACAAGCTGGAAGGGACCGTGGGCGTCCGCTTCGATACGGAGCGCCCCGTGATCACCGGCACGCTCGCGGCCGACACGCTCAACCTGTCGGACCTCTTCGCCCCCTTCTCCCAGGCCCGGACATCCTCCGGCGCCTGGAGCGAGGAGAATATCGACCTGACCCGCACCACCGGCACCGATCTCGATCTGCGCCTCTCGGCCGCGAGTGCGAGCCTCGGCCGCCTCAGCCTCGATGACATGGCGGCCAGCGTGCTTGTCCAGCCTGGGCGGATCGAGGCATCGATCGGCAGGGCCGGCTTCCAGGACGGTAGCCTGAAAGGCCGCCTCTCGCTGGTGAAACAGGACGGACAGGTCGAATTCAAGAGCCAGGGGACGTTCGCCGGGGTGAAGATCGCCCCCTTCCTGGCCGCCGTGGGCGAGCCACGCTGGATCACTGGCCTGGCCTCCGGACAGTTCAGCTTCGAGGGATTGGGGAAGAATCCTGCGGACGTGATCCGTGAGGCCCAGGGCCGCTCCGCCATCGAGGTCGTCGATGGGGAGATCGTCGGCATCGCTCTCGACGATGCCCTTCGCCGGGTGGACAAGCGTCCGCTGCTCGCGTCCCTCAACTGGAAAGGCGGTCGGACGCCTTTCAATAAGGCGCAGGCGCAGATCCTGGTGAAGGACGGCGTCGGGGAAATCGCGGAAGCCCATCTGAAAGGCCCCACCGTGCAGGCCGCGCTTCAGGGTCAGGTGCTTCTGGTCGACCGCACGATCAGCCTGACGGCGAACGTTTCGCCGGCCGGCGCGCCCGCGAGCCAATCGCCGGCACTCGTGTTCAACGTGATCGGCGATTGGGACAACGTGGCCGTATCCCCGCAGGTCCGCTCCCTCATCGAGCGCTCGGGCGCAGCCAAGCCCCTCTTCCCGTCGGAGCGCGTCCCCGCCGACGAGCAGCGCCCCCAGGCGGTCGCTCAGTGAGCCTTGCGCAGGGCTGAGCGCTTGGTGAGCAGGGTCGCTGCGATCACCCCGAACGTCACGATGCCGATGAGGATCGTGGAGGCCGCATTCACCTCCGGCGAAAGCCCGAGCCTCACCTGACTGTAGATCTTGATAGGCAAGGTCGTCGCGCCCGGCCCCGCGTTGAAGCTCGCGACCACCAGATCGTCCATGGACAGGGTGAAGGCGAGCAGGAAGCCCGCCACGATGGACGGCGCGATGAGCGGCAGGGTCACGGAAAAGAACGTGCGCAGCGGCGGCGCGCCGAGATCCATGGCAGCCTCTTCGAGCGAGCGGTCGAAGGTCATGAGGCGCGACTGCACCACCACCGTGACGAAGCACATGGTGAGCGTGGTGTGCGCGAGCGTGATCGTCCAGAAGCCGCGATCCAGGTCGATGGCGACGAAGAACAACAGCAGCGACAGGCCGGTGATGACCTCCGGCATGACCATCGGAGCATAGACCATGCCGGTGAAGAGCGTCCGTCCCGGAAACCGTCCGTAGCGGGTTAATGCGAGCGCCGCGAGAGTGCCGAGAACCGTCGCCAGCATTGCCGAGAGAAGCGCGATCCGCACCGTGACCCAGGCCGCCTCCATGAGGGACTGGTTGCGGAAGAGCGCGCCGTACCACTGGGTCGAGAAGCCGCCCCACACGGTCACGAGGCGGGACGCGTTGAACGAATAGATCACCAGAAGCAGGATCGGCAGATACAGGAAGGCGAAGCCGATCACGAGCGAGGTGACGTTGAAGAGACTCAGGCGCCGGTTCATGGCCTTGCCTCCACCCGCCGCGCCTCGACATCCCGGTAGATCACGATGGGTACAACGAGAATGATGAGGAGCAGGATCGCGACCGCGGAAGCCAGTGGCCAGTCGCGGTTGGAGAAGAACTCGCTCCAGAGCTGTCGTCCGATCATCAAGGTTTCCGATCCGCCGAGCAGATCGGGAATGACGAACTCGCCCACCGCCGGGATGAAGCACAGGAGCGATCCCGCGACGATCCCGGGCATGGCGAGCGGCACGGTGATGGTCCAGAAGGACCGCCAGGGCGTCGAGCCGAGATCGAGGGCCGCTTCGAGCAGCGTGTCGTCCATCTTCTCCAGCGTCGCGTAGAGCGGCAGCACCATGAAGGGCAGATAGGCATAGACGATGCCGATATAGACCGCCGTCTCGGTGTTGAGGATGTCGAGCGGCTCCGAGATCAGGCCGAGCCCCATGAGCGCCTGCGTGAGCAGCCCTTCGGGCTTCAGGATGGCGACCCATGCATAGATGCGGATGAGAAAGCTCGTCCAGAACGGCAGGATGACGAGCGCCACCAGCAGCGAACGGTAGCGCTCGGGCGCGCGGGCCATGCCGTAGGCGATGGGAAAGCCCACGAGCAGGAGAAGCACCGTGGAGACGGCCGCGATGCGCACGGATGAGAGCGTCGCGCGGAAATAAAGATCGTCCTGCGTCAGGAGTTCGAAATTCTCCAGATCGAGTCCGCTGAAGAATCCCGCAATGTCGCTCCACTCGAAGACCGGCTTATAGGGCGGCTGGGCCACCGCCGGGTCCGACAGGCTGATCTTGAGCACGATCAGGAACGGCACGAGGAAGAACACGCCGAGCCAGAGATACGGCACGGCCGGCACGAGACCGGCCGCCAGGCGTCGTGCGAAGGGGCGCTCCGTCATGGTCATTCCGCCAGGATCACGGCCACATCGGGCGCGAAGGTGACATAGACCTGCTCGTCCCAGTCGATGGGGTTCTCGACGAAGCGGGACGCATTGGCGCGGGTGACCCGCAGGATCTCGCCGGTGGCGAGCCTGACGCGATAGACCGTCCAGTCGCCGAGATAGCCGATGTCCCACACTTCCCCGGTGAGCACGTTGAGCGCATCGGAACGCGGCGGATCGCGCTGGATCACCATCTTCTCCGGCCTCACGGCGATCGCCACCGCCTGGCCGGAATGCAGCACCTCGTCCGGGTCGTCGATGGTGAGCGGCGCCTGAGACGATGAGGTCTCGACGCGCCAGAGGCCGTTTTCCTGCCCCTGCACATGGCCTTCGAGGATGTTCACGTCGCCGACGAATTCGGCGATGAATCGCGTCTTGGGCTGCTCGTAGATCTCGCCCGGCGTCGCCACCTGGGCGATCCGGCCGTGATCCATCACGGCGATCCGGTCGGCCATGGTCATGGCCTCTTCCTGGTCGTGCGTGACCACCACGAAGGTCATGCCGAGCTCGTGCTGGATGTCCATCAGCTCGAACTGGGTCTCTTCGCGCAGCTTCTTGTCGAGGGCCCCAAGCGGCTCGTCGAGGAGCAGAACCTTGGGCTTCTTGGCCAGAGCCCGGGCGAGCGCGACGCGCTGGCGCTGGCCACCGGAGAGCTGGCTCGGATAGCGCCGGGCGAGCTTCTCGAGCTGCACGAGGCGCAGCATCTCCCCGACCCGCTCGGCGATCTGGTCCTTCGGCATCCCGTCCTGCTTCAGGCCGAAGGCGATGTTCTTCTCCACGCTCATGTGCGGGAAGAGCGCATAGGACTGGAACATCATGTTCACGGGCCGGCGATAGGGCGGCACGCCGGCCAGGCTCTGTCCCGCCAGAGAGATCACGCCCTCGCTCGGCGTCTCGAAGCCCGCGAGCATGCGCATGAGGGTGGTCTTGCCGCAGCCGGACGGGCCGAGCAGGCAGAAGAACTCGCCTTCGAAGATGTTCAGGGAGAGATGGTCCACCGCCATCGCGTCTCCGAACCGCTTCGTGACGTTGTCGAAGCGGATGAGCGGCTTGGCATCGGGATTGGACCAGGGCGCGAAGGCGCGACGCACGGCGCCGACGGAGGCGGATTGGCGAGACGGAGGAGGCAAGATGCTTCGACTTCGACCTTGAACGAGGAAACCAGCCGGCAAGCTATGATGTTCGTCTCGCAAGAACAACAATTTAAACGGCTTTAACCACCGGATCGAGAGCGGCAATTCCTGCAACCCTGCCCTGCCCGTTCAGCGCCGCGGGGCACCTTGCGTCGGCATAGGGAAAGGAGTAGCAAGGCCTCACATTATTAGCACCCTAATAATACGCCCACTAGGTCGCAAGAACATGACTCCAGCCAAGGCGGCGTTCTCCGAGGAACTCTGGAAGATCAGCCGGAAGATGCGTACGCTGTTCGACGCCCGCGTCCGCGCCCAGGGCCTGACCCTGCCACGGGCCCGTGCCCTGATCTTCCTCGGCAAGAAGGAAGGCATGACCCAGACCGAATTGGCGGATGCGCTGGAAATCGAGGGCCCGACCCTGGTCCCTCTTCTCGACAGCCTGGAGAAGCAGGGCCTGATCGAGCGCCGGCCGGTGGACGGCGACCGGCGGGCCAAGCAGATCGCCCTCACGGCGGCGGGACAGGAGCAGGCAGCCCATGTGGACCTGCTCGTGAAGGAATTCCGCAGCGACGTGCTCAAGGATGTCAGCGAGGACGATCTCAGGGCTGCCATCCGCGTCTGCGAGGCCATGGGCCGGAACATCGAAGCCTCAAGCTGATTGACGTTCCTTCCATGACCGCAGAACCTCCTAATCGCCCGTCCGTGAACGAGCGTTCCGATGCCACCGGCTCCGAGGTCGAGACCCCTTCGCGGCCGATGGCCTCGCAGGCGCCGCCCGCCCCTCCGGCGGCGCCTGCCCCCATGCCCTGGCCCCGGGCGGCCCTCTACATGCTGGCCTCGCTGCTCCTGTCCCTCACCCAGGGACTGGGGATGAACCTGGCCGCAGCGAACCTGCCCCAGCTTCAGGGGCCGCTCGGCGCCACCACCAACGAGGTCACATGGCTGATCGCCGCCTATATGGCGCCGAATGTCAGCCTCACGCTGATCCTGGTGAAGGTCAGGGCCCAATACGGCCTCCGCCGTTTCGCGGAGCTGAGCATTCTCCTGTTCGTGCTCGTGATGCTGCTGCACATCTTCGTTCGGGATCTGCAATCGGCCCTTATCGTGCGCTTCTTCAGCGGGATCGCGGCATCTCCGATCTCGACGCTGGCCTTCCTCTACATGCTGGAGCCGCTTCCGCCCGAAAAGAAGCTGAGCGTCGGGCAGCCCCTCGTGCTCACGAACATCGCATTGGGCGTCCCTCTGGCCCGTCTTATCTCGCCGGATCTTCTGACCTTGGGCGACTGGCATGGCCTGTATCTCTTCGAGATCGCGCTCGCCATGATGGCGTTCGCGGCCGTGTACCTTCTGCCCCTGACACCGCCGCCGCGGGCCAAGGTCATCCACTGGCTCGATTTCGTCAGCTATTGCTTCATCGCCGTCGGCTTCGGGCTCATCGCCATGGTCTTCGCCCTGGGGCGGGTCTATTGGTGGTTCGAAGCGCCCTGGCTCGGCGTCATGCTCGCCGTCGGCATCGCGTCGCTGACCTGCGCGATCCTGATCGAGCTCAACCGCGAGAATCCTTTTCTCGATGTCCGCTGGCTGACCAGCAAGGAGATCCTGCACCTCGCCGGAACCCTCCTGGTCTTTCGTCTCCTCATGTCGGAGCAGACCGCTGGCGCCTTCGCGTTCTTCCAAGCCCTAGGCCTGCAGAACGATCAGATGACGGTCCTGTCCCTGGTGGTCATCGGCGCGTCGATCGCGGGCGGCCTGTCCTACGTTCTCTTCGTCAGGCCGGGTCGGGAGAATGCTGCCCAGATGATCGCCTTGGGCCTGCTCCTGGTCGGGGCCCTCATGGACAGCAACGCGACGAACCTGACCAGACCCGAGCAGATGTATCTGAGCCAAGCGCTCATCGCCGTGGCCGGAGTCCTGTTCCTGCCGCCCGCCATGGCGACCGGGATGGCTCTCGCCCTGAAACGGGGGCCGACCTTCATCCTGAACTTCATCGTCATCTTCCTGACGACGCAGAGCCTCGGTGGCGTGATCGGCTCGGCCCTTGTCGGCACTTTCATCACCTGGCGCACGCGGTTCCATCTGCAGGACATGGCCGATCACCTCGCCTGGACCGACCCGCTCGTGACGCAGCGCCTCGCGCAGCTTGCCGGGTCCTACGGTCGTGTCCTCACGGACAGGTCCCTCCTCAACGCGGAAGGCGTGGCGCTTCTCGTCCAGCAGGTCACCCGCGAGGCCACCGTGCTCGCCTATAACGATGCCTTCCTGGCCATCGCCCTCTGCGCCGCCTTCGCCCTCGCGGCGATGATCCTCCACCTCGCGATCCGTTCGATCCGCAAAATCATTTCACCTGAACCGCAACCGGCCGCCACTTAGCACTCTCATGAGCAAGCTCTTCCGTTCCACCACCACCATCCTCGCAGCGATCATCGGTATCGCAGGCGTCGCCCTCGTGCTCTATGCATGGCGGCTTCCGCCCTTCACCAGCTCGGTTCAGACGACCGACAACGCCTATGTGCGCGGCCAGATCACGACCATCGCGCCCCAGCTCGCGGGCTATGTGGCCGAGGTGGCCGTCCAGGACTTCCAGCATGTGAAGGCCGGACAGCTTCTGGTGAAGATCGACGACCGCATCTTCGCCCAGAAGCTCGAACAGGCGAAAGCCACCCTGGCGAGCCAGCAGGCGGCCCTGACCAATTCCGAGCAGAAGGAACGCTCCGACCGCGCGCGCATCGAATCGAGCCGGGCGCAGGTCGACAGCACCAAGGCCGTCCTGAGCGCGGCGGAAGCGAGCTGGAACAGGATCGCGCCGCTTCTGGAGCGCGGAGTGGCGACGCAAAGCCAGGCCGACCAGGCCCGCGCCTCCCTCGACCAGGCAACCGCCGCCCTGCATCAGGCGGAGGCCGCCCTCACGGTCTCCCAGCAGGACCTCGCCTCCACGCTCGTCAACCGCCAGTCCCTCGAAGCGGCCGTTCAGGGCGCCGAGGCGGCCCTGCGCCTCGCGGAGATCGATCTGCAGAACACCCGGATCGTCGCGCCGGTGGAAGGACAGCTCGGCGAGGTCGGAGCCCGCCTCGGCCAGTATGTGGCGGCAGGCACGCAACTGCTCACGATCGTCCCGGAGCGGATCTGGATCATCGCCAATTTCAAGGAAACCCAGCTGCCGGGCATGCAGGTCGGCCAGCCCGTGACCTTCACCGTCGATGCGCTTCAGCATGCCGAACTGAAGGGGCAAATCGAGCGCTTCTCGCCTGCGGCAGGTTCCGAGTTCAGCGTGATCAGGACCGACAACGCGACCGGCAACTTCACGAAAGTGGCGCAAAGAGTGCCGGTCCGCATCGCCATCGCGCCGGGACAGGCGCTGGCGGAACGTCTCTCGCCCGGCATGTCCGTGGTGGTGAGCGTGGACACGGCATCTCGCCCGGCGGATGTCCCGGCAACGGGAACAAGCACGCAGCCTCAGGGCTCGACCGGAACACCACAGGCCGACCGGCGGTAGAGGCAGGACATTCAGTCCGAGGTGGAGGCAATTCAACCGCAAGACCGCAGGGCAGATCCTCCCTGCATTTGGCCTGAGGACAAAACCTCGCACGTCATGGCCGGCCTTGTGCCGGCCATCCCGATTAGAGAAGCGCTGTCGCCTCAATCAATTGGGATCACCGGCACAAGGCCGGTGATGACGTCGTAGGGTGCGAAAGCCACGAGAGCGTCATTCCCGGCTGGAGCGTCAACGGGCAACGGGCATCCACCCACACGCTCAACATCATGAACCCCTTCCTGGCAGTTGAAACGCTACTGCGCCAAGCCTGCTGCTCTATGGGTTGCCGTCTATGATCTGCTGCGCAGGCTCAGCTTGAAAGCGGCAAGCAAGAAAAAAGCCCGGCACGAAGCCGGGCTGCAGTTTTGGAGGTTAACTCAGTGACCACCCCCGCCGCCTGCGGGCGCGGCGCGCGGCTTCTTGATGAAGGGTAGAGCGAAGACCAGGCCGAGGAACAGCACCGTCAGCAGAAGGAACACATCCGAGAAGGACATGACCATCGCCTCGCGGCGAACCATGTTGGACAGGTTCTTGATCGCCGCCGTCCCGGCATCGGTGCCGAGAGACTGGAACTTCATGGTCATGGAGTTCAGCGTTTCGACGGCCGTCGAACGGCTCCAGTTCACGCTCTCGTGCAGCCGCTGGAGATGCAGATCCAGGCGGTTGTTGAGGATTGTGTTGATGAGCGCCAGCCCCACGGCACCACCCAGGTTGCGGGTGAGATTGTAGAGACCCGACGCATTCTTGATGCGCTCCGGCGGCAAGGTGCCGAGCGCGATGTTGTTGATCGGCACCATGCAGATCATGAGCCCGACGCCACGGAAGATCTGGGGCACGAAGAGCTCCCAGAAATCCCAATCCTTGGTCAGTCCGCTCATCATCCACGTGCCGAAGGCGAAGGCCGTAAAGCCGATGCCCATCATGATGCGCGGGTCCATCTTGCGGGACAGGAAGCCTGCCACCGGCGCCATGAAGAACATGGTCGCGCCCGACACGAACATCGTCTCGCCGATCTGCAGGGACGAATAACCTCGGACGCGGCCGAGATAGACCGGATAGAGATAGGTCAGGCCATAGAGGCCGATGCCCATGACGAAGCTGAAGGACGAGCCCGCCAGGAAGTTGCGGTCGGCGAAGGCGCGCAGATCCACGATGGGCTGCTTGGCCGTGAAGGCGCGATAGAAGAACCCGATGGCCCCGATGGTGCCGACGATGGCGAGGATCAGCACCGCCTCATCCTGGAACCATTCGTTGTTCGGCCCCTCCTCCAGCACATATTCGAGGCTTCCGAGGAAAGCCGCCATGAAGCCGAGACCCGCCCAGTCGAACGATTTGAACAGGCTGAAATTCGGCTCGTCGAAATCGACCAGGAGATAGGTGGAAATCGTCACGAAGATGCCGGGCACGATGTTCACGAGAAACAGCCAGTGCCAGGAGAACAAGTCCGTGAGGTAGCCGCCCAGCGTTGGGCCGATGGTCGGCGCGAGCGTGGCCACGAGTCCGATGATCGGCGAAATCACCGGCCGCTTCTCCGGCGGGAAGACCGTGAAGGCCGACGCAAACACGGTCGGAATCATGCCGCCGCCGATGAAGCCCTGCAATGCGCGATAGACGATCATCTGATCGATGTTGGAGGCCGTCGCGCACAGGAAGCTCATGAACGTGAAGCCTCCTGCGGAAATGACGAACATCCAGCGGGTGGAAAGCACGCGCGAGAGCGTTCCGGAGAGCGGGATCATGATCACTTCGGCGATCAGGTAGCTCGTCTGCACCCAGGAGATTTCATCGGACGAGGCAGACAGGCCCGCCTGGATCTCGGCAAGCGAGGCCGACACGATCTGGATGTCCAGAATCGCCATGAACATGCCGAAGACCATGCAGAAGAACGCAAAGGTTCTGCGCCGGCTCACCTGCGCAGGCTTTGTGGCTGGCATGACCGTCTTGGGTGCGCTCGAAATGGCAGCTGAAGCGGCCATGATGGATCGATCTTTCCCTTAATCTTTGATGCTGGCCGTCTTCGAAGGCTCGGCCGAGGTGCGCGTGTCGACGTCGACCACCACCGACAGGCCGGGACGCAGCAGGCCCTGCTGGGCGACCTCGGGGCTGACGGCGACGCGAACGGGCACGCGCTGAACGATCTTGGTGAAGTTGCCGGTGGCGTTCTCCGGAGGCAGCAGGCTGAACACCGAGCCGGATGCAGGCGAAACGCTCTCGACCTTGCCGACGATGTCGGAATCGGGGAACGCATCGACCTTCACATGCACCGTCTGGCCCGGCTTCAGGGAGGAGAGCTGCGTCTCCTTGAAGTTGGCATCCACATGGACGCTGGTCAGGGGCACGAGGGCCGCCAGGCGGGCGCCAGGCTGCACATAGGTGCCGACCTCGACGGCCTTGTTGCCGATGACGCCGTCGACCGGCGCGCGGATCTCCGTGAATGACAGATCGCGTTCGGCCTTGTCGACTGAGGTCTGGTACTCGGCGGCAAGACGCTCGCCTTCGGTCTGCTGAGCCGCGAGAACCTGAACATTCGCCTGGGCTGCGGCCACGGCAGCCTGAGCGCTCTTCACATCGGCATTGGCGCGGTCGCGCGCCGCCTTGGCGTTCTCGAGCGCCGCGCGGCTGGTAAAGTCCGACCGGGCGAGCTGCTGCTGGCGGGCGTAATCGCTCTCGGCGCGCTCGGCCTCGGCCTGCGCGCTGGCCACCTGGGCCTCGGCCTGTGTCACCGAGGCGCGGGCGGCCTCGATCTGGCGGCCGATGCGCGCGATGGCGCTCTGCTGGGTCGCGAACTTGTCCTTGGCCGATTGCAGGGCGAGACGGTAATCGCCGTCGTCGATCTTGGCGATCAGGTCGCCCGCCTTGACGCTCTGGTTGTTCGTGACAGCGACGGACGCGACGTAGCCGGAGATCTTGGCCGATAGGATGGTGATGTCCGCCTGCACATAGGCGTCGTCGGTCGAGACCATGAAGCGCCCGTCGGTCCACCAATGGTAGCCTTCGTATCCGCCGAAACCCAGGGCGGCCGCCAGGACGGCCAGAATGATCGGCTTCTTGCCGAAGCCCTTCTTCTTGGCCTTGGCCGGCTCCGCGACGGGGGCAGCCGTCTCCGGCTGGGAAGCCTGGACAGGCTGCCCTTCCCTCGCCGTCTCCGGGCGCTCCTTGGCGCCCTGCTCAAACTCGTCCCGGTAAGCCATGTGAACCTCTGCAAGCCAACTTAAAGCCCTTGAGTCGAAAAGGTTCGGGCTTATCGTTGCAGTCTTGATCTCTATCGATCGCCAGCCATATATGAGTTGACCGAACCGTTCGGTCAATAGCCGAGTCAAAAAAGGAACCGATAAGAGCTATGAGCGCCGCGCATGACCGCATCCGGGAGCACGAGATATCCCCGGGTGTCGACGAGAGCCCAGAGAATGCCAAACGCCGCCAGATCCTGGACGGCGCCCGCAAGGTTTTCCTCGCGCAGGGTTTCGATGGCGCAAGCATGGGCGAGATCGCCAAGGTCGCCGGCGTCTCAAAAGGCACGCTCTATGTCTATTTCGACAGCAAGGAGAGCCTCTTCACCGCCCTGACGACGGAGGAGAAGCGCGGCTTGGCAGAGGTCCTGTTCAAGCTCGACCCCGAGGATCCCGACGTTCGCGGAGTTCTGAGGACGCTGGGGCTCAGTTACCTGCGCCGCATGGGAAAGCCCGAGCACATCTCCTCGATCCGGATGGTCATGGGCGCGGCGGAGAAGTTCCCCCATCTGGGTCAAGCCTTCTATGAGGCCGGTCCCTGTCAGGGCCTCGCCCGCCTCAGCGCCTATTTCGACAGCCAGGTCGCGGCGGGACGGCTGTCCATGGAGGATTCCGGCGTCGCCGCCCAGCACTTCCTCGACCTGTGCGTGTCCGGCATGCTGCGCCGCCTGCTCTTCTCCGTGGGCGAACCGCCGACGGAGGCCGAGATCCAGAGGAACGTGGAGAACGCGCTTCGGGTCTTCTTCGCGGCCTACGGCCCGGGGGCAAGCCAGCCGTGATCCTGTCTTAGACCTGTTTCCACTTGCGTAGAATCATCTCTTCTTTGTTGAGCCGCCTTTTGAACGGCGAACCGCATCCACTTCGCCGAAAAATGCTCCAGCGCATCGGACGGAAAAGTGGACCCGGTATTTGCTGACGCGGCCCTCCGGGTCCGCGCCCAACGATGCGCTTTTCAAGAGCGGAGCATCGAGAGGGCGCGTGAACCACCTGGAAAACAGACGGGAGGATCAGTTGCCTCACATCAGGGTTTGATCAGGACTCTGTAACCGAGAACGCGTGCAACGGGCGCGAGCGCGGCAAAGAGCGTCTTCTGCACCCAGGTGGGTGGGCCAGCCAGATAGAAGTGATCTTTGAAGGTGTGAAGGGTGAGCGCCATCAGGAGAAGACTGGGTTCTCCCTTGGAGCCGAACCATTCGGGATGGTTCTGCGCAATGGTCGCGAAATTCAGGAAGAACCGCAGTTGATGCTGCGCCGGGGTGAAGCGGATGACCGCTACGGTATCACCCTCATGGGCGTTGCGGAAAAAGTGAGACTTGCCCTTGGGAACAGTGAGCGTCTCGCCAGGCCGGAGCTCATGGATCTTGCCTTCGATGCAGACGTGCAGCAGCCCTGACCTGACGGTGAAGGTCTCATCCGTGTGCGGGTGAACATGCGCCATGGCGTTACCGCCCCCGGAGCCGCCTGCCTGCAGGTGGACTTCGAATTGAGCCGCGTCCTTGCTCTCAGGCGTCGTGAAGACAAATGTCTCACGGTTGAAGGCATTGACCAGGGTGAGTCCTGGTTCGAACGAAAACGAATCCATGGTCGCTCCGGGTAACGACGCGGAAGCGCCTTTGGGCTTACGCACGCCGGTTCATCTGCCACATTCTACGATATATCGGGCACCTTTCAGATCTCCGTGATGGCCGACTGGCTGGTAGCCTTCAATGATCCGTCTGCATCGCCTCGGCTACGCGCGCTTTGAGCACGTCCGGCTGTCGCAGGATCAGGGCGCCGCGCGTGCGCTCGATCAGCCCTTCCTGGGAGAGCATGGTGAATTCCCGCGTGATCTGCTCGCGGCGGCAGCCGATCCGCGCCGCGACGATGTGGTGGAAGGGCGGCGGCGTAATGACCCGCTCCCCCGACCGGTCCTGACGGGGCGTCGACAGGCGCAGCAGCTCCGAATAGAGCCGGTGACGGAGATCGAGGACGGTCTGCTCCATGAAGCGGGCGTTCAGTTCGCGGATGCGCGACGCCATGAGGCAGAAGAGCCGTTCGGCCACGGGCTGGTGCGAGAAGAGAAGTTCCTTGAAAACCGTGGCCGGCATCACGCAGGCCTCGCCACGGGTGAGCGCCGTGACGTTCGCCGATCGCGGCACCCCGTCGAGCGCGGCGAGTTCTCCGAACAGGTCGCCCGGTCGCATCTCGTGCAGGATGACTTCCTTGCCGGAGGCCGTGCGCATGAGGACCCGGACCTCGCCCGAGAGGAGGAAATAGACGTCCGTGGACGGCTCGTCGAAGTCGACCAGGACCTCCTCGGGATCGAAGCGGCGCCAGTTGGCCCGCGCCTCGAGCGGTGCGAGGTCGATGTCCAGCCCCTTGAACAGCTTGATCCCGGCAAGCCGCGCCATCACTCTACTCCCCCTGAATTCCATTCTTGGCTATAGCACAGATTTCGCATGGCCAGTATGGCCTTGTCTCCTGTCCCTTTGTCAGCACTTACCCCCATTGTCACGGGCGATTCCGGCTAGGTGCTCCCGACCAAAGACCTTGCCAGCACCGACATCCCACGCCAAAAGGCAGCATGCTTCACGTCAACGACCTGACCTACCGCATCGGCGACCGGCTGATCCTCGACCGCGCCTCCTTCAACCTGCCCACCGGCGCGAAGGTGGGGCTGGTCGGACGCAACGGCGCGGGCAAGACCACCCTGTTCAAGATTATCCAGGGCGAACTCGCCACCGAGAGCGGCAGCGTCACCCTGCCCCGCGGCATGAAGATCGGCGCCGTGGCCCAGGAGGCGCCGGGCGGCCCCGAATCCCTGATCGACGTGGTGCTCGCCGCCGACAGGGAGCGCAGCGCTCTCATGGCCGAGGCCGAGCATGCGGACGGCCTCCGCCGGGCCGAGATCGAGACGCGGCTCACCGATATCGGAGCCCATTCGGCTCCCGCCCGCGCCGCCGCGATCCTGCACGGCCTCGGCTTCGACGCGGAGGCCCAACAGCGCCCCTGCGCGGATTTCTCGGGCGGCTGGCGCATGCGCGTGGCGCTCGCCGCCGTGCTGTTCACCGAGCCGGATCTGCTGCTCCTCGACGAGCCGACCAACTATCTCGATCTCGAAGGCACGCTCTGGCTCTACGATTATCTCGGCCGCTATCCGCACACGGTGCTGGTCATCAGCCACGACCGTGAGCTGCTCGACGCCTGCGTCAACCACATCCTCCATCTCGACCGGGGCAAGCTCACGATCTATCGCGGCGGCTATACCTCGTTCGCCAAGCAATATGCGGAGAAGCGCGAGCTCACCGCCAAGATGGCGGCCAAGCAGGAGGCCGAGCGCAAGCACCTCCAGGCCTTCGTGGACCGCTTCAAGGCCAAGGCCTCGAAGGCCCGGCAGGCGCAGTCCCGCGTCAAGCGCCTCGCCAAGCTGGAGCCCATCGCGACCATCGTGGAAGACGACGTTCTGCCCTTCAACCTGCCGGGGCCGGAGCGTCCCGCCGCGCCGCCCCTGATCACGGTGGAGGGCGGTGCCGTGGGCTACGGCGAGCGCATCGTGCTCGACCGCCTCAACCTCACCATTGCACCGGACGACCGGATCGCGCTCCTGGGCTCGAACGGCAACGGCAAATCCACCTTCTGCAAGCTCATCGGCGGCAGGCTCGCGCCCATGAAGGGCGAGATGCGCACGCCCACGCGCATGGACGTGGCCTATTTCGCCCAGCATCAGCTCGACGAGCTGAACCCCAAGGCGACCGCCTACGACCACGTGGCGGAACGCATGCCCGATACGCCCATCGCCAAGATCCGCGCCCGCACGGCCCAGATCGGCTTTCCCGGCGCGAAGGCGGACACCCCGGTCTCCGCGCTCTCGGGCGGCGAGAAGGCGCGCCTGCTGATGGGCCTCGCGGCCTTCGACGGCCCTCACCTGCTCATCCTCGACGAGCCGACGAACCATCTCGACATCGACAGCCGCACGGCCCTGATGGAAGCGATCAACGACTACACGGGCGCCGTGATCCTGGTGAGCCACGACCGCTTCCTGATCGAGGCCTGCGCCGACCGGCTCTGGATCGTCGGCAACGGCGGCGTAAAACCCTTCGACGGCGACATGGACGATTACCGCCAGCTCGTGCTCTCCGGCGACCTCGATCCGCAGAAGCGCTCCGACAAACCGCAGGCGCCGACCGCCTCCAAGACGGACGAGCGCCGCGCCGCCGCCGAGCGCCGGGCCGCCCTGGCACCCCTGCGCAAGAAGCTGGAGGCGCTCGAGGGCAGGATGGCGAAGCTCACCGACGTGATCGGCAAGGTGGATGCCGCCCTCGCCGACGGTACGGCCTTCCTCAAGGATGCGGCCAAAGCCGCCGAACTGTCGAAGATGCGAGCGGATGCCGCTACCACCTTGAGCACCCTGGAAGAGGAGTGGCTCATGCTCAGCAGCGAGATCGAGGAAGCGGGGGCCTAAAGTATTCTTCGGGGGCGTGGATCCCCTTCCCGGCCTGCGGCCGCCAGGGATGACACCCACCACGTCATGGCCGGCCTCGTGCCGGCCATCCCGCTTCTGTGAAGCGCCTCGCCTGTCCGATCGAGATCACCGGCACGAGGCCGGTGATGACGGACGAGGGTGTGGTGAAGAGCGCATGTCATTCCCGGCCGAAGCGTAGCGAAGGGGAAGGGAATCCACTCACACTCTCCACCATGGATCCCCTGCCCTCGCCTTCGGCTTGGCCTGAGAGGCTGGCCCATAAAGTGGTGCGGGTGTTTCCCTCCCCCTTGTGGGGCGGGGTGGCTGCGCAAGCAGCCCGGGTGGGGGTGCCGGCGCTGAACTGGACCAGCGTGGTGCTCACCCCCCACCTCCAGCTCCTCCCCACCGGCAACTTGCGCAGGAGGAAGACAGGTCTCGGGCAAGCCTGGGACCTGTTGGGGAGGAGAGCTACCCGCGCTTTACGAGCCAGACTCTGAGGACGACACCCTCGCCTCAATGCCGCTGGATCGGGCGCGGCAGCGGCATGTCGTCCAGCTCCGTGCTCGGCAATTCCCGCACCGTGCCGCGCGCGTACATCATCAGCCGCCCGTCCGCCGTCCGATAGATCGCATAAAGCGGCTCGCCCTGCCGCTCGCCGCGCCGGACGAGCATCCCGGCGATCTCCTTCACCGCCTGCAGCAGGCAGAAGCCCAAGCCCACCAGCGTCACCGGCACCATGACGAGCCAGAGCGCCTGGATCCATTCCGGCGCGGTGTGAAACTTGGACAAGGCGTCGGCCAGGAAAGAATAGGTCTGAACGCTTGCTACCGGCTCCATCGGCAACTCCCTTGAGGGTGAAGCGACCACCAGCGTATCGCTGGTGGCCGGGGAGCTAGAAAGCCGCCGAGAGACGACCGCGTTGACCTTTGGGCTTTTGGCCTTGGACATGCGCCAACGCCTCCCCGGCCGTAAGGCGAGGGAGACATCGTTGCGGTCGATGCCGACCGCTCTCGGACGGGGATTCTAGGCCCCAGAACCGGGTGCGCCCGGCTCCGGTGACGAGGTAACACGCAACAGGGGTGCGGGGTCAATGGGGAAGGCGTGGACGAGGCCGCACCTCCCCTATCATCCGGCACTCCCTGTCATCCCCGCGCAGGCGGGGATCCATAACCGCGGCGCTCGAAGAAGAGGCGAGCAGCGCCACGGCGCGTTCGGCACCGTCAGTGTTTATGGATCCCGGGCTCCGCTCACGCGGCCCCGGAATGACGGTTTGCGAGAACCATTGATGCAGCCCTCGCCGTTAGGGCCGGACCTGTTCCGGCCATCCCGATGTCGTGAGGCGCGGAGCTTTTCCAATCGGGATCACCGGCACAAGGCCGGTGATGACGGGGGCGATAGTTTATCGGCGAGTTAACCTTCAAAGCCTCTGCGGGAAACATTGCGCGAGCAGTTGCCGCGCAGGACTGCGATTGTCGCGCCTTATGAGGTCGATGCGCTCACTTCATCGCCAGCATCAAGCTTGCTTCGATTATCTATGTGTCTGGTGACCGGCCTAGATTGTCTCGGCAAACAAGTTGAAGCTAGGTGTGTTCATGCGCTCCAAAGAGGCCTGTCTGCGCGCCAGTGTCTCCCTATACTCCTGAGCCTCGACACCTCTTGCCCATTTAGCTCAACACTAGGCGTTCAAACAAAGCACGATAAATTCCGACAGACTGTCCCAGAGCGAGGTAAGATGCTCGGGTGAAGGAGCAAAACTCGATGAGTGAACGTACCGGTTAAGAGTATCAGCGGAGACGAGCTTATCCTCCTGCTGGAACTTTCTGAGGGTGCCGAGATGCTTTCTATCCAACTTTCCTTGCGCTTCTAAATCTTTACCAACCTTAAGTACGCGGGCTGCAAGCTTGTCTCCTTCATGCACGGATAGACTCGTTTGCTTGATGTAGTTTTCTACTGACAACTCAAGAAGCACACGAAACAAAACTGAAACCGCGTTGGGATGCTGGTTAAGATCCAGGTGAAATTGAAGCTCTTCCCAAATATGATGATGGCGCTGGAGACGCCCCGGCCAAGCAATTCCAAAATCCTTCTGGGGTATAAGTGTACGCCTCTGAGACGGCTTCGGTGGCGCAGATGGCCGCACTCGAAGAGCTTTTGCTTGTACACTTGCTGAAGTCGGTTGGGATAGTGTGTGTCGAGCGCTCGGAAGAATACCTTTACGCTCAAGGGTATCTAGATATCCTCTCTTTCCATCTACATCCCAAATGTCACCAAGCACGAGTCGACGATTAGCTAGATCATCCGCAACTCGAGCCAAGGCCGCTAATGTAACATCTTCATTGTGTGTAAATTCAAAGCGGCCTTTATTTACACTGAACCCTAGTCGATTTCGAAATCCTTCGGCAGATAGTAACCGGTTCATCGTCGAGCGCGGAATTTTACGCTGTGCAGGCAAAAGGTTAGCAGCGTCAAGACGTTTCTCAATCTCATCGGCAACGCTTATGCCAGAACCCTTGCCTGTTCGTGCGACGAATGTTGCCTGCATCCTGTCATTCCACGTGCTTTGGCCAATACCTTTTTGTGTGCCTGTATGACGGCGAAATAAGATTTCGTCGATACGATCACGATCAGTCTCAACCTGACACTGGAGCTCTTTTGGGAAGTCTCCTTCCCATTTCTGGCGCAAATCTCGGAAGAACTCTTGCAAGTCCGGTGTCGGCGCGCGTCGTGGGTTATCCAGAAGCTTAAGGCAGGTAACTCTGCGATTGCCGTCAAATACAATGAATTTCGATCCTTCTGGAGATACAAGTGGAAGCTCGTAAATCTCCTTCTGCTTCACAATATCCTTGGCCAAGTTCCGCATGTGTGTTTCATGCGTGTTGAATAACCAAGCGATAGCTGCGGTTTCATTCTCAAGTTCGCCATGTCGGTCATTAGCCCGATTTACTAGTGGGTCGTCTGCCGTCGGGTCTGGCATTCTGCTGGTGCCTGTGATTTCGGCTGGGGCAGCGGTTGGCTGGTACAGGCTCCGGAACCGCCAACGCGATGGATCTGCTCCGTCGCGCAGCGCCGGCGCCGCTGCCGGCGCTGCCGTTCCAGACAAACGGTGTCGGCTGCGCATTCCAGCAGCGTGCCGTCTGCTCGAACCAGATCCCGATCTCGTCGGAACTCTGCGGATGCTGTCCCGCGAGCGCCCGCCGTTTGAGCACGCGCTGGATCGACTCCGCCATGTTGAGCCAGCTGCCGGCGACCGGCGTGTACAGCGGCATGACGCCATGCGCACACAGCCACAGCACCAGTTCAGGAGTCTTGTGGCCGGTAAGATTGTCCCACACCAACAGCAGCCGCAGCGGCGGCACCTCCTCCGGCAAGGTGAAGCACCGGCTCAGCCCGGCCTGCCAGGCCTCCCACGCCGCGTGCGTGAGAGCGGGATCGGCGACAGCTGGGGCGGGCAACTCCGCCAGGATCGCGCTGAGACGCTCGCGCAGCCAGGGATGCAGCACCGCATTCGTACAGTGCTCGGCCGGCTGCAGGCGCACCTGGCCCGAGGCGGGATGGAACAGGGTCAGGATCTTGGTCGTGC
>NZ_QDGA01000055.1 GCF_003347665.1 Microvirga calopogonii
CGCCGTGAATGACCGGTACCGTGCCGAAATTCTTGCGGATGTTGCGGATCTCTACTGAGGCCACGGGGCTTCCTCCAAAACTTTGCGCGTTCGCGGCACTCTCAGGGTGCCCTGCAGAACCTTGATGCGGCTACGCTAGCGTATGCGTTTTTACAGCTTGATCAAGTTAAGCACATATCATGTTGCACGACAAATCTTGACATGCAAGCCGGACTGACGTTGCATCGCAAAGATTACGGTTCCTGAAGCTCAGCCACATGAGTCGCTGTCGGCCGGTCGCAGATTGGTCTGCCATCGCGCACAGGAGCCGTTCTGCATCGTCAAGCTCCGAATAGCCTGCATGGTTCGGAGCCAAGGGAGAAGAGCGCTAATGATCAAGAACGTTGCGGTCATCGGCTGCGGAATTGGCCGCACCCACATTGTTTCCTATGCGGCTCATCCGGACAAGTTCCGCGTGGTCGCCATCTGTGACCTCAGCGACGAGCGTCTGGCGAGCATCGGCGACGAGTTCGGCATCGAGCGGCGGACGAAGGACTTCGGCGAGATTCTCCGAATGGAGGACGTGGACATCGTCGATGTCTGCACGCCCCCGGCAGTCCATCTCGAACAGATCCTGGCGGCGCTCGCAGCCGGCAAGAACGTAGTCTGCGAGAAGCCGCTCGTCGGCTCCGTGGCGGATGTGGACAAGGTGATCGCGGCCGAAAAGCAGTCCAAGGGCCGGGTGCTGCCGATCTTTCAGTATCGCTACGGCAACGGCATTATGAAGGCCAAGCACCTGATCGACCAGGGCATCGCGGGCAAGCCTTATCTCGCCTCCGTCGAAGTGTTCTGGAAGCGCACGGCGAAGTATTACGACAACCCCTGGCGCGGGCGCTGGGAAACCGAGCTCGGCGGCGTTCTCGTCACCCATGCGATTCACCTGCACGATCTTCTCACCTTCGTCATGGGGCCGGTGAAATCCGTGTTCGCCCGCGCGGCGACCCGCGTGAACGACATCGAGGTGGAGGATTGCGTCGTCGGCAGCCTGGAGCTGCAGAACGGCGCCCTGGCGTCCACGGCGGCGACGCTGGGCTCGCAGGACGAGATCAGCCGCCTGCGCTTCTGCTTCGAGAACGTGACGTTCGAGAGCTGCCAGAAACCCTACGCTCCGGGCGACGACCCGTGGAAGATCATCCCCGCGTCTCCCGAGGTGCAGGCGAAGATCGATCAGGCCTTCGAGGGGTGGAATTTCGTTCCGACCCGCTTCGAAGGATTGTTCGCCCCCTATCACGAGGCGCTCGTCACGGGCGGGGAGCTTCCCATCACCCTGGCCGACGCGCGCCGCTCGCTGGAACTGCTGACGGCATTCTATCAATCCATCGAGACCGAGCGTCCGCAGCCCGTGAAGGTCGGGCCGGATCATCCGCGCTACACGAACTGGAGCCTCGCGAACAAGGGCGCCGACATCCTGCGCTACGCGGCCCGTGCGTAATTCCCGCTCGCATGAAAAACCGGAGCGCTCACGTGGCGCTCCGGTTTTTCTTTGTTCAGCCCCTGAAACCTGCTTGTCGCCCGTGCAGTCTCAACCCAGCCATTCCCTGCGGCTCGAGAATTCCTCCGGCACGAAGTTTCCGCCCTGATAGAGGCGGGCAAGCTCTGTCTTGAGCTCGATGCCCTCGACCTCCGCGGCATAAATCTCCGCATTGTCCCGCGGCTCGTAGCCGAGACGATAGGCGGCGGAGTTGTCCCACCAGGAGCGGGTGTTTCGCGAAACACCATAGACGATCTCGTGGACGTAATCGGCGGTCAGGCCCACCTGGACCAGGCGCACGAAATCGTCATGCGACAACCACGTGGACAGGGCGCGTCGGTTGTCCGGCTTCGGCAGGCACGAGCCGATCCTCAGGCAGAAGCTGCGGACACCGTGCTTGTAGGCATAAAGCGCCGCCACATCCTCTCCGAAGGCTTTCGTCAGGCCGTAGCGTGAGTCGGGACGGGGCGGGCTTTCGCCGGACAGCGTCCTGTCGTTCGGATACATGCCGGTGGCGTGGTTGCTGCTGGCGAAGATCACGCGGTCGACGCCCGCGTGCCGCGCGCCCTCATAGAGATTGATGGTGCCGGCGATATTGGTCCGCAGCATCTCCGGCCAACCGGTCTCATAGGGAATGCCCCCGAGATGAATGACGGCATCGACACCTTCGCACAGCAGCTGAACGGCGGCCGCGTCGGCAAGATCGCAGGGAACGATCTGCTCGCCGTCCCGGGCGTCCTCCATGGGAACGATGTCGGACAGCCGCAGCAACTCGCATTGTCCGGCGAGGGACCCGCGCAGGATCGTTCCGAGACGGCCGGCGGCTCCGGTGATCAGGATGCGTTTGGAGGTCATGGCTGGTTCACGGTTCCGATGATCGAGGAAATATTTATAGGATATATGATGACTTTCCGGAGTGGAGAGGTCTCTGTCCCGAGAAGATCCTCACCCTTGTCGACGAAACCTGCCCGTCAGGTGTCCGCCCACCGTTCGATCCGGGCTCCGGCGACGGGAGATGACGCGATGAACAGGCTGCCGGATTGCGGTGCCGCGGCCAGAACATCGGGATCGTCCGGCTTGAGGGACGTGATCACGAGCGTCTTCAGGTCGTCGCCGCAGAAGCACGGCATGGTGGGCGCGGGCACGGGAACCGGATGGCTCTCCACGATCTCTCCCGCGGGCGAGAAGCGGTTCAGCCGTCCGGCGGACACCCCGGAACTCCAGTAGAACCCTTCGGCGTCACAGGCGCCGCCATCCGGCCGCCCCCTGGCCTCGTCGAGCGTGGCGAAGCGCACCCGGTTCGCGAGACGGCCCGAGGTGACGTCGAAATCGTAGCGATCGATCCAGGGACCGCGCGAATCTGAGTGGAACATGGTGCGGCCATCGGCCGACCAGGCGAGCCCGTTCGACACGAGGCAGACATGTTCGAGCACGCGGGTGACGTGGCCCCGCCCGTCGACCCGATAGAGCGAACCATGCGGCTCCTTCTGCGGGCGGTCGTCCATCGACCCGACCCAGAACGCACCGTCGGGTCCGACCTTGCCGTCGTTCAGCCGATGCCAGGAGGGTTCGCCTGGAACCTCTGCAATGATGTCGAGGCTCTCGGCTTCCGGGTCGAAGACGGCGATCGCACGCTCGAGCGCTACCACCAGCCGACCGCTGGCCCCGAGACCGATGGAGCCGACGACCTTCGGCATCGCCCAGGTGCGATGCTCCGTACCGTCGAGACGGATGGCATGGATAGCCGGGGCCTTGATGTCGAT
Source organism: Microvirga calopogonii (assembly GCF_003347665.1). Classification (GTDB taxonomy): domain Bacteria; phylum Pseudomonadota; class Alphaproteobacteria; order Rhizobiales; family Beijerinckiaceae; genus Microvirga; species Microvirga calopogonii. Next base: position 3,274 of record NZ_QDGA01000055.1, read on the forward strand.
GAAGAACAGGACCTTGCGGCGATCGTCCCAGACGGGACTCTCGCCGATTCCGCAGCGCACATCCTTGAGCAGGCGGAAGTCGAGCATTACCGGGGCCCCTGCCCGGCGGGCGCCGCTTCCGCGAGTGCCTGCGCCTTGAGGGTCAGCTCCATGGCCTTGAAGCAGTGCTCCTGCCCCATGGCCGTTTCCGTGCGGTCCCGCACGTCGTTGAGAAGATCGCGCCCGTAAGGCAGATCCTCGTTGGAGCAGTCCAGATGGCGCGTGCCGGTCCTGTCCACGAGGAAGAGGTGATCCTTGCCCTCGCGCCCGGCGATATCGATGTACTTGCGCATCTCGATGTATCCGTCGGTGCCGACGACCATGACGCGCCCGTCGCCCCAGATCGGCAGCCCGTCCGGCGTGAACCAGTCCACGCGGATATAGCCGGTCGCGTCCGCGGACCTGAGCGTCATCTCGCCGAAATCCTGGAGGCCCGGCGTCTGAGGATTGTTGCGGTTGGCCACCATCGCATGGGTGACCTCCGCATCCTTGGCGCCCGTGTAGTACAGGAACTGCTCGCATTGATGGGACGCGATGTCGGTCAGGATGCCCCCATAGGCCTCCCGTTCGAAGAACCAGGCCGGGCGGATGGGCGCGTTGAGGCGGTGCGGGCCGAGGCCCAGCGTGTTCACCACCTTGCCGATCGCGCCGTCGCGGATCAGCTCGCCGGCCTTGTTGGTGACGCGGCTGTTGAAGTGCTCGGAGTAGAAGATCGAGTAGATGCGCCCGGTCTCCTGCTGGACCCGGCGGACCTCGGCCAGTTCCTCGAGCGTGACCATGCCCGGCTTGTCGACCATGTAGTCCTTGCCGTGGCGCATGACCTCGATGCCGATCCGCGCGCGGTCCCTGGGGATCGCGGCGCTCAGGACGATGGCGATGCCTTCGTCCTCCAGGATGCGGCGCGCGTCGTGCACGCGCTCCGCCTGCGGGTAGCGCTCGGAGAAGGGAGCCGCGAGATCGTCCTCCGGGGCGAAGAAGGACACGAACGTGGCCCCGGCGCCGAGAAGGGCATCAACCTGGCCGAAGATGTGGTTGTGGTTGATGCCGATCACGGCGAAGCGAATACCGGATGATGACATTCGCTCGCTCCTTAGCCCTTGAGACCGGTGGTGGCGATGCCTTCGATCAGCAGGCGCTGGAAGACTCCGAAGAACAGCAGGACCGGGATCAGGGCGACCACCGACATGGCGAAGAGAGCGCTCCAGTCGGACTTGCCCGTCGAGTCCACAAAGGTGCGCAGGCCGAGCTGCACCGTGTACTGGCTCGCGTCGTTCAGATAGATGAGCGGGCCGAAGAAGTCGTCCCAGGTCCAGATGAAGGTGAAGATCGCCGCAGTGGCCAGCGCCGGCACGGACAGGGGCAGCATGACGCTCCAGAAGATGCGCCAGGGCCCGGCTCCATCGATGATCGCCGCCTCGTCGAGCTCACGCGGAATGCCCCGGAAGAACTGGTAGAGCAGGAAGATGAAAAAGGCGTCGGCCGCCAGGAACTTGGGCACCACCAGCGGCAGGAAGGTGTTCACCCAGTCGAGGTTCAGGAACAGCACGTATTGCGGGATGAGGGTCACGTGATACGGCAGCATCAGCGTGCCGAGCATGAGCGCGAACCAGAAGTTCTTCAGCGGGAACTTCAGGCGCGCGAAGGCATAGGCGGCCAGCGAGCAGGAGAACACGTTGCCGATCACGCTGAGGACCGAGATCACCAGCGAGTTCCAGAAGAAGGTTCCGAAGCTCACGGTCAGGCCGGTCCAACCGCGGATATACGCATCGATGGTGAAGTTGTCCGGCCAGAGCGAGGCGTTGCCGAAGATCTCGTTGTCGGGCTTGAAGCTGCTCGCGAGCATCCAGAGCAGCGGATAGAGCATGACGAGCGAAACGGCGCACAGGATCACATGGTACAGAAGCGAGCGGGCGCCGCCGACATTCTGCGTCGAAGCTGCAGCATCAGTCATTGTAATGGACCCAGTAGCGAGAGGTGAGGAACGAGAAGGCGGTGAAGCAGGCGATGATGATCAGCAGGATCCATGCCAGTGCCGACGCATATCCCATGCGGAAATAGGCGAAGCCTTCCTGATACAGGTACAGGGTATAGAAGAGGGTCGAGTCGATCGGGCCGCCGGTGCCCTCGCTGATGATGAAGGCCGGCGTGAAGGCCTTGAAGGCATCGATGGTCTGCACGATGCCGTTGAAGAACACCACGGGGGTGAGCAGCGGCAAGGTGATCTTGAAGAACTGCTGCACCTTGTTGGCGCCGTCGATGTTCGCGGCCTCGTACACGTCCGGCGGGATCTGCCGCAGGCCGGCGAGGAAGATGATCATCGGCGAGCCGAACTGCCAGACGCTGAGCAGCACCAGCGTGTAGAGGGAGTAGTTCGGATCGGAGATCCAGCTCGGGCCCTGGACGCCGAAGAAGCCCAGCGCCACGTTGGCGAGGCCGTCCTTGGCGAAGAGCTGGCGCCAGAGCACCGCGATGGCGACGCTCGCGCCGAGCAGCGAGGGCAAATAGAACAGAGCGCGGTAGAGGGGCAGACCGGCGATGCCGCGGTTGAGCACCATCGCGAGGCCGAGCGCGAAGGCGAGCTTCAGCGGAACCGCCATGATGACGTAGGTGAACGTCACCTGCATGGAATGCCAGAACTTCACGTCGTTGGTGACGATGCGCTGGTAATTGGCCAATCCGATGAACTGCGGATCCTGCAGCAGGTCGAAATTGGTGAAGGACAGATACAGGGATGCGAGCGTCGGGCCGAGGGTCAGCCCGAGAAAGCCGATGAGCCAGGGGGCGAGAAAGGAATAGGACACGAGCGTCCGGGACAAGGCCCCGCGGCGCTTGCTGCGCTTCTCCGGCTCGATGATCGTCAATGGGATTTGAGCAGTTGTTGTCATGCGGAATGGCTCACAGCAATGTCATGATAGACGGACAGGCCGACCCGGTTCGGCTGGGTCGGCCTGGTGAGTCAGAAGGCGGTCGCGTCAGGCGCGGCTCAGAATGGCCTGGGCTTCGCTGACGTACTGCTTGCCGCCGTCGGCCGGAGACAGGCGCCCGAAGCCGACCTGCTCGGCGATCCGGCGCTGCATCGTCTGGATCTCACCGGCGCCTTTCGGCGGAGCGGGCGGGATCGGCCCGACCTTGGGCGTGACGTGAGCGATGAAGTTCACCACGAGCTTACCCATATCGTCGAGTTCCGCCGAGACCGCGTCGCGGATCTTGGGCGAGGCGGGCACGCCGCGTTCCACGCCGAGGACCTTCGCGCCGTCCACATCCTCCACGGTGAAGTTGGCGAACTTCACCGCCTGTTCGGCCACCTTCGAGCGGGCGTAGATGCTCCACATCATCGAGGGCTTGAGGTAATGGCCGGGGTTCGGGCCTGCGCCCTGCGGATACATGGTGACGCCGAGCGGGTTCTTGTTGAGAACTTGATAGCCGACATACTGGTTCGAGTGGTTGAACGCGCAGGCGGCGCGGCCCTGGGTCAGCAGGTTCGTCTCGATGTTGTTCTTGTCAAGCGCCTGCAGGTCGGCCGGAGGGCAGGCTTTAGCCTCTCGCGCCTTGGCCCACATGGCGAACCAGTCGGTTGCGTCCTGCTCGGTCAGGCCGAGCTTGCCGTCTTCCGTGTAGAGCGCCTTGCCGCGCTGGCGCAGCCAGTTCTCGAACGCGGTCTCTTCGGAGCTTCCGTCCGATGTTCCGAAATATTCGCCGTTATGCGCCTTCGTCACTGCGGCAGCGAGCTCGAAGAACTTGTCCCAGTTCACGTCGATCGGCTCGGGCACGCCGGCCTTCTGGAACGCGGCCTTGTTGTAGATCAGGGCGTTCGAGTTGTTGCCGATATTGATGCCGTAGAGCTTGCCGTCGACCTTGCAGCTGTCGAGGGAGGCTTTGTCGAAATCGCTGATGGTGAGCGACTTGCCCATGAACTCGTCGAGCGGCAGCAGGGCGCCGCGGCGGGCATATTCCGCGACATACCGGTAATCCATCTGGATCAGGTCCGGAGCGTTGCGGCCGGCTGCCTGGGTGGCGAGACGGGGCCAGTAATCGCCCCAGGCCAGGGTCTCGCCATCGATCTTCACGCTCGGGTTCCGCTCCTGGTAGAGCGCGACAGCCTTCAGCGTGCGGTCGGCGCGCTCCTTGGAGCCCCACCAGTACAGGCGAACGCGCGCGTCCTGCGCGAAGGCCGGAAGGCTTCCCAGAGCACTGATTCCGGCAGACCCAAGGGCCGCCTTCAACAGAGTCCTACGGTTAAGATCATGAGTCATGTGGCGTATCTCCCTCTTGAGCGCCGCTTGGACGGCGGCCCGGACTTGCTGCCTTTCACTTGGCGACAATCCTTTTTTTTGGCTTGCGTCGCGCCGAGGCTTCGGTCCCTCCGCCTCATACGCTACGCGAGCGCTTTTCTTTTGTCGCTATCCGACATGAAGCTAAAATTTAGAATGGTTGTATGTCAACCAGTTGTATGATGTAATTTGCCGATCTAAGCTCCTTTACCGAAGCTTCCCTAGAGATAACCGGATAGAGAACGAGCCTCTCTCCTGGTTTCCCATCGACTGAAGCTCATATTTGTATGACAAATCAAGCGCTCAGGAACCCTTAAAAGAGCGTAGCAGCAGGAGAACCCAAGAGTATGGACCGCGCCAACAGGAAACGCATTGCCCTCATCGGCACCGGCCATCGCGGCACGAGCATGTGGGGAATCAACGTCGTCAAAGGTTACGGCGATTTCGTCGAGATCGTCGCGCTCTGCGACATCAACCAGCTTCGCGCCGAGCGCGCCCGGGGCTTTTTGGGAATCGATGCCCCCATCTATGCCGATGCCCAGGAGATGATCGACACCGTCAAGCCGGACACGGTGATCATCTGCACGCGGGACTCGAATCACGACGAGATGATCGTGCGGGCGCTCGAAGCCGGCGTGAACGTCATCACCGAGAAGCCGATGACCACGACGGCCGAGAAGGTGCGTCGCATCCTCGATGCCGAGAAGCGCACGGGCAAGCGCGTCGACGTGACCTTCAACTACCGCTACGCCCCGACCGTCCGGAAGATCAAGGAACTCCTGAATTCGGGCGTGATCGGCGACCTCACCTCCATCGATTTTCACTGGTTCCTCGACAACAAGCACGGGGCCGACTACTTCCGCCGCTGGCACGCGGTCGAGGAGAATTCCGGCAGCCTGTTCGTGCACAAGAGCACGCACCATTTCGACCTGATGAACTGGTACCTGGATGACGACCCGGAGGACGTGTTCGCCTTCGCCAGCCTGCGCAAATACGGCAGGGCCGGTCCTTTCCGCGGCGAGCGCTGCAAGACCTGCCCGCATGCCAGCTACTGCGACTACTACATGGACATCAGCCAGGATCCCTGGCTCGAGGCTCTCTACGAGGATCCCTCGCGCGAGGACGGCTACGTGCGCGACGCCTGCGTGTTCCGCGAAGAGATCAACATCCCCGACACCATGTCGGCCATGATCCGCTACCGGAAGGGCGTGCAGGTCACCTATTCGGTGAACACCTACATGCCGATCGAGGGCCATTTCATCGCCTTCGACGGCACCAAGGGCCGCATCCAGATGCGCCAGTTCGAGCGCCAGCCCTGGGAAACGCCGGAACACGACGAGATCCTTCTCGTGCGGAACTTCGGCGGCGCGGAGACCATCAAGGTCCCCCATGAGCCGGGCGGACATTTCGGCGGCGACCCGAAGCTGCAGGACATGCTCTTCAAGCCGGACACGCCGGATCCGCTGAACCAGCGCGCCGGTTCGCGCGCCGGCGCCATGTCGGTCCTGTGCGGCATCGCGGCGCTTCAGAGCGCGAAGACGGGCCAGATGGTCAGCGTCTCGAAGCTGCTCGATCCGGCGCAGGCCATCGCGGCCTGATCCCCATGGAGGTGGCGCGAGCCACCTCCTCACCGGCTCCCGACGGGGAGCCCCGACCACAACACGCGAAAGAAGACGCAATGGTCGCGAGCGAGAATTTCTCGGCGGATGTAGTTCGCGCCCAGATCGAGGCGGTCCTGCGGGCCTGGGGCATGAGCGAGGACAAGCTGCGCCTGACGGCCGAGATCATGGTCGAGACGGATCTGCGCGGCATCGACTCGCATGGCATCTCGATGCTCACGCAATATGCCCAGATGCAGACGGCCGGGCAGCTGCGCCTACAGGCCGAACCCAGGATCATCCGGCAGAGTGCGAGCACGGCCCTGATCGACGGCGGAGCAGGCCTCGGCCATCCTGCCGCGCTGATGGGCATGAACCTCGCCGTCGAGAAGGCTCTGGCGCACGATGTCGGGATCGTCTCGGTCTTCAATTCCCACCACTTCGGCGCCGCCGGCTATTACGCCACGATGGCTGCGGAGCGTGGTTTGATCGGTGTCGTCTCGTCGACGACCCGCGTCATCTCCGTCGTACCCACGAACGGAGTCGAGCGTGTGCTCGGGACCAATCCGATTGCGGTTGCGGTACCGGCTGGATCCCATCCGAGCATCTGTGTCGACATCTCCACCAGCGTCGTCGCGGCCAACAAGGTCAAGGTCTATGCCCTGCAGGACAAGGATCTTCCAACCGGCTGGGTGATCGACGGTCAGGGCCGGCCCGTTACCGATTCCAATCAGGCCTTCCGCCAGATTTTCGAGGGCCGGGAGGGCGGCCTCACGCCCATCGGCGGCGATGGCAGCGACATGGGCGGACACAAAGGGTATGGGCTCGGCCTGATCGCCCAGATCCTGTCGGGCACGCTCTCCGGCGCGTCCTTCTCTCCGGTCAGGAACCGGACGCAGAAGCCCTCCGACCCCGACAACATCGGCCATTTCTTCATGGCCCTGAACCCGGCGGCCTTCAGGCCATTCGATGAGTTCCAGTCGGATGTCGAGACAATCATCGACACCCTGCACGCGACGAAGCCGATCCGCGAGGACGAGCCGGTTCTGATCCCAGGCGAGCCGGAATGGGCGGCACGTGAAGAGCGTCTCGCCAAGGGCATTCCGATCCCTGAGACGTTGAAACTGAAAGTGCGGGAGATCGCGGAGGCCACAGGCGCTCCCTATCTGCTGCAATCGGCACTGGCCGCGTGATCGGTTTACGGCTCCCGCCCGTGGGCGGGAGCCAATGTTCAAAGACACGATGTCAAAGATCCTAAAGCATCGGACCCAAAAGTGGACTTGCACTTTTGGGATCGAATCCGATGCCTTCTCTTAGACGAGAGCATCGTTCGTACGGAAAACCGGATCCACTTTTCGCTGACGCGGCCCTCTGGGTCCGTACGATGCTCTGATAGCGTCTTTTCAGACGACCGTGCGGTGACGCTCGATGCAGGTGGCGAGCACCTCCTCCATCGGCTTTTTCCACCAGTTGTTTTCCGAAAAGATCTCGACTTCCGAATAGCCGGCGAAGCCGACGGCTTCGACGGCCTCACGGATGCCGCGCAGGTCGATGACGCCGTCGCCCATCATGCCGCGATCGAGCAGCAGGTCCGTGGTGGGCACGAGCCAGTCGCAGACGTGATAGGCGAGCAGCCGGTCCTGACCCGTGCGGCGGATCTGCTCCTTCAGCTCCGGGTCCCACCAGACGTGATAGACGTCGACCGCAAGGCCGAGCATTCCCGTCCGCTCCGGATCGACCCGGTCGCAGATATCGAGGGCCTGGCGCATGGTGTTCACGCAGGCACGATCCGCCGCATACATGGGATGCAGCGGCTCGATGGCGAGAGGAAGGCCTGCCTGCCGGGAATATTCGAGCAGCGTCGCGATGCCGTCCTCCACCATGGCGCGGGCGGCGTCGATGTCCTTCGAGGTGTGAGAGCCAGGCCGCGAATATTGCGGCAGGCCGCCCACCACGAGCACGAGGCAGGGAGCGCCGAGCGCGACCGCCTCGTCCACCGCGCGGCGGTTGTCGTCAGTGGCTTCCTGCAGCCGTGCCGCATCGGCCGGGAACATGCCGCCGCGGCAATAGCCGGAGAGTTCGAGCCCCGCATCCTTCACGGCGGCCACGGCCCGGTTGAGGCCGACATGCGCCACCTGATCGCGCCAGGGCGAGATCGCCTTGATGTCGGCCTGGGCGCAGGCTTCCGTGATGGCGACGAGGTCGCCCTGCTTCCTCACCGTCGCCGTGTTGATCGACAGGGCGCGGTGATCGCCGGAAAAGTCGCGCATGCCTTACGCCTCCACCCCATGCGTGGCGAGGACGAAGCGCATGCGCTCCACCGCGAGATCCGGATCCCGCAGCAGGCCGGCCTTGTCCGCCAGGCGGAAGAGTTCCGCGAAATGCAGGGTCGAGCGCGCGCTCTCCTGTCCACCGACCATGGTGAAGTGGTCCTGATGCCCATTGAGATAGGCCATGAACACCACACCCGTCTTGTAGAACCGCGTCGGAGCCCGGAAGATGTGCCGCGACAGCGGAACCGTCGGCGCGAGCGCCTCGTGGAACGCGTCGAGGTTGCCGGAAGCCAAGCTCACAAGAGCGGACGAGGCTGCCGGCGCGATGGCATCGAAGATGCCGAGCAGCGCGTGAGAATAGCCCTGCTCGTCGCCTGCGATCAGCTCGGCATAGTTGAAGTCGTCGCCCGTATACATCCGCACGCGCTCGTCGAGGCGGCGGCGCATGGCGATCTCCTTGTCCTTATCGAGGAGCGAGATCTTGACGCCATCGACCTTGGACGCGTTGGCGTTGATGATCGCCACGGCCGTGTCCATGGCGGCATCGAGATCGCTCGTGCCCCAATAGCCCGCAAGGGCCGGATCGAACATGTCGCCGAGCCAGTGAATGATCACGGGCTCCTTGGCCTGGCTGAGGATGCGGTCGTAGACCTTGACGTAATCGTCCGGAGACTTGGCGACGCGGGCGAGAGCGCGCGATGCCATGAGAATGATGCGTCCGCCGACCGCTTCGATGGCGGCGAACTGCTCCTCGTAGGCGCGGATCACGTCGTCGATGCTGCGCGCCGCCTCGGGCGCGAGGTGATCTGTGCCGGCACCGGAGAACACGAGGGCATCGCCCCGCGCCTTGGCGGCGCCGACCGAACGGCGGATCAGCTCGAGCGAGGTCGGCCAGTCGAGACCCATGCCGCGCTGCGCGGTGTCCATCGCTTCCGCCACGCCGAGACCGAGATCCCACAGGCGCTCGCGATACGCGATGGTCTTGTCCCAGTCGATGGCGGCCTGCAGCCAGGGATCCGCATCGGCAAGCGGATCGGCGACCACGTGGGCGGCCGAGAACGCGATGCGGTTCATCGGGCCGCTCGCCTTGTCGGGGAAGGATTTCGGCGCGGAGAGCTTATAGGTCTCCAGGCTGCGATCCGCCTGCGGCAGGCGGATCGACAGGGCGCTGATGGTCTCAGGCCGGTTCATGCTGCTTCTCCTTCGCGGCGCCCACGTTCAGCGGCGGCACGTCGACCCAGCGGCGCTCGCGCCAGCTCTCGAGAGCGCATTCGACGAGCTGAACACCCTTGGCGCCTTCCACCAGCGTGTACTTGTAGGGCGCGTCCTCGACCACGTGACGGACGAACATCTCCCACTGGGTCTTGAAGCCGTTGTCGTAGACCGTGTTGTCGGGCACCGGCTGCCAGGTGTCGTAGAAGTCGATGGTCTGCTTCTGGTCCGGGTTCCAGACTGGGCGCGGCGTGGCCTGGCGCGGCTGGATCACGCAATCGGTGAGGCCGGCGACGGCCGAGCCGTGCGTACCGTCCACATGGAACGTGACGAGGTCGTCACGATAGACGCGGGTGCACCAGGACATGTTGATGTGGGCGATCACGCCGCCATCGAGCATGAAGGTGGCGTAAGCCGAATCGTCGGCGGTCGCCTGATAGGTGTTTCCCTTCTCGTCCACGCGCTCGGGGATGTGTGTCGAGCCGATGCAGGAGACCGATCGCACCTCGCCGAAGAGGTTGTCGAGCACGTAGCGCCAGTGGCAGACCATGTCGAGGATCATGCCGCCGCCGTCCTCGGCGCGGTAGTTCCAGGACGGGCGCTGCGCCGGTTGGCCCCAATCGCCCTCGAACACCCAATAGCCGAACTCGCCGCGCACGGAGAGCATGCGGCCGAAGAAGCCCGAATCGCGCAGCATCTTCAGCTTCTGCAGGCCAGGGAGGAACAGCTTGTCCTGAACGGTACCGTTCTTCACGCCCTTCTCGCGGGCGAGACGGACGATCCGCAGGGCCTCCGGCAGGTTCGTGGAGATCGGCTTCTCGCAGTAGATATGCTTGCCGGCATTGATCGCCTGCTCCAGCAGGGTCGGCCGCATCTGGGTCGTCGCCGCGTCGAAGAAGATCTCGTCTTTCGGATCGGCGATGGCGGAATCGAGATCGGTCGTCCAGCGGTCGATGCCGTAGGTCTTGGCGAGTTCCTGGATCTTGTCCGCGTTGCGTCCGACCAGGATGGGATCGAGCTGCACCTTCGATCCGTCCGCGAGCGTCACGCCGCCCTGGGCGCGGATCGCCGCGACGGAGCGGATGAGATGCTGGTTCATGCCCATGCGGCCGGTGATGCCGTGCATCACGATGCCTAATCTGCGCTGTGCCATAATGAATGTCTCCTATCAAAGATGCTGTTGTGAGAGCTGAACAAGGCTGCTCCATTCGGGCTCGGCGCCGCTGGCGAAACCTGGAGCAGACATCAGAGAAGCGGTCGGGAGCGACCCGCGCTCGAAGGCAAGACCGATACGCTCGCCCTGCCTCCGATAAAGATCGGGATGCGCGGCCGCAAAGCGCGCCGCTTCCGCATCCGATGCGGGGCCGAAGCCCTCGACGTAGTGATGTCCGTTACGCTCGGCATGGGTCAGACCGAGCGTCGCGACGAGTGCCGTATCCTGCTGGATCCCAAGCCCGGCCTGGCACGTGAGATCCTCGGCGGAGACGAAGAACTGGCCCGGTCTCGCCTCATTCAAAACCGAGACGCGGACGGCATTCAGGATGGACTTGTAGAACCCCTTGCAGGCTTTCGAGGAGACACCGCGGTAGCCGAGTTCGACCGCGCGCGGGAAGGCATCGTAATCCCCATCCGCCTCGTCGATGATGAACGGAATCTCGCCGCCGAGATCGCCCAGGAATGCGGCGAAGGTGCCTGCCCGGTCGAAGGGCTGCTCGATGTAGAGAAGATGCTCGCGGAAGGCGCGTAACGTGCCGCCGCTCATGGCCTGGATCAGAACCCGAAGGCGCTGCGGATCGTACTGCTCGTTGGCGTCGAGGGTGGCGCGGTAATCGGGAACATGCCGCGACAGGAGATCGTGGATGGCCGCCAAACGCGGGATGTCCGCATCGATATCGCCGCCGATCTTGATCTTGAAGAGCCTTAAATTCGCCAACCGGATCTCGTCTTCGAGACCACCCGCGCCGTCGAGAGAATCCAGGAGCCCCACCGTGTGCCGCAGAAGAACGTCGCCGACCGGTTGAACGCCTGACAGGAAGGACCGGATGCGTCCCTCGTCGAGATCCGGCGTCTGCCGCGCGTCGATGCCGAAGACGTTGTGCCGCAACCCTTCAGGGAAACTGAGCTTCAGCGCCTTGAGGAGCGCATCGGCGACAGCCTTGTCGACGAGTGCGGGTCCGAAAGAGGCGACGAGCCCGGGCAATCCCCGATCGGCGGCCCACGCCTTCTGCGCCGAGAAGCCTCGTACATGGTGGCCGAAGGCCGTGTCCCAGTCCTGAGCCTGAGCGTAGTGTCGGGCGGCCTCCCCGACGCTCGCTTTCAGATCCGCGATCGTGTCCTGCGGGGACTTGGCCGGGTTCTTGTCGAACCATTTCGGCATCATCATCTCGGCCGTGACGCCGGTCGCGGTTCCGGCTCCTTCCACTTCGACGACGACCCTCAGGAAGGCCTGAGGCGCCTCGTCGACGGTCACGAGACCGAACCGGAACGGTCGCGCGAAGCGCATGGGACGTTCGAAGGTCTGGATCTCACGGATGCGGAGCCGGGTGCCTGACATGGTGCTAGTCCAGGTGACCGCGCGCGTAGAAATGGGCGCGGATCTTTTGCGTCAAATCGACGAAGGTCGGGTGTCCCATGATCTCCAGATTGCGCGGACGGGGCAGCGTCACGTCGTAGATCGCCGCGATCGCACCCGGCCGCTCCGACATGACGACCACGCGGTCCGCGAGGAACACCGCTTCCGGAATCGAGTGGGTGATCAGGAGGATTGTCTTGCCGGTCTCGTGATGGATGCGCTGCAATTCAAGGTTCATGCGCTCGCGCGTCATGGCGTCGAGGGCGCCGAAGGGTTCGTCCATCAGCACGATCTTCGGATCGTGCACCAGCGCCCGGCAGATGGCGGCGCGCTGCTGCATGCCGCCCGACAGCTGCCAGGGATACTTGTTCTGAAAGTCCTCGAGCCCCGCCATGGACAGGAGCTTGCGGGCACGGGCGAGATGGCTCTCCCGGTCGAGCTTACGCACTTCCACGGGCAGCATCACGTTGCGCAGAACCGAGCGCCAGGGCAACAGCACCGGGCTCTGGAAGACGATGCCGACGTCGTCCGGCGGCTCCTGGACGGCAACGCCGCCGATCTGAACCTCGCCTTCGGTCGCTGGGATGAGACCGGCCACGAGCTTCAGGAGCGTGGACTTGCCGCAGCCCGAAGGCCCCACCACGGCGACGAATTCGCCGTCGGTGATGTCGAGATTGATCGGCCGCAGGGACGGCACATCGCCGCCGCGGGTGCGATAGGTTTTCGCGAGATTGCGAATCTCGATCATGTTGCGAGGCGCGGACGCCTCGCTCTTAGGCTCGTTCTTCGAGATGACACGAAGATGTGCCATGGCGTGCGCAGACCTGCTCACTGGGTGGCCTTCGGCAGGAAGTCGCGGGTGTAGAACGCCTTGGGATTCTCCTTCGCGGCCGGGTCGAGGCCGCCATATTCGATGAGCAGGTTGACGGTCTCGGCCATGTTCGCATCGGTGACGTTGAACGGGCGCTGGTTCTTCGTCTCCTCTGTGCGGTAAAGCGGGATCGTCAGCTCGAATCCTTCCTGCAACGTATCGGGCTTGCCGGCTTTCGGCAGGGCTTTCAGCACGGCCTGCGTCGCCTCGGCCGGGGCCTTCTCGGCACCCTCGATGGCCTTGGTGGTCGCGCTCATGAAGCGGCGCACGAGATCGGCCTTGTCCTTCAGGGTGTCCTTATGAGCGATGATGCCGGAGGAGACGAGATTGACGCCGTAATCCGCGAACATGATCGGCGTGACGTTCTTGCCCGTCGCGTCCTTGATCTTCATGCTCTGGTCCATGACGTAGCCCAGCAGAACATCGGCCTGGCCGTTGATGACGGCATTGAGCTTCGTCTGCGCATCACCGGACACGATGCGCATCTCGCTTTCCTTGAGGCCTGCCTTCTTGAGGAAGAGCGGCCAGATCTGCGACATGGAATCGCCCGGTGTCGTCGCAACCGTCTTGCCGCGCAGGTCCTCGGCCTTGCGGATGTTCTTTTCGGAGAAGCCCATCACCGACATGGGGTTCTTCTGCAGAAGAACCCCGGGAGACATGACGGGCGCGCCCTTGACGGCCGCGCGGATCATGGTGGGAACGTCCGCATAGGCGAAGTCCACCGTCTTGGCCGCGACCGCCTGCACGGTCACGGCCGAGCCGCGCCCTTCCTGGATTTCGAGGTCGATACCCTCGGCCGCGTAAAGGCCCTTCTCCTTGCCGTAGAAGAACGGCGCGTGCTCGCCGTAGACATACCAGTTGAGCATCAGCACGACTTTGTCCGCAGCCTGCGCCGGCAGAGACACGAACGGCATGAGAGCGGTGGCGGCAAAGAGGGTAGCTTTCAGGAACGTACGTTTCTTCATGGACTTCCTCCGATGTGTATGGGCTCCGCCTTTATGCTTTAGGCGGTTGCTGCAAAATCGTGCCGTTGGCTGGCGTGCCAGGGCACGGTGAAACGTTCGATGAGATCGATGATCCAGAAGAGGATGACGCTGATCATCGCCAGGATGACGAGGGCCGCGAACATGGTCGGCAGTTCGAAATTGCCGATGGACCGCTGCAGCACGAAGCCGATGCCGGAATTGGCGCCGACGAACTCACCGACGACGGCGCCGACGACGGCCAGGGTGACGGAGACCTTCAGGCCGGAAAAGATCGCCGGCAGCGCGTGCGGCAGGTTGACCATGGTGAAGGCTTGCAGGCGCGAGGCCTTCATGGAGCGCACGAGGTCGCGCATCTCGGGATCGAGCGACTTGAAGCCCTGGACGCCGGCGACGACCACGGGGAAGAACCCGAGCAGGAAAGCCGAGATCACCTTGGGCGCCATGCCGAAGCCGAACCACACGACGAAGAGCGGCGCGACCGCGACCTTGGGGATCGACTGGGAGAAGACGAGCAGCGGATAAACGTAGGACTCGACCGTGCGGGAGCCCGCGATGAGCATGGCAATCGGGATGCCGAACAGGGCCGAGAGGATGAAGCCTCCGAGCGTGGCCGTCGTGGTGGGAACAGCCTCCCTGAGCAGCATGCCGCCTTCGTTCCAGAACGCCACCGCCACGTCCTTGGGCGGCGGGATCAGATAGGCCGGGATCGCAAAGATGCGCACCGTAAGATCCCAAAGCACCACCGTCAGGACAAGAAGCCCAAACGGCTTGATCCAGGCGGAATTCAGCAGGTTTTGACTGGCGCGCGCGAGCTTCGACGTCATGCAGCGTCTTCCTCTAGAGCAAGTTGCATTCTGACGGGATCAGAATGCTTGCTCTATTTCTTCGATGGAGCATCGTTCTTCACGAAGAACTGGTTCCCACTTCTTCGCACGATGCTCCAGGGCGTTTCCAAAGGGCATATTTCGGCGGCTTCAGCCGCTCTATGTAACTAGCTGGTTAATTAGATGCCCGGTTGTCGGACATGTCAAGCGCCGTTTGGAAAATTCAGGCGCGCACGCCGGCCAGGACGAAATCGACCACGTGGTCGATGCGCTCCTTCATGGCCGGCGGGGATAGAAGCTCGCGGCCGAAGGCGACCGACAGGGTGTAGACGTTCGACAGGTAGAAGTAGCAGAGCCCGGCGATCGATACGTAAAGCTGGACCGGGTCGATGCCGGACCGGATGATCTTGGCCTTTTCGCCCCGCTTGAGGATGACCCCGATGGTCTCGATGACCGGGGAGTTCATGGTGTGCACCCGGGTGGACTTCTTCAGGTGCGCGGCGCGGTGCTGGTTCTCCGCATTGAGCAGCATCATGAACTCGGGATACTGAACGAAATAATTCCACGTGAAACGCACGAGTTCCTCGAGCGCCTGCAGGGGCGAGAGCTCCTCCAGATGCAGCTCGCGCTCGGCGGCGCGGATGTGGTCGTAGGCCGCTTCGAGGGTTGCGAGAAACAGCGCTTCCTTGCTCCCGTAATAATAATAGAGCATGCGCTTGTTCGTGCGCGCGGCGTCCGCGATCTGGTCCACGCGCGCGCCGCCATAGCCGTGGCCGGCAAACTCGGCCGTCGCTGCATCGAGGATCCGCCGCTTCGTCGCCTCGGCATCTCGAACGGCTTGCTTGCTGGCGACAGGGGCGTTCATGAAGCTCCAGATTCCTGCGGACCGATAGCGGCCGGTCGGCTTTGCAGATCCAACGTTGTTATCTCAACCGGCGCAAAAACGAAACGGTTGAGGCGGAATGTGTGTTCGAGCTTAGAGCATCGAACGCAAAAGTGGGAACCGGTTTTGCGTGTAAAGATGCAGGAAAACAAAAGCTTGGAGCATCGGACGTGAGTTCGAATTTTCGTCCGACGCTTTAGTGTCCGGCGCACTGCTCGGCACTCTCCCTAAGCCCTCATCCTGAGGAGGTCACGTCAGTGACCGTCTAGAAGGATCAGGGCGCTTCCAGTGCACTCTGAACGATCCTTCGAGACGCCTGCTCCGCAGGCTCCTCAGGATGAGGTCAGAGCTTGCTGAGTCGATCTTTTCTGCCGCCCCCTCCCCTCAACCCTTCTTCCCTATAGGCAAGGCAGGCGGCAGATCGGCCCCGAGAGCGATGACTTTCCCGGGATTGAGGATGTTCTGCGGATCGAGCGCCCGCTTCAGCGTCTTCATCAGATCGAGCGCCACCGGATCCTTGTAGCGCGCCAGCTCGTCACGCTTGATGAGACCGATACCGTGCTCGGCTGAAATCGATCCGTTCATGGCGTGGACGATGTCATGGACGATCCGATTGAAGCGCTCCCATTGGGCCAGGAAGACCGCTTTCTCCATGTCGACGGGCTGGGTCAGGTTGAAATGGATGTTGCCGTCGCCGAAATGGCCGAACGCGCAGACGCGCACCCCGGGCAGCGCCTCCTCGCAGACCTTGCTCGCCGTGACGATGAAGTCCGCAACGTCCGAGACGGGCACCGAAACGTCGTGCTTGATCGATCCGCCTTCAAGCCCCTGCACGTCGGAGAGGCTTTCCCGCAGGTGCCAGAGCGCCGCGTTCTGAGCTTCGCTCGTCGCGATGGTCGCATCCTCAATGGTGCCGTTCTCGAAGGCGGCACCCAGTGCCTTCTCCAAAAGCTCGCGCAGGTCGAGATCGGGATCGGGCGACGCGACCTCGATCAACGCATAGGCGGCATGGTCGCCACTCAAGGGGCGGACCGCGCCGGGCGCGTGCCTGAGCACGATATCCAGGGCGAAGCGTGGCATGAACTCGAAAGCCGTCAGCTCATCGCCCATGGTCTGGCGCAGGCCTTCGAACAGATCGAGCGCCGCATGCGGCGACGCGCAGCCGATGAAGGCCACCACGCGTGTCTTCGGTTTCGGGAAAAGCTTCAGCACCGCCGCCGTGATGATGCCGAGGGTTCCTTCCGAGCCGATGAAGAGGTTCTTCAGGTCGTAGCCGGTGTTGTCCTTGCGCAGGCTCTTCAGGCCGTTCCAAATCCGACCGTCGGCGAGGACGACTTCGAGCCCCAGAACCAGCTCGCGGGTATTGCCGTAGCGCAGCACGTTCACGCCGCCGGCATTGGTCGAGATGTTGCCGCCGATCCGGCAGGATCCTTCCGAGGCGAGGGAGAGCGGGAAGATGCAATCGACCGAGCTCGCCGCATCCTGAATGGTCTTCAGGATGCACCCGGCCTCGACCGTCATGGTGGCGTTGAAGGGATTGACCTCGCGGATCTGGTCGAGCCTTGCGAGCGACAGGACGATGCCCTTGTGCGGCACCCCTCCCCCGACGAGCCCGGTATTGCCGCCCTGCGGCACGAGGGCGACATCGGCCTTGGCGCATTCCTGCACCACGAAGGCGACCTCCTCGGTGCTGCCGGGACGGACGACCGCCAGGGCCGTGCCGCGATAGAGCTTCCGCTCCTCGAGGAGATAGCTCTCCATCCCGGCGGGATCGGCGATGACGTGCTTGGCCCCCAGGCGTGCGGAGAGCACGCCCAGGAGATCGGTGTGGGTTTCGGGCATAGAGATCACAGACGCCTTGCATGCTGCCGGCACGGGGCCGGCCGACCGATGATGCCGGTCAGATTACGCAGCAGCGGCCTGCTGTCGAGCGGTCATTTCCGCCGCCAGGAGCGTCTTTGCTGCTTCCCTGATGTCCCCATGGATCGCCGGATCGGCCTCGGTGAGGAGAGGCAGGATCGGGCCCATGTCGGCCACGCCCGACAGGGAGACGGCGGTGTGCAGAACCCGGATCGCGTTGTGGCGCTCGCGGATGGCTTCGAGAGGCAGGAAAACGTCGAGCAGGCGCCGCGCCTCGGCCTCGTCGCCGCGCTTCAGCGCATGGAGGAAGGACATGGACAGATGCGGCGCGATGCAGACGCAACCTGCCGTGAATCCGGCAAGCTTGAAATGCGTGAGATGCGGGAAGGCCGGCGGCTCGCCGAAGCCGCTCACGATCCGCTCTGCGCCGACCGCGTCGATGAGCTCCTGCAGATAGCCATCCTGCGTCAGGTCGGCGCGCGGAACCGCATACTTGATGCCGAAGACGGCGCCCTGCTCCACGAGCTTCGCCATCGCCTTGGCGGGCACGTATTGGTCGGTCTTGATGTAGACGATCAGCGGCACCCCGGAGCGATCCACGAAATCCTGCAGCCCGCGCACCACGCCCTCGGGCGTCTGCGGCGCGATCATCGGCAGCGCCATGGCGACGGGATAGCGGCGGCTCTTGAGGATCGCCGCCTCGTCGACGAGCTTGCCCCAATCGGGTCCGACCGACGGGATCAGCCATGTGTCGTCGGCAACGGATTCCTCCAGGCTGTCGAGCCATTCGGCGAATTTCGACACCGGCCAGTTGTGGACATTGGCGTTGCCGCCATAGAGCAGGGTCGACACGCCGCCGGCTTCGAGATGGCGGATCAGCTTCGCATTGGCCTCACGGTTGATCTCGAAGTCGGCCGTCAGGGCGAATGGCGGAACCGCCAGAACGGAACGGGCGAGGTGAGAGGTTTCGATGGTCGTCAGCATGGATATTGTCTCGCTGTTTTCAGGGGCGGTTCTGCAAGGGCGGGGCGTCGCCCGGCCGCAATTTCAAAGGCGTTTCCTCACTGGCCGATCTGGATGCCGACGGTCTTGACGACCTCGGACCATTTCTGCCGCTCGCTCTGGATGTATTCGGCGAATTGCTTCGGCGTCATCGGTGCCGTCGTCGAGGCCATTTCGGCCGCCTTCTTCTGGATCTCGGGCTTTTCGAGAATGGCCTTCACGTCGGCCGCGAGGGTGTCGACGATGGCCTGCGGCGTGCCGGCCGGCGCCCAAAGCCCGTTCCAGGAGGTCGCATCGAAACCGGTCAGCGTCTCGGCGACGGCCGGGATCTCCGGGGCCTGCTGGCTGCGATCGGGGCTGGTGACGGCAAGCGCCCGCACGGTTCCGCCCTGCGCCTGAGGCCAGGCGATGGTCATGTTGTCGAACGCCAGATCGATATGCCCACCGATCAGGCCGTTGACGATGTCCTGGGACGAACGGAACGGCACATGGGTCATCTTCGCGCCGGTCTTGAGCTGGAACAGCTCGGCCGCGAGGTGCTGCGACGTCCCGGCCCCGGACGACCCGTAGTTCAGCTTGCCGGGATTCTGCTTCGCGTATTCGACGAATTCCGCGAAGGTCTTCACCGGGATCTTGGGGTTCACCACCAGGAGATTGGGAAGCTTGGCCAGAGCCGTGATCGGCACGAAGTCCTTCTCGGCATCATGGGGGAGGTTCTTGTAGAGGAACGGGTTGATGGCGTGCGTGCTCACCGTGCCGACCAGGAGCGTATGGCCGTCGGGCGCGGCCTTGGCGACGGCCGTCGTGCCGATATTGCCGCCCGCGCCGGGGCGGTTCTCGATGATGAAGGGCTTGCCGTACTTGGCATGAAGCTGCTCGGCCACGATGCGGGCGAACAGATCGGTCGTGCCGCCCGGGCCGAACGGCACGATGATCGTAACCTGCTTCTGCGGCCAGTCCGATCCTTGCGCCTGAGCGGAGCCAAATCCAGCTCCTGCGGCGAGGAGCGAAAGGCTGATCGCGGCGAGCCATTTCTTCATGCGTTCTCTCCCTGATTCCATCTTATTGAATTGAGCTTATTGAGTTGAGGCGCTGGAGCTGCGGCATATCTTGTATGGCAACATACAAATTTTGACAAGTGCGATCCGGCAGGGCACACTCGTCTTCCAGCAGCGTCTTTCCACCGTGGGAAGCTGCTGTAATAATGATTTCTTTTGACTTGGGAGATGCCGGCAAGGTAGTGAGACATACGACAAGTTGGCCTGCCGGTTCGGGCACATTCCCATGTGGCCGGCCGAAGCTCCGGAACCCGGCGCGGGCTTGGTGGATCGCTTCCGAAACGATTGGAAGCGGCATCCAGACGTCTTTCATTCTCAGCGCCTTGCAAGAGGCATCAACGGCCCCATGAACGAACGCTCCTTCCTCTCCGATCTGTCCCTCAACACTGTCGCCCGCAAGCGCAATCTCGTGAGCGATCTGGCGGAAGCGATCTCCCGCGAGATCGCTGAAGGGCGGCTGCAGGCAGGCGATCGTTTGCCGACCGAGGCCGAACTCGCCGCAGCGGCCGGCGTCAGCCGGACCGTGGTGCGCGAGGCCGTGGCGGCGCTGAAGGCGGCCAAACTTGTCCAGACCCGGCAAGGCGCCGGTGCTTTCGTGCTCCCGCCCCCGCCGAAATCGGATTTCTTCGCATCCCTCAGCAATGGCGAAGTGGACGACATCCTGGCCATGCTGGAGCTACGCCTCGCGGTGGAAGTGGAGGCCGCTTCGCTTGCGGCCGTGCGCCGGACGGACGAGGAAATGGCTGCGCTCGATAGAGCCTTGGAGAACATCGTCAAAGGCGAGGATTACGGCATCGCGGCCGATCTCGAATTCCACCGCATTCTCGCGGGCGCCACCAAGAACCCCTACTTCGCGCGCTTCCTGGACTTCCTTGGAGAATTCGCCGTGCCCCGCCGCTCCGGCCAGATGGACCCGGTGGGGGTGGACCAGCGCCAGCGCGATTATCTCAGCGTGATCGAACGCGAGCACCGGGCGATCCGCGACGCCATCGCCATGGGCGACTCGAACCTCGCCGCCGCCATGATGCGCGCACACCTGGCCAACAGCCGCAACCGCTATTCGGCCCGGATCCTGCAGTCGTCGGACAAGCCAGCGCCCAAGACCGTCAACGTCCGCTCCGCCGCCAAGGCCTGAGCCCACAGACCAGACAAAAGGGGCGGCCGCACTTGACAGCCGGCCCCAAAACGGCGACGAATTTTCAAAGTTGTATGACATATGGCTTTTGTGCCGTCAGGCGCGGGGAGTGAAACAAGAATGGCCAAGCGATCGCCCGAACAGTTGAGAAGCTACCGCTGGTTTGGCGTCACCGATCTGCGCTCCTTCGGGCATCGGTCCCGGACGCTCCAGATGGGCTATGCCCGTGAAGACTTCATGGGCAAGCCGGTGATCGCGATCATCAACACCTGGAGCGACATCAATCCCTGTCACTCCCATTTCCGTGCGCGCGTCGAGGACGTGAAGCGCGGCGTTTGGCAGGCAGGCGGTTTCCCCATCGAGCTGCCAGCGCTGTCGTTGTCGGAGAACTTCGTCAAGCCGACCACGATGCTCTATCGCAACCTTCTCGCGCTGGAGGTGGAGGAGTTGCTCCGCTCCCACCCGGTCGACGGCGCGGTGCTCATGGGCGGCTGCGATAAGACGACGCCTGCCACCGTCATGGGCGCGATCAGCATGAACCTGCCGATGATCTTCATGCCGGCCGGTCCCATGATCCGCGGCCACCATGCGGGCACGATCCTGGGCTCCGGATCCGATATCTGGAAGTACTGGGCCGAGAAGGAAGCAGGCACCATCACGGACCAGCAATGGAACGACATGGAGGCCGGCATCGCGCGCTCGCCTGGCACCTGCATGACCATGGGCACGGCTTCCACGATGACGTCGATCGTCGAGACGCTGGGCCTGAGCCTCCCCGGCGCCGCCTCCATCCCGGCCGTCGATGCCGCCCATCCGCGCATGGCGAGCCTCACCGGCCGCAAGATCGTCGAGATGGTGTGGGACGATCTGAAGCCCAGCGACATCCTCACGCGACGCTCGTTCGAGAACGCCCTGATGGTGCACAACGCGCTCGCCGGCTCGACGAACGCGATGATCCATCTCGTGGCCATGGCAGGCCGTGCCGGCATCGAGGTCTCGCTGCAGGATTTCGACGACTTCGCCCAGAAGGTGCCGGTGATCGCCAACCTGCGTCCCTCGGGCCAGTGGCTGATGGAAGACTTCCATATCGCCGGCGGCATTCGCGGCCTCCTGTCCCGCCTCGCGCCGCTGCTGCATCTCGACGAGCGCACCGTGACGGGAACCCTGCGCGACGCCCTGGAAGGTGCTGCCGTTTACAACGACGACGTGATCCGTCCGCTCGACAAGCCGATTGCGGCCTCCGGCGGCACCGCGATTCTGCGCGGCAACCTTGCCCCAAAGGGCTGCGTGATCAAGCCGCCGGCAGCCGAGCCTCGGCTCTTGCAGCACACGGGCCCGGCCATCGTCTTCGACACCTACGACGAGATGACGAAGGCCGTGAACGATCTCGACCTCGACGTCACGCCCGATCACATCATGGTGCTGCGCAATGCCGGCCCCATCGGCGGACCGGGCATGCCAGAATGGGGCATGCTGCCGATTCCGAAGAAGCTGCTGAAGCAGGGCGTGCGCGACATGCTGCGCATCTCCGATGCACGCATGAGCGGCACCAGCTACGGCGCCTGCATCCTGCACGTCTCGCCGGAAGCGCATATCGGCGGTCCCCTGGCCGCGGTGAGGACGGGAGACCTCATCACGGTCGACGTGCCGAACCGCTCGATCCATCTTCATGTGAGCGACGAGCAGATCAAGGACCGCCTGCGCACCTGGTCGCCGCCGCCGCGCGACTATCCGCGCGGCTACAACAAGCTCTTCGCCCAGCACATCCGGCAGGCGGACGAGGGCTGCGACTTCGACTTCCTGGAAGGATCCGGCGGCGTGCCGGAGCCAGAGATCCACTGATCCTCCCCCTGGCCGGCAGCCCTGTCACATCACGGCGCTGCCGGCATTTTTTGCATCGGCTCATGAGCATCAAGAAATCCGCCTTCGGCACCATCGGCGGCGAAGCTGTCGAAGCCTTCGACATCGAGGCGGGCCAGGTCCGCACCACGATCATCACCTATGCGGCGGCCGTGAGCCGGCTGTTCGTTCCCGACGGCAAAGGGCGGCAGGCCGACATCGTCCTCGGATATGACGATCCTGAATCCTACGTTCAAAATCGCGGCTCGGCAGGCGCAATCTGCGGCCGCTATGCCAACCGGATCGCTGATGCGCGCTTCACGCTCGACGGCGAGACCTATTCCCTCTCGCAGAACGAAGCGCCTAACCACATCCATGGCGGCTTTCACGGTTTCAGCAAGAGGATCTGGACCGGCGAAGCCGATACGGCGAACAAGGCCGTTCGCCTGACATTGCAGCGGCCCGACGGCGACGAGGGCTATCCCGGGGCCGTCACCACAACGGTCACATACAGGCTGACGGACGATCCTGCGCTCGAAATCGTCATGGAGGCGACGACGGATCGCCCGACGATCGTGAACCTCGCCTATCACGGCTACTGGAATCTCGCCGGTCACGATTCAGGCCATGTCCGCGACCAGCATCTCCTGATCGACGCCGACCATTACACACCGGTCGGCCTCGGGAAGATCCCGACCGGCGAGCTCGCGCCCGTCGCCGGCACGGCTTTCGATTTCAGGTCGTCACGGCCCATCGGCGCAATGATCGACGACACGACGCAACTTCCCGAAGCGGGATACGATCACAATTTCTGTCTCAACGACAACGGGCAGCCTCTGCGACGCGCGGCGCGGGCGGTCCATCCCGCCTCAGGCAGGGGGCTGGAGATCTGGACCAACCAGCCGGGCGTGCAGTTCTACACGGCCAACCATTTCGGCAAGGCCCCGGCTGTCGGCAAGGGCGGCGCCGTCTATGACAGGCATGCCGGTTTCGCGCTCGAGACCCAGAATTTTCCGAATGCGCCGAACATCCCGCACTTCCCCTCGGCGGCGCTGCGTCCCGGTGAAACATACCGGCACGTGATGCGGATTCCGTTCTTCATCGCCGATCTCTGATCAGATGCCGGAGGCGAGATAGCCTCCGTCCACATTGAGCACCGTTCCGGTCACGAATCCTGATGCGGGCGAAGCCAGATAGATCGCAGCGCCCACGAGTTCGTCGAGCTGTCCGAAGCGGCCCGCGGGCGTTCTCAGAAGCGCGTTCTCCTTGCGCTTCGGGCTCATCTTGGACTGGTTCAGCTCCGTCAGGAAGAAGCCCGGCGAAATGGCGTTGACGCGAGCGCCGCGATCCGCCCACGACGAGAGCCGTCCTGCCCTGCAGCGGGAATTGCGATCCTGCCATCGTCACGTCGTTCCGATAGTCAACCAAGCTTCTTCTCCCCCACGCTTTGCTGCCGCGCCGACGATTCGAGTCGACGGGCTGGTCTGTTGTCCACCCTGCGCTGATGATCGAGGAGGTAGAGGACCGATCCGATCACCACGAGGGCTCCGGCGAGAACGTGCAGCTTCGGCTCATCGCCGAACACGAACAGCCCAACCGGAAGAGCCCAGATGAGTTTGGTGTATTGCATGGGCGCGACGCTCGATGCGGGTGCCCGGCGCAGAGACTCGATCATCAGGAACTGCGCCGACACCATGACGAGGCCGGCGACGATCACCAGCCCGGTATCGCTCCATTCGGGAACATGGCTCAGGGACAGGCCGGGCAGGCTCGCGGTCAATTGTCCGGCCATCACGGCCGCCACCATGATGGCGCGGTTTTCCTGCGATCCGATGGTGCGCATGATCAGGATCACGCCGGCTCCGACGAAGACGTTCAGGAACGCCGCCAGATGGCCGAACGACAGGGCCGCGTAACCCGGCTGCACCATGATCAGGATTCCGGAGAAGCCGACGAGGATCGCGGCCCATCGCGCCGGCGGGGTACGCTCGCCCAGGAGCCATGCTGCCGCGACCGTGACGACGAGCGGCGAGCCGAAGGTGATGGAATAGACATCCGCGAGGGGCAGGAGCGAGAAGGCATAGAACCCGGAGACCGTTCCCACGCCGGCGAGGAAGCCGCGTCCGATCAGCATCTTCGGATTGCGGATCGCCGAGAGCCTGTAAGCCTTGTCGCGCCAGATGACGACGCCCACCACGAGACAGGCGATGCCTGCCTGCATGGCGATGATCTGGAAGATCGGATAGTGGAGGGAGAGGAGCTTCACCAGGGTGTCGCTGGTCGCAAAGAGCCCGTTTGCGGCAATCGCAAAAAGGACACCTGTCAATCGGGTCACGGGCGAATCCCACCTGGCTTATGAGGCTGTAGCCCCATCTTATTTGCCTGTCATCATACATCCTTTTCGATGAGTCGGAATTCCCGCAGCGCATGGGTGGGAAGCGCTGCCGGTGGGACGGACAAACAAAAAGGCGGCCCGTGGGCCGCCTTTCGTCAAGAGAATGTCGAGACGTCCGTTACGCTGCGATCGACGTCTGCGGGGCAGCGGAGCGGACGTCGGAATCCACGTGGCCCTCGAAGCGCTTGAAGTTCTCGTTGAACATGTCGATCAGGCGCTTGGCGGTCTCGGCGAACTCCGCCTTGTTCTGCCAGGTCTTCACCGGGTACAGGATGTGCGGCTCGACGCCGGGCACCGAGGTCGGCACCGCGAAGCCGAAATACGGGTCGCGGCGGAAATCGGCGCGGGAGAGCGAACCGTCGAGAGCCGCCGTGAGCAGGCGGCGGGTGACACGGATCGGCATGCGCCGGCCGACGCCGTACTTACCGCCGGTCCAGCCCGTGTTGACGAGCCAGCAATCCACCGAGTGCTTGGCGATGAGATCGCGCAGCAGGTTGCCGTATTCGGACGGATGACGCGGCATGAAGGGCGCGCCGAAGCAGGTCGAGAACGTGGCCTCCGGATCCTTCACGCCCTTCTCCGTGCCCGCGACCTTCGCCGTGTAGCCGGAGAGGAAGTGGTACATGGCCTCGGCAGGCGTCAGCTTGGCGATGGGAGGCAGCACGCCGAAGGCATCGCAGGTGAGCATCACGATGTTCTTCGGAATGCCCGCGCGGCCCGTGGAGCTCGCATTGGGAATGAAGTCGAGCGGATAGGCGCAGCGCGTGTTCTCCGTCTTCGACGCATCGTCGAAATCGGGAATGCGCGTGATCGGATCGATGGTCACGTTCTCCAGCACCGTGCCGAAGCGCTCGGTGGTGGCGAAGATCTCGGGCTCCGCCTCGCGGGAGAGGCGGATCGTCTTGGCGTAACAGCCGCCCTCGAAGTTGAACACGCCGTTCGGGCCCCAGCCATGCTCGTCGTCGCCGAGCAGGACCCGGTTCGGATCGGCCGAGAGCGTGGTCTTGCCGGTGCCGGAGAGGCCGAAGAACACGGCCACGTCGCCCTCGTCGCCCACATTGGCCGAGCAATGCATGGGCATGACCTTCTGGGCGGGCAGCACGTAGTTCAGATAGGTGAAGACCGACTTCTTCATCTCGCCGGCATAGGACGTGCCGCCGATGAGCACGATCTTGCGCTTGAAGTCGCAGGCGATGACCGTCTCCGTGCGGCAGCCGTGCCGGGCCGGATCAGCCTTGAAGGACGGCAGGTCGATGATGGTCAGGCCGGGCACGTAATCGGCGAGCTCGCCCCGGTCGGGACGGATCAGCAGGTTGCGGATGAAGAGCGAATGCCAGGCATATTCCGTGAAGACGCGCGCCTTGACCCGGTAGGCCGGATCGGCGCCGCCGTAGAGATCCTGCGCGAACAGCTCCTTGCCCTCGGCATGGGCCAGGAAGTCGGCCAGCAGGGTGTCGAAATGGCCGGGCGTGATGGCGCCGTTGTTGTCCCACCAGACGGTGTTCTCCGTGGATTCGTCGCGCACCACGAACTTGTCCTTGGGGGAGCGGCCCGTATGCACGCCGGTGTCGGCCAGAAGCGCACCGCCCTGCACGAGCTTGGTCTCGCCCCGGGTCAGGGACTGCTCGTAGAGAGCAGGCGCCTCGAGGTTCCAGTAGACCCGTTTGAGATTGCGGAGGCCGGAGGCCTCGGCACCCTGTGCGCTGTTGAAGACGCCGATATTTTCCACGGAAGACTTCTCCT
>NZ_QDGA01000056.1 GCF_003347665.1 Microvirga calopogonii
CGCACGATGGTGGAGTCGAACATCTGCACCAGGTGAGCGGTCCCGCTCAGCGCCGCCAGGGCCTCGAAGAACGCTTCGAACACGCCGGCCCGGCTCAAGCGCCAGAACCGCTTCCAGACCGAGTTCCAATTGCCGAAACAGGAGGGCAGTGCCCGCCAGGTGATGTTGTGGACTGTGAAATAGTGCAGCGCCTCCAGGAAGCGGCGGTCATTGCGGCCCTTGGGACCTCGCCGGGAACACGAGGCGGAAAACACCCGCAGCACCATCGTCCAGTCGTCCTCCGTCATTCCTGTCAGCATGGTCGAGCCTCCTGAAGCCGACCTGCCATGAATCATCGCCCGACTGATTTGGGAATCTACCTACCCGTTGCTCGGCCCAATCCGTCCACACGGCCTAGGAGGGCGTTGTCGCCCTCCTGAACCACTCAATTCATCTTGCAACAGCTTGTGCGTTCCTGGCGTACTGGACCTGCAAGCGGGTAAAGGTCATCAGCGATCCCCTGGACTCCTTGAAACTGTCGATGAGGATCTTAGTCATCTTCCGGGTCCGTTTCCCGTCACCCTTGTCGACGCGGGTAGATTCAAGAACCGTGAACAGAGAGATGTTCCGGCGGACGGCTTCATGGCCAATCTTGGAAAGATCGATCCTTGTGACGGTGCTGGGGCGAGCAGGTTTGATGTCACGGACCTGTCCCTGCGTACGCCCAACAGTGTTCTCGGTTTTTTCATACAAAAGGTATGAGCGTGAACCCGGCGGGCGAACGGCGAACAGGCTCTTGTCCCCAGTATGGAGCCCAAGAACCTCCGTTTGGTCGCTCTCTTTCGACAGCCGGCGCCATGGGCGATACTTGCTCGCATTCGGACCTTCTACGACATAGGCCTCGATCTCAATGTAATCCTCCATCCGCCCATGAAGGACGGTCGAGGCTCCCATATCGATTACCAGGCACTCCTTCTTATCGAAGGTCACAGCCCCGGAACCGTCTCGTTCCGTGTGGGCTCTCATGCCGCGACCTTCCATTTGCTGCTTTTCGGCGCGACTGGTGATCTCTTTTGCATTGAGGATACAGGCAGTCTTTGTCTCGTCCACACCCTCGATCAGCATATCGACACTGCAAAGAACCTGAACCGCACCTCGGCGATAATCGCTGAAAGCCTTGTCGATCTTAGTGGGGCGTAGCTTCGAGTGGACGGTCTCGGAAGCGAAACCAGCATCCTTGAAGGCTTTAGCTAGTCGTTCCGCATCTTCGATGGTGCCGGCGTAGGCGAAGGTCGGCATCGCAGGGCCACCCTCCTTAGCCCATGCCTGGACGCACCGCTTATGATAGTCCGCCGGCCGGTTGTTCCGGATATGGCTTTGTATGCCGGACTGTGTTTCGACCGGGTTTGTCGGATCGATGTATTTGCTTACTGCCGCCTCAATCGAGGATCCGTCCTTGAGCGCAACATACGGGGTGACCGTCCGGGTCGGAACGATCGCACCTATCTTCAGGGCTTCTTGGTAGGACACCCGCAGGAGTTTTGCATTCGCTAGATCCGGATGAAGTTCCTTGCCGTCGGGGCGCTCGTGGGTAGCAGTTGCACCCATGACCACTAAGTCAGGATTGATGGCCCGAGCCGCGTTGATAATAGCGGAGTGCTGGGAGTCGGTGCTCTCACTTGCATGATGGCATTCGTCGACAACCAAGAGGTCATAGGGTTTCAAAGACCGGATGTTGGCCATCACCGTCTCTGGGAGTGCGTAGACAATCTGCCCGGTCTGATCGAGCTTTCCGTCAATGCCGAGCGAGGTGCTCTTATGCCCCAGGCTCTCCGCACGCCGTTTGTTCTGCTGCGCGACCGCAATCAGGTCCTGCATGACGAGGATGTTGGCTTCGGGCTTCCGCTGGAGCGTCTTGTTGATGACGTCCGTGAACATGTTGGTCTTGCCGGACCCTGTAGGCGAAACGACCAGGACATTCTGGCCGGTGGCCAAGAGTTCCGAGGCCTGGGTGGTCACGCGATCTTGCATCGCCTGCCTGAGTTCGTGATCAACGGGCATCAGAGAATCCGAAACTGGGAGTTTGGGAGCCAAACGCAACTACGATTCCTGACCATACCATTAAAATCGGCGATCCTGAACTGTAAAGCGTAAATATGTGTTTTTATTTCGGCTTCTGTGGTAGAAACCGCCAGTTCATAGGAGTGGTCAATGACACGAAGGAAACCACACGCTGAAGGTTTTGGGGTTAAGGCTGACAGGCATTTGGATGGGCCGTCAGCGCATCAGAACCCCCACGGCCGGGCCGATGATTCGAGAACACGTGGGGCTGGCCCCCGGCAGGAGCGGAGTTCCCGGCGTGACGGCGACGACGGTATCGGAGATGTCGCTAACTCGTTTCTGCGTCGGGGTGAGCGAAACGACAAAATTGCCGGGTTCGCGGAAGGTGCGGCCCGGTTCGGCGCCTATGCGGGCCTTGCGTATGGGACCATGGAGCTCGTTGTCCTCGCCCGCCGGGCTATGGTCAAATACCTGACCGGGACCGATCCGGACTCGCCTCAGGCGGCAGAAAGCGCGAAGGCCGCGGGACTTGCCCCTCAGAAGGGAGAGTGGTCCGAGAAAATCGTCCGGCTGGATCAACCCGGCATGGAGCAGGCGAACGGGAAGCTTGCGGGCGTGGCCGGAGCCGTCGGGATCAATCTTCCTGGCCAGACCCAAGCAGAGGGCGGCCGGCCTGTAGCCGAAGGTAAGATCTCCGACCTGGAACCGACCGATACGAAGATCTTCACCCTTGGGCATCGGGATCCAGGGAGCAGGGAGGATCAAAGTGTCATCGCGCTTTCGACCGGCGCCGGCCGGGAAACGATATCGGCCTATTCCCAGAGCACGGAAGACGGACTGGTTCGCAAGCGCAATTTCGTGAGCGAGCTGCCCGAAGGGTCCGTTAAGTTGGAAGAGGGGCGGGTGGATCTGTCCTCTCAGGCTGACAAGGCTCTCCAGATCGGAAGCAAAGCAATGGGTGAGGGCTCGCTGGAACAAATCGTCGGCGTCGGGAACCATGAAACTGACGTGATGACGATGCTCAACAAGGACGGGCGCGTCACCAAAGAGGCGCGGTTTTCCGGTCGGGACGGGCAAGGAGCCGTCGAGATTTCTGAGGGTCGCGCTGTCTTCTCGCAACTGGACGGTAACGGTAAGCCTATTTCGAGCCGCGAGTTGAAGGATCCGGGTATATCAGTGTCAACGGAAACCGGAGTAGAAACCCTTCCACGGAGTGTCGTTCACCAGATTGGAGCTTTCGCTGCCGATCCCTCTAAATTCCCGGCGGGTATGGAGCCAACGGGGGTGGATAAGGTTCTGGGGCAGGCCAGAGCGATGAACTCCACTCCACTTGATGTGAACATCGACATCGGGCGTGCTGCGCCCATCCGTGACTTGGGAAGGTCACTCTAGAGCATCGGACTTAAAGATGGATCCACAACACCCGAGCCCTCTCCGTTCCGTTGGGCAGAGTGGGAACCGGGCGGGTCCGACAAAGCGGTCGATGCTCTAGTTCACGCAGTCCAAAGAGTGTGCCCAGCCTTCTTGGCTGGGCACGTTCGCATCCGGACCAACGTCGATCTACAAGTGTTGGCGCCAATTCTACGGATACCTTGCTTCTATGAGTTCGCCGCAATTTCTCAATCACTTGGAAGACTGATCGCAGCGACAGTTCGGCTACGGCCCTTGCGATCCGGGCTTCATCCGTTCTTCAATGACGCAGGACACTTCGTGAGTTGTTCTATTTGGCTCCGGGTAATGTTCGGATTATTTATCGTATATTTGTTTCGCTGGAGCTTTAGTATCGATATTTGACCAGGCTTGTTTGTGGATTTCGTCCCAATGTATTTTATATCTATACCAGCGCTGATCAATGAGAGCGCGACCTTTTTCAGGTCTGAGACCCGTGTATTTGGTCCGCAGATTAGGGCATTCGAAAGCGCTTTCGAATGTTCTGGCCCAACATAATCGACTTTGGTGTACTCGATCGAATTTTGCTCAAGAACATCGGTGACTCTTTGTCTGTCAGCGGGCTTTACATAATAGGCGACGAGCTTGTTTCCGGTATCGGGCCTTAGGTCAGTAGTCGCGGGTTGGGAAGTTGCCGGTGACAGACCAGCAGCTTTGGCAGCCTCAGTAGCCTCATCGCCATACACCACCTTTGACGTGAATGGTGGGTCATCGCCAACATAGGTCAGGACCACTGTGGGCTTCGCATACGGGATGTCCTTCTCCTTCCCTACTGACCGTGTCAGAACCCACTTGTTTTTGAGAACCGGAATCGCATCCATTTTTGGGAGCTTCGATGCCTTCATTACGATAGCCTGCGCCTTGCCTGCAGGCGAGTTTGGATCGATTTGGGTCCACTTCCCTACGTATTGGTTAGGGTCAAGCTTGCTTGTATCGACTCTCGGCTTTCCATTCTGATCGTAGAGGATCTTGCCTTTAGCGTCACGAGCCCATGACGTCTTTGACACGCAGTCAAGATCACGGGCGGATATGCATTGTACCGTGTCATAAGCATCTTTGGCTTCCGGTGAGTAAGCCTTGAGTCTGTCGGTCCCTCCCTGAACCAGTACCGCTCCTGCGGATTTGAGAAAGCCATCCTTTATCGCTTGCTCATCACCGCCCGCGGCGGCAACTGAGATGCCACCTGCAGCGCCTGCCATAGCAGCTTTCTTGAGAACCTCCCCGGTGGTGCCGGTTGGCATTTGGCCGATTGACGAACCAGTTTGGGAGGTCACTGCGGCTAATAACCCGGCTCGGATCGCCATGTCTGCATTGCCAGTGCTCCGGTAGGTTTGCCATGCAGCATAGGCTGCGGCACCGCCGGGACCACCATAAACAGCGGCTGCTGTCCCAGCCGCTGTGTTGATGACTGTGCTCTCCTGCGTTGCTTTAGCAAAGTTTTCTTCGCTCGATTTGAGTGGCTCGGTGCCGTAACCCCACATGGCATCGACAACTTTTCCATCGCGCAATCGCTTTTCGGCATTCTTTGCCGCGTCAAGCTGCGCTCTCAGTTGGTTTTGCGCAAAATTGGCCGCTGCCTTGCCAGCATCAACTGCGTCGGAAAAACTGCGTTTTGCTTGATCACCTACGTCGCGCCAGGCTTTAACATAAGTCGCGATGGTATCACCGGCGGCCTTGTAAACCGTGGTTATACTGTCTTCACCCGCTTTCTTAAGCGTGGTGAATAGGTCGCCATTCGCTTTCTTTAGTCGGCCCTGAACAACCCACAACTTGTTGAAGCTGAAGGATTCTTTGTCGTCGCGAAGCATTGTAAAATGCCGGTTTCTGGGAAGTGGCCCACTCAAAACCGGTGTTTTGCCATGGGACCCAAGCCGACGATGCCGAGTTCCGGCGATCTCTACCGCAGCCGTCTGGATCAGATCCTTGATAAGCGTCACGAGCTCGTTCGCCTGGCGGGTTTGATCGACTGGGACGGCTTCGACCAGGCGTTCGGCCGCTTCTATCGTCCGCTCGGACGGCCCGCCAAGCCGACCCGGCTGATGGTGGGGCTGTCGTATCTGCAGCATACCTTCAACCTGTCCGATGAAGCCGTGGTGCGGCGCTGGATCGAGAACCCGTACTGGCAGTGGTTCTGCGGCTGCGAGTACTTCCAACATGAGCTGCCGTGCGATCCGAGCTCGCTGACGCGCTGGCGCAAGCGGCTCGGGCCCGAGGGACTGGAGACGCTGCTTTCCGCCACGATCCAGGCTGGGCTGGAGAGCGGCACTGTGCGGCCCTCCAGCCTGGAGCGGATCAGTGTCGACACCACCGTGCAGCCGAAGGCGATCACCTATCCCACCGACGCCAAGCTGTACCTGAAAGCCTTGCAGGCTCTGGTGCGGCAGGCCAAGCGGCATGGCCTCACGCTGCGGCAGGCCCACACGCGCTTGGCCAAACGCGCCGCCGTGCAGGTCGGTCGCTATGCCCATGCCCGGCAGATGCGACGCATGCGGCGCGAGTTGAAGCGGCTGAAGACCTATTTGGGTCGGGTCTACCGCGATGTCGCCAGGAAAGTCACAGGCGATGAGGTTCTCTCACGCCGGTTTGCTCCTCTGCTCGGCCTCATCGAGCGTCTTCTGACGCAGGAGCGCACGAGCAAGAACAAGCTCTACAGCCTGCACGCACCGGAGGTGGTGTGCATCACCAAGGGCAAGGCGCATCGGCCGTACGAATTTGGCTCCAAGGTCGCGCTGGCGGTAACCAATCGGGAAGGCTTCGTGCTCGCGTCCAAGGCGCTGGAGGGCAACCCGTATGACGGCCACACGCTCCGCACGACGATGGATCAGGTCGTGGCCTTGAGTGGGGTTGAGCCAGATCGCATTTACGTCGACCAAGGCTATCGCGGGCATGACTATGCGCACAAGGAGCGTGTGTTCATTGCCCGCTAGCGGCGGGGGCTCACACCCACGATCAGACGGGAGCTGCGACGCCGGTCGGCGATCGAGCCGATGATCGGGCACATGAAGGCGGACGGGCGGCTGGGACGCAATCACCTGCTCGGAGCCGCCGGCGATGCGATCAACGCGCTCCTCGTGGCTGCCGGACATAACCTGCGGCTGGTCCTGAACTGGCTCAGGCTTCTTGTCGCTTGGTTCCTGGCAGCCCCGATGGGTTCATTCGCGCCATCGGATACTGCCCACGAACCCTGGAATCCAATGGCAGCCTGATCAAACGGCATTGTTCAGGGCCGACTCTTTAATGTCTCAACCGTATCACCGGTCGCCTTTTGGATCGTTGTCAGCGTATCTTCGCCGAGTTTGTCGACCTTTTCCTGAAGCGGTTTCGGTAACGGTACTGGAGTGACGGGAAGCACCGAGTTAGGTTTCGTGGCGCCAGGAATGGGAATTGAGACAGTGCAGCCGACTCGTGGAGTACAGATACACTTGTGAAATATTGGGTCACATTGTTCATCCTGACAATCTGGACAAGTAGCAGCGGCTGACGTCGCGAACAGCATCGGTAGGAGCGTGACGAACCCGATCGAAGAGCAGCGAGAAAGTGACATCGGTGATCTCCCTTAGGTTACCTATGTTTTACCCCTGCTTATTACGTGTTTACTGCGCGCTAAGTGCCCGTTTGAGAATGTCGCACGGGGTCGGATTGGGGTAGTCTCGAGCCCACATGAGGCGGATGTGGACCAAAGAACATCGGGAGCGCCAGAAGGATTTTGAGCGGCGGCGCTACCCCACCGACCTGACCGACGAGGAATGGCAGCGCATCCAACCTATCCTGCCCGAGCCCGCCCGGCGTGGCCGCAAGCCCAAGGTGGACCTGCGTGAGATCCTCAATGCCATCCGCTATCTCGCCCGGACCGGCTGCGGCTGGCGCATGCTGCCGCATGAGTTCGGGCCGTGGCAAACAGTGTACTGGTGGTTCCGGCGCTTTGTCCGCCGCCTGCTGTTCCAGACCCTGCACGATGTCGCCCTCATGCTCGACCGCGAGCAGGCGGGTCGGGAGGCGAGCCCAACGGCTGGCGTGATCGACAGCCAGACGGTCAAAGCCCCGTCAGCCCCGGGCGGAGGCGGCTATGACGCGGCCAAGAAGATCAAGGGCCGCAAGCGGCACATTGCGGTCGACACGGACGGGCGCCTGCTCATGGTCAACCTCACGACGGCCGATGTGCAGGATGCCCAAGGCGCGGAGCAGATCATCCAGGCGGTGCGTCAGCGCTGGCCGTGGCTCAAGCACCTGTTTGCGGATGGGGCTTATGACCGTGGACGGCTGATGAGCGAGGCGGCTTACCGGGATTTCGTGATCGAGATCGTGCGCAAGCTGCCCGACCAGCAGGGCTTTCAACCGTTGCCGCGCCGATGGGTGGTTGAAAGAACGTTCGGTTGGATGATGCGCTGGCGCCGGTTGGTGCGGGACTACGAGGAGCGCTGCGACGTCTCGGACGCCATGATCGGGGTGGCCATGAGCAGCCTCATGCTCCGCCGCATCGCTCACCCGTAGCAATTCTCAAACGGGCTCTAAGTTTTGCCAGAACTGCGTCTCCAAAGCTTTGTCTACTCAGCGAATGGGTTCATGCTTGACTACACTATTGAGATCATGGCGCAACTATAACTTCGTACACCCGCTCATCAGATCATTTGTATTCAACAACCAACTCATAAACTGTCGCGATACTTAATGAACATGATTGGCGGACAGCCTGGATCGATTAGTATCTTCCGACAGGAATAGGCTCTAGCAATATAAGTACGTCACACGAAGTTAACATCCTTACTGGGTCTGCATCGGGATGTGTTCTGCGGGATACCTACTTTGCGGTATTTGAAGCCATTCGTTGCCTCCCGAACTCTATACATGGGAATATACACGCTTTTTGGATAAGATCATAATCATCAGTGGTGTTAATGCGAACACGAAAAAGGCCCGGTGCAAAACACCGGGCCTTCTCTTTTCCTCAGAGGGGGCGTCTGAGGATCAGAACTTGTAATTCAGGCCAGCGCGCAAGACCGTGAACTTGTTGTCGGCCTTCGCAGTGAAGGTGTCTTCAGCGAGGATGGCGGTGTCACCGGTGTAAGCGCCAGCAACCTTCGTGTCCTCAAGGTCCACATAAAGGCCCTCGAGCCGAGCGGTCAGGTTGTTGGTGATCGCGTACTCAGCGCCGGCACCCAGGGTCCAGCCGAACTTCGTGTCGGAGTCCTTGCCGCTCCAGATCTCGGTGCGTCCGAGGCGCGGGAGGGTCAGGGTGTCAGTTGCCGAGACATCGACCGAACCGTAGGCAAGACCGCCGGTCGCATAGACGAGGAAGCGGTCGACCGGAACGAAGCCGATGCGGGCGCGGACTGTGCCGAACCATTCGAGCTCAGAGCGGAACTCGAGAGACTCGTTGACGAAGGCGGAATCCAGGGCGCCAAAGGACCGAATTTCCTGGTCTGCATAGTTGATGTCGGCTTCGGCGCCGACCACGAACTTGCCGAACTGATAGTTGTAGCCGACCTGTGCGCCGCCCGTGAAACCGTCGCCGCCCGTCGTGTTGAAGCCGCCAAAGGCAGCGTCGTTGAAGAAGAAGCCTTCGGAGCCCGAAACCGTCACGTCGTCGCTGTTGGTCCAGCCGTAGCCGGCGTTCACGCCAGCGTAGAAGCCGGTCCAGTTGTATCCGGAGCCGACGGCCGTGAGAGCCGGAACCGGGACGGGCTGCGACGTGAAAGGAAGATCCGCAGCGGCAGCGGGCATAGCCAACATCGCCATGGCAGCGCAGGCAGCGAGCGAAAGGAAGGAACGATAACGCATGTCAACCTCAGTTTGACTGTTGGAGGAGATGATCCGGCTTATGGGTGCCGGGATAGCAACTGCGGGAATTTGTTGTGCAGCTGACTATGTTGAGCGTTCAGTGAACGCATTTTCGGGGTTTTCAGATTGTCTCTGGCAATTTCCTATTGGGAGATAAGATCATGCTGTTCCAAGGACGTTACGCGCAGCGACAATCCGTTCGTGCTCACGGACAGCGAGCCACCGAGAGGTGAAGACAAAAGTATGCATAAGAAGGATACCGACGGCGAAAGCCGCCGGCATTTTGAACCCGTAGGGTGTGGCAGCGAGAATGAACGTCAGCCCATAGAAGGCTCTGTTCTGGTAGAATTCCGCGCTCCGGCGAATGCGCTTGAGCACGTCCATTTTGCTTCCTTCTATCTTCGCCGCCATCCGGCTTTGAAGGTAACAGGCGCGCCATGCCCGATAGATTTCCTGCTTCCAGGTGATCCGCTCCAAACCTACGAGTTGGAGAAAGACGCGGCGCTCCGGGGAGCGAAGCATTCCGGCCAGCGCTAGGAGAGCGAGGATGCTCAGTGTGAGCCAACCCGCCAGACCGACGAGATTGAGGACGAGCAGCAGTGCGAGTGCCACCCGTTCCTCAATTGCAGCCGAGACGGTCCTGTCGTCAACCATCGATGTACTCATGTTACGATTCGCAAACTCCCGCTCGCCGGATTTGCACTCTATATCAGCATTCCGAATTAAAGTGCATACCCAACTGCCATCTGGGTAAACGCCAGGTCATCATTGGCAGGCTGCGGCGGCTCCTCGAACTGGTTGAGGTCCGATGAGGCTAAAGGGGCGACTTGGGCATCCTCCTCGATGCCGTCTTGAACTGCCTCGTCCTCGGATCCGATTTGATCCTGTTCCGGCTCCTCGGTTTCATTCGCTTCGTCGGCGGCAGCTGCTTCTGCGGCCTTTTCAGCGGCCAACTCTTCCTCAAGTGCACTGAGTTCAGCCAGCTTTTCGAGAAGCACCGCTTCTTCGGCGAACGGAACGCCAAGGCGGTTCCTGATCTGCTCGATCTTGCGCTGGTTGCGCTGGATCTCGTCCTCGTGGCGGTAGAGGAGACGTTCCAAACCACCAACCTGGTTCAATCCACGGGTTGCGATGCCACCCGGAGCAAGGTCCTGGTCGAACGGATACGTAAGGATCGGATCTGGATCACCGGGGAGATCCATATAGATTTCCGCGCTGTATTTTGTGAAGTTGGTCGCGCGGATGCCCACGAACACGATATTGAAGCCGGCGAGGTTGCCGATTTCGCGGTTACCGACTGTCTGTCGGTTCACATGCTGTGCAACGGCCTTGATGATCGCGTTGCCGAACGCCTCGCGCTTGTCATAGGCGAGTCCTTCCACGATGCCGTTGAACTCTCCGGCGGGCACAGGCTGACGCTGTTTGATGGCTTCCCGGACGATCTCGACCGTCGAGGTTGACGACTCAATGGTCTTCTCGGCCCAGCGCCTTTCACTGCGGAGTTTTCCCTGTTCGGAGTTGTGGGCCTGGCGGAGACGCTCAAGGCGTTCCACGTCCGCCCTCAGGCCCGCAACACGCATGTAACGTTCGTCACCGGACGCCAAGGCGGCTGCCATCTGGAAGGCGGAGGCCTCGGAGACGTCATCCATGCTGCGGATCGTATCGTCGCCGTTCATGGCTTGCTCGATGAAGCGTGCCTTTCGGGCGTTCATGCCCCACATCGTGGAGTCATAAGAGCCCTTTGTCGCATAGGCACGGATACGTACTGAGCTATTCTGATTGCCTTGACGCTCAATACGACCCTCGCGCTGCTGCACTGAGGCCGGGAACCACGGCGCATCCAGGTGGAAGAGGTCATAGAGGCGCTTCTGGACGTTTACCCCAGTCTCCATATCCTTTCCGCCGATGAGGATGCGCTTCTTGCCTTCGCGCATCTCTGCGAACAGCCGTTCCTTCTTGGCATGCTGCTTGTGATCGCGCATGAACGCGATGTGTTCCGGGCGGACTCCACCTTCAACCAGACGATGCTGAATCCGGGCTTTCATGTCGAACCCGCGATTGATCGCCGATTGCTCACCCAGGCCAATGTCCGTGAAGATGATCGAGGTTGCGCCCTTCAGCGGCTCAGGTTTCTTGGTCAACGGATCGAAGAACTCGAAGTCGGCGGTCTCATGATAGGCGTCGATCGCGTCACTGAGCATCCGATTGAGCTTGCTGTCCGGGTCAGCCGGCCAATTCGGATCGACGAAGCGCATGTCGATGGCCGAAAAGCGCCCGTCAGCGATCACGGTCAGGATAATGTCGTCGCCCTTCTTGGGGGCGCCGGAGCGGTTGCGGATCGCCTTGATGCGGGCTTCGAGCTCTTTCTGATACTCTTTATAGCCAGTGGGGACTGGCGTCACGACGATCTGTCGTTGACCACCCTCAATGAGGGGTCGTTCCACCAGTTCACCGAGCTGCTTGCAGGACAGAATGTCCATGAAGCTACGAACGCGGCGCATAAGCTCCGGTACGTTGTAGAACTTGGCGAAGCGGCTCACGATCTCATAGCCGCCAGCTGCGTTCTGTTCGAATCCGGCAACAATGTCGCCGTATTGAGCCGCCCAGGCATCGAAACTGCCCAGTCCATCAGCCTCCAACTGAGCGGGCTGGAAGAAGCGCTGCACGGTAAACAATTCACCCATGGTGTTGGTGATGGCGGTGCCGGAAGCCATGACGATCGCGCGGCCCTTGTTGCTGCGGCGCAGGAAGTCGACCTTCATGAAGAGGTCGAGAGCGCGTTGCGAGCCGGCAGGGTCGATGCCCTTGATGTTGCCTTGGTTCGTTGCGAAGTCGAGCTTCCGGAATTCATGTGCCTCGTCCACGTTGATGAAATCGACGCCGAGCTCTTCGAAGGTCAGCACCTGGTCCTTCTTGTCCGATGCGAGGCGCGCCTCCAGCCGGCGCTCAAGGGCTTCGATGCGCCGCTCAATCTGCTTGCGGGTGCGGCGATCCGAACTGTCAACATCCTGCAACAGCCACTCCCACTCGCGGATCTGGTCGTCGATGAATTCCTTGTAGAATTCATTGCTCATGCCGATCCGCCCGAACGCAGAGTGGGTGATGACGATAGCATCCGGGTTGTTCAACGCAGCCATGGCCAGGAACCGCCGGCGGTTGTGGGTATGGAAGTTGTATTCGTCGGCCACCAGAATGTTCGCGGCAGGATAGATCTCGAGGAATTCCCGCGAGAACTGAGCGAGCATGTGGTTGGGGACTACGAACATTGGCTTCGAGATGAGCCCGAGACGCTTCTGTTCCATCGACCCAGCGATCATTTCGAAGGTCTTGCCCGCACCAACAGAGTGCGCCAGGTACACGTCACCCTGCTGAATGATCCGCCAGACAGCTCGCTTCTGGTGGGCGTAGGGCGAGAACCGAAGCGAAAGGCCCGGAAGGGTCAGGTGCGAGCCGTCGAAGACACGCGGGGCGATGTTGTTGAAGTTCTCGTTATAGTAGGAAACGAGACGCTCCGTGCGGTCAGCATCAGTCCAGAGCCACTTCTGGAATGCCTCGCGCATCTTTGTTGCGATATCGTTCGCCTTCTCGGTGGCTTCCACGTTGACGGTCGAGGAGCCGTCCTCATGACGATCTACGATCTTGATCTGCTTGCTGTTCAGTAGGGCTTGCAGAACGTCTGAGGATTCCATCCGGTCGAACGACCATTCAGACACCGCGTGATGATGGCAGGTGACGGTCCAGGAGCCGAGTGAAGCGGTATAGGCGACCTTCATCCGGTCGCCGATGACCTCTTGGGCGAACTCTTCGATGTCGGTGGTGGGGATCCAGTTCGCGCCGAGGCGAACCATGATGTCCGAAGCGGCGAGTTGCTTCGGCTGGACCTCCATGAGGGCCTCGACGTTCCGCTTATAGCTCGGGTCCAAGTTGCAGGCGGCCATCGCGTCCTTCAGCTTCTGGACCACGTTCCCCGACAGGTACTCGTCCGCCATGACCCATTGACAGCCGGCGGGATCCTTGAAGATCGAGGTGCCAAGATCAGCAATCACCTCATCGCGGCTCAGTTGAGCAAGGCGGGCCACATCGTCGATGTCGAGGCGGCCGAGACGGTTCAGGGATACGAACAGCGCATCCTGGGTCGTGTTGATGGCGGGCTCCTGGTCCCGCTTGAGCACCCGGCCCTGAAGCACCGGCCCGCGGCGGATTTCCCCGTCCTCGGCGATGGTTTCCAATGCATACGCAAGCGCGCCCTCGGCATCGATCCGGATCAGGGGATCGTCCTTGAAGCGCTTGGTTTCGGTAACGGTGCCGTCGGGATTCGACCGTTCGATCACGGTGTATTGGAGAATCCGGCCATGGGATTTGACGAATGAGTCATAGGTCTCGTTGAGGCGAGCCAGCGAAAACTCCCAGTTGCCGTCATTGAGCTGGTCGGCCTGGGCCTTCTTCAGGGCGTCGCGGAGCTTGATATAGCCTTTCAGCCAGAAGAGCTCACTCGGGCGCAGATCGATAGCCTTCCCAGACGAGTTGAAACGCTGCGTCAGCGGCTGACCGATGCCGTTCTCGAACTGCATGACGGTCCCGTCGTCAGAGAGGTACAGACCCCCGACTTTCCGGTTGCTCGGGTCGAGGTCGATAGTCGGACCGTTAGCCGCGCACGAGGCGATCGACGAGGTTTTCGGGCGCCGGGCGTAGATGCCCTCCGGCAGGGTCAGGATAGCGGTGTCGAAGGCATCCTCGATGGTGACGTCGGGAAGGGGATCCACTGAATACTCAACCGCCCGGTGCATCGAGCCGCTGACGCTGTGGCGGCCCAGGACCATTTCCGGATTCGCGACGAAATACTCATTTATCTCAAAGTCGTAGCCCTCGACTGCGATCTTGGAGGTCTCCATCCAATCGCTCAGGTGGAGAACCGGCTCGCCGACGGCTTCCCCGCGCTCGTTCGTGCGGTACAGGGCGGCGCCCATGCTGGTCCGGCGAACCTTCTCGCCAGTCATGCGCTTGCGCAGGAAGAGAACGTCGGTCACCACTTGGGTGCCTGCGTTCTCCTTGAAGGCGGTCTGGGGCAGACGAATGGCCGCCACAAGGTCGGCACGCTCGGCCATGTAGCGGCGGGCCTTGTCGTTCTTCTTGTCCATCGTACCCTTGCTGGTGATCAGGACAACGATGCCGCCCTCGCGGACGCGATCGATGGTCTTGGCGATGAAGTAGTCGTGCAGGAGGAAGGACTGCTTCTTGTACTCCGGATCGTTCAAAACTTTCGTTGAGCTGAACGGCGGGTTTCCGATGGCGGCGTCGAAAAAGTCTCGCGGCAGGGCCGTCTTGGCGTAGTCGCCCGTGATGATATGGCTGCGGGGGTAGAGGAGACGGGCGATAGAGGCCGAAACCGCATCGTATTCGATGCCGGTGTAGGTGCTGGCCGCAGCCATATCCTCGGGCATGAGGCCATTGAAGAGGCCGATACCCATACCCGGCTCAAGGATCGAGCCACCAGTGAAGCCCAGGCGCTGCATGCCCTTGAAGATCGAGGTGATCACCGCCTCACTGGTATAGTGGGCATATTGGGTGGTGCGCTTGGCCTCCTGGTACTCGTCGTCCGACAGGAGTGCCTTCAAGCGGTCCGATAGCTGGTACCAGTCGTGCCGGTAGCCGACGCCGAACATGCCGTTGGCGATCTCGCTGGCACCCCAGCCGGTGTATTTGGTGAGGAGAGACTTCTCCTCGTCCGTGGCGTCGCGCCCGTCCGCAGTGATGGCCTTGGCGAGTTCGATGATATCGATGTTTCGCTTGGCGGTTTCCTTCCAAGACCCCTGGCGCTTCAGTTCCCCAGGCTGGATCCGATAGTTGCGACGTCCATCAAGCTCGGCTTCCGGGGTGATCGAAACGAGGTCAGTAGCTTCGATCACCGTATCGATGACGACGTCACCGAGGAATGGATCGGCATTGTCCGTGGACGGCTCGACGAGAGCCTCCGGTGTGGCAACCTCTACCTCGGAAGCCCGGATTTCATCCGATAGAGCGGGAGCCTCTTCAGGGGTGGCAGTGATATCGGGGTGCTCGACCTGCGGAAGGACTGGCTGGGGCTCGGTAACGATCTCGATCCGCTGGGCGGCCGGAACATTCTCATTCGCCGATGCAAGCTGTTTTACAGCCTCCAGGTCCTGAGGCTTTACGAGGCCGCGCTGGATCTTGAGGGCACCCTTCTCGTCAACGCCGACCAGGGTGCCGGAGACTGCAATCCATTCGCCCGGGATTGTTACGGTGGTCAGAGGGGTGGCGAGTGACAGTTCGGGGGAGCGGTAGGGGATCATATCCCAAGCGGCGTCGGGAGTGCTTCCGGTTGAAACCCACTTCCAGCCTTCCGCCTTGACCTGGCCGGATATGGCGTTGAGTTTCCGTGAGGCGAGCTGAACCAGCAGGGAAGGATCGGAGACGGTGCCGTTGCCCGGTTCGCCGAAAAGATCATGCTGAACGAAGCCGCCGGCCGCCTTATAGGCATCGAGGCCGACGAACCCGACGAGCCGGTGTCCCTCGGAAATGCCCATGGGGCTCAGGGTGAGCCGGATCTGGTCGGGCTCGGCCGCCCATTCGTTGAGGGCATGGAAGATGACCTTTTCCTGGGCCTTGAAGTCGGAAGTAATGCTCAAGGCTTCGATCTGCTCCAGATCGAGGTGACCCTGGCGGAACAGGGCGATGATCTGGGGAGCAACCGTCGTGAGCTGTACGCGGGAGCGAGCCTCTTTGAGGCTGATACCGAACCGAGTGGCGATCTCGCTGATATTCACGCGCTTCGAGCGCGAGAATTCACGGCACTCGTCGATCTGATCCGCGAGGTTGATCGCGACAGTCGAAGCTTCTGACATCATGGACAATCTCATTCGTTTGGCTTTGGCCGAAGGCCGCTTGGCCGAAGCCAGCGTTTGGGGGTTTTGATGTGGGAAATTCCAACGTCTGACTTGGCTAAAATGAAAAAGGCCCAGGCGCTTAGCGCCCAGGCCTCTTCTCAATGCCGAAGTTATAATGGGTTCGTGAGGGATGGATCCGTCTAGGCCGGGAAATGAGGAGCCTAAGCCTCTGAGGGAGAGTTTTGCCTTGCGAGGGCAATCGCGGCCCGGACCTTGGCCAAGCATTTCTGGGCAAGGCTGTCCTCCTCAGGTTCTTCGGTGAGATCTGTCAGGAGGTTGTCGATCTCCTGTTCAGCATCTTCCAATGCCCTTAA
Source organism: Microvirga calopogonii (assembly GCF_003347665.1). Taxonomy (GTDB): domain Bacteria; phylum Pseudomonadota; class Alphaproteobacteria; order Rhizobiales; family Beijerinckiaceae; genus Microvirga; species Microvirga calopogonii. The sequence goes on from NZ_QDGA01000056.1 coordinate 16,487, forward strand.
GAGGACCGGCGCAGCTGCCATCTGGGTGGCAATCTGGCCAGAGGGTGTTTCTAAGGGCTCTAGGCCTTCGACCGGGTGATAGCGGACCTCAGCGACTATCAGGTCGCTATTGGGATCGCGAAGGGCGAACGTGTCGCCATTCCCCTCGATAATGAATCCCTGTTCGGAGAGGTCGATGGTGTTCCCGTCAGACATTGACGAACCGATCCAGCTTCAGCTTGCGAAAGCCATTGGGAGCACGGTCACCCTTTTGAAGGCTGGCCGAGACCCAGGTTCCTTTCGAGGTGGCTATCGCCTTCTCGACATACTGTTCGAAGGCTTCCGACGCGTCGGAAGCAGTCCGGATTTCCACAGTTTCCCGTGGGAGGGGCGTTTCCTCATTGCATAGACTGAAATGGATCGAGTTGAAGCCAGATCCATCTGATGAGGCGGGGTGACTGGATAAGATGAGTGTTGCCATAGGGGTGTACCGTCGCTCTAGTGGCCCGAAGATCAGACGTTGACGTAGCGCTCGAGCTTCAGGGCCTTGAACCCACGGGGAGCTCGGTCGCCCTTCTTGAGGTCACCGAAGGCGTGCGCTGGCTTACCGGCAGCGGTCGCATCCTCGCAGTAGGTTTCAAATGCGGCCTGGGCGTCGGCAGCAGATGTGATCGTTACCGACCGATCAGGGAACGGGATTGTCTCGGGAAGGCGGGCGAGGGCCGTACGAGGCGCACCGTGTGGTCCCTCTGCAGGGAAAGCCTGGAAAGTCTTCAGGATCAGGGTCGCCATGGGTCTGTTCTCCTTGTTCTGGGGATTAGATTCAATTCTGTCCGTTTCAGGATTGGCGGAAATCCTGCGGAATCGGGCGGATTTGTGCGGCTGGCGCCTTTTGGGCGAGGGGGCGCCGCATTATAGTGATTACAAAGTGCTTTTTATTTCGGTTTCGCAAATCAGGAGAGACTCTTGCGCTATTCCGTTTTGGCGACATTCGCCGTCGTCAGCATTGTTTCGACCGGAGCATTTGGCCAATGCCGACCAGTGCCCGTTCAGGTGAGCGTGCAGACTCCTGAGCCTCAGATCGTCCTAAGCTCAACTCCCGATGTAGCGGCCGCCGCATCGGCTCCGCACCAGCTTCAAACATTGGCGGGATGGCACATCAATGGACTGGCGCAAGCTCGCCCGAGTTACGATCTGAAGCTGCAGGGTGAGGTGACGAGGGATTGTTATCGGCCAAGAGCGGTTGCCGTGACCCTAGGCTTCAAGGAGCCGATCCAGGTATTTATTGCGTCGAAGTACCGGCCAGGGACGTGTGAATATGAGAACATCCGCCTGCATGAGATGCAGCATGTTCGGATTTACCGGAATTCGATCATGGTTTATGCGGGCCGGCTTCAGTTTGACATCAACAATGCCGTAGCCTCGCTGACTCCCCAACAGCTGAGTTCGGCGCAAGCCCAGCAATTGTCCTTTGATCGGATTGTTGAGGCTACGGCACGGGTGTTTGATCAAATGATGGAGCAGTCTCGGCGGTTGAATGCATCGCTCGACACAGTCGAAAACTACAGATACGAGCAGGCGCGCTGTAGGAACTGGTAGCGAGACGGATCAGGGATTTCCGCTATAGTTCTCGATGATAGCTGTAAAGGGTTGGGCAGAGCCCTCTCCGTCATCCCAAAACTCTCCCTGATCACTCACATTCGCGATGGAATTGCGAAGCATCGTCTGCTCGGCTGCGGATAGTCCAACCGGTATACGAGCAGGGAAAGTCTGCCCTTCGGTTGCTTTCGAGAGCCATTCGCGGGCTGCGTCCAGATCTTCATAGTCTGGAGAATTCTGCAACCCGTCGTCTTTGAGTATGTCGAGCATGCCTTCCATCATGGAGAGGATTGCCGTTGCTTCCTCTTCGGAGGTCAAGACGAGGAGCGGAGAGTCGATCTCTGACATTGACGTGCCCTTAAGCTGCTGCGGCAGGAGTGGCATCTTCGTTTGCTGCGGACGGCACTTCCATCCCAGCGTAGAGATTTGGCGTCGAGCCAGTTCGCATCAGGTCGCCGGAGGTCATATCGAAGAACTCAATCCAGCGGCGCATTTCGGGGCGCTCGGAAATATCTATGTTGGCAACGGAAGCCTGCCATGACATGAGGTGCTCTGGAGCCAATTCGACGATCATGCGGACTTCGTCCTCTGGCAAGAGGCCCTTGTCGATGATGTACTCCGTCATGGACCCCGGACGTGGCGTAGCACCTCGACAGCCCTTCACAGGCGTGCGCCAAAGCCCGTCAACCGCCTTGAGCCGCGGCTTTGCCCTTGCTTCCATCAATACGATCCGCCGGAGGAGCGGCTTCTCGAGGTCATGGAGCTCATGAGCCTTTGTCACAGGGCAGAAGAAACAGGCGCTTTTGATCGGAACGGGAAGCCCAGCTTTTCGAATCCGCTGAATGCAGTCCTCTCGCCGCCAGCCAAGTTCCCTAAGAGGATATCTGTATTCGTATTTATTATCTGTGAATCCTTCACGCTCCCTATAGCGTTTCTGATCGGCTGGGCTACAATCATAGCCAATAAGCTTGATTACCTTGCCACCCGCAGCCCAACAACGTCGTGCAGGCTCCCAATTGTCAGCCCACTGATCTTGCGGCTGGATCTTCCATTTCTGAGAACAACTTCCATAACCAAACGTTTTCGATGGCAATGTACCATTCGTAAGACAATTTTCCTCTAATGTTCTATAAGGGGGAAAATTTTTATAGTTCTTCGGCTGGTATTTGACCACTATCAGAGGAACGCCGCGCTCCTCAAGCCACTGCTTGAAGATCGGCAGGTACTGGTAGGTTTGCGGGCGCTCACTGCCCGTATCAGCGAAGAGGGCGACGTCAACACGTTCGCCACGCTCCACCAATTCGATCAACATTGAAACACTATCCACGCCAAGCCCAAGGGCCGTGATTCTTTTAATAGCCGTATCGTCTCAATCTTGAGGTCTAGAGAATTACGACGATTCTATCTGGTCTCTCGCGGGTGCTAACTCGACGGTCCAACTTGGATTGTCTCACTGGCGTTGTCTCAAATTCAAAAGAAAAATATAAATTTGTGGATAACTGGCCGTGTAGCTGGAGCCAACAACGCAAGCGCATTGTCTACGCGAGGCGATCAGGGTTGCACGCACGGCAGTTCGGCGATGGTAGTTGACTTTTGCTTCTCTTGTTGGGCTTGCCTTCGATGCCAGAAGCGAGCCATAGCCAATTCGAGTGAGGCCATTTCTCCGGGGAGTTTGCGCATTGGCTACGTAGGCGATGCTGAGGCCACTCTGTTTTCCATCGCGGGGTTGTAGAAGGCAGCAAAGGCGGGCGAATAGGGCTGGTGCAGATAGAATTGGCTACCGAATGGCCTCAGCGCTGCTTGGGTTCCTGTGGGCCTTCACGCCAGCTTCTTCGCAGTCGGCAGGAAACCTAGGAGCACGTCCACATGCTCAATAGGCCCGAAATAGTTGGCTGACATGTCGCTCGGATCAAAGACCACTACCAAGTCATCTTTTGGGCTCAGGCCACGCACTGTCTTCTTGGAAAACTCCGGCGTTATGAGGCTGGATTGGACGAAGTAGAATGACGTGGGCTCGCCCCAGTAGGCGCCGCCCTCACCAGTGATGTTGTCTAACAGTTGATTATAGCGGTCTTGGTATGTCTTCCCCTCGACGGTACCATTCCCGATTCTGAAAGTAACACAATAAGTGAACATCTGCCCCCTCCCCGTATTGGCTATATGGGCTAACAAATGCGCAATCAACTAAGCTGAAAATCGGAAGGCATTGAGTTCTGCTTTCCCTTACTTGCTGCTTGGGATCGCGCTTGTAATCGCTCGAAGTTGATTTCTTCTCGATTGAGGAGAACAAGCGAGTGTCGCTTCGGGTCAACCTGATCTGGGTCTACATCGAGTGCTAGCTGCCACTCCAGATACTGCGACAGAGACAAGCGCGTGCAGAACTCTAGGCGACCGTTCGTCATACCATAATCAATCTCAACGGTACGCCTGCGCGCTTTATCGAGTTTGGGGTTTGGAGCTAGCAGGAGTGTAACCTCACGATGCCATTCGATGTCTTCCTGTGGATCAATTCCAGAAGGTCGACTCTCGCTGATCTCTAGCATTCGCGTTAGAACAAAGTCTCTGAAATCATTGTGGCGATGGCACCAGGCGCGAGCATGCCAGCGAGTGCCATCAAAAGCGAGCCCGTGCGGCGAGATCCACCGCCAGTTAGGCTCAATAGCGGAAGCTGACTGGTACTTAATCTGAACTGAGCGATGCATTCTGACTGCATCAACGATTGCCTTCACGATTCCTATGGTGACTTGCCTGAGCGATGGTTGCTGCACGGTGGCATAGTCTGGAATGTGACCTAACCAAGACTCGGCCTGCTGGGTAAGCCCGGCGGAGAGCAAACGCAACTGAGCAAGGTATCGCTCACCAGAGGGCTCAAAGATCTGAGGTGTGAACGTATTCGTGGCAAAGTACGCCTTGGCATTCCGATCATAGACCAAGTTCCCTGGCGCGAGTTCTTGGTAACGAGCCAGATCGGTTGAAGCTTGTGGGACCGAGATGCCGAAGTGGCGCACGAGGTCGCTGCGGTTGATCCTCCCCTCCCAAAACAATCTAAACTCGATGAACTCAAGGCGTGTCTCCACGCTCCAGCGAATACGCTCTTTCGATGGGGTGTCATGCTCCAGGTCGTTCATATTCACCCCGTCTCCTATCCGTATATAAACAATATCAATCAAGTCTCTTGACGCATCGTGAAACCGGATGCATATAGTTTGTATGCCTACCTCGCCCTGGCGTCAATCAACGGCTCTGCGCACGAGGGACGGTTATTCACCGATTGCTTGGACTTGTGTGTATGCCCGACCCCAAACCCTTTCGTGTATTGAGTCTTGATGGTGGTGGCATGCGCGGCACCTACACGGCCGCTTACCTCGCAAAAATCTCAGAAACCTTTGCGCGCCGTCGGGGCCTCGATGGGATTGATGTGGGCGGGGCGTTCGACCTAATCGTCGGGACGAGCACCGGCGGAATCATTGCGTGTGCGCTTGCGGCGGGGGTGCCGTTGCGAGACCTTGTTACGCTTTACAGGAAATACGGGCCCTCAATTTTTCCCCGGCAACTGCCCGAAGGTCTCGGCATCGGCTTGGTCCAGGACATTCGTAAACGGCCTCAGGACATAGCTGCTGGCACCGAGGCTCTGAGGAAAGCGCTTCATGAGCGACTTGGGGACGTCAGGATCGGAGACGTCTGGCAGGAGAGAAAGATCGCGTTGGCCATCACTGCTGTGGAAATGAGCCAGCACCGCAGCTGGGTGTTCAAGACCCCGCATCTCCCGAACTCGAGCCACCGCGACGACAGGTACAAGCTCGTTGACGTGTGCCTAGCGACGAGCGCCGCGCCTGTCTATCGTTCACTCGCACTCCTGCCGCACCCGGACGGCCCCACGGTGGACGGTTACAACGTCTTTGTCGACGGAGGGCTCTGGGCCAACAACCCTGTCTTGGTTGGCCTGATTGATGCTCTTGAAATGACAGAACCGGGTCAGGAGATCCAAATCCTGTGTATGGGCACGTGCCCACGACCGGCTGGGGAGCAGATCGCACAGGACGAACTCCACCGCGGTCTGCCGGATTGGAAGTTTGGCGGTCTGGCAGCCAGCCTTTCCGTGGATGCTCAGGAATTCGCTTACGACAACATGGCGCGGATGCTCGCCAAGCATTTCGACCGCCGCTGCGAGATAATTCGCTTCCCAGGCGACAAAGTTCCCGCGGCCTTGGTTCCGCATCTTGAGCTCGATAATACCACCAAAGCTGCATTCGATGCTCTGATCAATCAGGCACGCACGGACGCCGACATGACGAACAGCAAGTGCGGCGATCCCACAAGTCGCGAAGGGCGCATTATCTGTTCGGTGTTTGACGATGCGCCGGCCATGGCCAAGCGCCCGATGAGCAATCTCCCTGTCACGCTGCAGCGTGATGCATCTTGAGTCTGCGTACGAGGAGTTTCTGATGTTTGATTGCGCGAAAGACATTCTTGCCCACCATGACGAAGCCGTGACGCTGCCGCAGGCGGATCGCACCCAGATGCGAGACCGGCGCAATGCAAACCGAGACCGGCTGAAGAAGGGGTTGAAGGATGCCGGCAAGCCCGCGCCTCTGGAGTTCAAGTCCCAAGGTTCCTATGCCATGAAGACCATGGTGCAACATCCGGAGCGTGATTATGACATCGACGATGGCGTGTATTTCGCCAAAGAGGACTTAGTCGGGGAACGCGGCGCGGAGATGTCATCGCTCCAGGCTCGGCAAATGGTCCGGAACGCACTTGACGATGGCAGCTTCAAGCAAGCACCCGAGGTGCGAAGTAACTGTGTGCGCGTGTACTATGAGGCTGGGTACCATGTAGATGTACCCGTGTATCGGCGCGTCACGACAAAAGACATCTTCGGCAATGAAATCTTCCACTACGAACTTGCCGCGAGCTCTGGCTGGAAGCGATCGGATGCGCGCAACGTCACGGTTTGGTTCGAGAGGGAGAACAATGCACAATCCCCAGATGTCTCCAACGGACGTCAGCTTCGACGCACAGTCCGACAGATCAAGAAGTTTGCCCGCAGCCGCGACAGCTGGAGCGGTCAAATCCTGAGTGGCTTCGGCATCACGAAGCTCGTGACGGAATGCTACCGTGCCGACCAGTCGCGCGAAGATCGTGCACTCTACGATACAATGAAGGCCATTCGCGACCGGCTGATATGGAACTTAAATATCCAGCATCCGGTCACGCCCAATGAGACCATCACGAGTGGGAATGAAGACCCCAAGGCTCGCTTCTTGCGCGAGAAGTTGACGGAAGCCATCAACAACCTCGCTCCACTCTTCGAAGTAGATTGTACGCGCGAAAAGGCGCTGAAGTGTTGGGACAAGGTGTTCGCGACCACGTTCTTCATGGATCGTTACGAGCGCGAGGCCAAAGCGGCAGCTTCTGTGACAGGCCCCGCCATTCTTACATCCGGCCTTCTCATCAGCCAAGAAGCGGTAGCGCGTGACGCCGTTCGTAAGGAGGGTGGGGGGCGGCATGCTTGATCGACTGGTCCGGTCTCGTCAGTGGCAGGCCGCCGCTGATGCGGTCGAAGCCAGACTCGCCAGCATAACTGGCCGCGTGCCCGAGAGGCTGGATGAGCACGCGCTTGCGGAGTATCGCAACAAACGTCCCTTTGTCGGTGGATGGCGCCTTGAGGTGACCTTTCTGGATGGCATCATGCGCCGAATGGACGTGGCTGTCGGGTCGTTTTTCCCCGAAATCTCACCCCGAATTGTTCTTGTCGATCATCCGCCATCTTTGACATGGCCGCATGTCGAGAGTGATGGTGTTCTCTGCCTATTGCCGAATGAGGCCGAGTGCGATCCGACTGATCCGGCAGGAGTCACGATCAATCTCCTCGCGAAGGGCTGCAGACTCGTCGAAGAACTAATCCAAGGCGACATTGTCGCACGTGATTTCAGGGAGGAGTTTCTCACCTACTGGGCGTACGACATCAACTTCCCGCACGCCTGCCTTCATAGTCTCCTTGAAGTCCACGGACCGACGCGCGCCGTACGACTGTTCCGTGGCGAACGGTTCAACGTTCTGGCCGAGACCGATGCGGCCTTGTCTGCTTGGACCCACAACCGCTTTCCAACTCGCGGGCCAGTACGCTTGCGCACGGAGGGGGCGGCTTTCCTTTGGTTGGAGGAGCCGCTCCTGCCTTCCGCCTATCCACGCTCGGCAGCCGATCTGCGGTCCCTCGCAAGGGAGTGCGGCGACGGTGCGGCGGAGATCCTCGACGCAATCGCAGCCAAGCTTCCTAATCAGATTGTGACTGTCCTCGGTGCTGAAGGCCGGCATGGCCCTGGCCTTGTAGCAGTTACAGTCCCGAGGCCAGGATTGACGAGCGTGGGTTGGAGGCGGCGGTCAGACCTGCTCACACGCGGTTTCCGACCCGGAAAGGTACCACCAACTGTTGCAGCGTCACGATACTTCGCAGAGGAGCCAGTCCTGCGCTCCGGCATCTTTCGTGCCGATCCGCCATGGATCCATGGCCGGGGGCAGGATCCGCGGAGCGAGCGGCTGCTCGCTTCCACCGTGACAGTCATTGGTTGCGGTTCAGTTGGCGCGCCAGTTGCCGTTTCACTAGCCCAGGCGGGTGTCGGACGACTGAACTTCGTGGACTCCGATGATCTCGCCTGGGCTAACGTTGGCCGGCACCCGCTCGGAGCCGGTTCGGTAGGTAAAAACAAAGCGGTGGAGCTGGCCGCCCGATTGCGGGCCGATTATCCCCATCTCAGGATCGACGGTCACAACACACTGGCGCAGGCGCTTGTCATTGATGGGGAGCATATCGGCGATGCCGATCTAGTCGTTTGCGCAACAGGAAGTTGGGCCGCGGACAGCGCGCTCGACAACTGGCACATTTCAGCTGGCCGTTCGAAGCCCGTCGTCTATGCATGGACTGAGGCTCATGCATGCGCCGGCCACGCTGTTGCCATCGCTGGCACGGGGGGCTGTCTGCACTGCGGCATTGGTCGCACGGGCGTTCCGCGTTTCCAAATAACCGCTTGGCCAGATGAGGGAGCCGGAGCCAAGGAGGAGCCAGCCTGCGGCGTCCATTATCAACCGTATGGACCAGTCGAGCTTGGGTACATAAACAACATGGTGGCTGAGCTTGCCATCGATATCTTGCTCGGCAGGGTAGGAGTCTCGACCCATCGGGTCTGGTGCGGACGGCGATCGTACATGGAGAGTGTTGGCGGACGCTGGAGCAAGGAGTGGGAGCCGAAAGCGCGCCTTTATCCGGAGGGCGGCCTCATAGACGAGTGGCCTTGGCATCCAGATGGGTGCGAGTACTGTCGCCCAGCGGAGACCACATGATTGCATATCCTATCGGGCGCTCGGGGCAGAACCTTGTTTTATCCGATAAAGTTCTGTCGCACTTTAGGCATCGGCGCCAGCTCAGGTGGTACCAGCGGGAAGCTGGAGGTCAGTTGTTTGCCCGTGTTGAGTCGGGACAGATTTTGGTTGAAGAAGCGACTGGGCCACGATGGACCGATCGGCGCACGCGCCACACGTACATGCCCGACCGGCGAGCTGAGCAGCGCGAGATCCTCCGTCGGCATCGGCAAGGTTTGCACTTCGTTGGGGACTGGCATACCCACGCCGAGCGCGTGCCTGTACCATCGCCGCTCGATCTCGAGAGCATGACCGACGCCTTCCGTCGATCTACCCACGCTCTCAACGCCTTTGTTCTCATCATCGTCGGACAGGCAGATCCGCCAGAGGGCCTTCACGTATTGGTTTGCGATGCTTCAGGAGGCTACAAGCTGCGGCCATTGGGTGAGCCGCTATCCGAGTTGCATCCGCCTACCCCATACAAGCCTGTCCGAAGAATTTTATAGAGCTTACTCTGCCAATTTGGGTATTTCTGATCTTAACGCCAGATCTTCCACCAAGACGTGACCACGTTGCGTTTCAAGTGGAGCGTGCCTCGGCGATGAGTGTCTGTAAAGTAATCGCCTTGAAGCTCAGGCTTTGTCACCCAGACAACTCGGAGAACGGCTATCCCTCGGTAACGCTCACCAGCTCCAGGGCAACCTTCCTTTCGCTCATTCAAGTAGACATAGTAAAGGCGATAGCGGTCAAAATCTGGATTCCGGTCTGCATGCACAACAAGTGTCCAAGAGGTTGATTCATCGCTATCAAGGAGTAGCTTCAGGCCAAACAATGTATGCTTGATCTCGAGGGACACGTCACGTTGGTCCGGACCATTTTGACCTTCAAACCGAACAGTGCCGGACCATTTTCCGCCGAGATAAGGGAAAATGAAGAGCTGGACCGCTGGAATCCAGCGCCAGCCCATGAAACAGGTAATGACCAAGGCTGAAGCCATGGTCGAAGACCAGCGGATAAGACCTGTTGCGTCACGGAGAGTATCGCCACCACCGACCCAGCCTGCATACCCAGCAAGGAGAACGGAGAGACCAACGAGAACAGAGAAAACAAGCAGAATCAGGCGAATGGGGAGGAGATGGAGCATGGAACCAGTTTATGAGCACCAGCACGGGATCTGTAAATCACATGGATGACATAGACTCCGCATTTGTTCACCTTTTTGCGCTCCAGTTGGGAGTATCACCGCTGATCTTCTGCCTCTTCACTGGAATAACACCACCACCTCACTGCGCGCCTATGAAGCGTCACCCCGAGCCGAACACGGGAATGCCACTTGATCATCGTTTCTCCGAAAGTCTTTTGAGAGCGCTTGAGCTTAATCCAGCCATTCACGATGGCGCGGTGATGGTACGCCGCGTGCGAGCGGAGGATCAATACGCCATTTATGGTTGGTCCTATAGGCTATTTCCTCCTCAATCTAGTGCTGAGGAGGAGCCGAACCGGGGCTCTGCATTCAACAGCTGCCTTGCGATGTCTAGTCAAGTCTTGGTTGACTGCCTCTATGTCGTTTATACCAATGCATTAGTGCGTTTTGAACGAGGTCAAGCACAAACCCTGATAGGATAGCATCTGATCCAACCCACCTATTCTGGCATCACTCGTTTACTTAACTCGTGACGTCTAGGAAGACTCAAATCGCGGAGCTAGAGCACCGGACTGGAAATTCGACTCTTCGGGTTTTAGGCTGGCGCGATCTGTGATTCACTCTCTGGAACGGGAGGTGGATCATGGGTCACTGCTATTCTCTCGATCTGCGGGTGCGGGTGGCCGACTTTGTCGAGGCGGGCCATACCTGCCGGGCGGCCGCCGAGCGCTTTGACGTCAGCGAGAGCTTCGCCATCAAGCTGGTGCGGCGCACGCGGAACACCGGCTCGCCGGCGCCGGCCCGTCAGGGCCGTCCGCCCGGGGGCGGCAAGCTGGTGCCCTATGAGAGCTTCCTGATCCAGACCGTCGAGGCAAGACCGGCCATCACCATGCCCGAACTGGCGGCTCGGCTGCTGGACGAGCACGGGATCGTGGCGGCTCCCGCGATGCTCTCGCGCTTCCTGTGCCGGCGCGGCTTCAGTTATAAAAAATCTATGGACCGGCCGTGCGTTGCAAGAGGGCTGTTTCAGATTGGATGAGGGACGGTTCGCATCAATCTATCCGGCCTCTGGATGGAGCCTGAGCTCCGGGCCATCATGGGAATCCGCGCGCACCGGGCCTGCTTAGAGCGCGTTGACATTCAGGATTCCCGCGGGCTCGCAACTCTGATTCAAGCTCCTTTTGGGAGCGGAGGTTCGGGTGAGCGGAGTGCGTCTGATTTTGAAAGATCACCAATGGGATCGGATGGAGCCGCATCTGCCGGGCAAACGCATGGATCCCGGCAGAACGGCGGTCGATAGCCGGTTGTTCGTGGAAGCCGTGCTCTGGTTAGCCCGAACAGGGTCGCCGTGGCGAGATCTGCCGGACCTCTTCGGCAACTGGAACAGCGCCTTTGTTCGGTTCTCGCGCTGGTCCAAGAGCGGCGTCTGGGATCGGCTGTTTGCCGCCATGGCCGATGAGCCCGACTTCGAATACATCATGATCGACGCAACCATTGTCCGGGCGCACCAGCATGCGGCAGGCAAAAAGGGGGGTGTGAGGCTCGTGCGATCGGACGCTCCCGCGGCGGGCTGACCACCAAGATCCATGCCGTCGTCGATGCTTTGGGCAATCCGCTCCGCTTCATCCTGACGCCGGGACAAGCGAGCGATATCACTCAGGCTGAAGCCTTGATCGCTGATCTTCCCGCCGACCATGTCCTGGGGGACAAGGGCTACGATGCCAAGCCATTGCGCGAGGCCATCGAGAGCCAGGATGCCGTGCCGGTCATCCCGCCCAGGGCAACATCGCCGCAAGTTGCCTGCGACTATGCCCTTTATTGCGAGCGCAACCTCGTCGAGCGCTTCTTCCTGAAAATCAAGCACTTCAGACGCATCGCCACCCGCTACGAACAGACCCCGCGGGCGTTCATGTCACTCCTTTGCCTCGTCAGCGCATTCATTTGGACCAAGTGAATGTCAACGCGCTCTAGTCCCGAGACCTCGGAGGCCATTTTTTTAATCAGGTTTCCGATGCGCCGGGCAACCGTTCATCCATCCTGTCACATCCTTCTCGCGAACCGCGGCGGGAACTCTATCCTCGAACTGTCGGCCGTCTGAGCAGGCTCAGGCCGTCCGTGCGGCAAACTCCGGATCGTAACCGTTCGCGTGGGACAGCACGCTCCAGGCGATGCGCGCGAGCTTGTTAGCCAAGGCGGCCGCCAGCACATTCCGGTGCAGCCGGGCCCGTGCCGCGGCCAACCAGCGGCCGAAGCCGTGCCCATGCCAGTGGCCCGGGTGTTGCAGGAGAACTTGGGCGCCGCTGACAAACAGCGTGCGCAAGTAGCGGTTCCCGCGCTTCGACAGGCCACCCAGGATGGTGCGGCCGCCGGTCGAGATCTGCTTGGGCACGAGACCGAGCCAGGCGGCAAAATCGCGGCCTTTGGTAAACGCCGCTCCGGTGCCAATCGCCGCCACCATGGCGCTGGCGGTGATCACGCCGACGCCCGGGATCCCCATCAGCCGCTGGCAGCCCCCCTCCTGACGGGCCAGAGCCGTGATGTCCCCGGTGATCGCGTCAATGCGCTCATCCAACCGGTGCCAGTCTCCCGCCAGATCCTCGATCAGGTGGATCATGCGCGGCGAGAGCACGTCCGTGCGGTGGGACAGCAGAGTGGGCAGAGCCTCTCGTAAACCGGCAAGTCCCTGCCTCACCGGGATGCCGCACTCGAGCAGGAAGCCGCGGATCTGGTTGATCACCGCCGTGCGCTGCCCGACCAGGCGGCTGCGCACCCGGTGCAGGGCTTGCAAGTCGAGTTGCTCGGCCGACTTCAGCGGCACCGGGCGCATGGTTGGACGTTGCGCCGCCTCGGCGATGGCCTCGGCATCGCGATAGTCGTTCTTGTGCCCTTTGAGAAACGGTTTGACGTACTGGGCCGGCAGCAGACGGACATCATGGCCGAGGGCGGCGAGCTGACGCCCGACGTGATGAGCCCCGGCACAGGCCTCCATGCCGATCAGGCAGACCGGCACATTGGCCAGGCAGGGCAACAGCTGCCCGCGCGAGACTTTGCGGCGCAGCACGATCCTGCCGCGGGCATCCATGCCGATCAGGTGGAAGGTGGTATTGCCCAGGTCGATGCCGATGGTGGCGATGGTCTCAGCTGTGGTCTGCTGTGTCATGACAGGGCTCCTTCGCTGCGGGACAATCCCGT
>NZ_QDGA01000057.1 GCF_003347665.1 Microvirga calopogonii
AGAATCTTCAGGTTTGATACAGCGCGCAGGTCGGATGCGGACATGTGTGCGGCCTCGAGTGCGGCCGATCATACGCCGCGGGCCCGGATGGGAGTACGCGGATCAGGTCCCAATCAATTCTACGCGCTCGAAGCTCTCGTACCCAAGCTGGTTTGTCTGATCCCGTCTCAATGACCGTTGCGCCATCTCTCTCCTTCGACCTTCCTACGCCCCAACAGCCCCTCGGTCGCAACTGCCTACGCAGCCGCGGCCGGAGCCCGATAGACTTCACCGCGTGCCAGCAGCGCCCAGACGATGCGAGCCATCTTATTGGCCAGCGCCACGCGCACCAGCATCGGCGGCTTGTGTGCCACCATCCGGGCAATCCATGATCCCGACGGCGCTCCGTTGCGAGCAACCTGGAGTAAGACACTGTTCGCGCCGATGATCAGCAGGCGGCGCAGCGTTCGCTCGCCCATTTTCGAGGTGGCCCCGAGCTTCTGCTTGCCGCCTGTGGAGCGTTGGAGTGGAGTAAGCCCGACCCACGCGGCGAAGTCCCTCCCGCACCTCAAGGTCTCAGCTGGAGGGGCCAGCGCCGCCAGGGCCACTGCGGTGACCGGCCCGACCCCAGGAATGGTCATCAGCCGCCGCGCCGTCTCATCCTCCTTGGCCCGCCGGGCGACCTCGCGGTCCAAACCTGCAATCTGCTCATCCAGCCGGTGGAGCGTCGCGACCAGCATCCGGAGAATGGGTCGGGCGAGCTCCGGGATCGGCTCCGCCTCATCCTCGACAGCCTGCACCAGGTGCGGAACGTGAGCCGGGCCTTTGGCCACGATGAGCCCGAACTCGGCCAGATGCCCGCGTAGGGCATTGATGATCTGGGTTCGCTGCCGCACCAGGAGGTCGCGAGCCCGGAACACGATCGCTGCGGCTTGAGCCTGTTCGCTCTTGGGCGCCACAAAGCGCATGGTCGGGCGCTGGGCCGCCTCGCAGATCGCCTCGGCATCGGCCGCATCATTCTTCTGGCGCTTCACAAAGGGCTTCACGTATGCCGGCGGGATCAATCGAACCTGATGACCAAGCCTGCGGATCTCGCGCGCCCAATAATGCGAGCTGCCGCAGGCCTCCATGGCCACCGTGCAGGATGGTTGGGCTGCGAAGAACGTGAGCACCTGGTGCCGCCGCAGCTTCTTGCGGAACAGGACCGCTCCGGAGGCATCGGCTCCGTGCACCTGGAAGACATTCTTCGCCAGATCCAAACCGATTGTGCTAACCTCTCCCATGGACGCCTCTCTTAAGTGGTGCTGATCAACACCTCCACTGTGGCACACCGAGGCCGTTGGGGGGCGTCTACCCCATCAGTTCTTGCGCTGGCCCCTACTTCGCTGGTTGAGAACAGCTTCCGCCTGAAGGAGATCGGTTGGAGCAGATATGCCTCCCCAGTCCATTCCTCTTAAGAAAGATCGGGCGCTGTAATGATCCCAGGGGCATATTTGATCATCGATCCAGGCACTAGGGGCATGGGCAACCGATCATCTCTTGCGCCACTTCATTCCCGTCGTCATCGAAGGCAGAAGCCTGGATCACGTAGCCTTCCGCTTCCACCCAGGCGATCATGAACGAGGGTGTTAGTGGGTATCCGGAGCGGTCGACCATTGCCACACGGTCCTTATGCAGGGTGAAAGCGATCTTCCTGATGCGTGGCAGATCGACCACGACGCTGTTCTTGGGATAGCGCGGGATGAAATCGACCGGCTCACGCACATACTCCGTGTCGCCATAGATCCAGTCGAATCTCGCGTTGTTCAGCAGTTGCTGCATCAGGGCGAGGCGCTCCGGCGTCATGCCGCCTGCTCCATTTCGTCGATCTCGGGCAGATACCCGGACGGCGGGCCGGCGAAAACTGTAGCTGTCAGTAGGTTAGCGCCGCTTCTCAGCTGCCTTCCTCACCTCTCGCGCCGTGACCCGTCGGGAAGGTGCGGAAGGATCATATCCAGAGCGTTTCCGAAACTCCTCCAGCGTCTGCTCTCTGGCAAGGATTTGTTGTAGTTCTACTAGAGCTGGGTGCAGGGACTGGTTGGTGTCGGGCTTCGTCTTGCTCATGCGCGATACCGTTTGTTGAGGGTGCAACTTATGATGCTAATATAAGGCGAAATACTTCGCAACCAGAGCAAATAAACTCTTCAAAACTCCAAAAAATCCCCCATATTCTTTGCTACTAATCTCCACTACTATGACCTATAGGGCTGATCTTTGTGCGCATGGGCAACCTTCTGCGAAAGATACGCGAACTCCTATTTCAATAAGAAGTCTGCAATCGATGCAGTCCCAGGAACTTCCAACAGGAGGATCTCGTGCGTGCAATGCTCTGCATGAGGGATCTGATCAGTCTCGTCCGACCTCCTCGGCAGTTGATCGGTTTCGCACCTTCTCCCCGCCGTTGGGCGCAGAGGTCTGCGCTAGCGCATCGTGCGGAAAAGTGGATCCGGTTTTCCGCAAAAGACGATGCTCCAGCCGTAGGGATGTTGTTTACTGCACCGGCGCCCCGGCTGACTTCGTCAGCTGGCGCAGGGCAGCTGTGTCCAGTTTACTGACGACGGTTAGTGCATTGCCGCGCTGAGGCCTCTCAGCCGGCTTTTGTGTACCCTGTATGGCGATCCCGACCGCTGCAACCTGCGGATTACGAGGCTGCTTCTCCGGTAGTTTTACTGAGCCTGCTTTGTCCTTTTGGGCCTTGTTGGTCTTCTCCCCGATGGACCCGGTAGTCGATACGTCATCGTTGACGTCATTGGGTCGGAGATTTGCACCTCTGGTATCAGGCTTGGCGCGAGGACGATCCGCCACGGTTTGCTCACGTGACTGAGAAAGCCGATTGATCTCCTTCTGAGCCGTTTCAAGTTCTCCGCGGAGTTGCGCCACGCCAGAGAGTGAGGCTTGGGCCTTCGTGGTCTCGGCAAGAAGCTGGCTTCGGATTGCTTGCATGCTTTCAACCTGCTTGCGAAGCTGGTGTTCCATTTCGGCCAACGAGTGCCTCGAGATAGCAAAGGAGACCCATCCTGCGGCAGCTGACAGGCTGAGCGCCAGGATAAGGCCGCGATGTACGTTCAATAACCGCAGCGCAGACTTTTGGAACATTGGCAACTCCCCGCATACGCAACATGATCGAGTTCCAGCGCTGCCCATCGAGACCGGCAGTTTGGGCGACAAAGAGGCTTAAACGGACCGGCTCACGCAATCAGCCGCCATGTTGCAGGTGTTTTTGTTTTCTTGGTTAAGGCCACGTAAAAACAGAGGGCTAATGAGCCGTAATGTCCTATCCGCAGTGGAAGTCGCGTTACAAGTTCGATGATACGAAATTGGTCACAGTACTCATCGAGGGCGATGCGGCACGGATGTGCCATAATGTCGACGGGCCAGTACCCTTTGATACGAGGTGGCTAAGTCTGCGAGGAATGGACAAGAGATCGGAGCCAAGCGAGTGCTGGAGACGCCGGGTCCCAGACAGGGATGAATCTTGCCTTCAGCGCCCTGTCTCAAACCTCTGGGGGATAAGCGTTCTGCTCAAGGGACTCCTCACATCAGGACAGGGTATAAGCAGCGGCAGGGATGGACCGAAGGACACGGCCATGGCTCAAGCACTTCTCGGACGGCACTCTTGCGTTACGGGCATTGGGGACAGTGCCAACGACAATGACATTCCGGTCCGTCGGATCAACAACGAGGCACGTCAGAAATTGCCTGAGGAATCGGGTGAGGCCGGCCATGTGACCGATGAAGCAATGGTCATCGTCCGCGACCCGGCTTCGGGTGATTGGCTCGTCGAGGACTACGCCGGTGAGGCGGTGCTCTTTCACCTGCCAGGGGATTGCTCCTTCGACGAGGTCAGGCGAGCCGCCGCTGTCTATGCCGCAGCCTTCAGAAGCGGGTTCGAGCAAGGAAGGTTCGTCGCTCGCTCGACGCGTATTCTCCGCTGAAGAGCGCCACGGATAAGTTCAACTCGCTCGCATTGCGTGTGGCAGAACCTTCCACTCTCGACGAATTGCCCACCTACCCCCAGGATCGCCTCTCAGACAAAGGCGAACACGCGACAAGGGCCGCCGGTGCCCCCGCGGACCTTCTGCGCACCGACCACAAGCATCGCGCCTTTCTCCGGCAGGCGGCCCAGATTGGCCGCGCCTTCCAGGCCCCACCGCCCATTTGGCAGCCAGGCATAATGAGTGGCAAAATCCGGCGAGGGGCCGAAATCGAGCGAGAGCGTGTCCACGGCGATGCCCGAGGCTGACGTCTCGAGGAGCATCCTTGCCGCCTCCACATGGAAGCCGGGGAAGTGCATCACCTTCTTGTCATCGGCATTGCGAAACTTCGGCCCGGTCACGTGAGCATCCCAGCCCGAGTACATCGCCACACAAGTCCGGTCCGGGAGAGGGCCATTCTTGGCGATCCAGGCCTTGATATCATCGGGCGTCACCTGCGCGTCGGGATTGGCAGCTGCCTTCTCCCGGATGTCGATGATGGCAAGCGGCACCACGAGGTTTTCGACCGGGATCTCGGCCACACTCTTGCCGTCCGGCGAGAAATGCAATGGCGCGTCCAGATGGGTTCCGGTGTGCTCATTGATTACCCACTCATTCAGGTTGAACTTGTGGTCCTTGTAGGTGAACTTCGGCACGATCTTGAGCTGCGGATCGCCAAAGTAGGTGGGAAAGTCGGGCTGCAACTCGTGGGTCAAATCCCGGACGCCGCTGGCGGAGACCGCCACGGTGGGGGCCTGCGCCTGTGCCGGTCCAGCGATGCTGCCAACCGTCGCTGCGGCTGCCGCAGCGGCCGCGCCGCGGAAGAGGCTGCGGCGGTCGAGCATTCTTTTCTTCACTTGGTCGATCACGCAATGCTGGCACATGACGATAGCTCCCTGCTGAAGGCGGCCCTGCAAGCCTCTGGGCCTGAAACTTAACCTTATGGCTCTCAGCCCTGTCAATCACCACCCTGCTGGCCAACCAGACGGGATGGGCTAGGCTGTGGCTTTGCATGGAGGCCCACATGGCGACTGTTAGACTGCTCACCGACGACGAACTCTCGCCGGAGGCGCGCGCTGTCTTTGACGACATCCGCGCGGTCCGGCAAACAGCGTTCATCAACAACTTCTGGCGCGCGCTCGCCCACGATCCAGTCACGCTCAAGCGCACGTGGGAGAGCATCAAGCAGGTGATGGGTCCGGGAGCGCTCGATGCCAAGACCAAGGAGATGCTGTACGTGGCCGTCTCGATTGCGCATGGTTGCAACTACTGCATCCACTCTCATACAGCGGCGGCTCGCGCCAAGGGAATGACTGAAGCTGAATATGCCGAGCTGGTGGCCATCGTTGGGATGGCATCTGAGACGAACCGCATCGTTACGGCGCTCGGGGTGGAGGTCGACGACGCGTTTAAGCTCTGAGAGGCGTTTCCGCCATCAGCACGAACGGACCGAAAGCGTTTGCAGCCCGAATGTGCGACTGGGACTCCCCTGCCCTCTGTGGATTTCTGCTTTGCCGCGCAGAGCTCATAACAGCAAGACTTCAGATGACCCTAAGTCCCGGTTCTCCTTGTTGGTTTCGTCCGTCACGCCGGATGTGCTGGATCAACCCCGTTCTTATCTTCGCGGTGCATAGCACCAGTCTACGTAGTGCAAAGGAGAGGCCATGAGTGACGTCGTTGGAATTCTGGGCAACCGGATCCGCTCGTTCGTGGAGCGTATCGAGCAGATCGAGACCGAGATCAAGGAGCTGAACGAGGCCAAGAAGGAGGTCTTCTCCGAGGCCAAGGGCGAGGGCTTCGACGTGAAGATCCTCAAGGAGATCATCAAGCTGCGCAAGCAGGACCAGGACGAGCGCGACGAGCACGACAGCCTGCTCGATGTCTACATGCGGGCTATGGACGAGGCCGGCCCCGAGCCGGTCGCCGAAGCGGCCTGATACCGTCCTAAAGACTTCCGGCAATGAAGAGGCCGCCGCGGGGGGCCTACTTATTTTCCCAAATGGAGCATTCGCATGTAAGATTGCTTCCTCGCCTGCAAACGCGCCCTCCTCTCGTTTCTGAGGAGTGCGGCTGCCGGAGTAGCCTCACCAAGCGTGCTGATGGACCTGAAGGGGCCGTGACGCGGAACTGCTGTCTGGCGTCGAGATCATGCCACGATCAATGGCTTGCTCCAGCACTGCTGCGATAGCTGTTTCTTCGCCAGCACGTACACTATCCTCATCGGCTGATGCCGCCGGAACAGTTAAGGTGCGGATGTCAAAGCGGAACGGGTCGGTCGAATATGCGCCATCGGGAGAGGTCGTGAAGATGTGCGCCGAGGGTGGGTAGGTGGAAGGATCGTCGAATTGATAGGTGCGGTAGACCTTCACGCCTTCATATTCCAGAAATGCTTCAGGCGTGGTGATGTCCGCGGACTCAGCAATCATGGTTACCCCTTCATTATTGTCTAGTTTAGGAGGGGCGTATTTAACTCCGATGCTGTCAAAAATGCGGCAGGGCCATCAAGTGTATGCTTGGATACCTGACCGGCGCCGCTCCTGTTGCATCGAGATAAGGAGGCAGCCGCGGGGCATACTGTCGTCAAACAACAGATGATGTGCACTCTACATCTATGCTATGCTATGCAATGCGAATTTCGGTGAGGACGGTTTTTGACAAGCAGTCCGCGCCTCTTGCTGGCCGAGGATCCGGGCTCAGGTTGATCCTCTTGCGGCCACCTGTCATCAGATCCGGGATCTCGGGCAATGGACGACCCGCTGCACCCAGGCACGACGAAGACGCTTCTGATCGTGTGTCACTCGATGACCGGAGGCACCCGTCAGATAGTGGAGGCCGCTGCCCATGGCGCAGAGACAGAGCCGACGGCATCGTCAACTTAAAGAGCTGAGATAAGGCCCGGCCGCTTGGACCATTCGATCAGCAAGCCGCCGCAAGGGTCGAAGTTGGATGCCGATCACTCCTCAAGCGGGGTTAAACTTGCACGCCGAAACACAGTTAGTTGCAATGCGGCACGCGGGCAGTACTCTACATCGCCATGCGTCGATAGCATGGATCACCAGAGCACTTCCAACTCCGCCAAAACTGATCAGTTTCTCGGCAGACGACAGCGTCCGCTCCGCAATGTCCGCCATCGAGACGCCGCCTGAGGGATGTTCACGCTTCGTCCAAAGTACCCAGGTTTATTGCACAAACCTTGCGCGCTCCCCTAAAATGACGAGTAAACCCTTATGTTGCGTGGGTTTTAGCCTTCCCGAGGATTACTCATGGGAAGGGAGTTTATCGTGACTAATCTTTAGAGCACTTCCGGCGCTCGCAACACAATTTCGTATAACGCCTTCTATGGAATGGATCGAGGCGCGAGACTAATTTTCCTGAAAATCTGAGCCGAAAAAAAGAAAGCGCTCTCACTTCGAGGGCGCTCTGAGGTTCGACCCGTAGGGGCAAAATAACAAGTCGGTAAAAACATGTATTTTACAAATATGTGCCTCCATTAAGGCGGATCTGGGCGATAGGTGTGTTGTTACGGCCCTTGCGATTATTGTCTTTAGCCCTGCGCTTCTTAGGAATGGCTATGATTCGCCTGTGTCCGGCTTAGCCCTCGGACAACGCCGAGTCAGGGCGGCCGCACAGGGCTAAAAACCCAGGGCACGCAAAGCACAGACGTCATTTGCGCAAGAGCTTCTACGGCACGTAAGTAGAAGAACGTTGCCCATAAGAATGCGATCAAACATTCGAAGACAGCGTTGCCAATTGCGGCTTTGCAGCGGCAGAAATAGGCCTGTTGAACGTCAGCTACTAAGATGAATCTTATATTGTTGTAATGGATGTTAAAACAATATGCAGAATTGCGCCTTATTTACTCTGGATATAGGTATTAATACTTGTTGTTCCGATCATGAAGGTTGCTTATACAAGGATATCCGTAGGGGCAATACGGACCAAAGGGCCGCGACTACAGTTCAAGGCTGGGCGCAGCCCTTTTCCCACCGACGTTATGCCGACGAACATGACCTGCTCGGGGATCGCATCCATGTCCATCACTCAGGCGCAATTGCGCACACTCAATCTCCTGCACGCCAAGCCCGCCTCACGCGTCTACCGATCTGACCGATTTGGTGATTACACCTGGGTGCATGACGATGCTGAGGTCCGGCTCACCGCCACACTGCACAAGCTGTTCAGCAGCGGATACGCCACGCTCAGCCCCGATAATCGGAATGCGGCGGTCCTGACCGCAAAGGGCCGTGCGGTACTCGCTGCGCGAGTAATGATGGTTGCTAGGGCACCGTCAACTTAACTGAGTAAAGGCGGTTTTCCGGCGTTTTCAGCTATTCCCCGGCGGGTCTAAGCTATTGAAAATGCGTGGCCCTCTCCGGACCTAAACACCGGAAAGAGCAAGTAAAAGTGTTAAGTTGACGGTGCCCGTGCAGGTGCCCAATGAGGCGGCGGGATCGGTCTTCGTCCCGCCGCCCGGCCGGCGATCCACTGGCAGGCGGCTATTCCCGCATGAACGCCTGGATTTCCTCAGGCGTCGCTTTGCCGTCCTTGTTGGCATCGACCCTGTCAAAGATCCTTTTGTGAATGGCCATCACCTCATCGAAGGAAAGCCCGCCGTCGCCGTTCGCATCGGCAATGGCAAAGAAGATCTTCATTGGTGCCGGGCTGGGCATGCCCATCATGCCGCGACCCATCGAGCTCTGCCCCATCATTCCTGGTTGCATCATGCCACACATCATGCCGGGCTGAGCGGGCGGCATTGTTGTAGACTGACCGGCCTGTGCTCCCTGGCTCTGACTCATCATGCCTTGTCCACCGGCCGGCGACATTGCCTGTGAGAGTGTCAAACCGGGATCGTGTGGTTCGACTGCGGTGGTCTGCGCGCTGGCCGCTGCCGTCATGCCGGCGGCAATCATCATGGCTAAGGCGGCTGTGCGTGACAGTGCAGTCAACATCGTGATCTCCTCCTTGTCTCCAGACGTTCTACGGAGCGCACCGCGACATCGGTGGTACGGCTTCGCCCCCAATCAATCGGGTCTTTGACCTCTTCTTGCGCTGCCTTTCCGGCAGCATCCGTTCAGGCACTTTTCGCGCGCCCTTCGTAGAGGAAGGTGAAGGGCTTCGGTCCGGGCGCGTAGCCGGTCCAAAGGTCCTGCATCCTGAACCCCGCCCCCGTGATGAGATCCGCCATCGGCCGGTTGAGATGGCATCCCCCGGCAAGCGGCCTCCACACGGGTGTGAGCCAATCCTGGAAGCGGATGACCCACGGGTCCGGAGCCCGGCCATGCTCGACGAACAGGAGATCCCCGCCGGGCCTGAGGACCCGCCGCATCTCGGCGAGCGCCGCCCTGGCGTCCGGGATCGAGCACATGGTCCAGGTGGTCACGACCGCATCCACGCTGCCCGTATCGAGCGGAATCGCCTCAGCCGACGCCGCCAGAAAGGAAATTGGCCTGTCGCTCGCCTTCGCCCGCTGCGACGCCATCTCGATGAGAGATTGTGACGGCTCTAAGCCGATGATCTCGGTCACGCTGGAACCGTAGAACGGAAGATTCAGGCCTGAGCCGATGCCGACTTCCAGTACTCGGCCGTGAGCCGCCCCGGCAATCCGTCGGCGATATTTGGCAAGCTCCTTGTTCCTCATTGAACGATCAATAAGGCGCGGCAGCACGACGTCGTTGTAGAAACCCATCTTACGCCTCCGCCTCATGCCCTGTGATGGCCCGGAACCCCTTAGGCCTCTTGGCCGCCGCGGTACCGCGCGAAGGTGCGCTGGCCCGACGGCCCGAACAGGACCACGTCGTAGGTGTCGGGCTCCATGCTCTCGACCTCCATGCCAGGCGATCCTACGGGCATGCCCGGGACGGCCAGTCCGGTGGCTTGGGGCTTCTCCGCGAGCAGCCGTCTGATCGCCATGGCAGGGACATGCCCTTCGATCACGTAGCCGGCCGCCTCGCCCGTATGGCAGGCCGCGAGTGCCTTGGGGACGCCCAAGCGCGTCTTCACGCGGTTGAACTCGGGGGTCTCGATCACCGCGAGCAGGAACCCGGCCTGCTTGAGGTGGTCCACCCAGCCAGAGCAGCAGCCGCAGCTCGGATCCTTGGTGACCGTCACCTTCGGCAGTCCCTCGACGGCCCGGAGTGGGCCCGCAACGGCGGCTCCGGCCAGCCCGGCGACGAAAGCCCGCCGGGTGCACGCAAATGCGTTGCTCATGGCGCTCTCCTGTGTTTCGGGAATGGGATTGGTGAACATGATACGCCTCATCGGAAGAAAATATATTTCACGAGTGCCGCGATCACGAGGAGCACTACGACAAGGCCCACAGGCCCGAACAGGCCCATGCCCCACATCATCTCCCCACCCATCAGGTCGTGCATCATGACGTCCTCCTCATGCACCAACGCATCAGCAGGAACCCACCAGGAATAACGACGCAGCATGAGATGATGGTGTGGAGAAACCACACGCCTGGCGCATATGATTGAGGGGGCCCTGGACAAGGAAAGCATCCCATGATCCTCCGGCAGTTCCTGCACCATGATCCCATCGGGATCTCCTACCTGTTCGGCTGCGGCGGTCACGGGAGCGGAGCCGTGGTCGATCCCATCGGCGACATCGAGCTTTACCTGCGTGCCGCTGAAGAGACCGGCATGCGCATCAAGTTCGTGGTCGACACGCATATCCATGCCGATCATCTCTCGTCGGGCCGCCAGCTCGCGGAGGCCACGGGGGCGGCCTATGTGCTCTCGTCCCAGACAGAGGTGGCGTTTCCCTTCCATGCAGTTGAGGACGACGACGTCCTGCCGCTCGGGAACGTCATAGCCACTGTGATGCACACGCCGGGGCACACGCCCGAGCACCTGTGCCTGCTCGTCACCGACCGCACCCGCGCCGACGAGCCCTGGTTCGTGATAACCGGGCACACACTGATGGTCGGCGACCTCGGCCGGACGGAGCTCGCCTCCAGCGCCGAGCAGGGAGCAAGCGACCTGTTCCGCAGCATCCAGCGCCTCAAGGACCTGCCCGATTATGTGGAGGTCCTGCCGGGTGCGTTCGCGGGCTCGGTCTGCGGCCGCCGCCTGAGCGGCAAGCCCATGTCCACGATTGGATTCGAGAAGCGGCACAATGCAGCCTTCCGTATTGCCGACGAGGCCGAGTTCGTCCGGTTCATGACGGCGGAGATCCCGCCCGCGCCGCCAGAGGC
Source organism: Microvirga calopogonii (assembly GCF_003347665.1). GTDB lineage: Bacteria > Pseudomonadota > Alphaproteobacteria > Rhizobiales > Beijerinckiaceae > Microvirga > Microvirga calopogonii. Next base: position 11,194 of record NZ_QDGA01000057.1, read on the forward strand.
CGTCCGGCTGCGGGCCCTCAACGCAGGCGCGACCGCTGCGGCGGCCTGAACCATGGCGGAGGCAACAACAGTCGTCACGGCCCTCTCCTCCGTCCGGCTCGGACTCCGGGAGAACTGGCGCCAGTTCGCGCTTCTGCTCCTGGTGAACGCCTTCGTCGGTGGCATGGTCGGTCTGGAGCGGACAGTCGTGCCGCTGATCGGCTCGGAGGAGTTCAAGCTCGCCTCCACGACCGTGATCGCCTCCTTCATCGCCAGCTTCGGCATCTCCAAGGCGATCACGAACCTGGTCTCCGGCCAACTCGCGGATGGCTGGGGCCGCAAGCGGACTCTGGTGCTCGGCTGGGTCGTCGGGTTGCCGGTTCCGTTCCTCATCATCGGGGCGCCGAGCTGGGGCTGGATCATTGCCGCCAACGTGCTGCTGGGCATCAGCCAGGGCCTCACCTGGTCGATGGCGGTCATCATGAAGATCGACCTCGTCGGCCCGAAGTCCCGCGGGCTAGCGGTCGGCCTCAACGAGTGCGCTGGGTACCTGATGGTCGGCATCACCGCGTTTCTCACGGGCTGGATTGCCGCGGCCTCGGGCGCACTGCGCCCGGACCCGTTCTATCTCGGCATCGGCTACTCGGTCCTCGGTCTCGGCCTCTCGGCCCTGGCCGTCCACGACACGGGCGAGCACGTCCGCCTCGAGGCCGCCGGGCACGCGAAGGCCGAACCCATCGGGTTCCGGGAAGCCTTCATGCTCACCTCGTTCCGCGACCGGAACCTGTTCGCGGCCTGCCAGGCCGGGTTGGTCAACAATCTCAACGACGGCATGAGCTGGGCCATCTTCCCGCTCTTCTTCGTCGCCCGGGGCCTCGGGGTCGAACCCATCGGCATCCTGAAGGCAGTCTATCCGGGGGTCTGGGGTGTCTTGCAGGTCGTCACGGGACCCCTCAGCGACCGGATCGGCCGCAAGGGCCTGATCGTGGCCGGCATGTGGCTCCAGGCCGCCGCGCTGCTGATGGTTTCCGTGCTGGATGGGTTTGCCTGGTGGCTCGTCGCCAGCATCCTGCTTGGGGTAGGCACCGCGATGGTCTACCCGACCCTGCTGGCGGCGATCTCGGACGTGGCGCACCCGACTTGGCGGGCGCGCTCGCTCAGCATCTATCGCTTCTGGCGCGACCTGGGCTACGCCGTGGGGGCCCTGATCGCAGGCGTCATCAGTGACGCGTTCGGCCTGCCCTGGGCCATCGGTGGCGTCGGCGCGCTCACCTTCCTCTCCGGAGTTGTGGTCGCCCTCGCGATGCGGGGCCGCAAGGCGCCGACGTGAGCGAGCACGCCCCCGACGACTCCCTGCTCCCGATCCTGCGGGACAAGCACCACGATGCACGGTCGGCATTCACGCCGGATAGCCTCCTGCGCGAGGCCCGCTGCCAGAGGAGCATGCCCGATGTCACCGTCCGCCATCTGCGCGCCACGGGCCGCGCCCGGTGGGCCGAAGGGCAGGTCACTCAAGGAGTCCTGCCAAGCGCAAGCCCTCACAAAAGTAAGCTGTGTCCTCTCGGCACTTGAATGGGCAATTGTACATCATGTCCCACCTCACGAGTTCACCCACATCGGTGGTTGGGGTTCCGATCCAACTTGCTCGCACTTCCTCGACGTACAGTTGAGCGTGGTGGGTAGCTTGCTCGATCCTGCCCGCATGTGCGTATGTAGCAACGACCAACCTGCGCTCCTCATGCACAGGAACCTGGTCAAAAATCGCGACTGCTGCTTCGTGATTCCGTGCGAAGACGTGAGCGATTCCTAAGTCAAACAGCGCTACCGCCCAGCGGGGATTGTGTCTAAGCACCCTTTCCACTTTCTCGACAGCCTGCTCCGCCTTCCCCAGATACGACAGAGCCGACACATGATGGAGTCCCATCTGATCATCATGAGGATTCAAGGCGACGGCGCGGTCGATGTAATGCTCACCTTCGGCGAAACGGCGCTCATATAGCAAGGCATAGCCCAGGGCGAGCAGCGAACTGGCGTCATCCCTGTCGAGAGACACCCCCTTCTGAGCCCAATCCTGGGCGGCCGCCAGTGCCCGAGCGCGGGCCTCGGCATCTCCTCTCGTCAGCCGGGCTAGAACCGTATAACTTGCCGCTAATTTCCCATGGGCACGGGCGTAGTTCGGGTCGATCCCGATGGCTCGCTGGAAAAACTCAACCGCACGAAGCTGGTTTTCTCTGGTGCGTGGCGAGGTGAACGCTTCCATGCCCAACAGGAAGCAATCGAATGCCTCCCAATTCGGTGGCGACTTTCGCTTGGCGCGCTCTGTCACATCGCTTTTGATACGTCCCGATAACGTGGAGACGATCTTAGCGACGATCTCGTCCTGAACGTCGAAGATACGCCCCATCTCTTCGTCATAACGCTCTGCCCATACGTCGGCTCCCGTCAGGGTATCCACAAGCTGGGCCGTGAGACGTAACCGACTGCCGATTTTACGGACGCTGCCCTCCAGCAAGTAATGGACGTTCAGCTCCCGGCGGATGGCAGGCAGGTTCACCGACTTTCCACGGAACGCGAACGAGGCGCTACGGGCGGCAACAGCCAGTTCCCTGAAGCGGGACAGCTCCGTGATGATGTCTTCCATCAGACCTTCCGCAAAGTAATCCTGCTCAGGATCGCCGCTGATGTTGGTGAAGGGCAGCACGGCAATGGAGGGCCGGCCACGGAGGGAATCGCCCTGCCCCACTTGGACCTTGGCTTTCAGGTCAACAGCACCGCCGAGCAGACTGTAGACCCTTAACGGTCTCACGATGTTCTTGACCTGCTGCTCACCACGATCCTCAAAGGAATACGGAAGCTTATCCCGAACCTCCTCGTAGACCTTGCCCGAAACCCAGATGCTTCCAGGCTCTGCCATCTGCTCCAATCGAGCCGCAACGTTCACGCCATCGCCGTAAATGTCCCCATCGTCTTCGATGATGATGTCACCTAAATTGATGCCGATGCGGAGATGGAGGGTCTGAGAGGCATCTTGGAAAGCCCTAGTCGAAAGGGTCTCCTGCACCTCCACAGCGCAGCGGACGGCCTCAACAGGACTTGAAAACTCAACGAGGGTGCCATCGCCCGTGGTTTTGACGACCCGCCCGCGGTGGTCGCAGATCTTTGGTTCAAAGATCTCCCGATGCAGGCTCCTGATCCGTGCGAGGGTGCCCTCCTCATCCTGGCCCATGAGCGCCGAGAACCCGACCACATCGGCTGCGAGGATTGCTGCAAGACGCCGTTGCACCTTCGGATCAGCAGGGTTGGTCATCTCACCACCATGACGGAGGCGTTGAGAAATCATGGTGCTGCGTGAGGAGCACTTCGTCTAGAGGCAATCTGATGGCAGGCCTCATGGGCGTACAGCCAAGCTCCTAATTTCGCCTGAGTAGTTGAGTAATCAAATTATGAATCTACCGCCGTAAGCGACAGATACTGAATTAGCCTTCAGTGAAGGATGGCAATTTACAAGCAGTTTGGCGGACAGCGTAATTTCCGCTTCGGGTCAATTTGAGCCATTAAGCTTGGCCGTGTGATGGTCCGCTGCCCCGACGAGTGCTGACCTTCAGGCTACTTCGGCTCCATGCAATATTTTGATCTTTCCAGTGATACGAGCCGCACAACTCAAGGCGATCTACCGGCCTGCAGCAGCCCTGCGGGGACCCGCAACCAAAGACAACGAGGCAACAGCCAGGAGTGAGCAGATCGTCATGATCACGATCAGCGGCCAGACTGTCGCGCTGAGGGCTGCACCAACAATGGGAGCGACCAGTGCGCCGAACCCAATCTGACAGCTTCCTGACAAGCCGGATGCGGCGCCTGCGAGATCCGGCCTCACACTCACCGCACCGGCAATGCCGCTCGGCAGCACCAGCCCATTCGCCACCCCGATGAACAGCATAGGCCCAAACAGGGCGACCGGGGACAGCAAGCCGGACGCGATCAAAGCGGCCATGGCCGCGATGCTGGCAAGAGACAGGAGCGTGCCGGCCAGGATCATCCGGTTCGGTCCCATCGTGGCAGCCAGGCGGCCCGTGGCGAAGTTGCCCAGAATGTAGCCGCACGGCACCAGGGCAAAATAGAACCCGTACTCCGCCGGGCTGCGCCCCAGCAGTTCGATCATCACATACGGGGCGCCGGCCAGAAAGGCGAAAAACATGGCCGACACGAAGCTGGTCACGAGCGTGTAGCCCCAGAACTGGCGCGACCGGAAGAGGCTGCCGTAGCCCTGCAGGAGTTCTCGGACGGGCTCCCTTCCGGCGCGGCTGTGGTGTGTCTCGCGCAGCCGCCTATACGCAAACACCAGGGCGAGGCCGCCGAACCCGACCAGAAAAGCGAATGAGGCGCGCCAGCCAAACAACGTCTCGAGCAGGCCGCCGATGGTTGGTGCGATCATGGGAGCGACCGCCATGCCCATGGTGACATACGCAATCATGCTGGCCACCTGATTGCGTCCAAAGAGATCCCGCACGATGGCGCGGCTCAGGGTGATGCCCGCGCTACCCCCGATCGCCTGTGCGATGCGACCGACGATCAGGACGCCAATGCTCTGCGCCGACAGGCAGACGATGGATCCCGCGACGAAGGTGAGGAGGCCGAGCAAGAGCACGGGCCGGCGGCCGAACCTGTCCGACAGGGGCCCGATGATCAGCTGCCCCAAGGCCATCGCGCCGAGATAGAGCGACAGGGTGAGCTGGATGGTGGTGAAAGTGACCCCCAGCGCTCGCGCCATGGCGGGCATGGAGGGCAGATACATATTGATCCCCAGCGGGCTCACGGCGGAGACGGCAATGAGCAGCGCAATAAAGCCAGGCTTTACGATGGGCTGAGCTGCCGCGGCGGTGGTGTGGTCCATGGGTTCGGGATCGCTTTCGGTGGCGCCATAGAGAACTTGGCAGGTGGGATGCCCCATACTGCACAAGCCAGCGGGTCGGTGAGACACGACAGTGCTTCGTCTCTTTGACCGAGGCAAGGCTGCTATCTAAGCACCGCGTCCGTGAACGCGTGGTGCGCCGACAGCGGAGTGCTGACCCGGCTTTAGACCTGATGGTCTGGCGATACAGCGGTAGGACGGTGCGCCGGAAGCGATCCGCCACCCGCCGAAGACGTGATCTAAGCAGCCAAAGCTGATCGGCTTTCGATCTGCCCCGCTTGCGGCCAAAAATCAGACTTGCGATCCACTAAACCTTTGAGGATGCGTGGAAAACACTAATTCGCAGTACCTATCTGCGGCTTTGCTACGGCTTGTTATGCGCACGCCTGCCTGACTGGTTTGGTATCGATAACTGCCGCTTATCGATACCAATCGGTTTTCGACCTTCTCAAGGCGTTTTGGACCTCATTCCGCGCGTTCCGCGGTGATCATCGGCTTTATCCGATCGGTTTCGCACCCCCTGTCGGACTATTCCCATTCCGAAACCATCATCATGTGTCGACCCCCCGGGCAGGGCTTGAACCACCGTGGGATCAGTCTTGGTCCACCCCGTAGGCGATAGGCCAGAGCTGGAACGTTTGCGAGGGATGACAGGGGCAACCTCCTATGGTCGGCGACCGCGAGGGCGCCCTCCGTCTCTCCCATGTGAGCATCACCCTCCTGATGTGGTCGTCCAGGCCATCGACCTAGGGCAGGCGCACGCGAGCGTTCGGAGTCGCCCCTCGGCACCAGGCTTCGATCACCGTTTGCTTACGGGCAACAAACTGGCTCATCAAAGCCCCCTCCCCTCTCGGGTCCGGCAGTGTGGGGCTCCGGATGGTCCTTGGCCTTTGGCAGAAAGCCAGGACAGCCTTGATCCGCCGCCCCAGCATCGTTATCTTACCAACGTCTTACCTTCCATGGCGGGCATCCGATGACAAAAGCAGAGCGCCTCATGACAGTTGTGTCCACGAAGGGTCAGGTGATTTTGCCCAAGTCAATCCGGCAGCACCGGCACTGGGATCCGGGAACCCGACTGGTCGTGGAGGAGACCCCAGAGGGCGTTTTGCTGAAGGCCGCCCCTGCATTTGCCCCGACTCAGCCGGACGACGTGTACGGATCCCTGCCCTATCAGGGCCCACCGAAGACCCTCGAGGAGATGGAAGCCAGCATCGCTGCTGAGGCCAAGCGGCGTCATGCTCGCGATTGATACCAATCTGATCGTTCGGTATCTGACGGGCGATCATCCTGAGCAATCGCCGAAAGCACGCAGCCTGATCGATCGGGAGGATGTCTTCGTCTGCACAACCGTTCTTCTGGAGACGGAATGGGTTTTGCGCAGTGCCTATGGCTATACCCCGGCTCAGATCGGAGCGGCATTAAGCGCCTTTGCCGGACTGCCTCATGTCACTCTGGAGGATCCCCCCTTGGCCGCAAAAGCGCTCGATTGGATGGCCCAAGGGCTCGATTTTGCGGACGCTCTTCACCTGGGGAAAGCGGTGGGATGCACAGCCTTTGTCAGCTTTGACCAGCGCTTTGCCAAAGCCGCCAACCGGGTCAGCGAGGTGAAGGTTCGGGCTCCGTAAGGGGAGTGGCCGCTTTCTCAGACGAGCGATTCAGCAGACCTGTATTCCAAAATCCGAAGGGACCGGCCAGCTGAGGTCGCCCCTCCCCTTGTGGCGTGATAGGTCCTGCCCATGCTTGAGCCTTACCTTCGCAAATGGGGCCTGACACCAGCTGGAGAGCTCATCGTCACGCACACCAGCCAGCTTCTGCCGGTCTTGTCCCAAGGCTCGCCCGCGATGCTGAAGGTCACGGACGACCCGGACGAGAAGCACGGCCATCTTCTTATGCGGTGGTGGGCTGGAGAGGGAGCCGCCCGAGTGCTGGCTTACGACGACGGTGCGATCCTCCTGGAGCGGGCGACCGGATCCGGTTCCCTTGTCGCCCTTGCCAACGACGGTCAGGCCGCCAAGGCGACCCGGATCATCTGCGACGTGGCCCGCCAGTTGCACGCCCCGCGAAAATCCCCTCCCCCGGTCTGGTGCCGCTGACCACCTGGTTCGAGCCCCTCGCTCCAGCGGCCCGGGCCCATGGGGGAATCCTGGTTCGGGCCACTGCAGCGGCAGCAACGCTACTGGCGTCACAGCGGGAGATCGTGCCCCTGCATGCCGACCTGCATCACGAGAACATCCTCGATTTCGGGGAACGGGGCTGGTTGGCCATCGACCCGAAACGGGTGATCGGCGAGCGAACCTTCGAGTACACCATTCTCTTCTGCGACCCCGACCTCGGCCTGCCCCATCTGACCATTGCCAGACGACCAGAGATCTTCGCGCAGCGCCTTAGAACCGTGAGCCAGGCTGCCGGCCTCGAGACCCGCCGCCTCCTCCTCTGAATCTTGGCCTTGGCCGGGCTATCGACGGCTTGGCAGATTGGCGACAATCGGGATCCGGAGATCGAGCTCCAGGTGGCCGAAATGGCGCTGGCTGCCCTCAAAGGCTGATTGCCACACGAGGATCCTCCGGGGGATCAGCCGCGGGCGAGCTTAGCCGCTTGGTCCAGGCTGATGCGATGGACGAGCGGATCCGCATGCCGGTACACCAACTGCCATTCGGAGCCATTGCGGCGGTAAATCTGCGTGACCCGCAGCGGCCATTCCTGGTCCGGTAGACCGGCCACCTCCCCGTGCTGTCGCTCGATCATGACAAAAACAACAAGGTCGCCCGACGCGTAGGTTTGCACCACGTCCAACCGTGCCTCGCCGGCTTTGAAGTAGTCAGCGGCCTTAAGCAGGCTCTCGCTTCGGTTCTCATACCGGGTGGGCTCTCCGCCGAAGGGGTTCATCAGCATGAACCCTGGCGCGTGAGGCGTGAGCGCGAGGTAACGGTTCATGTCTCCGCGCATGAAGGCCGACGTGGCCAGCTCAGTGCGCTGAACGAGTTCGCCAAGCTCCTCGTCCGTGATGCTCCCGTATGCCATGGCCGCATCCTATGATCCGCTCTGCCCGCTGGCAGATCTCACTTCAGGGATGGTATTCTCCCTCACGAAGCCCATCCACACTCCCCGCGAGCGTGGCTCACCACGTCTCGTCGGGATCCTCGAATTCGATCAACTCGCCTGCGACCCGACGGACGGCATCATCGAGAGGCGCCTTTCCCATGCCGGACCCCTTGGTCCGAAGGCCCCTCCTCTGCCCTCGGGCAAGCCGGCGCTTCACAACCCGTGTGGCCTCGACCACCAGATACGCCAGTTCCTGATCCGGAAGGCCATCCAGGAACTCGTCAATGTCTGATCTGGTTACCCGCGGGCTGAGGTTGCCCAGCGACATCGGTACGGGTGCCAGCATCTCTGTTGCGGTGGCCCTGGCGGGGAGGCTCGGCGGGCCTGCTTAGGAGGTGGGGCGGTGCTCCGAACAGGTCCCCCTGTCGCTCATCGCGGACCCGGTTTCGCGCCATGCCCCCTCCGGTCATATCTCGCTGTGTTAACCCTACTGGTTCGGGCTGACATCCCTTCGATCTCAGACCCGAAACCGGCTCGACTTACTTGAAGCAGGGTATCGCCTCCAAAGCTTCCGGTCGCGCCGCGGCTCACAACACTGTTCACAAATCGTTCTGCATTCAGCATAGTCCGCCCAGAACAACGTGGGTTACTCAGGGGCGGTAAAGTTGGCCAGCTCGGCATCTCAGATCAAGCGAGCCAAACAACTCGATGCGCTGGCGGCTGTCCTGCCGATGGGAGCAGCTGACCGCTATGCCAAGATCCTGACCGATGCCGATGTCGCCACCCTGAAGCACTTGGCCGATGCGGGTATGGGAGCCAACACGCTCCGCGCCCTCGCCTCTGACCTCGCTTATCTCGAGGCTTGGTGCCAGACCGCGACCGGGCATCCACTCCCGTGGCCAGCCGATCCGGAACTCGTTCTAAAGTTCATTGCCCACCACCTATGGGATCCGGAGCAGAAGGCGATCGATCCGGCTCATGGCATGCCCGATGAGGTCGCCGAGGACCTCTGGGATCGCAAGATCCTCAAGGTCAGAGGGCCCCATGCTCCCAAAACGATCTCTCGGCGCCTGTCCAACTGGTCGACCCTGCACCAGTGGAAAGGCGTTGAACCGCCGTTTGACCATCCGGGCATCAAAAAGGCTCTGCGCCTCGCAATGAAGGCCTCAGGGCGCGAGCCCAAGCGGAAGAGCCGCAAGCCCGTGACCCGCGATATCCTTGAACGACTTTTGGCCACCTGCAGCGGATCGAAAGCCATCGACCTGCGTGATCGAGCCATACTCCTGATCGCATTCGCCGCCGGCGGACGACGGCGCAGTGAGGTCGCGACTCTACGGCACTCTCAGATCAGCGCGACCGATCCCATCAAGCTGCGGCCTGCGGACCCTACATCGCCAGAGGTGCCGTGCGTTCGCATTTCCCTTGGTCGTACGAAAACGACCACGGCAGGGCAGGGCGCCTTCGTGTTCGCAGCCGGACGGGCGGCTGTGGCGCTCCATGACTGGATCCAGTTTGCGAAGATCACATCGGGTCCGATCTTCCGCGAGATCCGAAAGGACGGTTCTATTGGAGCCAATCCGCTCACCCCGCAGTCGGTTAATCTCATCCTGAAGAAGCGCTGCCGGATAGCGGGGCTGGACCCAGCGGATTTCAGCGCCCATGGGCTCCGATCCGGCTTCATGACCCAGGCCGGACGCGACGGGGTCCCGTTGGTGGACGCGATGCGCCAGTCCGCCCATAAGTCCGTCCAGCAGGCGGCGGGCTACTACGATGAGCAGGAACATGCTCAAAGTTTGTCTGTTCGCGTCGGTCTGTGACCATACCCGACTGCAGGATACTCAAGCTGACGCATGCTGATCGTGGTCAGCTGACCACAACCTACTGCCGGCTGCCATGCACACGCTTTTAGTGGTCAGCTGACTACCCGCCCGGTCCCAAAGACTGGGGGAGGGTACTTGCATCCGCTCACAGTGCAATACGGTTGCTGCTATCCCTATATCAGGGCGTCTAAACCACATGAATGCACAGTGGTCAGCTGACCACAGCGCCGAATTCCGTATCCATACAGCGTCATCACGCCAAGCTTTGCAGATCTGGACGTATATAGACACGATATAACGCGGCATTAATGATTACGGTGTACCAATTGAATCCTGTGGTCAGCTGACCACAGGATTGTGGGTTATTCGCTGGGGCCGGCTAGCCTCGAAGTGGCTCGCAAATTCGATTCCTGCTACCAACCGACCAGGGACATAGCCTCTCAATCAATTCACTGTCTCTTGACACATTACCTTTAGCTAGCGGTCAGCTGACCACACCCAAATTCCGGAAACGCGTTAATCGGTTTTTAACGTCTGTTGGGCTTACTCACGGAAGAAAGCAGTTCTTCACGCTGCAATCCGTTACTCCGAGAGGCGAGCCGTGGCCCAAGCGTTATTGAAGTCAGATCTCAAGACAGTTCTCGAAGACCTGATTGCTGAGCATGCCAGTGGTCTATCAGAGAAGCTGAATGAGCAGCGTTTGATGCTGTATCCCCCAACAGCACGCAAAACCTTGCGAAAATTTACGTCGGGTGAGGTGGCTCGCCTCATCGGTATCAATGATAGTTACCTTCGCCGCCTCTCCCTGGAAGGGAAGGGGCCCGAACCTGAATTGGCACCTAACGGCCGCAGGCTCTACTCTCTTGAGGAAATCAATGCGTTGAGGGCGTACCTTGACGAAAGCGGCAAATCGGATCGCGGCTATGTCAAGCACCGATCGGGAAGCGAACACCTACAGGTCATTTCCGTTGTGAACTTCAAAGGGGGCAGCGCTAAGACGACGACCGCTGCCCACTTGGCACAACACTTGGCCCTCAGTGGATACAGGGTCCTGGCGATCGACCTAGACCCTCAAGCAAGCCTATCCGCTCTGCACGGCTTCCAACCGGAATTCGACGTTGACGAGAATCAGACCCTCTATGGGGCAATTCGTTATGACGACGAGGTCAGGGAGATCAGCGAAGTGATCCAGGAAACCTACTTCCCTGGGCTGCACATCATTCCAGGCAACCTCGAGCTTATGGAGTTTGAGCACGAAACTCCCAAGGCCTTGACCAGCCGAGATCCCAACCAACCTCTCTTCTTCGCTCGCATGGGCATCGCCCTTGGTCCCGTTGCTGAGAATTATGACATTGTGATCATCGACTGCCCTCCCCAACTCGGATACCTCACTCTCTCCGCGCTGTGCGCCAGCACCGCGATGCTTGTGACAGTGCATCCGCAGATGCTTGACGTCATGTCTATGTGCCAGTTCCTAACCATGACCTCTGACCTCCTGAGCGTCGTCAGAAATGCCGGCGCCACGCTTGAATACGATTGGTTGAAGTATCTCGTTACCCGATATGAGCCTGGAGACGGACCACAAAACCAAATGGTCTCGTTCATGCGGGAGCGCTTTGGGGAACATGTCCTGAATTATCCGGTACTCAAGAGCACGGCGATTTCGGATGCCGGGATCACCAAGCAAACCCTTTACGAGGTTTCCCGCGAGCAGTTCACGAAGTCGACTTACGACCGGGCTTTTGAATCCCTGAACAACGTAAACTCTGAGATCGAGAGCCTCATTGCACAAGCTTGGGGGAGGGCATAATGACTCGTAAAATTATCGCCAGCATGCTTTCGGGCGCTATTGACCCTGCTGCCTCCACCGAGAAGTCGACACTCGCTGACAATGTGCAGCCGCATCCCGCGTCACTAGCCCCTCGCAAGCGATCTCCCCTTGCACAAGGAGGGAGCATTGGCGGCAACAGCGCCGTTGGCGCGATCAATAAGGCCCTTGAGACAGTACTGTCCGCCCAAGGGGACGTAAATGAGCTACGTGCCCAACTGGCCTCTGGCCAAGCAATAGTAGAACTCGACCCTGACGTCATTGAAGGATCATTCGTTCGGGATCGAATGGATGGATCCGACGCTGCTCATGAGTCCCTCGTAGATGCTATCCGGGCTCGTGGGCAGCAGGTACCTATCCTGGTCCGTCCTCATCCGAGCAAGCCTGGTCACTACCAAGTTGCCTATGGACACCGGCGATTAAGAGCGGTGACGCAGCTTGGAATCAAAGTTCGTGCAGTCGTTAAGGAAATGAGCGACGACGAACTCGTCGTTGCTCAAGGCCAGGAGAACAATGCACGCCTCGACCTGACCTTTATTGAACAAGCAATGTTCGCCTTTCGTCTTGAGCAGCGCGGTTTCTCACGCTCCACAATCACCGAGGCGCTATCGATCGATAAATCGAACCTTGCCAAATTAATCAGTGTTCCCAACAAGATTCCACATGGGGTCATCAATGCTATCGGTCACGCGCCTGGTATAGGCCGCGGGCGGTGGCTCGAACTCACCGACCTGTTCCAGGTTCCTTCAAATGTGGAAAGGGCGCAATCAACCATCGGTCTGGACCAGTTCAAGGCCGCGGAGAGCGCTGATCGCTTTCAGATATTGCTCACTGACCTCACCGAGGCTGCAGCTTCTCGAGGACAGAACGACGAGACTGGCTCTGCGGCAATCATCCAGAATGGCCCTAACTTACCTTTGGCAGCGTCCAAACCCGTTCCTACTTTTTGGAATGACCACGCTGGTCGAAAGCTTGCTCGGATTGTTAAGGACCATAAGAGTTTCACTCTAAAGGTTGATCAGAAACTCGCTCCAGACTTTGGCGATTATCTGGTCTCAAAGCTGGACGAACTTTACGCCAGCTTCCAAAGTAAGAGTCAGCAAGCGGACTCTTGAGGGTAGCGTGGTAGAGAGCGGGCACGCAGTGGTCTGCCCTCTACCCTTCCTTGGTGTGTCCTTGTCTCGGCTGGCTTATCGGATCTGTCACCCTCGGCAACGATTGTAGCATTCCGTTAGGAAGAGGTCTTTGAAGCTTCAGAGCCTCTTCGGTCGGTTCGTTCAGCCAAACATAATACTGCTCAGGCGTGGTGAGGATGACCGGCATCGCTTTCGGATGGATCGGCCCCATCACACCATTGGGCTCAGATGTCAGAAATGAATGGAGCAGGTGCTCACCTTCACTAGGATCAGCCTTCGCTCTACGGACGCCAAATGCCAGCAAAAGCGGTAGCAGGGGAGGGGTTGAACTTATTGAGCTTGCTATCCGAAACCGAGTTTTTGCACACAGTCGGAAGTTGGGTGCAACGGATCGTTTCTTCACGCGGTTAGAAACCTTCTGAGATATAACATAACTTCGCTTCAGAGGGCCGTTCAGAGGTCAGATTTGGCGTCTTTCTAAGGCAGGACGCTGGGGAAACCCCGAATAGGGAACGCGGTCGCCCCATAGGGGAGGGCACAAGGAGTGTTCCCAAAGATACGCTAAGGACTAAGCAGCGCGACGCTTCGATGTGCGAGAAAACAGGCGCTGATACGGCGTACTTCACACCGTAGCAAGGGCCTATTTTATTTGGTTGTCAGGTGCTCGAAAGTAAGTACAACAATAACTTAGCCGTGCGTCGAGATTCAGTCTATGAGGCTTCCTAGGGCCTCCGGTGAAAGGCTGACGCGACGCGATGACAAGGGGGTGGGGCATGCTCAATTTCTCAGTCTCGGATCACGAGCAACCAAAGAGCTTTTCGCTCCCAGAAATTCCCTGGGAGAAGGTCGTCGGCCGCTTGGAGCTGATCGTGCTCGAAATCAAGTCGTTCGATGCTCGCCTTGTGGCCTCCGGATTATCGGCTGGCTGGCAATCCAGGTGCGACATGAACGAGGCTGCGAGGGCCATGCTGCTCGACGGTCATCTCGTCGATATTGGCGACTTGGTGCTGCACGACGCAGGCATGGACGTTCGGAGCCCCACTCACGAGGTTACGAGAGCTGCATCGGCTCTGAGGGCGCGACGGACTGCAATGGCTAGGAAGGCGCCTTGGCCAATTTCCTATGACGGGTTGGCGGCCCTGCGTGGGGTCGGACCAGTGAAGGTCGAAGAGCCGAAGACTAAGGGGAGGAAGAAAGTCGATCCGGACGATGACGACGCCTATCCGGCCTTCGCCAACGACGCGGATCCGTGGAAGGCCCATTTCGCGGAAATTGATGCACTCCTCGATCGGACCGACAAAGTTCTGGCCGGCGAAACGCCTCTGCCCAAGAGCCGATCGCATCTGGTCTATGATCCGGATGTAGATGAGGCCGAGAATGAGGATGCGTGGCTTGATGTCGTGAAGCGGGTATCCCACTGGCCGGCCGTCGCCGCAGCCGCCGTCGCTTGGCACGCTTGGCTCGATCTGAACCTCTACACCCGGCAACCGTGGCTCGGACTGACCATGGCCGCATCGATCCTGCGGGCTCGAGGAGTGACCAATCATCTCCTGCCGCTCGCGGCCGGATTCAAGAAATCGAAGTTCCGGCCGCAGGGGAGGGAAGGGATCCTCGAAAAACTGCAGGGCTTCTGCCAAGTGCTCGAAGAGAGCGTTGAGATCGCCAACAAGGATCTGGAGCGGCTGATCCTCGCCCGGGATCTGATGAACCGAGTGGCCGATAAATGCCGCAGCAATTCCAAGCTGCCCGAGCTCGTGGATCTGTTCCTGTCGCGTCCCTTAGTGACAGTGCCGCTAGGCGCCAAGCTCCTGAAGGTGACGCCCAAGGCTGTTGATCTGATGTTGGTGCAGTTAGGAGGCGCCCTGCCGAGGGAGCTTACAGGGCGTCGGCGATACCGGGCGTGGGGGATCGTCTAACGAATGTGAGGCTGCCAGCAGCCTGCCCCGACACGGAGCCAACGGCAGGTACCGGCTGCTAAGCAGACCATCACACGGCCAAGCTGAACGGCTCAGATTGAACCCAGAGCGGTCCTTCCGCGGGCACCGTCAAGTTATCGGAGAAGGATCGACCAATCCTCGTTCGAGGCTGGATCAGGCGACAGTCACGGCGCCGGTTATCTCGGACCAGGCCTGGAGCGCCCGAGCGCGGGCAAGGCGATGATCTGCGGCACTGGTGTTAGCAGGGTGGCGGAAGAGGTTTGCAACCTGATCGTGGACTGAGAGGAAGCGTTGAGCCTGCCCGGCTGACTTGAAGCGCTTCATGATGCGCTCCCGTCTTCGGGTTGGTTGATGGCTGTTTTCCGCTCGATTGTTTAAGCCCTTATGCTGCCGATGCTCGACACTCGGCATGATCTCTCGCTTGGCCGCGCCGTAGCTTGCGAGTTTATCGGTGATCATCACGCGTGGCGTGATACCTTGCTTCTTGAGCAGCTTGCGCAGCAGACGCTTGGCCGCTTTGGCACTGCGGCGGCTCTGAACCAGGATGTCGAGCACGGCCCCATGCTGGTCGACCGCTCGCCAGAGCCAGTGCTTTCGGCCTGCAATGCTGATCACAACCTCGTCGAGGTGCCACTTGTCACCGGCTATCGGATGACGGCGGCGGATCTGGTTGGCAAAATCCTGACCGAACTTCAGCGCCCACTGTCGCACCGTCTCATGGCTGACCTCAATGCCGCGGGCGGCGAGCATTTCCTCAACCATCCGGAGGCTGAGCGGGAATCGAAAATAGAGCCAGACGGCATGGCTGATCACTTCAGCCGGAAAGCGGTGACGGGCATAGCGGGGGTGATGGGGCGAGTTCATCCCTCCTATATGCCTTCTATCGGGTCACCCGCCGGTTAACCTGACGGTGCCATGGTTCCTCTCCAAAGGGATACAACGCAAGCCCTTCAATTCCGGTGATTTAGGGCCGAGCGATGCTCTGGGGTTGTCGGGCATGGGATGTCGATCGGTTGTTTTTCCGGCGTCGAACAAAGCTTAGCCGCGAATAATCCCCATAACTTATCTAAGTTCTTGCTTTGTTCTGGCATCTGGAATTCATATGAGCTAGGGTCAATACGCAGAAATTACAGAAGAAGAACCAAGATGAGCATGGACAAGAATAAGGCTATCGAAACAGCGGTGGCCCAGATCGAGCGTGCCTTTGGCAAGGGCTCGATCATGCGCCTTGGCGGCAGTCAGGTCGTCGAGGTGGAGACGATTTCGACCGGCTCCCTCGGGCTCGATATTGCTCTGGGTGTAGGGGGCCTTCCGAGAGGTCGCGTCGTCGAGGTGTATGGGCCAGAGTCGTCAGGCAAAACAACGCTGGCGCTCCAGACCGTCGCCGAGGCCCAGAGGACGGGTGGCGTTTGCGGGTTTATCGATGCGGAGCATGCGCTCGATCCAGCCTATGCGCGAAAGCTGGGCGTCAACCTCGATGACCTTCTGATCTCTCAACCGGACAATGGCGAACAGGCGCTTGAAATTGCCGATACCTTGATCCGTTCGGGTTCTGTCGATGTGCTGGTCATCGACTCGGTGGCGGCGCTCACCCCGAAAGCCGAGATTGAGGGCGAGATGGGCGAGAGCCGCCCCGGTCTTCAGGCCCGTCTGATGAGTCAGGCGTTGCGCAAGCTTACCGGTTCGATCAGCCGCACAAAAACAATGGTGATCTTCATCAACCAGATCCGCATGAAGATCGGCGTCATGTACGGAAGCCCTGAGACCACGACGGGCGGCAACGCCCTGAAGTTCTACGCTTCTGTCCGCCTCGACATCCGCCGCGTCTCGACGCTCAAGGATCGCGACGAGCCGATCGGCAACCAGGTGCGGGTGAAGGTCGTGAAGAACAAGGTGGCTCCGCCCTTCAAGCAGGTCGAGTTCGACATCATGTTCGGCGAGGGCATCTCCAAGATGGGCGAACTCATCGATCTTGGGGTCAAGGCCAACGTCGTCGAGAAGTCCGGCGCCTGGTTCTCGTACGACAGCCAGCGCCTGGGACAAGGTCGTGAGAACGCCAAGACCTTCCTCAAGGACAATCCCAAGATTGCTTCTGAAATTGAGGCGAGGATCCGTCAGAGCGCGGGTCTGCTGATGGATGCGCTGCAGGCCAACGATGCAGCCGATGCTCCGGCGGATGATGCGGCATAAGTCCGAGCTAGGAATGCCGGCCCGGATCAGCCGACGTCCCGCACAGCACACAGTGTGAGCCCAGAGGATCAGAAATCTGATCCCGTCACTTCCTCGGTGGTCACGCGAAACTCCACCAGGGTGCTGGGACCAAACGTGAGGGTCAGCGGCACGTCGGCAGCATCGCGACCGCGAGCGATCAGAATTCTGCCGATCCGCGGATCGTTGTTGCGCGGATCGAACGTATGCCACGTCCCACCCAGAAAGACCTCGATCCAAGCGGCAAAGTCCTGAGGTGCATGAGGCGGCGGAAGGCCGATGTCGCTGATGTATCCGGTACAGTAGCGAGCGGGAATGTTGAGGCACCGGCAGAACGTGAGCGCCAGATGAGCATAATCACGGCACACGCCCCGCCTTTCGCCATAGGCTTCAGCCGCTGTCCGCGTCGCACGTGAGTGCTCGTAGCCGAAGGTGATATGATCGTGCACGTAGTCGCAGATGGCTTGAACGCGCGTCCAGCCGGGTGGGGTTGTTCCAAATAGGCTCCAGGCGACGTCGGAGAGCCGGTCCGTTTCGCAGTACCGACTTCCCAGCAGGAAGAGCAGGGTTTCTGCGGGAAGGTTCTGGATTTGGACCTGCTCAGCCTTGGGAACTGTCGTGTCCCACCGGCCCGTATCGCGGACTACAGTTTCGGTTTTGAGGGAGAGCCTTCCAGGCGGTGCAACGAGGCGGTTGCACCAGTTCCCGAAGCTGTCCCGGTACCCCTCCACAGGCACTGATGGGGTCGTGGTCAGGTAATCGGGCCGCTCCAGGTCAGACACTCTCGACGAGTGCACATTGAGGATCGCGAACATGGGCGTGGCTTGCCCGAACTCGTAGGTCATCTCACAGCCGACGCGGATCCGCATGGTTTTTCCCTCAAGGGTTGAGCAAAGGC
>NZ_QDGA01000058.1 GCF_003347665.1 Microvirga calopogonii
CTAGCCCGGAAAATTCATGGAGGGTTGGCGGGTGTAGCTCAAGCCCCTGAGATGACTTAGGATTTGGTTGTCGAAGCCGATCCGCGTCATTTCTGGGAGAACCCACCCGCCATGAACCACTCTACGCTTCCACTACCGGGCCTGTCACCTGTTACCGGCAAAACCGTACTGGCTCGGTTCGACGGCGGCCTGCTGTCCTCCGACGCCGGAGTTCTCGCCCTGCGCGAGGTGGAGAAGCGTTTGGGTGTCGCCGAGCGGCTCGCCGCGTGCATCGATGACCCACGCTCTCAGGATCAGGTCATTCATCGCCTGGCCGATCTGATCCGCTTCCGGCTGTTGATGATCGCTGCCGGTTATGAGGATTGCAACGACGCCATCAGCCTGCGCTCCGACCCGATCTTCAAGATGGCGCAGGACGTGCTGCCATCGGATCGCCATCTCGCCTCACAGCCGACGCTCTCGCGCCTGGAGAATATGCCCGATGCGCGGTCGCTGCTGCGTATGGGACGCACGATGATCGATCTGTACTGCGCTTCGTTCGGACAGGTGCCGAAGCAGATCGTGCTCGACCTCGACGACACTTTCGATGCCGTTCACGGCGACCAGCAGCTGCGGCTGTTCAATGCCCATTACGACGAATACGGCTTTCAGCCCATAGTCGTGTTCGACGGTGAGGGCCGCTTCATCACGGCCGTGCTGCGGCCGGCCCGTCGGCCCAAGGGCAGCGAGATCCGGGCTCATCTGCGCCGGCTCATCCGGGCGATCCGAACCCACTGGCCCACCACCCGCATCCTGATCCGGGCTGACAGCCATTACTGCGGTCCGCTGGTGATCGATTGGTGCCGAGCCAACGGCGTTGACTTCATCCTCGGAGTGGCCTCAACCTCGACCCTGCGCCGGCACGTTGCGGGTCTGGAGGCGAGCGCCAAGGCGCGCTTTGCCGCGGCTCCTCGGAAAGGCAAGGTGCGGCGCTTCACGGAGTTCTTCGACGGTGCTGCAAGCTGGAGCCGGGTCGAGCGCATCATCGCTCGTGTCGAAGCGGGCGCGCAGGGCAGCGACACGCGGTTCATCGTCACCAATCTCACTGGCGGCAAAGCCAGAACGCTCTATGAGCGGATCTACTGTCGGCGCGGCACGGCGGAAAACCACATCAAGGCCTGGAAAGCCCACCTGGCGGCCGACCGCACGTCCTGCTCCCGAGCGACGGCGAACCAATTCCGGCTGTTCCTGCATGCCGGCGCCTATTGGCTGATGTGGGTCCTGCGGGCGAGGATGCCGAAGCGCTCGCTCTGGCGCATCGCGCAATTCGACACCTTGCGGCTGCGCCTGATCAAGATCGCCGCCCGGGTGGTTGAACGGAAGACCCAGATCCAGCTGCACTTGCCGAGCGCCTGTCCTGACCAGACGATCCTGCGCGTGGTTCTCGGCCGTCTGCCGCGCCTCGTCACCTGATCAATGGGGCGCACACGCCCCTGACCCGAGCCCTGTCCCGTCCACCTGCAAACCCGCCGCTCTCATCCGCCAAGCCGAATCCTTGGAGGTGGTGAAGACATGCCTGAAAGCCCGTCAAAGCTACCAGTAAGGCTCGCAAAGCCAACCTCAGAAGGGTCGCCGTGAATTAATCGGGCTAGAATAGGCTGCTTTGGACAGCCCGTATCTGCGGGTCGTGAGATAGCCTTTGCACTCGTCCGCCGCACAAGCACCCTGGCCGAACTCTTCGTGGCTCCTGATAGAGCGGAGCAGATCTGCGCCATGGCGACCCAGAGGGGCCGTTCCCCGGTCGCGGAGCTGTTCGCGCGGCAGCTCCTACAAACGCCAGTGGAGGCGGCGCCCAACTAAGGCGGCACTTCTAGCGAAACCTTGGCGGTTGTGCTTGGATTGCATTCCTAAATGGGGGTTGGGATGAGACTAGGCAGCATTTTAGCGCTGATGGGCTTGGTCGCGTGTACCACCCCATCGTTAGCATTTGACATTGAGGCTGCGGCCAGCGGGTATCGGAAAACGTGCATGAACAGGACCTTGGCTGATACTAGGTTCATGAACATGCTGATGGGCGTAGGATTCAGCGCAACCGACTACTGCGCATGTATGGGCGAGACGCTGGCCAGTCAGATAGCAGCCAATGACCTGCGGATAGCGCAGAACGAGGGATACTCTATCCCTGTAATCTCTGGGGACAGAGTAACGATATCGCACAAGCGGTGCGTGGTTATGCTGGAGATGCGACAGAACTAGGTGCCGTTAGGATGGCTGTGCCAATTCTGAAGGGCGGAAGGATTAACGGCCGAGTCTTTGTGCTGGCCTATAGCTCCAAAGGGTAGCGGAGCCCGACGAAAAGATAATCGGAACCGCCTTGCCAAGGGGCCGTTGTTCTCATACATAACGTGCAGGCAATGCCTAGAGGTCTACCGTATGGGGGCCGCAAAAAACGGTCGGGTTAATCCCGGCCTTTTTTGTTTGTGCGGGCAGCATCGACAAGATCAAAGCAGTACCGCTTGATGCCAAGCGTCGGGGCCAAGGCTATATCGACCTGCGTCGTGACGAGACGGCCCTTTTCAAAGATGCGCCGAAAGAAATCGAACTTCCTGTCGTAGCTGCCTCTAGCTATTGAATACACATAACTGTCGGCAACCTGCATCATCTTGTTGCGCTTATCCTTGCCTTCGATGCCCACGAGCGTTTCTCCAAAGTCCGCCGCGGAAAATGGCGCGTACTTCGCGGACGTCCCCGTGTCGAAACCTAGGCCGTTTGTTTTCAGGTTCTGGAAATAGCCCTCGATCTGAGCATCCGTGACAGGGTCGGCACGCTCATAAAATACTTTGAGCCGGCGACCGTTCAGCTTCGCATACTTGGCTGCCCGCTCCACGACGATGTCGAAGGCGCTCCGGCAGAGCTTCCACTTCTCATCACCGTACCTCTTGGCATAGCCTCGCTCATAGTAGCCCGGCCTGTCGATGACACAGGCGGTACCAGCGACGGGTACGTTCCCAAGGAATGTTCTCAGATCCAAGAGGAAGCGGCTTCGTTCCTCATCGCTCAACCGTCCAAGCCAAGCGAATCCTTTCTTCTCCGCTCGGATGTCAGTTAGATGAAGCGGGTGCTGAACCTGTGGCCAACGCTTCAGGAAGTCAGCATAAAGCTGCTTGGCGGCCTCTTCCTCCTCCGCATTGATCAGAATGCCGCCAATGGCAAACCAGTCATACCCATGACCCGCTTGAGGCGGCTTTCGGTCCGGATGCCGCGATCCAGTCTCATCCACATAGAGGTGCAGAAGCGGGGCGCGCGGGGCGGTCGTCTGTGCTCCGAGGCTTGAACTGGCGGCTTCGGGATTGGCGGCTTGAGGAGTTAACACTAGCGATACCGGATGAATCAGGACTAGGGCTTATAGCATGCACCGGCCGGATTGCGCTCGATTCGCCAGCAAATCCAACAGTGCCGGGCTATTTGGCACATAGGCGATTCCTGCCGGCCTTTATCAGCGCGACAACATGTCTATGTGGGGCGGCTGTGTGGGATGAAAGCTCAGATTAGGGCTAAGTGACTGAAATGATTGGCGCACCCGACACGATTCGAACGTGTGACCTTTGCCTTCGGAGGGCAACGCTCTATCCAGCTGAGCTACGGGTGCTTGAGGCGGCAGGCCGCCAACTGTTCAGATTACCTACTCCCGCTATGGGAAGGCTGAATTATTGATCTGGAGCTCGCAAAACCAGCCTGAGCGTTACTCCGCAGCTCCCTATAGCAGGGCCCGAGAGAGCTATAGTCGGAACGTCGCGCGCCGAAACTGTTGTTCGTGCTTACCATGTGATTACTGAAAGCTGTGCGTGCGACCTGCCGGCGGGCCACATGGGATCTAAGCCTCTGGGATATATGGTGAGCGCGCTGGGACTCGAACCCAGGACCCTCTGATTAAAAGTCCGAGGGTCTCGCTGAGGCTGGGGAACGGATTCTCGAATGCGACCCAGGAGCCTATGCAGTCTCTTCGAGCACCTTTCGGACCGCAGCCAGCGGCAGGCCAAAGTGCTTCGCAACTTGTGCCGGCGCCACCCCCGCCAGAAGGGCAGCCCGCACTGCCTTGCGTCGCCCTCCTGTAATGTGGATGAGGACTTACCAGGGCGCATGGACCTGCCCCGTTGTTTTGATGGGTGCAAATTGTGGCGCTCCAGGAATACGCTGGCATTTCTGACCGCCACCTCCAATTCCGGCCGGCTCCCCCTGCCCTTCTTCATCCGGCGCTGCACCTCCTCCAGAAGCTGGCCGAGTTGCTGGGCCAGCTGAGCATCCGACAGGCTGCCCAGCGCCAGCGGCTTGGCCGAAGCAGCAGCCGGTTCGGACCGAGGTGTTGGTACGGTGAGTGTGACCTCGAACAGATCGAGGGTGCGAGGCGAAGATCCCTTGTGCGACATGGACATTATATGGGCATTCAGCCGCTCTGATCCAAGCTTGGAGGGAGCTCGTCACACCGTGCTCAGAGGCATCCAAGCACTCCTGGTTCCGGTGGGTTGGAAAGTCATTTCCACCACTTCACGAACCCGTCCGGGGTCAATTCCATCTCGGGTTTCGGGACTGTCCGCGGCCCCTTGCCTTTCCCGGCCTTGGGATCTCGGGTTCGTCCGGACGCCTTTCGGATCGGGGAATCGTCGGGAGGCCGGGTTCGGGCGATCGGCTCAGCGGAATGAGGCACCTTACTGGCCTTACTGGCCTTGCTGGTTATATGGGTCTGCCGTGCCGGCAATGCGGCGTGCGGGTTCGCTTTTCGAGCAGCGGGTGCCGGATGGGGTCGAACAACTGTCTTGTGTCCCACCGCCTTCGTGCTGGTCCGCTTCTGGCCAGTTCGAGCCACCGGCTCGGGGGCAGTGGGCGTAGGATCACGGCTTGGGATTGCGTCTCCGGCCTCCGCCAGGTCCAAGCCAAACAAAGCCGAGATGTCGTCCGTCTCCAGGACCTTTCCGACATCGAGCGGCCGATTGGAGAGTGGCAGCGCCGTCTCAAGATCGGCGACCAGATCCTTCTCGTCCACCGCGCGCAGCCGGAACAGAAGCTCGGGCCTCTCGTCGAGCCGGGCGCCGACGCCATACAGCACCGCGGCGACGTGCTTGCACATCAAGGCTCCATCCGGGCAGGTGCAGGAGAACCGGATGTCCGACGGCTTGGGGAACAAGCCTCTGTCCTGGCGGCAGATCCGTTCCATCACGCCCTTGGAGAAGCGGCCTTGCAGCAACTCGACCAGGGAGTCGATGCCGCCGGCACAATCCGTGCAGATCGACCGCCACAGCGTCGGCGCCAACGCCGTGATGCTAACCGTAACCCTGTAGATTGACGATCCACTGACCGTCGCCTTGATCTCCAGCGCCGAAATCTGAAGATCGATCACCGCACCATTGCGCACATAGCTGCGGCCGCGCGGCAGGCGGTTGTCGAAATCCTGATAACTCTCCAGGTTGTCGCACCACGCCTTGCCCCAGAAGGTCCGGGCGATGGTGCGTCCCTCCAGGACGACAGGGGCGACCGGGTGCCCTTTCTTGCGCAGCTTCTCCACCTCGCGCGCAGCTTGCTTCCGGCGCTCCGCAACCGGAACGTAGGGGGGCCATCCCTCATAGAACCAAGGAGCCATCCGCCTTACTCCGTCATGACCGACTTCAGATCAAGAGCCACCATCCGCAGCAGATCCTCGTCTTTCATCTCGGTCAGGTTGATCTCGTCTCCGCCGACCAACAGATCGTCCGACAGGCCCTTCTTCGCCTCAATCAGCGCATCGATCTTCTCCTCGACTGTACCCTGGCAGACGAATTTGTGCACCAGCACGTTGTTCGTCTGACCGATTCGGAAGGCCCGGTCGGTGGCCTGGTTCTCCACCGCCGGGTTCCACCATCGGTCGAAGTGGACGACGTGAGACGCCGCGGTCAGCGTCAGTCCCGAGCCCCCCGCCTTCAAGGACAGGACGAAGAACGGCACGGTCTCGTCCTCCTGGAAGGTCTGGACCAGGGCCCGGCGGTGCTTGACAGCGGTGTCGCCGTGCAGCACCAGCCCGGGTCGGCCGAAGATCCGACCAAGGTACGCCGCCAGGGGTGCCGTCATCTCGCGGAATTGGGTGAAGACCAGCATCTTCTCCTGGCGGGCGGCGACCACCTCGGCGATCGCGCGCAGGCGAGCCCACTTGCCACTGTCCGCCTCGGTCCACCTGCCATCGTTGAGCCACTGCGAGGGATGATTGCAGATCTGCTTCAGCCGCATCAGCGTCGCCAGCACGAGACCCTTGCGCCGGATCCCGTCGGCATCCTGCAATGTCTTGGCGAGATCCGTCACCGCGTCAGCATAGAGCGCAGCCTGCTTGCGGCTTAACGGGCACAGCGCCTTGACCTCCATCTTGTCCGGCAGGTCGGTGATGACGGTCTTGTCGGTCTTCATCCGGCGCAGGATGTAGGGCCGGACCAGATCGCGCAGCGGGCCGAAAGGATTGTGCGGCCGCTCGGCCAGGGCCTTGGTGGTGCGGCCGAACTCCTTCGCGCTCCCCAACAGGCCGGGATTGATGAAGTCGAAGATCGACCACAGGTCGCCGAGATGGTTTTCCACCGGCGTTCCGGTCAAGGCGATCCGGGCTTCAGCCCGCAGGGCCTTGGCCGCGCGCGTCTGCTTGGCGTTGGGATTCTTGATCGCCTGCGCCTCGTCCAGCACCACGAAGTGCCAGGACGTTTTGGCCAGCACCGGCAGGCGCAGCAGCGAGCCATAGCTGGTGATCACCAGATCCAGGCCCGACAATCCCTCCACCGTCATCTGCTTGAGGTCTTCGGCCGGCATCGCCGAGGGGTGGACGATCCTCGCGTTCAGGTCAGGGGCGAAGCGCTCGATCTCCGTCGCCCAGTTGGCCAACAGCGAGGCCGGGGCGACCAGCAGGCTCGGCTTGGGCGCGGCTCCTTTCCGCTTCTGGATCAGCAGCAATGCCAGAATCTGGATGGTCTTGCCCAGACCCATGTCGTCGGCCAGGCAGGCGCCAAGGCCAAGTCCGCTCAGGAGGTGGAGCCATTCGACACCCGCCTTCTGGTATGGGCGCAAGCGTCCCTTCAGGGCGGGGCCCGGATCAACACCGGCACCGTCGGGGTTGCGCAGCGTCCTCAGCGTCTCAGTCAGCCACGCTCCGGCGCTGATGTGCGACCAGTCGGCACCTGCGGCGGGCTCGTCGTCCCCGGTGGCCTCAGTGCCGGCCAGCAGGCGCATGGCCTCTGCAAAGGTGAGCCCCTCCTGCTCGGCGAGATCCTGCACCTCCCTGAAGCGGCGCATCGCACGGTCCAGACGCGGACGATCGATCTCCACCCATTGGCCGCGCAGCAGCACCAGCGTCTCAGTGCCGGCGAGCAATGTGGCCATCTCCGCGGCGGTGAGCGGCTCACCCTCCAGGGTCACGTCCATGTGGAAATCGAGCAGGGCGTCAAGGCCAGTCCCGGATGGCGGCCGGGTGCCAACTGTGGCGGAGACGTGCGGGCGTGACGGGCGGCCCGCGCGCCACTGAGCCGGCAGGCGCACGACCACCCCGGCGCTTTCCAGGTCGGGCACGCTGTTCAGGAGCCGTGCGGCCTCGGCGGGACTCCAGCGGAGAGGATGAAAGATCTCGCCGGCATCGACCATGGCCTTGAGCCAACTGGCGCGCTCCGCCGCCCGCTGCACCGGCATCAAGAGCGACAACAGCCTGTCTCGATTGGCGGCGCCGGCGTATTCGCGCAACGCCTGACCGAGCGGCACATGCTGGGCCTTCGCCTGGGCCGACAGACGCGTGGTGTAGGTGGCCAGGAAGGCAAAGGGCCAGTCCGGGTCGCGGCGGTTCTCCGCCAGATTGAAGTGAACACGGCCGATCAGATTCCAGGCCGGGTTCAGCGTTTTGAGAAAAACTTGCAGGTCAGTGCCGGATGCTGTGAACAGCCCGGCGAACGCGGTGGACAGATCGTCCCACAGCCCACGCAGGATGTCGACGCTCAGGTATTCTGCCCCCGGCATCATCGGGGCGGTCAGCACGAGTGTGGCGAGTTCGGCCTCGGCCAGCGGGGCAACGGCGGACGGCGTCTCTCCGCCCCCACCCGCCCCATGAAGACAGATTGCCTCAACATAGCGTGCGGCGAAATCGCGCCACCAGATGAAGGCGGGTGGCAAGGACTGGCCGATTTCGCCCGCTCCGAGTTGCAATAGCCCATACCCGGTGCCACGGCCAAACGCCTCGGCCAGCCGTGCCGCCACTTTGTCATCCAGGGTGGGCGCGTCGACTGCCTCCTCCAGCCAGAGGTGCCCGCGCGGGGTGAGACGCAACTGCATGCGGGGCATTGTGGCTGAAAGCGCTTCCAAGTGTTTCAATCCGCACTGTCCGTTTTAAAGAGCCCCAAGACCCACTGAACACGTCTGAGAGCCGTCACGAAGAGCACGCGAATTTGTCGGGCAGATTGGCGCCGATCCGGCCCGGATCGCTGCCATTCCGCCAGATCGGCACCAATGAAAGGGGCATAGCACCATAGGTCACAGGGATGCTGCACAGATCCCGATACTCGTCACACGAGGCGTCATGCTGTCGCGACATGGTCGTCCTGTCCCTGGGCCGATACCTCGGAGGCACATCGCAGGATACCGCGCCGCCGATCATACAGGTGCATGATGCTAGCTGGTGCCAGCGCGTCCGGCCAGAACGTAAAGCCGGCGTGCTGCTGCAGGAACGGTTCCCGCCCGCAGCCCGGGACCAGGCATTCCCGCTTGCCCTTCGGGCACTGCGAGAAGGGGCAGAGCCGGCCGCGATAGACGTTCACCTCTCCTTGTAGAATGAAGATCTCGACCTGATGGTGAGCCACCCCGATCTGCTTTTCCTTGAACAACTGGTGGAGGGCCATGCTGCGGGCCCGGTTGAGAGTCTGGAGCCGGTCCAGGCAATCGAGCCACACCGCTAAGTCGACATCCTTGCATTCGTGCCAGACCGGAACGTCCCAGTCTCGGAACGGCTGAAAGCGCGGCACCTCCCGCCACAGCGGCCGGGCGACCGAGCCGATCAACGCCACCGCCGCGACCTCTGGAACCCCGGAGAGTGCTGCGGTCACGGCATCAGCGGCCAGGCGAAACTGTGCCTGGCGGATCAGCATCTGGCGGTCCTGTGCGGCGATCTCCCGGCGTGTGGGTCGTCTCATCGTCAAACCCGTTCCAAGCGAGCGCCAAAAAGGAGAATGGAGATCAATCCCAGCCAGGTCAAAGATCGAAGTCCTCTGGACCCACCAAGGTAAGCGGAGCAGATTTGGGGCGCAAGCTTGAACCGTTGTGCAGAGAAGGTTCGCTACGGAGCGACGCCCGCCCGCCCGCCCGCGCTGTTCCGCTCAACCTGCTTTCCGCTTGGCTAAAATCAACGCCAGAGGATTGGGCTTCGCCTCACCGACCCGATGGAGCGTGTTTCGGTCCTGATGAGCAAAAGGTGTGTCCCGGCCATGCACCAGCAACTCGGTATCGGTCACGTAGCTCCAACTCCCGTCCGGATGGAAGGTGATCGTGATCCGGTAGTGGTCGGTGCGGAACGCCTGCTCCAGAAAGGTTGTCGAGCAGATGCCATAATCGGTCTGCCCGCGCGCTGCGGTCACGACGATCTCGTCGGCATCGGGGCTCGCCTGGCCCGCCGCAAGGGCGACCTGCCCGCGCGGGATGGCAATGGTCTGCATGACGAGGCCGGTGGCCGGCTCCCAGAGCCAGTAGCCGACCTGGTCGTGAAACGTGATGTCCTCCTCCTCGGTCGTGATGTGGATGTGGTAGCGCAGGCCGTAGAGTAGCTGCGGCCCGTTGGTCTGCGGATCGATCGCCTGGAAGTCGATGGTCTCGATGAACACGCGCCGCTCCGGACCTTCCGCCTTCGGGTTGAGGTCGATCCCCTTGCATGCGCGCCAGCGCCCAGCCAGCCGCCGCAGCGGACCCAGATTGTTGAGCGTTTCCGGGTCGACGTCGCTGGGTTCGGTGAAAACGTCTGTGAGGGCAGTCATAGGTGAAGGCGTCATGACGGAACCTTTCTGTTTACAGCGGCCAGCGCAAGAACTGTTCCCATTGACACGCTAAGGTAGAACGAATGAGGAACTTGCACTTTTTATGAGTCAGTTGCGCTATGCGGCGCGTGCCAAGGCTTGCGGCAGTCGCAAGGGTCGAAAGCCGTCCACGAGCACAGGCTACTCGCCCCAGGCATAGGTGCCTGTCAAATTGATGTGCTCCCAGCTCAGAGGTGAGACATGTTTGAGCACCTCAGGTGGGATGACCCGCCCCTGACGGCGGAGATGGTCCACGGCCCGTCCAAGATAGACCGTGTTCCAGCAGATGATCGCACTCACGACCAGGTTCAGCCCGGACGCTCGGAAGGCTTGGCTCTCAAACGAGCGGTCACGGGTCTCACCGCGCTCGTGGAAGAACACGGCCCGTTTGAGCTTATGGGCTGCCTCGCCTTTGTTCAGACCCGCCTGACAGCGGCGCCGGAGCGCGCCGTCACCTCTCATCCTGATTGCCGCTCAACTCCCATCCTGATCGCCGCGCAGCGGGGCGAGCTGGCTGGGATTGCGAGAGGCGGCCAGCCGCTTGAGGATTGTCGAAGGTGCGACCGTCCGCGTCTGGATCGAGGCCGCCAGATGCAGCAGGTCATCCGAGTACTCCATGATCAGGCTGGTGTTGATCGGCACGCCGATATGCTCTTGGAGTGCCGCATAGGTCTCCGGCTTCTCGAAGGTATGGAGCTTCCGGTCCTTGAGGTTGCGCAGCCGGGGAGCAAAGCGCCGGCCCGTCAGGACAAAGAGACCAAACACGTGGTCACTCGTTATGTGGACAAGTCAAGCGCGTCGTGCGGGTGCATTTCTCGGCATCTGATGGATCAATCCCTTTGTTCGATCGAACGGACCATCCCTTCGTCCCGACCTGCCTCTCCCGACGCGCCGAGGCCGGGCAGCGGTCAAGGATGGCCGCAGGCCACCGCGGAGCGGCGCACCAGCGTCCTCGAGGGCCGGTCGGCCGTCGGTGCCACGCTGGCTGCAGGCCGGTGACGCTTCGCATCGTGGAGCATGGCGGCGGTCATCCGTCGGGCGGGTTCTCCCCCATGTCGGCCAGCAGCCGCTCGATGCGTGCAGCGACGGTACAGTGCCGCTCCACCTCGCGCGGCCAGTCGCGCGACCGGGCATCATCGGCGAGCCTCAAGTCGACGCCGTGTCGCTCGCGAAGCCGAGAGGCGTAGGCGGGGGTCGTCACGAACCGCGGGCATGCCAGGTACAGGTCGCACTCGCATGGCCCCTCCTCGGGCAGGCGCAGGCAGTGCCCGAGTTCAAGTTCGGTCTTCAGGAAGTTGGCTTTCAGCCAGTCGATCGCGCCTGCCGACAGTGTGCCGGAGCGCACCGCCTCGGCGCCGGGACCCGCAATCAGGGCTCCCGGACCAAGCACCGCCTGGTAATCACGCAGCACCTCGAGGTCGGAGATCCGGGCGTAGACCATCGACATCCCCGGGCTCTGGTGCCCGAGCTCACTCATGATCGTGTCGAGCTTGGCGCCGCGTTCTGCCAGCTGGGTGCCGAGCGTGTGTCGGAAGCGATGCGCGCTGATCGTGCCGTGGCCCGACGCGTCCACGAGACCGGCGTTGCGGCAGGCCTGCTGGAGCGCCGTCTCGAAGAGATAGTACGCCGATATCAGTTTGCCCCGGACGACGAAGAGGTGGCGGACGCGGC
Source organism: Microvirga calopogonii (assembly GCF_003347665.1). Classification (GTDB taxonomy): domain Bacteria; phylum Pseudomonadota; class Alphaproteobacteria; order Rhizobiales; family Beijerinckiaceae; genus Microvirga; species Microvirga calopogonii. The sequence continues at coordinate 11,700 of NZ_QDGA01000058.1, forward strand.
CGCCGGTCAGTTCGTCAGTGAACCAGCGGTCCGGAGCATCGGCCCGCAAGGCCATCACGCCCCGCAGCGCCTCGGCCGCCTCGTCATGGAGCGGGATCGTGCGCTCCTTGTAGGTCTTGCCCGCCGGCAGACGCAGCCGATGCGTACCGTCAGGGTAGCGGTCCAGGCAGTCGAAGGAGAGGCGGCGGACCTCGCCACGCCTGACCCCTGACCAGCGCAGCGTCAGCAGCGCTGCGCGCCGATACGGGCACGGCAGCGCCCGGATCGCCTCCATGGTCCGGTCGAGTTCCGCTTGCGGGATAAAGCGGGGCACGCGGTCGACGACGCGGGGTTTGTCGCGGTAGTCGATGAGCAACTGCCCCGGCCCGTCCCAGCCGAGCACAACGAGATCGCGGAAGAACAGCGCAACATCCGACGCTCTGCCGCGCCGCGTGTGCGTGGCGAGCCGGCGGCCCGTCGTCGGCTGGATGTCCTCGGCCATCGTCGCCAGGAAGCCGAGGACGTGATCACGGGTCACCTGCGCGAAGCGGCGCACCTCAGGTGCTGCGGTCGCGAGATACTCGAGGAGCCGCCGCAGCGAGATTTCTCGGTGGTATAGGGTGTTGGGGCGCAGCATCGGCCTTGAGATATCCAGCCAACGGTCGACGAGCGCGCGCATCGCGGGCTGAACCGGCGGGCGGACGGCCCAACGCGGCATCGTCTTCGCCGGCTGCCGCTCCGACTGGCCGCGATGGTAGAGGATGACGGAAAGCTGGCCGCCATGCGTGATCCAGCTCTTGGCCCGTCCGCGTCGGTAGGCATCAGCCGAGCCGAAGAACCGGTCGATGCTACTATGCTCTGCGAAGTCGCGGATGGCCGCGAGCAACCGGTCGATGTGCTCGGCGCGCAGCCGATCGGGATCGCGGACGCCCTCATGCATGGCGATCCGAACGACTGACCACGAGATCGCCTGCCTGATCGCCGCGCGGTTGTATCCCAACGCCACCCCCTCCTCGACGAGCCGCGGAATGCCGAGATCCATGTCCAATTGCGAGGCCACGACGAGCGGCCGAGTGTTGCCGACAGCGAGCAGCCACGGATAGTCGAGGCGAAGCCGGTCGGTGAGGGCGAGGAAATAGAGATAGGGGTGGGCCTGGTAGGACAGACGGAAGCTGGCTGCCCCCCGGCGCTCGCCACTGAGACGGCCGACCCGCTCGGGCAGCGGCCGGGCAAGCCAGGCATGGAGGTCGGGCCAGCACCTTCGGAAGTGCCGGTACACCTGCAGCTGCGCACGCTTGTATTCGGCGCAGATCGGCTGGCGGGCGACATGGTTGGCGAATTCGGTCTCGTCGCAGTGTTCGGCGAGGACGGGCGCCGGCGGCGGGTTACCGACGGCGAGCGCCGCCGCCGAGACCGGGCCGGCGGCTCTCACGAGGCCGCTCCGTCCATGCCGAGGGCGCGCCGGTACTCGGCGATCACCATCGGATCCGAGACCCGCGTGTACACGCGGGTGGATTCGGGTGACGCATGACCGAGCCGGCGCATGAGCGCAAGCTCGCACATGCCTCCCTCCCACATGCGCGTGGCATGGGTATGCCGGAGAGCATGGGGCGTCACGCGGGGCCTGCGCACACCAGCACGCTCACAGGCGCGCGCAAACAGCTTGGCGAGCGCGGCATAGGACAGCGGCTCGCCGCGGCGGCGAGCGTGGCCGCCGACGAGGAAAAGGAAGGCGGAGCCAGTGTCACGCGGGCGCTCGAGCGTCACATAGTTGGCGACCGCGGCGAGCGTTGCCGGTTCGTGCAGGTCGACGACGCGCTCGCGGCACCCCTTGGCGCGCACCCCGCGCGGATGGTCCTCGCGATGGCGCACGACGACGCGCCTGCGGCCGTAGGCGACATCCTCGAGCTTGAGGCCGAGCGCCTCGCCGGGCCGCAGACCACCATCGAGCATGAGGCGGACGAGCGCGAGATCGCGTCGACAGCACAGCGCAGAAAGGATGGCCGTGACCTCCTCGCCAGACAACGGCCGTGGCACGTGGCGCACCGTCCTCACAGCGAGCGTGCGCCGAACCGGCGCGGTGCGCGCGATGCCCTCGAGGAAGGGGCGGTGCCGATCGACTGAGCGCAGCACGGCGCGCGACTCGACCTTGGTGATCGGATTAGGACCTGCGTGATGGCCCGCGAGCATTGCCCAGTCATAGAACGCAGAGATGGCAGCGAGCGCGCGGTTGACACTCGCCGGCGACAGCCGCCGTTCGGCGTTGATGTCGGAGCCTCTGGCCCGCTTGGCCTGGGAGGGTATGGTGCGCAGGTGGACGAGGAGCGCGATCGCACGAACTGGCGTCAATGTCGTCCAGTCAAGTTCAGCGGTGGTGAGGAAGGTCCAGAGGTGACGCAGATCGTATGCGTAGGCCACGATGGCGTGCGGCGAGCAGCCGCGCGAGGCCAGATAGACGAGGTAGTCCGCAACGGGCGCGACGGAAGTACCGCCAGAATCCACGAGTTCGACCGGAACTGATGATCTGAGGCATCGCCGGACCGTGAACATCGCAGGCCTCCAGACCTGGGTCGGACGCAGCAGAAGAATAGCAGTTCCTGCTGCCTCTGTCCGCCGAGTGTCCACATAACGAGTGACCACGTCTTTGGCCTCTTCGCCCTGACGGGCCGGCGGTTTGCTCCACGCCTTCGTAATCTCAAGGACCGGAGGCTCCACACCTTCGAGAAGCTGGAGACCTATCCGGCACTTCAGGGGCACATTGGCGTGCCAATCAACGCCAGCCTGATCATGGAGTACTGGGATGACTTGGTTCATCTGGCGGCTTCCATCCAAACGCGAACAGTCGCTCCCTCAACCATCCTCAAGCGGTTGGCAGCCTCCCGCAATCCAAGCCAGCTCGCCCGCGCCCTTCGTGAGTTCGGTCGCCTCGAACGCACCCTGTTCATGATCGAGTGGTACTCCGACCCTGCTCTGCGGCGGCGTTGTCAGGCTGGCCTGAACAAGGGCGAGGCGGCTCACAAGCTCAAACGAGCCGTGTTCTTCCATGAGCGCGGCGAAATCCGGGATCGCTCGTTCGAGAGCCAAGCCTTTCGAGCGTCCGGGCTGAACCTGGTGGTCAGTGCGATCATCCATTGGAACACGATCTATCTCGGTCGCGCTGTGGATCATCTCCGCCGCCAGGGACGGATCATTCGGCCTGAGGTGCTCAAACACGTCTCACCTCTGAGTTGGGAGCATATCAACCTCACCGGCACCTACGCCTGGGGCGAGCAGCCTGTGCTCGTGGACGGCTTTCGTCCCCTGCGACTGCCGAAGGCTTTGGCTCGTGCCGCGTAGCCCAACGGCAGGGCCGATGGGCAGGTTCGCTTTTCGTTCTACCTTAGCGTATAATCAGGAACAGAATCGCGGTAGGGATGCCCATTGCTGGGCACCCCCCGCACAGATCCGGACGAGCGGAATTCCCGCATCCGGCTCCTACCTCGGGGTTAACGCAACATGGGGTTATTCCGGGCCTGGTGCCCTTCGACAGCAAAGTAGGGTCTGATGCGATCAGGCCAAACTGGAGCCAACGGAGAGTATCCTCATGAAGCAGTATGTCAGGCTGGACGTGTCGCTCAAGCAGACAGCCGTCTGCATTGTCGACGAGCATGGGAAGGCGCTCTGGCGGGGCAAATGCGCTCCGACGCCAGAGGCCATTGCCGCAGTCGTCAAGGCGAGAGCCCCGCATGTGGAGCGGAGTGGCTTGGACAGCGGCCCGCTGTCGACATGGCACTGGCATGAGTTGAAGAAGCGCGGCTTGCCTGTGATTTGCCTGGACGCTCGCCATGCCAAGGCAGCGCTGTCTCTGCAGGTGAACAAGACCGATCCCAATGATGCGCTCGGGCTGGTACCGGAAGGTCACCGTCAAAAGCCTGGACAGCCAGGTGATCCGCAGCTTCCTCAGCTCACGAGCCCGTCTGGTCGAGGTGCGTGTGGACCTGATCAACCAGATCCGAGGCATGCTCGAGCCCTTTGGTCTGCTCGCTGGTAAGGGAGGCCATCAGCCCTTCATCGACCGCGTGCGCGACTTGGTGGCAGATGGGCCACTGAAGGATGCGGTTGAGGCCCTCCTGACAGCCTTGCAGGAAGTCAGCCGACACATCGGCATCCTCACCCCTCGCCTCATGGGGCTGGCGCGCCAGGATCAGCTAGCCCGACGCCTGATGACGGCTCCCGGTGTCGGCTCTCTGGTCGCTCTGGCCTATATCAGTGTCATCGACACACCCGACCGGTTCTCGAGCTCATCCAGCGTAGGGGCTTACCTTGGCCTGACCCCGCGACGCGACCAGTCGGGCGAGGTCGATCGGAGCGGGCGGATCTCGAAATGCGGCGATCCGCTCCTGCGAACCTACCTCTTTGAGGCGGCGGGCATCATTCTCAACCGCGTCTCGCACTGGTCGTCGATCAAAGCCTGGGGGACGCGGCTTGCCAGGAAGGTCGGTGGAAAGAAGGCCATGGTGGCGGTCGCCCGTAAGCTGTCGGTCATCCTCCACAGAATGTGGCACGATGGTACCGACTTCCGCTGGTCCAACAAGGAGGGCCTGCCGGCATGAGATTGTAGCTCACGAGATCCGCCGCCTGGCGGAGTGATGTCCCTTGTCGGGACGAGGCAGCAGCCATCGCGTGGGCACCGTTGCGGCCTGAAACCTGAACCTCAGGGAGCAGATTGACCGCGTATGCAACATGGCAGGCTGAGGCTTCCGACCCCATCATGCGGCGGTGTCTGCCGACCGCGGAGAGAACCCTGACGCGACAGGTGGTATCAGCCGAACTGACGGAAAGGGCCGCTCAAATGGCTTGACCAGAAGCCCCGGAATAAGAGAACAAGGCCACACTGGCGTAGAGGACCACAGGTGCCGATCTGGCGAGAAGCAGTCGAGCAGCGATGGTGTGTCTGATCTGCGACAAAGGCGACGACGTCTCGTCCAACTCTCAACGCGTGCGTCGGGCCGCTCCGGTCATGTCCGGTGCCACTGAACACACAAAAAGGCACAGGGCGAGCCTCCCTCAGACGGGTCTCACAGCAATATTTTTGCGGTTTTATACCGTGCGTGGCACCAAACTTGCGTGGGAGAATTGCAAAGGCGGTGGGAAGACACCGGGCTCGATTCGTGGGCGACGCCTTCTAGCCTGCAAACAGTTAGCTGGATGAGGCGCGCACAGTAAGCAGCTCGGCACCACAGCGAAAGTCAGCATTATGGTGGGGTATCTGGTGTAGAACAAAGGAAGTCGGACTATGTCTGGCGCTTTCGAATGGTCCAATCGCACGCCGTCAATGAAAACGCAACGCGATGAACTCGACGGTGCGTTCTTCCGCGGCCCATTCAGCATCTACGTCGATCGTAGTGTAGGGGCGAATGCCAGAACTGTCACCATTCTGCGAGACGCGTTGATGCTGCGGGCTAAACGTAGTGGCGAACTGGCTTCCATGCGGCTACCAGAATTCTTGGCAACCGGTGAACGTCTCGCCATAGGTCTGCGAAACCTGTGTGAAGACGGACGGCTTGGGGAGTACTGGAACGAATACATCAGAGACGCAATTGATCGCGCTGTACTTCTACTTGATACTTTACGACAGAGTGGCGACATCTTCCTCGAACATGAGGCGGCTGGCTGTCCACCGGTGCTTTTCTACAAGTACGACGCCATTATGGACGGACGGGAGCTTCCGCTAAAATCCAACTTTGTATTACTACGAATTATCCCTCCTCAGGATGTTACCACCGACCTGTCCCGCCGGCCATTTGTTATTGTCCCTCCGCGAGCCGGACACTGTGTGGGTGTCGGCGCCCACGCAGCCGATAGTCAGGCCGGCGTCGCATTGCGCGAAGGTCATCCCGTTTATCTGGTGGCCTTCCGTCGCGAGCCGGAGCAGGGTCAGCAACTCTCCGATGTCGCCTATGCGCAAGCCGCCTTTGTTCGGGAAGTTATCCGCCGGCATCCGCGTGCCCCTCTCCCGGCAATCGTTGGTAACTGCCAAGCTGGCTGGGCAACGCTCGTGCTGGCCGCAACAAACCCTGACTTGACAGGCCCCATTGTCATCAACGGATCGCCGGTGTCGGCTGTATCGGGGAACATCGGCGATAGCAGTTTCCGCTACATTGCCGGCATATTCGGGGGCATATGGATACCGATGTTTCTATGCGACCTCGGCAACGGGATCTTCGACGGCGCCAATCTCATACAAAATTTTGAACTACTCAATCCCGAGAGCCGGCTGTTCCTGAAGTACGCTGAGACTTTTCGCGACGTTGACACGGCGCGCGAAAGTTTCCTAGCAAGGGAGAAGTTGTGGGGCAGTTTCTGCCTGCTGCACGAGAATGAGATCTGCTGGATTCTAGAGAACCTGTTCATCGGCAACCGGCTCGCCAGAAACCGGGCCAATCTATCGGAGCGTCAGCACATCGATCTCAAGCAGATCCGCGCGCCCATCATCGTTTTCACCAGCCATGGTGACAACGTCACCCCGCCTCAGCAAGCTCTGAATTGGATCACAGATGTTTACCAGAACGAGGAGGAGGTCCGGGTTCGCGGCCAACGTATTATCTACATGGTACACAATGACGTCGGGCATCTCGGAATTTTTGTATCTTCGAGAGTTATCAATAGGGAGTTCAATCAAGTCGCCACCATTCTGGAAGCGATCGAAACGTTGATGCCCGGGCTCTACGAAATGTGCATCAAAGATGTTGAAGAGCATGATGGATGCAAGCACTTCAGCGTTGAACTGGTCAGCCGCACCTTCAAGGATATTCGTGCACTTAACGACAGCTATCGGGACGAGATTCCTTTCAACGCTGTCGACCACACATCTCGGATTCAGGCCCAGATCTATCATACAGTTGCCCGTCCGTTCATCAGAGCTGCAGTCACAGACCTCACGGCCGAGGCCAGCCGAAGTCTCCACCCGAAACGCTTATCGCGAGCGCTAATGTCTTCACAGAATCCGATGATGGTTGGCGTCCAGTCTCTGGCCGAGCAGGTTCGACGCAATCGCGCAAGGGCCAGAGCGGAAAATCCGTTCCTAACTGCAGAAGCACTATATGTCCAGCACGTCGAACAGGCGATGATCTTCTGGCGCGACCTGCGCGACATGATCTTTGAGCTGGTGTTCCACAGCGTATGGAACAATCCTTTGCAGCACTACCTTAGCAGCCCCTCCCAGGTGAATGCGAGGCAACCGGTGCTTGGAGAACTGCGGTCATGCCCCGACGTTTGCGATGCGCTCGACGCAATCGCAACTGGCGGCTTCATCGAAGGCGTCACTCGCATGGTGACGCTGCTTGCTAACGATCGCGGGGGTATCCGCAGCGATCGTCTGGGCCGCTGGTCCCGCATATTGATCCAAGACGAGCCATTCCGCTCTCTACCTCGTGATCGCCTGACCTCAGTCATTCGCCAGCAAACTACTATCGCCACATTTGAACGGGAGCAGGCCATCGATACCCTACCGTTGCTACTGAATGATCGCCAGCAGCGGCGTCGCGCCTGCCTCCTTGCATACTACGTACTCGGCCCCGTCGCGGAAATGGATCCGAGCACGGTTGACCTCCTACGGCAGTTCGCTCAAGTGCTTAACCAGCCACCAATCACTGGCGATGTCACGGAGAATCCTTTGGCGGATATGGGCGCCGGCTGAAGCGCGGATCTTTGTCGTGAGAAGACGAGGACGGTGTGGGCACCGTTGCAGTAACTTGAAAAGGGCATAACGAACCCCGTCGAACGGGTCATTCAGGCTGCAAGGCCGAAGAGCTGATTGAAGAGACGGACTTCGCCTGTCGCTCGACGTGTCCGCTGGATGCAATGATCGCGGCGGATCATGCGCATGGTTTCAAAACCCGTCAGGGTTGCAGCGGCGGTTTTCATCGTCTGGAAGCCGCGTGTCGGCCGGATGACGCGCTTGAGCGCGCCGTGATCCGCCTCAAGAATGTTGTTCAAATATTTCGAGGTCCGATGCTCGACATCCTGCGGCAGCAATCCTTCGTTCTGCAAGCGCCGGATGGCTTTTGGATACGAAGCCAGTTTGTCCGTCGTGATGGCTGAGGGAGGATAGTCGCTCACCGCCCTCAGAGCTTTGCGCAGAAAGCGATAAGCCGCTCCAGTATCACGCCGACTGGCCAGCATGGAGGCGATCAGCCGACCGTGTTTATCAATCGCTCGAAATAAGTACCGCCAGCGTCCGCCCACTCGCACGTAGGTCTCATCCACGCGCCATGAGCCTGAACGATGTCCCTGGTATGGTCGCATCCGCTTCTCTATCTCCGGGGCATAGCGTTGAACCCAGCGAAAGATCGTGCTTGCATTGACGCTGACACCGCGCTCGGACATCATTTCAGCCAGGTCGCGATAGCTGATCCCGTACTTGCAGTACCAGCGTACGCACAGCAAGATGATCGCGATTGGAAAACGACGGCGCTTGAAGATCGACAACCGGATGGCTCCTCGAGTAGCCATCCCTCGCTACACGGCAAAGGTTAATGCAACAATGCCCTGATCCCGGCCTTACGGCAGATCTCCGCCACCGCAACCCCGTCGTTGCCCTGTTTCGGGATGAACGCCTTCTGCGCATCTGAAAACTTCGAGGCCTTCATGGTCCATCGCTCCTCCCAGCCGAAGGGTTCGGCAGTCGAGAACTCTAGCCAAAAATGGTCCAGTTTGCCGGCCGCAGATCACTTCGGGCGGGACTCTAACTCCGAAATACTCAGTGGCAGGTCAACATCGCCCGAACCACAAAGTGATAGGGCGTCGGCTGCGCGACTGTTCATATCAAAACTACGTCAGCAACTTGACGGTGCACGCCGCGACGAACTGAGCAGAACCTGCCAATTTAATTCGGCACGAGGCCTGCGGTGCCAGGCCCGGCATCATGAACAGCGGCCGATCTTCGCCGAGCCCACAACGAGGGAGCGGCTGATCACCTCATCGTAGGCCCCAAGGTAGTCACTTCGCTATTACAGCCCAATGATTGACCTCGAAGTTTTGCCCGCCTGGGGATGAGGTTATCTCAACACCGTATTGGACGCTGCCGACGATTATGTCACCGAAATATCCTTTCGACTTTATCCATTGCAGGATACTCTTGATATCCACAGTCTCGCTGTTGGTCTTGGAGCTGCGCAAAAACGAGATAACCTTATGTTTGTTCCAGCCTTCAAACACGTTCCAGGTAGCTCCCCCGACATTCACGCCTGTGTAGACTGGGACAGCGGCGGTCCCTGAAGAGTTATACTTGTAAGAAATGGGCTTAACATCACCGCTTCCATCCGGATTGCCGGTGTAGTTGGTCCAAAGCATAACCTCATACGTATTTGAGCTGTCCCAGATATCGTAGGCGAAGTTCCAACGGCCGCTAGTCGGGACGTTCTGATTAAAGCTCGACCTCAGGTCGTTGATCGCACTCAGCGGTTTCCCGACATTGAAAGCTCCGTGGGGATAGCTCTTGATGCCGCCAGTATCAGGTTGGTTCGACCACACACTCCACTGGTGGACCGAATGCACAGAGATCGTCTGGGGCCCAGCACCTTGACCATATACGTCGTTGTTCCAGGAATAGCCATCGCGGGCAAAAGTACCGTACTGATCGCTCGAACTCCAGATCGGCGCTTTTGCGGATGCTGGGAATAGCGCAACCATTATCGCAAAAGGTAGCGCAAGTACGTTCAGCTTCGACAATGCAGACATTCTAATCTCCATCCTGAGAGCGTCCAGCCAACCTGCAGTAAGCAAAAATGAGGCCAGCGGACAATGCGTTGACGGCGGCCTCGAGCGCCTTCCGGTCGACGACGTTGGGATCGAACCGCTCCGGACCCCAGAGGCGCATTTGTTCGTGCTCCGGATGTGCGGGGTCGCTGATGGCATCGAGGTATTCGGCATAGCCCGGCGCACCACCGACGTCTTTCGGAGGACAACGACCGACGGCCTCGAGCAAGAGGCGAAGTCCATCTGTCCTCGTGTTGTCGAATCATTTTTCGAATGCCCTGCTACGCCGCAGTCATAGCGATAATGGATCGCCTTGGCTCCGGTCTCTTGAACGATATCGCTGAGGCGCTCTTTACTGGCATTGATGGGCTGCTGGCCGTAATCGTCGTGGCGATCGGGAATCCCCCAACGGACCTCACCGGCGAAGAACTCGAAGAGGTGACGCGACAGATGGAGCCGATCAAGCCGTATGGTGACAGGTACGACAAGGCGAGGCATCCCTCCCACGGGCGGCCGTCCTGGACCGCGTTGAGCAAACCGCGTCCAGGGCAGCGAGAATGAGCATTTGCACGCTGTGCGGAGGCTTCACAGACAATGTGCAGCGGCCCGCTCGAATTTCGCGTTGCGAACACTACAATCGAAGAGTCGCGAACAGGACATGGGCCAGGGGCTATCCCTGACTTTTGTTGACGGCTGCCCAGTCCCGGCGAGAAGCGGGAGAAGGTATCGATGATCGTAAGGACGCGAAGCTTGTGTCCGCTCGCCAACTGATCATGGACGAAGTCCATCGCCCAGGTCTGGTTCGATCGTGTGGCCGGCCTGCGATCATCGCGCAGCTTGGCCTTGACCCCGCGCTTCGGCGTATTGTTGCGTAATTGCTGGCCCAATTCGCGATAGATCCGCCGCGTCTTGTTCTGGCCATGGCGCCAGCCTTCACGACGCAGCAGCACGTGAACACGACGATAACCGTAGCGGATACGAACATGGCAGATCTCCTTGATCTTCTGTTCGAGGGCGGCCTGGCCGGAGCGACGGCACTTGTAGTGGTAAGTCGAGCGGTCAAATTCGAGAGCGTCACAGGCCCTGCGGATCGAGACCTGCCATTCGCTGCGGACCGCGTCGACCAGCATGCGCTTCCGACGGCACCGTTGCATTAACCTCGGCCGTATAGCGAGGAGCGGTTCATCAAGGATTCGCTCCCGTGTCTCTGTTCAAGCGCCGTCGCTTCCCAGTCGCGATGATCCTGCTGTGCGTGCGCTGGTACTGCAAGTACGGGATCAGCTATCGCGATCTGTCTGAGATGATGCAGGAGCGCGGTGTCAAAATAGACCCATCCACCCTCTTTCGTTGGGTGCAGCGCTATGCCCCGGAGATTAAGAAGCGGATGCGACCATACCAGGGTCATCGTTCAGGCTCATGGCGCGTGGATGAGACCTATGTACGAGTAGGCGGACGCTGGCGGTACTTATTTCGAGCAGTCGATAAACACGGTCGGTTGATTGCCTCGATGCTGGCCGGTCGGCGTGATACCGGAGCGGCTTATCGCTTCCTTCGTAAAGCCCTGCGGGCGGTGTGCGACTATCCTCCCTCAGCCATCACGACCGACAAACTGGCATCGTATCCGAAGGCAATTCGGCGCCTGCAGGGCGAGGGATTGCTGCCGCAGTATGTCGAACACCGCACGTCAAAGTACTTGAACAACATTCTTGAGGCGGATCACGGTGCACTCAAGCGGATGATCCGTCCGACACGCGGCTTCCAGACGATGAAAACCGCCGCCGCGACCCTGACGGGTTTTGAGATCATGCGCATGATCCGCCGCGGTCATTACAACAAGTAGGGATGTCGAGCGACAGGCGAAGTCCGTCTCTTCAATCAGCTCTTCGGCCTTGCAGCTTGAACGACCCGTTCGACGGGGTTCGTTATGCCCTTTTCAAGTTACTGCAACGGTGGCGTCTTATCCATCGCGTGCCTCCATGTAGGCTCGTTCAGGCCAAGTCAGCCTCCAAGCATAGCCGCATCCCAGCCAGCCTGAAAGACAGGCGGGGTGTGGGGAGCAGTTAGAGTTTATCAGAGCCCGTTACTTGCCTCTTTGATTGCAGCGTTGAGGCCAAGTTCTTCGAACCGGCTGGGAAAGATGAGGGCGGCTGCTCGAAGGACTGCAATCCCGATTTGGGCGCAAGTCTTCATTGCAGACTGAGTGACGACACCACCTTCGGGCAATAGAAGAACCTGAAGGTGTGTTTTGCCTGTAGCTTGCTCTTTGATGATTTTGAGGGAGGACATTAGCGCCCGTTCATTGGGGTGGGCCCCATGGCTAATTGTCCATTCATAAAGATATTTGTAAATCCGCCCTAGGTCTCTGTCGGCATCCTTGATAGCTGTCAGCATTGCGCCGCCTGTGAAGGCTTTCCGTGCCTCCTTGCGAGTGTTCTCGTTGTCTTCCCTGTTCAGCCATGTCTCATTCAATTCAGGATTGGCTTTGAGTAGATGAGCATAACCCGCGTATTCAAGGCATGAGCGCATAGACACATAAGCATCCGTGGGGGCTGTCATGCTCAAAAGGGATGCCACTCGATAGGCGCCAATACTGCGCAAGATTAGCAAGGCCGGCAAGATGTGCTCAGGGTCTATGAAATCTTGGAGTAGACTATTAAATATATTATCTACGGCTTCTAACTTGCGGCGCTCTGCGGGCAGATTGTTGAAGCTCGCAAGGGTGTTGCTGAACAGAGTATCGTAAAACTCGGTGAGAGGGGATGCTGACCATCCGTCAGGGCGTTTTTCATCCAAGTTGCTCATGCGCTCCCTCTCAACCCAGTCCTATGCAGCTTGAAGGGGCAGCGCAAGATCTGTGCCCGATTATACGTTTAGCTGGAAGCGCCGTGTCCGGCACAGGCGACGGTGAGCGTCGGCTGCTGCCAGCCGACGAGGTCCTCGACGCTTCCGACGCAGGCGGCATCGAGGGCGTGGGTTTTCGGGATTCCGAGGCGGGAGCGGTTCCACTTCGTCCGACCGCCGGACCAGCCTGAGACGGGCACGCCTGTCTCTTTCAGGGCTTCGTAGAGCGCCCATCGCGTCGCGTTCATCGCGGCGGCGTCGCGGAGCGGCGCGCGCATGTGCGCCTGGATCCGAGAGAGTCGCTTTGGGTTGCGAACGAAGTCCGTCAATCTCATGCTGCCCTTGGCTTGGTTGCACGGCTGGCAGGAGATCCCGAGATTGGAAACCCGGTCAGTGCCGCCCTTGGATCGGGGCACGAAGTGCTCGATCTGGAGCGGCACGTTCACGGCATCGCAATAGATGCAGGCGCGGCCCCATTTTTCGAGGCAATACTCACGGACTTCGTATTCGGCGAGGGTGCCCTGCTGATATTCGACGCCTGAGATGTCCGGGTTCTGCATGATCTGGGTGTCGAATCGGACGCGTCGAGGTCGATCGCCGTCACAGGAGCGAGTTCGCGAAGGCGGCGCACCCAGGAGACGGTGGTATCAACCCGGTGCTGGAGGGAGCGAGCCACCCCTCTGGGCGTGTGCGGTTCTCGAATCGCTTCGGACGGTACCGGAGATTGCCACGGCGCCGGCGTCGGAAGGCCCGCCGTTGCGTCAGCGCATCGCGGATCTGGTGACCCCGGTGCTGGAGCTCGATGAGCGCGAGAACCCACTGGCGGGCCACGTCGCCTCTGGTGAGGGCGATTCCGGTGCCTTTCGAGCCGGGGTCGATTTTCAGCCGGATCGGCTGAAGGGTGGACTCCTCGACCGTGCGGTCGATGAGCCTGATCGTGAACGGACGCATGCGGTGCACCCGGGCGCGTCCGGCCGAGAGCAGTTTCCGGGCTCGTTTTTCCGAGCACGGCATCAGCGGTTTCTGGTGTTTATCGAGGACGTACACCGCCATCGACGTCCTCCTGATATAGGGGAGCGCGCAAGGTTTGTGCAATAAACCTCGGTATCTTGGACGAAGCATGAACACTCCTCAGGGAAGCACCCCTCAGGCAGCGCTTCGGTGGCGGACATTGCGCAACGGACGGTGCTGGCCGACCACAGTGGCGGCCTGCTGCCAGAGATAGTCGCCGGCCAGGCTGATGTGTCGCCAGCCCAATGGTGCGACATGCGTGAGAAGCTCATCCGGCACGATCCAGCCTTGGGATCGCAGATGCTCCACCGCTCGGCCCATGTAGAGCGTGTTCCAGTACACGATCGCAGCGATCACCAGATTGAGCCCCGAGGCACGGTAGCTCTGGTTCTCGAACGTCCGATCCGTGGTCCGGCCCTGCTTATGGGCAAAGATTGCCTGGGCCAGGGAATTGCGCGCCTCGCCCTTGTTGAGGCCGACATGGCAACGCCGCCGCAGGTCTGGGCTCTCCAGCCAATCGAGCGTGAACAGGCTCCGCTCGGTTCTCCCAATCTCCTGGAGGGCGAGATCCACCCGGTTCTGGCGCTTGTAAGCGCTCAGCTTCTTGAGCATCACGGAGGGAGCGACCGTACCAACTTTGAGGGACGCTGCCAGATGCAGCACCTCGTCCCAGCCTTGGCGCACCACGTCGGCGCGGATCGGGCGGCCCATCAACGACTGGAGGCTACTCGGCACCTCCAGGCCCGCCATGGTGGCCAGCCGCCGATCCTTCAGATCCCGCAAGCGGGGCACAAACCGGAAGCCGAGCAGATGGCACAGGCCAAAGACGTGGTCGACCACGTGTTTGGCCTCTTCGCTTTGACGGGCCGGCGGTTTGCTCCGCGGCTGCGCAACCTCAAGGACCGGAAGCTCCATACCTTCGAGAAGCCGGATGCCTATCCGGCACTTCAGCAGCACATTGGCGTGCCGATCAACGCCAGCCTGATTATGGAGTACTGGGATGACCTGCTTCACTTGGCGGCCTCGATCGAGACACGAGCTGTCGCACCATCGGCAATCCTCAAGCGGCTGGCCGCCTCTCGCAATCCCAGCCAACTCGCCCGCGCCCTCGGGAGCTTGGTCGCCTTGAGCGCACGCTGTTCATGATCGAGTGGTACTCCGACCCTGCACTCCGGCGGCGTTGTCAGGCCGGCCTGAACAAGGGCGAGGCGGCCCACAAGCTCAAGCGAGCCGTGTTCTTCCACGAGCGTGGTGAGATCCGGGACCGCTCGTTCGAGAGCCAAGCCTTCCGGGCATCTGGATTGAACCTGGTGGTCAGCGCAATCATCCACTGGAACACGGTCTATCTCGGACGGGCTGTGGACCATCTCCGCCGCCAGGGTCGGATCATCCCGCCTGAGGTGCTCAAGCACGTGTCGCCTCTGAGCTGGGAGCACATCAATCTCACCGGCACCTACGCATGGGGCGAGCAGCCTGTGCTTGTAGACGGCTTTCGACCCTTGCGACTACCCAAGCCCTTGGCTCGCGCCGCATAGCCCAACGGCAGAGCCGATCGTCAGGTTCGTTGTTCGTTCTACCTTAGCGTATAATCAGGAACAAATCTTGCGCTGACCCCAAGGTGGAACTGTGGGGGGGAGCCTCTGTTCACATCGCTCGTCCAAGCCTCAGCCGAGGAATGGCTCCCAGGGGTATTTGCCTAGCTTGGCATCAGTCCCTCCATCAAGACCGCGGTCAAAGGTCAACCGAGAAAGTCGGTATGACGCCAAAGACGATAATCCAGTGTGCCTTAGCACATGTCTAACCAGAAGACTGCTCGCCCCCGAAACTGCCCCAGTTACTAAGCGGAGCAGATTAGGGGGCAAGGGATACCTGCAGACTGGTCTTCGGGCTTCAGTCTATGGATGACCGTGCCGACTGGTAGTTCCGACCCTCCACCTGCGCAGACGGGAACCCTCCCGGCCCTGACGTTTCGCCATATCCGTAAGCGATCATCACAAACAGCACGGCGGCCAAGGCAACCACCAGCCCCATGAAGATGAGGACCATCGCGATGCGGGTGGTGGGACTGTCCTCGTGCATGCTGTGTCTCCGTGACAGGCTGATGAGCGGATAACGCCGGAACGTCAGCAGAGCAGAGTGTGGGCCGCGGGCCTCAGGCTGCCCGGATGACGAGGTCGGCCAGCGGCGGGATCTTCGGCTGACCTGTGTTCAATCCCAGCCGATCCCCGAGATAGGCGAAGAACGACAATCCGAGCTTGCGGCAGGTCTTCAACAGCCCCAGCATCACATCGCGGGCCAGGCGGCCATCCGCGCTCATGGTGCCACCGGAGATCTTGCGCTTGATCACCCAGGCGCGCAGGTCGTTCTCGGAGGCATTGGTGTGCAGCGGGATCTCGGGACGCTCGAGCACCCGCAGCAGTTCGCCCTTGCGCCGTGCCAGACGGGCGAGCAGTTCGTCGAGCTCCTGGTAGCCCGTGCGCAGGCCAAAGATCTTGTCGAACTGCCGCCGGAAGGCCCGCTCCCCACCTGGCGAGGGGCTCTGCTTCCACAGCTTCAGACCGCGATAAAAACACCAGATCGCCTCGCGGACCAGCTCAACGGCATTGGCCTGCTTGGGTGAGGCCGGCATCAGCTTCTGCAGGTGGCGCTCCGCATGGATCCAGCATAGGGCGTGCTGAGCAACCCGGAACTGCCCGGCATCGTCGGAGACCACGACGGTGTTGGCCATCAGCCCGTGATGCCGGAGCGCGCCCCAGGTGGCGGCTTCATCCAGTAGCCGAAGCAGAGGCCGGTCGAAGATGTTGATCGAGCAGCGCAGCAGATGCTGCCACCACTCCATCTGCGAGCTGAACACCTGGTCCTGGAGCTGGCTCAACCGGGCGATCACGGCGGCCTCGACCGGCTGCCGGCGCAGATAGTCCAGCGCGGCCTCGTTGGCGACGTAGTCCTCGCAGCCACCCCGCAGCAGCGTCAGGAAGTTCAGGCGCGATTTCGACCGGCTGGTGCGGAAGACGCAAAAGCGCTCGCCGCCGATCTGGGTGGTCACCGCGGGACGGCGGGCATGGCGCGCCCCGGTATCATCGACGGTGAGGTAAGGCGACGAGACCAGGCCGGCCTGCAGGATCGCACGATCTTCCTGTTCGAACAGCTCCAGATCTGAGGTGAGCAGACGGACGACCTCGCGCTTGGAGATCGCCAGGCCAATACCGTTCAGCAGATCGGTCAGGCGCTCGGTGGTCACCTGGCCTTGCGTGTGCAGGGCGAGGCAGAACCGCCGCACATTGGGTCCGAACCCGCCGGTGATGCCAATCGGCAGCGGCGCGATGAGGGTCTGGCCCTCGGGTGTCACCCACCGTTCCCGTTTGTAGCGCACCACCTCGGCAACCAGCACCAGATCCCGATGCACGACCGTCTTGTAGCCTTTGAAGCGCGAGCCGGGCGGAGCCTCGACCGGGATCGTGACCTCGCGGGTGACCCGATCCCGTTTGGCGCCGCGCCCGGGACGCCGGCCTGGACCAGCAGGGCGCGGCTGGGTGGCTTTCTCCATGCCGGAGGGGTTGAAGGGTGGGCGCGGCGGCAGGTGCTTGAGCCGGGCGATCTCGTCCTTCA
>NZ_QDGA01000059.1 GCF_003347665.1 Microvirga calopogonii
CTGTGGCTTTGCCATCATCTGCCGCATCGCTTCCTCTGCCCGAGCCCGGGCCTCAGCGTTGTTACTGAGGTCGCGGACCTCCGATGCTTCCTCCTCTTGATTGATACCGTTCTTGCGTGCGCGCCACTGCTTTGCTTGGGCGGCAGTGGCAGCGGCATTGGCCAGCTGCTCCAGTCGATCCAGCTGCGGTGTGCTGGCCTTTGCATCTGTTTCAGGTTGATCGTCCTCTCGCTCGGAGCGCTCTGTCATCAATTCGCATCCTTAGGCTCGGCATAGTCCGCTATGCTATGCAGTTACACGCGTCTATGTCATGGGGAATAGGTTAACTCCGTCTTAACCATAAAGGCCCGACGTAAGCCGATGCGAAAGATCCATCACGGCTTCATAGCGATCCTCATCCTCGCGGGTCCGGCCGGCCTTATTCTTGCCCATGAAAAGCTCACTCGAACGCCCGCCCAGGAGGTCTTTGAATCGTTCGATCCGCCACCGGCTCTTCGGCAGGCCTACACTCAATGTGCGGAGGCTCCGAAGCAGCAGCGCTCAACCCGATGCGACCAGTATGTGAGCTTCTTCGAAGACTGCGCGGCTCGGAAGAACGAGTGCGGCCCACAATCCGTCTACGAGGTCCTCACAAAACTGATCCTCTCAGTGCCTCCCAAGCGAGCAAAACCCGAAAAAGCTGTTAGTCCAACTGACGTTTAGCCCAGCAAACGCAGACGATCCCGTTTCGATAGTGCATACGATCCTGCTCAAATGACCTATTCACGTGAAACCACCGCAATCTCTGAAATCACCGGACCGCCGGTCAACACATGGTCAGAGGAATAGCAGCGCGAGTGCGAGGCTCAGGCCGTTCTGAAAATGTCGAAGGCCGAGCGGGACGCGTTCTTCAACGGCACGAAGGATGAAAACGGGAAAACCATAGAGCGCGGGCTCATCTACCTTCGTGGAGAGAAGGCTGCCGAAGACCTGAGATCGCGGATGCAGCAACTCATGGATGCGCGCGCCAACAAGCGTTAGACGAGAGAGAAGTATACGATAGAGCCGACCACAGCCAATCCCGCGAAGAAGTACGGGAACCATCGCGGGAAAGGTCTGTCGTGGCCGTCGAAGCTCATACTGATGATCTCCACAGAGCAGGAATTGATACCGCTGACTGGAGACCAATCGTGGCGTCTTCGAGAAGGTTAGTCGGGGAACTTGCGTTGCCCAATTAAGCGGCCAAGCGCAGCTCCTCTTCCCAATGGGCCGGCGACACGGCAGCCCCAAGTTCACAGAGGGACTGTGACAAGGTCATGAGACGCTCGGCCAGATCGCCGGCTTCAACTTGCTGTGAACCCGATGCTCTCTCTTCATGGAATCGCATCCGGTAGAGATGCTTGAGGATCAAGCAGGCGGTTGCAAGATTGTCCGCCATCTCAGAGGTCTGCGCCCCTTCGTGAAGGAATGCCCGACAGCGTCGGACGCTGCTAAACAGATCCCGGTAGACATGATCAAGTTTCTCATCACTGAGACCGCGCGCCTTGAGCGCGTCTGTTTCGCTTACCTGAACGGCGCTTGCGATCAGTCGAGCCACATGCCGTAGCGCTTGACCGTACGCATAAACTTTTACGTGGCTCTTTGAATCGATCTTCATCCTCAGAGAGAGCAATGCCGAGCGAGCACGTGCGATATCATCTGCGATGACTGGACAGTCATCACGCCCCAACCAAGATCTGTTCATTATTGTTTTTGCCTTCGGAATCAAACGCCGAATTAACGATTCCGAAATGAATCGACGGAGCTTCCTAGGCAAGGAATATTTGCGGTTAAGTTCAGGGTTGCGACACTATATGCCTGCCGCCGCGAAGTTGTTCCTAATCCGTTCTCTATGCCCTGAGACAATAAAGTTTGGTCAGCGGCGTTAAAGTTCTTACGGAACCAACAAAGTTGCTACCTAGTCTGCCAAGCTTGTCCGAACCTGCCTTGAACCGCCTCGGCATATGAGAGCCTAAGCTTCAATCTATCGAAGTGACCTGTCTGGAGTGGATCAGACGAGGTCAAACCCCAATGAAAAAGAAGATCAGCCAATCGCAGCTCATCCTTCCGCTGCTCGATGCGATCGAGGAAAGGGGCGGGGCCGCGAAGGCACGGGACATCTACGACCTGGTGGCCGAGAAAGTCGATCTGCCGGCCAACGAGCGCGCTGCCCGCATCACGATCTCCGGTCACTCTTATAATGCCTTTGAGCGCGAGGTGCGCTGGGCCCAACAACGAGCAAAGCTCCAAGGGCTCTTGCGACCGGCGGATGCGGGTCTGTGGGCGCTCACCGACAAGGGGCATTCGGCTCTTACCAAGGCTACTCCTGGCATGGTCGTCACGATCTTCATGACCGACCAAGGCGCCGCCCTCTGGGGTCATTGCGAGGATGCCGTCGGGCTGCTCGATGATGGCAGCGTGAGTCTCGTGTTTTCGAGCCCGCCGTATCCACTCTTGCGCAAGAAGGAGTACGGAAACCTGGATGAACGGGAGTATCTCGACTGGATGCTGCGCTTGGCTGAGCAGTGGATGCCGAAACTCGCCAAGGACGCTTCTGTCGTCCTCAACCTGGGTGATGCATGGCGTCGTGGCGAACCTACCCTGTCGCTCTACCAGGAACGGCTCCTCATCAAATTTGAGGATGAGTTGGGCCTGAAACTCTGTCAGCGCTTCGCCTGGCAGAATCCAGCGCGCCTCCCCAACCCAGCCGAGTGGGTGACGGTGCGAAGGATCCGCGTGAAGCCATCTCTCGAGAATGTCTTCTGGTTGTCTCCCTCGGACAATCCATACGCTGACAATCGGCAGATTCTTGTTCCCTATTCCGACAGCATGAAGGCAGTCCTGAAGAGGGGAGGGCAGGAAGCAGCGACGCGACCAGCCGGGTACAAGATGGCAGAAGGTGCATTCGGCAATGACAATGGCGGTGCCATTCCCGGCAACCTGATTGTGGCAGCCAACACTGAGAGCAATTCCGACTACATCCGCAGCGTTAAGGCGGCTGGGCTCCCGGTCCATCCGGCCAGGTTCCCAGCCGCACTGCCTGAAACGTTCATCAAGTTTCTCACGCGACCGAAGGACCTTGTCTTTGAACCCTTCGGCGGCTCTCTCACAACTGCCGCCGTTGCTGAGGCTCTCGATCGCCGGTGGGGCGCTTCTGAGTGCATGCTTGAATACGTGCTTGGGGGCCAGCATCGCTTCTCTAAGCGGATGGCAGCCTAGATCTGCTTTAAGCAGCCATTAACCATACCATGCCATCCTCACATTAGGGTCCTTGCTCAGATGACCTTAATCCAGCGAACCCCGTGCAGCTGTCCCATCGCTGCGCGGGGTTTTGGTTTTCTGATGACAGCTGTTCTCCCTCGCAGGCTTTTCCACGCGACCCCTCTTTATCGATACGATCCCAAAGCCACCGACAATCACGGCATCTGGGACCCCGCTGCTCATGGTCAGATCAAAGATTATGGCCTGAAACCGAGCATGCATTCGAGTAAGGATGTGCCGGTCATTTTTCTGACGGACGAAGTCGGGATCGCCACGAACTACGCTGATTGCAATCGGGGTGAAGAGTGGCCGGTCGACTGGATTGTGCTTGAGGTCGACATGACGGTCATAGACCCGGCGTACCTGCTTCCAGATATGGATCAGGAAGCGCAAATCATGACCTACGGCATCCTAGCCCAAGGATACACCCAGTCCGACTGGGACGCCCGCGTGATCCCTTGGGCCCCGGTGTTCAAGATCACCGGCCAGGTGAGATACAGTGCGTCAATCCCCGATAGTGCCATCACACCTTTCAAACTCCTGCCTGTGCATCCGCCTCATCGATAAGCTTTTGTTAAGGGCCGGAGCCTACCTCTGTCGTCAAGGATCGACCTGACTGATCCTGTCCTCCGGGAACCCTGCGTAGCATAGCCCCCGCTACGCAGGGTTTTCTGTTTTTGCCTCCGGCGCGTCGCCGCGTTCATCGCCCCGGCACCAGTTCTCGCAGTTCCCTCTCAAACCACCTTCGGAAATGACCCAGCTATCGCTCTTCGATCTATCGATGCGGTGGAATAGCCGCCGCGCGTCCTATCGCCCCTCCCAGGAGCCCATCAATCCGAGCCTGTTTTCAGTCAACCCGATCGGTGATGCAGTGGCTCGTGATTTCGTCCTCAGGCATCACTATTCCGGATCCTACCCGGCGGCGGTCGCGGCATACGGCATGTTCGAACGAGTTGCTCCGTTCCAGGAGGAGCTTGTCGGCGTCGCCGTATTCTCGGTACCAATGCAGCCAAAGGCAGCCGCTGCCTATGGGGCGCCCAACGATGCGAAGTTCTGCGAACTTGGACGCTTCGTATTGAAGGATCACGTTGGTGGAAACGGGGAAACCTGGCTTCTTCGGCGTGCCCTTTGGATGCTTGCAAAGGACAAGCAGCGTTCTGACCGGAGGCCATATTATGACCTCTGCTTGTCCTATAGCGACCCGGTTCCTCGGACGAACGCTGCCGGAGATCTGATCCACGTTGGTCATGTTGGACGGATTTATCAGGCCTACGGCGGGTCCAGTGCCTATCTGGGCCGTGGAAAGCCACGGACCCATTGGCTGACGCAGGATGGCTCCATCGTGTCGCCGCGCGCTCTCTCGAAGCTTCGGAACGGGGAGCGGGGTGCTGCCTACGCCTATGATTTTCTCCGGTCCCATGGGGCACCTGCTATCGCGCCAGGTGAGAAGGAAGCCGACTACATCCGTCGCGCCTTGCAGGAAGGGCCATTTCGCAAGATGCGCCACAACGGCAATCACGCCTACGTCTTCCCCTGTGGGACACACTCAAATCGCCAGGAAATCCGACGGAGGATGGACAAAAGCTTGCCGCGGCCGACAAAGACGGACCCGATAACCGCATCGTAGAATCTAACTTAAATATCCAGCTGCCTCTGTGGTTCCGTTAATAGTTCTTAACCACTTCCTCTCCACCGCACCCGAATCATAATGCGGGATCGCGAATCGAACCTCGGGCCGAATACTACGCAACATCGAATCAAGCGCGTAACTGAGAATCACCCGGAACCGGGCTTTTACCTGCGAATTGACTCCGCCTTTCGAGCTAAATGATTCTAGTCAAAGAAGTTTCCCACCGCTGAATCGATCTATTGTGAATGGATTCTTGACGCGCGACTCCACAGCCAAATTGGAATCGGGCATCACTAGTGATGGCACGACTGGAATGGGTGAATGCCATGCCTGATGCAAAGCATACCGAACGTGTTCAGCGCTTTCGTAAGTCTCGCCGGGAGCGGGGAGACCACGAGTTGAACGTTTGGGTGCGCGGGCCCCTGAAGGTTGCGATCGATCAAGCGATTGAGAGCGGTCGTTTCAGGAACAGGCAGGAAGCAATCACTCATGCCCTCGAGGCCACATTTGCCCAAAAGGAGCGAAATGTCGTGACGTAAACCAGGCAAAGCAAAAGGCCCACGAAGCTGGACACTTCGAGGGCCTTTGGAGACCACCGCGAGGGGTGGGCATTCGGAAAAGTTTGCACCTTCCTTATGCCATCCCGACAAACTGACTGTCAAGAGCATCGGTTACGGTGAACGCTCCCGCTTTGCCCTCACATAGGAGGGTACGATGCAACTCGCATCGTCAGGAGGCCGGCGGCTGAGACATGCTGCTTTGGCCGCGAGAGAACTTGTGCTCGAAACCGGGCGCACGGTGACGCGGAAAGAACTATCGGCGGCCGCCCGAGACGCCGCCAAGGCCTTGGAACTGCGGAACGGCCCCCGGTCGGTTCTGTCGGAGCTCATTGCCTGCTGGGGCGAACAGGAATGGGAGCGGCTGCTGGTGTGGCCGTCCAACGATTATCTTATGGGTCGCACCGGTCTATCCGAACGGTCGGTCCGCTATGCCTTTCGGACCCTCATCGACCTCCAGTTGATCGTTCCGAAGGAGTCGCCTAACGGAAAGCGCTTCGCCGTCAAAGACTTGGCAGGCGAGATCGTCGATGCGTTCGGCTTCGACCTGACACCCGTCTATGCCAGACGAGGGGAGTGGGCTGAGCGTCTGATTGAGCAGAAGCAGGCTCGCGAAGCCCGCAAGCGCACCTTCGACGAGATCACCATCGCCCGCCGTGCCGCCGAGGAGGCCTTGAGCGCCCTGGCCGAGCACTACCCGGATCTGGATCGCTCAGACCTTGAAGACCGTCTCAAGGCCCTGAAAGCCCTGACACCTGTGCGCAGCTCGAAAGCCATGCCGCTGGACGCTCTCGACGAATGGAAAGACCTGAGGACACTTTGCGAGAAAGCATTTTTTAATGCTGGCAATGGGGGCAAAGATTGCCGCCATTCTTATAACAACAACGAATCTCCTACCGAGGCTTGTAACAAGGGCTTTCCGAAGAAAGCTGAGGCGGTTCGTTCAACCGAACAACCGGCAGAGCACCTATCACCGGAATTGATCGTTGAGGCCTGCCCCACTCTCGAGGACTACGGCCAGCCGGTGCGGGATCTAGCGGATATCGTCTCGGCCGGCCGCTACCTCCGCGCATCACTGGGCGCCAACGAGAGCGCCTGGACCGAGGCCGTCGAAGGGATCGGCACCGTCAGAGCCGCAATCGCGGTGATCTACACCCTGCAGCTGTACGACGACGACCTTGCCAAGAACGGCGGAGAAAGCCGGATCAAGAATCCCGGCGGCTACTATCGGGCTCTCGTCCGCATGATCAAAGCCGGGAAACTCGACCTCGAGGTTGAACTCCTCGCCATAAGAAGGCGACGAATGATGTAAGCCCAGCGCAACCTTCAGGTCAGTTTCGTACCCTATAGGCGCAAACGTCATTGATTTGGTGATAATTGCGTACGGATAGAACCGATGTTTGCTCATGGAGACCTTTGGCAGGCTATTGATCTGCTTGCCGAGCGGTGCGGATCATCAACTTCTGGCCTGGCTCTAAAAGCCGGACTGGATGCCACTTCGCTCAACAAGTCCAAGCGGATGAATTCGGATGGACGGGAGCGATGGCCGTCGACGGAAACCCTGTCCAAGCTGCTCGCTGCCGCGGAGACGGATCTGCTGGCCTTTGCTCAACTCATGAACTCCTTATCTGAAGAGAGCGACGTGCCGATTGGCGATCGAGAGCAGGTCGACGGGATGGAAAAAACCCGAGCGGCCGCCTAGGCGCTGTCGGCTTCAAGCCTTCGTTCACCCTTATCCGTTCCTTCCTCCGGCATGCGCGAGCACAGGAGGCGTGGGAACGGAAAGGTAAGGAATTTCGCCGATGGGTAGGGTTCGATCTGCCCCAAGCTGTCGAGCCTTGAAGCCTTCCTCAAGAGTGCCCGTGTGAACGACAAGAACAGCGATGACATCGGAAAAATCATTCGTCTTGTCGTAGATCTCGGCCAAGCGGCTGCCGGAAGGGGCGACCCAGTCAACGAGGCTTACCTGAAGGGCATCGCGGAAGGGCTTGCGCTTGCCGATCTGATGAGCCGCGATCAGGTACAGATGATGACGCGCTGGGGCCAGCTCCTAGCGTCCCAGCAGTTTGGAACCGGACCGCTACAGCCGATGCCGTTTTCTCCCTCTGTCCAGACGGCCAGACAGATCCCCCATTAAGGATGCCGCTCACGTTAGCTCTGCATCCTCGCTAGCCGATTTAATTTGCTATTGTTCTGCATTATAATTCGTCCATCGAACACGACAAACTAGGACGATTCGTGAAATGGACGACGCCGCTTTCAACACAGAATCTGTTGCCTCCGATCTGCTTAAGTCCGTGATTGACCGGTTGGAGCGGGTCTACAAAGAAATCGACGGGCTCAAAGCCGGTGCCAAAGACATCCTCGCTGAGGCAAAAGGCAATGGGCTGGACCCAAAAATCATCAAAAAGTGCCTCGCTATCAGAAAGAAAGACCATTCTGAGCGAATGGAAGAAGAAGCGATCCTTGATCTCTACCTCCAGGCCCTGGGAATAACCAGCTAATTACTGTCAATCGGCATCCCTGCAGGATCTGGATATAGGGCGGCGTGATCTCTAGCGCCGTCCTTTTCTGTATTAGCTCATCAATACTCGTCGCTACCATGAGGAAGCATGACCTCAGCATTGCAAGCGCCCTCGCATCTTATCACTAGGGCAGGGGAAGCCGGGCAACCCCACGAGATCATTCCAGGAATGCTGCTCTGCGCGTTCCTGTGCTTCTCAGTGGTCGCGTTCAAGGTGGCTGTCGTGGCTGCAACTCCTCTGGAGCTCCACGCTGGACCTCAGGCTGCACTTCTGGGGCTTGGTCTCATTCCTGCAATCGGCGCCATAGTCTACAGTCGCCCGAACCGGCATCGGCGCCGTATGGCATCGTTGTATTTCACGGTCGCTCTTGTGCCATTCTCGGCCTTAGCCTTCGGCGATCTCGGCCATGTGGTCAGCTACCTCTCCAGGTCACAACCCTTCTGGGATGATCTCCTCGCCGCAGGAGATAAAGCTCTCGGCTTCGACTGGGTCGCCATGCTGCAGTGGGCCAATGACCACCCCGTTGTCACCGCCTTAGGCTACGGGATCTATATGTCGGCCGGGTTCCAATCAATCATGGCTCCCATCCTGCTTGCTGGTCTCGGGCGGTATCGAGCCCTGCAGGTCTCGACGGTTGCTCTCCTGCTGGCCCTCATCGTCACTTACGGGATTGCATGGTTCCTGCCGGTTCTCGGCACCTACGAGTTCTATGGCATCGATCCTGCTCAACATCCGAATATCGCGGTTCGAGTGGCAAGCCTCCATGTGCCCGAGATTATGGGCATGCGGGATGGCTCAATTCTGAACATCTCTCGCCTTGCGCCGACTGGGCTCATTACGTTTCCCAGCTTCCATGCCGCCAATGCGGTGCTGCTCGCCTGGGCGCTCTGGCATATTCCCTATCTCCGATACCCCGGCCTTGTCCTCAATGGACTGATGCTTCTCGCCACACCACTCCATGGCAGCCATTTCCTCGTGGATGTTCTCGCCGGCGCCCTGAATGCGGCGCTGGCAATCGCCGCCGCATCGATTCTTTTGAGGGGCTTCCAACGATTGTGGCATCAATCGGTACCCATCCCCCGAATCCACAGACCGGCAGACATATAAAAAGCCGTCACACGCATGGCACTTTCCCGGCGTCTCTACGTTGTGTGCCGGTGAGGGCGTTCGCTCTCACGACACCCACGACAAATGAGATCTGCGACAGAACCGCCTTAGCCGGAGGAGTAAGGCAATTCGTCAGGTCCTTACAAGCTTCATGACACAGGAGAGCAGGCAATTCCCTGAGATCCAGGCCGTTGAAGCCAAAGCATCCGATTATTGAAAACCGGAAATTTACGAAGGTTAATTCCAGGCAATCCCCGAAAGATTCTAAGCGAGCCATGTTCAGCATCAGAGACTTCGTCACTGCAGCCATCAATATCTTGGGAGCCATTGACGCTCTTGAGAGCGCGCTTGCTCGCGCTGCCTCCGATGCCGATACCATTCTCATTACCGATCAGGAAAAGGAGTTGATCCGTTTCGGCATCGTGGATGCACGCTTTGTTCTGTCGGCTCATGGGCAGGAGCCACCGAAGGTGCTTTCGCTCCTCACCCTCCGGATCGCCAACTCCTTCGAGATTCCCCGTGCCAAGGCTTCAGCCGTCCTTGCCGAGTTCAGGTCCGTTGAGGCTCTCGCGGAGACC
Source organism: Microvirga calopogonii (assembly GCF_003347665.1). Taxonomy (GTDB): domain Bacteria; phylum Pseudomonadota; class Alphaproteobacteria; order Rhizobiales; family Beijerinckiaceae; genus Microvirga; species Microvirga calopogonii. The sequence continues at coordinate 9,677 of NZ_QDGA01000059.1, forward strand.
GATCTGACCGCCACCCCGATTGCCCTTGCCGCATAAGGAGAGCCAATGGGCTTTTTCCGCCACGAGCACATGCCGGGCTTCCGTTAGGTTCACCCTAACGGAGCATTCCCGTGCACAGCATTTCCCAATTCCAGCCCCAGTACCGCATCATCAATCGCGCTCAGGAGGTCTGGACCTACGATACCCTTGAAGACGCTGTTCGGGCCCTCAACACAGCGGCCCTCCAGCAGGGCTTTGTCCTCTCCAGCGCTCTGGCCGACCGCTTTGCGTATGACACCCTTGTCGATGTTGAAGGCGTCCGCCATGCCACCCCCACTGGACATTTGATTGTCCGAACCTCTCTCGGCGACGTCGTTACCCGCGATCAGGTGCTCGCTCTCGCGCGCAAGCTGAGGGCGCGACCTGCACCGCCGGAGGGCGCCTACCGCAATGGCCCTTGGCCTGGCATCCGCCGGCCCCGCGGACATCGCGGCTCGTCCATCCGGATTGTACGGACGAAGCAGGCGATGACCTGGCACGACGCGGACAAGGAAGACCTCCTTGCCGCCGGGATCCCGCCCGGTCGCGTCAGAAGGCAGCGCGAACTTCCAACCTATTGGTCAGATGTTCCGCGGCACAACGAGCGCAGCTGGAAAAGCCAGCGCAAGCACCAGTGGCGATAGCCGAGCAGCCCAAGGGCGGTCTGAGAAATCAGGCCGCCCTTTCTCATGACACCCACCATGAAGGCTGCCCCATGATTTTGAACGTTTATGTCCCGAAGCCCGAATCTTCTGCCGCTAGTCTCGTTCTCCCAGGGAGCGCAATCGTCGGAGCAGAGGAGAAGGATGGACGGATCCTCTGCTACTACGAGGGAAACGCCATTGGCTCGAAAGACCTCGAGAGCTTCTATGAACGCATTCGTCGGGCGGCCAGCCGCCTGGCGACCAAGTACCCGACGACCGCCATGGCGGCGTTTCCAGCTGACGAGCTCGAATGCGCTGCGACATACGATGTCGAGCGGGAGTATCTGCCCTCGGTCAAGGATTACCGGAGCCTCGAACGCTGGACCCGCGAACCTGCGCTAATCGTACAGGGCCCTGACCTCCCAGAGGGTGCTCACCTGACCAGCGCGATCGGCACCCGGTTCGAGAAAGCCTTCCCGCGGCTCCTGAAGCGCGAGGGCCCTGTCCACACCTATGCCCTCCGCTGCGGGCAGATTGTCGTGATCAATGTCGCTTCCGGAATGTCGGAGGTCATCCACCCGACTGACAAGCTCGCGGAGAGCATCCGCCAGGAGGTAAGATTGGGCAGGTAGGTAGTCACAAGCGGCCGACGGGTGATATAAGACCGCAATTCAATTCTCAAATCAGAAATCAAATGCCGGCCGCCCAGTCTGTCTCTGATGATGAACTCCATGATGCCGGAGGCAAAAGCCGACTGCGGCTCAAGGAGGGCGTCATTGCCGATGCCGTCTTCTACGAGAACCGCCGCTACCGGCCCATCCTGACCCGCCGCTGGACCACGGATCCGAACGCCCCGTTCGTTCTCTGGGTGGGCATGAACCCGTCAGTTGCCAGCTACGACGTCGATGACCCCACTGTGGCGCGGGAGCAGGACTTTACCAGACGCTGGGGTTACAGCTCGTACGTCAAGTGCAACGTCATGGACTATTGCGTCACCGATCAGAAGCGGTTGCGCGACCCCGGCGTCACTCCATGTAGCCAGCATAACCTCCCCGCCATCCGGGATCAGGCAAGTCGCGCCTCAATGATCGTCATGGGGTTCGGCGCTGTTCATCCTTCCCTGCAGCATCATGCTGATGCCGTATGCCAGGCCCTCATCGAGGACGGCCATCGTCTCTGGTGCCTGGCAGTGACGAAAAATGGCAATGCCGGTCATCCCCTCTACATCGCGGCCGATACCAAGCCGTTCCACTACATCCCGAAGCTGAAGGGCAAGGCCTGAAGGCAAGTCCTACAGCTTGCCCTTTCCGTGACGAGGATAATTCCTATGCCAACGGACTTTTGGACCCTTCTGACAGGGGTCGATACCGTCCAGCCGTTCTTCGACAAGACAGAAGCCGAGAGGGCTGCCGCCGCCTTTGTGCAGTCCTGTGATGATGATCGAATCGTCACGATCGAAAACTGGCGGGACGAGCTCGCCGACCTGAACCGGGAAATGGATGATGCAGGTGAAGCGACCTATCTCTGCTCTATGACCGAACATCTCCTGCCGGAGCTCAACGCCCTCGCTTTCCTGGAGGAGGGTGAGGTGCGCCGCATCGAGACTCAATCGCCCCTTCTTCAGGACCTGAAGGTGGCAGTCGTCGAGACCAAGTTCCGGCATATCGACTACCATCCGGACGATGTTCTCTGGGTTGGAACACCTCTCGGTCCGATCGGCGTCGTTGGACATATCCAAAGTGTCGCAGAGCCGCAGTGGCCGATCGCAACCGTTTTTGAACAGATCGCCCGTACAGAGCCCGCGGGCGAAACGCCCCGCATCGGCTGAGAAATACTATGGCCCTCGATACATCCATCCCAGTCCTGATCATCGACGACTATCAAACAATGCTCAGGATCGTCCGTAACCTGCTCAGGCGGATCGGGTTCACTAATATCGACGAGGCCAGGGATGGACGGGAGGCGTTGGAGAAGCTCAACGAGCGGTCCTACGGGCTGGTGATATCCGATTGGAACATGGCGCCGATGACGGGATATGAGCTTATCCAGCAGGTTCGGGCGCACCCCATGCTCCAGAAGCTTCCCTTCATCATGGTCACCGCAGAGGCCAGACCTGAGAACGTGATTGCTGCCAAGCAGGCCGGCGTTGACAATTACATTGTGAAGCCATTCAGCGCCGAGACTCTCAGGGCGAAGGTGAGCACCGTGCTCGGGTTTCCCGTCAGCGCCGAAGCTCCTTTGGTCTGATTGGCCATGCCCTTCGACCTCTGAGGCTTCCAATGATCACAAAGAGAGCCTTCCTGGCGACCATCGCACCGCTTCTCGCCGGATGCAGTCGGTTCGAGACGGTAGAGCCCTTGCCAGAGGCAAATCGGTTAGGGGTAACCTATAAAGGCTTCGATCCTAAGCGGCTCGATCGAGAAATCACTGATCCAAATCAGGTCAGTGCGATCATCCAGTTCGCAAACGATCGCCTTGACGGCTGGCACTACCCGCTCGCGACGATGCCCTCCGGAGACACCCATGTGTTCCTGTATAAGGGCAGCAACATCGTCGGATATATCGGTGCGACGTCTGGAGACTTCCTCAGATATCCGACGAAGGGCGGGCTCAAATTCCTCCGAAACGCCACTGACGAGGAACTGAAGCAGTTTCACGACCTACTGATCTGATTCCGGGTCGCTGGCGAATACAAGCAATCGAAATCCCCTCCGAGGTTCTACCATGCTCTTTACGAAGACTCGCCTATTCGCCCTGGTCAGTGTCGGTGCCGCAAGCCTCAGCCTCGCTGGCTGCTTTCAGTCAAAGACTAAGGCCATCGAGGTTGGTGAGGAACTAGGAGTCACTGGCAAGGCATATTGCACGACCTTCGGGAGCCAGAAGGTCGAACAATTGCCGGTCCCTGAAAAGGTCCCGGGCGGCGGAGTGGTTTACCGGGTTGGCGATGGTGTTTTCACCTTCAAGAAGATCAACCGCAACCTTTACCTCGCTCAGACTGAAGCTAAAGGAATCTATAAATTCGGGTATGTCTATATCGACGCTAAGAAGCTGCGGACGCTTGCCTATCCACCACAAATGACCGAAGGAACCAGGCGATCCATCGAGGCGGCAGGACTGACCGTTAATCCAGGAAGTGACGGCTTCCAGGATCTTGCGGGAAAACCCGCCGACCTTCAGCGCTTCCTACTCTCTCCCAACGTCGACAGCCTCGCTGCCTTCTCCGACTGCAGTTTCGAGAAGCCGACAAACTGGGGGCCCCCGCTCATCGGCCAGATCCGGAAGAATTTTACTCGCGACGACGTGCTATCGATGGTTGGCGCGACCGAGTGCGGAGAAGACGTATGCTTCCACGATCTCGGCATGGCAGTCACGGAGGAACGATCCCTCAAGAAGGCTCACGGAGAAATCCGATTGACGTTCAACGATCAAGGGGTCCGTCAAATTTCCATCAAAGGTCAGGATCTGGATCTACGGTGGGAGAACAAGGCACTCAACCAGTCTGTGCTGTCGCTCTTTCCAGTTGCCTATAGTGGTGACGAGAGTTCCATCGTATTCCTCCGCGTGAACGATGATGGAGTCCTCTACCGGAGCCCGACGCTGAGAGTTTTCCCGACGACAAGGCCAAGCGCCTCACCGACTTCGTCAATGACACGAAGCGCCGGGTCAATGTCGTACACGTCTATGCTGACAAGTCGCTCAAGTTTCTTCGGATGATCGTAACGGATGCCCAAGGCGTCGAGAAGGTCAAGGGGATCCGTGATGTTCGTGATGCGATCGCAAAGCTTGACGAAGGGAACCACCCCTATACCGACTACACCCTCGAAAGAAGCCCGAACGGATTGTTTAGTTGGGACATCAGATCGCAGCACTAAATGCGATGTACCAAGGTGCCGTTCCAACGGAACGAATATCGCTCGAAACAAAGCGCCGAGCTAACCTCGGCGTTAACTATTCACTAACTTTAGCGGCAGAATCCCCGCCTTCTGTTATCCATATGCAACACTCCAGGAGCAGTCTTCAGCCAATAGGCTGTTCCTGATTGACCCTAACCCTCCCTGACGACATCTTCACACAAGGTTGAGTTGATTCGTCGGATCGCTCGGCATGCATGAACAAGGTCGGTCTGTTCGATAAACAAGACCAACGGACCCAAAGCTATCCGAAAGCTATTGGGAGCCGAGAATAGACGCGATTACGTTCGGACAAACTTCTGGGTTGGGGCATTATCAAATGTTTATCGTCGTTGCTTCGCAGCAATCGGCTGCGGCTGCTTATGTGTCTGAGTTCATCGGCGAAGGCGTTCCCTCAGTCGGGATGTTTTCGGATGATTACAACTCCTGGCTTGACGACCCTTCCAAAGCAAATCTCGATCAGGCACGCGGATTCCTGATTGAAGAATCCAGTGACCGCATCGCATTCGCCCAGACTCTGCGCAAGCGTACGCCTGCTCCGATCATTGCCTTCAGCGAAAGCCGGTCGCTTGAGCGAACCCTGGAGCTATTGACCGCTGGCATTGACGATGTCGTGCGCCGTCCCATCCACGTTAAGGAAATCCTTGCTCGTTCGGAGGCGATCTGGCGGCGCCATCGCGAGAGCCAGACCGCGACGTCCAACGATCGCCTGCGTGTCTACTTCAACGGCCAGGATGCGGAGATTGATGGCCAGCCTCTGACCTTGCCACGGCGTGAGCTCAACATCCTGGAATACTTCGTGCGGAACCGTGGCCGCTCCGTCAGCAAGGCGCAGGTGTTCCATGCGGTTTATCAGGACTGCCAGTCAGACGTCTCGGAGACAGTTGTCGAGGGGCACATCAGCAAGCTGCGCAAGAAGCTGCGGATGCGGATGGGCTATGACCCGATCATGGCCAAGCGGTTTGAGGGATACACCTATCTCGGTTAACCCCGTGAGGTGAGCCTGAGCCAAGGCCACGGCATCGCCCAGGCTTGAAGCGGCTATGAGGGCATCAGCAGCCCTCATAGCCAAGAGAAACGCTTAGTTGCCACTCTTCGCGATCTTATCGAAATCCTCATTCAACTTCGCGAGCGAGCTGTCGATCCGGGCGCGCTTCTCCTTAATCCACGCTTCCTGCTGGATCAGCTTCTGCTTTGCTGTTTCAAGCATCTTCGCCATCTCAGTCGGTTGGGGACCGCCGGCCGTGGCCCGGTTCTTAACGATCGCGACGGGGTCGAGGGTCGATCGGAATTCGTCCTCGCTCATCGGCAGGTCGCCGGACAGGTTCATGTCCTTGACGGATTCGCGATAAATCCGCTGGGCCTCAGCATAGGGGAAGTCGGTCGGTTTGATATTGTTCGCCTTGGCGTAATCGACGACCTCGGAGGCGAAGTGATGACCGGCGCGGAAGGGGAGCTTGTACTTCCGCATCAGAACATCGGCCAGTTCCTGCGAAGCGGTCCAGTCGCTGTTCAACTCCTCCAGGGCCCGTTGCGGACTGATGACGAGCGAATTCAGGATCTTGTCCCAGCCCTGAAGCGCCTTGTTCGCGCTATTGATCATGGCCGTATTCGCCTTGACGTCTTTAGGATCCGACATGCCAGGCGTGATGTTGTGAGCCTGGATGACCGGGCCCATGGCGAGGGTCACTGCTGTCGAGGCGTCCTCTCGGGTGCTGTTCAGCAGCCCAGGGTTCTTCTTCTGGGGCATGGCGCTGGAAACGTAAGTGTTGCCGCCACCCTCCTGGAGCAGGATCCAAGGGCGGGATTGAGCATATTGGGTCATCACGTCTTCAACGAAGTTCCCCGCGTGAAGCGAGATGCTGGTCACGATGCTCGCCGCCTCGACCGGAAGGTCCATTGATGAAATTTGCGCCGCATCGTAGGCATTCTCAACGATGCCGGAAAAACCCAGGTAGTCTGCCATTCGGGTCCGGTTGAGCGGCCAGCTCGTGCCATTCAAAACCGTGGTTCCCATCGGCGACCGATCGACCCGCGCATAGGCTTCGCGGATCCGTTGAGCATCTCGGTCAAGCCCGGCCAGGTGACCAAGCAGATAATGTCCATAACTGTTCGGCTGAGCCGCCACGCCATTCGTGTAGTTTGGCACGATTGTATTTACGTTTGCTTCGGCCAGGCTGAGCATTGACCCAGATGTCTTGTTCAACTGCTCAGCGAGCTTCAGCAGATTCTCGCGCAGGATGGCGGCGCGGTAGGTTGCATGCATGTCCTGGCTGGAGCGGCCTGCGTGCAACAAGGTCACTTCGACCCCTGCCGCATCGATTAAAAGCGGCTCGAAGGTGATCACGCTGGATGGCCTCTTCGCACCGGCTTGGTTGCCCGCTGCGAGAACCTTGGAGATCCCGGCCGCCAGCCTCGGCGCCAGAGCCTTATCGAGAAGACCCTCATCCGTGTTGATCACCGCGGTGGCCTTGTTGATCTCGCCGAGCCAAAAGAACTCGTCACGGCTGGCTGCCTGCTGTGCGATCGCTGGAACTGAAACAGCACAGGTAAAAAGAGCCAGCGCAGCCTGTTTGAGTCGAGCCATTCGTTTCCTCCTCATTCTCTTGTTTGCCATGGCACGCGGAACGGACATTTTGCCCGCCCCATAACTGTAACTTTGTGCACGAAGAGCAAGGGGCTGGGGCACGGCCGTAATGCTGCCAGGGGAGGGGAACTCAAGGTCCCTCTCTAGGCAAATGCCTGACTGGATGGGTCCTTACCGGAACATCTGAAGCAAAAACCCCAAAGGAAAGCCAGGGATCCGACGATCACCTACGGCGGCGTCAGTGGCTGTCATGAGATAACAATGACAGACGTGAATATTCGCAGCCTCGCCGACTTCAAACGTTTCCTCGCCCGGCCCGGCGCCACCATCGAGACCCTCCGGAACGATGTGATGACGAGGAACGGGCAGACGCCCGAAACCGGGCCCCAGGCCTATGGCACCCGCCAGGTCAAAAAGCTCCAGACCAATGCGGTCCAGTTCACGGGCGACAACTGGCTCTGGTTCGGCAAAGCCGCCGAGTACCGGTTCTCGGGCGATGTCGTGACGATCGACGCCAGCAAGGACGGATCGTTCAAGGACGTCATTGAATACAAGCTTTCCATCCAGCCTGCCGCTTAGAACAGGAGACATCGATGGGACTGATCTGGATTCGCAAGGACTCCAGCCGCATGGGTCTGCTCGATCAGAGCAACCAGCACATCTACGCCACCTATCGCGAGGTGAAGAAGCGCAAGGGCGGTGCCAACACCTTCAGGGTCGAGGGATACGCCCAACGCGAGAAGAAACATCCGGCGGAGGAAATCGAGTGGCCGGATGTGGAGGCCGCCAAGCAGGCCTGCCAGCGTATCGCCGCCTGCTACACCCAGGCGACCATCCCATCGAGCAGCAGCTGAGGATCACCCATGACGTCGCCCGAATCCCAGCTCCGAAACCAGAAGCTCAAGCAGTTCGTCGAGGAGGCGCTCGACGCCGGCGTGTTCTATGAGCGTGACCTGCAGGAGCGGATTATTCCGCAGATCCTTCCGTTCGACGAGGCGGTCGAGAATCTGATCGGCACCTTCACCAACCCTTCGTTCCAGGAACTTCGGGATCTGGAAGCTCGCGTCACGGCTCTTCCCCGCGGATCCTGGGCGATCATCCGCAAGGTATGGGATGGGGGCGGATGCTACACGCTGATGTTCAGTGATGGGACAGGAAAGCTCGCGACCGGCGTCGCCCACGATACCTATGATCGTCCGCTTCCCTTCGCTGACGCTCAACGCAGTGTGCTCGGCTACGAGATCTACACGATGCGCCATGCCGTCGAGGCAGAGCGTGAGATTGCCGGCGACCTCAAGGCGATCGCGGATAATGGCTTTGCGCTGTACCAGAAGTTCGAAGGTCTCAAGTTCGACCATCGCATTTTCGCGGCAGCTCAGATCTCCGAGATCCGGCCCAATGGCCATATCGTTCTCCGCCTGACTCTCCGCGGGAGCCGCAAGCACTATGAGGCCACCGTCGGCGCTCGCCTCCTAGAGCGCCGCATCGAGGAGGCCAAGGAACGGGCCGCACCGCAAGAGGCGCGGCCAGAGCCACTCGGTCAGACGGCTCTCTTCCTCGCCTAACCCAGAGCCCCTCCACACCACCAGCTAGCCGCGCAGCAATCAGCCGCGCGTTGGCTTCCCTCGTCCCGAATCTCAACCGGAGCGTCCGCCGATGCCCAAGCTCTCTAAGGAAGAAGCCGCCCGCCATCAGGAGGCGGAAAAGCTTCTCGAACAGGATGTCCTCACCGTCACGGAGCGGGAGTTCGTTCTGGAACATTGGCATGAGGGCGCCCGTCACCTCAATTCGGTTGCCGGCGCGTTCTTCACGCCCCTAGAACTCGCCCGGGATTTTGCCGTCGAGGTCACAGGTCGTCGGATCATCGATCTGTGCGCCGGTATCGGCCGGCTGTCGTACCTGATCAAGGCCGCAGCCGACTTCTCCCGCCAGCCCTTGGAACTCACCTGTATCGAGATCAACAAGGATTACGTCGAGGTCGGCCGCAAGATTCTCCCTGAGGCTCGATGGATCCTCGCCGACGTGCTTGATCTTCCCAAACTCGACCTTGGCAAGTTCGATTGCGCTATCGGTAATCCGCCTTTCGGAGCGATCCGCACCGATACGAAAGCTCCTCGATACAAGGGTAGCAACTTCGAATATGCGGTGATCGATCTGGCATCAGATATGGCTGATTACGGTGTCTTCATCGTCCCGCAGGGCTCGGCTCCCTTCCAGATGAGCGGAACCCAGACGTTCAGGCACGCGACCTCGCAGAAGTACGAGGCTTTCGTGAAATCGACCGGGATCTCACTCCAGCCAAACTGCGGGCTGGACACCTCCGGTTACGACCACCTCTGGCGCGGAACGTCACCCCGCACTGAAATCGTCTGCGCGGATTTCAAGGAAATCAGGGCTGAACGTCAGGCAAGCGCAAGCTCAAGATTCTCACATCGCAGGCCTCAAGGCCTGCCATCCGATCCTCCCCGCTGTCGCAGTTCGGCCCCAGCAGGCCGATCTCTTTGCCTGAGGTTTCCATGACGCTGAACAAAGGAATGGGCGGTCACCACTCGGCGGCCGCCATCACCGAGACCTGGTTGACCCCTCCCAGCATCATCCAGGCGCTTGGCTCCTCATCCTCATTCGACTTGGACCCGTGCGCGGCCCCGATGCCGCGCCCCTGGGACACCGCCCGAAACCATTACACTTGGCCGGAGCAGGATGGCTTAAAGCTCCCTTGGGAGGGCAGGGTATGGCTCAACCCGCCCTATGGCCGTGCCATGACGGATTGGCTCAAGAAGATGAGCCGTCACAACAAGGGCACCGCGCTGATCTTCGCCCGCACCGAAACCGAGGCCTATCACGAGTTTGTCTGGCCCTACGCATCAGGTCTCCTTTTTCTCAGGGGCCGCCTGCATTTCCATTACCCCGACGGCCGGAGAGCCGAAGCCAACTCCGGTGCTCCCAGCGTTCTCGTCGCCTATGGCGAGGAGGATGTGGAGCGGTTGATCCAGAGCGGCCTTGAGGGAGCCTTTGTGGGCCTGACCCGTCCGGTGCTGCTGCATATGGTGCTCAACTTCGAGCAACCCATGCCGCATTGGCGCGAGGTGGTCTGCGACGCGATCAAGAATCTCGGCGGCATGGCGAAGCTAAAGGACATTTACGCAGCGCTCGAGGACCATCCCAAAGCTAAGGGAAACCCACACTTCCGCGAGAAAATTCGCCAGACGATCGGCAGGCTTGGCCTCCCGCGCACCGACAACGGGCAATACGCCCTGTTCGCCTGAAGCTCTCTCAAATCTGATCATTCCTAGCCAAGAGAAACGCCATGACCGAGAACGTCACCATTCTTTGCCAGACCGAAATTCGGGACTGGCGCATTGCTGAAGACAGCGCCGAGGACCTGGTCGGACGCCAGACCGAAGACTGGCTCGTCCAGGTTTCGCACTCCGCCTATCACGGCTTGACCCTCACCCTTAAGGCGCCGGACGGCTCTGACCGCGTGGTCGACATCGAGGTCGATCAGGGCAACATCGGGGTTCGCTCCTACAGGGGCGACGAGCCCGATGCGAAAATGATCATCGCGGCCGACGCCACTTATGTTTCCTCCTGCGCCGAAGTTGGACCGCTCGGGCGCAAGCTCATCCGGTATGAATCGGAGGACTCCGACTTTCACAGCGGCGAGGTCCCGGTCAACATGGGCACCCTGGCGACCGAGATCATTGCGACGGGCGATACCTTCCAGGCCAGTCTGGAATGGATCGGGGAGGGCGAGGATGGGGATTACCGTCCGGCTGATCCCAACGACCGTCCCATTCTCCGCTTCGATGTCTCCCAGAAGGGCGACAATGGCGAATGGGAGGACGTGCCCGACAGCAGCTATTGCACTCAGCTCGATGCCCGGCTTCCCCGGCCAGTCCGGGAACTCGCGGCGAGCTTGATCCTGAAGTCCGTCGAGGAGGCTCACGCCGCAGGCCTGTCGCTCAAGCGGGTGTGCGAACGCCTGTCGTGGATGGACGAGGCTGCCGCCAAGGCGGGCGCCACGACACCGTTCCTGAAAAACGAACTCATCGCCGCCGCGGAGTGAACCAGTCCGATGACCAAGAAACCGAAACAAGCCGAAGCTCGCTACACCGTCATCCTGGACAATTGCGGCAACCCGGATCGGGGCCAGGATCCGTCGCGCCGGCTCCCCGGTACCGTTCGGAAGGCCGTTCCCGTGGAGGATTTCGCAGCAGCCTCCAAAGCCTGCCGGGATTACATCGAGGAGAATGACCTCGGCGGCGGCAATTGGACCGGCGGCGCGATCCGGGAGAACGGCCAGCTCGTTGGCAAGGTCGGCTACAACGGGACCATCTGGCCACCTGGCGAGTTTGCCGTCGGCATGAAGCCGCTCTGGCCCGAACCGAAAGAGGAGGAGACCAAGCCGAAGGACCCGCTCGAGTGGGAGACAGCCCAGGTCGATACGCCGTATGGACCCATACTGATTGGCGGCTGCTTCCGGATCGGCAACGTGAAGAGCGTCGAGGGCAAGTTCTCAGTCGACGGGCAGCACTATGAGTTCATGACCAACGCAACCTTCGAGGAAACCGGCCTCAAGGAGATCCAGAACCACAACCTCCTCCGAAACGGCGTCTACTCAGACACCGTAGCTTCACCGAAGAAGGTTCAGGACGCCGTTCGGGCGGCCGTCGCCGCCTGGGCCTCAGTTCGGGCCAATATCGCCCTGATCGTCCGGAACGAAATCAAGGATAAGAAAAAGTCGATCCAGCACGTCGAGCGGCAAATCTCCGGCTATGAGCGGCAGCTCGCCAAGGCTCGTGAAGAGCTAGCGAGTCATCATGCGCAGATCGAGGCACTTGAGGAAAAGGCCTCTCACCTTGGGTCCCATTCCTAGCTCTAGCGCGGACCGATCAGAATCCGGGTTAACCGCGTTCGGAGTTCCACACCGGAATCTGTGACAAACGCGAATTAAACTCCTAAAATCCGCATACTCAAATCGTCCGAGTGCAATCTATGCTCCATGTCGTCGCCTTCTTCTGTCCCCCTCTTGCCCTGGTTCTTGCCCGAAAATGGGGACCGGCCCTCGGCAATGCCCTCCTTTACGGCCTCTCATGGCTGCTCGTGCTGCCAATTATCGGCATGTTCTCCGGCCTGGTGGACTCGTTGGCCGGGATGCTGTTCGTATCGGTCGCGCTCATCATGTTCCTCCCGTTTGTGCTGTTGATCGGCCTCCTCTTTATGGGAGGCTTCCTCGCAACAGTCGGCGTGGTGGGCTTGGTAGCCTTCGTCTGCTGGCTGGCATCGATCCTCCATGCGTGGAAGGTTCTGTCCGGGATCCGGCGCGAGCGGCATGAGCGTGAGCTAATCGAGACGATCAAATCGCTTAGGGCAGGCAGTGCGTAACCGCTGACGATGCTGCCAGAAAGGAGAGGGGCCCACTAGGGGGCCCCTCATTCATTGTCAGTGGCTTCCCGAACCGATCATTCGTCGCATTCTCGGGGCGATCAGAGCTTCACAGAGACGGAACCAGCATTGGACAGCACGCAAAGATGGCAGACGCAGTGAGCGAGAGAATGATCGTTCCGGTTCGGGTCGCCGGGGATGTGTATTTCTTCACCATGGCAGAGATCTCCTTTCCATCGAAAGCCAGAGTTGACAGGAGTGGAGCGAAAACCGGGAACACAATGCCCGGGATGCTACCCGCCAGATCCGTGATCACCGCCTCTGTGAAGCCCCCTCATAGAGCTTTCTTACCGAGAACTGTATCAATGTAGCAAAGACGGCGGCAAAAGTCAAGCTCTCTCGCCTCTTCACTTTTGCGCCGAACCCATCTATATCAGGGTCCGGCTCCGGGCAGGAGCCAGCCGCCCGTCTATGCGAAGCTGCTAGCAGCGCTGCCTAAATGCCTCGTCCCGTCCATGTCGGGTTCAGGCTCTTGAAGTGGTTGACGGGCGACGCTTCGCAGAGAGCCGGGAACACGGACATGTCGATGCGACCAGGTCAGCCGTCTTCCATCGACGGCATCAAACGCCTCGCCAAGCAAATTAAGGCCCAGAAGGGCCTTCAGCATGCACGCGCCCTCGATGAGGCTGCGCGAACGGCAGGCTTCCAGAATTTCGCTCATGCGAACCGAGTCTTCACATCGAACGGACCCCAGGCCGCGGGACAAGGCGCTCCTCCACCCCAGTCCCACCTGAAGGAAGACCCTATGTCGCTCGACGATTTTCACATCCGCGCCCGAAGAGATTGGGCCCAATCGATCCTTTCCGTAGTTGGGGCGAAGCCTCCTTCCTCGTCCACTTGGCATGGCCGTGACCAGATCATCGCCGTGTTGTCAGCCATTATGGGTTCAGGCAGAAACCATACCCACCTGCCCGGAGGTGGAGGTGTGGATTTTGTCGAGATTCGTATCTCGCCGGAACCAGGCTGTATTGATCTGATACCGGATGGCAATCCGAAGCAGAATCTAATCTACCGCGTGAAGCCAAGTGACCTTATCCTGGAGTGGATCGAGGAGGATCCTGGCCAATCCTTCTTCCTTTTGGAACTCAACAAGCTGTCACCCTCCGGCGCCGATCCCTATCGGCAAACCTGGACCGGCGACGATGAGATCTTTCCAGGAGAAGAAGTCGCCGAGGTAACGCCAGGCGGCAAATACTATCCTCGGAAAGTCTATGATGAGGAGATCACTCCTGAGGGAGAGAGCGTTCCAGATGCGAAACTGGTTGTGCGCTTCTTCCAAGGGAAGATGATGTTTGTGGCCAAAGGAAGCCTTTGGAATGGGTCCCGCGAAACATACCGTGGCATCCACAACTCAGGATCCTCAAAACAAATCCGCCAAGTCATCGAGAGATGGATCCGGACGACGAGTTCGAGCAACGATCATGGTGAAAGCTAGGTCGGGCTAAAATCGCTTTATCGATCGTCACTTCCAACAGCGGCGAGGCGGCGGTTTTCCGCTTCAACCAGTTGAGCCAACTTTGCCTCGCCAATGTGCCAGCCTTTGTTCCTTTCGGTCTCAATCAGGTTGTGACACGGTCTGCAAACTGGAACGAGCGGGGAAAGGTCTTCACCCGTGAGAACACGGGGTCGGTAATCCCGGTGGTGAACCTCAGTCGCTCGTCGTGAGCAGCAGGCACACTTCCGGCCTGCTTTCGCAAGGACCTTTCCCTTAATGCCTTTCCAAAGCGGCGTCTTCAGATAAGCATTGTAGTCGATGGCTGGCCGTATCCAGGTCACGAACGGAACCAAGAAGGCATTTTCGTCCCGCTCAATGAGAGCATCCCTCCACTTCATTTCGGCATTAAACCGGTCAAGCCGTGGATCCCCTGAGTTGGTGACTGGAAAAAGCTTCAACAGATCATCGGTCGAGATAGGATCTGGCGAAATTGGATCGAGAATGAAGGGAGCGGAAGATTTCGGGCTCGCCTTGTTGGAGCCAGGCAAGGCTGTCTGCGGAGATTGAGCGGGCCGATAGCGCCTGTTCTCAACCTTGTCCCACCGGGCATTCCATTGTCGGACGGCGGCTTCATGGACACGGTCGCGGTCGTCAATCGTCTTGAACCGTAGAGCTCCGTTGACATTGATGGACTTGATCCCGAGCTCATATAGCGCTGCGTCAAGGGCTCCCGCCCAGAGGCTGTCTCGGGGACTGCCACATAGGTTCCGCTTTGGTTTCCTCGGACGTGGAAGTGCCCGAACAGGGAATGCATCGATCGCAGCTCCCGCCGATTGGGCTATTCCAGCTCGAATGTGGTCATCTTCGGGAAGCCTGTCGAATAAAACCCGCTTACTAAAGCTCATGGCCTCCTCGGAGCTAGATAAACCATCATGGCAAGGAGCCAGTTGCTGCGCAACCGGCGGCAAGGTAGTAACAAGCTTCCCGGTTCTTCGCACTAGCCGATCCAAGAACACAAGAAGATGTTTCGCTCTCTCGCTCAGGCGCTCCTCGCCGCTGCGCTCGTTTCAATCGCAACCCAATCACTGGCCCAAGGCGTACCAGACGCCGAAGAATGTGCTGTCCGCTGGCATGTTCCATTCGGCTCCCCACTTCGGTCAACCATCTGTCCCGGCGGCCAGGATAAAGCCTTCTGTGAGCGCTCGCGGGCAGCGGTTCAAGCGATGGACCAGATGTATTCGACCTGTATGGCGGTGGTCGAAGCATCCCAGTTCGAAAATCGACATACAGCTCGGACAAGCGCACTTATCGACCAAGCGGCGATCATGGTTGCGGGAGGTCGAGATAAGCGCCAGGTTAAACTCAATCAGGTTCCCGGAAACATGAGTGGGCTACAGGGATGTGATGATCCCAACCCTCCCTCGATCTGCCTGACGAGATATCGTCCTGTTTTCCAGGCGGATGTCGCGTCTCTGGCAACTGAGTACCGGCGGATCGAGAAAATCACGCCTCGTCTGGAGATACCAAAAGAGCAAGTGGCTGGGTACCGGCCATCTCCGGATCGAATGGTCTTTATGAAATACTCGGCCGGCGCCTCAGTTGAGTTCCTGACTGGGTACGGCATGATCACGCCCGAAACCCCACGGGATTTCGAAGCATACCTTCTTCGCAACCCCGACGAAAAGCCAAAGTCGATCAATCTCAACTCCCCTGGAGGAAGCCTGATCGCTGGGCTGCGGCTCGGAGAGCTCTTTAGAGAGAACGGTTACTCCACCAGCATTGGTGGAGGTCCTCTCAAACCTCAATATTCAGTCTCGTCGGTCGCCGACTTTGGTGGTGATCAGGGTAATCAGGAAGAAGTCCCTGAGATCTGTATGAGTGCCTGTGCCTATGCATTCCTAGGCGGGATCTCGCGGGATTTTGGTGAGAGGACTAGATATGGGGTCCATCAATTTTATAATGAGAAAGCTACCTCCGAACCTACCGCGAAAGCCTTTGATGCGACCGATCTATCCTTTCAGCAGGTCATGACAGGCCTTATTGTCGATTACATCGTCAGAATGGGGGCTGACGCTCGTTTGATCGTTGAGGCAGCTAAGGCTGAATACAACACCATGAGGATCCTCTCCCAGAAAGAGGCCCGCGATCTTAAGGTTATCTATGATCCAGAGAGCTTCACCTCTTGGCAGATACTGCCGAGAGGGCGCGGGGTCATAGCCCGTTCAATGAGCCAGGACGGCAACCGCACGGCCCAAGTGGCATGCTTCACCTCGAAACGCGGGACAGAACGAAAATTTGTGATCTGGCAGAAAGGAACCGATGCCGACGGCTGGCGTGATCTCGCAAAGATGGCAGGTTCGTTTCAGTTTGCCGGAATGGTAATCCCGGCCGAAGGCCTCAGTGTCACGACCGATGGCAAGAACGTATATTTCTCCACGGACCTGCCGCCTGACTACGAGAAAAGGATAGGCAGCCTCAAAGAGGATTTGCAGTTCTCCCCCGATATAAACACGGCTCCCATGGTCACGATCCGAAGCTTTGTCTTTCCACCGGTACCCCGCGAGGGTTTCGCGGCCTCAGCCTCGATCGCTTTGCGAAACTGCCTGCCAGCAAGCTAAGCTGAAACTGCCTCGCACTAGAGCGGCGCTTGGCTGACCTAAACGTCCGTCAGCGGGTCTGCGTTGTAGTCCTGCCCTTTGTGAGGGGATAAATCTTACCACAGCACAGGCTGTCGACATCTCCATTTCAAACCTCGAAGCAAGGCCGCCACGGCAGCCACTGGCGGCGGAGATCTCCGCCGCCAGTGGAAGCGATTACAGCGAGCTCTCGGTCATCCCACTGACGGAAAGGAGCATTGCGAGGCCTGCCGTCAATGCCTTCACATCGGGTCCTTTCTCGACATCGACCCACTCGTCAAGGGAGTGGCCACGGTCAGACTTTCCGGCGGCACCGCGGCCGACTGTGACAGCGGGGATCCCGAGGTTCATGGGCACGTTGGAATCGGTGGAACTCGTATTGTACTTCGGCTTGTAGTCGTGCGCCTTCAGGACAGCTGAGACGGCCTGAACAATATCGCTGTTCTCGTCGGTTTTTCCGGCAGGACGATCGCCGACCAGTTCCTTCGTGACCGTGATCGGCCCCTCTTTGGTGGACCGAGCGTTGTTCTCTGTATCAACGGCCCGATCGACAATCTTGAGGAAGCGCTTTTCGACCTTTGCCAATTCCTCGACAGACACGGACCGCATGTCGACTTGCATCCAAAGCTCATTCGGGATCGAGTTGACGGAAGTGCCGCCTCCGATCACACCGATGCTGTATGTCGTCTTCGGATTGGACGGGACTTGGGTCCGGGAGAACTGAGCCATCGCCTCGCCCATGGCGAATGCTGGGTTTACCAGTCCAAAGGCGCCATAGCTATGCCCACCAGGCCCACGGAATGTCACCAAGTAGCGCTTCGAGCCAGTCGCGCCATTGGTCACCGTCTCCATGTCGCCACCGTCGACGATGAGGGCGGACTTGATCTTGTCCTTGTACTTGCCCTTCTGGAACAGATGCTTGACGCCGCGAAGGTCCCCAAGGCCTTCCTCTCCAACGGAACCGACGATCAGAATTCCTCCGCCCCACAGTTTCCTGAGACACCCTATAAGCGGACTGGATCCGCAGAAGGGTGATAATGATGACAGAGATGATGAAGGATGCGGCCGGTCCGGGCCGTGGTGGGCGCATGTCGCGCCAGCGCAAACGCGAGGCGGTTCTGCGGCTGCTGCGCGGTGAGGATCTGGACACGGTCTCGCGCTCCCTGGGCGTGACGGCCGCCACGCTGAGCGGCTGGCGCGATGCTTTCCTGGCAGCCGGCGAGGCCAGTCTCGCCACCCGGCTGGCCACCGGTGAGGCGCTGGGGACTGAGCGGCTCAAGGCCCGGCTCGGCGAGATGCTGCTGGAGCGTGAGCTGCTGGAGGCCAAGATTGCCCTTCTGGAGGGCGGCCGCCCTTTAGCTCAGAGGAGGTCGAGGCGATGAGCCGGGCCCTCTCGCCGAGCAGCGGCCGGCCCTATGGCTTGGCGCGTGTCTGCCGGATCTGGCGCGTGGCCCGGGCGAGCGTCTACCGGCAGCGTCAGCCGCAGACGGACCGGCGGCGCCGCGGCCCGGTCGGACCGCTGTCCGATCCAGTGCTCACAACCGAGATCCGTGCCGTCCTGGCCGCCAGTCCGTTCCATGGCGAGGGGCATCGGAAAGTTTGGGCCCGCCTGCGCCTGAAGGGCATCCGCACCTCGCTCCGCCGTGTGTTGCGGCTGATGCGCGAGCACGACCTGCTGGCGCCGTCCCGGATGGGGGCGCCGCGTGGGCCGCGCAACCACGACGGCACGATCATTCCGGCAACCATCGACACCCTGTGGGGCACCGACATGACCACCGCTTGGACTGGCGAAGGGCAAGCTGCCGTGTTCGTGGCGGTCGATCACTACAGTGCCGAGTGCGTCGGCATTCATGCCAGTCGCCAAGCCACCCGCTTTGAAGCTCTCGAGCCGCTGCGCCAGGGCGTACGCGAGCACTTTGGCGGCTTTAGCAAAGGGATTGCTTCAGGCCTGTCGATCCGGCACGACCATGGCAGCCAATACATGTCGCGAGCATTCCAGGACGAGTTGCGGTTCCTTGGGATCGAGAGTTCGCCGGCCTTTGTGCAGGCTCCTGAAGGCAATGGCTGTGCGGAGCGGTTCATCCGCACCCTGAAGGAAAACCTGCTGTGGGTGCGCTCGTTCGAAACCATCGAGGAGTTGCGCCAGGCGCTGCTGACCTTCCGAGAAACCTACAACTCCACCTGGCTGATAGCCCGGCACGGATTTCAGACGCCGAAAGCCGTCCGGCACAACCAGCTTCCATCCGCGGCCCTCGCCGCGTAGGCTTCAATCCGGTGTCTCAAAAACTGCGGGCGGTACA
>NZ_QDGA01000006.1 GCF_003347665.1 Microvirga calopogonii
TGTACCGCCCGCAGTTTTTGAGACACCGGATTGAAGCCTACGCGGCGAGGGCCGCGGATGGAAGCTGGTTGTGCCGGACGGCTTTCGGCGTCTGAAATCCGTGCCGGGCTATCAGCCAGGTGGAGTTGTAGGTTTCTCGGAAGGTCAGCAGCGCCTGGCGCAACTCCTCGATGGTTTCGAACGAGCGCACCCACAGCAGGTTTTCCTTCAGGGTGCGGATGAACCGCTCCGCACAGCCATTGCCTTCAGGAGCCTGCACAAAGGCCGGCGAACTCTCGATCCCAAGGAACCGCAACTCGTCCTGGAATGCTCGCGACATGTATTGGCTGCCATGGTCGTGCCGGATCGACAGGCCTGAAGCAATCCCTTTGCTAAAGCCGCCAAAGTGCTCGCGTACGCCCTGGCGCAGCGGCTCGAGAGCTTCAAAGCGGGTGGCTTGGCGACTGGCATGAATGCCGACGCACTCGGCACTGTAGTGATCGACCGCCACGAACACGGCAGCTTGCCCTTCGCCAGTCCAAGCGGTGGTCATGTCGGTGCCCCACAGGGTGTCGATGGTTGCCGGAATGATCGTGCCGTCGTGGTTGCGCGGCCCACGCGGCGCCCCCATCCGGGACGGCGCCAGCAGGTCGTGCTCGCGCATCAGCCGCAACACACGGCGGAGCGAGGTGCGGATGCCCTTCAGGCGCAGGCGGGCCCAAACTTTCCGATGCCCCTCGCCATGGAACGGACTGGCGGCCAGGACGGCACGGATCTCGGTTGTGAGCACTGGATCGGACAGCGGTCCGACCGGGCCGCGGCGCCGCCGGTCCGTCTGCGGCTGACGCTGCCGGTAGACGCTCGCCCGGGCCACGCGCCAGATCCGGCAGACACGCGCCAAGCCATAGGGCCGGCCGCTGCTCGGCGAGAGGGCCCGGCTCATCGCCTCGACCTCCTCTGAGCTAAAGGGCGGCCGCCCTCCAGAAGGGCAATCTTGGCCTCCAGCAGCTCACGCTCCAGCAGCATCTCGCCGAGCCGGGCCTTGAGCCGCTCAGTCCCCAGCGCCTCACCGGTGGCCAGCCGGGTGGCGAGACTGGCCTCGCCGGCTGCCAGGAAAGCATCGCGCCAGCCGCTCAGCGTGGCGGCCGTCACGCCCAGGGAGCGCGAGACCGTGTCCAGATCCTCACCGCGCAGCAGCCGCAGAACCGCCTCGCGTTTGCGCTGGCGCGACATGCGCCCACCACGGCCCGGACCGGCCGCATCCTTCATCATCTCTGTCATCATCATCACCCTTCTGCGGATCCAGTCCGCTTATAGGGTGTCTCAGGAAACTGTGGGGCGGAGGACTTGGCAACGTTCTTGAGCATTCCGATCAGCCGCTCCTCGTTGACAACCTTGCCGGGCAGGTGGCCGAGCTGCTTGGCGATCGAGGCGAACTCCTTCTCCAGCCGCGCGCCAGTTGGTCCTCCCAGGCGCGCACCCTGCTGGACGTCCTCGTACATGTCGAGAATGTCCCGCATCTGGCCGATTGTCCGCATGCGCTCGACCTCGTCGCGGAATCCGCCTTCAGGCGATCCGGCATACCCCTGAAACGTCACCTCGCGTATATGACCGAACTGGCGCATGCCCGCCACCGTGCCGAAGGGTTCGGTCGCGATGTACCAAGCGATGGTTCTGCGGAATTGTCTGACCATCCAATGCCATGGTTCTCCTTCCGATGCTGGAGGAATGTGAAACAGCTTCAGAATGACATCAATGTCGTCCTGGTCGCTTGTCGCTGCCGTGGCCCGGTGGGCTGACGCATTGAGGTGCTTCTGGAACATGTTGATCCAGTCAGTCATCCTGTTCTCGAGCGCGGCATTCCGCGTGGACCAAGGACCCCTCGGTCCGATGCCCACAAAGCGTCGAAACAGCAGCTGTCCATTGATCAGATCGGGGCCATCCGGATTGATATCTGCCATCACATCGGCGAGCTCTGACAGAACTTCTAGCGCCCGGTGCACCTCTGGAACAACGATCCAGGTTCGCTCCCTGCCTTTCCCGTCGCGCTTGAATTCCTTGGCCTTTACCCACCAGCGGTACGGGGTCCCGTGCTCATCATGTTTGACGCCCCACTTGCCACGTTCGATCGTCTGGATTTCGCCGTCGCGCATTCCGGACAGATAACCTGTTATAATATAGCAAGCGGTGATGATATTTCGGATTTCTCGATAGGGGCGTAAGTAAACACAGAGTTCCAGGGGACCTGAGTCCCCGGCAACGTTGCGAACTTGTAGTCTTTGGCGGCGATACGCACCGACGAATTTCGAAGCGGCTCCGGCACGCGCTGCAACAGGTTAAGGACATCCGCCGCGGCAACGTCAACATAAAATAGCGCCCACCGCATCATCGGCTCGATTACATGCCGAGGCACCCGTTCAGTGGTGTTTTCATCGATCTGGGGACATCGGCCGAGCAGATCAATTACCGTACGGTCGGACCAGGGCTGATGCTCGGAGATCTCCACCGGCAGGTGGCGACGGTACCAATGCAGGCGCCGTGGGATCGACGATGCACGCAATCGGCTGGTGTAGGACTGTCCGTCGAACTGCGCCATCCAGGCGTCATAGTCGGCATCGGTAGCGGCTGCGAGCCTCACACCACGCTCTGACATGAAGGTCAGGTAGCGCGTCACGATATGAAGGTCCCGCTTGATTCTGGCGGGTGGGATCGGCTCGGTTCCACCTTCCATGGCGGCATGATCCATGTTCATGGCGCACCAGACAAAAGCGCGAATCGTCTCGCGATGCTTCTCTGGAACTCTGTTTAGGTCGATGTGGCGATTGTAGAAGTCGACGTTGACCTGTGGGATGCCGATGTCGAGGTCGATCAGGTTGTCCGCGTACCGAGAGATTGTGGCCGTAGCAGCCTTGCTGGGAATCCACCAGTACTGAGGCACGAACGGAGTATCTGGACCAATTGTGGTGCTCGGCGGAGGCGGCATCCGACGCTTGCGGGAAGTCATTGGCATCAGATGGCCTCCCGAATGGCTGCCGGAATGAACAACGGGTCCTGGTCCTCATCGTCAACGATGAGGAGCTCCGCCTCTGCGAGTTGAGCTGCAGTAAATTGGGGCACGATCTGAACGTCGATCCGCGCGAGATCCTGCGCATAGAGGCTGTGCCACTCGGCATCCGACACGATCCCCCGGCGCAGCAGCAGCCAGCGGCGATAGCGGAGCAGGTTAGGAAGTTTGCGGGCCACGAAAACGCTGTTCGAGCAGTGAAGGCACTCTGTAAACGGAGTTGGGCAGGGCTCTCCGACCGAACCGAACGGACTTTTGTAAAAGCTCATGCAGCCGGCAAGCCAGGTGTCCTCGTCACCGGCCAGAACAGCGGCGCAGATCTCCACCGGCTCTCCGGTTGCCTCGCTCAGCCGCTTGGCCGCCTCTGGGGTGTTGTCATTCGACACGACTCGCGCGGTCACCTCATCGAGGGCACGTCGTAGGCCTCGATCGACAGCCGCGTCATGCGCTTCCTCAAGTGAGGGCAGGTTGGCGTAGTGGTCTCGGGCCACCGCAGGAGTATGGTCGTCGGTGATCGCGTACAGATCCCCGTTCCGTTTGCGGTACTTGGTGGCCTTGACTGTCTTGCGGAAGCGCGACGGGAGAATGGTGTCGAGCTGATCTCCGTCATCGCCTATGATCCCATGACGTTCGCAAAAGCGCCGCCAGCATTTCTGGAGATGGCCGGCAAAGCGGCATTTCCGGAACTCCCCGTCGGTGAAGTAGCCGAGCCACAGATTGTCGGCGTCAGGGTGGCCGGCCTGTTTCATCGCCTCATGAGCGACCTGGGTCAGTTCGAGCACCCGGCGAATAAGGCCGCCCGGGGTCTCCAAGCTCCCGTCCCGCTCGGATTGCACCTTCTCCGTCGAGTGTGGGCGGGCCTTCAGGTAGACGATGTCGACCCGGCCATTGGCAGCGTTTCGAAGACAGTCACGCTGCAACTCCTTGAGCGATCCGTAGTCGATCTGACACATCAGCCCGAGATGAGCAATGAAGGAGGTCAGTTCGTCCTGAGTTGGGCACAAGTTCGGGCCGAATATCCCGGGTGCCCGGACCTCGGCCTCAAAAGTCCGTGGTCCAGAGATGGTGCGACCCGGCAGCAGGCCTCGCTGGCGGCACTGAATCCGCAAGGACTGCAGCAGGGTATACGTGTGTTGAACGAAACGGCCATAGCGCGGGTGTGTCGTGGTGGTGTCAACCGGAGACAGGCGGGTAATCCCTAGTGCGTCGTCCTCCCAAGCAATGAAATGCCGGAGCGTGAAAATGAAGCCAGGGACCTGCTCTTCCGGCATCCCGTTGAGAACCCATTCTTCCAGGACCTCGATCTTGGCCAGCAATCTTTGTATGTAGCCGTTGAAGAAGCAGCGCTTGAGGCCCCCGTTCAAGGCCTGCAGCAGATTAGTGAATTCAGAGCGCCGGTCGACAATCTGACGCATCATGGGCTTGGAGGAGTTCAGCCGGCCAATGGGGGCTATCCCAAGCTCGGGATCATCCCACCTCTCCATCGACTGCATCGTAAAATTGACCGTTCCGAGCTTCTCCCGGGGAACGCCAGCCTCGACCCATGCACGCAGGACGCTGAGCCGCCGGTCAATCTGCTCATTGTACCACTTAAGGATGCTCGGGTGGTCTTTGCGCTCGGTCAGGTCGCCTCTCGTGCGCCCGGCCGCCGCGGCAGTTCGGGCATAGGTGTCAAGGCGGTGCTGCCGGGCCTCTCTGAACTTCACAATCTCATCCTGGGTCCGTTCAAGAGCCCGGTCTTCGGCCGCTTCGACAATAGAGATGAATGTTTGATCGTTGCTGATGAGAAGAGTGACGGTCATTTCGGGCCACCCTAGTCGGCGGCTGACTTCCCTTTGCTCTAGTCCCAATGCGAGAAACTCAGCGGCGCGTAGAATGTCTTCCTTTGGGAAGTCTGAGACCTGCCTCGTGTGCGCCGCGCCAAACCTGAAAAGTCCCGCCTGTTGGATGTCGCGCTTGAACGCCTCGAAATCGACGGAGCCCGTTCGGGCAAGGTGAAGCATGCTGCGTTCCGATGGGCTGAGACGCTCACTGGGTCGCGCTGCCCGAGCTTGGAGCGCTCGGAGATCCTGAATACCTGCACGAACCCGCTCCGAGACCGCCGCGATGTCGGATCGTGCAGCGGTCTGGATCTGGGCTGCCACATGAGGGCTGTAAGAGTCACGGGGTAAGGGTGTGGCCCTCTCGTAACGGCTGATGAAGGATAGACGATCACCGTAAACGGGGTCGTTGAGATCCGGCGCTGTGGCCTCGGGATTGAAAGTCCTGGCCGCCCGAAGCACGAAGATGAGGTTGTGAAACCTGCTCCACGCAGAGGTTTTCATTCCGGGGTGGTCGATGCCATCGAGAAAGGCCCGGTCCATGTCCCTTAAGGAGTACACCCGACCTGCCGGGTCGTGCCGATTAATGTTATTTAGGTTCGACCCCAGGCTATAACGGTAAGCTTTGTAGCTGGCGAAGGTGTTGAAGTAGCCACCGTGCTCGACCATGGACTTGATGACGCGCATCACCTCAAGCGCCAACTCTCGTCGCGGGTATTTGTCGAAATGCCAAGTGGTGGTCCGGTTCTGAAGCCGGACGATGAGGGACGGGCGCGCGGGATCAACCCGGCATGTCCCAGACATACTTAGTTGGGAACTGACTTCCCCTGCCACGTCTAATTGCCGGAAGTCGACCGGACCGCGTCCTCTGCCCATGCTGGTTCTCCAGGTTAAAGGTGGTAATTATCGCCTGTGTCCCATCGTCGGGTCGGACCTAGGAGGCGGTGCAACTGGGCTGCGTGCTGATGTCTACTCCCCCGCCGGGAGGGGCAGGAGCAGCACTTTCGGGATCTCTGCTGCCTCGGATCCGATCAGGCGGTCCCATTCCGCCACAGCGCTGTCGATTAGTTCCTGATTGTCCTCGACGTAGCGAAGGTACTTGAGGGTTGTCCGGAACGCGCGATGCCCGAGAAGCCTTTGGAGCGTGTACAGCGGATCGCCGATGATGCGTTCGTAGATTTCATTTCGACGATCGAGATGACGGCGCCGGGAACGCACCTCGAGTAGCGCGCGCAGCATGTTGTTCAAGGTGTAAACAGCATAGGTATGCCGCAGCACGTGGGGGGTGACATGCACATTCGGGCAACTGCTGGTGCGCAACCGCTTACTCGCCTGTGTGAACACCGCATTCCAGCCGGCCGTGGTAAGGGGACTTCCACCTTCGCCCAGCCAAAGGCTCCCGAAATCCACGATTTCGAGCGCCCCGCTCGTCGGCAATGGTCTGACTTCGACGAGTTTGCGGCGTTCTTCGATAGTCAGCTTGGCGGTCTCTACTAAACCTTGGGCGCCGCCGCCCGAGACGATCCGGATTTTGGAAGGGCCCTCTGGCACGAAGAAAATCCAACCACTCAGGCGCCCAAGTGCCGATAGGCTGTAAGTACGCTTGGGAAAGAACCGCTCGATGGCGAGATGCACGTGATGGGAGCGTTCCTCTGATACATAGGCATCAACGTAGTCGCGCGCGACTCGGGCGGAGTAGTGAACGGTGCGGGCTTTGTTGCCCTTGGTGATAGCAGCCGGCACCTGCACCTCGAGCGTCCGGTTAGACCCAAATGTCAGTGGATCAGGCAATTCTCGGCGCAGCGCAATCCCGTGGTGACAAGCAGTTCCGAGAAAGCTTGGTTGCGCAGGCGAGCGCGGCCCATAGCCATCCCTTGATCACGGAACAGCTTATACGTGGCGATCGGGATTGATCGGACTTTGTCCTCGGTTTGCGCACCCGGAACTTCCGCCACTCGATATCGGGGCAGGGGAGCTTGCGGTGACGGATGAGGCGAAGCAGGACGGCAGCAACTTTGTTCCAGCTTGCGGGACTGAGGCGGATGTTCAGCGGTCCCTCACGCCGAAATGCTCTGTAAGCCCAGAAGTCCGGCTCCGCTGCCTCCGCTAATGACTTGCCGTGCCTCTGGCGGAGATACCTGACGAAGACCTCAGCTTCGAGGGCATAGGTTCTGGCAGTCTTGGGCGACCGCTCGGTCAGACGGATAAGCCGTGCGAAAGCAGTCAGGTCGTGGTCAAGATCCCAGGCTTTGGTAAACACAACCGGGGTGAGTTCGCCTATTGCTGCATGTTCCACTGCAGCCAAGGCTGCCTGCTCCATCTGGCTGTCGTAGAAGGCCGCAATGCCAGGCGTTGCCGGCCGGAGGAGGTCCTCACGTCGGAACTGATGGACGGACACTCTGAGCCCTCCGCTCTTGCTTAAAGCTCAGCTTAATGAGTCTGACAGTGCTGCGACAAGAGGGCCTTCAGCCGGGCCCGCCCGGGCGGGCCCGGCTGAAGGCCCTCTCTAGACATTCGGAACCGCTAACGACCCTGTTTGAGACAAGAACCTGACTACCAAGAGAACGGCCATCACGGGTGAATCGTTGTCGGCAAAGAAATCCAGCTGCGGCGGGCGAGCCGTTATTTCAATCATGGGGGATTCCAGAATGGGAAGTGAGAAGGCTCAGGCCGCAGCAAGGGCAGCGCGCTCGGGCAGGATTTCCTGATGCCGGTCGGGGTCAATAACGAGACCGAACTTCGGGCGCTGTTCGTATTCATCAGCAGCGACGAGGAAGACGCGCTCCTTGCGGGGGCCAGGACGGAAGAGGCGATGGCAGCCGAGTGCCGCTGTGATCTTCAGCATTCCGTCCGCGGCGGCCTGAGCGGAGATCGAGACCCACTTGTCCTTCGTTGCTTCGACGAAGGCTTCCTCTTGCAAACGCAGGCTGTCGGAAAGTGAAAGCTTCTCGCCCGTGACGACCATGTATTCGTGCGGCATGCAATTGACCAGGATCCACTTGGCGGTCCGCCTATCGCGGGTCGTGAACAGTTCAGGGAAATGATAGGCAACGATCGCCCAGCACTGATCCTCTTCGTAAAAGCCGGCGGAGTTGCGCCACACTTCGTGGACAATTTGGTTGCGTTCCTCGTTGAGGGCGAAATAACCGTGCCCCGGTGTATTCAGTTTTACGACGCCCTCGGCATACTTGTAGGCGTAGTCGGCCGCACCGTCGGGAGTGTGGGGGCGATTTGAGCCGAAGGAAATGTACTCGCGATTCAGCGATTTCATCTCGACTGCGGCAAGGTGGATCAGTCGGCGTTCTTCCTGAGCCTCTGTCAGCGTGTCCTTAAAAGCAAGCTGCCACCAGTAGGGCTGGCTCTGTAGAATGCCTTCCTCCAGGCTTTGAACGCGGAAACCCGGGTAGCTTCCACTGACTTCGACGATCCGGAGAGTTTGGCCGGACTCCGGATCGGTAGACACTTCGATCTCGCGCTCGCTCATGGCGGCTCCTGCTTTTGGGGATTTATTTGTGTGGTTCTCTCCGCTCGGTGACTGGGAGAAGGACATAAAAAAAGCCCGCCCCTGCGGGGACGGGCTAAACGGTCGACGTTGCTGCTCGAATTTCACCAGTTAACGCCGGTCCTGCTCATTGAGCTCTCTCGCGCGTTCATTCATTCTCCGTTTCGATCCGAAAAGGACATAGCAGCGGGACGTGCGGGCGAAGACCGCCCACTCGCCTTTGTAGCGACTGACCGTATATTCCATCGAGGTTTCCTGAACTTGATCTGAAGAAAGAGGGACCTGCCTACTGGATTCGGTAGGAGTTGCCCCAGGTCCAAGGACTGGTGTAGCCCGCGAGCAGGTTGTCAGGATCTGCGACTATCTCCAGGTCCCAATAGGGATCGACATGAGTGTCGCACACCCGCGTCACGTCGGATTCGACCGTTGCTTTCACCCGGGCGGCAACTTTTCCGTCCGTCCTGATGTCATGGGAGTTGTCATCCTTATAGGCGACGATCCATTCCGGATGGATTACCGTGCCGAGAACGGCTTTATAGTCGGCGATCGCCCTCTGTTTGGCTTCGGCTTCGGGGAAAAGCGGATCGTCGCTCATGGGATCTTCTCTAATTCGCCACGGAAGACGCCCTTTTGCTGGCCGTTGTCCCAGTTTACGAAGACCATGTTCTTCCCCGGATCGCAGTAAACCGAAGGGCCACGTCCAGTGGCGACCTTCCCAACGGTTCCGAGGGTGTCCCTAGGGACTCCTGCGCAAATGGCGGTGCAGCGGACGCGCATGCCCTCCTGGTACCGCGTGCGAGTGTCAGTCATCGGTGCGGTTCTCCGCGAAGATCACGAAATCGGACCAAGTCTGCCCGTCTTCGGTATGCCAAAGCCCGTCTTCTTTGAACTGTGCGATCTCACGGTCGCCGTCGGGTCCGACCCGGATGGTCCCATAGGTGGCCTGAACGAACTCGAAGGGACCATGGTCCTCGCTGAATCGATCCTCACGTCCGCACTCAAAGCGAATGAAGCTACTTGGCTTTCTATCTGCCGGCTGCTTCTGGGACGAGACTTGGCGAACGAGGCCGCGCAGTTCGAAGTAGATCTCGTTCCGGCGCCAATCGTCCTGCGGGACGTTCTCGATGAACCACCAGGTAGCCTGGAGAGCTCGGTTGACGGGAGAAAGGTCGGGAAGATTCGACAGGCCGGCTAACAGTCCCTCAAAGTCTCGGAGGCTGTCTTTGCGGAGTTTGTCGAGGAGCTGCTGAACTTCGTCTTTTGGATGATCGTTCAAGAGGAGAAGGACTTTGTCGCGGAGGTCCTCCGTGATCTCGATGACAGGGTTGCTCACTTCGGATCCTTTTAGGGGTTGGAGAAATTTCGATCGAACAAGAAAGGCCCGCAGGAGTACCTGCAGGCCCGATCTTCGAAGTACATCTGAATGGGGAATGAGGCGGCTTATGCCGCCTCACCGAACAGGGACATCTGCTGGATGCTGGCCTGCTGCTGACGAGCGAGGAGCCGAGCTTTGAGGTCTGCGCCCCAGGCGCGGTAGACCGGAGGCGGCTCCTTGACCATCGACGCGACAACAATGTTGGCGTGGACCAGCGCCTTTGCGACGCCTGGGCAAACCGAGTTGCCGATCATGCGAGTCTGCGACGTACGGGTCAGCGGCTTACCGTCATGCATGGCCTCAAGGATGTAATCATCCGGGAAGCCTTGGCCGCGGGCAAGCTCCCTGGGGGTCAACATACGGAGTCCGATGTCCACGACCACGTGAGCGCCTACAGTCACGATCTCGCGGTCGTCCCAGCAGCCGAACTCGCGAAGGAAGTTAGCGGCCTTTCGGGCCTTCTCCATGAGCTCGGGAGCCAGAGGCGGGAGGCCGCCCTTCACATCGGCCAGGCCGAAGCGATCCCGTGTCGTGATCGTATGTACCGGCTCCGCGACAGGAGTGTCCTGATCGGACCCATAGTATGCGACAAGAGACGCGCCGACCGTCCCGATGTGGTTGCCCTGCGCCGTCGCCGTAGGCATCGGGTCATTGGCAGCCGAAGAGCGCATGTCAGACCCTTTCATGTTAATCACATGAGGAGCGACCATGTGCGTCTCGACGACGCCATGACGAGGAGCGCCGGCCATCACTGTATGGATGGGTTCGTCCGGCATCTGACCGATGCTGTTCTCCTGGAACTTGGTCAGGTGAGCGGCTACAACACTCTGGGTGCAGCCCTTGCCCACAATCGTGGACAACGGTTCCTCCGGCGAATGGCCGATCACACCAGTATTGTTCTGTGCGAGGAACGTGGCGATGAGCCCCTTTTTCCCCCCGCCACCGGCAGTCGCCGTGCCAACTGGTTCGTCCGCGGCAGAGCCGACAGAAGCGCCGAAGTGGCGGACCAGAGAAACTGCAGCCAATGAGCCGCCGTTTGCGTCAGGGACAATTGTCGGTCCAGGCCGGTCGATCGGATAAGTGCGTGGCTCCTGGCCCGGACGCTCGCCGTAGCGGGGTACGAGGTAAGGAGCGATGAGTGCGTTTTGGTCTTTCCGGCTGGCAGTAACTGTATGGAGGGGCTTTTCCGGCGAGCGATTGAGACCGCCCTGTTGAGCGTATGTCATAACCGGAGCAACGAGGCCTATCGGAACGCCGCAGCCAGGCCGCTTCTCGAAGCTGTTGGCAGTGACGGTTGGGAGTGGATCGTTTGCAGCCGAACCGACGGCACCGTTGCGAAACTTCGTCATGAAGGGCTGCACCAGCGCCTTCTCACCACGATTGGCTGCCGTGATAGTCCGCATCGGGTCATCGACGCTCTCGGAGCGGTCACCGCCCTGGTGAGTCAGAGAAATGAGGAAGGGTCGCTCCGCATCGATCACGTACCGCTTCACGCCTTTGGCGATGCGAGCTAGGGTAGCACGCTCCAGCGGGCGCTTCGTCTGAATGCCGGTTTCCTCCTTGAACTGGAGGGCCTCAGCCTTGGACATGAAGATGGATGGGCAAGGACGTTCCCAATCAATGATCTCAGCGGCCGTGCGCCAGGGAAGTAGCTTGCCGGACTGAACATCGGCACTCTTGGGATCGCCGTGCGTCGGCTCCGGCCACACAATTGGCTTGCCGTCACACCGAGCAACCATGAATAGGCGCTTGCGGATTGTGGGATCACCGTAGTCGCAAGCGCGTAGCTCTTTCTTCTCGACCCTATAACCCAGGCGCTCGAGCTTCGACACCCACTCGGCGAATGTCTGACCCTTGCGTTTCGGACACGGCTGGCCTTCAGGAGTCAAAGGGCCCCATCCGGCGAACTCCTCAACGTTTTCCAAAAGGATGACTCTGGGGCGTACAACCTTCGCCCAGCGGATCACTACCCACGCTAGGTCGCGAATATTCTTCGCCTTTGGCTTTCCTCCGGCGGCGCGGCTATGTGATTTACAATCTGGGGAGTACCAAGCCAAACCGATAGGTTGACCCTTCGTGTACTTGCGGGGATCTACCCGCCAAATGTCGTGCCGCACGTGAATCGTCGAGGGGTGGTTGGCCTCGTGCATCGTCAAGGCCTCGCCATCGTGGTTAATGGCGATGTCAGGCTGGCGGCCGAGTGCCATTGCGATTCCCGTGCTCGCCCCGCCACCGCCCGCGAAGGAATCGATGATTAGACCACCCACCAGAGCATCGAGTGCGCTTTGTTGGTGTTTATGGTTGTCGAACTGCGGCTTTTGGTTGTCGGAACGACCTATAGAGACGGCTTGGGTGATCTTGAACTGTGCTGGAGGCTGGCTGGGCTACTCAACCCTGCCCATGACCGCCGGTGTTTCAACTGCACCCAAGCCGGATCAATAAGTCGTTGTCATTGTTGGGAAGCGGCGGGCAGACTTTATGGTTGTCGGTTTCCGTGCAATTGCCTGTAGCGCCAGCGAGCATAGCCAGTGCAGCAGAGTTTGCGGCATAGCGAGAATAAGCAGGATTGTTCCCGGACATTGAGAATCCTCAACGGGTTAAGGCAGCAGCCGATTGTTTTTGGGGTTTTAGATTTGGATATTCTGCTTACGTCAGAGGAGAGGATGTACCTTCCTCATATCCTCTTCGATCCGGTCTGCGAGGGTGTCGTCCTTACGATGCAGGACAAAGGCGGGATGATACGTGGCGATCAGCGGAGCATCGCAGGCTCGGGTGCTCAATGTTTGACCGCGGTTCTCCGTCAGACCTTCCAAATGAGCTATGCCCCAAAGAGCAGTCGACCCCATGGCCAGGATCGCCTTCGGCTTCTTGTCGCGGAGGAGGCGCCAGGTCGCGCGAAGATCACTTGCTAGTTCTTCGAGCAGATAGCGGCCGCGATAGGCCGGAAGATTGGGATTTGCGGCGGTCTGATCAAGCGTAAAGAAATTCAGGATGTCGTTGTTGCGACGCTTGCCATCTTGATTGGCGCTCCAAGCTGGCTGATGGGCGAAGCAGTTTGTAATGAGCGTTTCGTCTCTTCTGATCCCAACCCGATCGAGCAGCTTGTTAAGCAATTCGCCCGCCGGCCCAGTGAACGGGACACCGTTGATGATCTCTTGACGCCCGGGCGCCTCACCGACGATCGCAAGGCCGTTCCAGGAGGAAACTGGCAGCTGGGGGGCGATGGGACCGGCTAGTGTTCCGGGCGGGAGAGAATTGCGCATGGTTTGTCGAATCCTATCACCAGAGCATGAATCGGAATCCCGATCCAGTCTCCAGCGATCTCAAGGGGCTCTTTTTGGGGTTTGCCAT
Organism: Microvirga calopogonii; assembly: GCF_003347665.1. Taxonomy (GTDB): domain Bacteria; phylum Pseudomonadota; class Alphaproteobacteria; order Rhizobiales; family Beijerinckiaceae; genus Microvirga; species Microvirga calopogonii. Next base: position 13,092 of record NZ_QDGA01000006.1, read on the forward strand.
TCGAAATGGCTTGCCGCGTGCCATGGTCAATTCAGTGGACTGTGATGGGAGACAGGAGACCTCCAAAGTTGAAGGCCTTTTCGACCGCTTGGTCCGCCACGAAAGGATCAACCTTTGGACTTCCGGCTTCCGTACGAATGGGAAAGTACCCAGCCAGACTGCTTTGATCGGTGTACGCTCCCATGACGACGACGAGATCACTAGCTCCCGTTTTTGGGTCCTCGAAATATGCTGGGGTCACGATTGCATAAGAGGTGGCCTTATGGACACGCAGGATCGAGGCGTAGCTCTCGCGGAGATACTCATTTACCATCGCCTCATCATCACAATTATACGTGATCTCCTCGACGAGGTCAGATGCGACGCTGATCGTACGGATGATCTGCTGAGGGTCGAGCATCAGCATCGTATGCTGTAGGTCGTGTCTATTCTGCACGAGTTCCAGCACCTTTTCAGTTGCTCCGGAAATCAACTTTCTCAGTTCGGCGTCGTCGGCCATCAACAAACTCAAATCAAAAATTGTTGAGGTCGAAAATGAACTCTAATTCGGCACAATTCAAGCGTCTGCTCGGCCGATCAAGCCGCTATGCCAAGGGAAATCGGGATAGGATCGAACCGGGTTTCCCTCCAGAGGCGAATTAACAATTCGGCGCGTTCACAAACGATCGAGTTCCGGAGGATCTCTCCTCGGCTATGCGCTCCAATTCTCCGTAGGATCGCTTCGGCTGCGGCTTGTTCTGATAGGTGTGGTGAGCCTGCCGCCTTCTGTATCAGGCCAGCCGGATCGTGATGTTTCCCCAGCCAGAGTCGAAATTCATCTTCTTTGCACAGAAGAATGATCCGTTGCATGGTCTTCCGGCGTTGTTCGGGAGCATACCCCGTATGGTCCGTCTCATCCGACGGATCAGGCTGGGCTGAAATCCGGATCTGCGTTCCTCTCTTGGAATAGAGGATTTCGCTTGAAAGCGAATTCGGGAGAACCGCAAATGATAACGACACCAGACCGTTGCCGAGGTCGCTGATTGGCAGTCGCTGGGCTTTCGTTGCTCCGATCAAGGGGCCAGCGTCCGCAATGACGGCGACTGCAAGCTTGAAAGTGCTGCGGGCGGGCGCGAACTTCAAATCATCGGGAATGTCAGATGGTCGGACCGCGACCGTGAATGAGAACAGTCCATCCCCGTTGTCTTTCGTTGCGCGTTTCTCCCCTAGGAACACTGAGTTTGAGCTGCCCGCAAAAATGGCCGGCTTTGACCGGCCATCAAGGGGTGGGGACAGGTAGTTCATCATCGAGAGCACATCCTTTGTGACTTGTGCCCCTGGTCCTCGCCTAGCCGAGACCGAAATCTCGACCTCTCTGTCTGCCGATGGCAGGCATGGACACTCCATCCATGCGATCTGCCGATCCGAACATTTTGAGAGCCTGATCGATGACGCTCCGGGGATTTTGCTTTGTGCCGAACGGGAGATAATCCTCGAGCTGTGTTACATTGCTTTTGCCGATGCCGACCTCGGCGTCGCCTCCGCTATGGCCTTCGGCTGGGACTTCGGCTCCGAAGAAGTACGAGGAAGCGTCCTGTCGTACGTAGTTGGCCGCAGACGTGAAGCCCATATTGTCGAAAAGTTTTCCAACTGCGCCAAAGACGCTTGTGCCAGCGCTGGAAACAGCGGACCCGACGGCTTGGCCGACGGATGTTTCACCTATGCGGTCTGACAGGGACTTTCCAGAGACCGCGTACAGTCCAAAATCAACGACATCGTAGGCCAGGAGTGCGGTGCCGATCCCCGGAATCATCCTTGAGCCTGCTTTAGTCGCGAAGCGGGCAGCTACTTTTGCCGAAACCTTGTCAGCAACCCAGTCGGTGGCTGATGAGGCGCCTTCGGAGGCGATGCCTAGCGCGACATTGGATACGGTCTGGCGATCCATTTGCATCATCAATCCCTTTCAGGCCCTGAGAAGCGTCCTGGCGCGGGAAGTCGCTTCACGGGAGCTGGGAGTGCCTTGGGCGGTGGAGGGAGGCTCGCGATGAACGCATCGATCGCGTTGGGACCGGCTGGTGCGATTTCGCCATTTTTCGGCCTATTGGCGTTTTCCTGTTGCTTCTTATGGGCCGCGAAGCCGGCTTTGAGACCGCGGATGAGTCCTGTCGTTCCGGCGAGAGCAATATCGGCAGCCTCGGAATTCAGTTCCTGAGATGCGGAATTGAGGTTCTCGCGCCCGAGGTCATTGGCTGACAATGCAGCCTCTTTAACCGCTCTTCCGAGCTTTCGGGCTTGATCAGCCGCCGTGCGATCCTGCCGTGCATACAGGTGTTCACGGTCTTTCTCACCCGCCTTATCGTTCGGACCTTTGTCGTTGTCTCCTGCCGTCGGCTCGACAACAGCTGTTCGAAGCTCAGGCCCCGGGTCTCCGTCGTGGTGACGATCCTGGTAGATATCCGAGATGCGAGCTGGAAGATTATGCCTGGTCTGATTGATCTGATCTTCGAGACTGTCGTTGTCCACCGCAGGCGCTCCTAGTGTCTGGCGCCCGATTTATATCACGTCAGTTCGAATTAAACATCACGTTTCAAGGCGATGAAATTGGGTTCCGCCGGTGATTAGCGGGGCCAGAAGTGTCCGGCGCTTGGCGCTGGATGATTTTGCCAGGGCGGCCCGGACTTGGTTCCGTTCGTCCACAATGACGCATTTCTGGCGGGCTCTGGTAATCCCTACGTTGAGCATGTTGCGGTCGAGCATGCTTGCGTTGCCTGGGTCAGCCACAACTACACTTGTGTGAAATTCCAATCCCTGCGCCTTGTGATAGGTTATGCAATAGGCCTTTGAGAGGGTGCCTGTCGCCTTCAATGCAAATTCTGCGACAACCCCCGCATCAGTGACTACACTGATGGTACCGTCACTGATATCGGCGATTGTTCCGGTTTCGCCGTTGAAGAAGTCCTGATCCCGATCGTTCTTGAGTTGCATGACGCGGTCACCGACAGCGAACTCACGGCGACCTGTGATGGCATCATTTATCGCCTTTGTGCCGACCGGACCCTCATGTCGAGCGGTAAGGACTTGGACGTTATCAGCCCCGACAGCGTTTTTTGCAGCGTGCCAGGCCTTAGTCACGGCCATCAATGTGTCCTTGGGGTTGATCGTCTGGGTATAGAGGATGTCGGTACCAACGAGGGGCATCAGCTCCTTCATTACCCTCTTCCCTGAGACTGGGATGGACGATCCGGCTCCTGAGCGATGATTTGTATTGAGGACCACGGCGGGCACAGCGCCTGAGGCCAGCATAGCCTCAACCGGTTTACCGCGGCCGATCGGCGCGATTTGCTCTGCGTCGCCGATGATGACGAGCCTAGCGGCTGGGTGAAGGGCGCGCAGGAGGGCGAGTATGAGGGAATTCCCGATCATGAAGGCCTCCTCTAGGAAGATGAGGCGTTCGTCGAGTGGATTCTCTTTGTTCCGTCCGAAGAAGCCGTCGATGTACTCGAGCCGGTTATGCAGTGTGTCGGCAGCCAGCCCCGTCTTCTCGTGGATCGTACGCGCGATCCGGGCGGGAAGGGACAGACAGAGCGGGACGAGCTGTTGGTCAGCCTCCATAAGGATCGAGGCAATGATCTTGATAATGGTTGTCTTGCCAGTGCCTGGCCCACCGGAGATGATGGTGGTTCGGTGGGTGCAAGCCTCCATGACCGCCTGGATCTGACTATCATCAATCTGGGGAACGCCAAGGGCAGCAGCGTGGCGAACAACATCGTCGGTCGTGACCGGAATGGGCATTCTTCCAACCCGCTGCTTGATCTCACTTGCGATAGTGGCCTCTTCATAGAACACCCGGTTGAGCATCGCTCGGCGCACCCCATGGAGGCTGACCTCCATTATCAGCCCGTTGTCGATGGCCTGGCGCCAAGCCCACTGGACCTCCTGCATGGAGGCTCCCGAAGTGACTGCCATTCGTTCCAGGATGGTTAGACTGTCGGCAAAGGTGTGACCGGCACGCTCGGAATGGTCGAATGCTTCGAGAATCGCGGCGCGGAGGATGCAGCGCCGGTCCGAGCTCTCTGAGGTGCGTCTCCACAGGCGAGCGGCCTTTTCGAAGGAGATGGCATCGATCTCGGCGTAGAGACGGAATGGGTCGCTGGCGAGCACGAAGGGCAGCCGTCCCCCATAGTAGGCCTCAAGGGTATCTTGGACTTTCGGGCTTATCCCGCAGGCGTGGAAGAGGATCTTTCGGGCTTTGGTGGACAGCTAAAGGTCGGGCTGGTCGTGATCTTCGTAGTCCTTGGTGTCTCGACAATAGCGATCGATATCAGCGCGCGAAAGCCTGATGTGCATTTCGTTCCTGGGTTGGGCCTTGGAGCTAAATGAGGCCTGACTTAAGCGAGGCGGCTGTCAGATCTCGGTGTCAGATACGTGACGGCGAGTCCTGTCACAAGGAAGAAGACTGTCACGACCGCAACTGCGACCGTAAGGGGGACAAAACGGGCGAGAACGACAATTGGCGCGGTGATCACAGTCAGGGTGACCAAGCCATTGAAAACGAACTTCATCCAATGTCGGACTTCTTTCAGCGAAGCTGCGATGAACAAGGCAGCGAGCACGACCACGAAGAGAAGGATGATCGGATATCTCTCGTTGATGGGAAGAAGAGTTCCTACGACATACCTCGCGGCAAAGTCGGGCAGGTATGGGGCGGCAACCTCAACGAGGAAGATGAATGCGAGCGAGGCGCTCTTGAAGCTGTTGGCAATCGCAAATGGTGTGCCGCGCATGGGGACCAACCCTTTTGGGTTTTTATGTGTGCTATGGACGGAACGATTATGCTAAGAGTTATACCGACCTTCTTCCGCAATGCAAATCATGATTTGCGATTTTCAATTCCCCCAGGTCGTCAAAAAATAGCCTAGGAGCTTTGTCGCCGATGAACGCCGTAGCAAAAATCAGAGCCGTCCAGGATGAGCCGAAAACCAAGTGCAGCGTGATCTTCCTCAGGAACTCTGATGGGGCTCCGTTCATCCATCACTTTGAAATTTCGGAGCGGGAAATCCAGCAAGGGAGGATCTACGATTACATCCTCGCGTGCTGGGGCTCTGTGGCGGATTACCAGAACCTGAGGCCGGCCCTCTGCCGTCGGGAAGAACCGACAGGAGATGGTTTCTTGGTGACCTATCCGAGCCTTTGCCAATACGTCGAGCGTAAACTCCTCGAGGAGGAAACCTCTCGGGCACATAGGGCATAAGCCATGAGCTTGTTCACGTCTGCCAGCACGCGCGAACGGCGGCACAGGCGCCGGTCCGAGCTCGCTCTGTTGGGTATTGTGGGCGTTGTTGGCTACCTCGGCCTATCCGTATTCACCACGACAGGAGGTGCTGTCCTGATCCGAGTAGCCTTGGGCCTTTCCATCGTCGTCCTGGTGGGGTTGATCGGACTGTTGTGCTGGCGAGCCCGAGATCCAGAGGCGAGAAGGAGATTGGCAGGCCTCGTCCGGCACGCGCAGCCTCGGCGAGGCGGAAGTCCGGACGAGAACCTGACGGACGAATAAGAAAAGGGGGGGCGGAAAACCGCCCCCCTTCCTGTTGTGGGTTCTAACGGATCGTCCGAGCCTTGAGAGCCATAACGCCACCGTAGACGGTTGCGATGACCTTGGTGATGAGCCGGTTCTCGAAGGTGTTCATCGGCGACCGGAGGATCACCGCCGGGATGATGATTGCGACAACAGCGGCCGTCTCGATGGGCACACCGGCGAGCTTGTAGAGGCCCAGGGCGATTGCACCGGCCCAGACGAGGCCGCCGAGGATATCTCCGACAATCTTCGGCATCGCGGCCAGAAGCCGGTCCTCAGTCTCCTCGATCTCGTCGAAGCTCTTCCAGAAGACGCGCCAGAAGAACGGCGCAAGGAAAGCGAGTAAGAGGGCAAACAAGAACATGTGATAATCTTTCTTTCAGGGGATTCTAGCGTCCCAACTTTCAAATTTCCTAACCGAGAAATAACATATCAAAGTACGCGCCCGCATCGTGGGGTCGATAAGAGTTTCCTCTCTGCCTTTCTGTCAACTGGTTTCGAAACAAGAAAGCCCTCGGCCGGGACCGAGGGCTTTCTCAAACCGGAGTACAGCTTTGGCTATGGACTGGGCGAGAACGCTTTGACGGTTTGGGTGGTCGGGGCTGCGCCTGGGATATTCGGCAGCCCGCCCGCTCCGCCCATGCGTTGCTTGATGAAGTCCTTGGCAAATCCAAAGCCTTTCGGGCCAACAAACCCAGCGGCCCGGCCTGTAAGGTTCCCGGCGCCGAGGGCGACGACCCCCCCCACCGATGCTGCAACACGCACGCCATGCATGATGCCGGAGACCGCTCCCGCAGCGAACGAGTTTTCTCCTGTCATTCCCTGATAGCTTGCGATCGCTGCTGCAAGACTGGGGGCCGTCCGCATCAGGGATGCCGCCAGAGCTCCGGTCGCAAAGGAATAGATCAGGAAATAGAACGTGTTGCCAATGGCTTCAGGGCTGCCGACGCCCAGGGTGGAGGGGTTCCCAGCCTTCTGTATTCCCTGCGAGAGGATGAACAGCATGATTGCCGACAGCAGGCCTGACATGACCAGAAGCACCGAGCCGTAAAGGAAGCTCCGGAGGGCGTTGGTGAAGGTCTTCTGGGTTGTCTTGTAGACCCAGGCATAGGCGAGGAAGGGGGCAAAAGCCACGAAGAAGCCCATGCGGGTGAGTGCCTCGACGATCTGGAACGCGAAGAGCAAGAGCGCGAGCCAATAAACCCCGAAGACGACGAAAGCGAAGATCGAGAGGATGAAGCTTATGAACAGGCTCCTTTCCGAGGAGTCGGCGGTCTCGATCTTGCTCGCTGGCTCCGAGCCCTTCTTGATTGCTTCGTTGACCGTCAGGTGAACAGCACAGACGAGGTTGATCACACGCTCCCCCGCCCGGATGATTTCCTGGTCGGTCCCGCTGATCCTGTCATAGCGGCAAACACCGTTCGAGCGATTGTTCTTGAAGGCTTGGTTGCCCACGGTTGCTAGCTTCGTACCAAGCTCGCCCCCGATGGACATCGATGGGATGAGAACGTAGGGGCGTACAATCTCCGTGTAGACCGAGCTGGTCCCAATGAGAGTGATGACGAACGTGAACCTCATTACCAGCCAGAAGATGTCGTTCCAGCCGCCCGAGCGGGAGATCCAGAAAAGCCTGCCGGCGATCAACACTATGAAGACGATACCGAAGATGATCCCCATGAGCTTGGCGGCCTCTGAGCCGAACTTCTGGATCAGAACGGGACCGATGCGGCTAGTCACCTCAACCACTCGAGCGACGCCATCGCAACCCCAGCACTCCTGGACATTCAGGTCGGGACGAGAGGAGAGGTCCGACGTATCGGTTCCCTCCGCGAGGTTCTGGAAGGGATCCGAGACTTCTCGTGGAGTAGAGGCACCGGTCCTCATCTTGTCAGCCATCTTACAGATGGTCGTGCCATTGATGTCGGAAAAGCCAGAGCACTTGCCCGATTGGACCATTTTCTGACAGTTGCCGGTACCTAGCTGAATACAGGCCATGATCATGGCGCCGTCGACCGGCTGCCCGTCGAAAGTGCCCATCTGTTGGAGTTGGCGGACAACGGCCGTGTTGGCTCCCTGGTTCGTGAGATTGGCCCAGACCCTTACCTGCTCGTCCAAACTCGCATTTGCGTAGGACTCGGGTGTGTAACCGGCAGCGGCCAGATTGGAGCGGTTGACCTGGAAAACGCCGGTGCAGCAGCTTCCATTGTAGATGCCAGCGTTCCCGGACGATTCGAACATTCCGAGATTGCCCATCTGGTCGGCGTACTGACGCAAGCTGGGATTGAGGTTGGAGTTACGAACTGCGTTGGCGATGTCGCTGGCTGAGTAGTTCGTTTTCGGCCCGAGTTGGGATTGTCCCGCCCATGTCTCGGATATGAATCCGACACTGCCAACAATGACGATCACCAAGAGGGCAATCCAGCGTAAGGGGGCGCTCATTCTCATCCAGCCGACACCGTGGTTACGTTCTCAAATCATCAGCCCCTCAACAAAAAAGGGCTGACGCCATAACGTGGGTTACCACGGCGTCAGCCCTGTTTCTATCGGGTATATGCGTTTTATTTCGGCGTGATGGCGGTTTACTTCGCCTTGAGTCTTAGCCGATCTTCACCGTTGCGGTGCAACCGTTGAGTGGGCGGCCGTTCCGAAGAGCGCGGACGGTGACGGTCCGTTGCTTGGCATCATAGGCGGCGTAAGTGGCGTTCTTGCGCGGATCCAGACCCGAGGGATCGCCGGGCGGGACAACTAGGAAGCAGCCCGTCGTCCGCGTGGTCTTGGAGCCGCCGGGGCCGGTGACTACAACCCGCAGAGGGCAGATCCCGTGGATGTCCGTGCTCGACGCCGAGTTCGCGCCATTATCGCAGCGGCGCGCGATGTTGATCAGGCTCACAGTGATCTGCTCCTGACCATCCGTGAAGGTGTGGGACAGGAATTCGGCCGGTGCGTTGCCGGTCTTGAAGCGGGGATCCTTCAGCTCATCGCGGAAATATCGGTTGTTGTCTGCAATAAGGTCGCCCCAGATCTGCAACATTGCGGGGGGTGCAGCGGAGGGCGTGGTCAGATTGTTGTAGGTCAGTACCTGCCAGTCCTGAGCCAGTGCAGCGCCGGAAAGAGCGAAGGTCGCTGCGAGAAAGGTCAAAACGGTCTTCATCATCGTGGATTCCTATTCGGGGAATTAAAAGGTGATATCCTCAACTCCTGCTTCTGGAAAGGAAGCAAGGGCATTGCTCTAATGGAACTGCTTGAACGTGCACAGATTGGCCTCGATAATATCGTTAATGTACACGTTCGGACGCCGTTCAGATCCATCGTTGGTCCGGTTGATCCGGCTTTTGGCATAGCTGATGAGCAGGCTGAGCTTGGCGCGGGTCATCGCCACATAGGCAAGGCGCCGTTCCTCCTCGAGATCGGTATCGGGCCGGACAACCGGGAAAATCCCTTCTTCCCACCCGACCAGGTAGACGTAATCGAACTCAAGGCCCTTAGCCGCGTGGATGGTTCCCAGCCATACGGCGTCATCTACGGAGCTATCGGTCTCCAGAAGGCTCATGGAGTCCACGAAATCCTGGATACTGGTCTGCTCCTTGGCGTGGAACAGGTACTGCTCGACCCGCTCCTCGATCGAAGTGGCCTGCTTGCGGAACTGGTCGGCCTTCTTCTTGTCGGCCTGGTTCTCGGCCTTCTCGCGAAGCTCCTGGACGTGCTCCTTGATTCCGCATTCGGCGATCACCTTCTCGATGACTTCGTCCAGCGGGACGCCCAGGCGATAGTCGTCACCGATCTCGTCGATGAACTCGATGAATGCCTTAACCTTCTCGACCGCAGCCTTCCGGATGGCACCGTTGCGGATCTGGTCGGCAAGGATGTCGATCATAGGAAGCTCAGTGATCCGAGCCGTGTCCGACAGCTTGGAGAGGCTTTCCTTGCCGAATCCTCTGGGCTTCGCATCGATGGCGTATTCGAACGCCGCGTTGTCGGAGCGGTTCAGCATCAGGCGAAGGTAGGCCGAGAGCGTTTTTATCTCGGCCGTCTGGTTGTACTTACGTCCGGCCGTGACCGTGAACGGAACTCGGCGCATCGTGAGCGCAGGCTGGAAACCGTTGAGCTCCATCGAAGCGCGGGCAATGATGGCAATCTGGCTGGGCCGGATGCCGTTCTTGAGCTTCCTCTCGATGTCGTCCACGATCCAGGAGACCTCACCACGGTCCTCGGAGAATTCATGGACCAAAACCGGGCTTCCCTGGGTGCCTTTCGTGAAGAGGGCTTTCCCATGACGGCTCTCATTGCCGGCAATAACGTGGTTTGCCGCATCAAGGATCGCCCGGGTCGAGCGAAAGTTCTGCTCAAGGCGGATGATCCGGGCGCCTGGGTAGCGGTCGCCGAAGCTGAGAATGTTGTCGATGTTGGCGCCACGGAAGCTATAGACGGATTGATCGTCGTCGCCGACACAGGTGTAGTAGCACCCCTGGCCGTGGTCGGTGATCAGGTCGAGCCATTCCTGCTGGATATCGTTGGTATCCTGATACTCGTCCACCAGAACAGCGCGCCAGAGCGTCTGGTAGTAGCGGCGGACCGCTTCGTCGTCGCGAAGGAGGTCGCGGCATTTGATCAGAATGTCATTGTAGTCAACCGCGTTCATGCGCTCTTTAGAGCGCTCATAGCGGTGGTACATCTGCTCGATGCCGTGGGGGGTGAGGAACGTGCCACGATTGAAATTCGGCGGGAAGCCCCGACCGGTCTTCTTGGCCTCAATGCAGTCGAGGATGAAGGCGTAGTCAACCTGGCGGCGAGAGTCGCTAGCGTCAGGAGGCACGATGTGCTCGCCGTAGGAGAGGCTGGCGTAACAGTCTTTGACGACGTTCTTCTGGTCGTCTGCGTCCAGAACGGAGAAGTTGGGTTCGAGGCCGGCCCGATCGGCATTGTCCCGGAGGAGGCGAGCCGAGATGGCATGGAAGGTGCCGACATCCATCGCCTTGGCCACCGGCCCCATCATGTTGGCGAGACGGTGCTTCATTTCCTGGGCGGCTTTTCGGGTAAACGTTACCGCCAAAACCTGGTGCGGCTGGACCCGCTGCGATCCAACGAGAAAGCCAATGCGCGATGTGAGGGACTTGGTCTTTCCGGTTCCGGCGCCGGCCAAGATCAGGAGTGGTTCGATCCCGTGCGTGACAGCCGCCTCTTGGATCTCGATGAGACTGGTCAATGCCCGGGCGCGGGATTCTTCCGCATCGAAGACCGCAGCATGTCCAAGGGAGCTATGATCTTCAATTTCGGAGAAAACATCATCTTCCAGAGCATAATCTGGCGTCGAAGGCAGAAAAGGGCTCTCGGACTCGTCGAGATCATACTGATCAAAGGGGCTGGCATAAACGAGATCGAGAGACATGGAGTGTGATCCTTCTAACCTCCGACGGGCTCTAGGGCCCTCTCGGGACTTCGCAGGTGACCTTCTTGGCGGCAGGCTCGGGGCTCGGCTCAGCAGCGATAAGTGCTATGAGCCTGCCCGTCCTGACGGCTGCGTCAGGACGTTTGCCAGCGATGTCGATGAAACGGTATACCCGGCCGCCCACGTTCACCGCGCCCTCCGGAGTGAGTGCTCCGATGATCACAGTGTCTGCTGATCCTGTTTCGGTTGTGGGGTGGATCGTCTTGGTACCGAAGTCGACGTAGACGATCCGGCCCTCAGCCGTCAGAATTTTTGGGGATTGGGTTCCCGCCACTTTCAAATCTCGATTGAACCGTCACGCCAGAGCGCCGCGATCTGCGGCGCAATCACTGCTTTTGCGTTTCCGTTGCCCTTGAACTCGAATCCGGCAACCTCTTCGCCGTCGAATTTCAGCCGAACGAGGAGCTTGTTGTCACGGTCGAGGATGTCTGCACTGCGACGAGCGAGATCCTTGCCATTGGCGTCATACTCTTTCAGGACGTGAGCTCCCATAAGGCCGCCCTCGGAAGGCTCGGCTATCGAGATGCGCTTCAAGGTGAATTCATCGCCAAGCTGCCGCTCGAGACTGGAAATGATGCTGGCCGGCGTCTGTTGACCGTCGACGGCATACTGCTCGACGACAACTTTGGTTACGACGACACGGGAGCCAGAGTCATCGGGTTTGGGCTGGGGAACCATAGTTAGAAAACCTTCACGTGGCTTGTGGGAGGGGAGGGAGCCTCGGTCCGTCGAGGAGACAAGACGAAGGGTCATGCGGCCAGCTCGCTCGGAGCCGCCCGGTCGGCAGTCACTTCCGCCTCACGGGCGGCAGCGAAATTGAAACGATTGAAGTGATTTCCACGCTTGATCGAAATGTAAGGGGTTCCTGCAGCCCCTTCATTCTCAGCGCGATATTGCAGACGGCCGCTCAGGGTGACCCAGTCACCTTCCTTGAGCACGCCCTGGATCTCGTCGGTGATGATCTCTTTGGAGTAGACCACGATGTGGTGGTTCTCGTCCTTCTCGACGATCGAGGCCTTCGCAGAGCCTTTGCCTTTGGTGAAAGACGCCTTTGTCGTGAGGGTGAACTCAGCAATCATCCCTCCGGAACCGTCGAAGGACTTGATGCTGATATCGCCCTTTACGACGCCGCAGAGGGAGATCTGATTAAGCCAGGACATGGCTTTCTCCGTTGATTCGCAAATCAAGAAACTTGGTTGCTCTTAACCCGTGTATACCCCGCCAGCCCGCGAAGTGTAATGCGTAAATAACGCTTCTTAATTCGCTCGCCGGATTCGATGGTTAACAACCCCGGGCTTTACACGTCCCGAGCAAAGCGGCGGCTCGACTTGGAGCACAAGTCGAGCCAGCGGGCCTCGTCGGCTTTGTCATAGGCGACGCGACGGACTTGGAAATCGATCGTGACGGACCTGCGGGAGACAGTCGCCACAAGCGCGACCCTTTGGTCTTCAATCTTCTCCGGATCTCCATTCCAGTCGCGATCGGCGACTTTATGGGAGAAGGTGACAGACTTTGTCTCAGGATCAGAGCGAAGCGGAGCAGTTGCAGCGCTGGCGAAAGCCTCGACAAGGGCGAGAGCCCGCATGTCAGCTCCGTCAAAGCCGGTGAAATCCGGATCCGTGCCAATGGCACGCTGGTAGACTCGGCGGGTGACATGAACCGAGCGGCCATCCCATTCACCTACGGTGAAGAAAGCCTGCTGGCGGGCCTGAACGTCCTGCATCATGGTCTGTCTCCTTTGGAACGAAAAAGCCCCGGCCGAGGGCCGGGGCTGATAATTGCGATCTTGTTAGAAGAGGTTATATCCCGATCCCATTTTGCTGGGCCCTGGCAACCACACGGAACTTGTCGTTGGCTGCCAGCTTAGAGAGCTTCGTTTCCAACTCGCGCTTGTCATTGTCCGCGAGGGCTACGGAGATCTCTTCAGGGGATTTAGCACTCTTTTGCTCATACTCGCTTGGGTGCCTCACAACTCCATACTTGAGAGCAATCTGAGCCGCCGTCAGACCATTCAGGTCGTCGCGGGTCAGAGTGTTCGCCTTTCCAGCTTCGACGTTTTCGATAAAAGCCCCCATTTCGCCGGTCTTCATGATGACCGTGGCCGGGCGGGAGAAGGACGCAACACGAACCATCGGGCTTGACTCTGGGTCCATGCCGCCGTCAGCGTTGTAGCCGTTGCTCTCGAAGACGCCGTCCTCACCCTGGAAGCCGACGCCAACCGGACTGATGGTGTTTCCGCCGCGGCCGGTTTTGGCCGTGATGGTCCCCATTTCTCGGGTCAGGGCAACGTTCGCGGTGAAGTTCAAGAACTCCTCCGGGTTCGGCGACAGGGTGGCAACGGGTCGGGTCTGGCCGGACTCGACCGCGATCAAGGCCGACACGTCCTTGTCACTGGCGGCGGCGAGCACGACGCTCTTCGCCGTCTCGGTCGCCATCTGCAGAACCTTGGTCCGGTTCGCAGCCGCCTCGTTCTTGCCGAAACCCTGGGCCGAGACCATGGAACCGCTGCCATTATTGATGGCGTCGAAGAGCGCGTCCACAGCCTTGTCGGATAGGCCCGCAGCGTCTCTGTCAGGGGAGAACGCAACGAACTTTGCCCCGTGCTTCGAAGCTGCCTCGATCACTGCCTCACCAATGCCCTTCTCAGCGGTGGTGTGGATGATCGACCCCTTATCACGAGCCTCGACGACAAGTTGCTCGATAGCGCCCTTCGTCTTCGCTCCGATCTCATTGTCGTGGCCGATGATGGCGACAGCATTTCCGACAGACGGCTCTCCGAAGATCACGACGGGCAGGGCACGAGCCTTGGCGAAGTCCGACGTCAGATCATAACGCATGTCGTTCTGCTTTGCGGCCTCAACCTTCATGGATGAAGCGAGAAGCAGGGCCTCCAGAGCAGCGGGGTTGCGAAGCTTTTCCACACCACCTCGGAGGGCCGCGGCGACCGGGCGGAGGAATGCCATTTCCTCCTTGCTGAGCGTCACGACGTTCTTGCCGGAACGCGAAGCGAAGTCGACCACTTCGCCGAGGGTCGTGAACTGTTTCTGAATGACCCCGAGGTTCTTGATGCCGCAGACCTGTGCCAGGGCGAGGCTGTTAACGGTGGCGATGGTCTTCTGCTCCGGGCTGATCCCAGGCGTCTCTGGATTGATGAGACCGGCAGCGCAGCTTTGGATTTCACGGCGAGCTCGTTCCTGAGGGGTCGGAGCGCCGATGACGGCGGTTTTGTAGGCTTCCTGGAGGTTGACCGGAGCGCCGGCGTTGTCCCGAACTTCGATCTGCTTGCCACCTTCGACACCACGCCGAACGTGCTGGCAGGTGTTGTAGTCGTTCTGCTCAAGGCCGAAGACGGCGACCTTGTTGGAAATGGACTGGGCGACCTGCCAGCCGATCATACGGGCTTGGTTGTCGGACTTGCCATCCGGATGCAGGACGATGAGCTTGCCACGGGCAGCGCGCTGACCCTCACGGGAGTACAGATCGAATGCCTCGTCCGGGTTGGACGGGTTTGGCACAGTGATCTGCATCTTGCGCTCGTTGAACGACTTAGCGCCGTTCTCCCCGACAATCTTCATCCGGGTGGTCTTGGCGGAGACAGTGGCGTTGACCACACCAAACCCGTTCTTTTCGGCCGCCTCGGTGAGCGCCTTGTAGGACTTCGACTTGTCGTCAACGGTAACGACGAGGCTGGTGCGGGTGTGAGGCGGAAGAGCCTTGTTGGCCACCGCGATCTGCGCCACGTAATCGTTGATGGCGCCGGCATTCTTATAGAACCGGGAGCCTTCGACGGCGACCGTCGGGAACTTCAGTCCGCTGGTCTCGGGGCCGAACAGGGCAGGGCGGATCGTCATCTTCACCGGGACGATCTTGCCGTCGTCAGCCTTCTTGTAGGAGGCGATCTCGACAGGACGGGAGAAATCCTCGCGGATCTGCTTGGCGGCGTTGTTGATAGCCGTGCGGGAAGGCACGTTTGGACCAGCCGAAGCCGCAAACGAGACCCAGGCCTCCGCGATCAGCGCCTGAGGACGGGAAGCCATGACGAAATCAGTCCGGTCCATCTGCTGCGAGGCATGGCGGCCCATGGCTGCCGTGATGGCGGTCCGGTCCAACCCGCTCTTCTGAAGGTCGGCCAAGGCCTGCTTCTGGCTCTGGAAAAGGTCGGAGGTCAGAACTTCCGTGGCAAGAGCGTTGAGGTCGGCGGTGAAACCGTGCCTCTCGGCCCGATCAGAGCCACTTGCGACGAGTTTGTCGTAGTTCTCCTTCTGCTTATCCATATCAGTACGCAGGATCCAATCCGGCCGATCCTTCGTGCCGTCGAGGACGCCCATGGCAGCGTTGTCGATGAAGGCTGCGAAGGTGCGCCGCTCCTTCTCGTCGGAAATCACTTCAGAGATCATGGAGCCGAGGCGCAGGCGGTTGTAGACGGCGCGCTCGAATGTCTCGTTGCCCACAAACGGATCTGCCGCCTGCTGCGCCGGCGCCTTGCCTTCGGGAGCGAAGGAGGAACGCAGGATCTGGCGGGTCATTTGCTCGCGGCGCTCCGAGGAGACGTCCTTGATGTTTCCGAGCTCATCCTCGTCGTCCTTGAACGGGACGGTCGTATCGGCATAGATGTCCCCGACGGCCTTGGTAAGGGTCCGATAGGCCTGAGTATTCCGCAGGCGGACAACCGTTGAGTCGCTGTCGTCGGTAATGATGTGGCCTTGGGCGGTGCCGATGGCCTCGTTGACCAGGCGGGTGAGGACCTGATTGGTCTGGGCAACCGTCAGGTTCTTCGGCATCAAGTCGGTCAGCTGGCGCTTGGCCATCGTGACATTCATTGTGCCTTCGATCTGACGGGGAGTGAGGTCGACGTCGCTGGCCTCAAGGGCCTGATTGGCGCGGGCAGTGACTTGGCGACGACCCTGCTCGGCCGAGAGGACGCCACGAGTGGCGACAGCCGCGATGGCGCGAAGCTCATTCCAATAGGAAGCGCGAGCAAGCTCGTTGTCCTGGGTCAGAGACTGTTCAATGTGGAATGCGAAAGAGGCCGCCTTGTCACGGTCGCTGCCGAACTGCGGGCGGTTGGGGTCCTGGATCGGGTGACGATCGCCGATGGTGATGACTGTAATGTCTCGCCGGAACGGGGCATCGGAGTGGTTCAGGAAGGACTTAGCGCTCATCGGGAGTTTGCTCCTGGCACGATGAAAAGAACAAAGGGTGGATGGGGTATCCCGGCAAAACGAATTATAACGCAGTTTTGCTGCTTTTCATATCGGTTCCGTCACTTGATCTGTTATCTGAGACGGAAAAGCAGGTATTTTTTGCGGGCGATCTCCTCCAAATGGTCCAGGGTCCAGCCTTCCTGACGAAAATCGTCCAGATCGTATCCGGCCTTGATGTCGTCAGACCGAACCCCGCTCGCGTTGGGCAGAACGGACCTCGGCATCCGAATTAAAGTGATGGACCGGGCGTCACTTCGGAGGAATTGCGACGCATAGCTCAGGCCGGCGCCGTCCATATCCTGAGCAATGAACAGGTCCCGTCCCTCCAAAGGGGCGAGATCGGCCATGTGGACTTTCCGCGAGCCTCCAAGGGTGGTGGTTGTCCAGGGCACAGCACCGCCGAAGATCTCGGAGGGGCGGGTAATCAGTTTCTTGGCGGCTTCTGCGGTCTTTTCCCCTTCGACGGCCAGCACAGGACTTTCTCCGTCATCGAGGTGTAGGTCGTACATCGGGTGCGGATCTGGGGGTGCATACCTGATCCACTGAACCTTGCCCTCGATCATCCAGGGCGTTAGGGGCTTGATATCCTTACCGCCGGCGGGATCGTCGAAGCGTACGGTGTAGAAGCACTCTCGGCCATGCCTGTCGTGCCATGACCACACGCCGTTATTGTTTTTTACTAGGTACGCAGGTGGCTTCCCCTGCTGGGAGGTGCCAGCATAGATCGCACCTTCCGGGAGACCCTTCTTCTTCCGGCGCTCCGCCGGGGCGACCCGCTGGCGAGGTTGAGCGGCATCACAGCGGAGCTCCCGCTTCTGTGTGCGGCCGAGTTGGCGGGGCTCAATGCCATATTTCCCCTTAAGTCGGTCGAGGATGATGGTCTGAGAGCAGGCCGCTCGACAATAGAGCAGAAGACGGTCGCCTTTTTGGGTGATCACGAGAGAAGGCTTGCGGTCGTCGTGAGCAGGACACAGGGTTTCCCACTCGTCGTCGCTATAGCGGCGCTCCTTTCCACTTCCGATCTGTTTGGCAAGGTCACCTGCGGAGAGCTTGAGGTTCTCTGACATTGTACTCAACGAGCTTTTGGGGTTTTAACTTTCCCCTGGTTCCAAGGGATTATTGATGGGAGCGCAGAAAAGGCCCCGCATCTGCATGCGGGGCCCGTTTAGGCCTACGCCGCCTGATCCAGACCGAGGATCTGCTGGCGGCGCCGATCGATGAACGTGTCCATCGTGTCGAAATAGTGCTTGATGTCCTTTGCTCCGGCCGAACTTCCAGAGATGATGTTTTCGTTCGACGCACGGCTTCGGAAATCAGCCATGTGGGCCTTCATGACCTCGACCTGGTCGACAGTCGTAACCCAGTTCTTCCGAGCCTCGTTGAGTTGCGAGAAAATGTTCTTCCAGCGATCCGGGTGTCCGACCTCGATCAGCTTGCCTTGCGGAATGATCAGACGCAGGTGCTCGGAGAGGGGATCGGTCAGGGTTCGGACGTCGGCTTGTGCTCCGTTCAAAGCACTCTCGAACTCGTCCGCGACCCTCGGCCTGACCTCGGGCTCGGTGCGGGCCTGGGATGTCGGGCTTGCGGGGGCCTGTCCCTGTGGGGGCCGGGCCAAGCCACTGGTGACGTTCGGCTCCTGGTACTGTTGGGGGCGGGCCGGTTGCTGGGGCTGCGATCTCGTCTGGGGCGAAGACGCCGGACGGGTCTGGGCGGTCGGGTGAGCCGAGGCCTGCGGAGGGGACGGGGGCCGGCTCTGTGGCTGCACTTGCGTCGGCTGGGCCTCGCCCTGGGGCTGGCCGGCATCGTTGGCGATCGCGACATCAGAGGTGGGACGCGTCTCGTCGTCGGCCTCGTCGTCCTCGGGCGGGACATAGTCGTAGTCATACCGCTGGGTGCCGTCTTTCTCCATGCCGCGGCCAAAGATGTTGCCGAGGAGGGTTGCGGCTCGCTTGATGGCATCCGTTCCGGCGGCTTTGAGAGCAAGCCCCTCAGCCTCCACAGAGTTGGGGTTGTCGGCGCGACGGATTGCATCGCCGGCACCGACGCCGTCCCGGAAAGTCTCTCGCCCATCCGGAAATTTGACCGTCAGGCGAACGGTCATCCAAGCCGATGCGACCCGGGCCTTGTAGACCTCCTGCTTGTTCTGCTTGAAGCTGACGAGATCCTGCTCCCAGACGCGGGATTCCTGATTGAGAATCTCCGTTCTCCAGTTCTCCGGGCCGAAAATTTCGTCCAGCTTGGTCGCGTCGTACTCCATCTTAACATAATAGAGTTTTGACCGATTATCGCCTTGGCGGTCCTTCTTGTTCTCGTTGGCGACCTTTTCCTTTAAGGCGATCACCACATCAGGGTTAGTACGTGCCGGCATATGAACCTCTTAAATTGGATTTCAAATTAGTGGCTTGCGATCAAACCGCCTGTGTCTGTCGGTCGATCTTGAGCGTCGAATAGGAGTATGCGGCCCGCTTTTGCTCCCCGACGTGGTGTTCATCACGGATGAGCCTGAAGCCCTTGCCATGTGCGGCCGAACGGTCCCCGAGGGCGGTGATTAGCCGAGCCTTCAGCTTGCGCTTGGTTTTGTCCTTCTCCCGAACATCGCGCTCGAGGCCCTGGATCTCCTGAGTGATGGCCTCGTATTCGGTCACAAGCTTGTTGAAGGCACGATCGTCGGTGTAGTCCGCAGGATCGGCATTGGTTGGACGGTACCGCTTTTCGATTGCGTCCCCATCGATGGCAAAGTCAGGAGCGGGCTCCTCGTCCATGTCGAGGGAGAAGATGAAGTCGGTCGTTGCCGTCTTGATCATTTCCCAAAGGGGAGGATCGAAATCGATCTCGACGAATGCTTCAAACTCACCGCCGGCCACAATGAGAGCAACCGCAAGGCTTTCAATGCCGAGCGCCGCCATGATGGGGTGAACTTCCGCGACAATATAAGGAGGAGCCTGAACCACTCCGTTGACATTCCAGTTGATGGCGTAGTTCTCGGACGAGATCTGGACCAGGTGGATATGCTTGGTGTCGTGACTGAGCGGCAGGTGCCCCCGGGAGCGCACCTCGATCAAGTTGCGAGAGAGAATCTGCCTCGTTGGGTAAATCTGCTCCTTGCTGCGATCGAAAAGAATGCAGGGATAGCGTTCCTGCAGCCCGACGACGAACTCTCGATGGAGGCGGCGGCTCCAGAAGCCGCGGCTGGATTCCACCTGAGACGAGGGAATGTTGCCTTTGAGTACGTGCCAGAGCTCCCAAGGAGATGGCGTCTTCTTGAGGCCTAGGAGCGTGGGGACGTATCGGGCCTGAATGACATAGTCTGGATCTTGGCTCATCGATTTTTCCGGGGATTGGAAAACAATAGGTTTGTTTGACCAGACATGCCTTTTGCCTTTCGAGCGACCGAGTTTTGCAAATCGTGCCGAATTACGTGCATTGTACCCGAATTTATGGTACCGGTCTTGTGTCGTTAATTCGCTATCGGAGACGGAGATCCCGCGATGCAGACAAGTCAGGTGAGCGTGGAAGCTGGTGTGAGTGGTAAGTCAGGACTTGATTTCGTGGCTCTCGGGCTTGTGTCCGAAGGGTTGACGGGGTTCTTCGCGCCGCGCACCCAGGCGGACACAATGATCAAGGAACTGGGCCAAGCGGGTATCAGGGCCACCTACAACGAAGAGTTTGGCTGCTACGCAGCCCCGACTGGCGCTATCCCAGACGTCAACCATCCTGCCGTCCAGCGCTATGGAGTGGGTTCCAAATCGCATGAGCTTTGGAAGGAAGATCGGACGAGCCAGCTTAATCTCGAGGCAATTCTCTTCGGCGCTGCCGAGGCGATTAGCCGGGAGCCGGAGATGGCAAAGGTCCGTGAGTCTGCTGCTCCCGTATCGGCGAAAGTCGCCTCGACCCCACAGCGCCGGCAGCAGGGCCAGGTGAGTGACGAACAGGTCGCGTACTCTGCCCGAGCCGAGGCTGCCGCCCAACAGGGACTGAAGCTGGTTGCGGCATATATCCGTGGCGGACTCATGCTGGCCGGTGACCGTAATCCGGAGCGCCGCGATCAGCAGCTAGCCATGATCCGTGAGGCCTCCCGTGAGGAGATTACCGAGGTCATGGACCGGACGGTGAAACGGTTCCAGGAGCTGGATAATAAGGAGAAGTTTGCACGCTTCGATCACGCAATCCAGAACCACTTGCCGGAAGTGGAGAAGCTCGCTCGAGCCATTGATCACGATAAGGCGTTCCAAGACCGGGTCACCTGGGCTGTCGAGAACCTGCAGTCCGGGAAGAATACCGAAGCAAAGTTCGTTCTGCGGGGCGCATTCATGCGCTTCGAGTTTGACGATCAGAAGCGTCTGGGAGGTGGAGTTACTCTGGATCAGCAGGACAAGATCCCGATGGACTCCCTTCGCCGTGGCTTCAATGCGCTGGAAAAGATCCACGTGGAGCGCTTCGGCATGCCGTCGGGCTATCGCCTGACGATCGGCCGGTCCGAGGGCGGCGTCTATAAGGCGGCGCTTCAATCGCAGGGACGGCCCGCGCCAGCCGCCGAGGGAAAGCCTGCGGCGGAAACTCCGGCCGCACAGCCAGCGCAACTCTCCCGCCTTCAGATGCGTCGGCAGATGATGGAGCAGAACAGCCAGGGGATGTAACGGGTTTTCCAAAGCAGTACGGATGAGAGGGCGGCTTCGAGCCGCCCTTTTCTGTTGGTCAACCAGGTGCCTTTATGGGCGCGCCCTGGGTCTCTCTTGGTGGTGCTTCGACAGGCTCCGCCATTTGTAATAGCCCATAATCGCCAGAAGTGCCCCGTTGTGCGAACCAGCTTTGAGCAGCCATAAATTCCTTAACAGGAGGAAACTTATGACTGCGAGCTCAGAACCTCGTTTGTTGGGCCCAAACGGCCCCAGGAAGACGATGATTACGGATCGTCTCTCTTATCCAGCTACCGTGACCCATCCCACAATGAGGGGCGAACTTCAGACGTTCGACGTAACTATCCATAGCGTCTACTTATCGGATGATGCCATCGGAGACGATCCAGACTTGGACGGGCTCGCGTTTAGAGGCTGGGCGACGGTTGAAGACTGGAGCGGCTTCAAGACCTTCTATGCCGGAGAATGCGAACGAGTTGTCGACAAGACGACGGGGGCAGTCGTCTCCGACATAGCAGCGTGGCTGCGTGGATTGAAGCAGCCTGTTGACCCGATGACCGTGCGGCAGCTCGGCGAAAGGATGCGGGAGCACTACCGCCTCAAGAAGTTCTACCGCATGCAGATTGGTAGGATGGAACTGGCTCAAGGAACGGGCGGATCGTCAATTATCTACACAGAGATCACCCAACCTGACGATACGATGGAGGCTTTCAGGGTCGGCAAGTTGGAAATCCGCTTGGATAAAACGTTTACGAGCATGGACGACGTCATTGGCTCCGAGCCCCTAACGATCGAGGTCGACATGGACGACGGTGACGGGGGAGATCGGGTCACATGCACGCCCTGCGCTGCCGGGCGCATCGACATCCGTGATAGCTAGTTTCCTCCATCGGATCCTAATCAGGAGCAGATCGAAACCTGCCGAATGATCCAGCCCTGGTCTTGGAGAAAGAAGCGACGCCGAACCTTTTTGCATTCCGCCCGCTCGGGTTGGGCCACTTGCACGGGGTTAATCATCTCGGGCCTTCTAGGTGGCTCGACGCTGGCCACTTTATTGAGGGCTGCTGCGTCAGCCGTGGAAGCCCCCATAAGGGCAAGGAGCGCGATCAGGCTGGTCGTGAGGGTCACACGGCGGCACATGGAGAACATTCTACGGCCGAGAAGCCGTTTGTTTAGGAGTGGGATGTTGGGAAACCTACGGCCGCCGATCCTGCAGGAAGGCGATTGCTGGTGCACGAATGTCGCCGATCCCGAATCCGCAGCCAATATAGAAACGGCAGGGAAAGAATAATCATCCACGCTTTCCCCAGGGCTTGGCCTAGGAGATGGTCGAGAGAGCCAAAAGCCAGCCAGAGGAACGAAATCGAGTCCGCCATGAGCCCGACCAGGCTTGATGCAACTACAGCTGTGATCAACCCTTTCCTCTGGAGTGGGGTGTAGACCGCAAGATCAATCAGCTCCGAAATCAGAAACGCCACAGCGCTGGCCAGGGCCAGAGCCGGGCTGATCCAGTAGCTGAGTGCGGCTCCCGCTAGGACTCCGACCGTGCTCCACGAGACCCCGAGTTGCCGTTGAACCAGGTCGCGGAGGATCAGGGCGGTTCCGGCCCAGACCACACCGCTCGGCGACATGACGCCGGGCGCCACTGGGATAAGACAGGGAGCATCGGGTGGGCATTCCCAACCGACCCGCGAGACGAAGTAGTTGGCGAGGGGAATGGTCAGCAAAAAACCAACCAAACTGGAAAAGCCAGCAATTCGAGCCTTGATCATGACGGAGATCTCTCTTTCTGATTGAAATTTCGGAGCCCTATCAGGCCAGGCCCATCTCGGTCAGAAACGGAGAGGGGCCGAGCTGATTGTCCCAGAGCAGGTAGCATCGGGCCGACGCCCGGGTGATGGTCACAAAGGCGAGGCGGCGAGCCTCGTCGATCTCATCGCCCTTGTCGAAGCCACTAGGGAATTTCCCCTTGGTCCATCCGGGGGAAATCACAACGGGCGACTCTAGCCCCTTCATGGCGTGCATCGTCGAAACGGCGACAGCGTTGTCCGGCCGCCCATCAACGTCGGCGATCTCCGTCTGGGCCGTCGCGATGATGGTGGCGAGATCCTCGGCCCGGTGTGCGTGCTCTGAGATGGCCATGTACTGGCGGAAGAAGCGAGCCCGGCGTGCAGGGTTGAGAGCCTCAAGGTCTTTATCGAGATCGGTATAGGTCAGGGCGAGTTCGATCATTTCCGAAGCGCTCGAAATCATCGTTGCACTCCGAAGACCCTGGTAGACATCCATCAGGCGCAGGAGACCGTCCTGTCTCAAGCTGCCGGCATCTGAGCGTTTGCTCAGCCATTGCATTACCGGAAGCCCTTCCATCCTGGCGGCTCGCCACACGGCCTGAGCGGTTCCAAGGCCAGCGAGGCTGGTCATGATCTTAATCGCCGCCGGGCTGTCGGCTTCGTTTGCCAAAAGTCGGAGCCATGCGAGAAAGATCTGGAGTTGAGGCGAGGAGTCCGCATCGGGGTTGAACCTGAAGACGTTCACTCCATGACGGATGAGAAACTGGGCGGTCTCATCGGCGTCACTGTTTGTCCGAGCGAGGACGGTGATGTCCTTGGGTTGGGCTTTGGCTACGGATTGGATCAGGACCAGAGCCTGATTGAGCATTCCCTGTTGGCCATTGCACGGGATGCTTGCTACGTCCCCCTGACCCTTATTGCCGGAGCGGACTGTTTTCGTGTGTCTTTTCTGGTTGGCCGAAATGAGCTTCCCGGCCTTTCTGACGATCTGCTCCGGACACCGGTAATTGATCCCGAGCTTGATGACGAGGGCATTCGGATACCTCTTCTCGAACGTCAGAATGTTGTCGACCGTGGCATGGCGCCATCCGTAGACCGCTTGGTCATCATCGCCGAAGCACGCCAGATTGTTCCCAGCGTCAGAAAAGATCTGAAGCCACCGCTCCTGGACCGGATTGGTATCCTGATATTCATCCACTAGGACGAGCTTGAATTTCTTTCGCCAGGATCGGGCCACAATGGGATTGGCGCTTGTAAGGCGGATGAAATCGAGGATCAGATCGTTGTAATCCAGACAGCGGTTCTCCCGCATCGTCTTCTCATACTGGGAAAGAATATCACTATCTTCCCTGGACAGACCCGGCGCGCCTGAGACCCATGACGAACTACTAGGGTCCAGATTGACGCCCATGTTTTTGGCTGCATCAATCGTTTTTAGGAGAGAGTTGATCCGCTTGTCGATCTCCCGGCTGCTCGAAGAGTTTCCGAACCCGTCCAGGCTCGCGAGGATGCCCGTCAGGGTCATCTTAATCTCTTCCGGCTCGACAATCGTAAAGGGCTTCTCGCCGGTATGGATCGCTTGGTGGACCCGGAGCATGCGTGAGGACAGGGAATGAAATGTCCCGACGTAGAGATTGTCTACATCTCCGACAATCTTCCTCCCAATGCGCTCTTTCAGTTCATGGCCGGCCTTTCTTGTGAACGTGACCGCCATGATCTCGTCAGGCTTGTAGCCGAGGACCTGAACCGCAAAGATGAACTTGGTTGCCAGAACGTGGGTTTTGCCAGTTCCAGAACTCGACAGGACCAGGAGTGGTTTATGGAACGCCTCGACCGCTGCCTTCTGCTGCGGGTTCAAGCCGTCTGTGAGAGATGCCTCGATAGAGGGAAGTGCCGAGATCATGGGAGCTAAATCTGGCACGGTTTTCTCTTCTTGGGGTTTGATAGATCAATCGGAATGCTCTGCCCAAGTCGAAAAAACTCTTTCTGTGCGCCCCGCCAAAGAAAACGGCAGGAGATTGTCCATTCCCGCCGCTTGAATCCTCATCTTGAACTTTCCAACGATTAGCCCCCGTACTTCACGACCTCTTTGGTTATGTGCTTCGTCGCCTCGTCGTCATGCTGCTTCTTGAGGCGGCCTGCCTTTCTCTTCGCTGCGTCAGCAGGATCTATGGTCTTGAGGCGGCTCTGGAAGATGAAATTAGGTACTGTCTGTGTTGCGATCGGACCTTTCCCGCGGGAGCGAACATGGATGGCCATCTCCTTGTCCTTAAAGAAGTACGGCGTATCAAGCTTTATCGGTCGGTTGAGGAAGTTCTGGACAAGTACGATGTTCTTGCCGGGCTTTAGGGATGCGACGTCCTCACTGCGTAAGAAGCTGATGTTTTCGACTTGCTCGGACCGGCTCCAGGCCATGGGATTAGCTGACTTCGAGAGACCTTCATTATAGGTTTTCTGGGCGCGCTGGATCGTGGTTTCTCCGACCATTTTCTTAAACTTATCGATGGTGTCGGTGTTGTTTTGCGCCAGGACGTATTTGACGGCCGTCGTGGTGATGATCACCGACTCGTCTTCAGCCGTGTACTTCTTTCGAATCTGGCCGAAATCCTGTGCGGCTAGGAGATAGCTGACCTTCTTGGAGCGTCCAAGGTCCGGTCCAGTGATCACCGACTCGATGCGAGGCAGCTTGGCGAACTCGTCGAGAGCGAAGCACACGGGGAAGGGGCCGAGTTCCCTGCCGGTTTTGGGGTTAAACTGTCCTGGCTCATAGGAGATCAGGCTCTGCGAGAAAACCTCGTAAAGGAGGGCGGTGACGGTCTCGAAAGCGCTAGCCTCGGCCTGGTTCACGCAGATATAGAGCGTAACGGGTTTGAACTCCTTGTCTCCAGGAGCTTTCATCCCCCGCATGTCGTCCGGAGTAAAGTCGCAGGCCGAAGTTCTTTGAGCGACGGCAGCATTTTTGAAGGGCAGGAGTGCCTGGTCCATCGTGCCGAAGACGCCCGATCTTTCCTTGTCCGCCATATTGACGAGAGAGCTTAGCTCAACGAAGGCACGCGGCGAAGGGAACTTTCCACCCTGTTCGGCGGGAACGACATCGTCGCAAAGGGCACGAATCCAATCGCCCATCTTGTCCGATCCCATGGCTGCCATGGGGTCTTCGTCACCTGTCTTCTTCGTGCTCTCGAACTGTGAAACTGCAAGCCAATCAGAGAGCATCGGAATTGATGGTTCGTAGCCGTTCCATTTTGCAGGCAGTCCATCATAGTTCTTTTTGTCGCCTACCTTGGAGATCAGGTAGTGCATGAACCCTGTGAGCGCGGCGCGCCCTTTGGTGACGAAGTAGTCGTTCCCTTTACCGCCATCGGGGTTCGGAATCAGAGTCTTCGCGACTGTATCAAGATAAGTGTCACGGTCGGGGCCCTGCGGCGGGACGAGCTTCGGCGAAAGAAAGTTGAAGCGTGGGTAGAAGACAGGATCCTGAACTGTATAGACATCGGCCCCGTCGAGCGCATTGACCCATTCCTTGACCGCTTCAAAGCGTGCAGGCGCGACAGGGACTTCGAACGTGCCTTGATTTGTGCTGGTATCACGCGCCTTGTATCCGGCAACTAACTCCTCCGGAACCGGACCTCCGGCTCCCAACAGGAAGAGTTTTTCGAACTGGGCCCAGAAGGGCGAAGCCTTGCCCATGTTGAAGGTCATGATGAAGTTCGGCTGATCGACCTTCGCCCAGTTCAGCATAAAGACGTGGCTCTTCTGCGAACGGTAATGTCCCGTCATTTCGTAGAGTTCGGGTTTCGGGTCATTGACGATGAAGGAGACATTGTCACCTTTGAGGAGCGTCGGAACCACGAATGCAGCCGTCTTACCGGTGCCGGGAGGCGCGAGGCAGAGGGCGGAAAGGGTCTCGATCATCATGACCATTTGCCCCTTGCGCTTACCTTTTGGCCATCGGCCAAGTGCCATCAGGTGCCCACCCTTGATCCCGACCTGTTCGCGAGCCTCCATTTCAGCAAGGGTCTCGTCATCGCACCAATCGGCAAAGCCGCCTTTCATGACCTGACGCAGATAGGGGTTGAGCAGAGCCGGAGCCATGTAGACAACGGTACTAACCAGAGCAACGCCTAGGTAAGCTTTGAGAGCGTCGAACCCGCCATAATTCGGCGAGGCGACAAAGGCATAATTCATCGAAAGGATGTCGCCGCCGGCCACGCGGCCGAAGAAGGCTCCGACACCATCAAGCGTTCTCTGGTTCATCGGTTGATCAATGAGCCAGCGGAAAAGCGGTGTGCAGAGGGTAGTCGCCCCAGCCAGCGGAAGACCAATGACAGCCGTCGTTGCGAGCCAGCGGTAGTGCTTCCGCTGACTTTCCGTCATGTGTTCAGGCAAATACTCTGTTTTGAGCGGGTTGTGGAGCTTCATGACAGAAACCAGAATGAAATTATGAGTGGACCGGCACTTGAACTTGGGAGTTCGAAGCGTCTGAGCCTGAGATCTTAGGCTGCGGCGGGTAGGAGCGGCAGATCCTCGCTTCCTGCCGCTGGTGCTTCAGAGGAAGCGACTTGGCCGGGGGCAACTGGAAACAGGTCAGTGACGTACTGGCCGAGTGCATCAAAGACGGCCATGACCCCGTACCGGGCAGCCGATTGATCCTGAAGGATGGTCTGCAGGTGGGTGACGGCAATTCGGCGCAGAGGTGAGGGCGACGGGCCAGGTGCGCTCTTGCCTGTAACCCATAGCTCTATCGGGGAACTATCCCTGGCGCACATGTAGTTGTGATAGTCGGAAAGGATGGCGTCAGCGAAGTTCTCGAGGGTCGGTACCGGCAGTTCATGATCATCTGAACTGAATTGTTCGGCACGTTCATCGACGAAAGCCAGCAGCAGGCCCTTCAACAGCATTCTGGCGGGAAGAAGGTGCGAGGAGTAGTGCTGTGCAGGAAGCACGTTCAATGCGATCGAATTCACGGCCGACAAGGTGGCGTTGAGGGTCTGCCCAGTAGGGAGCTTTGTAGCCATTGGATCAGACTCCTGCTTGCAATGCGAGCTGTCCAGGCGCGGCGGACGCAACTGCCGAGGCCGCGGTGGCGTCCCCTTGTCCGGCACGGCCGTTGATGGCTGCAATGATCTCCTGGGTCCGCCGGTCTTCGTCTTGGCGCCGAATGACCGCGAAGCTATGCACGACGGCAGCGATCCAGAGATAGGGGAGCAGGGCTGGGGCCAACACAATGCCGAGGCAAATTATCACAACACTGGCAATGGCATCATTCTTGGCGTCCCGGATAACGAGAGAGATAGGTGGGACGAAAATGGCGGTCAGGTAAATCATGGAAGCCTCGTTATCAGGCAACGGCCGAAATGCGGCGCTGGCCAAGGGAATCTTTCTCGATCTGGATTACACGGATATGCTCGGCCATCTGAGCGCGGAGTTCGTCGCGATCAATGGCATCCGTATTGCCGGCCATCGAGCGGGCGTTTGAGATACAATTGATGAAGGTGGTCAGCGCCTCGTCTGGAGATCTGGCGTGGATCGTTGTCATGAAGTGGCCGTGACCTGTCGTCATGAGCTCCCAGATCGTCGCAGCATTCGAGTTCGAAATCTCGCCGGCCATGACCACATCCGGCGTCATGCGGACGATCAGATCGCGCACGGCCCGGTAGTCGAACCTGTTGGCCTGCTGCGTACGGCTCATCAGGATGTGCACGCGATTGGGCTGCAGGACGCGGATTTCGCGGGTGTCTTCAACCGTCAGGATCCGCTTCCGGTCGTCGAGAAACGAAACAAGCCGGTTTAGGAACGTCGTCTTGCCGCTGCTGGTCGCTCCGGAAAGGAGAATGTGATCGCCTCGCGTGAGGGAGTTGACGATCTGCGCGAAGGGATCGTCAGGATCGGTCGCCCGGGTGAAGATCGACGCCACTGGAGGGCGAAGCTTCTGCCCCGGAGTGATGCCGTAGTCTTGGAGATCAACCGTCTGCTCCTTGCTGTACTGGCGAATGCAAACGCAGATCGATCCCTCTTCACTGGTCCCTTCAGGCGTTTCGCTCTGAATGTTGGGCCCAACACCCGCGGCGAAACGGTGCCCTCCGGGCACGGTGCCGAAAACGACCGGCATACCGGTCGCCCCAAAGTTTGGGATGTTCTGGAGGTTTGCCACCATGTGGCAGATGTTCTCGAGATACCGCGCCGTGAGGTCGGGGGCTTCCTCGGGAACCCACTGGCGGCCCTGATCGTCAGGGCGGCGCCGGCGAACCCAGATTTCCCCGGGCTTGTTGATGGCGATCTCCTCGATATCGGGATGGAGGAGGCGCTCATAGAGCGGGTGGATGAACCGCTGAAGCAGGACCTGAGTGGTTGTGTTGGTCATCGGGCAAGTTCTCAGAAGGGCGACCAATTGGGAGCCATCGGCGTACCGGCGGCTGACTGTTGTTGCGAGGCTTGGCGGGACTGTTGCCGCTGCTGAAGCTTCTGGTTGGCCGATGGGGCGTTGATGAAGTCCAGGCTGTCATCCGCCCTGGCTCTTTGCTTCTGGCTCCCAGCCTGCGTCAGATCCTGCACCATGGGACTGTTCATGCTCGACGCCGGATTCTGAATGACACCGGTGTTCTGCATGTACTGCGGGACACTGGTGCCGATAGGGGAGTTGAACCGGTTCGGCACTGCCGCACCTGCCTGTTGGGTGGCTCCTTGGCCGCCGGGCGCGCGGCCGGGATGGTTTCGGGCTGCCTGGTACTCGGGGGAGGCACGGACCCTTCCGGCGTATTCCTCGCGCATTTTCTGAGTGGGATGGATCGGCTTGAGCCACAGATCGGTATTCGGGAACACGGTAATACGGGTTCCCGCCGGAACAGTCCTGATCGGAGGCAGAGCCAATTGTTCTTCGGCGAACTGTTGGATGAGCGGCTGCGTATCCTCTCGGAACTGCTGGGTCGCAATTCCTCTGGCGTCCTGGGCAACGTTGGCTGAGCCGGCGGCGTAAGGGCTGACGGAGGTTACCACCGTCTGAGAGCCGTTGAGACCCAGCGTGACGCCGATATTGAGCGCTGACATGAGCATGGTGGTGCCAAAGCGCTCGAACCAGCGGTTGTTCATGTGAGCTGGAATGCTTGCGCGGCCCATCGCGTCGCCGCTGGTAGCCTGGAAGGCGAATGCCGCGCCATCAGGCCTGACCAAACGTTCCCAGGCAATGGCGACCTTCTCCTCACCGGTCGAGCCGATAGCTTCAACGGTTCCGATGAGGGTCGATCCGCGCTCGATGATAACGAGCCGCCCGTCTCCGCCATAGATGTCGCGTTCGACGGTAGCCACAGCGCGGGAGGCGTTGCGGGTGTCGATCGGGATCTTGATCACCGCGGGGATCGGCTTGTCCATGGTGACGACGCGGCTCATGTCCACGGGAAAGGACGAGGAGTTGCGCTTGTAGCCGATGGCCTCCCAGTCCTCTTCGACCGGCCGCTGGGGACCGAGGTAGGTCAGGGACTCGGCATCTGATTGTGAGGTAAGGAGGCTGGCTGACCTCCGGTTGCGAAGTACGGCCTCTGCGGCTGGATCGTAAGCTGGTTCAGGAGGAAGGGCCGGGGCAGCGATAACCGGCTCGACAACAACAGGAGTAATCGCTGAGGCGTCCACGCTGACCACCTTGGTCAGGTTCCGGATGGAGCCGTCAGACCGTTCAGAGGCGGCCGTAATCAGAATACGACCGTCAACGCGTCCGGGAATGGCAGGGTCATAGACGAATTGAACCAGGCACGCTTGATCGATCTCTAGCCGAATGCCCTCGCAATTGCTCGCATCGAGACGGATTCCGGCCTCCTGAGCGTAGGGCATGCTGACCGTTTTGATGGTCGCCGGCATTTCGGTCGCACGGATCGAGAACGTCGAGGTGAAGCGTTCCTTCCCGGCTGGGATATCCCGTGCCTCGATTGTTGTCCGATCTGGGCTAATGTCACCCTCCTTCGGTGGCGCCTTTGGGGCCTCCGGTTGGGCTGGGGCAAAGACCGGCTCGGAAGGCGGTAGGGCAGCCTGTCTCATAGCAAGCGCCGTATTCCGTTCGGGCAGCGTGAGAACAAACAGTGTGACACCCAAGAGGGCCAACGCGCTGGTCGCGGTGGCGAGCCGGATTTTGAGCTTGCGCTTAGGATCGTCGCTCATGCTTGTCCCCTTATTCCGCAACCATACAGGTGTCGCCGTGGCGACGACGGACATCGCAGATCGAACTGGCCGCCGAGGGATTGACGCCGCTGATCCGGATCATAGCCCTGCCAGAGGCAGGAGCACCCTTGAGCGAGCCGCCAGTCTCTGTCTGCCAAGACAGCTTAGCTTTGCCTGCCTGCAGACGATTATCCGCTCTGTAGAGGTTCCAGACCTGCTCGCCTTCAGCTTTGCTGTAAGGACCGAGGATGACCGCGCTTGAAGTCGGGGCGGGAGGTGGCGGCGGGGCAGCCGGGACGATTGCAGGTGCCGGGGCCGGAACTGCCTTTGGCGCAGGGGCAACAGCTGCGGCGGGAACAGCCATCGGCGCGACCAGTGGCCCAGCAGAGGCGACCACCTGCTTTTCGACAGTCTCAACCGCACCCTTGCGGATAAGGGGCGCCTGGGGCACCGGGGTGACGGGCCTGACGGCGGGTGCCGGAACCGGCTTTTCGATCACAACGGTCTTTTGAACCTCAACCGGGACCTCGCGCTCCACGATGACCGGCTTCTCAACCACAACGGTCCGCCGGAGGTCGACGATCGGTGCATCTTTGGCATAGCGGTTATCGTCCAGTGGACGAGCCAGCCGGAGGCAAACCAGACGGTTGCCGTTGCGGAGTGTGATGTTGCCGATGGCCTCGATCACCATCATAGAGCGGTCCTTACCGGCAACGCGGGTGCCAACCGGGCTCTCAACCCCTTGGATGACGAGGGCGGCAACGGGCCATTCGGTCATGGAGGAGGCGTTCGGGCCGAAGTCCAGGTAAGTGAACCGGCCATCGTGCCAGGCGCGAATAGGAGCGATCACAGCGTCTTCCTGGGACCGGGCCTCGATGCTGATATTGTTCCGCATATCTCCAGGGTTGACCGGAGCCCCTCGGGCGTACTCGCGGCCGCCAGCGTCGAAGTAGGCCGTCGCCTTGTTGACCGCAGGCTCGTAGAGGTCCTTGTAATTGGTGTACGGCATCGAGACAGGGGCCGTCGAAGCAAGGGTTTCGCCCGTGCCGGCCTCCATGCCGCCTACCACGACCTCGACGGTCGTGTCTGGGAGGCGATCGGCATTGAAAGGAAGAGAACGGAGATAGAAGTTGTAGACGTTGCCGGAGCTGCCGTAGACGATCAGGTTCCCATCGACGCCCGGATAGATCGCCCGAATGGCAACGGAACGCTTGTTCGGCGCCGTCGACGTCTCGAAGGATCCGGGGTCAGATGACATCACCTGAACAACCTCTTCCTGCCGGGGGAACTTGATCACGCTGAGCAGGCCTTCGCGCGCGTTGACCTCCATCACATCGTCAGGACGCCAGGAGATTTTCACGAAACCCGGACGGGTCTGGCGAGGCGACTTGTGTTTGTTCGGATCAAGCCAGGCCTTTTGCTCCAGCCCAAGTGGCTTTGAAGCAACTGCAGTCGCAATGCGGGAGGTACCCTGCGCGGCTACCTGAGAGGGCATGTCGAGTGGCTCCGGGGCGAGACCCGGGACACCCGGAGCCGAGAATTCCGCCGGCACATTTGCTTGAGCCTGCGTGATCTGGCCTGCCGGTCCCATAGGCGTGCCCTGCGCAAGGGCGGTGTTCATCCCAGAGGCTGCGATAAACGCAGCCAGCGCAGCGGTTGAGAGGTTACGAGAGCGCGAGGAGGTCATTGAGTTCGGTCCTGGTGTTCTTGTTTGCGCCGCGGTGGGGCTTAGTCTTTTTTGGAGGCGACGGTGTAAGCTGTGACGGTGAACCCGAGTGGATTCAGGAAACGGTTGTCGTAGCTGATGCTCTGCTCGACGTTCTGCGCGCGAAGCTGTGCAACGAATGTCCGACGCTCGTCACCGCCATCGGTGAGGCCGGAGCCGATACGCCGGTCAATGACATCGAACTCGACTTGCCAATAGCCGCTCTGGATCTTCAGAACGCTCTTGAGCGACACGCTTCGGGTGAAGCGCCTCTCCTTGAGAGAGTCATAGACAGGCTTCGTCTCGGCCAAGAACTGATCATAGACAGGCTTTGAGGACATCAGCCGGACGATCGTGCCCCACTGATAGACTGTACGCTGCGGATCGTCCGTGATCGTGTTGCGCATCGTGACGTATTCACGAACGTTCGCTTCCTCGAGGATCGCCAGAGACTTCAAATTGCCTGTCGGCGGCTCTACGCGCACCACCTGGTCGGACTTGTCGGACCAGGTCACAAAGAACGGAACGACCCGATAGAGAGGGATGAGCTGCATGATAGCGACGGCCTGGACCACGTTCAGCGCAAGTAGGACGCCCGAGATCGCGATCAGGAGTTTGTCTGTGACGGCTGCGCGCCGGCCAGCCGCATGGGGCGCATCATGGTCGCGCAAATAGCCCCCGATCTTATCCTTTGGCTTCGAGCCAGATGCAGCCGGGAACGGAGTGATAGGCTCTGCACGAACCTGGCGCTCCGAAGGCGAGTGCGCAGCTACAGCATCGCCGTCCTTTTTGGGGGAGAACCGTGTGGTGAGACGCTCTAGGCGGGAGACGCTGGAAGACATGGTAAATGACGCCGCTTGAAAGAATTAAACAGCCTGCACAGGCACATCATTCGCTGCATTTGGCAGCTGAATGCAGGCACACGGGCTCTTCTTGAGGTCATTGGGCGAGCGTCCGATGCCGATGGGGTCGTCCTGGGTCAATGTTCCGCAGGCGCTTAGAGCAAGGGCAGTAATTGAGATAGCGAGAATGCGAATCAACATTCGATCTTTCCTGGTGATCGGTGTTCTTTAATTCGCTTCTATACCTTTCATTTCGTGCGTCCAATCTATTTCAACGGCGCGCGGAACATTCTGCGGGGTTATGAGTAGGAAATGGCCAGGTAAGTTAAAACGTAAGAGTTTCAAATGGTTAATAAGAGGCCCTGTCAGTCGGTCAGTGTGTCGGAGGGGAGCACGTTCGCATTAACCGAGATGTAGGTCTGATAACTCGAATCATTGCGCAGATTGTCGAGAATAGTCTGCTGGTCAGCGATCATCCGGCGCAGATCCGTGTCTGCTGCAAGAGAGGCGTGCTGCTTCATGATTTGCGTAGCCGTCCGGATGCCCTTCTGGGTCTCAGCCGCGAGTTGATTGATGAAGGCATGGACCTGTTCCGGGGTATCGAGAGAGGCGCCATAGCGTTGGCTCAAAGCCTGGAGCTCGTCCCGCAGGAAATTGATGTCGGATCCGCCCCCGGTTTGAATACTCTGGTTCAAGTTGTGCCCAGTGATAAGTCCGTTGTGCAATTCCAGGGCATAGATAAGGGATTGGCGACCGGCGTTGAGAGCATCCTGGGCCTGTAATCGTGCTTTGGCACTCAGGGCGTCGTCTGAGCGGGCATCCTGCTCGACGCTGTTGGCATAGGCCTGGGGGTTCCCATAGGCATTGGAGCTGGAAGTCCAGCTGGAACTGCTTGCAAACGGATCTTGACCCATTTGCCGAAGGTGACTGACTGCCTGCCCTGATGTCAGGCGTGAAACGAGGCGATTGCGCTCCTCGAGAGCCTGGAGGAGGGTCAGACGGATCTTTGCGTTTACGGCAAAATCATCTCGCAGGGTTTTCGCTTTGCCAACTTCGTCGGCAAGCTTTTTAATCTCGTCCTGGTTCTTGGTGATGATGGACTTCGCTGCGACTGCTGCGCCAAGGCCATCAGAATTTACCGAGCGGGATAGCTGGCTCCGTTCGGAGGGGGTTGACGAACCTGGGCGAAGGTAAAAATCGGCGACCGCCCGCGACATATCCGGTACGTTCGCCGGGTTTGCTGAGGCCATCACCTGAGGCAGATTGATCGTGCCATCATCTTTGAAGGTCGTGAGAGGTCCGGCCGATCCACTGAATGAGAAGAGGCTGTTAAGGAAGGCGCGCACCTGGGAAATAGGAGCAGTGACGCTATTGAGTGTCGTCTGCCATGCTTGGAGCTGTTCGATCATGCTCCCGAGTTTGAGGTTCTCGCTTAGCGTGGTCTGAACTTCGTCCGCCAATCGCGCGGGATCAAAAATCGGGCACGGAAACCAACCCCAAAGCGTTCCGCCAGAGGCGATCTCGCACGGGGTTGGGTTGTACCTGCTGACTGCTTCGGAAATGAGAGGCCTGTTCGCTTGCCCGATCATGTCACTCGAAAAGAGCCCAACGACAATGGCCGTGGAGGCGAGTATGACCTTTTTGCGCTGCATGGCACTTCTCATTCCGTTCGTGTGAGCAGGGGTTACTGGCCGCCGGTCTGGCTGTTGTAGCTATCGTTCCCGATCGCACTCGCCGACTGTAGGTGAAGCATGGCAGAAAGCTGGGCGTTGCTCTGAATGACCTGCTCCAACATCTTGATCATGATGGCATTGTTGACGGCGAGGTCACCGCGCATGTCCTGTGACTGCTTGGCCTGATCGGAGATCTTCTGGATGTCCTGAGAGGTCTTGGACACCTGATCCTTGCCCTGGATGGCGATCGCCATGGCGCTGGTCGCGGCCGTGCGGGTGTTGATCGCCCTCATGGCATTGATGGCTTCGACGTCGGCCTGGGTGCCGTTCGCCTTATTCACGTAGAGGGCCTGGGTAATGCCATTCTGAACCGAGCTCACCCCCTGCGAGGCCTGCCCGAAAGCATTCTGCAGCGTGTTGAAGGAGGAGGTGAAGCTGCCGTTCCGACCGAGATTCCCGAAGTTCTCGAGCGATCCCAGAGTTGCTTTGATCCCGTGAAGGGAACTCACCATCTGGCCGATACCGCCGGCCCCCTTGATTTCCGAGAACATGGAGGAGAGGCGTCCGAGTAGGCCGGAAATGTGGCTCGGCCCAAGCTGACCAATGGCCTGCTGCAACTGGTTCACTGTACCGAGGATGTTCTGCAGTTGGCCAAGCTGATTGGCAACCGTTTTCATGGTCTGCTGGACCTGGCCGAAGACATTGGAGTCCAGCACGGGCACCTGGGCGTTGGCGAAACTTCCGCCAGCAGCGCTCAGCCAGATGGACATGAGCATGACAGCCAGCATCGACGAGATGGCCGATGCCCGGGATCGAAGGGAACGAAGGGTCATGGGAACCTCTGTTGGGGAGTTGGAGGGCTTAGCGCGCGGCGAATTCGCCATTGAGGTAAGGCTCAAGAAATGCGTCCTTTCCGTATTTCTCGATGGCCTTGGTGAGTTCGATAACTGCTGGACGGCCGGACGAGAAAACCTTGAGGTACCGGCCAAGGACAGACAGGTTGATATCCAGGATAGCTGACTGACCAGTGGAGTATTTCTTCACTAGGACCGCGTACTTATGCTCCGGCCCGGCGAAGTCCTTGCCGAGGACGAAGGCCAACTCGCTCTCGTTGAGCCCCCAATCATCATAGTCTTCGGGCTTGGCATTGCGGTTGCGATAGAAAAACACGGTCTGGCACTGGCCGCGGATCAACTCCGACATTCCGGTTGCCTTGATGGCTTCAGGACGCTGGAAGGCCAGTATGTAGGCTTGGCGGAGCTTTCGGGCTTCCTGAAGACCGACCTTGACGAAGTTGTTGCGGAAGAGCTCGTTCTGAAGCATCGGCTCCGTCTCATCGACGAAGACAAGAGACGGCGACCCTGTAGTTGTGGCGTTGGACCGGATCCGATGGATAATATAATCCACGATCGGAGGGGCAAGGCGGTGGTCCCCTAGGATCTTGGTCATGTCGAACCCGGCAAGGCGGGCTTTCGTTAGATCAAGGTTATCTTCGTCCGCGTTGAAGTAGCCGCCGAGCATGTTGGCATCGACCCAGGGCTGAAGCGACTTCCTGAGATTTCCGTGAGGCGAGAACGCTGCCTTGTGCAGAGACTCCAGCTTGCGGAAGCTGGCGTCGAGGTAAGGCGCATAGTTGATGTCGAGGGCGCGGGTGATCTCCTCCTCGTCGAAGGCATCCTTAGCGTCGCCCAGCAGGCGAAGCCAACGCTGCTGGAACTGGCGGTTGTCTGGAGTGTCGTCGAGTAGAAGCGGGTTCATCTTGGCCGACGACGCATCTCCGTCGAAGGTGACGTAATCTCCACCGGCGCACCGAACAAAGACTTCACAGCCGTTCAGCCGGTCGAAGAGGTAGACCCTGAGATCAGGCAGGCGGAGAGCCTGGGCAGCGAGGAAGCTGACGAGGGTGGTCTTACCGGTGCCGGTCGGGCCAATGGAGACACAGTGCGGGACTGCCTCCTTGTCTTCCGTCGCGTGGAATTGGAAGGCATATGCCTCTCCCGTCACGGACCGGAAATAGCTCAGGGGCTCGTTGCACCAGTCCGACTTTCGCAATCCGATGTTGGGCTTATGAAGCACCAGGTTCGTGGCGACGTTCTGGCTCATGAACCGGAACTGGCGAGGCCAGAGGCGGTCGAAAGAGAACATAGAGAACCAGACGGCTTGAGCCGTGATCAGTTCGCGAACACAGGTGGCGCCCGTTCGGGAGATAATCGAAACGATCTCGTTTTCGATCTCTCCAAGGTCTTCGGGCGTCTCACCGTACACGACGACATTCATCGCGTAATTGTGCAACGTGGCCTTCATTTCCGACTGGCCATCGAGAAGGCTAATCGCCTCCATGATCTCGTACGACGCGTTCTGGGAAAGCGTCATCATGGGGGCTGCCATCTGCTCCTGCTTCAATTTCGCCATCTGGAGCGACGTATTGAGAGGCTGAATGGCATGATGAATGACCAATTCGGCATCAATACCGATAATCTCTCGGTAGGCGTTCTCTGACGTCTTCTCCCCACAGTCACGAACGCCCAGAATGGTCGCAAGCTTCTCGTCACGACCGTTCGAAAACCGCAAGATCCCGCTGTCGTCAGCTCCGAAATCGATGGAATCGACGGCGATCATCCGGTTCATGGCCCGTTCCTCCAGTCCGGCTACCTTAGGAGCAGGCCGGCTCACAGGGCTGATCAGCCGGGCAAGAACTGCTGCGGGACCGGTTGTCGGATCGGGCCCTTCTTCGAGAACACGGCAGTCGAAGGAGCTGAGGGTCCTTAGGATGAAGTCCTCGGACTGTTTGAGCAGTTCGGAGGCCTCTTGGTCATGGCTTGCCTTGACCACCAGCAGCGCAAAGTGGCGCAATGAATAGGCATGGCTGAAATCCTTATTCCACTGCTCGGAAATTGCCTGGAGAAGGGGATTCGTCCGATTGGGAGAGGTATTGATCGGAAGCCGCTCCTTGGTCGTGAAGAGCCTGATTTCAGCAAAGGAGGACCGCTGCGCCTCGTCCAGCATGTATTTGCGGGCGAGAAAGAGCTCAGCCCTGGTCTCGAAGGAACTGAGGTTCAGCTCGGCGCCGCCGATCTCAACGATGGAGACATAGCGGTCAGCCACGCACTTGATGTGCTTGCGGTTCGGCAGCATCTCGATGAACGGCAGAAAATCCGCCAGCGTCTCCTGGCGTGCCGGAGGCCTCAGCCGATCGACAAGGGATGGAACGGTAAAGGCGAGGCCCGCGGCCGCAGCCCCGGCACCCAGCACAGTCGCGACGGCCCGCAGGCTCGTTTGGTAGGAGAGGAGGAGTTCTAGCGTTTGGCTCATGTGAGCGGCTCTCGTGTCGGCGTGAAGGGTGAATGGGTTAAGGCCAGAAGCGGCGCTGTGCCCTGCCACCAATCCGGCGGCACTTCTGGAGCGAATAACGCATCGTCTGGATGAGAGTTGTCATGTGGGGTTCTTTCGCGCCCAGCATGACGAGGGCCATATGGCCGGCAAAAATTGAGATCAGAAAGCCTAGAACGACCAATGCGTTAGGCAGGCCGAAATCGTAGAAGACTAGAAAGAGGAAGCTAAGAACGGAGAAGCAGAGAGAGAAAACGGCCGGAAGCAGGGGAGCGCCCACGAACTTCTGAGGCATCGAAACGGGCCGGTAGATTTTGGTGTCGATGTCCTGCACGAGGCACCTTTGTTCCAGTTGCGAATTTATTTGTATGATTCGAGAAATCTATTTCGGTATACCCTTTTAACCCGCTTAAGAAGGGACCGTCGACAAAAAGGGGGCCAAATTGGCCCCCTAGGTTTAGCTTTCGACCGGCGGTCAACAGATTAGCGCGCGGTAAGTGTGTCACCGAAGTCAGACTGGGTGATCGAAACCTGCTCGGAGTCGCTGCCGCTCTGGGTAACGTAGTCGATCATGCTGCCGGACGCAGCAATCAGGACGAGGCCGCCAACGAGCGCGAAGAGCCATTTGAACTGGAAACGGCCGAAATACGCCATAACTGCGAGGCCGATGATGCCGAAGCCTCCAACCAGGAATGACAGATTCTTGATGTTCTGGTAGGCGTTCTTACCCTTGGACTCAAGGGCACCGAAGACCTGGGCAGACGCCGAGCTATCGATAGCCATCAGCGCCGTTACGGCAAGTGCGCAGGCCGCGACTGCCAGATGCGTTTTATACCTCATTGAAACCCTCTCTGCTGATAGGCGACATGCCACCTATGATTCGTGAACGGTCTGGAATTCGTTCCGATGACCACTCTATAACCTTTATCCGAATTACAATGAAGTATGTTTGCGATTTATTGCGGGGACGTGAGCCAGATCCTAACCAAGGGCCTCGAGGTAACGACGCAGCGATCTGACTGAGACTGCGTCCGGATTGGCCTCCAGCCGGCAGATCCATGGTTGGCTCGTCTTGAGCAAACTGGCCATCTCCCTCTGGGTCAGTCCGGCTTGGGCCCTGAGGCGAGCCAGTTGCGTTATGGTGGGCATGGGCAAGAAGCCTTCCCTCGCTTAGAGCGTGGTGATGTCGCGGAAGTGAGGACCCGCCTCGCGATCGAGAACGAACTGAGGGGCTCCGATGCTTCCGATATCGACCTCATCGGTGATGTTGCTCACGATGGTCTCCATCCAGGCCTCGCAAGCGTCCTTGTCCCGGTAGAGGATGAGAAACAGGTTTGAGGCAGTCAGGGCTGCTGAACTGTCGCGGCTTCGGCCATTGTCGTTTAGTTGGCTGGTCATGAAGATGGGGATGTCGGCATCCACGCTGGTCGCTTGCAGCCTCTGGGCGACCCTGGTGAGGTGGGCATCAAT
The DNA here is from genome assembly GCF_003347665.1 of Microvirga calopogonii. Lineage (GTDB taxonomy): Bacteria > Pseudomonadota > Alphaproteobacteria > Rhizobiales > Beijerinckiaceae > Microvirga > Microvirga calopogonii. The sequence goes on from NZ_QDGA01000006.1 coordinate 52,891, forward strand.
GGTTTCGCCCTTTTCTCTTCCCTGGATCAGTTGCCAGAAATCGATGAGAGCGGCCGCAATGCCGAAGCGGCGGCGGTGATACAGGATTTCGTGGCGGAGGTCCTCGACGGTCATCGCGGTATCATGAACGTAGTGACAATGCCGTTTCATTGGAGCGAGTGCGGCGATCTTGTCCTTGTGCTTACCTAGGTCAAAGCCTCGGCAACCGAGCCGCCGGGCCGTCTTAAGTTCCTCAACCTCGGTGCCGCCCCTTTCCAGGCACGCCATCAAATGAGGGGTGTTAGCCGCCTCCATGTTGTAGCTTATGGTGGCGCATAGCGCGGTCTTCCCGGTCTTCCCGAAGGCGCCCAGCATTGTCAGGGTGCCGGGATGCAGACCGCCGCCCAGCCTGGCGTCGAGGGCTTTCAATCCCGTTGGGATCCGTGTCGATGCCTGTCGATCGAGACGGCGGAGAAGCTGCTTCTGGACCTCATGGGCACTCATTGAGCGTCCCGTTGGTGTCTCACTGACGATATCGTCTGAGAGGCGCTTAGTAACATCACGCCACTGGCTGTTCGATTTGTCTTCAAGCCTCTTTAGGGCTTCACGGGTCAAGGAAATGGCTCGACCTCTACTCCTCTCCTCAGAGATGTGACGCGCCTGACGGATAAGGGCATCGGCATTGGCAGAGGCTCGGTGGATCAGCCGGCGTGGAAGATCCTGGTCTTCTAAAAAGGTGGAAGCGACGATCCGGTCGGGCGTCGGATCGTGGCCCTCAGAGACGCTCTCGCGGATCGCACCCCATATTTGGATATGGTCATCCTGGACAAAGTCACTAGGACTGAGAAATCGCACTTTCTCATAAAGGCTCGGCTCGCGCAGAACTGTACCAATGATCTCGTCATATGCGTTCATGATAAAACTGCCGTTTGGAACGGGTGTATTCGGAGTGGGTCAGCGGACGAGCACGCCGATATCTTCCTGCAAGGACGGAATGTGAACGTCCGGAGGCGGGAGCTCTAGGCGGATGTGCCCGGTACGCTGCCGATAGATCCGTCTGCGGGCACCCTGCGGCCACCGGAAAGTGGGGCTCGAGGGATCGGCCCCATCGGGCGGTGCCTCCCAGCCGAGGAACTCAGTTTTTGCAGCTTCCGGATTGGCCGGCTTCACGAACTTGAAAACCACATTGGGCCTAGACACCCGCGGACTGGCTGCCGGGGTCCCAGCAGTCCGACGCAACCAATTCAGCAACATACCGATAGGCTCCGCTGGATTGTGGGGCTTACAATACTCAATCGCCTGTACCAGCCGATCGTGACCATGAGCCTGGGCCAGCCAATGGTAATTCTTGGTCGCCTGCTGTTCGGGCACTCCCAACAAAATCAGATCTCGAATGGCTCGGGCCTTTGGCGTATCTGCGTTCAACTGCTCATGGCGTTTCGCTAGGCTTTCGAGGTGTTTGGCGACCCGCTGGTCCGACTTGTTGTCGTCAATCTCCCACGGCGCCGGTTGACTATCTTTGTCTTTGAAGGTGATGCGGCCTGCGTGGATCGTGAAGAAGTCTTCGAGGTCTTTTCGGACCTCTTCAAAAACGAGCTCGGACACCCGACAGAGAGCCGCCGCCTCATGGCGGCTTATGGAGCGTCCTTTCTCAGCCAAGGCTGCGGCGAGCCTGATCGCGACGACGATCTGCTTCTGCCCCCTTTTGGAGAGATCCACTAACGATTGCGCGTCGAACATTCGCGTCGATTCCTGAACCGGTAGGTTGATACCTGCTAAAGTATCAAGACACTCCCGAATTACAAGAACAAAACGGGAATTAAACTGCAGATCACCTTCCTTTGCCGCGGCTGCGGCGGCGCTGGGCGAGGATCGCGCGACGGCGGGTTTCCGCATCCGTAAGAGCTGGCGGTTGCTCGGGCGCGGGTTTTGCGCTGGTCTTCCGAAGCTTCCGCTTCTTGGCGGCTGGCTCTGCAACCGCTGGAGTGGGTGTTGCTACGGCTGCCGTAGGAGTGGGTGGCGGCTCAACAACCGGCACGGCAGGAGGCTTTGCGGCCAGGCTCTGGTCAGCCTGAATCGTCAGCGAACGCTCGAGTTCGTCGGATTTCGGGCGGCTCGGCGTTGGAGCGGGGCTTGGCGGGGAGGCAGTCGCTGCCTGTTTCTGGGGAGCCGACCTGGGTGCAACGCTGGCAGGGCTCGGTTCAGTGATCTTCTGCGGCGCAGCGGTAGGAGCTTTCGATTGAGTCACTGGATGCATAGGCTGGGCTGACTTGCTGGGGGAAGCCTGCTTCGGTCCTCGCTCGGGCATCTTGCCAGCGTTCTTCGGATTGAAAAAGTCCTTCCCGAGATAGCGATCGATGGCGGATTCCTTAGCGGCTTGTTGGGCAGGCTTGGTTTGAACGTCAGAGAGGCTGGTCCTCTTTGGAAACCAACTAGCGGTCATGGCGGTGATCTCATCGATCGACATCCCGCGGGGCGCTGGCTCACCAGGTGACGGACTCTTGGGAGCCATCAAGTTAAGGAGTTGGTCAAAAAGGTTCTTATGGAATGTCCTCGCGAAGTCGGAGCGGATATGTGCAATCGCGGAGGCCTTCTCACGGTATTCAGCACCAACCCTTTTGGCAATGGCCCCGAATTGCTTGCCTTCTGTGGCTCGAATCTCGGACGCTACCTCGATCAGGATCCTGTCGATCTTTGTCCTCTGGGCGGGCTTTTTCAGCCGAGCGCGAGAGACCATCTTGTCTGCAACAAAGTTAGCCGCTGTTTCCGCGACCATGGCAGACATCAGTTGGTTGTAAAGGTCTGCAGCCTTACGGGTCAGCCTTAGGAAGCGCTCGGAGTCTACGTGGCCAGCTGAATGAATGGCCGTGAAATATGTGCGGTTCTTGTAGCTTTTACTGACAGCTCTTGTGGCTGCCCGAACACTTTGCTGGTCGAGTTCATGGGCCGCAGCCTTCCATTGTTGCCGGGCCGCTTCGGTTCCTTGTTCGGTGACCTGGCCTTTGCGCTCCTTGGCATAAATCTTAGGATCAATGCGTTTTTTTGCCTTCTGAGTCAGCCCCATGGCCTTGTAGGAGCGGTGGTCATAACGTTTAGAGCTTCCAGATTGCTCTAGGATCTTGTTGAGGACGTTGCAGAAACGACGTCGCTCGTCACCGATCCAGCGTCGTGTACTAAGGTCTCGCAAGCGTTCTTGAGCGTAAGGATAATGAGTATACTGATGCCTGCATTTGGAGCGATAGGTTTCTACAATCTCGAAGTCCCAAACCTCCTTGCCGGTGGTGGGATTTACCATCCTTCCAGCCGGCCGCTCGCTTAGGGCGATGTGAATGTGGAAGTTCCGCCGGTCATTATGTTTATCGGGTGCATGGATCACCGCCCAATAGGGCAGCCCAAGGCGATCGAATTCGGCACAATATTCCTTGGCGAGCTTTAACCGCTGGGCTGGTGTAATTTCGTGCGGCAGTTCCGCAATGATCCTGGTCTGAACTCGACCACCGCGGCCGAGCGACACCTTTATTGCTCCGTCCGTCTGGAAATCTCCAATCGTACGAGCGAACTTCAATAACTCGATCGCGGCTTCGTCCTTCAAAGTCACATCCAGGGGGGTGACGTCACTCTGACAGTGTTTCATGGCCCGGAGAAGGGGAGCCGGCACTTCGCTTCCAGCGTCTCTGTGCTTCTTAACGGCATCCCAAAAATCCGATCCCCGGAACGGGTTGATCGTGAATTTGTGTCCCCGTGGGCTCTGCTCGATTGCCTCCAGCTTCTTCCAGAAGTCAAGGCGCTCCTCCTTAGTATCAGCGATGTTGCCAAACGAGGAGATAACGATGCCGTCGTCCTCATGCAGCTTCTCTGACACTCCAGGTCGCTCGATGTAGTCTTGGCCGCCGGCAGCTTGCTCCTGGTCGAACCGATTGGACTCTGGGTCAATAAAGGTTTCTGCGGCTCCGTCGCGCTCGATGTAACTTTCATGCTGTTCGGCACTCCCTGACGGCGCTCGGCCGGCATAGGCAGCAACCGTCCGGTTCGTTTTTGAAACCGATGTTACAGAGAAATGGAACGTGACGCCGCCGGTATCGGGAGCCTGTGGCCTAGGCGCCGTCTTGAACGCCATGGAGCGATTGAAATCCCGTGCTGATCTTAGGCCAGGCGAGTGCATCGCATCGAGAAGAGCCTTGAAGTTCCTCGGCGATGTGCTTCGACTTCGTAGACGCTCCTGGGCGCGGCGTTCGGCCTCCGCAATCCTATTAGAGATTGCGAGACCACGGGCCATATCACGGCGAACGATTTCTTCGGCTTCTTGTTCAGTCATCGGTTGATTTGCAAAACGAAACTCTGTCCGTGTTATCACAAGATCCGATTTAGCGCATCACGTTACCGCTTTTCATCTCGGAGTTAACTAGCGCTGATACCTATTGGTGCAGTTGTAGAACTGAGCCAAAATGGTGCAGTTTTTGTCATGCGGAACCGGCGAACGATTGTTGTGCTAAAAGGCCGAAAACGTTGCATTTTTTGCGCCAGGGCAACAAGCTTCTGTGGTCCCCGCGGCAGCCTATCCACGGTTGCCGAATAATATAGTTCAGCTGTTTACCATCAATGGGATTCAGCTTTGTTTGATTCCGAGTTAGCGCGTATAACGCTCCGGTCTAGAAACAGTTCCAATCAATCACCCATAAGGGGCAACAACGAGATGGGCAAACATGCTGACGACGGCATAAGAGAGTCGGTTTTCCACCCGATCGCGGTTAGTGGCAGCCTCTCGCGACTCACCGAGGCCGTGACTGCCGCGACGAATATCGTGTATCGGGACAAGCGCTTTGTTGATCGCATCGACGAGGTCTTTGCTGATCTTCCTAAGCACAGAGCAGGCTTCAACGTTGGTGGCCGGGTCCTGGGTATGCGCCGGAGAAAATTTCTGGAGATCGCCCTGGCTACGTCCGAGAGCCTGCATGAAATTCCAGAAGATGGCGCGTGTGAGCTGACGATCGTCGTCCGCGAGCCAGCGAAGATCGAGGATATGATGTCCTCGTTGAACATAGGTGATTTGATCGAGGTGCGTGGAACGATCGTTCCGTTCGCGTACTCCGAAGATGACGGTGAGCGCGTTGTTTCGCTGACGATGGTCGCAAGCAATGTCAACGTCATCGATGCCCCGCAGAGATGAGTTCTGCAGGACCAGACCCGTCGACTATGAAGGGTGTTCGCATAGGGCCGCCAATTGGCGGCCTTTTTGCGTTAGGGTCACTGAAGAAATTGCTCGGATGAGAATTGAAGCGAGGCAAGTTTCAGCGTCGTGAAGGTCGGCATAGAATCCTCTATTGTCGAACCTCTGGTGTAGAACGCGTTCCCGCCAGCCACTACCAGATACTGAGCATCCCTGTATGGAATTCTGAATCCTGCAGTGTGGAAGTACATCGAACGGTTGACGGCTGAGTGTCTGGCGCCCTCGAGAACCTGAGTGGCTATGAGCTTTGCGCGCGCGTAACCTGGTTCGGGAGTTGGCTTTGTGAGGACGCCGGAGGCGAACTGGCCTTTCTGGCCGACGACTTCACAGATGGTGTCCGGGTATTTAGGGGACTGGACCCGGTTCATCACGACAGTTCCGACGGCCAACATCCCGTCATCACTGTTTCGGTTGCTCTCGAAGTACATCGCGCGAGCTAAGCACTCATGCGCGCTGCTACTCATCACCGTAGTCCGCGGCCGCATTTCTCTCGACGCAGGAGCGTGGATCTGGTCGGTCGTCGGAACCGTCGAGGCCGGCTCGATCTGATTGAAGATTGGACCGTGGCATCCACCGAGTGCCAGACTCATCAGACTGATGGCCCAGATTGGTGGGAGTGATCTTTGATTTGCGTTTCTAGCCATAGAGCTTTGTACCGCAGGGTTGCGGCTAAACGCAAATTCGGAAAACCGCTTTCTATTTCGAAACGTGTTTGGAGGCTGATCTGGGCTCCAAGTAGGGCCAGAAAGGATAATCGAGTCCTGGGAAGCAATATTTAAGACCCGCAACCGATGCTCGATTTTTGTCAGTAACGATCCTGAAAGAGAAGTCAGCTAACTATTGTCCAGTTGGTCGGGATGTTTCGGCTGAAGGTAAGGCTCGGCTCTCTCTCACTTGGTGCGGGTAGGAGGGGGACCGGCGCAATTTGTATTCGGAGTTTCTAACCACGCCTTTGGGTTGGTCAGGTACTTCCCGCAGGTGGATGTTCAGACGCGGATATATGGTGCGCGGGTAGGGGAGGCGAGCGTGTTTAGAACGGGCATGTTCCGCAATTGCCGGCCGCTCGCCGGTAAGGCGCGCCGCAAGGCTAATTGGATACCTTTATCTCCGAAGGGCAAACTGAGAAATGAAACGACCCTGCACATGGACGTCTCCTGTTACGCAACTGAACTATGTCACCTTGTAGACCATCAATGGCCGGAGTCCAGACACATTTATGTCACAGTTCGGCAGAAGCGAAGCGGCCGCTACGAGGCTGCGTGATGCGATTGCTCGTGAGGACATGTTATATGGTAGGATCGTCTACAATGATCGAGTTCCTATGAGCGACATCCTCACTCTTCCGGATATTGTCGCGGAAAAGATCGCAGCGGCAATCCTAAGCGGCGAATTTGAGCCGGGAGCTCAGCTCAAAGAGGCGGCGTTGGCCAAGCGCCTTGCGGTGAGCCGGGCACCTGTTCGGGAGGCGCTGCGCTTACTTGAGGAGAGGCGTCTCATTGAGCGTCACGTATATTCCGGGGCCAGGGTTGCGGTGTTCACTCCTGAGGGAGTGGCAGACCTCTATGAGTTGCGGGAGGTGTTAGAGGCTAGGGCTGCTTTCAAAGCAGCGATGAGAGCAACTGAGAAGGATGTTGAGGAGCTACGAGCGATTATCGATCAGGAGGCCACTCAGATCTCAGGGGTGGCGGCCGATGGCTTCGGGGATGAACCCAACATCAATTTCCACCAAAAGATCATCGAGATCTCAGGCAACCGGGAATTCGGGCGCCTGATGAATAATGACTTTTGGCGCTACAACCGAATCCTCTACCGGATGCACTGGGGCCAGGATGAGGGTAGGGACGAGGAGCGACACATCGAACATGTCCGCATATTCGAGGCAATTCAGTCCGGAGACGGTCCTCTGGCAGAGTTGCTGATGCGCCGGCATGTGCAGAGCACCCGCGTTGTGATTGGGGAGGCCCGAGAGGTCAGGTACGGACGCAGGGCTTCTGACAAGGTTTGAAGCCGACACCGGATCAGGGTTCGCCCCTCTAGCGGGTCGTCTGCCGTTGGATCTGGTATAGTGGCTTCGTGATCTTCGAGCCTCGAGGTGCCCCATGTCGCGCCACCAGAAAGATCCGCTGCGCCCGCTCACGCCTGATGAGCGCACCGAGCTCACCCGCCTGAGCCGCTCCCAGAGCGCCCCCGCCGCTGAAGTCGCCCGCGCTCGGGCCCTGCTGGCGATTGCCGAGGGCGCCAGCTACACCGCCGCCGCCCATCTCGTCGGACGCGGCCACAACGAGACGATCTCGGCCTGGGTCAGCCGCTTCAACCGCGAGGGGCTGGCGGCGGTTCACCCGCACCACGGCGGCGGGCCGCGTCTCCGCTACGGGGTTCACGAGCAGCAGCGCATCCTGGCCGAATGGGCGCGAGCGCCGCAGCGGGAGCAGGACGGCAGCGCCACCTGGTCGCTGAGCCTGCTGCAGAAGGCCCTGCGCCGGGCCCCGGATGGCCTGCCGCGGGTGAGCCGGTTCACCATCGCCCGCACCCTGCACGAGGCCGGCCTGAGCTGGCAGAAGAGCCGCACCTGGTGCGCGACCGGGGTGAGCCTGCGCCGGCGCAAGGATGGCTTGGTGCGTGTCAGCGATCCGGATGCGGCGGCCAAAAAAAGCTGATCGAGCAGGCTTACACGCTTGGTGCCCAACAGGGGCTGTCGGTCTGGTGCGAGGACGAGGCGGGTCCGTTCCAAGCCGTGCCGCATCCGGGTCCTTCGTGGCAGCCGCAGGCTCATCCAGCGCGACATCCGCACCAGTACATCCGCGGCGGCACAACCAAGATCCTGACCCTGTTCCATCCCGCCTCGGGCCAGGTGCGGCTGCAGCCGGCCGCGCGCTGCACGAATGCGGTGCTGCATCCGTGGCTGCGCGAGCACCTGAGCGCAGTTCTCGCGGAGTTGCCGGCGCCGGCTCCCGTACAAGATTCCGCTGCAACGCGCGCCGCCTGGGAGATGTGGCAAGCGGGATTGACGCTGCCGTTTCCCTTGCCAGAGGAGGTGCCACCGCTGCGGCTGCTCTTGGTGTGGGACAATCTCACCGGCCATAAGACGCCTGAACTGGTGTTGTGGCTGTGTACGCATGGCATCATGCCGCTCTACACGCCCGTGGGGGGCAGTTGGCTTAACATGGCGGAATCGATCCAGCGCGTGCTCAAGCGCCGCGCGCTGGCCGGACAGCATCCCCACACCCCTGCGGAGATCGGGAGTTGGTTCGAGCAGACGGCGCGAAGCTGGAATGCCCGGCCCACGCCGTTTGTCTGGAACGGCCAGCGCCGGCAGCGACGCCGGCGCGCGTCTCAGGACCCGCTCCACCGGCTCGGCGGGTCCGGAGCTTGTACGCGCCAACCGTTCCATCAGCCCAAGCCAAACGAGCCAGCAGAATGCCAGGTCTGATGGCAGATGACCCACTAGCCGATCCCCATGCCCTCAGGCTTGGGCCGAGATTAGAAGGAACATCGGACGCTCGATTTCCTCAGCGAGGGCGGGGTTCTCCTGAACCTGCTGGGCGGACGGGGCGAACTCTTCCACGTGTCGGATTGTGAATCCGGCTTCGATCAACGTGTTCAGAGTCGTGCCCATAGTACGATGGTACTTGAGCACTCCCTTAGCGAACCAGTCGGTTCTGCGGTCGCCCTCGACTGAGTACTGGTTCACCGGCCAGGTCTTGCGACCATCTTCGTCGGCCCACCAGCGGGGATGGGCCGCCGCCATGAGGATTGGATGCTCGATGGTGAAGACGAGCCAGCCGCCGGCGACAAGCGATCGTTGGATTGTTCTCACAAGGCGGCCGAAATCCTGAACGTAGTGGAAGGCCAGAGCGCTGTAGGCGAGGTCGAAGGAGTTCTCGGGCAACACAAGCGCCTCAAGGTCCGCGATCCGGTATTCGATCATCGGATCCGCCGTGCCGGCCCGGGCCCGTGCGATCATGTTTTCGGACAGATCGATCCCAAGGGCGGATGCCGCACCGTTTTCTCGAGCCCACCGGGAGAACCACCCGAAGCCGCAGCCGAGGTCGACGACGCGCAGGTTGTTCAAATCTGGGAGCATAGCCTGGACCCGGGGCCATTCGGGGGCACCTGCGAGGCCATGAACCTGCCGTGGGATCTGGCTGTAGGCGGAGAAGAACTCCGGGATGTCGTAGATGTTCTGCGCCATGTTCCCCTCCGCGAGAATGCAGGAGCGGGCGGGAACGGATCCCGGCCACTACCTCGGCTCAATCATTTGAGTGCCCCGATTTAGCAGGTCAGGTGGCGTGGTGCTGCTTCCATTTCGACGGAGGATCGAGTTGGGAAGCATGCAGTTTCGCAAAGAGCGAGCCCGAGGTCTGCGAGGGTTCATGGCCTCCTGAGAGGACCGCCAGGAGCGTCTGGTTCCATCTGGCGGGCCTGGGTCTCGGTACAGAGGCCGCCAACCTGTAAGGTGGGTCGCATCGATGGGCCCGTTGCAGGACATCCGTCAGTGGCGCTGGATGGCGAGGGGAACTGCGTGCTCGCGTGGCCCGAGGAAGGCTCCCCAACATCGCACCGGCGGAGTTCGCCGGGCAGATGCCAGTGTCGCAAAGGCTGCTCGTCAGCCTGGCCAAGCCGCTCCTGAGAGCGGCAGAGGCCGAGAGAGCATGGGGACGCTTGTCGTCCGCCCGCAGCCGGAGCGTTCTGCGACGGCAAGTAATCACATAGTATTCACGACGGACGCGCATTTCGCGTCCCGATGGCAAGGCTTGGCTGCGTTCAGCAGCTGAAAGCCTCGCTCGTACCCGGCCACGATCCGCCTGGATCGTGCGCTTTGGCCTCAGCCAAAGCGCGCCGGGACAGCCTCGCAGAGCCCAATGTAAGAGGCAGCAGTTTTGCCCGAACCGTTAGGTGCGGGAAAACTGCGGTATTGGGCCCTAAAAAATATCCTGCCCCTAAACCTCCCTCTGGACCCCTCCTGTACGGGGTCTGTTTGCCTCAGAGGTGTTCCGACAGCCGCAGGCTATGCCCGTCGGCGGGGTAGGGTCATGCGGGACGTGAAACGGGGCCTGTGGCCCCTCCCGAGCCGATCGAGGGCCTTTGAGCCTGTCCTGCCTCGACCGGCTTCCAGGCCGCTCCTGGCGGGTTTGGAGACGCGCACACAGTGAGAGCGCGTCTTTCTCTGCCGTGGAAATGTATTCCGGCAGTCCAAACTGATGTGAATACGCTCAAGCGGAAGCGCGGGGGCACACCCGCTGTTATCGGCTACGCTTGGCGTCAAGCAAAGGAAATGTATTCCGGCTAAGCTTAAGACTGATGGCGTTCTGTGAACGCTCCGAGCAGGGGTTTTACTTCGCACGTATGGAGTCTGGCCGGTGAGCTGGCGAGTCCGGCCGGTGGACTTGGGAGATCCGGGAGCTGCCGCGACCAGGATCGACTGCGATCTAACGGGAGAAAGAGTGACAGGTCCATTGTGAACCGGCCTGTCACTCGGCTGTAAGGCGGACCGATCTACGGCCTGTCGTTCTGTCTGGTCCCGTGGCATGTCTCGACCAGGCGGGGAGGGTGCCCTCGGCCTCGATGGCGCTGGCGCGAAGGGCTGGGCGGCTGCTCGATGTGACAGGCCGCTTTGCTTCAGACCTGTCACTTCGCTCCGGCAGGGCGGCAACCGATCTGGCTCGTCTGATGGAGCGTGTGGGTCGCAGGCTCCCGCCGACAGGCGAGCATGTATAGGGCTCGCAGGTGGAGCCGAGTGTGAGTGGCCGCAAAGCGAAGCCTTTGTGTCGTAAGGGCTTGGGCGAGGTTCTGACAGGCGTTCGCATCCCTGAGCTGTCGGCGGGATGAAAGCTCCATAGCAGGGCAACCTGTCAGAGCGGTCCTGGAGGAATGACAGGTGATGGTCGAAAAGACCTTTCACATCCTTGCTGAAGGGGCAGCCGGCTTCATCAGCCAGGGATCCGCCGGATCGCGATCGGTCCGGGCCGTTCCGTCGCCCGAGTGTCTCGAGGCGAGGGGAGCCCAACTACTGTCGACCACCTGTTAAGCGCGGACGGACTGGCGCCTAAGAGAGAAGGACGATGAGACGGCTGGCTGCTCGGGCCTCTGACAGACCAGAATGGATGTGACAGGCCCGAAATCTGCGAACCTGACGCTTGCCCGAAGTGTGAAAGGTGAGCACAGAATCAACCTGTCAGTTCGTTTTACTTTGCGCTGGCAGGTGACATTTTTCGGGTCCTGCCGTTTCGTCGACAGGTCGGTTTTCCAGCCGCCTCCTTTCCGACGAGCAAGACTGACAGCAGGTTTCTGGTGATAACTGCCATTTGAGTGTCAGTTGAATTCGGTCTTCCAGGTTTCACTTCGTTGAATCTTGACCATAAGGCTGCTACCTTCCGGTTTAATTCGGAGGTGTGAGTCCAGCTGCACGCCTCCTGTTTTTGACGAAGTGAGAGGCTTTGTGATGGGCGCTGCTGCGACCGGATCAGTATCAGGCAACACGGCCCGCAAGGACGGGAAGCGTTACACCTGGGGCGCTGAGCGTCCCGGCGTGATCGAGAAGCGTGTGCAATCACGCAAGCAACAGATTGATGCTGAGATGGCCAAGATCCGCGAGGAAGGCGAGCAGTGGATCGCGCGTCGGCTCGCGGCCAAAGAGGCTGAGAAGAAAAAGCTGGACGATCAAGAGGTGCTTGTAGCCGAGCACCGGAAGGCTCTGAAGGAGCGCCGACGCGCCTTCCGGGTGACCAACAGCTACATCGTGCCCAAGGGCACTTTCACCGATGAGCAGATTGCGGCCATCAAGGCTCAATATCCTGGCATCGATGATGAAGAGGCCCATCTGCTGCTGTCTAAGAGAGCAAGGCAAACGGAGCCGGATGTCTCCAGTCCCGAGCCTGTCTCTCCTCAGGAGACGGATGCTGCTGTACCCTCAGTGTCTGACGGGCCTTCCTCTGTCGTCGAGCAGAGGGCAAAGCCTGTAGAGGCGCCGAAGGTTGTTGCTTCTGAGAAGCCGAAACCGGTCCCTGTTCATATTGAAGCGGCAGTGACGTTCTCTGCTGGCGCTGGTGAGGCCGAGCGCGATTGGTCGGATTTTGATCCTGAAGCATGGGAAGAGGGGCAGGACTATCCAGAGCACCTTTATCGTGCTGTCCCAGATCGGGACCGGAACCTTTATCTCGTGCCCCAAACTGACATGGAGGAGGGGCCTGAGCCGGTTGTCACGCCCGAGATCCAGGCGCTGCGGGATCGCCAGCGTAAATTGGAACGAGCTCAGGATGAAATCTTCGAGAAGTTTGGTCGTAACTCGATGCTTTGGTCTTCGGAGGTCAATGCTGAGGTAGGACGGCTTGATGAGGAAGCAACTGAGGTTTCCATTCAGCTTAGGAAGGCCCTGGCTGCCCGATAGCCGGGGTTTGAAGACGCGAGCATGAAAAAAGCCCCCTTCGTAAGGGGGCCTTCTTGCGTTCTGACCGGATCAGGCTTTCTTGCGGCGGTAGAAGCTCTCGCTCCACCAGGTGCTCAGGTCACGGTAGCAGTCCCGCTTGAGCAGCATGCCTTTCCAGGGGAAGCGCTTTCTCGGACGTTTCACGGTGATCGACATCGACGGAGTCCCTCCTGTTGTCGTGGGTGGAGGCGGGGATTGGGTTCTCAGGCGGCCAGGGCTGCTCGACTGTCCTTCCAGATGTCGCAGTGCGGACCGCAGGCCCGGCAGGGTTGTTTCGGCTGGGCGGTGACCCGGGCGACTTCGGATTCGGCGGCTTCGACTGCAGCCCAGAGGCTCGGATGGTACCGGCTCTCAGGAACCCGACGCGGATGGCAGCCGGTGTTCCAGGAGACTTCTCAGCGTTCCTGCGTGCCCTTGTCCAGAATGAGATCGCTGCGCAGGACGTAGACGATCTGTTCACCTGGCGTACGGCCGCCGAAGTAGGTGTCGTGGCTCATGCCCGTGGACATCCGGTCGGTCCAGATCAGCGGGGCCGGCTTGTTGAGCGATGCGGCAGTCATGCCTGTTCTCCGAAGCTGTGAAATCGTCGCGATGGGAGGTGCGGCCTTCAGGCGGCGATCTGCTCCTCGCAGGGGATGAACACGTAGTTGGCTGTGACCAGGACGCCGTACTGAGCGAGTTCCTCGATGAAGCGATCAAGCCCTTCGGTCTGCTCGGCGGTCGCGGGCGAGGCGATCGGCTCACCGTCTCCATCGAGGGAGTACCAGCTCTCGCCATTGATCTGGTACTCGCGGGTGCCGTGATCGATGTAGAGGGTGTCGATCAGGTGGATCTCGTCCGGGCCTTCCCAGCCAAAGGCGCCCTTGTCCTCGTCCCCGAAGCGGGCCGCGACTGCGATCTCCAGCCGGAGCTTCTTACAGATGTAGGCGAGGTGCTGTGCCAGGCGCTCATGGAGGTCGCGGGCGAAGGCTGTCTTGCAGGCGATAGCCTGGGCCAGAACCTGGATGCGAATGCCGGACAGAACCGTGAATTGCTCGAGGGTGTCCATCGCCTTGCTCCTTTTCGGGGATTTTTTGATCATCTCTTCACATTCCCAATCGAGAATTGAGATGAGCCAGGATCAGGGCGATGGGGTTTGTAAATGTGAGCATGAGGAAACCCGCCCTTTGTGAGGGCGGGTTCGCGGGTCAGGCGGAGAATCCCGGCAGCTCGACATGGTAAGGCGCGGGGTCATTGCAGACGAAGCCGCCACCCGGAAGTTTCCCGTCATCCATGTACCGCTTGTGCTGCCTTTTGCAGCGGTCTTTCAAGGTGCGGCTATAACCGATGGCCCCAAAGAACGAATTTGGATTGTCGTGATCGACCAGCGTGCCATTTGCCTCAAGGAAGGCGTGCTGGACCTCGTGCTTGATCACGTCCCCACCAAAGATCTGCTCATAGATCTTGGCCTCGATGTCAGCCTCGACCTGTTCCTCGTCCTTGGCCGTATAGCCATGGATCAGGCATTGGCGGCGGAAGCTATCGAGGGCTCTTAGCTCCCCGATGGTCTTGGTCTTGATCCGATGCACGGTCCCTTTGGGATCGAGCACATAGTAGGTGGACTTGAAGTGATCGGCCATGGCGGCACTATATCACTGCAATACGGCGGATACGCCCTGGGTCTCCAGCGCCTCAATGACGCGGATAACCCCGTCGAGAATTGCCGTCTGGTCGCTGGTCCAGAATTCAAACATCAGCCAAGTCGAGCTTTCGCCCTGCAGGAACCAGCAGGTATCGACAAAGCGCTTGCCGTCCTCGTGGCGGATGAACCCATGGGGTGCCGCGCCGAGATAGCGAAAGGCAGTGGCGCGGAACGTCTCAACGAAGGCGACATCCTCTTCGTCGCTGTCGTTCATGTGGAGCTCAAGGAGCCAGCCCTTGCCGGGGAAGTCCTTATGGAGCTTCAGGGAGTAGCGGCTCGCGTCCATTGTGAGGATCCTTTCGGGGATTGGTCCGATCATCTGTTCGCGGCAATGATCCCGAAATCGAAAACATCCTCCGGTGCTATGGGAAAGCGATTATCCGGATTGTTTATCGGCGAGGCGCTTGGACTGGATCTCCTTGACGATCATGGGGTGGAGAATCCAACGTCCGGTGCTGGAGACGGGGACAAGGACGCTTTGGCGTGAGAGGGCGGTGGCCCACGCCTGAATTGCGAATTCCGGAAATTCGAATTGGACCGAGCTTTCCCGCAGTACAGCCGCTTGGTCTTCAGAGATCCGGCTAAAACGGAAGTTGATCCAGCCTCGATCCTTAAGTTTCCGGAGCGCCTCCTTGATAGTGATATGGGCGGATCTTCCAACAACAGCCTGTTCAATCACACCGGAGAGGATGGTTGCCTGCCAATCGCGTGGTGGGACCTTGAAACAACCCGATCCGGGGACATCGTGGCCAATCGCCCTCTCCATGCCATCGTTTTCGATACGGCCGACCGCCAAGCACGCATTGCGGGAGGTTCGATGGTTCTCAAGAGCCGCTCGATAGGCTTTCATAAGAGAGGATACCTGCCGGGAGAGCGCGTCGGCTCGCCGGCGCCGACGGGTTTCAAGTTCCCGCTGCCCTTCACGGATTTTCGGATTGTGGAGCCATTTGCGCGGGGCCGAGTTGAGGATGGCGTCTTCGAGCCCTTTCCGCGAGATGTCGCGCGGTAGTTTGGAGAGATCGACCTCAATGGCGCTGATGTCCATATCGGCGATTTGGGCGATCTTGGCAGGCCCGCATTCATGGGTGACAGCAAACTCGACGATCAGGTCCCTGTTTCCCTTTCGAACGATGACGTCGGGAATGATCTCCCCCAGACGGTTCTCCAGGACGGCGGCGTCAAATTCATAGGACTTCCCTTCGAAGCCCACCCACCTCTCGGGACCGTCCCAAAAGTCCAGGGACGGCAGGAAGAGGTGTAGCTTCTGTTCCAGAACCTCCTTGGCGAATTTGTGCAGGGCGGTTTCCGGTCCTGTGTTACAGGGCCGTCCGTCTTCAGAGCCCTGGTGACCGAAATGGTGGTGTTGGACCTCTCCCTTCCGGGCCACGAGGGGAGCCCCGCAGCCGGGACAGGTGCACTCGCAGGCCGTCCCTCGCGGCACCTCCGAGATGTGAGCGATGGAGCCGTCCGGCCTCTGGCCGAGGACGAGGCTTTCCTGCCCGTCATGGCAAGCGAAGCTGCTAAGGAGTGACGCCTCCATCACTGCAACCGTCCGTTTGAATCACTGCGGATCATAACACAGGCTGACCCGGCGGGATCCAGCAGGCAGGCAAGGGCCTGACGATCAATGGTGGGTGGCAGAATAGTGGAACGTCAGTTCAGCATGAGGGCTTTTTGCGGAGTACCCGATGACGTCACATCCGGTCTTGGATCTGACTGGGCCCGGACCGCGAAGGATGATCTGGCTTCCCTGCTCCATACCGATCACCTGGTAGGCGGCAGGGGCACAGCCGGATTTGAAAGCGAACGCGGTGCCGACGATCCGGTTTCCTTCGTAGTCCCCTTCGAAAAGGACTGCTCCCTCCTTGACCCCTGCCGCCGCGAGGCTGGCCTTTGGCTTGGAATAGGTTGCCTTGATTTTATCTCCGACGACAAACCAGTCGATGACCGACAGGTTGTGCTCATAGATATAGAGCTCACCGGCAGAGGTGGGACCTGTCCCAGCTGCGCTCAGAGTGGCACCAAGCAGTGCGCTCATGAGAAGTGGCTTATGGAATTTCGGCAACATAGCAGGTAATCCGGCAGCGGAATTGATCGAGCGTTGGTAGCCCCCATACCAGAATTCAAATGAGAATAGCGATGAGACGTTTTGGAATCCTGGTCGTAGGGTTAGCCGTGTCAGTATCGGCTTATGCGGCCGAACCTACTCCGGCTGAGCGAGGTGAGATTTGTCGTGCCGCTATTGGCGGTGTGATGGGCAGGAAGCCATCCATCATGAAAGCCCAGGCCGATGGCGAAATTTCTGTCATCACCTACAACCGGCCTTCCGATGGCAAGCTTTGGAGCTATCGGTGTCGCCTTGAAGGGAACCGTGTGATCTGGGCCACCGAAACCGGGCGCTGGCGAACCGATCCGCTGGATAGCGTCGTAACATTTGAGGCTCTCGACAAAGGTAAGCGGGTCCGGATCGTCGAGCGGCACGAGGATGGATCTCAAAACGAGTATTCCTATCCCCGGAGCGAGCTGCGCTGAGTTAAGCAGCCTTCAGGACCTTCCCTTCGGCCTCCGCGATCCGAGCCCAGAGGTCGATGTCCGGTTTCGGTGCCTCTTTCGCCGTAATGACGGCGGTACCATCCTGAAGGGCCTCGAAGGTCGTTCCGAGGCTTTCGAGCAGCGCGGGCGTTTTCCAGATCACGGAAATCTCGTCGACGGTCATGTCGCACATGCCGCCGCGGCCGCTGTTGTCGTAGATCATCGTGATCTTCGGCGTCATCAGGATCGAGTAATAGAAGCAGGATCGGATGATGACGTTCGGCTCCTTAGTCCGGCTCGGGTGACCGGCCACGAAGAACGGATCGAACTGGTCGCCATTATAGGCGCGGATCAGGAGGTGACCGACATCCGTCATCGGATCGCTAGGGAGGTCCTGCGGCTGGGAGGCGGGAGCATCGGTCATTTCGAACCTTTCGGGGTTTCTCAAATCATCGGATCGATGGAATGATTTCAGAGGAACTGAAGAAATCCCGGATCGTGATTGGTCGGGTTTCCAGAGGTTTGACGATACGCTCATAAAAAAAGAGGCCCCTGATTGGAGCCTCTTTGCGTTCGTCTGGGACCGAGCCAATCAGTACGTGCAGACGTAGCGATAGCCGTTGTTTGCCATGAACGTTCCCGTGACCGGGTCGTATGACCGGTACTTGCGGGCGCAGTAGGCCGCGAGTTGCGGATCCTGGGTGCCGGGAGGCGGAGGAGGCGCGGCCTGCGCCTGGTTGGCGATCGCGCCAGCGACCAGAGCGCCAGCGGCCAGACCAAGCACGCCAGCAGCAACCGCGCCGCCGTTTCCGCCGTGGCGGTGGTAATAGCGTGGGCCGCCATAGTAGCGCGGATCGCCGTAATACCGGCGGTATTGGGTGTAGCTCTCACCCGGGTACTGCTTGGTGATCTCTGGCATCTTGGCTCGGGGTGCTGCAATCGCCTGAGACACAGGAGCCGCTAAGACAGAGGCGGCGAGAACGAGAGAAGTTAGCTTACGCATGATCGTCTGATTGACCTTTATCAGTGAGGTCCAAACGGGTCCGGCATGGTGACAGCCGTTCCGTCTGGCGCCTCGGTTTATAGGACAGATTATCGGGGGGCGGAAATAAATCGTGGATGAACGAAGCGCCTTCGGGGGATTACAAATTCGTAATCCGGATGATGGCTGGGTTTCTTGACCCGAACATAAAAAAAGAGGCTCGTGTTGAGCCTCTCCCGTGGCGTCAAAGCACCATCGATCAATAGGTGCAGACGAAGCGTTCGCCTGCTCCCGTCAGGTAGGTCCCGGTCATTGGATCGTAGGATCGAAACCGGCGGGCGCAGTAGGCCGCGAGCTGGGGGTCCGTTGTAGCCGGAGGCGGTGGAGCAGACTGGGCTTGCGCTTGGTTGGCGATCGCGCCGACGAGGGCTGCTCCCAGGGCCAATGCCAGGATCCCGGATCCGATGGCGTCGCCGCTGCCCCGCCGATAGTGTCGTGGGCGGTCATAGTGAGGAAGTTCGGCATATTGAGGCCGGTACCCGCGCTCGTAGGCGGAGTATCGATCCCGACCATAGCGGCTGTCAGCATAGGCTCCGGGATATCGGGACTGTGCTGCGGCCTCCGCGAAGGAGATGCCGAGCGTCAGCAGGGCGAGAAACAAGGTCGCGATCTTGCGCATCGAAGTTGCTTTCTATTTCGACGGTGGCGGGCGATGGATGGGGCGGCTCAGTAGTCGTCGCGGCGCTTGGTGGCTGCGCGATTGTAAGCCACGCCCTTACCCTTCTTACGGGTGTCGACAACCTTGTGGGTGCTGCGGCCCTGGCTGCGGGCGTTGGCGAGAGCTGCCTGAACCGGGTTGAAGCGCGCCATTGTCCTGATCCTTTCTGGGGATTTTTCCGAATTCATCGTCACGCTCATGATCCGAAATAAGATTCCGGACATTCCCAGTGCGATGGATCAGACCGGATGCCCCCGAACGCCCGGGTTTGAGCCGCTACAAGCCCGAGTGCGCTTCGCCGTCTTGCGCGATCCAGCGATGGGATACCTGCTCTCTCCCGAGATCGGCCGTGTATTCCACAATTGAGAAAGTCAGGGCGGGGAATTCGCCGGACAGGTTCAGGAGAGTGGGACGGGGGTCTTGGTCGCCTCCCGATAGGGCGACGATGATCTCCTCGGAGCTGTCCTTCTTGATGACAGGAAAGGAACCCAGAAACTGGGATCTGAATTCGCCGATGCTCGCCTGCGGCCCTGTGATCGTCGCCTCAATGATGAATTCGGCCACCAACCGTCCTCCCTTCCTTTAACGGGCAAGTGGCTCCTTGGGGTTTTCCCCCAGCCAGCGCCCGTTACAGGTTAATCGAAGCTGCGGGAGGCTGTGCTGCCGGCGGCGGCTGTTTTCTTGCCCGGCGCTCCTTGGAGGTTCGGGTATTTCGCCTCTGAATATCCGCTGGCGTAAACGCCCCCTGTAGCGATGACGACTCCGATAACAGCCAGCAGGCCCAGCATACTGGCCCATCCTTGCCTTTGGGACTTCCAGAGGGCGACCGCTGCCGGTGTCAGGCACATGCAGAGCAGAATAAGACCGAACATGAAGAACGCATGGAGGTTCGGGGAGTGGTAGATCGCCCCGATATTGAAGTCTCGCGCCTGCGGCGGCTCTCCCAGGAAGAATTGCGACAGGAACGAGAACATCGTTTTCCCCCAATGATCTTGGGGAGCGTCATCCTCCCCTTTTCCCCTGTTGTAGCCCAATCAGACAAATTTCGACAGGACCGGTCAAATTTCCCCAGCTTAGGCGGCCGACCGGGGACGATTCCGATTACCCCTGGCGTAATCGACCCGATGCTGTGGGTGAGCCATTGTTCACATGCCGGTGAAGAGCCGGCGCAATAACGATTTCGTAATCAGGGCCTCAATAGAAACCGCCATCGGCAGACCCCACCTCGGGGTGGCTGTTGGGCTGGGGCTATTCCGCCGCATCGTCGGCACACGTGGAGACGAGGAATGACTTTGGAACAAGGGCCAAGAGGTAGTCAGAGGGCGACGATTTCTCCCTTGGATCTCGAGCAGATCAAGAATGCGGTGAGCGAATTGCGGAATTCGCACCCTAGGAGCGTTCTCGCCGACCTGGTTGAAGAGAGGATCCGGGCGTTGGAGAGTGCCTCCCACCACTTCGTGAGCGACCTCTTCGAGGACTTTCGTATCAGCCGCCCGCTCAACTCTTAGTGACCGGACGGGTTCTCCAAGCACCGGCCTGAGCAGGCGTTATCACCTCGACAATCAGGGCACGGATCATCGTCCTCAGCGATGCCCGTGCCGTTGCATTCGTGACAGCGGGCACCGCTGAGCCAGTCGCGCTCCCCGGTGCCCTCACAGGATGGGCAATCGTCCATGTCTGCTCCGATCAGTGGAACGTGTTGAGATGATCCGTAATTCGCCCGATCCGGCCCGAAATCGAAAGGCAGGCGTTTAATTCGGCGATGATCGGCGGTGTGAGGACCGCGACCGGGATCTCGACCAATTGGAGGGCATTGGCCTTGTCATAGAGACCGGCATAGCGGAACGCCTGGCGATGCTTGTTGAACTGCTCCTGCACCAGTTCGGCCGGCCCATGCTTATGCAGGGTACCGCCCAGGATGCTGTCGGTTTCGAAGAACAGCCCGAGCTTGCCGTCGGCCGGGATCGACAGAACCGTATCGGGCCCTCTCATCAGATAGAGGTTTCCGTCGGTGCCGATGCCGTATTGCAGGGTCTTCCAGGCCCGTTGCAGGACCTCGATCCCGTTCCCGAGATCATAGAAGTCGTTGCCGATCTTCTGTCTCACCATAACCTCGGGCCCGAGATTGCCGGTGTCATCGAGGAGCGACACAAAGGCATCGCCGAACGGCTCATTGACGAGGATGGTCTTGGCCTGGGGCTCAATGAACAGGCCCATATAATCGGTTTCGGTCATGAGCATGAGTTCGCCATAGACCGATACGGCCGTGTCTTTGTCCGGGAACACGAAGCAACGGTGGGTGGCGATCAGGTCGGTGGTAGCCGGCATCGGCACGATCCTTCTCTCGGGAATGGAGTGGGGAGGCTTAGGAGCGGAGGTACGCGGCGTCCTTCGTGACCTTCAGGCGACGTCCCTCTGCCTCGGTCAGGCCGACGAACTCGCGTTCGGAGAAGCTGAGCTCATCCGGGTAGTAGTCGAACAGTCTCACTTCGCGACCGTCGTCGAAGGTGGCGAAGACCTCCGGCAGCGGTCCAAAGCGGTCTCGGGAGATTGGAGTGATGCGGGCGGACACGATCTTGGCTTCAACCATGGCGAAAGCTCCTATGGTTCAGGATGACGAATTAGCCCTGCTTGGGCTCGACGAATTGGATCTGGAATTCCCAGGACGCGACCTCCTGGTTCTGCTGGTTGCGCCAGGTGCGCTTCTTCCAGTAGCCGCGCACCACGACGGTCGTGCCCTGATCCATGGGGGCGAGCATCGCGTCGATCTCGGAGCGCTCCCGGAAGTATGGGACGAAGTAGGTCCCGCTAAAGCCGCGGCCGCGCTCATCGGCGCCGTGGAAGGCGACGATCTTGTCCCCGGATGTCGTGAACCGGTGCATCGGGCACTCACTCAGGGTCACGGTGATCGTGTGCTTGGAGAGTTCCTCCCGCTTCTTGGCATCCTCGGCGATCTGGGCCTGAAGCTCGGCCTCCTCCCGTGCTGCCCGCTCATCCGGGGTGAGAACCTTGATCTTCGAGAAATCGAACGCCATGGCCAGTCCTTTCGGGGATTTTCATCTCAGGGTGTCTGCCCATCTCAGAAGGACAGAAAATTCCCGTGGGTCAGCGGTGTCTGCGGCCCGGATGCCGGATGGCGTGACGGGCTTCCTCGGCCCGGAGGCGGAGGAAGGTTTCGCGAGGTCGGCTTGGCTCATCGCGCAGAGACACGAAGGCTGCAGCCATTCGTGAGGCGATGGTCTCCCGGTGAAGCCGCAGGACCACGACCTGGCGAGGGCGATAGAGGCGAGGGTGCATGATGGCCCTCCCTCAGGCTGCTTCGAGCATGTAGTGCTTGTGGGCGGGCATCACCCGCAACAGGGCCTCCCGAGACAACCGCTGCATGGCCGTGACGGCGGCATTGGGCTTCGCTTCGCCGGCCAGAACACGGTTGAGAGTGTCGATCGTGCCGTGATCGAGTTGCTCGACAATCACGAAAGAGCGGCCCGTGCGCGGTGTCGCCCCGCCGAGCTCGCCATAGAAAGCCTTGAACGAGGCCTCGCGCTCCATCACCATCTCGACCCGTCCGTGCCGGAGGATTTCGACCTGAGTGTCGTCGATGTGTTCCCAGAGAATGCCGAAGGAGGCCTTGCGATCGAGCCAATAGGTCGGCTCACCGTTGACCGACATCATCAGGCCCTGCGGAACGATGTGGTAGCGGAGCTCGGGCATGGACCTCTTCCTTTCTGGGGATTTCATCTCAAAGTTTCCGATGATCTTGGCCACCACTGAGCTTTTCCGACGCAAGATGCGTTAAGTCGTGATACTCGGCTTAGAGTTTCGGAGCCTCCAATTTGCTACGGAGGCAAAATAACGGGAGTGGATCAACCGTGCTGCGTGATTTATGGGGAAATGTCTGCAAGCAGTATGCTGGCATAACAACGAATTTCACTGTCTGGAGGATTTCTCCGGAGATGCTTGATGAGATCGAACGCTTAGCTCTCAACGGAAGTCCGACTGCTCAATCAATTGAGAAGGAATTTAGAGCATTTGTGAATGCGATCACTCTGCAGAACTTCGCGGCGATTGCTCAAGCATATGAAGTTTACTGCGAGGGGGTAGCATGTGTACTGCTTGATAAGCAGGGTATAAAATTTAAACGAACGCCAGGGACTGGGGGGCATAAGCAACAACGCCCAGATCTCGAATGTGAGTTAGACGGAATTAGGTTCTTTGTCGAAGTCAAAGCTCTTGAGGTGCAAGGCGGTAAGTATCACCATCAGGGGATCATGAATGAAGCATTGGAGATCCAAGCTGACCTTGATGAGCGTGCGAAAGAACCTGGTGTCCACGTTGGTGGGGCATTAGAGCTGTCAGGATTTAAGGTTGGTGCCACCCGAGCCGACCGAATTGAGTCTCTAATCGAAAAAATCGAGAATAATGCCAAGTTCGATCAGCTTACTTATGGCCCCACTGTTTTAATGGTCATGCTTGGGAGGTTACCGTCAGACGCAGATGGCCCGTATGCACTTGTGCCTGCTTATATGGATGAAACGAGTTACTCCCCCAATGTCCTTAGTGGAGAGCTCTGGCACGTCGGGTTTGGTCAACCAGGAAACCTTATCCTCGACTGGGTTGAGTTCGAGGGCGCGAAGGCTATAGACCGTCTGTTGAGCAAGGAGGGCGTCCTTCATAGCCGACCGTACCTAGTCGGCGTGGCCTTTGTTTCCCAGGATATCCGGGATGAACACAAGGTTCTCGGACTTTGCCGATCAGTCCCCGATTTCACGCCGATTGACGTAAGCATGAGAATTCCCGATGACCATGCTCAATACATTATGACGGGCGTATGTGATGCTGTGAATGATGAGCTGAATAGCGAGGGCTATAGATTTATCCGGCGAATGCCCAAGGAACGAACGAATGCATTAATTCCACTGGCAGACGAGAGTAAGTCGAAGGTGAGCGCCATTTATCGATTGCTTCACTCATTCTGGACCTGGGTGGCCGCAACTGTCAGGGGTTGGCTCTCAAAGCATTGATGCTAAACAGGTCCGGCTCCGGAAACATCTTCGGGTCGACGTCCCAAACCTCCCCAAGCTCAAGGGTGACGCTCTCTCCCTTGACATTGATTCCGGCAGCCCGGAGCATCTCTTGCACCGTGTTCCCGTCCACTTCGGACACCTGAACCAGGTTGTTGGTCACGTCATGGCTGATCGGGATGATCCCGGTAGGATCGGCCTTGGTAACGGCCATGAAAGCGTCCAGCGCCGTATGGAAGCTCAGAAACGAGAATTGCCGGAACATGCCCATCTCGATTGCTGGGGTCGCTGCTGCCATCGTGTTTCTCCGGGGATTTTGATCTTAATGAACTCGCGATGTCAGATCGGGAGAAAAATGCGAGGTCCCGGGCGGCGGGGTTTATGGTCTCGAGCATGAAAAAAGCCGCCTCCGAGGGCGGCTTCTAATTTCATGCGTACCACCAGCCCTTCGGCTGCCCCTGTTCGTCGGTCCAGATCCGATAATGCGGCCAGGAGCGGGCGAGTTCGATGAAGGCCTCTTTGGGCTTCATGTTGAACTTCTCAGCGTACTGAGCAGTGGAGAAGACCTCGGTGAATGCGAAGGCTCGGCGCTTCTCATAGGGAAGGTGGAGATTTTGACCGCCGTGCTCCTCCGCAAGGGCACGGATTTCGGCATTGGCCTTTTCGGCAAGTGCCCGGATCTGCTTTGCGCGCTTGGCGGCCTCGATGTTCTTCACCTGGGTTTCGCGCTTGCCGTCGCCGTCGCAGGCGAAGCACAGGCCAGGGACGCCGTAGTGGACCCGGATGTGGGTGGTCATTCCCGTACCGGCGCAACGGGTGCATTCGTGGGGAGCCGCCTTTGCCATCACTTAATCCTTTTCGGGGATTTGGATCACATCGAGTTCGATCCCTCCGGGAGGAAAGCGACAGGACGTCCGTCCACAATTTCGAACGCGCTGGGAAGCTAGAAAACTCTTGAACCAGTTAGAAGGGCGCTTATGTTGGTGCTTGTCAGACACGCCGAATAGGCGTGAGACATTACCTCAGGAATGGAAGAGAACCGTTCCTGAGCGCCCGTACCGGCCGGATGGGAAGCTGTAAGAGCTTCAAAGCCGCGACGTTCTCAAACCGGAGCTAGCTCTGCCTTAGGTTTAGCGACCTGTGGCCATGGGTCATTTCATGGATAATTCCAATGGACATGACCGTAGTAGTCGACGTCGCGCAGATTATTTCGGCTGTTGCCGTACTGATCCTCGCGCTTAAGAAGTGAAACCTGCTCTCGGCCTCAGGGCCGGGAGCAATCCGAGCTGACGATTCCTGCCTTCTTCAGCATGGCCTCATAGGAGCAGTCGCCGAACATGGAGACCTCGCCCTGGGGCGGAGCATCGTCCGGTACCGGAAGGACCTCATGTCCTCTGACGAACATCCAATTCCGGAGGCACTTGCCTTTGACCTCAAGCTCGAAGACGAAGACTTCGATCCGGGTCTCGGTAATGGCGGAATCCAGGACCTGCGACCGGGTGAGGCGTCCCGTCATCCCGATGCAGGGACGGTTCCACGTCGTCATCGTGGGATTGCCGATATAGCGGACACGTTTGCCCACGGCGATGGGCTCGCCGGCATTGCCGGGCGTATCATGATGCATGTGTGCACCGTCCTGTAATAGAAAGGTGAGGCGGGGTCAGAGGCGACCCTCATCAGAGACACCCGGAAGCGAGTGAGTGTCTCGGAGGAGGGCCGACTTTCGTCGGCCGACCGTTGTTAGGCTGCCTGCTGGCGCTTACGAGCGAAGTGCCCAGCGATGGCGCGGCGTTCGGCATCGGACCGGACCCGCTTCTTGGGCTTCGAGTCAGGGGCCTTTTCCCGCGGCTTGTACTGGCCGGTCTCGCGGAGCATCTTGAAATACTCCTTCGGCGGCAGCCACGGTCGGTCATACTGCTTCTTGGCAGGAGTGGGCGCAGCGCTCTTAGCCTCGGGCTCATCGAAGAAGGCCGGAACTTCGGAACCGGCAATCTCAGCGTCCTCGATGAGTTCAGCCTCGACGCCGTTGTCGTTGGCGGAGACTGTCAGCATTCCGAGATGCGCCGGCGGAGCCTTGTAGTCCTCGACCTGCATCCAGCAGTCGCCTGCGACATCCAGGTATTCGAGTTCCGAGGCTGGGATCGTGAAGGGTTCGGACGAGTAGGCCATCTCGCGGATCCCGAGATGCTCGACGCCGCCGGTCAGCGACATAATATCGACGATCTCAGAGATGGAGTCGGCGTTAAAGCCGATGATCGTGAAGGGAGCGTCCTCAGCATTGACGTCATCGGCGACGCGGATTGCGTTGAGGTCACGGCCAAAGAGGAAGCCGTCCAGCAGTTCCTCGTTTTCCATGCGGAACAGCTGGCTCTTGAGGCCCTCAACGGCGATCGTAGCCAGGCGCTGCGTCTCGACCAGCGTGTAAATGATCCCAACTGCGTCCATGATCTTCATTCCTTTCGGGGATTTAAAATCATCTTCCTTCGCGAACGGCCCTCGAAAGAGGTTACCGTCAGGGCCCTGTTCTCAGTAACCGAGTGACTGGGCGGTCTCGGCCAGTTCGGCGAGTGGCGCGGTGCTCACGTACTGGTAGACGGCGTCGAGCTGCTCGGCCGTGGCGTCCGGGTGGGAGGTGACGGCGCCGATCCAGCGGGCGATGGACTCAAGCTGAGCGCGGGAGATTTTTTCCATGGGGCGGCCCTCGTCGTTCCGAAGCGGTGAATTGGTCTGATCCGTCATGAGCCGATCTCCTTTTTCGGGGATTTCAGCAATCCGATGATCACTTGCTTGGATTGAGCCAAAACGACACCCATGGGCCATTTTACCCGTAAGGGCCGATTATCCTAGGAGCAAAGGGATGAGGCCTGCTGCTCCTCGTAGAGCTTACCGACATCCTTGATCAGATCGCCCGGGATTCTGAAGATCTCCCTAAGCTGGCGGATGTCGCCCTTTGTGCGCCTCCACTCATTCAGAAGCCGGTGTGGCGGAGCCAGGAGCCCGATGGCAAATTGGTTTGCCTCAATCTGGCATGCTTTTCCGTCCTGTGTGGAAGCGTAGTGCCGGACAATCAGTCCGGCTTTTTCGCCATGCTCCTTCTGCACCATGGGCAGGTGAAGAACCAGGTGCCCGAGGCAGCGGGCGATGTCGAAGTTCGTGCGGGGCTGTTGACGTCGCTCGAGGGGAGGAGAAGGACAAGGAAGTCCTCCTTCCCATAGGCCACTAAGCAGTCACTATGCTCCCGAGGATGACGTCAACGGCCTCGTTCATAAGGGCTGTCTTGCCACCCATGACCGCCAGCAGTGAAGCTGCCGGGGCGCCGACGGTGAATTTCCATTCCTGCCCAAAGGCGCCAGCCTTAGCAAAGATGTCCTCCATAGACAGACGGCAAGGGATGGGATCGTGAGCGTTGCGGGGGAGACGCATTTCCTTACTCTCCGTATGGTCCAGGGCGAAACCAAGCATCCCGATAAACGACTTCCTTCGACGGCCGGTGTTGTAGGGCCGGGTTTCAGAGAATGTCGCTCTTTTAACGAATAGCGAGGGGTGCCGAGTGTCCCGGCACCCCTGTCGGCTCACCTTTGAGCCCCGACCTCGATCACGCGCTGGCAGAGCTTCATCGTGGATTCCCACGTGTGTTTCCCGCTCGCTTCCAGCTTACCGGCGAGATCCTTGTATTGCGCGTCCGTGGCATCTCCAATGCCCCCGTCGATCACACCAAGATAGGCGGCGCCAGGCGTCTTAGGGCCGATCTTCGGACCCTGGTAGGGGTTCAAGATCCCCGCCAGCGCTGAAGTGGCGCGAGCAATGAAACCGACACCGTAGAGCTGACAGCACTGCAGCTCCATGAAGCCGTCCGTTTTTTCACCGGACGCGGTGCGGTCGAGCCAATTGTCGAATTCGCCCCGGCTCCGCAGGGTCTTGCAGCCAGCCTTAATGGCCTTCCTGGCCTTGCCAAGATCGAGCATCGCTGGGTGAGCCGCATGGAGCCCCTCAATCTTCTCGCGGTAGAACTTGCGCTTGTTGTACTCGTTCCACTGGTCGGCGAGGCTTTGGGCGTGCGTGGGGGTGCTCAGAAGGACCAGAACGGTGAGGCTGAGCAGCATGTGCAAGAACTTCATGGGGATTTTCCTTTCCTTTCTCTCGAAGCTGGCACGTCGAAACATGCTTGTTAGTCAGCTTCCAGAAACCCAGGAAACCCGGAAGGCTCGTTTGAACGCGTCAGCTTAGAGAGGTGAGTTCAATCTCGTCGGGTCGTACCCACATCAGGATTTCGGTTTCGCGATGAATGAGGTCGATGCTGTTGTCATAGACTTGCTCGATCTCCATCTCCGTTCCCGACTGGAAGGTTGTCCCCTCCGCGCTTACAGCCTTGGTGAGTTTGACGGCCTGGCCGGGGCGAAATCCGTGGGAGAAAATGTCGCCGGTCAGTGTCATCTGCATGATCGTGTGCTCGATGTTCTTGAGCACAATCGCTCGAGCGATATGAGGGAGCACGCCGGCCCTGTCCGAATGCTGCGGCTTTTCGAGGTCCCGGGCGACCTCCCGGAGGATCGACGCTGCGTCAGGATCGGCGAACGTAGAAAGCGCGGCATCGACCGAACTGGTGAAGTGTTTGATGCCCTTGAAGTCATCCCGGCCGCCGATCTGCAGCTCGATCCATTTCGGCCACGGGAGTGTACGCGCCTCGGGATCGAAGAATTGGAAGATCCTGGCGTCCAGAGCGCGATCGGGACCGCGACCAGCCTTCAGGTCGGCGTGAAGGTTCTTGAGAGCGGAGAGCTTGTCGGCCATCGAAATTCGCCTTTCAGAAGGTGAGAGCGACGCGAAATGGGGCGGTGGAAATCAGGCGGACGCCGTTTCCGACTAGTGCGGCTCGCCTCCACCGACGGTAGCCGTTGCGGCATTGGCGCTTTGTTTCTCCGACGTAGCCGATGGCTTCGAAGAAGGCCTTTGGACTGGGATGTTCCACGATCTTCCCAGAGAACCGCGGGAAGGCTTCGGCAAGTTTCAGGCGCTGTTGTTCATCCGCGGGAAGATCGGAACTCACCTTAGTAAAGTCCTCAATGGTCCCCTGAAACTTCGTCGAGAAACCTGTCGCCGGCCAATGTTTCCTGAAGGACTCCATCGCGCCTATATCTCGATATGTACGGGCTGAAACAGTGTGGATCGATCCGTTCGGATCAATGGAGTGACAGAGATGTTCGAAGGGATTGCTGGACATCGTGCCTCTCTGGTGGATCGATTTTGGGGTTTAAGCCCGGTTGATCTGCGCTCGGATTTCGTAGCGAGCCCAGAAGCTGCGGGAGTGACTAACCGATCTTCAAAAGAAGCGTTGATGACCGACCGGAAAGGAGAATCGTCGATTTACCGGCGGAGTTGGGTGGCCTTAGAAGGGGATCTCTACCTAAGGGATCCATAATGCGTGCTTTTATTTCGGCAACCTTACTCCTGGCTGCGTCTCTTCCTGCGTCGGCTCTCACTCTGGACGAATATCCGGAATATCGGGGTACGTGGTCCTTGAACTGCAAAAATCCTTCGTCGGACAAGGTCCAGGTCGAAGTCGAGAAAGTAACTATCACGTACGCCGGGACGCCCCATGAATACCGGGGCGTCGAGTTGAGCCACACCTTCGGCGGCGGCGCTCATGCCGACGGGAAGCATGCTTGGATCATGATCAGCAAGGCTCCCGACAGTGGGTACGTATTTATTGCGGAAGTCCCTGGCCATAAGCGCAAGGGGCCGCTGGAGTTGGGAGAGCAATCCCCCAATTCAGGGACCGAAGTGAAGCCGCTTTGGGGCAAGAAGTTTCAGAAGTGTCCCACCGGCTGAAGGGGGGACGAGCAAGAGGGCGCCGGGATCACCCGTCGGCTTTGTCGTTCTTGGGGGTCATCAAGCCCCAGTCCTCAAGGTCTTCGTCGAGGCGGGTCCAGCCATGGAGCAGGTATAGCTCAAGCATGGGTTTTCTCCCTGAAGGATGCACCCATGCATAAAGCCGACCTGAGATGTGCCGGCTTTCGAAAATGGTGGGAGACAGCTTAGTCGGTGAACCTGGCCCCATAGAAGTGGCCGTCAGTCCAGACGAGGCGCACCTGCGCGACGGCGGCTTGGCTCGGAATCCTGAGCTGGAATTCGACAGGAACATCGGCCAGTTCAGGGAAAACCAGCCGAACCCCCTTTTCCGACAGGTCCCAGATGGTGCACCGCTGCGGCTCGTGGGGCGGATCGGCCGTGATCCACCCTTCGAGGTCGGTGCGGTAGCGCTCACAGGATCGGCGTTCGGGTAGGCCAACGCGCATGCAGTCATCCTAGAATTGAGGAAGGCACCAGATAGAATGGCTGGCTTGTGCGAGGGTTCCGCCAAGCTTTCGGCTCAATCCTCGAGAGGCAGCCTTGGGCAAGCCTGGAACTCCTTGAGATCCGCTTGGAGATGCATTGAGGTCTCCTCCCACATGAGGGAGCGGACCCGAGCGTAAAACTCCCTCATCAAGTCGGCTTCCGAGTCTTTCGGGGCATCCTTGATCTCCGCGGGTTCGATTGGCGCCGACGCGAGGTCCTTAAAGTCGGCTCCAAGGACGGTACCGCCGTCGCTGTAGCCATAGCCCTGATTGGCGACCTTCCGGAGGTCACCGTAGGAGAAGAACGTCAACGTGAATTCCGACCCCAGGTGCTCTGGCCGGTCATTCTCATGGAAGACCGCGATCCCGTGGTCGCCGATATGAATGTGACGGGCATCCCAGAAGCCCGAAACGCAGCGGCCGATGGTGTGGAAGAGGCTTTCGCCTGGACCGCTGACTTCGAGGGCGAATGCCTCGAAGACCATGGGATCGAAGGGGAAGTTCTCCTCTGTCACGAACAGGTGGGCGGGGATCTCTCGGATGGTGATCGTATCCTCGCCCATTCGGACGAGTGCAAGGTCAGCCCCATCCTTCTGGACAACCACACCGCTATCGGTGCCGAGGAGCGGTAGGACGGTCTTCAGGAGGTTCGGATAGAGGGTGGCGGAGAGGCTCGAGGCGAATTTCACCGTCAGCATGTTCGAAGCTCCTTTTGGGGAATTTTGCTTGCCCTGATCGCGAGACCTCATCTCGACTCAAAGACTGGGATTGGTGACTCGTACAAACGAAAAGCCCGTCAAAGACGGGCTTTCCTTCGCGATTGCTTGGTCGTTTTAGAAGTTCGGTACTGGAAACGCCCGATCCAGCGCCGGGTTCTCGATCCGCCACTGGACCGACCGATCATGAGCCCCCGTTTCATCCTTGATAGCCGCCAAGGCCATCAGGACATCGCCGGCGAACCGCGGCTCATTGGCCTGAGAAAGGGCCGAGACAGCCTCCTTCAAGCTGCATTTCGCCAAATCCCGAAGCTCACGAACCCTGGAGATCAGGGAGGGCCGTTGAGGATGCCAATCGGAGAAGTTTGGGAACTTCCCTGTAAGCTCGTAACACATAAGCGCCGTCTGGGCTTTGTTGCGGGCTTCGTGCTCGCTGGCAAAGGCTGGGGGAACCTCGATCTCGGCGAGAACGGTCTCGGAGTCTCCGTTCGGAAGCATTTGGATGTTGAATCCGAACAGCCCTTCGGACTGAGTGATACCGGACATGCGGGCAGAGAGGATCGCCATTCCAATCATCCTTTCTTCCGGGGATTTCCGGATCTGTTGCACACATCCCGCTTGCAACGAATTAGGATACGTTACAGTCGCATTATAATTCGGTTTTCAGCAAATCTCCACCGGGGCTGTCGGTTGGTTAACAACGACGCCTCGGATGAACGCGGGTCTCGCGTGACGCGATCCGAGATCGATGACCGACGGCTGGACTGCCACAGGCCGGTTGGGTGGGCACTCCGGATGAGGCATCATCGCCAGGGGAGCTGCGGTCAGGACCGGCATTCCGTCAGGGCCAGGCTTCACGGTCTTCTGGAGAACGATGAAGCCACCCGGTACCCGCCCCTGAAGAATGATTTGAGCATCCATCCGGACCGGAGCGACACTAGGGTTTGGCTTCGCGCCGGCCTCGAATTCATCATAGGTGAGATTGTCGTTGTCGGCGCGCAGCATCATTCGTCCGATCCTTGGATGGGCGGTGAAAAAGAATGGCGGAAGAGGGGAGAGCCGGTTAGGCAGCCAGGACCTGTGCGTCCGGGCCAGCCTGGCTGATCGCGTATTCAGCGATCTCAAGAAGACGGGCGGTGTCCATATCCGACACCTTGTCGAGCCGCTGTTCGCAGGCTGTTGCGAGCTCCTTTGCGGAGAGCGCGTGCGGATTGTCGGTGTCATAGACGATTCCGACGTTCCGGAGGGCCTCAACCGCATGGCTTCCGGTCCACTGTACCTGCGGATCATCCATGCGCTCGCCTTCGACCCGCAGGATCGGCTTTGCGCCGTTGTAGGCCATGTCGTCCCGGGTCTCGACGGTTACACTCAGGCTATGTTTGACCGCGAAGGACAAATGATCTGCGACTTTGGCTCGTAGATCCGAGCCAAGGGTCTGAACAGCCTCAGCGACGCCAGTCGGGTTTGAGCGGATGGCGTAATAGCCAAACTGGCAGTCGTTGAGGCCGATGAAGTCGGGATCGGCGGTGCCGACGGTCTTGATGGCTGTGACGATCTGCACGGCCTCATCGCGGGTGATTTCAATTTCACGCTGCGGGGCGCCCTCGATGGCGAATACATTCGGGAGAACAGCGGAAACCGTCACGGACATCGTTGTCATCCTTTCGGGGATTTCTTCAACAGCGGGTTCATCCACCGGGTGAGAAACTTGCCCATTCTGTCAGGTTGCGGCTCCTCCATCAGGATCGTCCTGGTGCACCGATCGCCAACAGATGACTTCGCTTCCGTCCAGGCGAACCATTCTCAATGGATTGGAGGCGGTATCAGTAACGGGCGCGGTGGGGGTAGCGACCTTCCTGGATCATCACGTCGGGAGACTCGGGCTCGGCGCCGACCAGGGCGATGAACTCGTGGCCGTAAAGGAAGGAGCCCATCGTATAGATCACCCTCGCGTAGCGATCGCGGTCCAAGTTCGACGGGAACTCGTGGTCGTCGGCAATCCGGACATTTCGATATTCAGCGACCAGATCCGCCTGGGTGGCCTTGGAGGCGTCTTGCAAGGAGTTGAAGCGCATGACTCTCATAGGACAAGCCTTTCGGGGATTTAAGCTTTCATTTGTTCGCGGGCATGAGCCGAGGGAATGAACGGGGTTTGCGCGCAAACCCAAACAAAAAGGCTCCCGTTTAGGGAGCCTTTTCCGGGTTGGTGCGAGAACCGGCTTAGTTCAGTTCGAGGAAGACAGTGGCTCTCTCGCTAGCGCGAAGATCCCCCTGGACCTTGAGCAGTCCGGAGAGTTCCCATTCAAGGTTCGAGTCAAACCCGAGCTGCTGGCCGTTGATCCTCTGCTTCTTGGGATCGATGGAAGCACTAAGGAGCTTCTGGGCATCGACCTGAACACAGGTGATGTCTGCGTCGGCATTGATGAATTCGAGGTCTTCTGCGAGGCCAAGGCTCGAAAGGATTTCGATTGCCGTCCCCTGCGTGACAGCGAATCCGTAGCTTACGCCTGCAAAGGCCTTGCGGGTGCCGACGGTGCGCTTGCCGATAACGTTGAGAGCGTAGGTGAAGGCCATCTCGATTTTCCTTCCGGGGTTTCTCAAATCATTGGATCGCAACTCTATTAGGATCAAAAGTGATGGGGTTTGCCGGCAACCGGAAAAAATAGGAGGCCATGAAGGCCTCCTATGCTGCTTAGTGGGCGTTGCGGGTCGCAAGCAGATGGAATGCGGCGGTTTCCCGGATCGCTTGGTCGACGGCGGTTGTCCCGTCCGTCGGCGCCAGGTCCATGAGCTCCGTCTGGCGGCTGTCCGGGACGAAGATTTCCGGATCAATGGAATCCTCCTCGCTCCGGCGGCCCTGAAGCGAAGCGGCGGTTGCGCGGATCGCTTGGCGGATGGCGTTCGCCGGGAACGATGCAGAGAGGCCGATCAGGTCGCTGCGGCGATCGGCCGGAAGGAACTGGTGCGGATCGAGGGAACTGGCAAGGACTTGGATGGTCGAGCGGCCATTCTGTGTCATGTCTTTTCCTTTTCCGGGGATTTCAAATTGATCTTGAACGCATCTTCTCCAAGCAATCAACCGTCGATGATTTCGACATAGGTCTGAGTGACACCATGTTCATGCGGGTCGCCTAAACCGGCGAGCGTTACTCGATGGCCTTCATAGGCCCCATCGGAATGATACCGGCTGGTAGCGTAAACTTCATGACGACGACCGGCGATGTTGCCTCTCTGGTCGTAATAATTGTGCTCATGATCCGCCCGTATCGTGACGCCTCCGTATGGATCGAAATTGGATATCAGGCTTCCCGAGCCTGAAAATGTGTTGATGTAGTGTGACGGCAAGACGAACTTAACCCGACACCCAGGCGTGAATGGCCTGCCGTTGCAATCCACGATCGGGTGTTGCCCGGGTTGAACAGCGTTCGCGTCTGGAGGCTGTTGACCTCGTCACTCGGATCCTCCTCACGCGGAGTCTCATGGCTCATCGTCTTCGTCTCCTGGAGTTGATGGAGGTGTGCCCGCTCAGGCCTTGAACAGCTTTAGAAGGGCGGCATGGGCCCGGAGCCCATCTCGCTTGATCCGTTCGATGGTTTCAGGCGCACACGTTGCGAAGGGGCTCCAGCCATCAAATCCGTCCGCGCGCTGGTAGAGGATGCAGTAGTCTGCAGCGACCCCAAGCTGTCGGCAGTGCCGCCATACGGTCTTGTCGATCAGTGGTCGGAACTCAAGGTCCGTCTCTGGACCGTTCAGCACCGTTCCGGTCGCGCCTTCGTAGGCGAGGCGGGCCCTGACGATCGGGTGTTCCGGGTCGGTTTGATCCCAGCCTCCGACATATTGCAGGAGTTCAAGCAGGAGCGCCGCCAGCGGATTTTCAGCTTTCGGCTTCCTTGCGAGCGCGAGGACCAGGACGAGAGGGTCTCCCTCATTGAGGCGCTCGGCAATGTACCGGGCTTCCTCCTCGCTTAGGCGCAATTCACCGTTGGCACCTGCGACGGTTGTGCCGCCGTCGGCGTCTCGGAAATCCACGTACCAGTATTCTCCCCGCTGAGAGTACAGCGCCTCGTAGCGGGACTGGCCCTCCTCCTCGAGGTCGCCTCGGTCACCTTCACTATCATCGGGATGACCATAGGCGAGGAAGTATGAGGTCTTTGCCAGATCCCAGGCTCGCCCCCACAGGGCGAAATCTGCCTCATGCTCGGCTTCGCTGCAGCGCCCCTCTTCCCAATCCGAGGGCATCCAAGTGGGGCGCCCCAGGACGAAGGCCATTGCGGCTGCCATGACCATGTTTTCATCGCAGAAGTCATGGCTATGGCAGACAATCTCGCTTTCCTCGACAGCATTGCGGCGGACCACTTCGGCCATCTTGTCGCGAATGCTCTCGGCAAGGAGGAAAGTGAAGACCGCAGCGACTCTGTGATCAAGTGGCAGGAGGTCATTGTCCTTGCGCAGTGCAACAGTGGCCTTGGACCACATGTTGCCGGGGTTCGCACGGTCAGAGGGATCGATGCCAGGATCGTTCTCATATTGCTCGAACTCAGGACCATAGAACTGAACGCAATTGCCCCATTCCTGAAGGTTGCCGCCCTTCATACGAGCGGCGTCCAGAGGGGAGAGCCGAATGTCGAGGATACAGCTTTCGGCGTCGAGATCATTCCCGACAACCACAAACCGGGCTCCAGGCTCAATGAAGTGAGACGGGTAGCTTTCAAGGATTCCCGTGTTCGTGACAACGCCGCCGACTTTCAGGTCGTTTGCGGCCGCGAGATAAGTCATGCGTTCGCCGGGCTCATCGATAGCGGAGAAATCCTTACCCCTCTCCTGAAACGAGTCCTCCAAGGCAAGCCATGCCCGGAGTTCCTTCTCGCGGTCCAAAGGTGAGATCAGGGGCCAAGCGTCCTCCCAATCGAGCGGATCTCCTGTTTCCGGATTTTCTGGATTGGGGCATCGCCCACTGAAGTGATGAGAGGCAATTCCGCCGTCTGTGATGCCGACTGCGTTTTGCAGCAGCGCGCAAGACGCGTTGAGGTCAGGGAGACTGGCAGCCTGGCGGATGAGGTCATCGCCCATCTGGGCGGCATAGGAAGGAGCAACGTTCATGGGAGATCCAGGTGGGGAGAGCAGAGCGCAAAACAGAAAAGCCCGCCGGGAGGGCGGGCTGGGATCTGTGTAAGACGCGGGGAAGGGTCTAGGCTGCGTCCGGGATGTATGCCGGGATGTCCATCCCGATATCCAACGGGTGGAAGTTCAGCGGGGTGTCGTGCCCGAGCAGGGCAACCCGAACATGGTTAGCGGAACGGCCCGCATAGAGTACGTTTCCGACTTTGCCGTAATGCGCGCTTTTCGGATCCTTGACCCAGCAACCCCGGTGAACTCGGACTTCGATGCCATACTGGCTCCGGATGTACCCATAGCCATCGTCGGTGAGCGGCTCTTTGAGCATGTAGGCCGTTACGATCTGACGGAACTGTGCGAAGGACATTGAACCGAAGGCTTCGCAGTTCTTGGCCTCGCGCAGGGCGGCCTGCTTCGAGAGTGCGTGAATGATCTCACGCCCAAAGCCTGGAACCGACACGGAGTACAGCTTCCAGTTCCTAACGGGCGGACGGCGCTTTGGAGAGCTTGCGCTGTTTTGTTTCATGCGCAGACCACCTTCCGTTTTGCCGCCTTACATTCCTGGCAGGTACATGGTTTAACGCGTGCTTTGACAGCGGCTAGGCACTCTTCCGGAGTATCCTCGCCAAAGACATGTTCGCCGTCGTCGTTGAAGCGCCACCCGCGGTTTAAGGTAACGATCACAGAGTTTCCCATCTCGCGTTCGTCATCGACGATCTCAACTCGCGGATGGGCCCGCAGTTCAGTAAGCGCATCTGTTTTTCTTCTTCTTGTCACGGTCCTTTGGCGGGACCTGATTTTTTGTGCGGTGACCGACCGTTTATTTCCCATCGTATCTCCGGCGGGGTGTCATAGAAGAAAAATTTCGAATTGCAATGGCTTATTGCCCTATGAAGGCGGCAAATCCTTTTTCGAAAGCCGCATAGCTCTCGGCAGTCGGCATGACAAAGTTGCCGTCGTCGTCATGGTTTGCCACCATGCAGTTCGCTTTCAGCGAGGGATCTTGGTTGGCTTTGCACCTCTTGTCAGCCTGCGCCACGGTCTTAGCGCCGCAGACCGGGCAGTCGACTGGGGCCATAACAAGAGCGGGAAGTTCTGTTTTGGAAGCCATTGTCTTCACCTCTGATTGTTGAGCAGGGCCGCCATAGCCTCTGCAGGAGCGTTCTCACGCATTTGAATGGTGACAGGGCCGTTTCTCATGTCTCCGGCCAGCTCTCCGTGAAGTGCCTCGCGTTCGCGAGGACGGAGATTGCGCCACTTTTGAATATCGTAGGCGCCGAACAGGATGCCGCGGGGCGAATGAGCTTGGTTTCGTCCTACCGAAAAGCCTCGGCTTTCGAGGAAGCTGACCGCCTTACGGGAAGCCCCAAATTCCTCGTCGTCGTGGAAGACGATTGGATTGATCATCGTAATATCCTGCTCCGCAAACTCGAATCGTCGCAACTGCCGAAGCGCATTAGATCGTCATTATACCACTTTTTATTTCGCCGCCCTATAGGCTGCCCGGCGGAGGCTGAGGAGGTTGAGAACCCGACGGTCTTGAAACGGCCAGCAGGAGCCTACTTGTGAAGGCCTATTTCGCTTCAACCGGGAGGCGGGGATGGACGGACCGATCATTGACCTAGGAAAGGCCGCCAATTGGAAACTGATCCGGCAGGCAAAAAAGCGGGGCTATATCACGTCCGAAGAACTTGATCGGCTTCTCCCGCCATGGGCGGCGACACCGGAGCAGGTCGACGATGTGGTCAATCAACTGGCTGAAGCTGGGATCGCCCTCGTCGAGGTCGACGAGGACGCTGGGAGTCAAATGTCGCCGCCGGCGAACTCCAATGAACCGCCTGATCAATCCCAGTGATAGTCCAGCGGATTAGGGCTTCCATTCCCCACTGTGGACCTTCAAGGCCCGCTCCTGGGCGGCCTCAAGGGTGTCGAAGGACCCGCAATCCTCGGAGTAGAAGTCGAGATCCTTCAGGGGCGAGTCCGACCGCTCATGGCCATAGCGGTTAACGCAGTAGCCCCCGCCATACGAGCTGGCATCCTGAACACTGACGCCGGTCCATTGGCCACCGTTCATCAGCATGTATTCGTCATCCTCGGCCTCGGCGAACTCGGCGGGGCTGTGCTTGAAATGAAGTTTCATAGGAACCTCTGCATTGGGGAGGGCTCGGCCGGCGGTCGGCGTTATGGGGAGGCCTGCTGGCGCTTAGCACCTGGACATAAGGGAGGAGTTCCAGGGCAGCGACAGATGTGGCTGATGCCAGCCCATCGCATCGAGGTACCGCCAGTTGTTTCCCACCCATTCGGGAAGGGGCATTCCGGCGCGGATCAAGACCCGGATGGCATCCTGTCCCGTACTAGCCGTGCGCTCGGAGCGAAGGTACGCATTGGCGCGCCCCTTTCCCTCCTGGGCCCGGAGTTCCTCCAGGTTTTCCCGGATCTGGTCGATCCTCTTCTGAGCTTCGCGGATAACGGACTGAGGGATGCGTTTCCTGCGCATGGTGGCAATCCTTTCAAGCCAGAGGGAGAGAGAGGGTCAGAAGCGGGGCGTGCCCAGAGCTCGGCGCTGGACGCTCATGTCGGCGCCGTTGCGCTCCAGGTAGTCGAGGACACGCGTGATGCTTTCGAACTCGGACTTGGCGTCCTGTTGGGTGAGGCCGTCCCGCCGGTCGACTGACAGGTCAATGGTCTCGGTGAGTATCCAGCCGAAGTCGCGCACTTGCTCGGTGGAGAGTGCGCCATTGCGGGACGTGTCTGAGCTTGACGACAGGAGGGTTGCAGTC
The DNA here is from genome assembly GCF_003347665.1 of Microvirga calopogonii. Lineage (GTDB taxonomy): Bacteria > Pseudomonadota > Alphaproteobacteria > Rhizobiales > Beijerinckiaceae > Microvirga > Microvirga calopogonii. The sequence continues at coordinate 91,403 of NZ_QDGA01000006.1, forward strand.
CGTCGGCCGCTTAGATGCCTCCTGATTGCTTCCAGCACCGCATTGCCGTCGTCGCCGGCATCTTCCAGGGCGAACCTGGCCAAGGGCTCGTCACTGACGACTGTGGACAGGCCGAGTGCGATGCCATTGCGGCTTACCAGGTTCCAGTAGCCGCTCGACGTGCGGGAGAGATAGCTGATATTTCCCAGATCGTCCCTGATCTGGATCCGGACTGCGCTCATGGACGGATATCTCGTTGAACGGTGGGGAGGAGGGCGGGATGAGGCCGATCAGGTGAACCGGACGGCAATCTGCTCTGGGTAATCGATGCCCCAAGGCGCCTTGTCCCATCCAGGGAGCTTCTTGATCAGGCGTCGCGCGAGACGTGAGGCGAAGTCATAGGCGGAGGTGCCCTCATAATCGGGGCACTCGCACGCCTGATGCTCATACGAGGCCAAGGCCTTGGCTATTACGGTGGGGCAGAGGTTTGGCCGGTACTCGAAGCCATAGAAGCCGACGATCTCGTCGAGGGCGGGGTTGGTGTCGCTATACACGAGGGCAGTGAGATAATTCACCGAGCGGGCATTCTCAGCCCAGAGCATCTTGCCCAGGTCAGTGCCATGCTCCTTCTGTGGAATGATGAGATCGCCGCCTTTGGCAAGGCGTGCCGCGCAGGCCAAGTCAATGGCACCGGAGACCAGAACATCGATGTGAAGCTTGTCGACGAAGTAGGCAGACACGTTTTCCTCCGGCACGGGATCAATGGGAGTGTTCTACGACGGGTTCGACGAAGACGATGGACGGAAGGGGCCGCCCCTCACGGGTTGCGATCGCGACTTTGCGTCCTGCGACGAGCAAATCTGTGCCGGGTTTCGTGCCGCTCATGTGGAGGCGGACCTGCCCGGTCGAAGTCTTCAGGGTCACAAACCGGGCGAAGTTTCGGGATGAGACAGAAAGAACTTCGCCAGAGATGTCCGTCTTAGGTTTCCCGGTATCGAAATCGGGCCCGAGGCTATCGAGGCACGAGGCGAAGATCCCATTGAACTCACCATCGGAGAGTTCTTGATTCGAGAATGCACCCCTGAGGGCGTATTTGTACCAGGTGACCTTCAGGCCAGAAGGAAAATGCTCGAAATTGGGGAGCATAAGGGCGCAATCATCGGAGTGAGGCTGGCCGATTTCCTCGTTACATCCGCAGGTACACTCGCCCCAGTAGTAAGGACGAATGGCGAAAGTGTCATTGCGGAAGGTGGCGTAGTGATCGCTGCCTGTATCGAAGGTTTTGCCCCACCGGCTAGTGCCGTAGATGCTCAGGCCTATGCGCTCAAGGAAGTCGTGGAACCGTTCTGAGAGCGTTTCCCGATCGAGAGCAAAGCGCTCCGTCGGGTTGCCGAAGCACAACTGGCCGAGTTCCATCGCTAATTCCTTTTGGGGATTGAACATCGTGAAGGTCGCGATGATCGGGTGATCGGGAACGGTTAATCACGGTTTTTGCACAGCCTCGGCACTGGCCGCCAACGTTCTAAAATGGCCGCAGAATAAGCAAGAAGCGAGCGAACCCTCATCTCAAGAGGAATTTTGTCCCGAATTAAACTCCTGGGACGTGACATTTTAACTCGGAAGTGGTAACACTCTTTTAAGATATCGATTTTGCCTTAACCGGGTGCCTTGTGCTGCTGCAGGATCTGGCCGACTCAGAGACTGATTTTTGCCGCCTCGAGAGCAAGCTCTCCGAGGTTTACTCCTATTTGGGCGGCATCCCGGCACGGGAACTCTATAAGACGCTCCAGTCCGGCCAGGGCATGTCGGTGGTGTATCAGCCCCAGGTCAATGTGGCCGATGACCAAGTTTCAGCCGTAGAGGCGCTGGTGCGCTGGCATCACCCAACAGTCGGGTCAGTTTCCCCGCGCGTCTTCATTCCCATCGCCGAAGAGACCGGCTTGATCCTGCAGGTCACGGAGTTCGTCATTCGTGAGGCCTGCGGTGTGGCAAAGCGCCAACCTGATCTGACGGTCGCGGTCAATCTGTCACCGCTGCTTTTCGCTCATTCGGTCTTGATTGAACGATTCGTAAAAATGGTCGACGAGTGTGGGGTTACCCCGCATCAGATCGAGTTCGAGATCACCGAGAATCAGCCGCTCGCAGCCGACGGCTCGGCCAGGGATTCGATCGCATTCCTGCGTGATTGCGGGTTTCGGATTGCGCTCGACGACTTTGGGATTGGATACTCGGGCGTGCAACGCCTGAATCATATCGGCGTCGACAAACTGAAGATCGACCAATCGTTTGTGCGGAGACTGGACTGCTTGAAGTCAGACCCGTCGCACGAGACGATCCAGCAAATGATCGATGTCGGCCGGACGATGGACCTAGTTGTGACTGCCGAGGGCGTTGAGACAGACGAGCAGCGTCGGTTCCTGGCATCGGCCGGCTGCGATGTGCTACAGGGCTATTTTTTCGCCCGGCCAATGGCCGCAAGGGATCTGGACGCTTTCCTCGGAAGCCGTGCCCGCGTGCCCGTCGCGGCTTGAAGTAGCTGCTCGTTCAACGGAACATTGATCGCCGCGGGAGCTGCGTGCGCTGCTCCGGCTTCCTGTCAGCCTGCTTGGCAGGATCCGGCTGGGGCGCCAGGTGTCCTGCTGCAGCCAGGATCGTGTCCGGCGGGATGCCCAGGTCCTTGTGGATCAGTTTCAGCAACTCATCGTCTTTCGACACATAGTCGAGAACACCGAGAAGGAAGTGAGGGGTGTTGGCTGACTCCCGAAGGGTCTCCGGCTGAAGACCAGTTACATTGAGAAATTGGATAATCCGATCGACATCCGCCACGATGAACTCGAAGATCCGGATGGCAAGGCCCTCCGCATCACCTCGTCCTGGTGTTACCGGCCCTGGAATGGCTTCGCTCATGGTTTCCTTCCTTGGTCGTGAACCCTGCTGGGGCCGGATATCACATCATGATGGAGGATGAGATGCGGTATTCTTGGCCCAGATATGGGAATAACGCTGACAGGCGGATTTGATCGCTTCCTCATCGCCGCGGTTCATGGCGTCGATGAGTTCTGTTGCCTCCTGGGGAGGTCTCCAGCCTGTCTTCACCTTGGCGGCTTGGTAGGAGGACCTGCACAGGTGATTGGTGATCATGCCTGCCCGAGTATAGCAGACGTCGGCTCCCGGCCAGGCGGGCAGATTAGACATGGGCAATCTCCGTTTTCAGATGCCGTATTTCGCGTTTTTGAGGAGGTTGATGCCGAGACGCCAGAATCCTTTCACTAGGACCCCGGTCGACGCCTGAACAATGAACCACTTCCCGGACGTCCCGGCCGCGAGCATGGCCGCCTTGACCGTTTCTGCGCTCCGGCGGGCGCAGTGGCTTGCTCCGTTGCGGTCTTTCCAGAACAGCCAATCGCGGTGGCCATACCGTGCCTTGCGTTTCGCGAGCGCGAGGGCCGGATCTTGTGCCGTCATCTTGATGCCCCTTAATGATACCGAGTTTCAGCCTGAAGCCTTGAGTTCGCTCAGGTACTGGTACCGGAGATCAACCACCCGATAGGGGACGTTGAATCGGAACTCGAGAGAGGATGGTCGGTTCGTGCCTCGATAAGCATCCATGAAAGCCCTTGCCGGCGTGAGAAAGCCGAAGGCGAACCACATGGCTTCGCGACGGGCCTGGATTGCCGTAGGGTCGGATTGATCCGGGTACCGGTTTGCCGCCATGGCGACATCGCCGTGCTTCTGCCGCACCATGGGATAGTGCAGGAAAAAGTGGCCGAGCTCCTGGGCAAGAACCCAGTTCTGCTGCCTGTCCTCCAGACGGAGCCGCCCATGAAGGGCGATCTCAAATCGCTCATTGCTGAACACGATGAGGCTTTGGGAGGTGTGAAGCTCTCCCGGCGGAACGTACTCGAAGTTGATCTGTCCGCCGAGCTTCTTGATCAAGTCATGGATCCGCTCGAAGCGGACCTTCCCTCTCATCTGGTGAGACTCCGCCAAGTCCCGGTCCGGAATGAAGCCGAGACGCTCGGCGACATTCTCGGCGAAGGTTTCGATGGCATGGCGGGCGCAGTTCGCCGGGATAGGCTGGTATACCTGGCTGGGAAAGTGCATCGGGGGAGCCTCAGCGGCGCCCGAAGGAGCGGGATGGATAGAATGCCCCCTTGGGAAGGTGCTGGGGACGGGTCTCGATCCGAAAGACGAGGAACAGGAGCGCCACGACCAGGACCGCCACAATGATGTGTGGCTCGACCACTGAGCAGAGAACGGCGGCGGCAACGACGACGATGCCAATCAGCGTCAGACTCAGCAGGAGCACCTGAGCAGTCCGTTCCGCTGCGTTGGGCGTACGACGGACGAGCGGGCGGGTATAGGCGTGCATGTGACCACTCCTTCTGGGGACTTAAATCCCTGATTTTCCGCAGTTTGGATGTGCTGAAACAAACAGAGGTGCCGCTAGGACACCTCGTAGAAGTTCAATTCAGAGCCGATGACCCGGGCCATCCGGGCGCGGCCAGTGGCGTATGACCCAGCGTCCAGATTGAGCCGGTCGAGGCCCAGCTGCTCCGCGGGTAGGAACCATTCGTCCTTGGGGGTCGTGTGGCCGTGCACCACGAAGTATCCATGGTGGCCCCGTTTCTGATGCTCAGACGGGTTGAAGGCGAGGAACGGGTTCCGAACCCAAGCCCAATGGTCCTGCTCTTCGAGTTCCCGGAAGTCGATGTCGATCGGCTCGGCCAGGAACTTCTCCAGGTCGGCATATGGGTTCAGCCCCGCGTGGATGAACATGAACTCGCCCGAGGTCCGGTGCTTCGACAGTCCCTCGAGGAACTCTACCCGCCTTGGCCCAAGAGCATCCCTCAGATCGCCGGGAGTCTTGGCGCTATGCCCCTCGTCCAGAAGGTCGGTCACGACCCTCATGCCACCATTCAACAGCCAGTTGCTGTACGCAGTCTTCCGGCGATGCACCTGACCATCCAGGACGATGGTCGCGAGAAGCATCTGCTCGTGGTTGCCAGCAAGGGCATCCACGATGTCGGCGCCGGTTCGTTCCTTGGCCTCGATCGCAAGATCGATGCATCCGAGGGAATCCGGGCCCCGATCGATCAAGTCGCCAAGGAGAACTACAATCCGTCGGCAGCCAGGGGCGTGAGGGGAAGCGGCGATGATCTCGAAGAGTGCCTTCATGAGGTCGCTGCGGCCATGTAGGTCGCCGATCGCGAAGATCTCCTCATCTGGCCGAGCGACAAACGGGAGGAGGTGCTGGGAGATCGTTATGGTCATTTCGATCCTCTTGGGGTTTTCCCCGTAACGGGTTCGCCCATCGTGGATCAGGCAAAATCCAGCCTCTTAGCCCAACGCTTCAACTTCTCGTAAGGGCGTTCAGGATCATCGGCCACCTCCGGCTCGGAGGCGCATCTGCCGCCCGCATGCTCAACACGCGATAAGCGCCGAAACTTTGCGACAGCCACTAAAATGCGGACCCATCCAGCCACTTCAGTGGCCATCGCGGGCGTTTGCGACAAAAACAGCACGAGCGGGCGTGAGCTAGATCACAGATAACTTTGAGGGCGCGCCGCAGTCTTGGTCTCCCCATAGAGAGGGGATGGAGAGCTCAGGTGACGCAGAAATATTGCCATCAGATTGGGGAATGGGTCGAGGACAACGTATCCCAGCAGGTCCAGCAATGCGTGAAGAAGAAGTGCAAATGGTGGTGCGCCTGCTGCAACAAGTGGTTCTGTTTCCTGGTCTGGGTGGTCGTCACGGTGCTGAAGTGGGTGGTCACGACCGTCTGTGAAATCCTCGGCGACGCATACGACTTGGTCGTCGCAGTCATCACGGGTGGCTGGGACATCATTGCCGGCATCTTCACCTGGGACTGGAGCCGGGTCTTTGATGGCTTTATGGAGATCCTAGGTGCGTTCGGTGGCCTGGTCGGCGACCTCATTCGGACCGTGGTCTTCCCCTGCGGCCTGTATGGCGCATTCCGCGGCAGCGTGAACAAGTGGCGGCTTATCGGCTACGTCGAGGATCTCATCGATAAGAGCCGGCGCTTCACCGAGGCCGACCGCGCGGACATCAAGGCGGCGCTGGGGATCGGTGGCAGCGGCTTCGGCCTGCGCCTAACCCTGACGAGCTATCGGGGTTTCGTGCGCTCCGACTACATCGCGCCTGGAGAAACGGTTCCCGCCTTAGTGCAATGGAACAACGACCCCGATCCCAACAGGAGAGTCGACCTGAAGAAGCTAGCGGGCTTCAAGTGGGACAAGTTCTTGCAGAGAAGCAGCCCCGACATCCGCGGAGACGTGTCATCGGAATCGGACATTGACGAGTATCTCGGCAACCCGAGCAGCAAGAGTTTCTCGATCTATGCCATGAGCGACTCGGCGCTGCTCGACAGGATCCACAACATCCAGATCAAAGGCGACACGATCGGCTTGAAATTGGCGGTCGACCTACAGGACGTTCACCTCACCGAACGGACCCAGGTCCAGGCGAACATCACCGATCCTGATGGCCAGCACAATTCCTGTGCCGTGCTGGATGTCTTGGCGAGAAGCCCGTTCAACCGGGAACCCTCCGTGTCCGGCTTCGGTTGTCATCCGGCGGATCCCCAGGATCCCGCAGCGGTAGAGCGGGCGAGGAACCTGCTGTGCAAGCCAGTTATCTTTGGCACCTTCCGGTTCGTGGCGAACGATTCCTACACAGGGTACTCGGCCTGCATGTTCACGAACGCCTGCCTAGATGGTGGCTCGATCGGGAATGACGGCGGCACCGGCGCCCTGTACCGCCATGGGCTCCCGAACTGGGTGCGGACCTGGGTGCCGATCCACGAGCTTGGACACACCTTCGGGCTCTGCCACGTCGATGGGTTAGACCGCATCATGGTCAACCCGAAGGACCATAGCTGGTGGAGCGGGTGGCTGATCCCGGAATACCTCTGCTTCAGTGGCGAGCCTCAATTCAGCCACGACGAAGCAAGGAAGGTCTGGGACTATATCATAGCGAACTTCCCAATCGATTGCCTCGCAAACCGGGATGTTGTCGTGACATGAGCAGGATCAGCGACGATCGTAGCTTGCGGCTAGCGCTGATGGCGCTGCCGCCTCATGAGGCGGCAGCCGTGAAGCGGCGTCTCGACGCGCTTCGTACCGACTGCGGCTGTGGCCTTGGGGCGATCGTCATGCTCGGCGCTATGGGGCTCTGGGTCGCCCATACGGTCGAGGCGCCGGTTGCCGGGCGGACCTGGCAATCCACGGTCGCCCTGGGATTGCTCGTGGTCTTCACCAGCACATTGGTCGGCAAGCTGCTGGGAATTGCGCTGTCACGCGTACGTCTCCACTTCGCGGTGCGAAGCCTGAGGCGGCGGGTTCCCCTTTAATGAAAGGACTGGTGGATGGAGGAAACCGCCAGCGTGGAAGGTGAATGGCGGCCCCAGAGCCGCCTATTCATCAATGGCGAGTGCCGGATCGTCCTCTATTATAGAGACGGCTTGGGTGATCTTGAACTGTGCTGGAGGCTGGCTGGGCTACTCAACCCTGCCCATGACCGCCGGTGTTTCAACTGCACCCAAGCCGGATCAATAGGTGTCTCATGGCCGTTCCCCGTGACTGATGCAGCCGCTTCAAGGAGCGGCTGTGCCAGCCTTAGCAAAGGGTTGAGTGGCCACTTTGATAGCGCCAGTGCCCGCTGATCGCTGTGGCGGCGAGGCGATCAGGAGCATGCCCGTCGACAACACGGCGAGGATGAGACACCAGCGCCAGACTGACGCCTCATTCCAAAGCCTCCGGACGGGTCGGGGAACCAGCCGATCAAACATGGTGCTCCTCCTATCCGGTGATCGTCACCTGGACCATATCAAGGTCCGACTCATTCATCGTGAGCTTGACGCGGCGAGCGCCCTTCTGCCTGGCCTCGATCAGGACATCGGCAATGCGCTTCTCGAGGGCTCTGATCACGGCGCGCACACCGCCGGCAGTCTGCAGAACCTCGGCCCGCTGCATGGCGTCGAACAGGATCATGTCGTCAATCCCGCCCTGGTCGAGCTCGAGGCCGTAACTCTCCACGATATTAACGATTTGGATGATCGCCACCCGGGCAAGGTCGAGCCCCTGAAGCGGGTTGAAGACGAACACCTCATCAATTCGGCTCAACACCTCAGCCGGGAAACCGGCCTCCTTGAGCACGTTGTGAACCGCAGTCAGGAGCTTATCGCGGTCGGTGATCTCCCGAGCCAATTCGCCAATCCGGTCTGCGGCCGCATTGGTTGTTGCGACAAAGATCGCCCGATTGGTTGGCACCTTCTGGCCACTCGAGGATTCGGTTACGAATCCATCATTCCAGGCGGTCAGGAACCGCTTCTGAACGTCGACATGGGCTTTCTCGATTTCATCGAGAAGCACGAGAGAGTTCTCCTGATCCCGCAGGCCGCCTGTCAGCGTTCCGTACCTGTCCGAGCCCGAGTATCCCGGAGGAACGCCAAACAGCCGTTCGGCGCCGGCGGGATTGCTGCAGGTCGACATATCTTCGAAGATGAACCCGCGCTTCAGGTTGCGGGCAAACTGCTTGCCCATTTCGGTTTTGCCCACGCCAGGAGGGCCAACGAACAGGAACACGCCAACGGGCTTGTCCCGGGCGACTTGAGCCAAGCGGCGGCGCAGGGTGGCGGCAACCTCGTCGGCCACGACATCCTGGCCCACGACCTTCTGCTTGACCGCGGCAGCGAGCGCCGTCGCATCGAGGTATTCAGAACGCTGCACGGCGGCGAGACGTGCGAGGAGGCCATCCTTGTTGGTGTAGCGATCGAGAAGGTCCATGATGATCCGCAGCCACCTGGGTGGCAGTCCTTTAACAAAGATTCCGACGAAACGGGAGGTGAGGCGGGTTTCGTGGGCAAGGCCGATAAAGACCAGAACCCACGTCACGATCGCAATGGTGAGGAACCAATCGAAGTACGAACGCCCATAGATGGGCAGATTGGTCATGAGATAGATGGCCGTGATGTAGAGCGCGAGGAGCGTGAACCCGACCTTCACGATGAAGTAGGGGAAGGAGAACGACTTTCTCATCGTCTCCTCACCGGGCGGTGACGGGCTGGTACCGGATCTGAAGACCCGGACCATACTGCCCTCCGTAGCGGCGGCCTGCGGCCTCGCTCCAGCCCTCAGCCTCCGACCAGGCGGCGAGCTCCGTCTCGTTGCATTTCAATAGGTCGATCACCTTGGGAATCTCAGTGACTGTGACATCGACATAGCGCCCCTTCATGTCGCGATCGGCATAGAACCGAACTTGATCGCCAACTTTCAAACCCTTCCAGCGCTCATATCCTCGCCACGATGGAAATCGTGTCGTCGAGCTGCGCTCGCCTGCCAGAATGGCGTCGAATGTCGTCTTCGATTTCAGACCCGACCGTGCGTCGCGTCCGTAAGAGAAATACATTGTCGCCTTGAGCATGCTCATCATCCTTTTTGCGGGATTTGTGATTTGAGTTTTTGCTGCTCCTCCCCGTCACATGATCTTGTAATTCGTTCTGCGGAAATAGATGTGACTTTGAATCACCATGGTTAAAAATGGGGCCCGACCCAGGGGTTCACGCCCGATCCGGTCTCGCAGCCTCTCTCGGCGTGACACGCTGTCTCGTTGACCCTGGCGTCAAGTTCCTATTTTGTTCTATCCCCTATTAGGATAAGAAAGGAGCCGTTGGGGCAATGATGGACGCGGGGCTAGGGGCCAAATCCCTTAAAACTGGGTTGGCGCAGTCGGAGATGACACCCGAGAAGCTGCTCGCTGCGGCGGAGCGGAGGATCAGGAAGCTGGAGGCGAAGATTGCCGATCAGCAAGCGACGATCCGTGACCTTCGAGCAGAGGCTAGGGATTTTGCTGCCCTCCAGGCGAAGATCGTGGACCTCAAGGAGGACATCACTGAACTCAAGGGCGAGATCAAGGAAGTGACCCGCGCTAACCACGAGCATGTAGCCCGTAACGAGGCTCTCAAAGACGAGAATGCGCGGTTGCGATCCGGATCGAAGTCTCCGAAAGGACTGGCCGTCACTTTGGAGGTTGCAAACCGTAAGGAAGCGGCTGCGGCGTGATCCCCTGCCTTGCTGGAATTGCTGAGACGATCATGAAAAAAGCCGCCCGAGGGCGGCTCCTTCATGGGGCCGACTAGGCGGCCTGCTGCATCTCTTCGGCGGCCTGTTCGCGCGGGGTCGAAAGGCCGATAATCCTGAAAACCTGCTTGCTCTTGCGCTCGGCGTCGGCCGGCATTTCATCGAACACGCCGAAGACACGGATCGGCTGGCCTTCCTTCAGCTGCTCACGGATCGAACTCAAGGCTGCACCGCTCGCGGTATGAAACATGGTGTAGACCTTGTCTTTGCCCTGACGGCGGTACTCGCCGATGAAGCTCACGAATTCCGTGCCGTTCTTGTTCTTGCCTTCCTTGATGGTCTTGGGCGTGACCGTGCGCGGGTAGGAACGGGCGCGGGTCTCGGTGGAAACGGCGGCGGAGGTGGCGGTGTTGTCGTTCATCGAACTCTCTTCCTTTTGGGGATTGAACCGAGCTTTTGCTCACTTTTCTGCAGGAACCTGAATTCTCGTCTTTCTGTCGGAGGCCTTCAGATCATCTTTCGGATGGTGCGTGACAACGCCCTCCGCACCCATGAGAAAAGCCGCCCGAAGGCGGCTCTCTTTATCGTCCCAGCTTATGGGATCTGGCCTTACGCGGCCTCTTTCATCTCGGTCTGGGCGGCTGCCTCCGGAGCCGTCTCACGCGGCGTCGACAGGCCGATGATGCGGAACACGCTGGATTCCTTGCGCTCCTCCGTGGCCGGCAGGGTCTCGAAGATGCCGAAGACGCGGATCGGCTGGCCTTCCTTGAGCTGCTCGCGGATCGCATCGAGAGATTTTCCGCTCGCGGTGTGCAGCATCGTCGAGGGCTTGCTGGCGCCGCGGCGGGTGTACTCGCCGACGAAGCTGACAAACGGCGTGCCGTTCTTGTTCGAGCCCTCCTTGATCGTCTTCGGCGTGACCATGCGCGGATAGGTGCGCTGCTTCTGGGCGTTGTCGTTGGCGACGGTGGAAACGGCGGAGATGTTGGCAGCGTTTGTCATCGAACTTTCCTTTCGGGGATTTGACAAAGAACTCTTGCGCTCTCACCAGAGAGCAACTGATGTCTTTTCCTTCATGGCGTAAGACACTTGGTGATGTGATCGATCGGTGCGTTCACCACGCCCGATCCGCCCATGAAAAAAGCCGCCCTAAGGCGGCTCTTTCTTCTTTCTTCGTGCAGGCCTTACGCGGCCTGCCGCATCTCTTCAGCACCCTGCTCACGCGGGACCGACCGGCCAATAATCCGGAAAACCTGTTTCGCCTTCCGTTCACCGTCGGCAGGCATCTCGTCGAAGACGCCAAAGACGCGGATCGGCTGGCCTTCTTTCAGCTCGTCCCGAATTTCCTGGAGAGATGCACCGCTTGCGGTATGGAACATCGTGTAGGTCTTCTCGGAGCCGCGGCGACGGTACTCACCGATGAAGCTGACGAACTCGGTGCCGTTCTTGTTCTTGCCCTCCTTGATGGCCTTGGGGGTCACGACGCGCGGATACGTCCGCTGCTGCTGAGCGTTGTCGTTGGCAGCGACGGTGGTGGCGGAGGTGGCAACGGCTGCGTTTGTCATCGAACTTATCCTATCTTTCGGGGATTGTGACGAAACTGTCTTCACTGATCTTGTCTGAAAGAACCTCTTTCCCTTTTCAGGGGATTTGATCTTGGTCCTTTCACTTCTGAAGCGGCATCAAGCAGCCGCTTTCATCTGTTTCACCTCCGGGTGCCACTGGAGGTAATAGGGAGCCTTGGTCCAGTTGGCTCCGGCGTTGTGGACGAACAGAACCACTGCATCGTCCACCGGCAGGGCCGAGAGCAGAGAGCGGATTCGACGCTCCTGTTCCGCGTAGGCGCGATTGGGACGGTCAGCCATGTCGTAGGTCCAATCCATGGTGCGGATCAGGCCCGCGAGCTCGTCGTTCTGAGCCGTGAGGACCTCTGGATCCTGGCCTTCGGTTCGGGCGAAGGCTTCAGCCTTCCGCTCAATCTCTTCAATCTGAGCGTCATAGGCGTCGAACTGGGGATCGAAGCCGCGCAGATGCTCCATGTTGGCATCTTTGCGCTCAATCACAGACTTGGCGTAGTCCGCCAGGCGGGCGAAGGCCGGGTGCGTAAGAGCAGGGCCCGACACCGGAAGCAGGATTTTCCCGAAGTAGGTGGATCTCACGTCGGCGTGGAACACGCCATCGGTCCACACCTTCCGCTTCTGGGGATGGTTGGAATAGACCATCCAATCTGGCCAGACGGTGGAATCACGGAACGAGAACTCGTTCACCTCCCCAAGGAACTCATCGCGGGCGACGTCCCAGGCGGCGAGGCCGGCGATACTCCGGCAGATATCGATGAGGGTGAAGCGGGTGCGGGCACCGTTGACAATCCCACCTTCGGGGCCTTCAAGATCAATCAGGAGGTAGCGATTGCCTTCCGCCGCCAGGAAGGAGTGCGTCAGGTGCCGCAGGCCACGGGGCAGGTTCTTGAAGAGCGCCCGGATGTCCTCCTGAACAGTCTTGCGGGCTTCGCTGCGGACTTGGGAGAGCCTGTACTGCGCCGTCCCGATCTCCGAGATAGCGAAGCGCTGACCACGAATTTCATTGAAGATGCGAGACATCGGCGAGCCCTTTCCTTTCGGGGATTTCGAAATCACCCTGGTTCGATCTTCAGGATCGAGAAAAGAGCTTGGGAGTGGGCGGGTTGCTTATTCCGTGTCAGGCCGGAGGCCAGCTCTGCGGACCCACTCGCTTATGCCTGCCTCGACAGCCGCCTGTGCGGCCTCCCGAGTCACTTCCTTTCCGCGGCTGGGAGTTACGAATTCGGCGAAGCCTGTATCCAGGTCCCAATCCCAGACTCCAAAGCCGAAAAGGACCGTGCCAACTTGGAACTCGCCCAGATGAGCCACGTAGCATTCATCGTCGGGATAGTGCTCTGTGTCCCTCTGCCATCGAAGGTTCATAATGCCTCCACGCCTCGTCTAGGCGTCAAACCTCCCTGACCCGAGCGCAGTTCCCCTCATCGACCGCCTCTGCTAGGAAATATCGCCCGCATCGACAAAGTCGACGTCAGACAGTTCGGCCAGGAGGGAGACCGCGGCAATCCTTTGCACCGCCGGCGCGATCTCCTCCCATTGGGCGTCGAAGGGGGAGTGCGTCTCGAGATGGACGGTCTCCTGGTCGTCTCCGATGGTAACCGTCAACGCTCCTGGCTGTCGGCCGTATTCCGCCGTCAGCTTTCCGCTGACGGATAGCAACGACGCACGGCCTTCCCACCGGCTGGGTTGGCCGACATTGGTTTGCTCCATCCCCTCAAATCGGACGGATTTTGCGAGCAGTCCCATCAGGTCAGACGCCCTTGCTGAGGGCATATCCCACGACAGCCAGCGGGAATACGACTCCCAGGGCAAAGCGCATCAGCTGTGCAACCATGTTGACCTCCATTCACTCACACCAGCGAGACCGTCCTCGCAGCGCACATCAAAAAAGCCGCCCGAGAGGGCGGCTTCTGTTTCCGGCATCGGGTGCCGTTAGGCTGCGGGCAGCGGTTCCTCGTCGGAGCCGTCATCCTCAACCTGGTGATGGGGGTCGGCGCGATGATCGAGATCGTGCGACCGATCAAGATAGCTCGATGCCTTGCCGGGATCATTGGTCGAGGCGGCAAGCCAGTAGTAGAACTTTGCCAGGAGATATTTCACCAGAACCTACCTGTCTGGAGCGGAGGTGGCAGGGTCGGCACGCCGCGTGCGCCGTGGCAGGCTAGCGCCTGCGCCGACCCTAGGTGGCGAAAGCCGATTACGCGGCTTCCTTCATCTCGGTCTGGGCGGCTGCCTCCGGAGCCGTCTCACGCGGCGTCGACAGGCCGATGATGCGGAACACGCTGGATTCCTTGCGCTCCTCCGTGGCCGGCAGGGTCTCGAAGATGCCGAAGACGCGGATCGGCTGGCCTTCCTTGAGCTGCTCGCGGATCGCATCGAGAGATTTTCCGCTCGCGGTGTGCAGCATCGTCGAGGGCTTGCTGGCGCCGCGGCGGGTGTACTCGCCGACGAAGCTGACAAACGGCGTGCCGTTCTTGTTCGAGCCCTCCTTGATCGTCTTCGGCGTGACCATGCGCGGATAGGTGCGCTGCTTCTGGGCGTTGTCGTTGGCGACGGTGGAAACGGCGGAGATGTTGGCAGCGTTTGTCATCGAACTGATCCTTATTTTGGGGATTGAAACGAGCCTTGCTCATTTTTGATCTGAGGAAATCTGATTCCCTTTCGGGGATTGAACCTTTTCCTCTTCGCTGATCTTTTCTGAATTCAAGAAACGTCCGGACGCCCACTGCGCTGGAAATTTGCTTCGCAGACTGAGTAGAGGTTGACCGGCGTGGTTTTTGGGGTTTGGCTCAACGAGCACAAAAGAAGCCGCGAGATTGGTAGGGCCCATGTGGCACTCTCGCGGCTTCTTTCGTTAGGTGACCTTTAAGTTGGAGGTCGATCCACCCTCGTCCCTGATGAGATAGGGAGCCCGTCAGCGGTGCTCAGTGCTACCCGGCGTTTTAGATCCGTGGGTCATGGATCCGCGTCAGCGAGGATCAGAGGCTGAGGCAACGGTCGGGTTACATGTCCGCCGTGTACCTGGCCAAAAGGCTACTTTGGTCAAAGAGTTCCTGCAGTACGGCCAATGGGCCAACAGATGAGGCAGGTATGGTGTCGACTATCAATATCGGAAGCCGCTAGCATATCTAACGTTTCATCTTACCCTCCTCTAAGGTCGATTTTGCGGGGATTTCAACTTCCCCTTCTTCACATTCTCAAATGAACTAAAAATCTGATTGGCAGTGATCCTGGGGTGCCATCCCACCTTCGACGCCCGAGAGGTAGCGAGCCCTTGAGCGGTGCCCATACTATCCGGTGTTTTAGACCCGTGGATCTTGGGTCCGCGTCAGCGACGATCAGAGGCTGAGGTCTCGTAGCGAGCACCTTGCCAAAAAGGATACTTGTTGTGAATCCCTGCAGAACGGTCAAACGGACCAGCGGATGAGGCAGGTATATGTCAGAAAGCCACTCTGGGCTGGGACGTTGATTTGATCTAGAGCTTCATTGTTGCCTCCTCTCAAGGCCACCTTCTTCTATTGGGGATTTCAACTTCCCCTTCTGCGCATTCTCAGTTGGATAGAAAATCCATGCTTCCTAAGCTGCGGAAGCCGCAGCCTCTTGCTCGTCGATCTGGTGCAGGACCGAGAAAAGTGCCCCATGGAACTGGTGATAGATCTTGGCGGCGCGACCAGCCCCAACAAAAGGCATGATCATCTGAGCAGGGACATATGCCCCGACATGGGTCTCCTGGGATCCTAGATCGGCCCCTACCAGCACTCCGGCAAGGCGTCCTTCATTGTCAACGACTGGACCGCCCAGATCGCTCCGGTTCGGATAATCGAAGCACACATGGGCTGCGATCGTGTGCTTGCCTCCAAACGCGGCGTCGGCACCGTCGCGGAAGTACGTCATCGTCGGGTGGGCGGAGATCCAGCCGGCTTTAACGACGTGGGGCGGCTCGCTGCCGAGCGTGTTAAGATCAAGAGTGCTATCCCCAAAGACACCATCGGCATAGCCGATGCGCCATACGTGGTTTTTGCCATTCATGGCCGCGATGGTGGCGATCTCAGGATTGGGCCAACGCTCGATCTCATCGCCGCGGACCTGGAGGACGGCGATCGGGAGAACGGGCGTCTCATACACCCAGTCGACCCAGTACATTCGTCCGGTGCCGTCCAGAAGGTGGATGCGAAGATCGTGATAGGGGCCAGCCCCTTTCCACTGCTCCCAAGGGAGTTTGATCTTGCCATCTGAGATCGTCGCGAAGGCTCCGCCGCCCACGTTGGTGGCAAATCCGACGAATGAGCGTTCGCCATTGTAGGGGTGTCTACAGATTGCAGCGATGCTCCCTTTCAGGGACGCGAGGCCTTGTTCGGTGAATACGCCAGGGTTTTTCGGCAACGGAGCCTCCGTGGGCTTAAATCGGCTGGGACAAGGTGGACCCGACCATTGATCGAGTCCCAGAGTGCGGTGGCTCTACTGGATGAGCGAAACCTGCCGCGCCTGGGCGGTGAAGTGATGGGCAATCACCGCCTGCGGGATCTCGACGGGCGCGGACAGGAGGAAGTGATGCTCTTCGGCCACCCGCCGCCACGGTGAGTTTGGACCGTGCGCGAGGAGGCTCAGGCTGGCCTCGGGCAGCCCGGCGTGGCGCTCGTCCACCCATTCGATGAGTTCGTGGGTGATCGTGTCCTCATCCGGCACGGCTGGGCACCCCTTGACCTGAACCGGCTCGGTGATCGGAGCATCCCCGTAGGATGACAACTGAGCGAACAGGCGGCCGAAGACTGGACCTTCGCTCCAGACCTCCGGGGCTTCGGTCAGGAGCGGCTTTCCAAGGATCGGGATCGACCAGCCATACAGGAGATAGCAGAGAGTCTGGACCCGCTTGTGAGTGATACCGCCAGAAGCGGCGTGGCGAGCGATCAGCGTGTTTGCGACTGCAATCGGGGGGTATGCCATGGTCCGAGATCTCCGTTGAAGGGAAGGCAAACGAATGCGGCGCGGGAGGATGAATCCTCCCGCGCTGGTGGTCGGTCTGGCCGACGCTAGATCGTGGCTGTGAGGCTAGCTCTTAGCCGCCGCGACGGTTCCACTCGGCATTGATTGCCTCGTGCATCGCTGCGCACATGCGGTCCTGAAGATCGTCCTGGTTGTCCTTCAACCAGGTCCGAATTTCTTCATCGGCGGGAGCCGGCTCAATCCTATTGCTGATCAGGGCGTCCACGTCGTTGACATCGTAGGCGGCTACGGCCCAGCCCCGGCGGCGCATTTCCTCAAGGGCGAGGCAGAGATCATGGTGGCTGAGTTCTGCTGGATCGAACGGGACGGGGGGTGGGGCGTTCGGGACCATCCCATCCGACTGCCTCAAACGGTCGAGCAGTTCTTGAACCCCGTCCTGATCCAGCGAGATATCCTCGTTGAGGTCCTCGGCCTCTCCGGAGGCCAGGAGATGGACCTCATTCGACCGCTTGAAGGGCTCCCCCAAGCCCTCTTCATGGTAATGGAAAAGAGCCGCGAGGACCGTGTTCTTGTCCTGGGTGCTGAGGGGATAGAGGAGATCGGCCGTCGGCCCCTCGACCTGTAACTTGAGCCGACGGAGTTCGTGGGGGCGAACGTTGTGAGCTCCGAACTCCTCGGGCGTCTCCTGAGGTGTGTAGATCCCAATTTCCACACCCCACTGGAGGAGATGGCCTCCTTCGTTCAGGCCGAGGATCTCACCCTCCTCGAGAGCTTTTACGTCGAGCAACTCTCCCGTCGCGGGGAGGTGAAGCATCATTCTGGGCAGATTCACGTCGCAGTTCCTTACAGAAGGCAAGAGCGCAGAGATCGAAAGCGGTATGGCAGGCGATTTCCCGCGCCACAGCTTCGGTCCATTCCGGATCGGTTTTCAGGGTCTTGATCCGCGCAGGTAGCAGTTCCTCCTTGTGCTTCCGAGCCGCAATCAGGGCGTCGTAAGCGATGAGAAGGGTTTCACGGGGGTCTGCCATGACTGCGGAATCCTGCGGCTGTAAGGCTGAAGAGGCTGTGTCCCCCTGGTCAGGGGCCTTTGGCCAGTTCTCCAGCCTCCACGGTAGCAGAGGCGGGTAAACCAATCCCGACATGGTCAGTGGTTCTGGTATCGGCCGAGTTCGCTGGGCCGAACCCGCATGAAGGTCGTGGCCGTGTTGCCGTTTCCATCAAGGATGTCGGCGCCATCGTCGTGGAGCCGAACCCCGAAGTACCCACGCGTTGCCTTCGGATTCAGCGAATAGAACAGCCGCAGGAACCCAGGCTTCGTGGAGGCCGTCGATCTGGCAAGCTGGCGTGACTCGATCCGGCGGCTGCCTTCTCGATCGATGACGCGGTAATGATCCGGCATCGTGTTTCCTTTCCGTGAAATGCGATTAGGCGCAGAGGAGCCGCTCGGCGGTGGCCGACGCGGCTGCGTAGGAGGTGTGGGGGAGGGAGAAGAAGTCGCCCTGGGCCGTCTCGACCTGGACCACGAAGCCGTTGCCTTCGGGCAGGACGGTTGCGTCCTTTACGTCAGAACCGAAGGCCTGGATGTTGGCAGCTTCCTGAGACGAAAAACGATCGTAACCGGACATCGTGGCTCTCCTTGATTTTGGGGATTTTCAATTCATCCCTTTCATCTCGGACTGAGCCTGGAATTCAGATCCTGGAAGTTGGCACTCCGCTACCCGCGCAATAGGGCGATTGCTGTCTCCGCATCGGTCCATGTGAGCCCGATGCTAGGGTCAACCTGAATGTGGAAATGCTTCTGGTGCGGCAGCATGCCTGGGTCATCATCAATAATGACGTATCGGGCGGGCCGGTGGCGTTGCAGATGACGATCGATCTCGGAGCCTCGGATCGGAAGGTCGGCAATCTCCTCCTCCGGGAGAAGATCCGGAGTCCGCCAATCCATGAAATAGCGCTCCTGGCCGATCCCAGCTCTAGCGAGCTTGTCCTGGCAGTCGGCATCGCGGCGCCAGGTGCTTGCGACAACCAGGCGGGCACCTGTCTGGTCGAGGATATCGACGACCATAGCGGCCGACCCGGGCGGGATGTAGCCGGCCCCGCCGAGTTTTGTCGTTCGATCGGTGACGATGACGCCATCGATATCGAGATAAACGAGCGGGGTCGCGGCCATCTTCATCCTCGGGGATTTCGTCCTTGGGTGTCCGATTCCTGCTGAGGGAAAGAAACCAAGGAGCTATGAAATGGTTCGGTGGTTTACGAATTCGTGCAAAAGAAAAGCCACCTTAACCAAGGTGGCTTTTCTCAAGCTGGCCGAGATCCGGGGGCTTTGGATCAGGCCGCGGCTTGTTCCTTCGGCGGCAGCGCCTCGCTGATCACGCGGAAGACGTTGCGCTCGAAAGTGCCGTAGAGGGCGACCGGGCCCTCCTGAAAGAGGTGCTGCGTGCTGTCGAAGGCCTTGCCGAAAGCCATCGTCGTGACGGTCACTTCGCGGTTGTCCTTGCGGCGCGTGAAGGTCAGCTTGGCCTTCGTATAGGGCTTGTCGTTCTTGTCCTTAGCGACCTCGACGGCCGACAGGTGGCCGCGCACCGGAAATGCGGGGGAGCGATCCTGGGAAACCTGAGTGCCAGAGACGTTGTTCGAAACCTGGTTGTCGTTCACTGCCGTGTCCATGATTGGCTTTCTCTCTCGTTGTGCCAAAGGCTGGTGATGATGTGGTCCCTGTCTCAGGTGACCGGTCGATATCGTCCGGGCGGTTGATGTCCGCCTCTTTTCGTTTTGGGGATTTTGAAATCTTCCCTTCCGACCTAGCTGTTCGATTGATGCTGATCTTTTGGGGATTTGCGTCTCTACCCTTCCGCCTGAGTTGTTGGCTTAGAGCCCTTCAACTTCGGGGGTTTTCGAAAACTTCTGATCCGAGGAATTAGGAATCGAGCTTCTGGAATGGCTGACCCATTCTGGGTCAGAACATCTTTGTGCCGTAGCATGGAGGGCTACGCGCCCTCAGGACCATATTGGCGGCCGTGGGCCGGACATCTATTGCAGGAAGACTGTTAGGCCTCGCCGTCGATGAGGCGATGGATTTCCTCGAAAGCGCGGTGGCGCTCCGGGAACGTCTTATAGGAGAGAGTTTCCTGTAACAGGCCTTCTAGCGCCATCACGGCATGTTCGACCTCGTACCATTTCGCAATGGTGAGAGTGAACGATCCTTCCTTACCGTGGAAGACGTCGAACAGAGCCGTAAATTTCTCTCGTCCGGCGTCGGATTCCATGACGTGCCGCAGGCAGTCCGACAGGAGCATGCAATGCTTTTCGGTGAGGGTGACCGTGCGAGTCTCAACCTCGAAATCGATACACGTCATATCTTTCATTGGGGATTTCCTGAAGCAGAGTTTCCCCCTTCTTTCAGGAGCTGATCTAAGACCTCTAAATACCGTGCGAAGTCTTCAGGGCTCGCCTGGTCCTCATACTGTCGTGCGAATTCCTCAGCTGTTCGCGATGGCTCGGTTTCGTGGTCACCCAGAGCTTCGAGGTGACCGTCTCGAGCGATGTCTCCATCGTACAGCGTGAGATACCGGCGGGCGGCATCCTCGGGTGAAAGAATGACCATCGAAGTGTCCTTTCAGGAGGAGGAATGAGGCTTCTTGCTTCCAGAATGGCTGACCCGGTTCGGGTCAGACGATCTCCACGCTATTGGGAGGTGAGGGCGGTACGCCCTAAGGCCAGAAATTGGCGGCCGAAGGCCGAACATGACTGCGTGGGATAGCGGGGATAATTCGTTAACCAGAATTGACGTGAGGGAAATCGGGTGTGATCCAGAGCCGGAACAAATAAGGAACATTCACCCATGGACGGGGTATTTTGTCTGGTCCAGAAGCCGGAATTTCATCTCGGACTAACCGCAGCGATAGACCTAGAGTCGTCACCCCGTTCCAGGAAGGGAGGCTCTGCCTCACCTCCCTGCAAGCCGCCGCTTTGTCCTCCGGGATGCAGCAAGTCGGTCGCACCATCGCCTGCGGCTCCGGAGCAACCGCGTTGCGCACCCATCGGCACGCCTCGGACTTCGTCTCGGGCTCTGCACCGGGACTTGCACCCACCCTCCGCTCCTCGCCGGAGAGGCAGGGTTGCAGGAAGGGCCTGCAACCTGCCCCCCACTGAAGAAGAGGATCTCAAAATGAGCGTAGTTACCGGAGCAATGAATGTCCTGGCCGATGTGAAGGCTGGCTTTGTCTCTGAAACGGATGTCGCCGAGGCGCGGGAGCAGCTGACGGCGGCTCTGCTGGCGGACGAGAGCCTGCCGCTGGAAGTCCGACTTCTCCTGGAGCTGCGCGAAGTCGAGGCTGGGTTCGTGGACAATAGGCGTATCGGCCGGCTGATCGGTGAGGCTGGCAAGCGGCACTAGCCAGACCGCCTTAATCTTGGGGCCAAGGGGTCGGCGTGAACCAGGATCGCCGGCCCTTTCTTTCATTCAATCTCGGGACCGTCGTTCTTCTTCTGCCGGCGCTTCGGCATGGGCCGCGATCTCAGATCGGGGGCAGGATCCCCGAACATCTCTTTAGCGCGAGCAAGCACTTCGTCAGGGGATGCTTTCCCGGCGAAAGGTAGTTCCGACTCCGCCGGCGGTAGTTTGAAGGCGAGTCGCTGTTTACCAACAACTGGTCCCTCAACATCGGCAATGCGTCCGACAATGATCCGGTTATCATCCTCGCGGAGGACGAAGTTGGTCTTGTTAACCGCCGCTACCTGCCCTTGGTAGGAGAGCCCTGGGGCTGCCGTTGCTACATACAGATCCATCCACTGGAAATTCTGATTGGTGAGGAAGTTCTGAACTTCCTTCAATTCTCGAATTCGATCAGGATCAAGTGCATCTGCAATCACCCGACGCATGGGGCCAGTGTCGGCATTATGCCCAGCGATACTGGCTACAACCATGCGCTCGCCGGAGATCGACTCGAAGTCGAGTTCGTGACCAGCTTGACGCCCTATGGTCTCGAGAAACGCGCGTTGAGTTCGACCATTGCCTTCACGAAACGGATGAATGTTGTTGATCCGGACAAGGAGGTCTCCTGCCTTTTTAATGAAGTCGTCGGCCGGGAGATTTCTCAAGTAACCCGATGCTTTGAGATGCTCGTCTAATGCGGCAAGAGCATCCGGGATCATATCGCCGGGAAGAAAGAACTTTCCGTCCGGCTTCCGCAGGGATGGCTCTGTAGCGATTGTCCGATCTGAAAGACGAACTGTCTCATCACGCGAGTGGCCAGCCCACTCATAAACATCCTGGAACAGGTGTCTGTGGAGAAGCTTTAGGTAACGGGAGTCGGGAATGGCTGCTTCTTCTTGGAGAGCCAGGCCGAGATCCAGTTCAACAATTCGGGCTTCGACGAAGGGGGCTTCAAGCCTTTCTAGAGTTTCAGGATCGGCAGCACAAAGCTTGTTTTTCGGCACCTTGGTGCCGGGGACGGTGTAGTTAGGCATTCAGCGTGGAAGCCCCAGTGCTTGTTTTAGCATAGGGATGACATCCGCCATCTCAATCTCGCCGTTGATAAACGATTCAAAAATGGGATCAGCCCGTGGATCGCGTTTGGCGCCCTCCATAGCACTGCTGTGGGCGGCTTTTTGTATGGCGCGCCGCCGGCGCTCCATCTCTTCCGGCGAGATCTTGGGAGTGGAGGATTTTCGGGCAACTGCTGTCATGTTCAATCCCATAGGGCACAAAGAACCATACCATAGAACGCCATAGGCTAGTACCCAGTTCAGGCACGTTACTCCATTACTTATCCGAAATGCCCCAGAACCGCATCAACGAGGGCGGGAACCTTGGCAGCATAAAGCCCAACCTGCCCCAACCGCATCGGATTGAGCTCGATGATCCCGACCTCTCCATTGATCATCGCGACATCCAGAACGAAGCTGCCGCCTCCGAGTTGGTCGACCGCCTCTGATGCGAAGGCGAGATACTGGTCGAGCCGGAGGTTGGACATTGCCAGTCCACCCAATTTGGTATCCCCGCGATGCTCAATCATCGCCGGGTCATAAAGAGCGGTGTTGTCGAGAGGAGTCTTCCACGGAACGCATCCGGCGCCCGTCACGACCTGTCCGTCGACCACGAAGAGGCGGTATTCATACGTCATATCGACGTATTCCTGAACTAGCAGACAGGCGTCCTCATCGATGAAGGAATAAACCATGGCGTCCAAGGCTTGCCAGAGCGAGGTGCCGACAGGAACGTGCTTGGTGAAATACTTGTCCCGAGTGGCCTTCACGAAGGCATCCTTGCCTTCCAAGTGGAGCCGCTGGACTTCCATATCGGCTTGATCGAGATCGCAGATCTTGATGGACCGGCCGGCGAGTTCGAGAAAGCCTGGCATCGTCCAATAGGGAAGGGTCTTCTCCTTAGGCCCTGGATACTTCAGTCCCTCCCGGAATAGATCGCTGCGATGGCCTGCCCGCCCAAAGATATGGGTGACAGCATCCGGGACCTTGCCAAGGTCGTCGTAGGCCTTGATTTCGCTGCCGAGGCGATCCTTGAGAGTTTTCCAGAGGATGGCGTTCTCAAGGCGCTCCTCTGGGTCGCTGCCCCGATCCAGGACGAAAGCATACGGCGGGACTGGATCCAGAGCTGCTGCCGCAAGTGCCATGCCGATGGAGGCGAGCCGCGGCTTTACGAGCATTCCAGCGAGATCGTCCATTCCCTATTCCTTTCGGGGATTCCTGCGAATTGAATTCCGCCGGTCCTCAGATCCTGGCTTCAATCGGCTCTTGCGGAAAACCGATCCAGGGCGGTGATCCGGCGCACGGGAGGATCGACCGGGCGCAGATAGATTTGCGACTGCAGGAAGGTGATTTCCTCCTGGAGCCTGTCTTCGGGAATGTCGATCCACCACGCTTTCTGTGAGCCGTCCGATCCGTCCGACCATCGGTAGGACCGAGCTTTGAGAAGGTCCTTTCGCTCATAGGGTGTGTTGGGCGCTTTGACGCGGCAGGTTATCGCTCTGGAGGCCTGCAGCAGGTACGAGATCGGGGAGCGTCCAGACTTCGGGAGAGGCAGCCTGAGGATTTGGAGGGCAGCGAGGCAATCTTGCGCGGCCCTATGTGCCTTGAAGAAGAACCCGCTTTTCATGCCGATGTAGCTGAGGGTCGCGCTCTCAAAGCCTTCCTCTTTCCAAGGGACCTCATAGAGGGAACACGCCCACGGTTTCGTGGTGAAGATCGGCGACAGCTTTTCCAGCCAACGGCGATCGAAGGCGGCCTTGTGAGCCACACAGATTTCGGCGGCCGAGACGAGGCCAACGACGGCATCAAGGTCGATGATCTTCCCCTGGACCATGCTGTCGTCGATGCCGGTCAGGTCGGTGATTGCGGCTGGGATGGGCTGGGACGGTTGCTGCAGCTGCTGGAACGGCTGGAAGATCTCAACGATCTCTCCGTCATCTGTGAAGGTGAACGGAACCATGGCGAGCTCGATGATGTCACCGCTCCTGGGATCAAGCGAGGTGGTCTCCGTATCCACATAGAGGCCAAAGTGCTGTCCGACCGGGAGGTCTTTCGGATCGGGAGCGGGGGGGAATGCCTCTGCATCGGTGACCAGCTGGCGCAGGATACGATAGCGGCCAGAGGCTTCGAGGGCGGCTGCCATTTCCTCAAAATGCATGGGTCGAACTTTCTGTAGGCGGTTAGCTGGTGATCGCGACCGGCTCGGGATTGAGGCCGCACTCTTTGACCCGGTCCCAAAGGAGCGAGGTGGCCCGGGGCCTTCCGTTAGGCGTGCGGCCCTGGGTGTAGTCGCCAACCTTAAGGAGGCGGCAGTATCCAAAGCGTTGCTCGGGCCGGTCTTTCCGCCCCTTCCAGTACGGGCAGGACTCGGTTTTCAGGGTCGGCGCTCCGTGTGACCCTGCGGCGACGCTGGTGATGCGGTAGCAATAATCCCCGTGCGGGATGACTGTCTCAGCACGGCTGATCCGACGGTCGTGGCGAGACTGACGGCGAAGGGCGGCAGGGGCTTGGACGGGCATCAGTGGTCGGCTCCCTATTGGACGTAGATCGTGACGTCGATCGGGGAGGCTCCGAAGACCTCATTGATGATGGCCCGGATCGTCGGCCAGTCGCCGCCGGAAAGTCCGGCTCCAATCCGGGGGAGGGCCAGGGAAGTGGGGCGAGTGAGTTCCTCCGGCCGCCGAGGGTCGAGGGCGATGCCTGCCAGCATCTGGTTGCGGGCCGAGGTCAGTGAGGAACGAACGGCGTCGTATTCGACGCGGCGCCGGTCGGTGCCGACTTCTAACTGGATGAACAGGTTGGCGATCGCCGCCAGATTCGGGCGCAACCGCCGGCGGAGCCCCACCTCGGTCACGCCGACGAACTGAACGGTACCAAGCAGAGAGGGAGCAACGGCCGTGTTTGGACGAGCGCCGCGGACGGTCGGCACCGAGCTATGGAGTTGCTTGAACTCACGTTTGACGTGCGGCCAGGTGTTGGCGATGGCCTCGGCAAAGCCCTTGCCCATTGCACCAATGCAGTTGGTGCCGTGACCGATGACCATGGCTTCCGTCTGAAGGGCGTTGCCGCGAGTTTCTCGAATCATCGAAGTTCCTGGGGTTTTCCAAAAGATCGAATTCGACCCCTTGCCCTGATCTCCGATTTAGTAATTCGTCTGCAACAAGTTTAATTCGGGATGATGAATGCGCTAATTTCGGTTCAGGCCCATTTCTCGGCTTTGGAGCTTGCGCTTCCAGAGGTCCTCCATGCCGATGATGTTCTCGACCGTGCTGGCAGAGCCTGCAACTTCTAGAATGGAAACCTGGTAGTCGCTGGGGTCTCGGCTCCGGAGGGCGACGTTGCCGCCGTGGCCACCGTGGACGTAGGCAAGCCAGCGGCCGTAGAACCCACCCTCGCCATAGGCCGCGCCGACATATTGCTCCTTGGTCTTGGGACAGGTCAGGAGATAAACCCCGCGTGAGTTCGAAAGGGTAGTCCGCCAGGGGAGCGGGAGTCCTTCGAGCGTCGAGAGGGGTGAGAGGAAGCGGCTGAACCCGGGAAACTCAGGCTCTTGAAATGCTGCCCGGATTTCAAGAATGGCCTTATTCTGATTGTCGGCCCGCTGGATCCAGGCGCGTTCTGAGGCGCCCCAATCAATCACGAGGCGGCCGGCGAGGTCGTTGAGTTGCTCCTCCAGAGCGAGATCGTAGATGTCGCAGGTGCCGGCAAGATCGATCCCGTCGGCATGGGGCCAAACTCGGTCCTCCTTGGATGGCCCTAAATAGCGGCATCGGTAAAAACCGGCGAGGAGCGTTTCCCCGGCCGGAGTGACCACGAAGGATGCCCAATAGCCTGCCTGCAGCTTCGGTTTGTTCCCGAAGCTCTGAGTGCCCTGGTACAGTTCGAAGGCAGGCCTATCGTCCCTCCATAGCTCGTACGGCGTCCGGCCTCTGGCCGAGCGAGGGTCTTTATGCCTCAGAAGACGAACATCTGAGGGCGGGATACTGGCTTGGTCGAAGAGTGTATTTAGGTAGAGCGGCATCGATCGCTGGGCGGTTTGCCTAATCGGAGACCAGGCGTTCTATGAACCTTGTAGCGCCCATGCCTTAAGCGGCGGTTATCCGCTAGGGTTCAAAGCCGCGGCTGATCCGGCTCGCCGAGTTCTTGATGGATGAGGCAAAGACCCACTGCATGACGTCTTCCTCATTGTCATGCGGTTCGTGATCGGACTGGTTTACGAACCGCGCTCTCATGCCGATGTCGTCATCCCTGAGGATGCCTAGGGCATTGTCCCAGCGAAGGTTCTTTTTTACTTGCGCGGTCCGGGCCCGCTCCATCAGGTCTGGGCCGTAGGTATCCGACTTCGGAGTCGAAATATGCGAAAGCTCGGTGAGCTTGATGTGGCGTCTCATCGGTCGGCCCTCATTAGGGGAGAAAGTCGAGAAGGTTGGTCTGGGCCGGCGCATCGACGCGGCGAGCCTCGGCCTGCCAGACGGCGAGCGTCTCATCCGAAACGCCTGGGAGGTGGGAGACGAGATCTGGTTCCACGGAAGCCAGGCGCTTGGCTCTAATGTCCTCGTAGAACAGATCGCACCCGGAGAAGCTCCGTCCGGTTTCGCGGCAGGCAACATGCGTTGTGCCGGATCCGGAGAACGGATCGATTACGAGGTCCCCCGGCATCGAATAGACGAGGACCGCCCGACGGGCGAGTTCTAGGGGGAACTGAGCGGGATGGCCGGTCCGTTCAGGATGATTGTGGCCGATGCTGCCAATATCGTCCCAGACATTCGACGGCCAAGCACCTAAAGGGTGGGAACTCAATTGGCCTTTTCGAGCCCCTTTGAACGCTCGCTTGCCTGGCCCTTTCTGGGGCCTCCTGGCTGGCGTCGGGTTAAAAACAGGGTTCGAACCCTTCGAGAATACCAAAGCAGTCTCATGACGCTCTGCCAAGCGGCCGCGGGGCGTGAGACCGTGCGGCTGTGCCCAAATTACCCTGGACTGAAATGTGAGGCCAGTCTTCTTCAGCGGTTCGAACAGGAGCGCATCGAGTGGCGCAAGGCCTCCGGTCTCGTCGCGTGTCGATCCGACTTGTAGGAACAGGGTGCCGCCGTCCTTCAGTATGCGAGCGCACTCCGAGATGACCTGCATCGTCCAGCCCATGAAATAGACGAAGGCCATCTGATCGGCGGAGGCGCCATCGCCATAGCGCTTTCCGACGTTGTACGGGATGCTGGTCATAACAAGCTGGGCGCACTCATCTGGCAGGGAGTCTAGATAATCCAGAACGTCGGCCTTCGCCGTCGTGTCTATCAGAGCAGCAAGGCTCTCGAGCTGGCGGGCTTTGCGTTCCGCAGCCCGCTCCCGGATGCGGGCCTCCGTTTTGCGAGCGCCGTGTTTGAGTGCGAGGCCATAGATCCTGCCGCGGCTCCACCCTGAGGCCGCTCGTATCTCGTCATAGGTCATGACCGGCAGGGCTTGGAGGATGTCGGCCTCGGTCACCAGAACGGGCGAATGAGCGTTCACGTAGTTCTCCAGCAGTGAATGGTATCGAAAGTCTGCAGGGAAGGTCAGGCGACGCCGATCGCGAAGGAGACCTTGCCGTCGATTGCGAACACTTGAGCAGTCGCTACGGGCTCCAGGGTGTCAGCTCTGACGAACGTGTCGAACTTGTGTGGGTTGTACCGGATCTGCACTGCATCAGGATGATTGCGCACGGCTTCGACGTCCTGATCGCGCACATGCCCGCGAGCGTACGCATGGACGTTTCTAACATTCTCCTCGCGGGTGCGGCGCAGACCGGCTTTACTCACTTCAAAGCGAACGTCCCGGAGTACGACCTGCTTTGGCTTGGCGACTACCTTTCCCTTGTTCTCGCCGGTCATGGCCTTAAGGGAGCTGCAGCGTCGATGAAGATCGCAATAGGCGCGGACTTCGCCAGTGGGGAGGTCGGTTGAGGCATCCATGGGGCTCTCGCTAGGGATGGTGGCCGACGGCTGAACAATCCGGACTTTTAGCCCGAAACAAGGGAACCGGATTGTAGATGGGGGCCGTTTAGTGGAGAAAGGGCCTCCGCGATGGCGACGGCCTGAGATACAACGAGACGGAACGATGAATTCTAAGCGCCTATTCTTGGCTTCGATCCTCGGACTGGCTGTAACACCGGCTTCTGCGCTGACATTACGCTGCGAATTGATCAGCAATCCCATAGAGGCTGACCGCATGGGCTCGGTCAATCGGTTCGTGATTGATGAGGCTGCCCACGAGGTTCATATGTACTCGCGGTATACGCCGAGTGAGCCTGAATGGAGCTTCCGGACCAAAAAAGGCGATGTCTTCGATCCAAAGGGCGATAGCTTCTTGGTGAGAAGGGACACCACTGGCATATTCGGAGCAGGAGTGAGAGCGGGATTCCCGCACGCCTTCTACTACAACACGGGCACAAAGAACCTGACTTGGACCTACATCTGGAAGGACAAAGTCACTATGATGCAATGGTTCTGCCAAGCCTGACCTCGGCGACTTACCGAACCTGAAGGATCGCGTGGTTGGTCTTGCGAAGCGCCTCCAAAGCCATCTCCTGGTGAGGAAATAGCTTCGAAGCTTTGGCCTTTCTTAGATCCTCCTGTGCAAACGCGAATTCGTCGACCAGCTTCGAACGGTCTAGGCCAACAAACTCCCAGCACTGGCGCGCAGTAGGCATGACGTTGGCGCAAATCCGCTTGATCTGGCCTAGGAGGCCGGATTGCTCACGGGCGAAGCCATATTCCGCCTCCGGGTACTGCCGGGCCATCTGCCGAACGGCGTCCAGGATCTCAGAACGCGCTTTCTGTCGATCAAGCATCGGTATCAACTCCGTTGATGATCGGGCGCTCGGCCCGGAGATTTGTAATGATTTCGGCGAAGTCGATGTCCTTTGATTTGCAAAGGGCTATCAGGTCGAAGAGCAGAAACTGAACCTGGGCGTCAGGCTTGCCTGCCACATCCTTGGCAAAGGCAATTTGGGCCTGCTGCAGGAGCACATCGAAATGTGATCCCTGGGCCTCACACAGGTCCATGAGGGACAGGACCAGGTGCCAGATCTGGATACCTGTGTCGCCGACCATTCCGGCCGTTCGTTCATAGGTATCTATGGCAAGTTCGGCCCGGGTTGTTCCGGCGAGTGCCTCAAGAACAGCTTCGGCTGAATGGATCGACTGTGGACTGATCATGGGAGTGTCCCTTTCGACGGATGAGTTGGTCAGTCAGCAAGGAGGCCGAAAAGCGCAACCAGCGCCACAGACCCGACAGCGCAGGCTGGGATGAACATAAGGAGCGCGAGGAGGAACTTGGTTTCCTCGCGCGTGATCAGTTTCCCGTTAGTCATTGGCCGAAAAGCTCCTTCTTGCGGGTATCGAGCCGGTCGTTGGCGAAAGCCATCGCTGCAGTCCTGTTGGGACGCTCTTCTGCAGGACAGGTGTCGACCTTGAGGAACTGGGCGATCTTTATCCTCGCCTTCCGGATCTCGGCGATGCTGTCGAGCGGGATGTCCAAGAGGTATCGGCGGACCTGGTTCACGTACGGATTCGTTTCGTCGGGTACAGTCTCCCGGAGGGTGACCCGATTGAAGCCCCGCCGAAGGTCAATTCTGATCCTTACTGGGACCAGGTCATTGCGGCTGATCTCGATCTCAGCAACGCCGTCGCGATGAAACCGGATGGTCGAGGACACCAAGAACTTGTTCTTGAGCGATCCTTCCTGGACGAGGCGGTAAACCTCCATACGATCCGAAACCTGGCGGGATCGCCGGTCGATCATGAGGAGGAGACCCGCTTTCTTCTCAACGAGGGGCGGCTCGACCGTGATCTCGGCGAGTGACACGAACCTCTGGAACGAGGAGCTTGCAAGAGTCCCCAGGCGCTTCTGAACGGGACTCGGTCGCACCCGGTCCGAGACGAAGTAGTACGCTGCCGGCAGGACCGTCAGGAGCATGAAGACGAAAGCGAGCGAGGTGTCGAAGATCAGATCGACAAAGGCGAACACGAGAAATGCCACAACGGCGGCCAGCACGGGCGCGGCGGCGAGTTTAGCCTTCAGAGCTTGGAGCGAGCGGGATCGTGCCCAGACCAGAGCCTGGGATGCATACGTCGTCATGACTGTCCTTGGGCGTGAGGTTAGCGGGATTTCAGGTGGTCGAGGGCAGCCTGTGCAGCGTCTCTGAGATCAGCGGGTGAGCCTGTCGCCAGTGCCCGTTCGAGTTGCGCAATGATCTGTTCCTCGGACGACTTCACCGGAAACTGGATCTTCGGAGGCGAGGGTCGCTTTTGTTCGTTCGCGCCATTCCAATCTGGCTCCAGGACGGTGCCGCGGCCAGCGTTGACGGCCAATTGATCGGCCATCTCATTGTATTGGTTGCCATTATGGCCGCGGACCCACTGCCATTTGATCTGCTGCTTAGACGCGAGGCGGTCGAGCTCCTGCCAGAGATCTTGGTTTTCGACCGGCTTCTTCTGGGCATTGCGCCAGTTGTTGCGCTTCCAATTGACGATCCATTCCGTGATGCCCTTGATCACATACTGGCTGTCGGCATGGATGGTGAAGGTGCACTCCTCCGCCTTGAAATGATCTAGCAGCGCGATGGCGGCCGAGAGCTCCATCTTGTTGTTCGTGGTCTGCGAGCCGCCAAAACCGGAGAGGGAATGGGCCCTGCCGTGCCTATCCAAGATGACGACGCCGAAGCCGCCCGGGCCGGGATTTCCAGAGCAGGCGCCATCGATGTAGGCCTGAACGACGAGGCGGCCGGCAGCGTCACGCAGAAAATGATTATCGAACATGCGGGAGGTCTCTGATTGAAAATGGCTGCGAAGCAATCAGGGGCCGTCGAAGCGGCCCCCTGGTGCCTAGGCTAGTGCCAGCGTGAGGCGAGGCTGGCAACTGTCGTCTCGCCCGGATCGAAGGAGATTTCAGCGGTCATCTTCCGAGCCTGCCCTGCGGAGGCAAAGCCGAGAACGAGTGTCGCCCGGTTTTCGCTGGAGATGAGGTTGAGGCTCATCGACTTGAGAGTGCCGTGGGTAGGCTCATACATGCGACGATAACGGTCGCGCAGCTGGGCGACGGTGCCGTACCGGGAGTTCGTGTCGATCGCGATCATGTACTCTACTCTCGTTTGGATCAGATTTGCCACCTGGCTGCCGTTTGGTTGCTCGGCAGCTTTTGGGGATTTTTCTGATCTTGTGAACCGATTTCGAGGCCATCAAAGAAGAAATAGAACAACAGATTGGGAGGATTTTTCCGACCGATTTTAACGCCTTACGGGGTTTAGATAAGACGTCATTTTTCGCCCTAAAACTGGTCCGCTGACCGCCGATCCAAAAACAGAGCAGATCCCGATTAGAACACCAACACCACTGGAACCCACCAATAGCCTTGCTCTACCAGATCAATCCTTCCAGAGCCGCCCTGAAAAAATCATCCCGGCGGCTTGGAATAGAGCCCATTGGAAGATAAACGCCTTACGGGGTTTAACTGCCCCGCAATTTTAGGTGCCAAACTGGTCCGTTGACCGCAAGTCCAAGAACTCAGCAGATCCCGGATAGAACACAAACGCTAATGGAAGATCCCAATAGCCTTTTGCTCCAATCGGAGCATCCCTTTGAAGGTGGTCCTGTCTGAACCACCGCGCCTATATCCTCCGGACTGCTTAAACCCACAAGTGAGCTACTCTATGAACAACCCTGAAGTCGCCACCACATCGACGAACAACGATCTTATTCAGATGACGGCCGACGTCGTGACTGCCTACGTGGCGCACAATTCCCTGGTACGGCAGGACATTCCGACATTGATCGAGAACGTGCACAGGGCCTTCGTGAAGATTCAAAGCGGACCTGAGGAGATCAAGATTGCAGAGCCTCTGCAGCCTCGGATGCCAATCAAGAAGACGATCACGCCGGACTATCTGATCAGCCTGGAGGATGGCCGCCAGTATCGGACCCTGAAGCGGCACCTGAGGGGAGTAGGCCTAACGCCGGAGGAATACCGGACCAAGTGGGGCCTGCCTCACGACTATCCGATGGTTGCGCCGAACTATTCTCAGCAGCGTTCTGAGATGGCGAAGACCATGGGTCTTGGCGCCCAGGGGAAGAAACCTGCAAAGAAGGCGGGCCGTCGCTCCGCTGCGGCATCGGCGTAAGCAACTCGTCAGGTCCAGCGTTTGGCATGACCAGCGCGGACAAGGAGGCGGCCCAGATCAGAGCCGTCGAGTGCGATGCGGGCGAGGGTTCGCCCGTATCGATCCTTACCCTTCCTGCGGATGGTGGCAGAACGGGCCCGGTCGATCGTGTCCCGGAGGAACTCGGTCGCGGCAACAGCCCTGGTGAGCTCTTTGCGGGAGCGCGGTCGCCGGAGTTCGGGTGCATTCACGTTTTGCAGGCGAATCTTTTCTGAGACGGATCGGTCCGGTCCGATGATCCAGACGGTGTCACCGTCGATTACGCAGAGATTCCGTGGATTGATGGTCTGCTTTGCAGAGTACCGGACCCAGTTCCACAACAGGTAGACGAACAGGAGAGCAAGGGCAGCCGAAACAAGAAGGCTCATGGAACTCCTCAGGCGATAGCTTGCGTGGAGATGGAGGAGGAAGAGCAGACTAAGACCCGTTTGATCCGCTCGAGGTGGCGAGCCGCCAGCGCCGCATCCAAATGGCGGATGCCGGTGTAGACGCGGCGGCTCATGTATCCGGCAGCGTGAGCTGTGTTTTTGCGCCGCTCCTCCTTGCGTACCTTACGTGGGTCGATGGTGCGGATGAGGGAGACAGGCCCGAAACCCTGCCCACGGCGGGCGAGGGTGTCGTGAAGGCATTTCTCGCCGCTCGGTGTAATCATCATACAGGTGACGCGCTTCCGGCCGCCGGCGGGTTGCCTGGTGCGGCGCAGGTGTCCGAGCCTCAGAAGATCCTCGACATATGAGGTGACGGCATAGGCCCATTTGACCTGAACGGCGAAGCCCGCGTCTCCGCGGGAGGCCGCAAGGCGGAGGTAGGCCGTGCGTATGGCAAGGCCCTTGTGCTTGTCAGCCGACATCGAACGCTCCTGAAATTTCGGGGATTGATCGAAAAAGATCTCAAGAACGGCGGCCCCACAGGAAAGAGGTGGAAATCCTGGGCGGGGAGTACAAATGAAGAACAGGCAATGCTATTACTAAGGCGACCTGATAGCCTGTATCCATTCGTGGGGACCACGTTGGACATCACCCTTGACCCAGTCATTGCACGCGAGAGGCCAAAGGAAGCCGCTCAGACCGAGGGGTTCATTGATCGCAAAGTGATACATTGTGACATGGACGCCTTTTACGCGAGTTGCGAGCAGAGAGACAATCCCGAATTGCGCGGGAAGCCTGTCGCGGTGGGCGGCTCAAGAGAGCGGGGCGTCGTGGCAGCTGCGAGCTATGAGGCTCGCCGCTTTGGTGTCCATTCCGCAATGCCGTCGGTAACGGCGCGCCGCAAGTGTGCTGATCTGATCTTCGTGAAGCCACGCTTCGACGTCTACAAGCAGGTTTCCCTGCAGATCCGCGAGATCTTCCACGAGTACACGCCTCTGGTGGAGCCCCTCTCGCTGGACGAGGCTTATCTTGATGTCACCGAGAACCTGAAGGGCATAGCGTATGCAACGCAGGTTGCGCGTGAGATCCGAGCGAAGATCTTTCAGGAGACGGGACTGACAGCGTCGGTCGGTATATCATATCAGAAATTTCTGGCGAAGATGGCATCGGATCAGCGTAAGCCCAACGGCATGTTCGTCATCACGCCGGAGATGGGGCCGGCGTTTATGGAGCAACTCCCCATCCAGAAGTTTCATGGGATCGGCCCGGCGACGGCTGCCAAGTTCAACAGGTTGGGGATTTTCACCGGGCTTGATCTGAAAGGACGCTCGCTTGAGTTTCTTCAGGAGCGGTTCGGCAAGGCTGGGAGCTATTATTACTGGCTCGCCCGGGGCGTCGATCACCGTCCCGTGCGCCCAGACCGGATCCGGAAGTCTGTCGGGGCCGAAAACACGTTCTCGAACGATCTAACGGAATTGGAAGCGATGAAGACGGCGCTCCAGCCGATTATCGACAAAGTCTGGCGGCATTGCGATCAAACGGGGGGCGGGGCCGTACGGTGACGCTAAAGGTCAAGTATGCGGACTTTCACCAGATCACCCGCAGCCGAACGCTGTCAGGCATGGTGGAGGGCAGGGCGGCGCTCGAGGCTGCGTCGTTTGATCTTCTGTCGGCTTTGGCTCCCTTCCCAAAGGCGGTTCGGCTCCTTGGGGTCTCCCTCTCCACCCTAAATACGGATGAAGAATCCGAACCCCCGCAGCTATCGCTGGCCCTCTGAGCCGCACGGAATTGCTGAGCGAAATGTGAGTATGCAGCCAAGCTTTGTCCCCGACAAAGTGGCGCAGTTCTCGATTTGTTCTGGTCATTCGGCTCCGATCAGGATAGGGTCCTGCAATCCCAAAATCAGGACGTGCGGAGCCCTTATGAGCTTGGATAAGAACAAGGCGATCGAGACAGCGGTCGCGCAGATCGAACGCGCCTTCGGCAAAGGCGCAATCATGCGCCTGGGCGGCGATCAGGTTGTGGAGGTCGAGACAATCTCGACTGGCTCGCTTGGACTCGATATTGCCCTGGGTGTCGGCGGCCTGCCGAAGGGCCGCATCATCGAGATTTATGGGCCGGAGTCGTCGGGCAAGACCACGCTCACGCTTCACGCCATTGCCGAGGCCCAGAAGAAGGGCGGCGTTTGCGCATTTATCGACGCAGAGCACGCGCTTGACCCGGTCTATGCCCGCAAGCTGGGCGTCAATCTCGACGATCTCATTGTGTCCCAGCCGGATAATGGCGAGCAGGCGCTGGAGATCGCCGATACGATGGTTCGCTCGGGGGCGATCGACGTCGTGATCATTGATTCCGTCGCTGCCTTGACCCCAAAAGCCGAAATCGAGGGCGAGATGGGAGAGAGCCGTCCTGGCTTGCAGGCCCGTCTCATGAGCCAGGCGCTGCGTAAGCTGACTGGCTCCATTCACCGTACGAACACGCTGGTGATTTTCATCAACCAGATTCGCATGAAGATCGGCGTGACGTACGGCTCCCCTGAGACGACAACGGGCGGCAACGCGCTCAAGTTCTATGCCTCGGTGCGCCTGGATATTCGACGCACGTCGACCCTGAAGGATCGCGACGAGCCGATTGGCAACCAAGTGCGCGTGAAGGTCGTCAAGAACAAGGTCGCTCCGCCCTTCAAGCAGGTCGAGTTCGACATCATGTTCGGTGAGGGTATCTCGAAGATGG
Organism: Microvirga calopogonii; assembly: GCF_003347665.1. GTDB lineage: Bacteria > Pseudomonadota > Alphaproteobacteria > Rhizobiales > Beijerinckiaceae > Microvirga > Microvirga calopogonii. Next base: position 126,780 of record NZ_QDGA01000006.1, read on the forward strand.
GCGAGCTGATCGATCTCGGCGTGAAGGCTGGCGTCGTCGAGAAGTCGGGCGCCTGGTTCTCCTACGACAGCCAGCGTCTTGGGCAGGGCCGCGAGAACTCCAAGACCTTCCTGAAAGAAAACCCGGAGATCGCAGCCCAGATCGAGGGCAAGATCCGCGAGAATGCGGGCCTGCTCATGCACGATCTTCAGGCCAATGATACAGGCGATACCGCTGCGGACGATGCGGCGTAATGGAAAAGGCCGGTCCTCGCGACCGGCCTTTTTCTTAAGCGACCTGTTGATCCGGTAGAGAGACAATATCGAATGAACGATAGCGTCCTCTGCCTTCCGATTTTGCCTGATACAAGGCCTTGTCCGCGCCCCGCATGATCTCGTCGCGGGTCAATTGGGGATCCTTCGCCATGAAGATCCCGATACTTGTTCCGATTGTGATCTCCTGGCGATCCAGTCCAATCGGTGCGCTGATCGCTGCAATGATCCGCTGCGAGATTGTCTCTGCAATTTCGACTGATACGGGATCCCTGAGCAGGATGGCGAACTCATCGCCACCAAGACGGGCAGGGATATCATTGGCTCGGATTGAGTTCTGGAGACGCTTTGCGACGATCCGCAGCAATTCATCACCGGCTGCGTGGCCGAACTTGTCATTGACCAGCTTGAAGCCGTCCAGATCGAGATAGAGGACCGTCAGCGGCTCGCCGTGGGTGCGGAGCCTGTCAAGGTCAGCGTCCAGACGTTGGCGGAACAGAACCCGATTGGCCAACCCGGTGAGGGCATCGTGGTGGGCCAGGTATGTCAGGTTCTTGGCCAGATCCTGAACCTCGTCATGCGCGCCCTCCAACAGATCGTTCTGCCGCTTCATGAAGGCAATCAGACCAAAGCCGCAGAGGATCATCCCGATCATCATGAACGTGAAAGTGCGATGCAAGCTCATCAGCGCGACATGATTATCGGTAATCAGGTCGGCAACATATTGGTTTGCCACCCCGACAAGATGCGGCAAGATCGTCGCAATTGGCTCGAGGATTTCTGTTGCCTGGGCGGCCGCGCCGGGCTTCTCGATGCCGTAGATGAATGGCTCGGCGGCTTTGCGGATTTCATCCAGGCGATCAGCAGCCATCCTCGTGTCTTCATTGCTTTGGATGAAGGTTCCGAAGTTGCCATCCTTCAGCATAATAAACCGGCTTTGAACGATGTCGAATCTGAGAATGACGTCGTCCGCGGTGACGCCGCTGTCACCGGTGCGATAGGCAAGAAGGGCATGCTGAAGGCGAAAGAACTCAGATTCGGCCTTGTTTGCCACCCACGCCACATCCAGGCGCGAAACTCCTGCCAATTTGTCCTGTCGGTCCGCAATGAGCCATAAGAAGTAGGCTGCCCCGATAATGAAGCCGGCGCCAAGGATCACCAGGACAATCTTGAGCCTGTTGAGGGATTGTGCCCGGTTGGGCGCCCTCTTGCTTATGGCTTTCATTGCTTTCAGGCCGCTGATGATCATTAAATTGCCGCCTCGCTAACAAGACGAAGGCGTGTGCTCGGCAGCGGAATGACATTGTCGAAGACCAGAGGTCCAATCTCGCTGGCAGGGACGGGAGCTCCCAGGAGGTAGCCCTGAGCGTCGGTGAATCCTTCCTTGATCAGGAAGTGAAGCTCGTCCGGCGTCTCGACCCCTTCGGCAATGACGGGCAGGCCGAGACCATCACACAGCAGGCGCACGGCCCGGACGATCGCGGCGGCCTGCTTATTGGCATGAACTGCCTTGATGAACGATCGGTCGATTTTGATCTTGTCGAGCGGAAACTCCCGCACATTCGACAAGGAGGAATAGCCGGTTCCGAAATCGTCCATGGCGATGGTGACGCCCAGCGCCTTGAGCCTGTTGAGCGTTTGCCGGGCTCGGCCGGGATCACTGATGAGGGCTGTCTCGGTCACCTCGATCTCGAGGCGCTCTGGCGAGAGCCTGGTGTCAGCCAGAATGCTTTCGACCAACTCGGCCAGTCCCTGATCAATAAGCTGCCGCGCAGAAACATTGACAGCAATCGTGAGTGGTCGGGTCCAGCTTGCTGCCTGCCGGCAGGCTGTGCGTAAAACCCATTCTCCGACGGTGAGGATCAGGCTGCTCTCCTCGGCGATCGGTATAAAGAGCCCGGGCGGGATGTCACCACGGGCGGGATGCTTCCACCGCAACAGGGCCTCAAAGCCCGTCACCTCCCCAGCGCCGATCTTCGCCTGGGGTTGGTAGACAAGGTAGAGTTGATCATCCTGGAGGGCTTGGCGGAGATCCTGTTCGATGGTTCGGCGTTCGCGCAGCTTGTCGCCCATCGCTGGATCGAAGAAGCGGCAGGCCCCGCTCGATTCCTCCTTGACCCGGTGAAGAGCGGTATCGGCGCATGAGAGCAACTCGGCCCGGTCACCGGCATCGGTTGGATACAAGGCGATGCCGATGCTCACAGATACGGACCCGGGAAGGTCTTTGACCTGAAGGCCGGCAGCGACTGCCTTCTGCAGCCGCTCTGCAAGGAGGCGGGCTTCCGTCGGGCTTTCAATATTGGGCATGAGAACCGCGAATTCGTCGCCGCCAAGCCGCGCAAGGATCTGACCGCGGCTCAGGACCGTCGCCAGCTTGCTGGCAACGTCCCGAAGGGTGTGGTCGCCGGTCGTATGACCATAAAGATCGTTAATGTCCTTGAAGCCATCGATATCGAGGCAGAGGATTGCCAGCTGTTGGGTCCTTGCCTGGTGGACGGAGATCTCGCGATCAAGCCTGTCAATGAAGTTGGCCCTGTTCTCAAGGCCCGTCACAAGATCACGGGTCCGGTTCCAACGGTCCCGGATACTCATGCCTGCGCCGATCCCGGTGAGAACGACACCCGTGACGAAGGCCAGGAGGGTTAAGCTGATGCCAAATCCATCCGGGGGAGGGGGCGCCACCACTCTGGTTCCGACCCAGTAGGTCGACCATAGGCCGAAGAGAGCAGCCGCGATTGCCACGCCTTTGAGGACAAATCGCTTGGAGCCCCGGACTTTGCCTGCCTGTTTCCACTGATGGACGCACGTAAGACAGGCAACAGCAAGGGTCGCAACCTCCATCGCAATCAAGAGAGCAGATCGCTCTGTGAAGACAAATCCAGAAACGGTCAGCATAGGACGCCCGCGTTAACCTCCGAGCTTCAGCTGCCACAAAGTGCTTGAACTCGAACCAGATCAAAAATGTCGATGGTGATGTCGATATACCGGGTTCTCACCGGTATGGCGGGGCGGCATCATGCCTTTGGATCGGGCCCAGACGGGTGAGCATCCAATCCGCCATAGGAAAGTCAAATCAAGACTTTCACTGCTGTGACTTTTAATTCGGATCCGGGCCAATCACAATCAGCGATAAGCGTGTTAAGCACCAGGGTTAATCCCAAGCCTGGACCATCAAACCCAATGTTTGGTGTATAGAATCTTTAAGCTTCAGGAGGAGGCGCAGGCCCGCTGCTTCGGACCTGCGCTCCGCCTAGCTGACGTACACCAGCTTCCTGGGATCGAGTTCGTCTTCACCGTCCCATTGATATGCGGCGAGATGGCCGCCCTTCGCGACGGAGTAGTCGAGGCAGAGCCGGCGCCGGTCAGTCAGGCTCGGATTTCCCTGAAGCTAGTAATGGCCAAAGACCACCGAGGCGGCGTGGTCGTAGTCCAAGCGATCCTCGGGGCCGAGTTCGATATCCGGCAGGAGAGCGGTTGTCTCTGGATCGACGAGAGCAGCGCTCCTGTAGGTGGTAGCCGCATCGTCCCACCAGCGGATGCGGGTGTTGGTGCGCTCGTGACCATCCTTATCGAAGAACGATACGCCTGCGGGGAGGGCGATCTCAAGGCCCTTCAGGAGGATCTCGACGGCGTTGTGCGCCGGATGCCCCTTGGCGAAAGAGGCATAGACGCCATCCTTTGTGAGCGAAGCTTCCTGATTGACGAAGTCCCTCATGACGGCGATCTCGCGAGGATGCCAGCAGGCATGGATGACCCGAAGGCCATCAGTCTCCCACCAGAGGGGAAGGGTCATGAACCACTCGACCAGTTCCCGGTGGAGAGGAGAGCCCTCACCGGCGGCCTGCAGAAACGCCTGATGTTGGTTGCGGTTCTTGGCACTGTGCGCCCGGAGCGGCCGAGAGGGCTCGTTGGGATCGGTGAGGAACCAGCCGATGGCATTGTGCTCATGGTTGCCCATCGTCACAAGGGCGAAGCCTTCGTCTCTCATGCGGCGCAGGATCTGAACGGTTTCGAGTTGCTCGGGCCCCCTGTCGATGAGGTCGCCCACGCTGACCAGCGTCCGGTCCTGATGCTGCCAGGTGCCGTTCTTGAGCTTATAGCCAAGCTTGGACAGGAGGGCGGTAAGCTTGGACGCGTGTCCATGGACGTCGGCGACAATATCAAAGCGCAATTCGAACTCCTTTCAGGTGCACTTTCAGCACCCAAAGCTTGGCCGTTCGTACGAGACGGACGGGCGCCATTTGATTTCTACTTTTCGGGGATCTTGATGACCTAAATTGCCAAGCTTTGCGGAAGAAATAAAGCCAAAACTTCCGCCTTGAATGTTCGGAATTAACCGAACGTTAACCATGTCGGCGATATCAAGGCAGCAACCGGGATGTGGGGCACTCGGCTGACGTGGTTAAGGGGTGGCGCGGATGTACCGTCACCCCTGACCACTGTCCAGCGAAGGGGTTCAATCCCTGCTGTAGGCGAGTGAGATCCCAAGTGGGAGTGGTCCCAGATCCAGGTCGCCGGCGATCTCGACGAGACGCCCATGATTATTCCCGATCGCATTCATAAGCACGTGCTCGAATTCAGCGACGGTCTCCCTTTCACTCGGGATGGAATCACGCCAGCCGCAATCCTCTGCTTGTTGCAGTCGCTTTCGGCGAGCGTCCAATTCAGCGAAATATTCACGAAGGGTCGGCATCGGTTTCGGGGCCTCTTGGTTTCATCTGCCCGAAACAAGAAAGGGAGGCCTGAGGCCTCCCCTTGTGGGTTTAGAGCATGAAGTAGGCGGCCTTCATGGACGAGACGCCTTTGACGCCGATGTAGTGGTCTGCGACGCCGTCTCCGTTGGAGTCGATAACGAGGTTATCGGTGGCAGTGTTGTAGTAGAACTGCCCCGCCTTGTTGGCATTCAGCTTCCAGTCGCCCGTGGAGTTGCCGAGGAAGGTCATCTTCTGGCGGCCGGCGACATCCGGGTTAGCATCGAAGCTCCGGAAGTTGATCTTGTCGTCCGCCCGAAAATCGTAGATCCGATCGAACGAATTCAGGTCGCCGAGGTCTCCGTAGGAGTTGAACTTGAACTGGTCTTTCCCGGATCCTCCATAGAGCCGATCAGCGCCACCACCGCCCCAGATGGTGTCGTTTCCGGCACCACCCGATAGGTAGTCCATCCCGTCGCCGCCGCTGAGGAGGTCGTTACCCGACTCCCCATAGAGCTTGTCGTCGCCGGCACCACCATAGAGCTTGTCGTTACCGGCGCCGCCCTTAAGGGTGTTGTTCTCGGAGTTGCCAGTGATCGTATCGTTGAACTTCGAGCCTTTGGCGTTTTCGATAACCGTCGTCTTGCTGATAACAACCTGGCCATCAGAGATAACAGAACCCGCCTTCTTGTTGACGTAACTCCAGCTTCCGGGTTCAAGATTGATCGAGACTTTGTACTTCGCAGCCGAAGCGTCGAGCGTATCGATCCCGCCAGGATCGAACAGGTACTTGTCGTTACCCATCTTATAGGTGTTGTTGCCCAGGCGAACCTGCGGAGTTCCGTAGATCTCCTGGAGCGCCATGATGTCATAAACGCCCATCTTGTTGTCGGGGCCGGTATAGTCGTAGCCCATGGCGGAAGAGGCGAGCTCCTTCCCCCTCAGGGCGTACGGCCCCTCGAAGGGGTGCTGAAGTCCGAGAGCATGGCCGATCTCATGGAGCAGGGTGTGGATGCCCTGACCGCTCTTGGTGTTGTACTTGATATGGCTGTCGGCCCAGACCTGGCCCTGCTCAAACCGTCCGAGCACCTTGTTGTAGTAGATGCCCATCGAACTGCCGACGATATCTCCGCTGAAATCGTACTGGCCGAAGGCGAGCAGAGAATTGGCTGCGTCAGATTCGACGAAAGTCACATTGGCGATCGAGGAGATGTAGCCGAGAGCGGCATAGACCGTCGCCTTCTCCTGAGCCGAGTAGGTCGAGAAGGTCGATGCCTTCCTGTCGCTGCTGCCTTCCGGGGCCGCGTTCATGAAAGAGAAGGTGATGACGGCTCCTTCTCCGTCAGCCTTGTTTGCATAGTCGCGGAAAGACTCGTTTTCCTTATCGGTTCCGCGGAGGGCGAGGATGGCTCTAGCAGACATATTGTTACTTTCTCATTCTTGAAGCATGAGCAAGCGAGCGCACTTGTAATGCATCAAACCGAAATAGAATGGTAGGATACAAAACCGTTTGCGCCGCTGGCGGTCAAGCTGTTTCAGTTTCATTCTGGGGATTTAATTTCCCGTCCTAATAAGGACGCCGTCTCGAAATCCCGACTGGCTTGTGCACCGCGGATGATCGTCATTGCCCGTTAATCAGTGTGGCAAACGGGGTTTGTTGATCCATACAAAAAGGGGGCGTGCTCAAGCGCCCCGTGTCTCGCTAATCTTTAGTTCAGGCGAAGAGTTCGGTCTGTCTGATCTTAGGTTTTGCCGCTGCTGCTTCCAGAGCGAGTTGCCTCTGAACACGCGGACTGTGCATTCCGATCTTAAGACGGCGACGTTCGTCTTCACACCTGGCGATGTAGTCTTGAAGGGTACCATCGCGGACGGCCTCGCACATCTCGCGAGACCCTGATGCAACCAACCGATTGCCATCGTAGAGGACGCTGGGTCCGTTCTCGACATCGATAATATGCACGGGCAACATCTCCTTAGATATGCGCTCTACGTCCAGCCTGAATGGCTCGAGGCATCATGGATTGTCCGGGGCGACAACGATCGGCGACATACGATCCAGCCGCAGAGGCACTCGAGAAAACGCCCTCGAATTTTCCGTCGATATACAGACCAACGTGATCAGAGCCGCGAATTGGGGTCAGATCGTATGTTCGCTCTGTCCGAGGCTTCGGGCTCCGGGACGGCACGGTCCGGACAATCTTAAGGGCTGATGCCTGGGTAAGGGCGGCGCTAGCGTCGTCGAATGGTCCGTGTGACAAACCATCGATGATCAGTTCTACCCGCGAGCCGTCGAGGGGATCCAGTCTGATCTGACCCAAAATGGCGCAGCGCCGGACTTTGCTATTCAGCTTGCGACTGAAAGTCGTTCGATTTCCATAGGAGCCGGTTTTGGAGCACTTGCGCATGGTCGCATATTAAGGAAGGCAGATGAGGTCTCTCCGCACGACGCACTGATGGGCGGTATCGTGCGGAGAACTGGGTTAAACGACGCCTTTATGGGCGCCAGGGCTCGGATGCGTTAGCTGCATCCGCCGTTCTGATTTCCGCACGAAGTGCATGAAATGCACTTGCCCGCACGCACCGTTTCGAACGATCCGCAAGAGTTGCAGGTCTCCCCAGTGAAGCCTTGGCTCTTTGCCTGGCTCACCTTTGTGGCGAGATCGTCAGCCGGCCTCGTCACCGGAGGTTGGAACGGCAGACTCTCGACCGGGTGCATTGCCAAAGCGGCGTTGCCGTCGACCTGAGGGATGATAGCCGCCGTTGAGATGGCGACGGTCTGAGCGACCGTCTGGACATCGGAGCGAACAAATCCGCGGGAGATCGGGAGGACGACGCCTGTAGGATCGGAGGAGCTGCCGTCGTTCTTGCCAAGCCCGACGGTCGTCGGTGCGTTCTCCGGCTCTACGTGAGCGAGGTCATTGCGGCCGAGATAAGACACGGCAAGCTCGCGGAACACGTAGTCGAGGATCGAGGTCGCGGACTTGATGCGATCATTGTTCTGGACGAAGCCGGCCGGCTCGAAGCGCGTGAAGGTGAAGGCCTCCACGTACTCCTCCAGCGGCACGCCGTATTGCAGGCCGAGCGAGATCGCGATGGCGAAGTTGTTCATCATGGCCCGGAAGGCGGCGCCTTCCTTGTGCATGTCGATGAAGATCTCGCCGAGGCGTCCGTCGTTGTACTCGCCGGTCCGGAGGTAAACGCGGTGCCCACCGACTGTCGCCTTTTGGGTGTAGCCTTTGCGGCGGTCGGGCATACGCTCCCGATCCCTGACTTTGATGATGCGCTCGACAACCTTCTCGACCATCCGCTCGGAAATCTGAGCGACCTTGGCGGCGGCCGGCAGGGCGGCGACCGTCTCGGCGGCGTCCTCCGCATCCTCGTCCTCATCGGCGATGAGGGCGGAGTTGAGCGGTTGCGAGAGCTTGGAGCCGTCGCGGTAGAGCGCGTTGGCCTTCAGACCCAGCTTCCAGGAAAGCATGTAGGCGTTCTTGCAATCCTCGACGGTGGCGTCGTTGGGCATGTTGATCGTCTTGGAGATCGCGCCCGAGATGAAGGGCTGCGCAGCCGCCATCATGCGGATGTGGCTCTCGACCGAGAGATAACGCTTGCCGATCTTGCCGCACGGGTTGGCGCAATCGAACACCGCGTAGTGCTCGACTTTGAGGAAGGGAGCTCCCTCGAGAGTCATCGCCCCGCAGATGTGGATGTTTGCGGCCTCGATGTCGGCCTTCGAGAAGCCGAGGAAGGACAACAGGTCGAAGGACGGGTCGCTGAGTTTTTCCGCCGGCACTTTCAGTGTGCCGGTCAGGAAGTCCTCGCCCAGGGTCCAGCGGTTGAAGACGAACTTGATGTCGAAGGCCGATTTCAGGCCCTTCTCCACCGCGTCGATCTTCTCGTCCGAAAATCCCTTGGAGCGGAGCGAGCCCGGGTTGATGGCGGGAGCCTGCTTCATGGAGCCGTGGCCGACCGCATAGGCCTCGATCTCGGCGATCTCGGACTCGCGGTAGCCGAGCGCGCGCAGGGCGTCGGGCACCGCCCGGTTGATGATCTTGAAGTAGCCGCCGCCGGCGAGCTTCTTGAACTTCACGAGGGCGAAGTCGGGCTCGATGCCGGTGGTGTCGCAATCCATCACGAGACCGATCGTGCCGGTGGGGGCGATCACGGTGGCCTGCGCGTTGCGGTAGCCGTTCGTCTCGCCGAGCTCCAGGGCCTTGTCCCAGGTCCGCTTGGCCTCTGCTGCGAGGCGCTCACCCAGGGAGTTCCACGCCTCGTTCAGGGGGCCCGACCGGTTCAGGATATCCACATCGAGGGGGACAAGACTGGTCGAGAGCCCATCGTACCCGTCGAGAGCCCCGATAGCCGCGCGGCGGTGATTATACATCACGCGCAGCATATGCTTGGCATTCTTCTCGTACTGCGGGAAGGGGCCAAGTTCCCCTGCCACCTCGGCCGAGGTGGCATAGGAGACGCCGGTCATGATCGCCGTGATGGCGCCCGTAATAGCCCGACCCTCATCAGAATCGTAGGGCAAGCCCATGGTCATGAGCAGGCCGCCGATATTGGCGAAGCCGAGGCCCAGCGTGCGATACTCGTAGGAAAGCTGCGCGATCTTCTTGGATGGGAATTGCGCCATCGTCACCGAGATTTCAAGCACCACCGTCCAGAGACGGCAGGCGTGCTGAAAGGCCTCGATATCGAAGGAGCTGCCCTTGCGGTCCAGGAACTGAAGCAAGTTGGCGGAGGCGAGATTGCACGCCGTGTCGTCCAGGAACATGTATTCCGAGCACGGGTTCGAGGCCCGGATGCGGCCACCCTCAGGGCTGGTGTGCCAGTCATTCATGGTGGTGTTGAAGTGCAGGCCCGGATCGGCCGACGCCCAGGCGGCATAACCGATCTGCTCCCACAAGTCGCGAGCCTTGAGGGTCTTCATGACCTGGCCACCGCGACGGGCCGTCAGGTGCCAGTCAGCATCGTTCTCGACGGCACGCAGGAACTCCTCGGTCACGGAAACGGAGTTGTTGGAGTTCTGGCCGGAGACCGTGAGGTAGGCTTCCGAGTCCCAATCGGTGTCATAAATCGGGAAGTCGATGTCGGTGTAGCCCTGCTTGGCGAACTGGATCACCCGCTTGATGTAGTTGTCCGGAATCTGGACGCGACGGGCGAATTTGATTTCCTTCTTCAGCGCCGGGTTCTTCTCCGGGTCGAAGCAGGCATCGCCTTCGGCCTCGCAGTTCACGCAGGCCTTCAGAATGGCTTTCAGGTGCTTGGAAGCGAGTTTGGAGCCGGTCACGAGGGCGGCGACCTTCTGCTCCTCTTTCACCTTCCAGTCGATGTAAGCCTCAATGTCGGGGTGATCGACATCGATCACGACCATCTTCGCCGCGCGGCGGGTGGTGCCGCCCGACTTGATCGCGCCGGCCGCCCGGTCGCCGATCTTGAGGAAGCTCATGAGGCCCGACGAGCGGCCGCCGCCGGAGAGCTTTTCGCCCTCGCCGCGCAGCTTCGAGAAGTTGGAGCCGGTGCCGGAGCCGTACTTGAACAGGCGCGCCTCGCGGACCCACAGGTCCATGATGCCGCCCTCGTTCACCAGATCGTCCTCAACGCTCTGGATGAAGCAGGCATGCGGCTGTGGATGTTCGTAAGAGGACTTCGACTTCGTCAGCTTGCCAGTCTTGTAGTCCACGTAATAGTGGCCCTGGCTCGGACCATCAATGCCGTAGGCCCAGTGCAGGCCGGTGTTGAACCATTGCGGCGAGTTCGGCGCCACCATCTGGTTGGCGAGCATGAAGCGCAGCTCGTCATGAAATGCATGGGCGTCTTCCTCGGAGGAGAAGTAGCCGCCCTTCCAGCCCCAATAGGCCCAGCAGCCGGCGAGGCGGTCGAACACCTGCTTGGAGGAGATCTCCGATCCATAGCGGCTGGCTTCCGGCAACTCGCCAAGAGCGGACTCGGTGGGCACGGAGCGCCAGAGCCAAGAGGGAACGTCGTTCTCCTCGACCTTCTTCAGGCGGGCCGGAACGCCGGCCTTGCGGAAATACTTTTGGGCGAGGACGTCCGCAGCGACCTGGCTCCAGGTCTCAGGAACCTCGATGTTCTCGAGCTTGAAGACGACGGAGCCGTCCGGATTGCGGATCTCGCTCGTGGCGAGCCGGAAGGGGAGGGCAGCATAGGGCGACTGCCCTGCTGTGGTGAAACGGCGCTCGAACTGCATCGTGGGGCTAATCCTTACTTCGGAGATCTCGATCTCCGGGCCGCAGGTGCGGCTCTTTGACGAGTGGTCTCAGGGTCGTTCGCTTCCCAATGGAGGGCATACCCGAAGCGACCCAGAGGATGTTCTGGAACACCGCAAGTATGATTTGCGAATTAGATTGTACTTTAATTGTGCGCTAATTCCAAAGACGATCAAGCCTCTGCCGCGAGCAAGGCTGAAATGTCCTTAATTTTCGGCGCTTTGGTAGGTCAGGAGAGAATTCGCTGCCGCTCAATATGCCAACAGCGGATAGCGAATTTGATCGCCTTTGACGCACCGCCGACATGACAAATGGCTTCGGCGGCTGCGAGGAAGTCGTCCCTGTAAGTTCGGCGTGTGTAGATGGCGGAGTGGGTTTCGGAATGGCTAAAGCCGGCCAGGCTCATTGCCTGTTGCAGCCGCGGAAGAGGCCGATCGATCATGGGAGGTCTCCTGATCCAGATCTTTTGGGGTTTGGTCCTGGTCAATGGATTTCGAGATCACCGGATCAGATTGGTTTTGAAGTTTTCCTGCGTTCATCAGAAAGGGGCGCGGCGCTTTATTAGGATAACACCGCCGCGTCGATTTGAGCCTGCGCATAGTAACGGTAAGCCTCTTCCGTGGGCTCCCGCAGTGTTCTCCGAGCGGCCTCGATCTCATGGCGAACGTGTTTGAGGCTTGCCAGTCCGGTTCTCAGCCGGTTCGTGAGCTGCCGCTGCTCGGAGCGGATATCTTGTTCCACCTTGGCGACGTCTGCAGGGTCGATCGGGAGAGAGGGGGCGTAGATGAAATCCCGTTCGATGGACGTCCGCCATGTGAGTAGGCTTTCAAGGAGGCGGTTGCTTAAGCCAGGAACGGCGTTGAACCGCTTGATATCAATGTCGGCCGCCGTTTCGATGCCATAGGAAGCGAGGAGGGCGTGCCGTTCGACGGTGAGCGCTTCGATCCTGGCTTCAGCGATCCGGAAGCCGTCGAGATAGCGGTTTCTTTGTAGCACCCAGTGATTGTCTTTCAGTTCGTCCAAGCGGCGGCCGCGCAGGGAAGGGAGTTGCTCCCATGCGTCGCGAAGTTCCTGAAGACGGGCTTTCTGGCGCGAGAACTCTTCGGAACTGGCCCTGAGAACCCATTCGGCTTCGGCCGCTTCCCACTTCAGCCTAGCACGCTCTAAGCGGCGCTTGATGGCTGCTTCGTCATCCTCGGTATTGAATACGCTCTGGGTGAGGAAGAATGCGAGAACGCCTGCCGCGATGAACCATCCTGGGTGGACGGCCTCAATCTTCGTCAGGATGCCGATCATGATGAGGCCGAAACCGAAGAGCACTGCCATAAGCTGACCGAGGTTGCCCTTGCGCCGAATGGCGAGCGCGTCTTCGGACGGAGCCGATTCCAGGTCACGCACGTTCGGAGCTTCGCCTGGAGGATCGAGCCTGTCGGCCTCTCTCCAGAGCGTCTCGAAATCGGCGTGCTTTTCGCGTGTGACCTGTTCCGCCGAGAATACGGGTGCTGTCCGGGTGTTTGACGAAAGCCGGCACCATGGGCACCCAGTTCCGCTGGGGTGCCAGTGAGCGGAGTCGATGGGGCAGAGTTTAAGACTCTGGTCGAGACGGCCGAGCGCAGCCATCCACTCGCGAGCAGACGGCCGACCACCCTTAACGGAGGCCTTTCCAAAAGCCCTCTCAAAGAGTGAGGAGAGCTCTGGGCCGACCATCGACAGAGCAGGGGTTCCGGGTGGTTGCTCCATCATGTGGGCACTTCGACGCGAGCTATACGGGAACCGGAATTCAGCAATCGCTCTCGAAATCGGCATATCTCCGTCGCCGAGATACCTTCCTGCGAATGGATGGCGGCCGGCGAAGAGTAAGCGGAATATCAGAACAGCCAGGGCGAAATTGTCATGGTTAACGTCGCGAATAAGCCCACCGAACGGTTTGTCTTGGAGTTCGGGTGCAAGCAACGTCACGTCGGCGGCCTCGCGGATGACCGAGTCGACGAAGTCGATCTGGAAGGCATCACAACCAGTGAGAAGGACCGACCCATCCTGCCCGATCAGAATGTTGGCTGGATTGACGTTCCCGATCAGGCAGCCGGCCCTAGCGACCGCATTGAACGCGCGAGCAACGTTGATCGCCGCCCGGACGAGAAGCTTCCAATCAGCATTAGGGAAGCGGGCCTTCTGCCCCTTTGGGCTCCAGAGGGTCGAAAGGGGAGCCCGGTCCCTGACGAGTGGCATGGTAAAGCCAATGGGCTCATTGCTTCCCTTAGGGTAGAGCAGGGCGGTCGGCCAGACAGCGAACTTCCTGAGCTCATTGCTTTCGACCTGGAGCATTCCTTTTAGCCGGGCGCTGAGGTGAGGATCGGGCCCACCATTGTTCACCTTGGCAGCAAGCCGGGTATCGGCAGGGATGCGATAGATTGCTCCACCTGACGTATGGGATAGAATTTCACCAAGAGGGACGGGAACCCCAGCCTCATCTGTAACCTGGGGAGCGTCGAGGTTAATAGCGCTGATCTCGCCCGTAGGGGGCCGCCGGTCCAGAGGAATGGCAGGAGCAAGATTCATCGGGTGAGGTCCTCATGTGGCGCGGCCGATTTACATTCGGGCGAATGCGAAACGCACGATAGAGGAGCCTCCTGTTAATTGGAATTAACGATTTAAAACAGCGTAAACGCGGACGTGGATACCATCGAACCACGCCTAATTTCGTGCTGTTCCCTTAAGCTCTAAGAGAGAAGCGAGGCTTCAAGGCGCGCCTTTTGGTATCGCCCGAATTCCTGGTTCAGGGTATCGAAGCCCTGAATGCGGACTTTCTGAATCCGGGCAAGTGCTTTCCGAAGGTCCGTGATGCCTGATCTCAGCTGGATCTCGAGATCCTTCGCCTGAGCGGCAATCTCTCCTTTGACCTTGTCGACGTGAGCGGGGAGGAGTGGCTGGGTCGGGTCGAACTCGAATTCGCTCTCGAGCTTTCTGCGCCAGTCGATCAGGCTCTTCGCAATTGCATGGCCAATCCCCTGTATCCGCGACAGGCTCTCTTCGGATTTGATGTCGGCGGCTGTTTTTACCTTTGCATCGTGAAGATTTTTGAGACGGCCGTCTCCAACATTGAATATGTCGGCTCCCTGGACTGGGAAACCGGATAAAAACTGGAGGAGTTGAGCTTCCCATTGGGCGTCTTGGAGGCCTTCCATCTTTTGCTCCTCCAAGGGGGCCAGACTGTTCCACTCGTTCAAGAGGTCGAGCAACTGGAGCCGCTTGACCTCAAATGGTCGGGGCCCTGCGCATTGTTCCCATTCATCCTCGACGCTTTGCCACTCGACCTCCGCTGCGTGGAGGCGGTTCTTGAAGATCGGGAAGTCGCTCGGGATTGCCCGAACGCAACATAGGGCTAGAAGCCCGACGGCTCCGATCACTCCAAGGATCCAGAGCGGAACGGAAGCTCCCCCAGCAATGCTGAGGACTGGCATGGAGACAAACGCCGTCCAACACAGCGCCAGTGCAACCTGGCGTGCATCGAGGAGGCGTCGATAGAAGCGGGCGTGGTCAGATGGATGCGGCGAGCTCGCTTCGGGCTTCGGAGCAGGCCCCGGATGAGGGATCGCCTCGACCTCTTGCCAGAGGGTTTCAAAATTAGCTGTCATGGGAACTCTGGGAGAAAGACGTCGACGTTATTCCGGCGGCTCAGTGTGCTGTCCTAGTGAAGGAAGGTCTGCGCGGACGCGGCATCCTGAACTTCGGCCGCTCCGGCGATTAGCATCACCTCCGATGTTACGAGCGTGCGGAAGCTGACGAGATCTTCGTAGAGAACTCCAGCTTGCAGGAACGCACCTTCCCAAGCAGCGTCATTATTTCCGGCATTCCTGAGCCGGGAAAATATGGATGTTATCTCATCCCGCAACTGCTCAGCCTCGGTTTCTAGAGCGTGCATCTTAGCGCCCATTTCCTCCGCGGCCTCGATCTGATCGTCGATCTCGTCGAGGATCCCGATATGAAGTCCCCAAAGTGTTTCGATCTCGTCCATCAGGATGTCGGATGCGAGTGGAGCCACGTTGAGATCCGTCTCGGGAGGGGAGGTGTTCATCGAATTGTCCTATTTGCGAGCGGTGATCCAAGGTTGGTCCCCTGGTGTGAGGCCGCAACGTTATAATTTCGCATAAGCTTTGTTATGGAACCTGGTGCTGTCAGCAGGAAGATTCCCAGTGCTTTGGCGGCGTGGATCAATACCTAAAATTCAATCTTCACGATCGAAGCCTTGGACATGACCCGGTAGATGCCATCAACCATCTTCTCAGGATCGGCTCGCCACTGGTCGATCGGAATACGGCATAGTTGCCAGCCAGCGTTCTTAATGCGGGCAATGTCCGAAGCCTCTTGCAGCGGCGAATAGAGGCCTGTGATATAGAAGCTGATGAAATACCGTTGTGGATCGTCCTTTTCAAACCCGGCAAGAAAGCGCGGGAACCGGTGAACTGAGTACCGTTCCGACTTAAGGCGCTTTTGCATTAGGCTGAAAACCAACTCGATATCATCTGAAGAGACTTCCTGTGATGAAAGAAGCCTTGGTCGTATCTCGGAGCCACTCTGGAGTTCCCTCCAGTATCTCCTGAAGGCTTCGGCGCCATCGCTATTGGCATTGGCAAGCATTTCCATCTCGAAGGAATGGTAAACGACCGTTCTCCACTTCGAGCGCGTTGCTAGCACGTTTACGCGCTTCGCGGCTCCAGGCTGCGAAAGAACACCCAGATTGGCGACAAATCGTTGCTTGCGGTCTCGGCCATAAGTGGTCGAGACTAGCACGATGTCACGCTCATCGCCTTGGACATTCTCAAGAGCTTTGACGAAGTGCCTCTCGTGCCCGCTACTGCCGGCGAGGTCTACATCGGATAGGCCTTGTCGTTCCAGCGCTTCGGGCAGCAGGGTCAGGATTAAATCGCGCTGATTTTCATTCAGTGTGATGATGCCCACAGAGTGGGGCTTACCCCTCAGTGGGTTTCTGCGACGCGCATTGTTCTCTTTAGCGATCTCCAGTGCCTCCGAAATAAGGGCATTGGCTTCAACGATGTTATCCCCGGCTCCCCCTCGATCGTAGACTGCATTAGGAACGAATTTGAACGTGGATCCAAGTGATCCGTTGCGTAGCGGAGACGGAATGATGTCGAGTTGGCCACCATAGTAATTATTGTTAGAAAATAGGATGAGGCTCTCGTGCTTGGAGCGGTAGTGCTGCTTGAGAAGCCTCGAGGGCATGTTCGAGCCGACGGCGTGATCCAGGAGACTGCGGATCATGGTCGCTGAAACTTGGGTCTGGCCAACCCGTGTGAACAGGTTGCTCGGCGCCATCTGCTGCGAATCACCAATCACGATGATCTGGTCTGCCAACGCCGCAACGACAGCAGAGTGTGCCAGCCTCATCTGAGATGCCTCGTCGACGACGAGTGTATCAAATAGGACTCCAGGAGGGATTTTAAGAGCTGCGACTGCCGGGGTTGCGACAGCGAACTGAGCCTCAGGTCCTAACGGCGATCCTCCCTCAGTCAGAAGGACTGGGCCCGGAATGCCTTGAGCGGTCTTCGGCCAGCGGTCGGAAAGCACTTCCAGTGCGGCGGTTTTCTCGGCGGAGACGAGAACGCGCTTTCCGTCGCTTAGGAGATTGGCGACGATGTTGACGATGGTTTGCGATTTGCCGGTTCCGGGCGGACCCTGGAGAACGAAGGACTCCCCTGCCCTGGCGGCAGTGATGGCCTCGTCCTGACTCAGGTCGGCCTCAACAACGTGCTGGTTTGGCGCATTCAGATCATTTGTCGGTCTCGCCGGACTTAAACCCGCAAGAATGCGAAGCGCACCAACGTCGGACAGGTGCGGCCGGGCGGATATATCTACGGCTCGGTGCATGGCAGCGCTTTTGCCAGCATAGAGGTTGAGATTGACCCGAGGCTTATAGCCGAGGATGGCGATGCCGCCGGGTTTTACCGGCTCGACGGCATGTGCTTTCACGACCAATGCGCGAGATGGCGGCTTGGTCGGATCGATTCCAACCGTGCATCCGAATGAAGCCGCAAAAAGCGGAAAGGTCTCGTTCGGCTCAAGCGGCCCGGCTTGCGTGATCGTGAGATCATTCGCGACCGTAACCGCCATGGTAAACAACGGAGCGGTCCGTTTCGTCCCGTCGGCGTCCTTCCACTCAATTACGCCGAGGGCTAGCCGCCGGGTCTCGATGCCTTGTTCGCTGGCGATGATCTCCGCATCGGCGATCAAAGATATAATCGAGCGGCGAAGTTCTGCGGCTGACCGCTGAGAGTCCTGGGCGAGTGGGAGAATGTCAGACCCGATCTTAGTTGCAGCTTCAGGTTGGGCGAGAAACTCAACCAAGACGTCAGGGTCGACCGCGAAGTCAATTGAACGCCCACGGGAGCTTGCGGAAGGGAGCGAAATCATCTTGTTCCGAAGCCCCAAATCGGTCAGGGCTCGGTATGCATCCGTGATGAAATCCACGACGGGATCTGGGGAAGAGACGAGTTCTGCCTGCTGCATCGAGGTGTACTGTCCTGGCATTTTGATTTCTGAAATCAGAAATGATTTGCGTAATTTCTGCCTTTTATAACAGACAGCGCGGCAGTTGGCACGGGCCAAGGCTGGTTCGAGTGGCCACCGGTCAAGGAGTGAAGAAATCATGGATGATCCCGATTTGTTCACGCTATTCACAGGGCTAGCTTCCCCCTGAGGGGATCCTATTCCTCGCTTCCGACGTTCGCCTTATGTTCCGCGAAGCTGGAGTGCATCGGCGGCAAGCGTCGATCCTCCTGACAGGATTATTTTGTCTGAAGGTTGGCGCAGGGGGTTCGAATGAGGCGGATGGTGTCCGTGTATCTTCCGACCTGGTCAACGGATCGGGTCAGGCGGCATGGCGGCCCTCCCCCTGACGAGCCTTTGGTGACGGCGATCTCCGTAGGATCTGCCCGGCGGATCGGGTGCGCCTGTTCAAAGGCATTGGAGCTGGGGCTTGGCCCTGGCCTTCCGATTGCCCAGGCGCAAGCCCGTGTTCCAAATCTTCATGTCGTTGAGGCGAAGCCGGAGGAGGACAGAGCGGCTTTAGGGCGGTTGGCGCGATGGGCCATCGCCTATTCTCCGGTTGTTGCCCTTGATCCGCCCGACGGGCTTTGGATCGACATTGCCGGTGTGGCGCATCTCTTTGGCAGCGAGGAGAAGCTTCTTGAGCACCTGTTAGGCCGCCTGACCAGCCAGGGGATCAACGCGAAGGCTGCTATCGCCGATGCTCCGGGGACTGCATGGGCAGTAGCCCGCTTCCGTGGCGGGGGCATCATCCCCGTTGGCCGCAGCGTCGAGGCGGTCGCAACGCTTCCGGTGGCGGCCCTCCGGATTCCGCCTCAGACGGTGGCCACGATGCAGAAGCTTGGTGTCGACCGCGTGGGTCAGCTTGCGGCCATGCCTCGGGCGCCGATGGTCCGGCGGTTTGGGAAGGATGTAGCCCTCCGGCTCGACCAGGCGCTGGGTCATGCCTTTGAGCCGATCAATCCACTGATCCCAGAGGAGACGGTTCTGGCCACCTGTGCATTTGCGGAGCCGATTGGCCGGCTGGAACATCTCCAGCAGGTGGTCAGGCACTTGGCCGAGGACCTGTGCGGACAGCTTGTTAAGCGCGGTCAGGGTGTGCGGCGACTGGATCTGATCCTGCGCCGCGTCGACCAAAAGGGTGCATCCCTGAGGGTCGGCACGGCTAAAGCAACACGGGAGCACGGCCATCTCGCAAAGCTGTTCGATGAGCGGCTGGAAACAATCGATCCAGGCTTCGGTATCGAGGAGATGGTTCTCGTTGCGAGCAAGGTCGAGCCGTTTGCCGAAATCTAAGCTGAGGCCAGAGGCATCGACAGGGCTGAAACGCAGGATGTGGATATCAGCCGTCTTGTCGACAGGCTCAGCGCGAAAGTCGGAAGCGCCCGCGTCTACCGACTGGCGCCGGTTCAGACCCTTGTACCGGAGCGGATGATAAAGCGGATATCCCCTCTTGCTCCGCCCACTGGGGAGGTCTGGTCCGAAAACCTGCCTCGGCCCGCCCGCCTGCTTGATCCACCGGAGCGTGTTGTAGCGACAGCGCTTGTCCCCGATCACCCCCCTGCCCTCATCGTTTGGCGCAAGGTCCGTCATAAGGTGATCAACGCCGATGGGCCGGAACGCATCGCACCAGAATGGTGGGCCGGAGACAAGGACGGTCCATCGCGGGACTACTACCGCATTGAAACCGACCAGGGTGGCCGGTTCTGGATCTTTCGTGATGCTCCGATGGCCGAAGGCGGCCGATGGTGGATGCATGGGTTCTTCGGCTGATGTACGCCGAATTGCAGGTGACCACCCATTTCAGCTTTCTGCGCGGCGCTTCCAGTCCAGCGGAACTCTTCGAGCAGGCAAAGCTCCTTGGGATAGAGGCGCTCGGCATCGTCGACCGCAATTCGCTTGCTGGCATCGTCCGCGCTTATGAGGCCTCACGGGAAACGGGTGTGCGCCTGATCGTAGGCTGCCGTCTCGACCTGACGGACGGCACCTCGCTGCTCGTGTACCCGACGGACCGCGCCGCCTATTCGCGCCTTTGCAGGCTGCTGAGTGTCGGCAAGAGCCGTGGCGGCAAGGGCAAGTGCTTCCTGACCTGGGACGATGTGGTTGCCTGGAACGAAGGCCTTCTGGCCATTCTCCTTGGAGATGACGCTGATGACACGCTCAGGGCGAACCTGACGCGGGTGAAGGCGACCTTCGGCGATCGCGCCTATATGGCTCTGATCCGCCGTTTCGCGCCCAATGAGAACTTGCGCCTGTATTATGTCGAGCAGGCGGCCCAGGCGGCGAAGGTGCCGACGGTTGCCATGGGCGATGTCCTTTACCATCACCCATCCCGCCGGCGGCTGCAGGATGTGGTCTCCTGCATTCGCCAGCGCTGCACAATCGACGAAGCCGGGTTCCGGCTGGATCGCCATGCCGACCGTTTCCTCAAGGATCCGGCGGAGATGGAGCGCCTCTTCGAGCGCCACCCTGAAGCGTTCCGCCGTGTCGGTGACATTGTGGAACGCTGCACATTCTCACTGGATGAGCTGCGGTATCAGTACCCGTCTGAAACGGATCCCGGCGAGACAGCCCAGGATAAACTCGAGCGGCTGACCTAGGAGGGAGCAGCCAAGCGCTATCCGGACGGCGTTCCCGATGTGGTCGCAGCAACCTGCCGCCACGAGCTCCACCTGATCGAGGAACTGGGGTACGCCCCCTACTTCCTCACGGTCCCTGCCATCGTGAGCTTCGCGAAGTCCCGCGGCATCTTGTGTCAAGGGCGCGGCTCGGCCGCAAACTCCGCCGTCTGCTACGTTCTCGGCATCACCTCCATCAATCCGACCGAGCACGATCTCCTCTTTGAACGTTTCGTGTCCCAGGAGCGCCGTGAACCGCCGGACATCGACGTGGATTTCGAGCATGAGCGCCGGGAAGAGGTGATCCAGTGGATCTATGACACCTATGGCCGGCATCGGGCGGCTTTGACAGGGGTCGTGATTACCTATCGCGCCCGGGGTGCCGTGCGTGAAGTCGGCAAGGTCTTGGGTGTGCCTGAGGATGTGACGGCAGGCCTGTCCGGTCTTGTCTGGGGCTGGGGCTGGGGCAACGATGGCGTGACCGAGAAGGAGGCACAGGAACTCAACCTCAATCTGAACGACCCGCGGCTTCGGATGACCCTCGAACTGGCCTCGGAACTGATAGGAGCCCCACGTCACCTGTCCCAGCACCCGGGCGGCTTTGTCCTCACCCAGGAACGTCTTGTGATCTGGTGCCGATTGAGCCGGCCGCGATGGAAAACCGCCAGGTGATCGAATGGGACAAGAACGACATCGATACTCTCAAGTTCATGAAGGTCGATGTGCTGGGACTAGGGATGCTCGGCTGCATGCGCCGTGCCTTTGACCTCCTGCGGGAGCACAAGCAGGTTGAGCACGATCTGTCGTCGATCCCGCTGGATGATCAAAAGACCTATGAGATGATTCAGAGGGCGGACACGGTTGGTGTGTTCCAGATCGAGAGCCGCGCCCAGATGGCGATGCTGCCCCGGATCAAGCCGGCGAACTTCTATGACATCGTCATTCAGGTGGCGATCGTTCGCCCTGGCCCTATCCAGGGCGACATGGTGCATCCATACTTGCGTCGGCGGGAAGGCCGCGAAAAACCGGAATACCCTCGGCCGGAATTGCAGCGGGTGTTGGAAAAAACCCTTGGCGTTCCCCTGTTTCAGGAACAGGCCATGCGGGTTGCCATTGAATGCGCCGGATTCACCCCTTCCGAGGCTGATCAGCTTCGGCGAGCGATGGCGACGTTCAAGCTGACGGCCGGCGTGACCAAGTTTCGGGATAAGCTGGTCCAGGGAATGATTGCCCGCGGCTATGACGGGGAATTCGCCGAACGGACTTTCAAGCAACTCGAAGGCTTTGGCTCTTACGGATTCCCGGAGAGCCATGCAGCGTCTTTTGCCAAGATCGCCTATGCCTCCTCATGGATGAAAAGGCACCATCCAGACGTGTTTTGCTGCGCGATTTTGAATGCGCAGCCGATGGGCTTCTACGCTCCGGCGCAACTGGTCCGGGACGCAAAGGCCCATGGGGTCGAGATCCGGCCCATCGATGTGAACCACTCCCGGTGGGATTGCACTCTGGAGCCGACGCGGAACCGCTACCGCTTTGCCGTTCGGTTGGGTCTTCGCCTGGTGCACGGCTTGGCCAATGCCAATGGCGGCATGATCCCGATCGCACGAAGCGACACACCGTATACATCCATCGAAGAGCTGTGGCGCCGGGCGGAAATCCCGGTGACGGCCCTTGAGCGCTTGGCCGAGGCGGATGCCTTTGGCTCCCTTGGCGTCAACCGGCGCGATGCGCTCTGGACGATCCGTGGCCTCTCTGATGAGGTCATGCCGCTGTTCGCGGCTGCCGATGAACGGGATAGGATTATCCGGTCGGAGAGCATTGAGCCGGTCGTGGAACTCACGCCGATGACCGAAGGGCGGGAAGTGGTGGAGGATTACCGCTCGAAGGGACTGACGCTGCGTCAGCACCCCCTCGCCTTCCTGCGCGGCGAGTTGCGCGAGCGCCGGATCCATAGTTTCGCGACACTGCGGCGGGTCCGGGACGGACAGCGCTTGACGATTGCCGGCATGGTGCTGGTGCGCCAGAAGCCCGGCTCAGCCAAAGGCGTGATGTTCATGACGATCGAGGATGAAACCGACGTGGCGAACATCATCGTCTGGCCATCCCTCTTTGAGCAGCAACGCCGTCTGATCCTCTCATCCGGGATGATCGGCGTGCGCGGGCGTTTCCAGCGTGAGGGCGGCGTGACCCACCTGATCGCTGAGCATCTCATCGATTTGTCGGACCTGTTGCGCAGTGTTGGTGACCGGGATGATCCGTTCAGCATGCGCTACGGACGTGGCGATGAGTCCAAAATTGGCACTCGTGACCGTCTGCGTGAGGGGCCACGGGAGGTTGTCACGGCCCCGGAGGCTGAACTGCTTAAGCCGCCAGTGGGGTTGCCCAACATCAAGGTCGCGACACGAGACTTCAGATAAGGAGGTCTGAGAAAGTCACGAAACCTATTGGGCTGGGTGAACGCCACGAAGTCGGATCATGCCGTCGGGATACGGCTTGAAGTCCGCCACGCGGTTCGACACCGCGTAAATCAGAGGCGAATAATAGGTGTAGATGATCGGCAGCTCGCTCTGTAGGATTCCTTGAGCTTGGTTGTAGAGACTCTTACGAGCCTCGACATCCGGTGTGATCCGCGCCTCGTTCAGCAGTCGGTCTACTTCCGGATTGCAGTACTTGGAGTCATTCTGCGTTCCCTTGCAGGTCACAAACTGGTGAATATTGCCATCGGGGTCAATCCGACCTGACCAGCCGCTCAAAGAAGCCTGGAAGTTCCCTTTCTGCATCTCCGCGAGCATGGCTGAAAACTCCATCGGGCGGAGGCTGATCTTAAATCCGGCCTCTCCTGCCATTGCCTGGATCATCTCAGCCAACGAAGCTGTTATGGTCGTATTGCCAAATGATAGCTCGAAGGCGACTTCAGGCTGCTTGGCTTCGGCCAACAGAGCCTTGGCCCTCGCCACATCACGGGTCGTGACCTGATACTGCTTGTCATAGTAGGGACTGGCTGGCGGGAACGGCTGCTGTGCAGGATTATAGAGACCATGACCAATCACTTCATTGATGACGTCACGATCAATGGCCGCCTGGAAGGCCTGCCGCACGAGCTTGTCTTTGCCCAGAGGACCTTCGGCTCCACGACCAGCTCCCACGTTGATCACGATATTCTGGAATCCAAGTCCTGACAGAACTAGGAACTTCAAGCTCTTGTCGGCTTTCACGGCCTCGGCATCAGAGGGATTCAGACGTTCAACAAGTTCCAGATCGCCGGCCCGAAGATTGGCGAGGCGCACAGTTGTATCCGGGATCGGGCGGAAGATTACCCGATCATACTGATAATCCTTAGCGTCCCGATAACCTGCGAATTTTTCCAGTACGATCCTGTCGTTCTGAACACGTTCCACGAAACGGTACGGCCCGGAGCAGACAGGCTTGCGGCCGACATCCTCGCTGTTGAAGGTCGCAGGGGAGAGCATCATGCCTGCGCGGTCGCTCAACTGTGCCAACAGCGTCGCGTCCGGCTGCTTCAGGTGCAGCACGACAGTTGAGGGATCGATGACCTCCACACGGTCAATGGATCCCAACTCCCCCTTGCGCTGGCTATCGGGCAAAGTCAGCGCGCGGTCGAGGTTTGCTTTGACAGCCGCCGCATCGAACTTTGTTCCATCATGAAACTGAACGTCGGTGCGCAACTTGAACGTCAGTGTCTTGTTGTCGGGGCTCCATGACCAGGAGCTTGCAAGCTGGGGGGTGATCTCCAGCTTGTCCGTGACGTCGACAAGCTTGTCACAAAGCGACGTGAAAACCATTCGCCCGACGGTGGTCCGGGCACGATGAGGATCAAGGACATCTGCATCTTCTTGCACGCCAATCCTGAAATCGGCTGCAAGGACTACCTGGCTTGTGAGCAACCCGAGTGCTAGGACGGCTAAGAATCCGCTGCGCATCATCACTACTCCATCGCCCTCTTCTACAAATTTATCAGTCCCGTTGGGCCTCAGCCTTGTTCGAGACCACACTTCGATGCAGTTCCGGGTTAAAGTCAATGCAGATCTAGAAGATCTGGCCTCATACTCGTGCCACGGAATCGATCGGAATCGGATCGGACAACTGATCGGTTGCGTCCTCGGCCTGAGCGAAAATCTTGCGGACCACGTCCATCCCCTCAACGATTTGCCCGAAAGCGGCGAAGCCCTGTCCGTCCGGGTTGCGATGCCCGCCAAAGTCGAGTTCGGGCTGGTCCCCGATGCAAATGAAGAATGCAGATCCAGCAGTTCCCGGCGCAAGGCGCGCCATTGACAAGGTTCCATCAAGGTGACGCAGCCCTGTTGCGGCCGTCGGCTCATGAGCGATCGGTGGGAGAGGATCGGTCTCTCGTGCGGCCGGTGTAAGGCCGAACTGGACCACCTCTATCTTTGCTGGGACCGTGTCAGGCTGATTGGCAAGGGTGACGATGCGGTAGATTGACGAGTTAGCGAGAAGTCCATTGTCGACACGGTTGAGGAGATTGGCTGTGGAGATAGGTGCTTCCTTCTCAAACAACTGAGCTACAAATCGGCCGTACCTTGTGTCGAAAGCGACCATGGGGTTACCCGCTGACGGTGTCGTATGAGCCATCTCCGACCTTTCCCTTAGGATCTTGCATGCAATGCCAAACACTTATTGATCCGGCCCTCATTATCTTGAAGGAGGCCGAGATCGGTCCAGATTGATCGGCATGAAGCACGTGGACATGCGCAAGCTGCCGGCGGCGGCGCAAGAGGAGCGCCGGCGTCAAGTGATTGGGCTGCGGGAGCGCGGGCTGACTTACCGGGCGATCGCGGCTCAGGTTGGGCTGTCGCCAACCGGGGTGTTCGACATCTGCCAGCGGTTCGCGACGGAGGGCGCACAGGGGCTGGTGAGCCAGCCGCGCGGGCGCAAGCCGGATGAGCAGCGGCTGCTGAATGCGGCCCAGGAGGCCGAGGTTCGGCGCCTGATCTGCCGGCACACCCCGGACGAACTGGACCTGCCGTTTGCCTTGTGGAGCCGGGAAGCGGTGGGCGCGGTGATCGCGCAGCGCTGCGGGGTCGTGCTCGCCGTGCGGACTGTGGGCAAATACTTGGCGCGCTGGGGCTTCACGGCGCAGAAGCCGTTGCGGCGTGCTTACGAACAGAACCCGGCCGCAGTGCGGCGCTGGCTGCGGCGAGAGTATCCGGCGATCGTCGCGGCGGCCCGGCAGGCGCGCGGCACCATCTTCTGGGGCGATGAAACCGGCCTGCGCGCGGACGACGTGCGCGGCCGCGGCTATGCCCCTCGGGGCCGGACGCCGGTGGTCCGGGTCTGGTACCGGCGTGCTGGACTGAGCCTGATCGCGGCGGTAAGCAATCGCGGCGCAGTGCGCTGGATGATTGTCGACGCGGCGGTGAACGCCGCAACCTTGATCCGTTTCCTGCACCGCCTGATCCGCGATGCTAAGCGCAAGGTGTTCCTGATCCTGGACCGGCTGCAGGTGCACCGGGCCGCCCAGGTTCGCGATTGGCTCAGCGCGCATCGGGCGAAGATCGAGGTCTTCTATCTGCCCGCCTATAGCCCGGAGCTGAATCCGGAGGAGGGCCTGAACGCCGACCTGAAGCAGGTTGTCACCCGCAAGGCGCCCGCGCGCAGCAAACAGCAGCTCAAGCGGGCAACCGTCAGCTACATGCGTAGGCTGTCCAAATTGCCTGCCCGCGTCAGAAGCTACTTTCGCCACAAACCAGTCCGCTACGCCGCATGATGAACATCAAGACAATGAGGGCCGGATCAATAA
>NZ_QDGA01000060.1 GCF_003347665.1 Microvirga calopogonii
CGGCCAGCCTTTGTCATCGTGGATGGCGCGCCGGGCCTGGAGCAGGCGCTCGCGGCCGTGTGGGAGGGTGTGCCCCTGCAGCGCGGCACGGTGCATAAGCACCGCAACCTGCTCGCCCATGCGCCCAAGCGTCTCTACGACGCGATCACGGCGGACTACACCGACATGATCTATGCCGCCACGGCCGAGGAAATTGAGGAGCGCCGCCAGGCCTTTCTCCGCAAATGGCGGCTGCGGCATCGGGCGGTGGCGGACAGCCTGGAGGAGGCGGGCGAGGCGCTGTTTGCTTTCACGACGCTGCCGTCCTCGCAATGGAAGTCGGCCCGCACCACCAATGCCATCGAACGGCTGCACGAGGAGTTCAAGCGGCGGATCAAAACCCAGACGGTGCTGCCCTCGGCTGCCACCGCCGCCATGCTGTTCTGGGCTCTGCTCGCATCAGGTCAGATCACCATGCGCAAGGTCGATGGCTGGAAGACACTCACGCAAGCATCAGCCGCAAAGGAGACGATTGACCTCGCCGCCTGACCCAATACGATGTTCATGCCGGAGATCGCGCCACCCGAATTTCAACACAGCTCGCGACGGCACCAGCCTGGCCTGAGATTATCACAACTGCCAAGATCAGAATACTCTGCACCTCGTCCAGATGCGGTCGAGCAGCAGCCCCGCCCCAAATGGATTTGGGTGCAATGCCTAAACCTATTGAGGCATGACATTCAAGCTGGGAGACTCCATTGACGGTGCGGCCGCCTCCGAAGAAGCCTTTGCAATGTGAATAGCCGGATTGGCTGGGTTCGGCTGATGCCGCCAATCATACTCCATGTGCGTTGCCGTCTCGGTTGCCTGTTCAAGCCCATGCAACTCGGCGACGAGGTAGAGTGCCGCGTCGATCCCGGCGGAAATGCCAGCCGAGAGGACAATCTTCCCGTTGTCGACGATCCTTACATCCGGAAGAACATTCGCCGTCGGAGCATCCTCTTGGAGTTCCGTAAGGGCGCCACGATGTGTGGTCGCATGCAGCCCATCCAGGAGGCCGGCCTTGGCCAGCAGCAGGGCGCCCGAGCAGACGGACAGAACCCGCTCCGCCTGCCCAGTATGCTGGCGAATGAAGTCCATAACTGAGGGATTATGCTTCTCCCGACGCGTTCCGAAGCCTCCTGGAACGACAAGGATGTCCATGGTGGGGCAGTCGCGGAAGCTGTAGTCCGGATTGATGCTGAGGTTGTTCCGGGCCAAGACGGGCTTGCTTTCCCGGGCGACAGTGTAGATGTCGAAGAGGCGCTTACCTTCCCATTGCCCTGCTACTCCGAACACTTCGAAAGGACCCGCGAAGTCCATGACTTCTACGTTGTCGAACAACAGAACGGCGACCCGTCGTGTCATTTCGCTCTCCCGTCCGTGGTCGTGCGATCCGACGGGAAATATAGCATGAGGATGGCTCGCGCAGACAGTTCGTAAGGACTGCTTCTGGTGCTCCTATGTGGGGCAGCATTGAATGCTAACCCTCGCGCCGACAGCCATTAAGTGCACGGCTTTGCTGGCGAATTCATAGCGTCGGCGGGATCATCATCGGCGCCGATGATGATCCCGCCGAATCTCCTATTTTGCGCTGTTAAACCAAGATGTTGTGCTTCCCTCGCGAGCGGTCGACCTTCAATGCGGATTCACAGACAGAGCCAGCATATCCTACCGCGGTAGCGGTTTATGATCCTAACAGGTCTTCAAACCGTGCTGGAAGATCAGCCCCAGCGCCTCAGTTAGCGAGCACTCATGCGGGCGGATGCCGGATGGCCGGGGACCTTGAAGCGCTTGCCGGTGTCCGTCACCTCGGCGCCCTCCACTTTGAGGATCGAGAAGTCCTGGTCGAGATAGTTGCCGACATACAGATACCGACCATCCGGCGTGAAGCAGACCGGCTCCGGTAAACCGCCTACCTCGATATCCTTGAGGCGAGTCACGTGCTTGCCGTCAATCTTCAGGATCGTGACCGAACCGACGGGGCTGTAGAAAAAGGCTGTCTTGGCCGAGTTGCCGCCGCGCAGGATTGCGGCTGCCCCCAGATCACCTTGCGGACTGATCGCCAGTCCCTCAGGGCCGTCCCCTACGACCACGCGGTCCACAATGCGGGGAGGGCTTGCCTCCAAGTCAACAACGCTCACCGTGTCGACACTGCCATCCGACGCCCCGGCATTGCCATTGTCGGCCGTGAGGGCGACCTGGCCAGACGGCGCCACTGCGACATTGTAGGGCCAGGGTCCAGTCGGCAGGTCAAGCTTGTTGTAGGCAAGCTTGCCATCCTGGATTTCAATCACAGACACCTTATGGCTCGCAAACTTGACCGCAAGCGCCCTGCGGCCGTCCGGAGTAAACGCCACAGCGGCCACCTGATCAGAAGGCGACCCGAGTGCGACAGTGTCGGTGAGGGTCACCTGTGTGCCACTGATCGACAGCAGACTCACCGTGCCTTCCCCGCGGTTGGCGACAAGGGCCATGTCGCCTTTGGCTGATATGTCGAGACCTGAGGGCTGCTTGCCGAGGCTCAAGGATGTGACAATGCGGGGCGGGTCTGCCTTGAGGTCAATGACATGGACTTTGCTGTCGGGCACCTGCTTCAGGGCCTCGCCTTCCTTGGTCACGTCGATCGAGTCTGCGACGAGGGCAAGGGCCCCATCAGGGGTGAGAGCCACATTGACCGGCGGACCCACAATGGAGTTCTTGATGGGCAGACTGGCGCTGATCTTCGGCATCTCAGGATCTGCTAGGTCGATGATCAAGATGCTGTCACGGCCTGCGGGAGAGAGGACGGGCTTACCTTGGTCGTCCCAGACGAGCTTTTCGTCATTGCCCACGATCATGTAAGGGGCGGCTTGGACCGCGCTGGAGAACATCGAGACGCCGAGGGAGAGAAGCCACAGACTTTGGCGCATGCGCGGACCCTCCTGATTTTGTGTGTTTGAGTGTAGATGGCTCAGCTGTGGTCCACGAGAGCTTTGGGGGAGTACTCCCTGCCTGAGCAGTGTCGGCTTCGGCGGTCAGAGCTGCCGTTCGTGCAGCAGCGGGACCATCATGGTTTGACCCTAGTCTGACTTTGGAAGGTGCAGAAGCTACATACTTTGTTTGAAGCACAGCCATTGCTGTTATCGCCGTTACCCAACATCGCTGCTACCAATAGTAGGGCATTGGCGGGAGCGGATGGTGAGTCGATCTCCGGCCGCCTTGCCTCCAAACTGGATCCCGGCTCATGTCCTCAGTCAACGACACGGCGCACAGCGCTCCTGCCGACTTCGAGATCATTGAGGCAGACACTCGCCTCCGCCACGCACAGTGCGTTCAGATCAGGACGCGGGTGTTTGTCTTCGGCCAGAACATCCCGGCCGAACGGGAGATCGACGAACACGAGGACACCTGTCGACACTATTTAGCTCTTGCTGGTGGAGTGCCGGTCGGAACGGTCAGATGGCGCCCGTATACTTCTGGCACAGCCAAGGTCGAGCGACTTGCCGTCCTTGAGGAGGCCCGAGGAAGGGGCATTGGCTGGCGGCTGATGGCTCATATCCTGGCCGAAATTGGCGATCGCACTGAAATTACCCATGTCCGGCTCGCGGCGCAGGACCCCATCATCCCTTTCTATCAGGCGATGGGCTTTGAGGTTATTGGGAACGCCTTCGAAGATGGGTGTCTATCACATCATAACATGATCCTGGACCTGAGGGATCGCCTGGGGGGAGGCTGAGTGAGCTTAGTCTTTGGCCAGCGGCTGATTGATGGATGGGCGCAGACGGGGCAATATGATCGTCAGCGCCCTTGCAACCAGGCTTGTCCATGGCCGGAGAACCTGTTGAACGCCGCCTTGCTGCCATCCTGGCTGCCGACGTGGTCGGATACAGCCAGTCTATGGAGCAGGACGAAGCTGGTACGCTGACAGCGCTCCGCATGCGGTGGCGCGATGTCGTCCGCCCTCTGATTGCGCAGTACCATGGCCGGCTCGTGAAAATGATGGGCGACGGCGTGCTGGTTGAGTTCAGTAGTGCCGTGAACGCCGTTCAGTGTGCGGCCGAGTTGCAGGAGCGAATGGCTGACGCCAACAAGAACCGCCCTGAGGCTCAAGCGATTGTTCTGCGGATCGGCATCAACGTCGGTGACGTTATCGTTGAAGGCACCTTTACTCCGACAAATTAATTGCCTACTCCGCATGATCACGAAATCGATGTGGATAGCATCAGCCGGCGGTGGCCGATCTTATGTGGGTTATCGCAAGATCCGATTTCTCGACCACGCGATGAGCACAACACTCCTGAGGAGCCCTCGCCATCGGACCCTTCCGAGCCAACGAGTTTAACGAAGCCACCTCAATCAACCTTTACGTAGCTCCCTATGGGCAAACTGGACCAACTGGATTGATCCCTGTCTGACTTTCCGAATGAAAATCCCGATGTTGTAGATCGTGTACCAGATAACGAGCGGGATCAGAGCAATCGTCCCGAGCAGCCAATAAAGAGCCCAGATGTCGGGCGGAGCCGGTCTGCCCGGGCCGCCGACCAGACACAGAATGCCGGCAAACAGCCACACGCCGAAGATCATGAGATACGCGATCTTCCTGGAGACGAAGAACCAGATCAACCACAACGCTGTGCGCATGTCTTCTCCTTCTCTCTTGGGTTTTGAGCGACGTGCAGGCGAGATGAGGCTGCCCCTTGTCTTCTTGCACTTCTGGTAGGCTCCACGAGCCGGTGGTGTCTCGGGCATAAGGAGGAGTTTAGCTCCCCTTGCTGTCCCTCCTCTCCACAGTGACAAGATCGCCGGTTTCCCATGTGAAGCGTCGGCGGCGATCCTCTAGCACAGCGCCGGGCACCCACGGGTAGCCCAGGATTTCCTGGACCTTATCGATCGCCCGCCTGACGGCGACATTGGCGTCCTCATGCAAGTCCAGGGCGTAGTGATAGCCGTAGAGGGCTCGCTTGATTTCCTTCAGTTTCTGGTTGGTGTCGTCCGTCATGGTCGGTTCTCCGCTTTGTTGGGGTGTCCGCGTGTCAGGCAGAGGTTAGCGGGCCTCGCTCACGTTGCATGAGCTGCCGGCTCATAGAGCGTTGCGGAACTCGACCAGAAGTGCCCGAAGGCTCCTCCATCCGTTCGCCTGTTCGATCTGCGCTTCGATCTTGCGGCTGTTCGTTGGGTAGAGGAATGCGGTCTCGATGAAGGGCTTGCCTGCCTTCCTGAGATGCTCGCGATA
This sequence comes from Microvirga calopogonii, assembly GCF_003347665.1. GTDB lineage: Bacteria > Pseudomonadota > Alphaproteobacteria > Rhizobiales > Beijerinckiaceae > Microvirga > Microvirga calopogonii. The sequence continues at coordinate 5,234 of NZ_QDGA01000060.1, forward strand.
GGCGTTCGTTGCGTACTGGAATTGAGGGGCTTGATGGCCTGAGAGGATCACGAGCTGCACGCGTTTCATGATGTCTAGCTCAAAGATACCCTTTACATGCCGGTCAGCGGCCTCGTCTGAGACCTCCGAACGCTGGAGATGCTTAGCTCGTGCGTCGTTCCTGTTCGACAGGCCAATCGGGAGAGCGTCTGCAAAGAGGATAGGTGACGCCTTGCGCTGGACGCACTCTTGCTTGAATGCCGCTGTACCGAATTCCGGCTGGCCAGTGCTCCTGGCCATCAGGCGGTATGCAATGTTCCAGAACGCGCACCGCGGATGGGCCGTAAAGTCGTAGGAGCCAACGCCTGCGGCGACCTCCTCGTCCACCTGCGGTTCCCGGCCGACAACAAGAGCGAGCGGAAAGTTTTGTGAAAGCGTTTTCGCGCCATATGCAATGAGTGCCGGATGCTTCCTGGTTTCATTCATCCTCCAAGCGTCCAGAACGCCGCTGTGTGCGCTGTCTCGCACCGTGCCCATACCGACCTGCAATCCTGTGATGTGATGTGTCGTTGTCATGTTGTTTTCCTCCAAGGTGCCTGTGACCCGTCGCGACATGATCGAAAGATCATGCACGAGACGGGGTGTCCGAAATTTTCCCGATTGCGGGTGGTCCCGCAGCATGGTCTCGCATGCGGGACCGGACGCCGATCAGGCCGCATCTTCCTCGCACGCGGCGGCCAGGCTCGCCCGAAACAGGCACTCGGCCTTGCTTTCAATCATCCCACGCCAGGCAAGGCGGTCGAGCCAGTCTGTGGGAATTCCCGAAAGGCCGTAGAGGGCCCCTGCGATCTGGCCGGCGACGGCCGCGGTGGTGTCCGCATCCTCACCCAGATTGGCAGCGAGCAGCACCGCATCCCGGAAGCTCGAGGTGTGTGACACTGCCCAGAGCGCCGCGTGCAGACAGGCCACCACGTACCCCGTGCCACGCACCTCGTCCCGCGGCTGGCCGGGCCAGAAGCCGGTGACCCGGCGTGCCGCATCTCCGCTGATCAGATGCGACAACGGCTGTCCGGCGATCGCATCAGCGAGCAATTCTGCCAAAATTTCGCAGGACGTCACCGCCGCAGCGGCGCCGTGCGTGGTGCGCGATTGGTCCCGCGCCACGCGGAGCAGCCGCTCCCGGTCAGCCCAGTGGCGCACCGCCACCGGGGCCAAACGCATGATCGAGCCGTTGCCAGCCTTGTCTGGATCCGTGGACCCAGCGAGCGGATCCCCGGTTATCTCGAAGCGCCGCAGGGCCTGTGCAGTGGTGATGCCGATGTCAAAGCACTCACCGGTGACGCTGTTCTCCCCGTTCTGCCACCAACGTACGAAGCGGTTCATCAGGTCGTGCGTGTCGAGGTTCGGATCGGCCATCAGACTGTCGGCCAGCGCGAGGCTCATCGAGGTGTCGTCTGTAAACTGCCCGGGTTCGAGGCGGAAGGGACCGCCGCCGACCAAGTCAAACAGCACCGCCCGAGGCGGCTTGGCTCTGAACTCGAGCGTCGTGCCCACTGCGTCTCCGACGGCGAGGCCGACGAGCGCGCCCACGGCGCGGTCGCGTACAGCCGCCTGGCTCACATCAACCCGATCAAGGATCTTCGTGCCCCGGCGTACCCACTCCTCCTGCGCCACGTTCTCGATGGCGAGGGGGCTGCGGGCTGCCCGCACATCGGCCATAGCCTGCTCGGGATGCGCACCCATCTCGACAAGCAGACGGGCAGTGATCATCCCGGCCCGGCCCAGTCCGCCCTTGCAGTGGACGAGGACCCGATTGCCAGTCTCCAGCAGCGTCCGCAGGCGTCGGGAGCTCGCGGGCCAGGTCGCCTCAAAGGCGGCATCCGGCGCATGCCAGTCCTCGATGGGCAGGTGGTGCCATTCCATGAAGCGGCTGCGGACTTCATCGCCAAGGGTAGGGATTTTAAGGTCGATGAGCTCGCGGGCGGTCACAAGCGTGACGACCGCGGCGGCGCCCCAGGCGGCGATCGTGTCGAGGTCCTGAGAAAGGTCGCGATCGTGGACGCCGCTGTAGGCGCTTACCTGCTTCTTGCCGGGCGCGAAGGTGATACCGATCAGGCCGCCAGCGCGGCCGGTGGAGATTTCAGCGATGCGAAGGGGGGAGCTCATGGTGTTCTCCGTCTTTGTTGCTATGCTTCGCAGTATGATCGAAAGATCGCACGAGAGACCGACCGTTTGATTTTTTCCCAGTTTGGGATGAGGAGCGCATGCAGGACGATGCAGACCGGCCGCAGTTTGTGGGGTTTTACTGGACCTACCCAGTCAAGTGGGCAGGGTTCACTGAGCTGTCGGCGGATCCGGACGAGGCGGCACGCCAGAGCCGTACCATCCGGTATCAGCGCGTGCTCGCGGAGCGATATGTGCGGGAGAGAAGAGGCATATTTGTTGATGAGGTTGTCCTGCTCGAACCGAGTCGTGACTATGTCGTCCGGCTCAAGGAGTCGGATGGAAAAGAGAAGAAAGATCACCCGCTTCTACGGCGGCTAAAGCCCTGCAAGGAGGGCATTGCGACCCTCCTTTGGGTGGACTTTGGTCGAAACGATGGATGGCGCTCGCACCGGCGCTTGCACGACCTCATCCACGCTCTGGACATCCGGAGCGAAGCGCTGGATCCGATCCCCTGGAAAATTGATGGTGAGGACTTCGAGCCGGCAGTGCATTTCAGGGATTGGCGTGAATTGGATAAGGCCAGCGATGCGTGGCGCCAGATGGCGATTCCCATGGCTCTGCCCGCAATCTTAGATAGAGTGCCGGAGGGTCGCGGCCGCAATCGCACAATAGCCGAATATCTGAACGACTTGGGTGTTCCCACGAAGACGGGACTGCCGTGGACACCCGACACCGTCAAACATGCCATCAATAAGCTGATTTCGCAGGGTGGAGGCTAATCTGCCCTCGCTTTGTTGAGCTCAACCCGGAGGGCAGACACCATAAACACAGTCCGGCAGATTGGCGGGACGGGTCTCGGTCAGAGGCCCGTCTGCACAGCACGGACATCGGCGGTGATGTCTACGGCCTGCGGCAGAGCGGCTCCGTCGGCGAACCGGACGTAGCGCTGTTTGCTCTTGCCCACATGGGCGTCGATGGCATCGTGGGGGGCCAGATACGCTCCGGCTACCGTAAAGTCCTGATCGAGCACAATGTGGGCGAAGTGATCGAACAGCCCCTGCTTGCTCGAGGGCACCTGAGCGCGGTCCTCGCGGCGGCCGTCGAGCGGATAACGCCGCGACCGCACCTCGATGCGGCCGTAGCGGGGGTGCTCGAGGTCGTAGCCCTGGTTGACGCCATTGGCGACAACGCATGCCCCGAGCGCTCTGGCGACGAGCAGCGCCGCATACTGACCCTGATCCTTGAGGTGGTAACGGGACCACAGGGTCTTTTCGCATTCGTGCATGCGCTGAAACAACTCAAGCATGGTCGATGACGTCTTATCCATGGCGGACGAGTCTCTCTGTTAGACAGTAATGGATGGGTGGAAGGGTCAGTCGCGCCAAAAGCGGCGCGACTGGCGGGCAACGGTGATCAGTTGGCCGTTATCGCCGAGGACAGCGTAGACATCGAGCCAGCGCTCGATCACGCGCAGATTGCGCTCGCCTCCGAGGTGCCGCTTCAGGCGCTTGAGGGCAGCCTTGTCAAAAATCAGCCGGTCGGCGCCGCAGCAGCGGATGAGTGAACCGCACTGCTCCAGCAGGATGATGACCAGGGGCGGGATCGCTCGCTGCTGCAGGCGCTCCTGGGCATGGAGGGTCAGGGCTTCCGCGTTCATGCCTGACCTCCTTCAGTCACGGGGCAGTTGCGGCGCAAGCTGACCTCGAGTGCCTTGCCGACGAACAATGGCGGATCAAGATCGAGCTCTTCAGCAAGCCTCGCTGCCTTTCCGACGTCGAATTCGAAAGAGCCATCTTCCCATGCCTTGATCTCCTCCGCAGTGAAACCAGCCGATGCAAGGTCGGGCGGATTGTTGATGTCGAAGACGTAGCTCCGCCTTCGGATAACCTGACCAAGATCCTTTGTGGTTTTAGCAGCAGCCACCATCTCGTGCAGGACAGCATCTTCCCTGGGGCGGGAAGGCGTGGGAATGAACCCTCGCCGATTGGAGAGCCAGCGTTTGGCCTCATCGTACTCGACCCGAACAGGCTTCACACCAGGGCTTGCTCGCAGCCCGTTCTCGGTCTTATCGGCCATCGCGTTGCGCACGGCACCTTCGGTCATGTTGGCCAGCAGGGCGAGGTCCCGCGTCGTAAACTCGTGGCGCATACGGACATCCCATTCCAGTTTCCAGCGGGCCAAGACTGTATCCGCCACTGTCTGACAGTAGCCGTCCGCGGTCATGAAACGGTGCTGTGTCCCACCAGAGCCGATACCGCCTGTACGCGGTGTGCCGAGCATGAAGACGACGAGGTCTTGGACCTCGCTCTCATCCAAGGTGTTCGTAAGGCTGGGACGGAACGCGTAGTCATACCCACGATCAAACGAGCCAGCGATTGTGAAGCGGCTCAGATCAACCTTTGAGGGCGATAGTGCCAGGAACTCAGTTTCGCCGCCAAGCGGGAAGCCGATAAAGCGCTCCGCCATTTCTTCGCCGGCTCCCATGAGGATGTGGTCGGCCTCGAACAGGAAGATGGTGCGGAGTTCGTCGAACATCTGGTCTTTGGTGAAGCGATCCATGTGATATCCATGCTGCATGTTTGCGTATAAGTCTTTTTGGCACAATGAGCTGGTCTCGGCAAGATGCAGTACGCAAAGATTTTTCATATTAGCATATTTTTGAGGTTGGGAGGCAAGCTTGGTTCCGATGGCAAAACGGCATCGGAATCCAGAACCGTCTGTGGCCGCTCTCACTTGATGGAGCAGACGAACTCCGTTGCAATGAGGCCTGCCCTTCTGGAACGTTCCGCCATCCCTTCTTTCTTGTTCCATTTGAGTAGTTTTTGATTCTTGGAACGAAACCGTGTCGTATCTCTATGATGCTATTGGAGCGACAAGGGCTCTCATGCTGATCGGATACGCGCACCTCCACCGTGGAGCACGAGGCTAGCCTAGGGACCCTATTGCGGGACCTTCAGGCTCTCGGGTGCGAGAAGATCTTTCAGGAGCAGACCTCGTCCGTTGGCCCTCGCCCTGTCCTTGAACAGGCTATAGACTTAGAGCCTGTCCGAGTGAAAGTTGAATCCGAGCAATGACTTGTGATTCACTGGTTGGCGACGATTTGCGGAGGCGCCCATGTGGACCCCAGAGAGCCGAGGTCTCTACGCTCGCACAGGTTTGCGCTACCCGAGCGACCTGACGGATGCCGAATGGGATCTGGTGCGACCGTTTCTGCGCCGTCGCACGAAGTCCGGTCCAGCCCCGGAGCGCTTGCGCGAGATCCTCAATGCCGTTCTGTACGTCTTGAGCACAGGCTGCCAATGGCGGGCTTTGCCCAGAGACCTGCCGCCGCGCAGCACCGTGCACGGCTGGTTCGTGCGCTGGCATTGCGATGGCGTGCTCGACCGCCTGCACTTCGCGCTCTACCAGCAGGTCCGCGAACTTGAGGGACGCCAGGCCGGTCCCACCGCCGCGATCGTCGACAGCCAGAGCGTCAAGAGCGCCGAAAAAGGGGGAGGCCTATCGATCCGATCGGCTATGACTCGGCCAAGAAAGTCAAAGGCAAGAAGCGTCACCTCATCGTCGACACACTGGGCCTGATGCTGGGACTGAATGTGACACCGGCCGACGTGCAGGACCGGGACGGCTTTCTGCCGCTTCTGAAGAGTGTGCGGCGCGTGTTCGTGTTCCTGGAGCGCCTGTTTGCCGACGGCGCCTACAGCGGCGCAGCAACAGCCGCGGCCGCGAAACGGACCGGCAAGGTGGTTCTGGAGATTGTCAAGCGTTCGGATGCAGCCAAAGGCTTCGTGGTGGTTGCGAAGCGGTGGATTGTCGAGAGAACCTTCGGCTGGCTCGGCCGCTGCCGCCGGCTGGTCAAGGATTTTGAGAATCTCACGCGCACGCAGCTGGCGTTCGTGCAACTCGCCATGATCCGGCTCATGACCCGCAGGATCGCAAGGCTTTGTCAAAGCTCATGAATCGCTCGGACAGACTCTTAGGGACGGCGGCAAGGCGCAGCGCGTCGCCCTCCCCGCGAGGGCGTGGATCGAAATACGACTGAGTACGACGGCCGGGTCTTCAAGCGCGGCGTCGCCCCTTCACGGGGCGTGGATCGAAGCATGTGCGGGTAAACATTGACCGCGAGCCCGCCGGAGCTTGTGCTTCGGCGGGCGCTCGTTATGGCGGCTCTGACTGCCGATGCGGGACCTACAGCACGAACCAGCCCTTCTGCAGGTCGATTGCTCCCTTCAGGCGGATGACTCCCTCCGCAGTCGAGTCCGTGTCGGTGTTCAGGAAGATGTAAGTGTCCTTGCTCGTCTTCTCGTACCGGACCTGACCGGCTGCGGTGAACCCATTTGTGCCAATGAAGCTGAAGGCCTGATTGCCACCCTTCTTCACGTTCGCATCGATCGCACTGAGGTCAATCCGATCCCCGAGTTTGCCGGAGAAGTCCGTGATGTAGTCAGCCGTGCTCTTGGAGGCGCTGGTGTCCTTGTTGGCGAACACGAATACGTCCTTGCCTCGGCCTGGATCAGGGCGTCCTGACCCAGGCCGCCGATGAGCCGGCCGTCGCCATCGCTGCCGTTCAGGACATCCTTGCCAGCTCCGCCAGCCAGAAGGTCATTGCCCGACCCGCCTGAGAGCCGATCAATCCCCGAGCCTCCCACAAGGATGTCGTTTTCGAGCGTCCCCGCCATGGTTTCGCTGGCGACATCCTGAAGCACAACGGCCAGAGTCTGGTCCATGCTGGCGCCACTCTGATCAGTCACCCGACGCTCGGAACTGGTCGAAGCAATCATCGAGCGCTACCGATCAAGCGGATGGGCGGACAAGCAGCTCATCCTGGATGAGTTCGTTGCCAGCGTTTAGGTCAAAACAACACAGGACCCCGTCCGGCTCTACCCCGGACGGGGTTTTTCTTGCTGCTGTTCAGAGGCAAGCGGTTCGATGCACTCCGCTTAGTTGCCAAGCGTGTGGTGCAGGACCGAAGCATCGGATGTAAGCAAGGGCGAAAGAGCCTCCTCTGTTCACCTCACTCTTCATGCGGGACAGGAGCTTGTGACTGTGTTGCTCCACAATGTCCCAGTCAGGTCATTCGGATCAGACCGGCCATCATTGGCCGAGAAGGATATCTGCACTCCTGGAACGCAAGGAATTTGTAGCGTGTAATCTATACCTCCGGTCGAGTTTGACTGTGTCGACCAAAAGACGTTGTTGACTTGATTGTTGATGATGTTGGCGCCTCTGAGGTTGACCTTCGCGTTTGGGAGGAAATCGGAGCCCGTGATTTTGAAGTTGTCGGGCGGGGTCGTGGTGCACGTGATAGTTGGCTTCTTAGTCGTAGTGCTGCCTCCACCAGTACCAGAACCGCCCCCAGAGCCGCCGCCTGTACCACCCGCACCACCTCCAGACCCGCCGCCTGTCGGGGGAGGTGCCCCAGGGGCCGGAGCCCACATCCACAGGCTTCCATCAGTTTTTACGCCGTATGCTATGCCATATCGGCCCACAGCTATCCGACGGAAGTCTGTTCCAGGAGTCGGATTGAACGTCTTGCCGTCCGTTGTTGTCCAGACCTGCCCGGTTTTGCTCACCAGCCAAATTACTCCCTCGTAGCTGACTGACAAATCTTCCATCCCGGAGCCGTTGCTCGGGTACCATGTGCGCGTAGAACGTTCATACCAACAAAGTAGGCCGCTTGTGCCGATGCCCCAAATCGACCCGTCCGCTCCTACGGCAAGCCTCTGGAACCCAATCAACACCGTCCCATCTTGGTAATTGGTTCCATCCTTCGTCGTCCAAATTGTTCCATTCGTCCCTGTGAGCCAAACGTCGTTTCCATCGACCATGACATCATCAAGAGGTCCAACAATTTGGCTTTGCGTCTGAATCCAATTGCCTGATGCTCCTAGTGCCCAGAGAATGCCGCTCATGTCCAGGCACTTCACATTCTTACCGTTCTGACCGACGGCGACCCGCCGAAAGCCGTTCCCACCAAGGGACTGAATGGTTTCGGGAACATAGAGATTAGCCACCCAAAGATGCCCGTCTTCCCCAGTCAGCAAAACATTTAGTGCGGGGTTGAACATAGAGTTCACGGCAACATCCGTTACCTTGGGGAACGGATTGTGGGCTCCAACAGGAACCCGCTGCCATTTGTACTCTTCGTTGGGTAAAAACTTCTGCTGGTCCATGACCCAAGGCGGGGAAACTGGGCGATAGGGCTCAAGGAGGTCGTGCAATGCTTCATGCACAGGCTGACGCAAAGCTTTGTGAGCAGTGTCTTGCATGGCTGGGCTCCTCTAGACAGCCCCCGACTACCAATATCGTTGAGATATGCACACGCGTCTAAGTCGCGGAAACTTAGAGCATTCCTGAATCTAAGGCTGTGCTGAGGAGCACATACCGCAACAATTCGTATTGGTTTTTAATTAAATTGCTGCCTAGCCAGCGGCCCGGTCAGCGGCATCCTTGGCTTTCTGATTGGCCCTGTTCTGGGCTATGTCAGCCACTGATTTGGCCTTTGCTCAACACCTGTGATTTCAGCGAAGTCCAAATACGAAGTGCGATGGCAGTTGCGTCATGGGCATCAGTTCAGGCTAATATTTCAGCGAGTTGCTGCAGTTTCGCCGTCTGCATCGTGGTTGCGATTTTGGCGAAAGCCGCGACCAGTGCACGGGGATCATCTTCGATATCCCGCTCGTGGATGAGGAATGGTCTCAGGTCGAAGGTGTCGTCGGGTTGGGCGCTGGTCTGAGTTGTAGTTCGCCCCTGGATATCGTCCTCGCACAAGATCCTGAGCATAGGGACGGGGTCGCCCAAGTCCCCGGGTGGTGGAGGGATTTTATACGATCCGCCAAGCGGGCCTAACTGGTCACCAATCCAAGTTGTGAAAGCGCGATCGAGAGTTTTGGTTTGCCACGTTGGAGGACTTTCGTCGGGGCCATCATCTGACGGGCGTGAAGTGTCATCAGGTCCTCCGCCGCCCTCGGTGCCACCTCCTCCACCACCTTCGGTGCCATCGCCCCCGCCGCCATCGGTGTCGCCGCCACCCCCTCCGCCGCCCTCGGTGCCACCGCCTTGGCCCTCATTTCCATCGTTGCCGCCATTAGTTCCGCTGCCGCTGCCAGTGTCTTGGCCACCTCCACCCTCGTTGCCCCCGCCATCGATAGGATTGCCGTCCTTGTCGTAGCTTTGCTCACCACCGCTCGTATTCCCATCGGCATCCTTCGAAACGGTTCGGATCGTGAAGCTCCCGTCGGCGTGGTAAGTAATCGTCGTCTCACTTTCGTTGCCTTGTCCGTCGGCTCCCCAGCTTGATCGTTGGCTCTCGCCTGTTGTCCTGTCGTAGGAGGAGGTCATGCTGTAGAAGCCGCCTTCTGGATTAGTCCCGGCTTCCCCGTGGCTTTCATTCGTTACCCCACCGCCGCTGTCCTTCCAGACGTTATCAGTTGTGATTTTAGTTTGGCCGTCGGAGCCTTGTGTGATGATACTGTAATGTCCATAAACAGACCCGTCACTCCCGATATTCACGTAGCCGGTGCTGGTCGTCGATGGATTAAGGGGCCGGACGTAGGAGAATGCGCTCGATCCATCGATGTCTATTCGCCCTGTCACATAAACATCGGGTCCCGGATCGTTGGTTTGTTGGCCATAACCTTTACTCACTAACGCGGGCCCGATAATCGTATAGCTACCGGGCTGCAGTGTCTTAGGTCCAATAATGATATGCTCTCGCCCTCCGTCCTCCATAGCCTCGGTTTTGCTCAAAAATCCCGTGGGCAACGTCTGAATAGAGGTCACAAAGTGACCGGCTGGAGAACCGTTCTGATCGAAGTACTGCAGGGTTCTGCCGTCGCGGTTGTAATCGGCGCGAGCGCTCGTTCCGTCTGCGAATTGCCAATGAGCCATTCTCTTGAATTCTGAACCGACAAGTTCAAGCCGATCCTGTCGTTCCGTTCGATCTGAGAAGCGGGTGGAGGCAGTTCGCACTACGCTTCCTGCGTTGATATCGAGGAAGGTGACAACGTGAGCAGCGGCCCTCGCGGAGGGGCCTGCTGTGGCCTCTCGTATCCTGTCCTTGGAGCGCCGGAGTATACGAGCACAATTTACTGAGCTCTCAAGGACCGTTTCGCTGGACGGCAGGCGTACCACAAGACGCAGCGTACCATCCTCAAGAACACGGAATTGAGCAGGAATTCGTGCTGCACCGGCTTGGGAGCTGTCCCGAGGGTTTCGAGGCGCAGCGGAGCGACTTAAACGTTGTACTACCATAACGCCCTCCCATTACGAAAACAGTCGGGATGCTAAGTGGGTAGTTTTAGATAAGCGCTTATCGGTGCCTAATCTAAGGCCTTTTACAGAACGTTCCCATTCTCATTCTGAGTTAGTGCAGCGTTGGCGTGCAAAGGCGCACAGGGCTCGCACAGTTGGGCTGACGGACCCTGTCCCCTGCGAAGCGGGAGCATAGGCATCTTGAGCGCTATCCAGTGATCTAAAGTTAAGTTGCGATCGCCCTTCCAAAACCATGAGAGTAGCCTCGGGCTTCACGTTGAGTAATTACTCTGCAAGCACCTTATCAAAGAGGTTGCTGATCCGTTCGCACTAAACGTGTCATTGAGACCAGCTCTTGTTCCGGCCCCGTTTGGCGCCGCGCTTGGGACGGACGGGATCGGCAGGGGGCGGCTGGATTTCTCCATGCCGGAGGGTTTGAACGGCGGGCGCAGCGGCAGGTTCTTGGGCCGGGCGACACCTTGTTGCACGAATAGGCGCTTTGGCGGCCGGACCGGGATGGCATAGGAGAGCGGGCCCCTGATCTCGGATGCCTGTCGTGCCATTCAAAGCCAACGCTGCTCGCCGTCACCACATCCCGAAGCAGCGGCACCAGGTGACGAACTGGGCGGAATACGATGCAGCCCTGCGCCAGCGCGGAAGCCTCACGATCTGGTTCACTGAGGAAGCGATTGCAGCCTGGCGGGCTGAGCCGCGCAGAACGCGCGGTGGTCAGCCGCATTACTCAGCCCTGGCGATCAGGACAGCCCTGACCTTACGAGCAGTGTTCCGCTTGGCGCTGCGTCAGACGGAGGGTCTGATTGGCTCAATCCTCCATCTCTTGGGTCTGGATCTGGCGGTGCCGGATCACTCAACCCTGAGCCGCCGTGCCGAGACCCTGGAGGTCCCAAAGCCATGTTCACGCTCCAGAGGACCCGTTCACCTGCTGGTGGACAGCACCGGCCTGCGGCTCTGTGGGCCTGGCGAATGGCTGATTGAGAAGCACGGCACCCGCAGACGCCGATCCTGGCGCAAGCTGCACATTGGGGTCGATGCGGAGACCGGGCAGATCCTTGTATCAGAGCTGACTGCGAGCGATGTCGATGATGGCTCGCAAGTGGAACTGTTGCTCGACCAGATTGCAGCTCCACTCGCCTCCTTCATCGGTGATGGAGCCTACGATCAAGCGGGTGTCTACGGCACCGTCGGCAAGCACCATCCTGAGGCTGAAGTCATCGTTCCACCCCGATCAACGGCCGTGCTGAGCGAGGATGGGGAGACCGCTCCGACCCAGCGCGACCGGCATCTCCAAAGCATCGCGGAGCATGGACGCATCGGCTGGCAGAAGGCATCCGGGTACACTCGCCGTGCCCTCGTGGAGTCAGCTATCGGCTGGCTTAAACGGGTGATCGGCGACGCCTTGCGTTCACGAACGGACCGCCGTCGCAAGACGGAGGTTGCCATCGCCATTGCTGCCCTGAACCGCATGCTTGAGCTTGGACGCCCGAAGTCCGTCCGCATCGCTTAAGCAAAGGCTTGGGGCGGGATCACTACCTCCACCAACCGATCCGTGCAACACAGCCCCGCAATACCGCAAACTCTTGGCCCATCTCCTCCACAATCTCGATCGTCAGGTTCTCCTGTCGAATGTTGCGGGGCAGGTAAGCGCGAAAGTGTCTGGCAACCCGGTGAGCCTCGTGACAGGCGGTCTCCAGATCCGGGAGATGGTGGATCTCGAACTCCTGCACAAAGCAGATGCCACTGGATGCATTGAAAATGTAGCGCGGCATGGTCTGTTCCTCGGGCCAGCGCTGTTGTGCGCCGCTGTTGGACGCTCCGCCATCAACCAGATTAAGTTCCGGGCCCCGTTCTGGGCTTTATCTCGGGGCCCGCCCTTGGTCCTCCCAAGGCTCTCGGTCCGGTGCGATCAGTTCGAAGACCGCCTGCTCGTCCGGAATCCCCTGTAGCGTGAAGGTTCCGAGCCGCCTTGTGGTGTCCGCTGGAAAGCAGGCCGCCACCTCCCCGGAACACACCGCGGCAGAGTTCGTGCTCTTGGCAACCGCCTCCAGCCGGCAGACAAAGTTGACCGTGGGCCCCACCACCGTGAAGTCGAGCCGGTCCGGGCTGCCAATATTGCCGTAAATCACGGAGCCGACATGCAGGCAGCCGACAAACCGCAGCCCTCCGATCTGCTCGGCTTCGAACAGGGCGGCCTCCAGGGCACGACGCGCGCGACCGCTCGCCTTCTCCCGTTCGCCATCCTCAACCGGAAAGATGGCCAGCACGCCGTCGCCGATGAACTTCAGCACGTCCCCGCCCTCGGCCCGCACCGCCGTGACGACCACCTCCTGGTATTGGCCCAGGCGCTCCAGGAGTTCATCGGGAGGCAGGTGTTCCGACAGAAGGGTGTAACCGCGCAGGTCAGTCAGCAGCACGGCGGCTTCGATGGCCACTTGATCACCGCGGCGGATGGCGCCAGCGGCAATGCGCTCGGCAGGGCCGTCGCCCAGATAGGTCCGCAGCAGGCTCTCGGCAGACCGGCGCATTGCGGCTGGCTCCAGCGCGGCCGCTAAAAAGGGACTAAGCTTTTCGATCAGCGCGATGGTCTCCGGAGTGAAGCCGCTGGGAGCATCGGTTGTGAACGAGGATCCTTGTACCGACCCATCCCCATAGACGATCGGGAGGGCCAGATAATCGGTGCTGCCATCCGCAGCGAGCTCAAGGAGCACTGGATGGTCATAGGTGGGATCGAGATCTCGCAGGGAGCGGTAGAAGCGGGTTCGTGTCTTGACGACATGTTCGAAGGGGCTACCGGTGTAGGAACTCGTGGCCAGGACACTGCGAGGGACAGTGTAGTCCGTGCCTCCCGTCCCGCGCATCCAGATCACGCCCCAGGCGCTGAGCAAGGGATTGATCAGCCGCTGCCCGACCCGCACCCGCCAGAGCGGGATCCCAGCGGCCACGAGCCGATCACAGGTTTGGGTGACGATCTCGACTGGGGAGAGAGCTACGCGGGCCGTGCCGACCAGCCAAGTGGTGAATTCGAGGATATCGAAGTCCAGGATCCGCTGATGAGGCATGGCGTATCACACCTGTGCGTTGCCGATGCCGGAAGGATTCAGTTACAGCTACGCTCGGTTGGAGCGCTCCTGACGATTATCTGGCCAGACCCATGACGACACAACCCGGTCTGTGGTGGATCATGTCGTCATTGGGGCGTCAGTCGATCAGCTTGTCGGCCTGGAGAAGCAAGGCGGGTGGGATCGTGAGGCCGAGTTGCTCCGCCGCCTTCATATTGATGACAAATTCAAACCGGCTCGGCTGTTCGACTGGAAGGTCCGCGGGCTTGGCGCCCTTGAGGATCTTGTCGACGTGACCTGCTGCCAGACGGAAGGTTTCAACGAGATCAGGCCCATAGCTCATCAGACCGCCGCCTGCGAGATAGGCCGCGTTCGAGAACATCGTTGCCAAGCGATGCCGTTGGGCCGCCGCCGCGATCTCCGCACGAAAGGTGATCGTCGAACTGTCGGAGAGTGTCAGAACGGCCGTGGCTCCAGCCCGGGCCGCTTGCGCCATAACTGGTTCCAGATCATCGGGAAAGCGGGTGTTGAGGGACACGATATGAATTCCGAGCGATTGTCCGGCCGCCTCCGCTTCCCGGAACTGGTTCAGTCCTCCGGGATTTTGGGAGTTCCACAAGATCCCGACACGAGACAGCCCTGGGAGAGCCGCCTTGAGCAGTTCGAGGCGCTTGGGCGTCAACTCAGGGCCATAGACCGAGCGGCCCGTCACATTGCCACCGGGGTGTGCAAGACTCGCGACCAGTCCATCCGCCACGGCATCCTGGCTGCTCGCCATAACGATCGGGATCGTCGCTGTCGCCGCCTTCAGCGCCTTCACGGATGCGGCTCCCGCCGTGACGATCACATCGACCCTCTGGCTCACCAGATCATTCGCAAGCGCGGGCAGCCGCGCGCTTTGGCCCTCGGTCCAGCGATACTCGATCGTAACGTTCTGGCCTACGACATAGCCATTCTCGCGCAGTCCCTGCACAAAGGCTTCATCAAAGGCGACAGGGCCGGATCGATCCATGAGATAACCGATGCGCCAGGTCCGAACCTGTTGAGCCACTGCCATCAAGGAGACTAAGGCAGAGACGATCACCAAAAAGGGCAAGAGGCGGATGCTCATGCACCCAAGCGCCCCAGGGCGGGCTCCCCCATTCGGCATGGATGATCCCCCTCGCTCGACATCCTGGTGGATCGTATGGCCACCTGGGTGGACCAAGCCGGTAGTCTAGCAGATGTCCAGGTCCGCTGAAATTCCCGCTGCGCTTTCATCCCCTTATGTCAGGTTGGGAGTGCCAGTACGTCGGCCCACATGTTGCCTTGGGCCAAGCTCATCTCCAATTCCGAGACTTGATGGAGAGCTGATGGCCTTTGCTGCCGAGTGCTGCAACGTTCCGTAAATTGCGTAGGGTCGGCTTTCACGCGCGAGTGCTGTTCCCTCGCGCAGTTCGAGCGGGAGGTGTATGCTTGCGGTGTAGGGATCAGCGCAAGATCTGCTCCCGATTGAGCGCTAACGGAGTACGTAGCAGGAACGTGCCCTCTCAAGCAGGCCTGTCGAGCTAATGAACGGCCTAATACGGTTCGGTTCAGGTGCTTAAGTAGCCATATAGCTCTGTGGGCACGTTGACAGGAAGGATGCAGCGGCCCGGTGGATCGGCTGGAGCGAGTGGCTCTGCGTAGAAAGGCTTCGCAGAAAGATTAGGCAGAAGGATCAACGGTTACCCGATGTGCGTCGATGTGATGTCCCCTCACATTGAGGATCAGGCTTCAATTCACGCCTGAGAGGTTCCCAATCCGTTCTACCTAAGCGCTCAACCAGACACAGATCTTGCGCTGGCCCCGAGCAGCTGACGATCGCCATTGTTCGCTTTGACGCTTGTTTAGAGGCGTCAGGCCTCTCTGCCGGCTGGCAGTCCCGTTGCGATATGACCGAAGCCGTCCGAGCTCTTATGCTCGATGGCTATTTGGTCGATGTCGGCGATCTGGTTCTCCATGACGCCGGAATGGACGTTCGGAGCCCGACGCATGAACTCACTCGGGCGGCAGCGGCTATCAGAGCTCGGCGGACTGCGATGGCGAGGAAAGCGCCCTGGCCGGTTTCTTTCGACGGACTAGCGGCTCTGAGGGGTGTCGGCGGGATCGGTACGAAAGCGCCGACGACATCGAAACGCAGGCGGCCTGATCCGGATGATGAAGAGGCCTATCCGGCCGTTGCCAATGATGCAGACCTGTGGAAGGCGCACTTTGCCGAAATCGACGCGGTGCTGGATCGCACCACGAGGGTACTGGCAGGTGAAACTCCGCTGCCGAAGAGCCGGTCGCACCTGGTGTATGACCCCGATCAGGACGAGGCAGAAGCCGAGGACTTGTGGCTTGGTTTCGTGAAGCGCACGAACCACTGGCCGGCCATTGCGGCGGCGTCCGCCGCTTGGAATGTCTGGCTCGATCTTAACCTCTACACCCGCTTGCCGTGGTTGGGGCTGACGATGGCCGCCTCGATCCTGCGAGCGCGAGGGATAACGAACCATCTCTTGCCGCTGGCGGCAGGGTTCAAGCAGTCGAAGTTCCGTCCACAGGGCAGGGAAGGGGCAAAGGAGAAACTCGATGGCTTTTGCAGTGTCATCGAGGAGGCATTGGAGATCGCGAACAAGGATCTGGAGAGGCTGATCCTAGCACGTGATCTCATGGGGCGGGTCACCGCCAAGACCCGATCCAACTCGAAACTGCCGGAGTTGGTCGACCTGTTCCTATCACGTCCGCTGGTGACGGTGCCGCTCGGCGCCAAACTGTTGAAGGTGACCCCCAAGGCAGTGGATCTGATGCTGGCGCAATTGGGCGGCGCTCTTCCGCGGGAGCTGACCGGCCGAACCCGTTACCGAGCATGGGGCATCGTATAAGGGCGGCCCAACGTGCCCCGGGACGAGTTTTACAACACGACGTGCGCCAAGGCTCTCACCGCTTCCGATCTGGGCGCGATCATTTACCCCATTTCCTTTGTCGAATGGCTTTCCAGAGGCTTCTCTGGCTTACTCCGATCAGGGCCAGATCCTGGCCTGTGATGCACAGATGTCGTTGAAGTCCCGCCCGATGCTCCTGTCCAAGAAATTGCCTCGTGACCTCCATTTCCTGGTGTAAGAACCTGCTTGCGCGCAACCCGGTCCTGAACGTTCTGGTTCTGGCTGCGGTCTTCAACTTGCTTTGCGCGGCTCTCGTCTACGATGAACGGGGGAACGCATCTGATCAGGCGAGGGCAGCATCCAGCAATCTTGTTGCATCGGTGAGCCGAGATCTTTCCCGCAATATTGAGATCATCGATCTGACGATCCAGAAGGTCATCGATCGGGTCACCCAGCCGGGCTTCACCGAACTGGGTTCTGACCTCCAGCGCCAGCTGCTGTTCGATCAGGTCGCGACGGCGCAGTACTTCGCTGCCATCGCCGTCGTCGATGAAAACGGGAAGCTAAGATACCACTCCCGTTTGACCGACCTGAATATCATCAACGTAGCAAAGCTACAATATTTCTCTATCCACCGCGATCGTCCGGACGTCGGGCTCTACGTTTCGCTGCCGATCAAGAGCCCGGTTGGTCTTGGATGGGGCCTCGTGTTCAGCCGGCGGATTTCTCACCCGGATGGCCGGTTCGCCGGGATCGCGTATGTCGGCCTGGGCTTGGACTACTTCACCGATCTGTTCCGTACGATGGACCTGGGACCGAATGGCTCGATGTCGCTCATGCGAGCGGACAGGAAGCTACTCGTGCGCGAGCCATTCAACGAGAAGCATCTCGGCACGGACGTCAGTGGGGCGGGGATTTATCGTTACTATCCGCAGCAGAGATCAGGATCGTTTGAGGCCAGTTCCTCGCCACTCGATAGCGTCCCGCGACTCTATACGTTTACCCAGATCGGGGATTTCCCGCTGACGATCAGCGTGGGACGCTCCCTACAGGATGTCTATGCCGCCTGGCAGAGCCGAGCTCTGACGATCGGCGGCATTGTGCTAGCCCTGACCGGGGCCATGATTGCTCTGGCTCTCAGCCTACGGCGGGAGTTCCGCTGGCGGCGAGCCGCGCACCAGGAGGCCTTGCATAACGAAGCGCTCTTCCGCGGAGCCATGAAGGGCGCCGGGATCGGAACGGCGCTGCTGTGCCTCGACGGAACCGTATTCAAGGTCAATCCGGCCTTCTGCCGGTTGTTCGGGTTTTCCGAACGGGAGATGCTGTCGAAGACGGCGGCCGACCTGACCCCTTCGGATGACGATCCACCAGATGATGGCCCGCTCTTGAGAGGCGAGATCGACGTCGTCGAGAGCGAACGCCGTTTGGTGCGCAAGGATGGTACGGAAGTTTGGGTCCTCAGGTCTGCCTCTCTCCTGCGGGACGAGGCAGGCAAGCCGGCCTACATGATCGTGCAATACCAGGACATCACGGCCCGGCGCGAAGCCGAGGAAAGCCTCAGATACAACGCGACCCATGACGAACTGACAGGTCTCCTGAATCGATCAGCCTTTGAGCAGAAGCTTGAAGAGGCCCTGGCGGAAAGCCGTGACACCGGCATCAAACATGCCCTGGCCTTTATCGACCTCGACCGGCTGAAGATCATCAACGATTCCGCCGGCCATGTCGCTGGTGATGCCCTGTTGCGGAGCGTGGCAGGAGCCTTGCCAAACTACCTGCGCGATGGCGATGTGATTGGCCGGCTTGGTGGCGATGAGTTTGGCATCATCCTGCTCGGATGTTCCCTTGATGATGCGACAGTGATCCTTGAGGAGCTCAATACTGCAGCCAGTGCGATCCAGTTCCCTTGGGAGGATCGCAGCTATAGTGTCGGGGCCAGCATCGGGGTTACCGAGATTACGCCGAGCACCCGCTCCCCAAGCGCGGTCCTCGCTCAAGCGGATGTTGCCTGCCTGACGGCCAAGATGGCCGGGCGGAACCGCGTCAGCATCTACCGGCCCGAGCAGAGCGAAGCGGTTGATCGCCATCGCGAGATCGCTGTCGCGGCCGGGATCAAACTAGCGATAGAAGAGGGACGGCTACGGCTCTTTGCTCAACGGATTGTCGCGTGCGCGGATCCGACCCAGCAGCGGTACGAGATCTTGGTGCGGATGCTAGACAGGGACGGGACGATTATCCCGCCGTCTGTGTTTATTCCGGCGGCAGAACGGTATGACCTCATTGGCGCCATTGACCGTTGGGTGGTCCGGGAGGCTCTGACCTGTATTGGACGGGCAGGAGGCCTCGACCAGCATCCCCAGATCCACCTCAACCTGTCGGCAGCCTCAATCGGCGATGCTTCGTTCGTGGCCTACGTGCGCGAGATCCTTGAGGTTTCCGGAATCCCGCCAGAAACCCTGGTCTTTGAGATCACGGAAACGGCCGTGGTCAGCAATATGGCCGTGGCAGCCACGACAGTCGGCAGGTTGCGCGAAATGGGATGCCAGATTGCACTGGATGATTTCGGCGTTGGCCTGAGTTCGTTCAACTACCTGCGCCAGTTTCCGGTCGATATGGTCAAAATCGACGGCAGCTTCGTTCACAACATGACAACGAACGCGGTGGATCGCTACATCGTCAAATCCATTCACCAGATTGCCAAAGAACTCGGCGCTCAGACGGTCGCTGAGTTCGTCGAGGATCAGGCGACTTTCGAACTGGTCTCGTTGATGGGGATCACCTTCGCACAGGGCTACGCGATTCACAGGCCTGAGCCCTTCGAGGAGATTATGGCAGATCGCGAAATCCGGGCCGAGACCTAACGCCAGCGATCCACTATCTATTGATCAAAGGTGAAGATCGATTGGGTCTTGTAAGGATTGCCCCCGCGCTGGGTGGTCTAAGCTTTCCTTAGTCATGGCGTGAGCCCATCATTGGCTGTTCATATTCAACCTGTTAAGGCTTCACCTCGTTCGAAGGGACGATTTCCCATGTTGATGTGGAGCACAGTGGTTACTTTCCTCCTCTCGCTGATAGCCATCGGGCTGCTGCGGGCGAGTGCTCCCTCTTGGCTCCTGTCCGGTGCGGAGCTGGCGGCAGTGATCAGCGTCTTTGCCCTGGTGTGTTTTCTTGAAAGCAGCGGTGGCAACACCGATCGCTCCAATCCCACCGGCTGATAAGTTTTCGTAAGGAACTCCACCTACGGTGCGGCTCCGTCCTTGATCGGAGACAGCCCATGAAACGCTTCCTGCTCGCCGCGATCGGGATTGCTCTGGCGTCCCCAACAGCGATCGCCGACGGCCTCAGCCTTGCTGGCTCCCTCTGGCAATGCACCCGCGCCTCTGATCGGTCTCAGTTCGTGATCACCTTCTACCCTGGTGGCGGCGTCGGGGGAGGCGAGTTGGAGAATGGTGAGGTCAGCCCCTACATCTTCGATGCGTCTCGGACGAAACCGGGCGAATGGCCGGGCAAATGGGAGCAGACAGGGCAGCATTTCACATGGACATTTCCTGATCAGAGCATCCGGATTGAAGGAAGCCTTCGAGGTCCTGGGCAGGCAAATGCGCGGCTCACCGGCACTGAGACTTCGTCGGGAGAGCACTCCGCTATCACCTGCGCCGCCCTGTCCAAGCTGCCCAAGATCGGGGACGGGTTGGTCATCCCCAAGAACGGTCGCTTCATCGACCTGGATCAGGAAGACGGCGAGTTGACTACACTCAAAGGCTAAGCCCGGCACCGCATGGCCTGACGGACGAGACATTCCACGGCACCACTCGAACTCTTTTCAAGCGCCACCGTTGATTCTGAGGCAGCGAGGGAGTGTGGCATGTCGATCATCGGCTGGCTGGTTCTCGGCCTCATCGCAGGCTTCATCGCCAGCAAAATCGTGAACAAATCGGGCGAGGGCGTTGTCCTCGACATTGTTCTCGGCATCGTCGGAGCCGTGGTTGGCGGCTTCATCTTCAATGCCATCGGGCATGTCGGTGTGACCGGCTTCAATCTCTGGAGCATGGTGGTTGCCATCATCGGAGCGATTGTTGTCCTTGTGATCTACCATGCCGTAGCAGGTCGCAGCCGCTCTTCCGTGTAGGTGTTCGGAGACCAACCGCCTAGCTTTAGGCCGACCTGCTGCATGAAAGCACGACGGGCATGGACCAGATTGCTGCAACCCGGCCAAGTCTATGCCCAAGCGGCATCTTGGGCTGAGGTACCCGGTGCCGCCATGGGCTTCCGACCGAACAACCAAGGGAAGGGGAGGCGAGCTTGTCTTCCCTCGTGAAGTTGAGGAGGCCCTTTGCCACGAACCAGGCCTTGGCCGCAGGAATGTGAGCCTCGGATGGCTTGGTCATCAACGAGGAGGAAACAGATCAATGACGTCCAGCATCCCCACAGGTTCTTCATTATCCCGAAAAGTGGTCACAGCCTTCTTCGACAGCCGCAGCGATGCCGAGGATGCGATCAAGCGTCTGGTGGATGCCGGGGTGCCCCACGACATCATTCGCTTCATGCCTGGTGACGAGCGGGATCCGCCGGACGATCCCGCCGCAGCCCGACGCTCCGGGCCAAGAGGGTTCTGGGGCGCCTTGGGCGGGTGGTTTCTCCCGGACGAAGACAGGCACACCTATGCGGAGGGCCTCAGCCGCGGCGGCTATCTGATCTCGGTCGATGCCAGCGATGAGCAGTATCAGCGCGTGCTCGACATCCTCGATGACGAAGGCACCATCGATATGGACGAGCGCGCCGACTCCTGGCGGGCGGCGGGATGGTCCGGTGTGTCGGCCGAGGGTGTCGTCTCCGGATCAGCCGCCAACCTGGCCACCGGCGAGCGTTCGGCTTCCGGCGGCAAAGAGGGGGCTGCCGGAGTTCCGGAGCAATCTGATGCCGGCCAACGGGACCTCAGCCACGGACGGACCCGGATCCGCTCCTATGTGGTGGAGGACCCATCGACGAGACGGTGATGCCGCTCCCGCAGCATGCCTGCCAAGCCTGCTCTCAAGGATGCTCCGGGCGACCTCGTCACTCACGAGATCCCCCGGAGCGGCAATCGCCTCGACCCTATGCCGATACAGAACCACGGCATGCTCTTCTGTCACGAATCTCAGGTCTTGGGATCCTGATTGGGTTGATCAGGTTGAGGTGTTCGATCCTAAGCTGATTGCGCGCCGGCCGAAGGTCATTCCATTCTGAAACCCGGGATGGCGCCTCTTCCCAACCAACCGCACTGCTTTGTGAGCTTCTCGTGAGAGCGCAGTTTTGGGTAGACGAGTTGTCCAACGTCGCTTGAGCAGAGACCCTCTAACTTTTAATCAGAGGGTCCTGGGTTCGAGTCCCAGCGCGCTCACCAAACTATATCAAGCACTTAGCACTACTTTGGCAGGCATGAGGAACCAGGCGAGGCCTGCCGACGTCTTCTCGGAAGGATGGTCCGCAGGAGGTTGTCATGAGCACCTCAGTGGCGTGGGAACACGAACTTCAGTCCTGGCTCGAACCCTTCCTCACCCCTCTTCACCATCCGGCTCGCCGGCGCATGTGCCCGCTCTATGTGGCGGGCCTGATCGGGCCAGGTGAGCGCAAGAGCCTGCAGCCGATGGCCGCCCGGGTGGCGCCCGCCGACTATGACCAGCTGCATCACTTCGTGGCCGTGGGCCCGTGGGACGAGGCGCCGCTCGAGGCCGAACTCCTGGCTCAGGCCACCCGGCTCGTTGGCGGGCCAGACGCGATCCTGGTGATCGACGACACGGCGCTGCTCAAGAAAGGCACGCACTCCGTGGGTGTCGCCTCGCAATATGCCGGAGTGGTGGGCAAGCAGGCCAATTGTCAGAGCCTGGTGTCGCTCACCCTCGCCAAGGGTGAGGTGCCGGTCCCGATCGTTTTGCGGCTGTTTCTGCCCGACACCTGGATCCAGGATCCCGAGCGCCTGCAGCAGGCGGGCGTGCCCGAGGCGTTCTGGACGCAGCGCACCAAGCCGGAGATCGCCCTGGAGGAACTCAAACGTCTGCTGCAAGCCGGCGTAAGCTTCGGGGCGGTGCTGGCCGATGCCGGCTATGGCATCAGCGGGCCCTTCCGGCAGGCACTCTCAGCCTTAGGGCTGCTGTGGGCGGTGGGCATTCCGCGCATTCAGAAGGTCTACACGGCGGACGTGCAGATGATCACGCCCCCGCCCTCGCGCGGCCGACCCCGCACGCGGCTCATCCCAGATCAGGAGGCGATCGCGGCCGAAGCCATGCTGGCCACCGCCTCCTGGCGTCAGGTCACCTGGCGGCGCGGCACCAAGGGTCCGCTGAAGGCGAAGTTCGCAGCCGTGCGCGTGCGGGTGGCTGATGGGCCTGAGGTGCGTCTTCAGGGACGGACCGGTCAGCATCTGCCCGGCGACGAGGTGTGGCTCGTGGGCGAGCATCGCCCCTCAGGCGAGCGCAAATACTACCTGTCCAACCTGCCGCCCGACACGACGCTGAAGCAATTGGCTTCTCTCATCAAAGCCCGGTGGGTGTGCGAGCAGGCGCACCAGCAGCTCAAGGAAGAGCTCGGGCTCGATCACTTCGAGGGCCGCTCGTGGCGCGGGCTGCACCGACACGCGCTGCTGACGCTGATCGCGTATTTGTTCTTGCAGCATCTGCGGCTGCAGGCCGCCACAGGGGGAAAAAAGAAAAGCCGGCGGACCACCGCCACAACCGACGCTGCCGGCCGTTCGGCGCATGCTGCTTGATCATCTGGCGCATGCCATGCGCCTCCGATGTCCCTTCTGCCGTGCCCGCTTCACCCTAGGTTCACTGATGAAAGTGCCAAAGTAGTG
>NZ_QDGA01000061.1 GCF_003347665.1 Microvirga calopogonii
CCCAGCTGGTCCACCTGAAAAGAACCGCGTGCGAGGCGCCGTCCGGCTCTTCCACTTTCCACCCTCATCATCGAGCCGGGCCGCGCAGCGCACCTCCCTCGACTGACCTGACGGCCCGCAGCGCAAGCTGCGGGCCCACAGGCGCTGGCTCTTTGACAGAGACCCATCCACCGTCATCCCAGGGCCGCGCAGCGGAACCCGGGACCCATAACCACGGATGATGCCGAATGAGGTTCGCCGCCGCGCGCTCCTTCTTTGACGTCGTGGTTCTGGATCCCCGCCTGCGCGGGAATGACAAGGCGCCGGTGCCGGTGCCCTATCCTGCACCCGCTCCCGGACCTCCACTCGCCGCGTCATGGCCGGACTTGATCCGCCTTCCGTCTTCGGACTCGCAACGCTGCCAGGGCGTGAATGCTTGGCTCAGGGCCCGCCATGACGGCATCGGGCTCCCGTCGGCCAGCATCAGCCCGACGAGGACGCGACTAAAGTCGGGCATTCGTCTATTGCAAACGCGTTCGCTGTGAGATACCACTATGAGCAAGCTCTGACACAAGAGCGGACATGAAAACGCAGAAGGAGAGAAGCGCCCTGATGCCGAGAACTGCGATGCTTGAGCCGTCGCGGCCGGCTGCGCGGGAAGAACTCCGCGCCGCTCCTCCCTTCCGTTCGACTTTCGACAACCGGCAGACTCTTGCCGAGCTGAAAAGCCTTGAGCGGACGGCGCGCGATTGGCGTTGCTTCCGCAGAAGAAATCGAACCCTTGAGGGAAGGAACACCATGACGCCAAAATCTGCAGCGCTGAAAGCGGCTCTTCTCGGAAGCGCGCTCACCATCTCGACCGTCGGCTATGCTCAGGAAATCAAGATCGGCTTCAATGGCGATCTGTCGGCTTCGCCGTCCGCCCAGAGCGGACAGGCCGGCGTGCTGGGCATCCAGGCCGCGATCGAAGACATCAATGCCGCGGGTGGCGTTCTCGGCCGCAAGCTGGCGCTCGTTGTTCGCGACGATCTCTCGCAGCCGCCGAAGTCGATCCAGAACATGAGCGACCTGATCGACAACGAGAAGGTGGTTGCGGTTCTCGGCCCGACCAATTCCGGAAACGCGCTGGCCTGGAAGCACATTCCCAACCAGAAGAAGAACCCGTCCATCGGCTGCATCGGCTCGGCGACCGACATCACGAAAGCTGCCGGCGCGGAGAACTACATGTACCGCGTGTCGATGGTCGACCGTGCGCAGGTCGCCGGCCTCATCGCCTACGCGAAGAACAATCCCTCCACCAAGAATGTCGGCTATCTCGTCGAGACCACCGGTTACGGCCAGGGCGGATTGAAGGATCTTCAGGAGCTCGGTGATGCCAAGGGACTGAAGCCGGTCGCGACCGAGAAGTTCGGCGTCAACGACACCGACATGACCTCGCAGCTCAACAAGATGAAGGCCGCCGGCGTCGATACGGTTCTCGTCTGGGCGCAGGGCACGCCCATCGGACAGCTCGTGCGCAGCATGGAGAAGATCAACTACTTCCCCGTCACGCTGACCTCCTGGTCCTCCGACAATGCGAGCTTCTTCGATACGGCCGGAAAGACCCTTGCCGAGAAGCCGATCTTCATGCGCACGATCACCGAGGATCGTACGCCGAAGCAGCAGCAGCTCTATGACCGTCTCGGTTCCAAGCTGACTTCCAAGAGCGCCTTCAGCTTCGCGGCGCATTGCTACGACGCGACGATGATCGCGGCGGCCGCCATCAAGCAGGCGGGCAGCACGGAAGGGCCGAAGATGCGCGAGGCGCTCGAGAATCTTCAGGCGCCGGTCGACGGCATCATGAAGACCTACAACAAGCCGTTCTCCGCAACCGAGCACGAGGCGCTGACCGCTTCCGACTATCGCTGGACGCACTGGAAGGACGGCAAGCTCGTCTCCTACAGCGACGACGTGGTGAAGGCCCTCAAGCCTTCCGACTTCACGCAGTAAGCCGATGATCGTGAGGGGCGAGTGGATCGCCTCCTTTCTGATCGGCCGTATTGTCGACGGCGAACCGGGTCCGCTTCTCCGTCCAATACTCCAGGCCCGCCGGCCGTGATCGGCGGGCCTGACACCTTGCATCGTTGGAACGCACCATGCTGGACGTATATCTCCAGACTCTCCTGAGCGGCCTCGCCGTCGGCGGGGTCTATGCCCTGATTGCCCTCGGCTTCAGCATCACCTTCACGACCACGAAGACGCTGAACTTCGCACAGGGCGAGTTCATCTCGTTCGGCGCCTTCATCGGTGTGACGATGCTTCTGCTGCTGTCCGGTCTCGCCGGAACGGCAACGGCCGTTCCCAGTGAAGCGGCGGCCGCCTGGCGCTATCCTGCGGCGGTCGTCGGCGCCGGAGTGGTGGCGGGCGTCATGGGCATTCTCATCTTCGTCCTCGCCGTGCGCCCCTTCGCCGGAAAGGGCGGCATGAACTGGGTGATGAGCACCATCGGCTTCGGCGTGATCCTGCAGAGCGTCGGCCTCGCCATCTGGGGTCCCGCTCCCGTCATGGTGCCGTCTCCCTTGGGCGACGACGTGCTGCGCATCGCGGGAGCGGGCGTCCGGCCGCAGGAACTGCTCGTGCTTGCCTGCGCCATTCTGATCATGATCGCGCTCGATCTCGTCATGCGCCGCACGCGCATCGGCAAGGCCATGATGGCCGTCGCGCATTCGCCGCAGACCGCGAGCCTCATGGGCATCAATGTCAACCTCGTCATGATCGGCGCGTTCGCCCTGTCGAGCGGCCTCGCGGGGGTGGCCGGCGTCCTGATCGCGCCGATTGCCTCGGCGTCGCTCTTCATGGGTATGGGGTTTGCCCTCAAGGCGTTCTCGGGCGCCATCATCGGGGGGCTGAACAATCCGCGCGGCTGCATCTATGGCGGTTTCATCCTGGGCGTTCTCGAATCCGCCGTCGGTCTCTGGCAGGCGCAGTGGCGCGAGATCGTCGTCTTCGGACTGATCATCCTGGTTCTGGCATTCCGTCCGGCGGGCCTCTTCGGCCGGGCTGCCGTCGACAAGGTTTAAAGCGCATGCGCCACGTCATCGGATCCATCATCCTCGTTGCGGCTCTTGCGATCGGCGCCTCGTTCATCGAGAACGAGTTCTATCTGCGCACGCTCTTCATGATCTGCGTCTATTTCCTCTGTGCCGCGGGCATGAACGTGCTGCTGGGCTTCGCAGGACAGAAATCTCTCGGCCAAGCCGGTCTCTTCGCCGCGGGAGCCTATGCGGTCGCGCTCCTGACCACGCGCTACGAGGTCGGCCCCTGGCTGTCGCTGCTGCTCGCCTGCTTCGTCTCGGCCGTGTTCGGCATCCTGATCGCCGTGCCTTCGCTGCGTGTGAAAGGTCCGAGCCTTGCCATGGTGACCTTGGCCTTCGGCATCGTCATCGAAAAGGTTGTGACGGAAGGCTCCGAGGTCTTCGGCGGTGCCATGGGCATCTATTCGATTCAGCCGCTGAACATCGGTGGCACGCCGTTCACGATGGTGCAGTGGGTCTGGTTCGGGTTGCTCCTGTGCCTCGTGGCTCACCTTCTGCTCCGCAACCTGCTCCGCGGGCGGTTCGGGCGCGCCTTCCTGTCGCTTCAGGCCGACGAGGTGGCGGCCGGGGCGGTCGGCGTCGCGGTGTATCGCTACAAGGTGCTGGCCTTCGTGATCGCGGCCGTGACCTGCGGCCTTGCCGGTGCCTTGGTGGCGCAGCAGAACCAGTACATCAACTCCGACTTCATCAATTTTCATCTGTCGGTCTTCATCCTTCTGCTGGTGCTGTTCGGCGGAAGCGGATCGCTCTACGGACCGCTGCTCGGATCCGTGACGCTCGTGATCATCGGGGCCCTCGTGGCGCGCTGGTCCTGGATCGAGCATTTCGTCAATGGCGCGCTGCTGCTGTTCGCCCTCTATGCCATGCCCAAGGGGCTGGCAGGCGTCTTGGGATCGCTCTTCCACAAGATGGGCCTGGTCCGCGGCACGAGCACCGATGCCGGAGCGGCGCACGGCATCGCTGCCCCCAAGCTGCCGACCAGGGCCCTGTCTCGGGGGGGAGCGGGAAGCCTTCTGACGGCCGACAAGCTCAACAAGGCTTTCGGTGGCGTCATTCCGGCAAGGGATGTCTCCATCAACCTGACGGAAGGGCATATCCATGCGCTGATCGGCCCGAACGGGGCGGGCAAGAGCACCTTCATCAACATGCTGACCGGGATCATCCGCCCGGACCAGGGCAAGGTGACTTTCCTCGGACACGAGATCACCCAGCAATCCGTGCATGGGATCTGCGACCAGGGAATCGCCCGAACCTTTCAGAACCTCAGGCTGTTCAAGGATCTGTCCGTGCGCGAGAACGTGCTGCTCGGCCAGCATTCCCGGATGCGGAACGGCTTCGCCTCATCGCTCTTGGGCCTTCCCAAAGCATGGCGGGAAGAGGCCCAGGCGCTCCGCAAGGTCAACGACATCCTGGCCTTCACCGGCCTGTCCCGCTATGCCGAGACCCCGGCCGGGAGCCTGGCTTACGGCCTCCAGCGCCGGGTCGAGCTGGCGCGGGCTCTCGCGTCCGAGCCGTTCCTTCTCCTGCTCGACGAACCGGCCGCGGGTCTGAACCCTCAGGAAACGGCGGAGCTGGGGCAACTGCTCGTGCGCATCCGCAACGAGGGGATCACGATCCTGCTGATCGAGCATCACATGGATCTCGTCATGTCCATCTCGGACCACGTGATCGTTCTCGATTACGGCCAGAAGATCGCCGAGGGTGCACCGGCCAAGATCCAGTCCGATCCGAGGGTCATGGAAGCCTATCTCGGCACCTCCACTGAGGCGGCTTGAGGCCAGGAGAGCGACAATGCTGAAAATTCAGGACGTTCATCTCGCCTACGGCCCGATCTCGGCGGTCCGAAAAGCCACCATCGAGGTCGAAGCCGGTGAGGTTGTCGCTATCGTCGGTGGCAACGGAGCTGGAAAGAGCACCTTGTTGAAAGGAATTGCCGGGTTGATGCCGGTCAGCTCCGGGCAGATCCTGTTCGAAAAGGAAGATGTCACCAAGCTCCCACCGCACCGCAGGGTCGCGCGCGGGATCGCCCTGTCCCCGGAGGGCAGGCAGGTTTTCCCGGACCAGACGGTCTATGACAACCTGACCCTCGGGGCGTATTTCCGACGGCTTTCCAACGAGGCCCTGGAGGCGGAAGTCGAGGAGCAGTTCAAGCTGTTCCCCCGCCTGCGCGAGCGCAGGAACCAGTTTGCCGTGACCCTGTCCGGTGGCGAGCAGCAGATGCTGGCCATCGCCCGCGCCCTCATGGGCAAGCCGCGGCTCCTCCTGCTCGATGAGCCGTCGCTCGGTCTCGCGCCGAAGATCATCCAGGAAATCTTCGACATCATCGTGTCTCTACGCCGGTCGGGCATTACGATCCTGCTTGTGGAGCAGATGGCCAATATGGCACTGGCGATCGCCGACAGGGCCTATGTTCTTGAAACCGGCAATGTGACATTGTCCGGGACAGGGCAGCAGCTCCTTCACGATCCGAAGGTTCGGGCAGCCTATCTCGGGGTATCCCACGGCACGGCATGATCCGCGGCCTTCGGGAAGATTGGATTGAACGATGAGTATCGACGGACGCGGCGTACAATCGGTCGAGGTCGGGGGCAGGATCCTTGCGGCGCTGGTCAAAGCCGGCAAACCCTTGATGTTGCGGGAACTGGCTACTCTGGCGGATGTCGCTCCGGCCCAGGCGCATGCCTATCTCGTCAGCTTCCGCAAACTGGAACTCGTCGAGCAGGATGTGGCGAGCGGGCGCTATCTGCTCGGCCCCTTCGCCCTCCAGCTCGGCATCGCGCGCCTGCGAAGCTTCGATCCGCTGCGCCTCGCCGCGCATGCGGTCGTCGAATTCGCCGAAGAGATCGGACTCATGGTGACCATTGCCGTGTGGGGAACCCACGGCGCCACCATCGTCCAGGTCCAGGAAGGCAGCGATCAGGTCCACGTGAATGTGCGGACCGGAACCGTCTTCTCGATCACTGGGACGGCAACCGGCAAGGTTTTCGCCGCGTTCATGCCCCCGAAGATCATCGAGGCGCATTTGGCCGAGGAGCTCCGGAAAGGCGCCCGCATCCAAGGTGTCGGCGCGCCGACCTCGCGCAAGGAGCTGGAAGCCGAAGTGGCAACGGCCAGACGGCTTGGCTACGCGACCACTGAGAGCAAACCCGTCACCGGCATCAACGGCATTGCGGCGCCCGTTTTCGATTACAGCGGGCAGATGCAGCTCGCCATCACGTTGATCGGCCCCACGGGCGTTCTCGACATCGGTCCCAAGAGTGCCGACGCAAAGGCCTTGCTTGCATTTACCCGAAAGCTCTCAACGCAGCTTGGCTATGCACCGCATGCCGACAGCGAGGCTGCGCCCTACGAAGGAGCCGAGATCGTCTCGGCGCCTGTCACCAAGCGCCGACGCCGCGCCTAAGCGCTCTTTCGATCGCTTGCCTTTTGTGCTGCGCGCCCTGCTGCGCGGAGCCTGCTCTTCTGCGTTTCTGCCTAGCTTGTGAAGTGTGCGCCGATCTACGACTATTCGCTATTTGCGAACGCGTTCGTCATATGGTTGTCTGATGCAAACGCCCACTGAGGCACGACTGGGCGAACTTCTCAATCACATAAGGGAGCCGAAGCAGATGTTGCTCGAAGGGCGTATCGCACTTGTCACCGGTGCCGGTCAGGGAAATGGCGCCGCCATTGCGCGCGGGCTCGCCACGGAGGGGGCTCGGGTCATTGTGACCGATCTGAATGGCGATGCGGCAAAGCGAACTGCCGAGGGTATCGTCCAGGCGGGTGGAGAGGCATGGTCCTACACGCTCAACGTGGCCGATGCCGAAGCCTGCAATGCACTGGCACACGAAGTCGAGACGTCCATCGGCCAAGTCTCGGTTCTCGTCAACAATGCGGGCATATGCCCGCGCAACACCATCGACAGTCCCGACGTGCGGCGCTCCTGGGATGCCGCGATGCAGGTCAATCTCGACGGTACGCTCAATGTGACGCTCGCATTCGTTGCCGCCTTGCGGGCCACGAAAGGCACCGTCATCAACATGGCATCGATCGCATCATTCGTATCCACGTCGACATCGATCAGCTACTCGACGTCGAAGGCTGCCGTGCGCATGCTGACGCAGAATCTCGCGCAGGAGCTGGCCAAGGACGGCGTTCGCGTGAACGCGATCGCGCCGGGAACGCTCAACACGCCGATGACCGAAGCCACGCGCACCAATCCCGAGCGGGCCGAGCGCTTCCTCTCGCGCATTCCGCTCGGCCGCTTCGGCGAGCCCGAGGAGTTGATCGGCCCAACGGTCTTTCTGGCATCCGACATGTCGAGCTACGTGACGGGCACAACGCTCGTGGTCGACGGCGGCTATCTCGCCGTTTGAGGAGAGCCTCATGATCGTTCGCATGGGACTTCTGACCCGCAAGCCGGGTTCGAGCATCGAGGACTTCCGCAGCCACTGGCGCGACGTGCACGGGCCCTTGGCAGCGCGCCTCCCGGGCTTGAGGCGCTACCATCAGAACCACGTCGTCGATAGTCGCCAGCTTGCGATCGATCATGCGAGGGGTACGTGGTCGATCGACGGAATTTCTGAGCTGTGGTTCGACAGCATCGACGACATGCATCGGGCAATCTCGTCCGACGCGTATCGGGAGGTGGCTCAAGATCATGTGCGCTTCGTCGGCAATACGGGTTTGATCACGGCCGAACAGAACGTCGTCGTACCGCTCGACGCCGCAGCAGGGCCGCTCGTCAAGCGCATGTCGATCCTGACGCGCAAACGGGGCCTTACGTCTGAGCAGTTCAAGTCGGAATGGTGGGGCTTTCATGCCGACGCGGTGAAGAAATTTCCGAACCTCATGGGCTACACCCAGAACTTCGTCACCGACCGCAGCGCCGGTCTGGGAAAACCTGCATCCGACGAAGAGCTTCCCATCGATGGCATGGTGGAAATGTGGTTCCGCTCCGTCGCCGATATCGAAGCAGCATTTCGCTCTTCCGCGGCCAATGTCTCGCAGACCCATGCGCTCAGCTTCATCGAGGAAATCACCACGTTCCTCGTCGAGACGCATGAAGTGGTCTGACGAGCTGGGCAGTTCCGGCGCTCAGAACCATCTTGAAATAGCGAACGCATTCGTCTAAAACAAATGCAACGAACGCATTCGCAAATGCTGAATCAGAAGCGCTCATCGGACGATAGAGCGGGGCGAGATATGAGGAACGCCATGAAGCCCACGAAAACTGTCACCTGCGATGTTCTGGTTGTCGGGTCCGGCGCCGGTGGTTTTGCAACCGCGCTGACGGCCCGGTTGAACGGCCTCGACGTGATCATCACGGAAAAGGAACCTGTTTTCGGTGGAACGACCGCTCGCTCCGGCGGGTGGATGTGGATCCCCTGCAATCCGCTGGCCAAGCGTGAAGGATTCAAGGATTCCCGCGAGGCGGCCCGCACCTATCTTCAGCACGAGGCCGGCAATCACTTCGATGCCGCTCGCGTCGATGCTTTCCTCGAGAACGGCCCGAAGATGATCGAGTTCTTCCAGGAGAAGACCGAGATGGATTTCACCCTCGGCCCGGCCTTCTCAGATTATCATCCGGATGCTCCGGGCGGCATGCCCGGCGGCCGCTCCGTCGTGGCGACGCCTTACGATGGACGTAACCTCGGCAAGGAGATCGCGCGCCTGAGGCCCCCGCTGAAGGAGATCACGTTCCTCGGCATGATGATCGGATCGGGCAAGGAGCTCCTGCATTTCTTCAACGTCACGCGCTCCGTCAAATCGGCCGCCTATGTCGGCGTGCTTCTGGCGAAGTATGGCCGCGATCTCGTCTCCCACGGCCGTGCGATGCGCCTGACGAACGGCAACGCTCTCATCGGGCGTCTCGCCAAGTCGGCTTTGGACCAGAACATTCCGATCTGGACCTCTTCGCCCGTGAAGGATCTGATCGTGGAAGACGGTGCCGTGAAGGGCGCGTTCGTTCAGACCGAGGACGGAATGACAGAAGTCCGCACCCGTCGAGGCGTGGTGCTGGCGGCCGGCGGTTTCCCGCAGGACATGCTGCGCCGGAAAGAGCTGTTCCCGCATGCGCCGACAGGCGCCGAGCATTGGTCTCCGGCCCCTCCCGGCAACACGGGCGACGGTATCCGTCTCGGCGAGCGGGTCGGCGGGAAGGCCATCGAGGGGCTTCCCAATGCGGCAGCCTGGGTTCCCGTGTCCCTCGTTCCGCGCCGTGACGGCACTTCAGGGCCGTTCCCGCACTTCATCGACCGTGGCAAGCCCGGCGTCATTGCCGTGACGAAGAACGGCAAGCGCTTCACGAACGAAGCGAATTCCTACCACGATTTCGTGCAGGCCATGGTCAATGCCTGCGGCGACAATCCGGAAAAGGCAGCCTGGCTCATCGTCGATCATCCGACGATCCGCCGCTATGGCCTTGGCTTCGTGAAGCCGTTCCCGGTGCCTCTGACGCCGGCTTTGCAGAACGGCTATCTGGTGAAGGGGCGCACCCTGCGCGAACTCGCGGAGAAGCTCGGCATTGACGCCGCCACGTTCGAGCAGACGGTCGAGACGTATAATCGCGACGCGCGTCGGGGCGAGGATCCTCAATTCAAACGCGGCAGCACCGCTTATAACCGCTATCTGGGCGATCCCGACCACAAGCCCAACCCTTGCGTCGGTCCCATCGAGAACGGCCCGTTCTATGCCGTGAAGGTCGTGCCCGGCGATCTCGGAACCTTCGCGGGACTGCGCACCGATGCCGATGCGCGGGTGATCGATGAGAGCGGGAATGCCATTCCCGGCCTTTATGCCGCCGGCAATGACATGGCGAGCATCATGGGTGGCAATTACCCAGGCGGCGGCATCACGCTCGGGCCGGCCATGACCTTCGGCTTCATCGCAGGGAAGCACCTCGCCGGCGTGAGTGCCGATGCTGCATCAACCGCGAACCGGCCGGCGGCTTGAGGCGTGAACATGACGGCGCTTATCAACCGTTCGGGAGAGTGAGCCATGAAACCGGCATACCAACGGCCACGACTCTTCGAGCCCCTGACGATCCGGGGGCTCACTCTCAAGAACCGCGTCGTCATTTCGCCCATGTGTCAGCATTCGGCCGAACAGGGGCAGGCCGGGGCCTGGCATCTGGTTCACCTCGGCAAGTTCGCCCTCGGTGGAGCAGGATTGATTTTCGTCGAGAGCACAGCCGTCGAGCAGAGCGCCCGGATCGGCGTTCGGGATGTCGGATTGTGGGCTGACGAGCAGGTTGCTCCCTTCAAGGCCATTGTCGACTTCGTTCACCAGAACGGCGGCGCCATCGGCGTGCAATTGGCGCATGCGGGACGCAAGGCCGGATCGCAACCCCTTTGGGAGGGCGGCAGGGCGCTGACATTGGCGCAGCTGCATGAGACCGGCGAACCGTGGCGACGGGTCGGCCCGAGTGCTATCGCGGCCGGGCCTGAATGGTCCGTACCGGATGCCTTGAGCGTGGACGAGATCGCCAAAACCCGGCAGATGTTCGTCGATGCAGCCAAACGGGCGGAGAAGGCCGGCTTCGATGTCCTGGAGTTGCATTTCGGACATGGCTATCTCATCGCATCCTTCCTCTCGCCGCGATCCAATCACCGTGAGGATGAATATGGCGGATCGCGCGAGAACCGCATGCGGCTCGGCCTCGAAATCGCAGCCGACATACGCGCCGTTTGGCCGGAGGAAAAGCCGCTCTTCGTGCGCATCTCGGCCGTCGATGGAACCGAAGACGGGTGGGGTTTAGACGATTCCGTCGCGTTTGCGCGGGAACTCAAGGCCATCGGCGTGGACGTGATCGATTGCTCCTCCGGTGGGCTCTCGGACGAGACGCGCAACATGAACGTCCCGCGTGGGCTCGGCTTCCAGGTCCCATTTTCCGAGCGCGTTCGCCGCGACGCGAATGTCATGACCCAGGCCGTCGGCGTCATTCTCGACGGGCATCAAGCGGAATCGATCCTCCAGGAAGGCAAGGCGGACCTGATTGCCATCGGCCGGCAGGCTCTCTACGATCCGTACTGGCCCCACCATGCGGCTCACGCGCTCGGCCACGATCATGGGTTTGAGGGTTGGCCGATCCAGCATGGGCCATGGCTCGCAAAGCGAGCCCCTCTCATGGAGAAGCTCAAGTTCACCGACAACAGCGTCAGGAGTCTGACAGGCTCCGGCCATCAGCTGGGAGAAACAGCACAATGACTGCCAAAGCTTTTGCCTCGACGGGAGACATGGCCGCCAAGACGGTATCGTTCACCGAGATCGGGCCGGATCTCTATGCCTACACGGCCGAGGGCGATCCCAATTCCGGCATCATCGTCGGCGATGATGGCTGCATGGTCATCGACGCCCAGGCGACGCCCGCCATGGCCGAGGACGTGATCGCCCGCGTGCGCACCGTCACCGACAAGCCGATCAAGTACGTGGTGCTCTCGCACTACCATGCGGTGCGGGTGCTCGGCGCCTCCGCCTATCAGGCGCAGGGCATCATCGCCTCGAACGCCACTTACGATCTCATCGTCGAGCGCGGAGAGCAGGACAAGGCTTCCGAGATCGGCCGCTTCCCGCGCCTTTTCCGCGGCGAGAGCAGCATCCCGGAAGGCCTGACCTGGCCGACGCTGACCTTCGAAAGCGGCATGTCGGTTTTCCTCGGCAAGCGTGAGGTCAAACTATTCCATCTCGGTGCCGGCCACACGGCGGGCGATATCGTCGCCTGGGTGCCGGATGCCGAGGTGATGTTCACCGGCGATCTGGTAGAGTACCACTCCGCCTGCTATTGCGGCGACGCTCATCTTCGCGAGTGGCCCCAGACGCTCGATTCCATCCTCGACTTCCAGCCCAAGGCCATTGCGCCGGGGCGGGGCGCTGCGCTCCAAGGTGATCAGGCAGTGCGCGAGGCCGTGGCCATGACGCGCGATTTCGTCAATACGCTCTATGGCGCGGCCGAGCTTTCGGTAGCACGCGGGCGCTCGTTGAAGGAAACCTTTGCCGCCACGCGCGAGGTGATGGACCCGAAGTTCGGCAACTTCGCCATCTACGAGCATTGCCTGCCGTTCAACGTCTCTCGCGCCTTCGACGAGGCCTCCGGCATCGATCATCCTGTCATCTGGACGGCAGAGCGAGACCGCGACATGTGGGCTCAGCTCCAGGGCTAAGGATAGCAACCGCACGAGAGGGGTGCCCCTCTCGTGCGGATCGCCTTGCACGAAGCGTCGGATAGACTTGCCTATTGGCCGTTGATCCTGCGGTCATCTCCGGGTTCGAAGCGCCTGTCGCGATCCAGCCGGCCTCCGTTATTCTCAAGAACGCTGGCATCATCCGCGCCGCGCCCCCGCACGCGCCGCAATTCGGCGAGCTCATTCGCCCCACGCGTGCGTGTCCGGGCTTGGTGCTGATCCTGGGTTCTCGTCCGAGACCTGTCGTCCGCCCGGCTGTGATTGCGCGTGCTGTCGTCGCGGCTCCGGGTTGAGCCGTCATCGGCGCCACGACCGCGTCCGCGCCCGGCATCGCCGCCGCGGTTGCTACCGTCAGCGCTGCTCCGTCCGCGTCCGCTATCATCCCCGCCACGGCCCCCACGCCCGCCGCTGTCGTCTCCGCTTCGGGCGCCGCCGTGGTCGTCTCCCCCACGGCCGCCTCGACCGCCGCTGTCGTTACCCCCGCGTCCGCCGTCATCCCCGCCGCGGGCCATGGCCGGTGACAGGTAGGCACTTATGACAGCCGCCGGAACGGCCGCAGCCGTCAGGGATGCCAGAACCGCACCCAGGATAAGCACGCTCGGTTCGCTCTTGACTTGCTTCAACATCGTTTTCCTCCGTTCATCCGGCGCGAAGACCGACGCCGATGCCAGGGCAATTTGTACGGAACGGGGCATGCGAACCTGATGGGGTCTGTCAGCCAAATATCAGCTTCGCCGTGCTATGCTGGATCGCTTTGGAAGATTTCATGATCCGACGTCAGCTTCTTGTCCTGCTCGCAGCCACTGTGGCCTTCACCGCCCTCGAAGGCTCCTGTCCCGCCACGGCCGTCGCCAAGGATGGGGACGGTGGTGGGGGTGGCGATGGCGGTGGCGGCCGTGGAGGTGGCGACAACAGCGGCCGGGGGGGTGGGGATGACGGCGGAAACGGTAGAGGCGGCGATGATGGAGGCCAGGGCAGGGGGCGGGGTGGCGATGATGGGGGGCGCGGACGAGGCCCAGGGCGCGGTGAGGACGAGGACGAGCCGGCGCAACGCGGCTGGGGCAGAACCTCTTCCGAAAGTGCCCGGGAGGCCGTCTCGCAGGGATGGGCCCTTGCCCTGAGTGCAGTGCTTCCGACAGTCTCGCGAGCCGTTCCCGGGCAAGTCCTGGAGGTCGACCTACGGCAATCCTGGAGTGGCCAGTGGCGCTATGAGTTTCTCATTCTCACCCGGGATCGACGCTATCAGGAGGTCGTCGTCGATGCCCGCAACAGTCAGATCCTTCAGATCCGGAGGCGCTAATGAGGGTTCTTCTCGTTGAGGATGAGCCGGCCATCGCCCGTGACATCCAGCAGGCCCTGGCCGACACCGGGTATGTCGTGGATGTCGTCCGGGACGGGGAGGAGGGCTGGTTCCGGGCTTCGACCGAGGATTACGATGCGCTCATCCTGGACTTGGGATTGCCGAAACTCGACGGTCTGTCCGTGGTGCGGCGGCTGCGGGACGAAGCCAGCACCGTTCCGATCCTCGTACTGACGGCAAGGGGCTCCTGGCTGCAAAGGGTCGAGGGCATCGATGCCGGTGCCGACGATTATCTGACCAAGCCCTTCGAGATGGAGGAGCTGCTCGCCCGGTTGGCCGCGCTTCTGCGGCGGGTCGGGCGTCATGTCACTCCGCTGATCGAGATCGGCGCTCTGCGCATCGATACGCGACGCCTGCGGGTGATGCTCAACGGCAGAGCCATCGAGCTGTCGCCCCTTGAGTTTCGCCTGCTCCGATATTTGGCTCATAACCGGGACCGCGTCGTCGCTCAAAGCGAACTCGTCGAGCACGTCTATGGCTCGGACGAGCCGGAAAGCAATGCGGTCGAGGCTCTCGTGGCCCGACTGCGACGCAAGATCGGATCTGACACGATCGGAACCCGGCGCGGTCATGGCTACATCATGGAGACGCCTGCGCCATGATATGCAATTCCATCCGTCTGCGGCTGCTGGTCGTCGCCGTCACATCCATCGTCGTGACGATTGCGGTGGCCGGCGCCTCCCTCGTCGTGTTCTTCGAACGGCAGGTGCTCCGTTACGTGGAGCAAGATCTCAACATTCATTGGACGGAGCTTGCCACGGCCTTCGGCACGGAGGGAGAAGCCGGGATCGGCCAGAGGCTGACGGACCCGCGTTATCACCAGCCGTATGGCGGAGCCTACTGGCAGGTTTCCGAGGGCGGACGCCCGATCATGCGGTCGCGTTCTCTCTGGGACAAGGAGCTTCCCCTGGCGGGACCGCGTGAAGACGGCGACCGTGACAAGGCCTTCGAGATGGACGGGCCCGATGGATCGGAACTCTACGTGATCGAGCGGGAGGTCACGGTCGATGGCACACAGGGGCCTCGTCGCGTCAGCTTGTCGGTTGCCCTCGACCACGGACAGGTCGTCGAGCTGCGTCAGGCCTTCGGATGGGACGTCACGCGGGTCCTCATTCCCATTGCCGCGGTCCTCGTGCTCTTCGCTTGGCTTCAGCTCTCGCTGGGCCTGCGTCCGTTGCGGGCCGTGGGGCATGAACTGAGCGCCGTCCAGACCGGCCAGATCCGGCGTATGACGTACCGTTTTCCCGTTGAGTTGGAACCGCTCGTCGAGAGCATCAACAGGCTCCTCGACCGGCAGGAGGATCTTGTCCGCAAGGCCCGCGACCGTGCCGGCGCCCTGGCGCATGGGCTTAAGACGCCGCTGACGATTCTTCGCGGAGAGGTGAGGCGGCTTGAACAGGCGGGCCTGCAGGATGTCGCAGGATGCATGCAGGAGCAGCTGCAGCTGATCTACACGCATGTCGAGCGCGAGGTCGCGCGGGCCCGCACCAGTGGTGCATCCGTGGGCTGCGGCGCCTATACCCAATTGGATGAAACCATCGCTCGCCTCCTGAGGCTGATGCAGCACATGCCCAGAGGCGAGCGGCTGGTCTGGGAATCCGATATTCCTGCGGGCCTGGCCGTCGACATGGATCCTCACGACTTCGGCGAGGTGATGGGCAATCTGCTCGACAATGCCCGCAAGTGGGCGAAGTCCCGGGTCGTGGTCCAAATCGGCAGGCTGGGCGACAAGGTCCGGATCAGCGTCGAGGACGATGGACCGGGTTTCTCGGGCGATGCTTGCGGGGGCAGACCTGAGCGCGGTGTGCCGGGACGTTCCGATCCGGACTCGAGTGGGCTCGGCCTCGGGATCGTGGAAGATATCCTGGCGGAGTACGGAACGAGCGTGGATATCGAGAGCAACGGGCGCTGCCGCATCGTATTCGATCTCCCTCTTTGCCGACCGGGGCAGGTGCCTGTACCATCAAGGAGCGCCATGCCGACGAGCTCTTAAGAGACGATGCCGTCACGCGCGAATGGTCATCGGTCATCGGGTCTGACGAGCTATGCCTTTTGAGGTTCGACGCTTCTCGTTGCGTCGCTACCTACGAGTTGATCCCGATGAGCGAGGTCGGGGAACCAGAATTTCCATAGAACCGCGAGCGTGAAGGTCCCGATGCCGCCGATCACGACGGCCGCAGGAGCACCGACCAACCATGCCAGCGTCCCTGACTCGAATTCACCGAGTTCATTCGAGGCGCCGATGAACACCGTGTTGACCGCTGCCACACGTCCTCGCAACTCGTCCGGCGTCTCCGCCTGAACGAGGGTCTGACGGACGACGACGCTGACCATGTCGGCTGCGCCGAGGACGGCGAGCAGCATGAGCGTCAGGCCGAAACTCCTCGACAGGCCGAAGCCGATGGTCGCCAGCCCGAAGATGCCGACGGCTTGCAGCATGCGCAGACCGGCACGGCGGGTGAGAAGGGACGAGTGAGCCAGAACGACAGCCATCGTGACGGCGCCGACGGCCGGCATGGAGCGCAGGAGGCCAAGCCCCCATGGCCCGACATGAAACACGTCGCGGGCGAAGATCGGCATCAGGGCCGTCGCTCCTCCGAGAAGGACGGCAAACAGGTCCAGGGAAATCGCTCCGAGCAGAAGCGGCCTCGTCCGCAGGAAGACGAGGCCCGCAACGAGGCGGGACCAGGTCACAGGCTCCCGTTTGATATCGGCGGAACGCAGGCGCAAGGCAGCAATAAGCAGAGCGGCCAGCCCGAAACAGACAGCCGATCCCAGGAATGGTGCCGTCGGATGGACGGCGTAAAGAATGCCACCGACGGCCGGGCCGCTGATGGTGGCCACCTGCATGACCGAGGAATTCCAAGCGATCGCGTTCGCCAGGTCGCCCGTCGGCACCAGCGCCGGAACGATCGCCTGCGCGGCAGGGTTGCCGAAAGCCCGGGCAGCGCCGAAGGCCACCAGAAGACCGTAGATCGGCCAGAGGCTCGGCACGCCCGCGCTCACCTGTGCGAGCAGGCCGAGGGAGGTCAGGGTCATCGAAGAGAAAACAAGAAGGAGGATCCATCGCCGACTGTAGCGGTCTGCGACAAGGCCGGTGACGAGCACGAGTGCCATCGTCGGCAGGAACGACGCGAGTCCGACAAGGCCAAGGTTCAGGGCAGATCCACTGAAATCGTAAACGAGCCATGCAACGGCTACGGTTTGGACCTGAATGGCAAGCGCCATGGCAAACCGGGCGGCGCAGAACAATCGAAAGCCCGTATGGCGGAAGGCCGCCCAGCCTCTAGACCCCATCGTGAGGACCCTAACTCCTGTTGGGAAGTGCTGTGAACCTCTCTAGCGGATCGTGCGGAAAAGTGGATCCGATATTTCGCCGGTGCCGGCGCTCGGGGCAGCGCCCAACGACGCACTCTTCGACGAGAGCAACGGGTCCGATCTCAACGACCAGCCTAATCCGATGCCTCTTATGCAAGCCGTAAGGCTCATACGCAGGGGCTCGGCTCCAGCTTGCATCGTTTGACACTAGAAATGTTCGAAACTAACCTATTTTAACGCAGAGAAGTTGTTGCAGTGCGAAATCATAGGGAGGGTTACCATGAATATGGAACTCTCACGACGCGGCTTCCTCAAGGCTGCAGGCGTGGGTGTTGCCGGAACCACGATGGGAGCCTTCGGGTTCGCAGAACTTGAGGCGGCACAGGCCGCGGCCATCAGGCCCTTCAAGCTGACGAACACGATGGAGACGCGCAATACCTGTCCGTATTGCTCCGTGGCCTGTGGCATCATCATGTATTCGAAGGGCGACCTTCGGAAAGGCGAGACGGCTGAGATCGTCCATATCGAAGGTGACGCCGACCACCCGACGAACCGTGGAACTCTCTGCCCGAAAGGCGCGGCGCTCAAGGACTTCGTGAAGGCGGAGACCAGGCTGAAATACCCGATGGTCCGCAAGCCGGGTTCCGACAAGTTCGAGCGGGTCTCATGGGATCAGGCGCTCGACCGGATCGCCAGGCTGCTGAAGGATGATCGCGACGCGAACTTCATCGCTGCAAACACGGCCGGTGTCCCGGTCAACCGCTGGACGACGGTCGGCTTCCTGGCCGCGTCGGCAACCACGAACGAAACTGCGTGGCTGACCTACAAGGTCGTCCGCAGCACGGGAATTGTCGCATTCGATAATCAGGCGCGCGTTTGACACGGCCCCACGGTGTCCAGTCTGGGCCCAACTTTCGGTCGTGGCGCGATGACCAATTCTTGGACGGATATCCGGAACACGGATCTCGTCGTCATCATGGGCGGCAATGCCGCTGAAGCGCATCCGTGCGGATTCAAATGGGTCACGGAAGCGAAGGCCAATCGTGGTGCGAAGCTGATCGTCGTCGATCCGCGCTACACACGCTCGGCCTCGGTATCCGATTTCTATGCGCCTATCCGGCAGGGAACGGACATCGCGTTCCTTCTCGGCGTGATCAATTACTGCATCCTGAACGACAAGGTGCAGTGGGAATACGTGAAGGCCTTCACCAACGCGACCTATGTGGTGAAGAACGGCTTCGCCTATAGTGACGGCCTGTTCACGGGCTACGACGAGAACAAGCGCGATTACGACCGCTCGACCTGGGAGTACGAGATCGGGCCGGACGGCTTTGCCGTGGTGGACGACACGCTGCAGAATCCGCGATGCGTCTGGAACATGCTCAAGAGCCATGTGGCGACCTACACGCCCGAAATGGTCGAGCGGATCTGCGGCACGCCCAAGGATAAGTTCCTGAAGGTGGCGCAGATGATCTCCGAGTGCTCGTCTCCGACGAAGACCATGACGTCGATGTATGCGCTCGGCTGGACACAGCATTCCAAAGGATCGCAGAACATTCGATCCATGGCGATGCTGCAGCTCATCCTTGGCAATATCGGTGTGCGCGGCGGCGGCATGAATGCCTTGCGCGGTCATTCGAACATTCAGGGCCTCACCGATATCGGCCTGATGTCGAACCTGATCCCGGGCTACCTGAACATTCCGGTGGAGCGGGAGACCGACTTCGCGACATACATGTCCAGTCGGGCGTTCAAGCCGCTGCGACCGAACCAGACCAGCTACTGGCAGAACTACAAGAAGTTCTTCGTCAGCTTCCAGAAGGTCATGTGGGGCGAGACGGCGACGGCGCAGAACGACTTCGCCTACCATTACCTGCCCAAGCTCGATGTGCCGGCCTACGACGTGCTGCGTACCTTCGAGATGATGCACCAGGGCAAGGTGAACGGCTATTTCTGCCAAGGTTTCAACCCGCTTCTGGCCTTCCCGAATCGCCAGAAGATCACGGAATCGCTGTCGCGGCTGAAATGGCTCGTGACCATGGATCCCCTGGAGACGGAAACGTCCCGGTTCTGGGAGAACCATGGCGAGTACAACAATGTGAACCCTTCCTCCATCCAGACGGAGGTGTTCCAGCTTCCCTCGACCTGCTTTGCGGAGGATGACGGCGCGCTCGTCAATTCGGGCCGCTGGCTGCAATGGCACTGGGCGGGCGGCACCCCTCCCGGAGAGGCGAAGCACGATACGTGGATCATGGCGCAGATCCATCGTCGGCTGCGTGCGCTCTACGAGAAAGAGGGTGGGGCCTTCCCGGACCCGATCCTCAATCTCACCTGGAACTATCAGGACCCGAACGAGCCTTCCCCGGAGGAGCTTGCCAAGGAGCTCAACGGCTATGCGGTGGAGACCCTCACCGATCCGGCGGATCCGGCCAAGGTCGTGCTGGAGAAGGGCAAGCAGCTCGTCAACTTCTCCGTCATGCGCGATGATGGCACGACGGCCTGCGCCTGCTGGATCTATTCCGGCTGCTTCAACGAGGCCGGCAATAACATGGCG
Organism: Microvirga calopogonii; assembly: GCF_003347665.1. Lineage (GTDB taxonomy): Bacteria > Pseudomonadota > Alphaproteobacteria > Rhizobiales > Beijerinckiaceae > Microvirga > Microvirga calopogonii. The sequence continues at coordinate 19,450 of NZ_QDGA01000061.1, forward strand.
CGCCGGGACAACACCGACCCGGACGACACGGGCGCCTATCCCAACTGGTCGTTCTCCTGGCCGCTCAACCGGCGCATCCTCTACAACCGGGCGTCGGCGGACCTGCAGGGCAACCCATGGGATCCGACGCGCAAGCTGATCGCCTGGGACGGGACAAAGTGGTCCGGCTACGACGTTCCGGACATCGCGCCCAATGCCAAGCCAGACGTGGTCGGCCCCTTCATCATGAACCAGGAGGGCGTGTCGCGTCTCTTCGCCCGCGGTCTCATGCGGGAAGGGCCGTTTCCGGTGCATTACGAGCCGTTCGAGGCCCCGATCGCCAACGTGATCGCTCCGAAGATCCGAGGCAATCCTGTCGCTCGGATCTTCCAGAGTGATGTGGCGCAATTCGCCACATCGGAGGAGTTCCCCTATGCGGCGACCTCCTATCGCCTCACGGAGCATTTCCACTACTGGACGAAGCACAATCGCGTAAACGCGACGCTTCAGCCGGAATTCTTCGTGGAGATTTCCGAGCAGCTCGCGGCGGAGAAGGGCATCGCGCACGGCTCGTGGGTGCGGGTCTGGTCCAAGCGCGGCGAAGTGAAGGCGAAGGCCGTCGTGACGAAGCGCATCAAGCCTCTCATCTGCGACGGCAAGCCGGTTCACGTGGTCGGGATTCCGCTGCATTGGGGCTTCACGGGAAAGGCGCGGAAGGGCTGGGGGCCGAATTCCCTCACGCCCTTCGTGGGCGACGCCAACATCGAGACGCCTGAATACAAGGCGTTCCTGGTCAATATCGAGCCCACGACGGCCCCGGCGACGGTCTGAGGAGAAGCGGAATGGAACCAAGTCCTCACACCGCAACCAGCAACCCGCCGGTCGCCGCGACCAATGCAAACCTGACGGAGCGGGATCTCGTTCGCCGCTCCGCCTCGACCGTTCCACCGCCCGCGCGGCAGCTGGAGCCCGTCGCGAAGCTCATCGACGTGTCGAAATGCATCGGCTGCAAGGCCTGTCAGTCGGCTTGCATCGAGTGGAACGACACCCATCCGGACATCGAGACCAACACGGGCGTCTACGACAACCCGCATGATCTGACGCCCGACATGTTCACCCTGATGCGGTTCACAGAATGGGACAATCCGCAGACGGGCAATCTCGAATGGCTGATCCGCAAGGACGGCTGCATGCATTGCGAGGACCCGGGCTGCCTGAAGGCCTGTCCCGCGCCGGGAGCCATCGTGCAGTATTCCAACGGCATCGTGGATTTCGTGCACGAGAACTGCATCGGCTGCGGATACTGCATCAAGGGATGTCCGTTCAACATCCCGCGCATCTCGAAGGTCGATCATACGGCCTACAAGTGCACTCTCTGTTCCGACCGCGTCGCCGTCGGGCAGGGCCCAGCCTGCGCAAAGGCGTGCCCGACCCATGCGATCACCTTCGGCACGAAGGAGGACATGAAGAAGCTGGCCGACAGCCGCATCGAGGATCTCAAGTCCCGTGGCTACGAGAATGCGGGCCTCTATGATCCGCCGGGCGTCGGCGGAACGCATGTGATGTACGTCCTGCATCACAACGACCAGCCGGAGATCTATGCGGGCCTGCCGAAGGATCCGAAGGTCAGCCCGGTCGTCAACGCCTGGAAAGGCATGGCCAAGTACCTCGGCTTCGCCGCCATGGGGCTCGCGGCGGCGGCGGGCGTGCTCCATTCGGCCCTGGTCAGCCCAAATCGGGTCACACGGGAGGATGAGGAGAAGGCCGAGGATCTCGTGAAGGAGAAGACCTGATGGCAGAGACGAGCATCGAGAAGGAAGATGCGATCCATCCCGGCAATCCGGTCGTCGTTGACCGGTATAACCTGGGCGCGCGAACCAATCACTGGATCACGGCGATATCGCTCATTCTTCTCGCCTTGTCCGGCCTTGCCTTGTTTCATCCCTCCCTGTTCTTCCTGACAGGGCTGTTCGGGGGCGGGCAAAGCGCCCGCGCGCTGCACCCCTGGATCGGCGTCATCCTGTTCTTCAGCTTCGCGGGTCTCTTCATCCGGTTCTGGCGCGCCAACCTGCCGGAGAAGGCGGATCGGCAATGGCTCGCCCATGCCGGTGACATGATCAAGGGCGACGAGGAGAAGGTGCCGCCGGTCGGGCGATACAATCCGATCCAAAAGTTCAACTTCTGGGTCATGTCTCTCCTGATCATCGCCTTGATCCTGACCGGGATCGCGATCTGGGACCAGTATTTCTTCGATTGGACCACCATTCCGCAAAAGCGTGTCGCGGTGCTCATTCATTCGCTTGCGGCCGTCGCCCTAATCTGCATCTGGATCGCACACGTCTATGCGGCAATCTGGGCGCGGGGCACGCTTCGCGCCATGACGCGCGGTTCGGTAACCGGAGGCTGGGCCTGGAAGCACCACCGGCTCTGGTTGAAGGAACTGGCGGAGCGTCATAGACTGAAAAAGCCGGCGGCGCCTGCCGAGTAGGCGCCATGATGACACGTGACCCGTGCGGTTCGTGAGGTTGCATGACACATCCAGGTCCCATTGACCCTAATCCCGCTTCCATCGGCCGCGTGCCTGCTCCACCGTTTGTCCGACTGCCCGATCCGCGAAGACTGTTCGAGGCACGAAAGGAACGTGTCGATGTTCTGGCACAGACGAGCGAGCTTGCGCCTTACCTGCGTTTCATCGCAGGCATCGCGGCGGCCCAGAGTGCCATCCAGGATGGCCTGCCCGAACCTGCGCTTCCGCCTCCGGATGTGCTCGAACGCGCCCGTGAATTTGGCATGCCGCCGCTGGACCGCAACCAGACCGACGTTGATGAACTCATCAGCGAAACCCTGAACCGCCTGTTCGATGCGGTCGCGTCCCTCGCGATGCCGATCGAGGCGCAGGCCGCTCTCGAACGGGTAAAGGTGGCCTCGCCGGAAGGAATGCGCGACATGGTGCGCAATGTCCTCGCTGAGGCCATCCCGACTGATACCATTGCCGAGCACGTTTATGTGGCGGCGGGGTTGCAGGTGCATTTCGCCCGTCTGGCGGCAAGGCTCGAAAAGAGTAAGCTCACCCGGATCAGCGACGGCGCATGTCCATGCTGCGGCGGCGCGCCGACGTCGTCCCTTATCGTCGGATGGATGGAAGCCGAAGGCACGCGCTACTGCTCCTGCTCCCTCTGTGGGACGCTCTGGAACGTCGTTCGTGTGAAATGCGTGCTGTGTAGTTCAGGCAAGGGGATCGGGTATCAGGAGATCGAAGGCGGTGCCGGGACGATCAAGGCGGAATGTTGCGACGCTTGCCGGAGCTATGTCAAAATCCTCTACCAACAGAAGGACATGGCTCTCGATCCGGTTGCTGACGATATCGCGAGCCTCGGGCTCGACCTTCTCCTGAAGGGCGGAGACTATCGCCGCGGCAGCTTCAATCCCTTCCTGCTGGGCGTATAGGCATGGCCGAAACGGCACTTTCCCCTCTGCGCCATCTTCCCTCCGTCGATCGCGTGCTGCGCCAGCCAGATGTCCTGACCATCATGGAAAAGCACGGGCGCGCGGAAACCACGCGGGCCGTGCGCGAGGCTCTTGCGGCTCTGCGTGATGAAGTGAAGCCCGGAACCGTGTTCGACGACACGACCGTCGTCGCCTCCGTCCTTGCCCATCTCGCAGCGCGGGAACAAACCCGGTTGAAACCGCTCTTCAACCTGACCGGTACGGTGCTCCACACCAACCTCGGACGTGCGGTTCTGGCAGAAGAGGCCATCGACGCTGCGACAGCCGCCATGCGGGATGCCGTCTCGCTCGAATTCGATCTGGCGAGCGGCAGGAGAGGGGAGCGGGACGACCATGTCCGCGCCCTTATCTGCGAATTGACAGGTGCGGAGGATGCGACCCTCGTCAACAACAATGCAGCAGCAGTGCTCCTTGTCCTCAATACGCTCGCGCAAGGCAAAGAGGCCGTCGTCTCCCGTGGAGAACTGATCGAAATCGGTGGTGCGTTCCGCATGCCTGAGATCATGGCGCGGGCGGGAGCGCGCCTGCGCGAGGTCGGAACGACAAACCGCACGCATCCGCGCGATTATGCGGATGCGATGATTCCTGAGACCGGTCTGATCCTGAAGGTCCATACCTCGAATTACAGGATAGAAGGTTTTACGGCAGAGGTCAGTGCACGCGATCTTGCGAAACTCGCACGGCAGCGCAACGTGCCCTTCGTCAATGATCTCGGCTCGGGAACGCTCGTAGATCTTTCCCGGTTCGGTCTCAGAAAGGAGCCGACCGTTCGCGAGGCGGTGGATGAGGGGGCCGATCTCATCACATTCTCCGGCGACAAGCTCCTTGGCGGACCACAGGCAGGCTTCATCGTCGGCCGAAAGGATCTTATCGCGGCTGTCAACCGCAACCCCATGAAGCGTGCGCTGCGGATGGACAAGATGCGGCTCGCTGCCTGCGAGGCGACTTTGAAGCTCTATCGCGACCCAGACCGGCTCGCGCAGAGACTTCCCACCATGCGTTTCCTGGCACGGTCCGTAGACGAAATTCGGCAGCAGGCCATTCGCCTTGCCTCCGTTCTGGCCGAAAACCTGGGAGGCAGCGTTGTCGTGGACGCCGCTCCGTGCGCGAGTCAGATCGGTTCGGGCGCACTTCCGCTCGACACGATCCCGAGCTTCGGCTTGGTCATGCGGCCGGCGGGTGGAGGGCGAGCGGTGGAGGCTTTGAGTGCGGCTTTCAGAAGCCTGCCATGGCCTGTGATCGGCCGCATCGCCGAGGGTGCGCTCGTCTTCGATCTCAGGTGCCTGGACGATGAGGGCCTGTTTCGGGAGAACCTTGCCTCCCTGCGCTTCGAGGCAGCCCCATGATCGTCGGCACGGCTGGCCACATCGATCACGGCAAGACGGCGCTCGTCAAAGCGCTGACGGGTATCGACACGGATCGCCTCAAGGAGGAGAAGGCACGCGGCATCACCATTGATCTCGGCTTCGCCTACTGGCCTCAGGACAATGGTGACGTGATCGGCTTCGTGGACGTGCCCGGCCATGAGCGTTTCGTCCACACCATGGTGGCGGGCGCCAGCGGCATCGACTTTGTCATACTCGTGGTCGCGGTAGACGATGCGGTAAAGCCGCAGACTCTCGAGCATCTGGCGATCATCGATATTCTAGGGATCGAGCAGGGCGTCGTCGTGCTCAGCAAGGCCGACCTTGCGGGTGAGGGGCGCCGTGTGGAGGCAATGGCGCAGATCCGCTATGCTTTGGCAGACACGGTCTTGGAGGAGTGTCCGATCATTCCCGTGTCCGTCGTCACCGGTGAGGGGATCGAGGTGCTCAAACAGCATTTGCACAGTGCGGCATCGGCACGCAGGGAGCGCGATAGGGCTGGCCTCTTTCGCCTGTCGGTCGACCGCAGCTTCGTCCTGTCCGGCACCGGCACGGTCGTCACGGGAACCGTTCTCTCCGGCTCGGTCTCCGTCGGCGATCATGTGGTCGTCAGTCCTTTCGGACGCACGGCCCGCGTGCGTTCGATCCATGCCCAGAACCGTGCCGCGGAGCAAGGCGTTGCCGGGCAGCGCTGTGCCCTCAACCTCACAGGAGAGAGCATATCGAAGGACAGCGTCACCCGAGGCGATATGGTGCTGGCGCCCGAACTCCACGCGCCGACTGACCGGATCGATGCAAGTCTGCGCATTCTCCCGAGCGAGAAGAAGCCTGTGGGCCAGTGGTTTCCCGTTCGCCTGCACCATGCGGCCGTGGAGGTTGGAGCACGGATCGTTCTTCTGCAGGACGAGCCCATACAGCCGGGTGAGAGAAGCATGGTTCAACTCGTCCTCGATCGGCCGATCGCTGCGACCGCACATGATCGCTTCGTCATCCGAGACACGTCTGCGCAACGAACTATCGGAGGCGGGTTCTTCATCGACCTGCGCGCGCCCGCCCGGTACAGGCGTCGTGAGGAGCGGCGCGCGCAGATCTCCGCTCTGGCACAGGCTGATCCGTCTCTCGCCATGAAGGCCTTGGCGTCGGTGCAGCCCTGCTACTTCGATCTGGTGACCTTCGCCCGCGACCGGGCTATGGCCCTCGGCGTCGTGACAGGCATTGCCGACAGGCTTGACTTCGTGCGTCTTGCCGCAGGCTCGGCCCTTCTGGCGCTCGCAAGAGAACGCTGGCTTGCCTTCGAGGCCGGCTTGACCAACATTCTCGACACATTCCACAAGGAGAACCAGAACCTTCAAGGGTTGGGTTTCGAGCGCCTGCGTCTTCAGTGCGAACCGCGTCTGTCGGCGACAGCCTTTCGCGCTGCGCTGCAATCCCTTGTCGCGGATGGGCGCATCAGAGTCGACGGTTCATGGGTGCGTCTGCCGGGGCACGAGGTGCGTCTCGACGACCGGGAGGAGGGCACATGGCAGGCAATCCAGCCGCTTCTTTCGGGCGAGGAGCGCTTCCGCCCGCCGCGGGTGCGGGACATCGCCGATGCGATGGATATGCCGGAGAACGAGATCCGCCGTCTCTGCAAGCTTTTGAGCCGCCTCGGACAAGTCGACGAGGTCGCTCATGACCACTTCTTTCTGCGCAGCACGGTCGCCGAGATGGTCGATATTGCCCAGGCACTAGCCCTTCATGCAGCGGACGGGCAGTTCACGGCGGCGCAATTCCGAGACTGCGTTCAGAACGGCCGGAAGGTCGCCATCCAGATCCTGGAATTTTTCGACCGCCACGGCGTCACCTTGCGTCGGGGCGATCTTCGTCGCATCAATCCTCATCGGCTGGATCTATTCCGCGCGATTCCGCCGTTCGACAAAGCTCATGGAGGAGAGGCGTCCCCGGTGGGGCGTCCGGACTTCAAATCCGGGTGGGGCCGCGAGCCGGTCCTAGCCCGGAAAATTCATGGAGGGTTGGCGGGTGTAGCTCAAGCCCCTGAGATGACTTAGGATTTGGTTGTCGAAGCCGATCCGCGTCATTTCTGGGAGAACCCACCCGCCATGAACCACTCTACGCTTCCACTACCGGGCCTGTCACCTGTTACCGGCAAAACCGTACTGGCTCGGTTCGACGGCGGCCTGCTGTCCTCCGACGCCGGAGTTCTCGCCCTGCGCGAGGTGGAGAAGCGTTTGGGTGTCGCCGAGCGGCTCGCCGCGTGCATCGATGACCCACGCTCTCAGGATCAGGTCATTCATCGCCTGGCCGATCTGATCCGCTTCCGGCTGTTGATGATCGCTGCCGGTTATGAGGATTGCAACGACGCCATCAGCCTGCGCTCCGACCCGATCTTCAAGATGGCGCAGGACGTGCTGCCATCGGATCGCCATCTCGCCTCACAGCCGACGCTCTCGCGCCTGGAGAATATGCCCGATGCGCGGTCGCTGCTGCGTATGGGACGCACGATGATCGATCTGTACTGCGCTTCGTTCGGACAGGTGCCGAAGCAGATCGTGCTCGACCTCGACGACACTTTCGATGCCGTTCACGGCGACCAGCAGCTGCGGCTGTTCAATGCCCATTACGACGAATACGGCTTTCAGCCCATAGTCGTGTTCGACGGTGAGGGCCGCTTCATCACGGCCGTGCTGCGGCCGGCCCGTCGGCCCAAGGGCAGCGAGATCCGGGCTCATCTGCGCCGGCTCATCCGGGCGATCCGAACCCACTGGCCCACCACCCGCATCCTGATCCGGGCTGACAGCCATTACTGCGGTCCGCTGGTGATCGATTGGTGCCGAGCCAACGGCGTTGACTTCATCCTCGGAGTGGCCTCAACCTCGACCCTGCGCCGGCACGTTGCGGGTCTGGAGGCGAGCGCCAAGGCGCGCTTTGCCGCGGCTCCTCGGAAAGGCAAGGTGCGGCGCTTCACGGAGTTCTTCGACGGTGCTGCAAGCTGGAGCCGGGTCGAGCGCATCATCGCTCGTGTCGAAGCGGGCGCGCAGGGCAGCGACACGCGGTTCATCGTCACCAATCTCACTGGCGGCAAAGCCAGAACGCTCTATGAGCGGATCTACTGTCGGCGCGGCACGGCGGAAAACCACATCAAGGCCTGGAAAGCCCACCTGGCGGCCGACCGCACGTCCTGCTCCCGAGCGACGGCGAACCAATTCCGGCTGTTCCTGCATGCCGGCGCCTATTGGCTGATGTGGGTCCTGCGGGCGAGGATGCCGAAGCGCTCGCTCTGGCGCATCGCGCAATTCGACACCTTGCGGCTGCGCCTGATCAAGATCGCCGCCCGGGTGGTTGAACGGAAGACCCAGATCCAGCTGCACTTGCCGAGCGCCTGTCCTGACCAGACGATCCTGCGCGTGGTTCTCGGCCGTCTGCCGCGCCTCGTCACCTGATCAATGGGGCGCACACGCCCCTGACCCGAGCCCTGTCCCGTCCACCTGCAAACCCGCCGCTCTCATCCGCCAAGCCGAATCCTTGGAGGTGGTGAAGACATGCCTGAAAGCCCGTCAAAGCTACCAGTAAGGCTCGCAAAGCCAACCTCAGAAGGGTCGCCGTGAATTAATCGGG
>NZ_QDGA01000062.1 GCF_003347665.1 Microvirga calopogonii
CCGAAGGAGCGCCAGGCCTCGAAGGTCCAAGGCGGCCAGGCCCGAAGAACCCCGCCGCCGATGAGGCTGATGTAGTCGCTGGCCTCGGTCCTGTCAACAACCTTCCCGAAAGTTTTTCGAAGCTTTCGCGAGGATCGCTGGAGATGTTCCGCAGCCTCTCACCAGTAAAGGCCAAGCAAAACCGTTCGCAGAAACGTTGTCGCTTCTGCGCTCCCGTGCCGGAATGCTTGACTGCATCCCAGCCGTTGCTGGAAAGAACACCGCCAGAGGAGCCGAACACCGCGCCCGAAGAACCCTCGAACCGCCGACGCTCATGGCACAGGACCGGGGATACCCGCTCCGCACCCCGGACGAGCCCGCCGCCGGACCGGGCACCGGCCCGGACCTGGGACAAACCCCGCCCTGGTGGAAAACACCCCCGGCCAGACCCCGCTCACGCGACCAGGCCCCCCAGGGGAGGCGCCGATATAAACCCTCCCAAGCCAATTGCAAGAGGGTTCTAACGGAATGTCGGCGAAATCTGCGCCTGTTCCGAGTGCTTGGATTTTTGGAGACAGGATAGTGATATAGTTCGCGTTTCCGCCATTTCAACTGTGCGGCGGGGCGACGGCAGCCCACTTTAACGTCTTCATAGATTATGGTGTTTAGCCACTGGTGGCTCGGGGCCCTCGGTTGGTATGCTCCGCCCGTCACAGAGGGGTCTTCGTGTCGCAATCGGGTTCCATAGGCGGTCAGACCGTCGTCCATGAAGGCCATGCCGAGCGTCTCATCGACACCGTCACCGATACCGCGTTCATTCTGCTGGACGCGGATGGGGCAGTGAGCAGCTGGAGCCGCGGAGCGGAGCTCATTCTTGGTTGGAGCGCCGACGAGGTGATCGGGCGGTCCGCCGACATTCTTTACCCGCCGGATCACGGACAGGATGCGTTTCACCACGACCTTCAATCACTCCGCAAGACAGGGCACCTCCAAGCTCAGGGCCTTCGAGTGCGCAAGAGCGGCTCGACATTCATGGCGCAGGTCACGATGACTCGGATCGACAGCCAGGATGGCGGCCCTGCCGGAATTGCCATCATCGCGCGGGACGTCACCGAATGGATCATGGCCGAGGAGGCGCTGAGAACGAGAGAGGCACACCTCCGGTCAATTCTGGAGACCGTTCCGGATGCCATGGTGGTCATCGACGAGGAAGCGCGGATCCAATCCTTCAGCGCAACGGCCGTGCGTCTCTTCGGCTTCAAGCCGGACGAGGTCATCGGTGAGAACGTCAAGGTCCTCATGCCGTCACCGTACCGGGAACAGCATGACAACTATATGCTGCGCTATCGCACGACGGGGGAACGGCGGATCATCGGCGTCGGGCGCGTCGTCGTCGGGCAGCGCAAGGACGGGTCCACCTTTCCGATGGAGCTGGCGGTGGGCGAGATGCATTCCGGCGGCATCCGCTACTTCACCGGTTTCATCCGTGATCTGACCGAGCGCCAAAGGACGGAAACCCGCCTGCAGGAGCTTCAGTCCGAACTCGTTCACATGTCGCGCTTCACGGCCCTGGGAGAGATGGCCTCGACCCTCGCTCACGAGATCAACCAGCCGCTGACCGCCATCACCAATTATCTCAAGGGATGCCGGAGGATTCTGGAGCGGATGGAGGGCGACACCGTCCCCATGCTGCGGGATGCGGTGAACGAGGCGGGCGAGCAGGCGCTGCGGGCAGGACAGGTGATCCGCCATCTGCGCGAGTTCGTCGCGCGGGGCGAGAGCGAGCGCCATATCGAGAACTTGCCCAAGCTCATCGAGGAGGCAAGCGCTCTCTCCCTCGTGGGAGCGAAGGAGCAGGGCGTCCGGGTGGCCTTCGATTTCGATCCCGAAGCTCCCTTCGTTCTCGCCGACCGCATTCAGATTCAGCAGGTCCTGCTGAACTTGATCCGGAATGCTCTCGAGGCCATGCAGGAGACGGAGCGTCGCGAGCTCAAGGTGGCGACCCGCAGTTCGGACGAGGGCCATGTGGAGCTGAGCGTGGAAGATACCGGGCCCGGACTTGCTCCGGAGGTTGCAGCCCAGCTCTTCCAACCCTTCGTGACCACCAAGAAACACGGAATGGGCGTCGGCCTGTCGATCTGCCGCACGATCGTGGAGGCCCACGGTGGAAAGATCTGGGCGGATTCGAAGCAGGGCGAGGGAACGGCATTTCGCTTCACATTGAGGAAAGTCGGACGGGAGGAGATGGCCCATGCAGAGTGACGTTGCCGTGCATGTGGTTGACGATGACGTGGCTGTTCGCAAATCGTTGGCGTTTCTGCTGGCCTCGGAAGGATTGCCGGTCCGCCTGCACGAATCCGCGTCCGCCTTTCTCGATGGCGCACCTGGCATGGAGGCGGGCTGCATCGTCACGGATGTGCGCATGCCCGGCATCGACGGCATCGAACTGATCCGTCGTCTGAAAGCGCGCAGCATCACGCTTCCGGTGATCGTCATGACGGGACATGCGGATGTTCCCATGGCCGTCGAGGCCATGAAGGAGGGCGCGGTCGACTTCCTGGAGAAGCCGTTCGGGGACGAGGTGTTTCTCGCCGCCGTCCGATCCGCCCTGGACCGCCAGGAAAGGAACAGCCATCACGGATTGCAGATTGCCGAGATTCAGGGCCGGTTCGATGCTCTGTCGGAACGGGAGAGGCAGGTTCTCGACGGACTCGTGGCTGGCAAGGCCAACAAGGTCATTGCCTACGATCTTGGCATCAGCCCGCGGACCGTGGAAATCTATCGGGCAAACGTGATGGCCAAGATGCACGCCAAAAGCCTGTCGGAACTCGTCCGTCTCGCCCTCATGATAGAGGCCAGGTAGATCCTTAAGGAATATTCCTGAATAGGGGAGAAGCCGTGTTCGTGCATAATCCGCGAAACTGGCCGGTCGTCTCACCGTCGGCCGACGTCGAGGATTATACAGGCTTTTCGAATGTCTCAGCCCATGGGGCCGGTTATCGTGGTGGACGATGACGAAGCGGTCAGGAACTCGTTGAAGTTTGCCCTGGAGCTCGAGGGCCTGACCGTGCGCCTGTTCAAGGACGGGCCCGATCTCCTGTCATCGGGAGACCTCCCACAGAACGGGTGCTTCGTCATAGACTACAACATGCCGGGCATGACCGGGATCGAACTGGTCAACAGGTTGCGACTGCGCCGGGGTGATTGCCGTGCGATCCTCATCGCGTCCCAGGTCAGCGACGATCTTCATGATCGCGCCGCCCGATCGGGCTTTCGGATCGTCCTCGAGAAGCCTTTGCACGACAGCGAGCTGCTCGACAGCATTCACGCGGCCCTGGCCTGAGAGTTCCGCCGAAACGACGTGCGGATCCGGCACATTCCGGTTCCGGCTTCCTGTCAGTCTCTGGCAGAGCACGTTCGGCCCTGTCGTCACCGTGACGGCAGGGCTGCTGACGCTCATCCGGATCCGGATGAGCCTCCGTTACGCGTTCAGCCGCTCGAGAGCCGCCCGGTCCGTCAGCACCACATGGCGGGCTGAAGGCAGCTCGATGATGCCCCGCCGCTCCAGCTGCGTGAAGGAGCGGGAGACGGTTTCGATCGTCAGTCCAAGATGGTCCGCGATGTCCGTGCGCGACATGGGAAGGTCCACGGCGCTGTCGTCGGCGGTCCGCCCGGCCATGTCGAGCAGAAAGGTCGCAATCTTCTCCAAGGCCGATTTGCGGCCCAGGAGAAGCATGTGGTTCTGGGCCCGGACCAGGGATCGCATCATGCCCATCGTCATGTCGTGGGCGAGCTGGGCGTCCTTGCCGACCAGGGAGGCGAGGTGGGTGCGGCGATAGGCGACCACGACGCAATCGCCGACGGATTCGGCGCAGAACCGATACTCGTCGCCGGCTTCGATGCCGAAGATATCGCCTGCTAGATGAAAGGCGTCGATCTGGCGGCGTCCGTCGCTCATGAGCTTGGAGGTGCGCACCACACCCGAGAGAACCTTGTAGACGAAAGCGGCCCTGTCCCCCTCGGCGAAGATCTCCTCATCCTTGGCGAATGACTGGACGGAGCCGACGGTCGGGCTTGCGGCGCCGGCAAATTGACGGTGCGGCGGGACATTCAGATCCAACGGGAAAAGGGCCGAAGAAGCGGCTTGGGTGAGGAGCGCAGTCTGCATCGAACCCTCGTGAACTTTGGTATTGACGTTGCAGTTCATGGGTACAGCTGCAGAGGCTGGGCTAAAATTCAGGTCTGATACCTAAGGGGTTTTCCTTAGGCCGGTTGCCGGGCCCTCAAGATATCCCGGGCAATTGCGGAATCTAAGCGAGGGCGCCTGCTGCGAGGGTGCCCAGAACTGCCCCCGACAGCAGGGTTGCGTCATGAAGCCCGAGGAGCCAACGCGAGGCCGGGCTCGCTTGGTGGATCCGGAGCGTGGTTCCCAGCATGGTTAATGACCAACCGGAGCCGACCAGGGCCGCCGCTGCGGAGAAACCGGCGACGCTCCCTGAGAGCATGAAAGCCGCTGCTCCTGCTACCAGCAGGAGGAACCCGAACGTCGAGAGCGGGGTGGGCAGGGCCAGGCGCGGGAAGAACGCGAGGAGCACTGACGGAGCATACATGGCCATCACATGCCATGCCACGGCACCGACGACCGCTTCCGATGGCGCGCAGCCGATGACCGCCAGGGGAGTCGCCCCCATCACGGCCGTCATGGTGAACCATCCTGCGGTTCCGAGGGCCGTCGGCACGAGGATGCAACGCCATCCCTGCAGACCCTTCGCTCCTGCGCCTGCCCGGACACGCCGGTAGGGCAATGATGCGGTCGCAAAGAGTGAGGTCACGTGCGCGAGGGCGGCAGCGGCAGCCGTGCCCGCGAAGACCCGAGGTGATGCCAGCGACTCGGCCACGCTGGAGATCGTGGGGGCGGCGAGGCTCGCCAGGGTCGCGGCTCCAAAAACGATCAGAACGGCACCGGCTCCCTTGCCGCCCACAGGCACGGCGGCGTGGCGATAGAACAGGCTGAAGCCGCCTGCGATCCCGAGCCAGAATGCGCCGAGCACAAGGGCGTTGAAGTGCATCGAGACAAGCGCCCAGACGAGGACGAGGCCGCCGGCGGCACCGAGGCTGGCACCGAGGGAAAAAGCCGCCCGGCGGCCGAAAGAATCGAGGAGGAGCGAGGCGGGCAGGCTCGCAAGGGCGGCCCCCACGTAGAAGGCCGTATAGGGAAGAGTGGTCAGGCTCCGGCTCGGCGCGAGCGCCAATCCGGCCAGAGGCAGAATGCTGAGCGTCATGACCTGGGCCAGCACCGAGAGCGCAAACCCTGCCGCAAGCGGCACCGTGCCGCGATCATTCGTGGCGGCAGCATCGAGCGTACTCGGCTCGCAGATGCACTCGAGCTGACCGGCTCTCGGTACCGCCGTCGAGAAACTCATTTGCGTATGTCGTCGTCGGACAGAACGCGCACGGCCGCGCCCTGCACGTCGTCATACTGGCCGTTCTTCAACGACCACATGAAGGCTCCGAGACCGGTCAAGCCGAGCAGGAGAGCCATGGGAACGAGATAGATCAGCACTTCCATTGTCAGGCTCCTTGCGTGGCGGCAACGACGCGGGATCGCACCGTCTCGGACCGAGGTTCCGATGTGTGCCCGCGCGCCCGCAGGGCATTGAGCGTCACAAGAGTCGAGGAGCCCGACATGGCGAGCGCCGCGACGAGAGGCGTGACGAACCCCAGGAACGCCAGCGGGACCGCGATCAGGTTGTAGACCAGGGCAATTCCAAGGTTCTGCCGCATGAGACGGTGGGCCCGGCGCGCAATGTCGATCGTGTCCTGCACGGGTCTCAACCTGTCGCCGAGGAAGACGGCGTCGGCATGGGCCTGGGTGAGATCGGCGGCGCTGATGGGCGACAGCGACACATGCGCGGCCGCCAGCGCGGGCGCGTCGTTCAGTCCGTCGCCGACCATCAGCACCTTGCGGCCTTCGGCCTTAAGGGCCTCGAGCGCTTCGATCTTGCCGGCCGGATTGCAGCCACCGCGCCACAGAGCGATGCCGAGCGTAGCGGCGATGGGAGCCACGGCCTCCGGTCGGTCGCCCGAAAGGATGCGGCAATCGAAACCGCGCTCACGCAGGTTCTGCACGATAGCTTCTGCATCGGGACGCAAGGCTTGCCGCACCAGAAGAGCAGTCCGCTTTTCACCCCAGGAGAGGGCAATCACGGAGGCCATCGGATCGGTCGATGCGGCTTTGTCCGCGACATCTTCAGCGCCGCAGAAGGCCGGGCTGCCGAGGCGCATCTCCGTGCCGTTCACGACAGTGCGAACACCCTGGCCGGGCTCCTCGGTCACATCATCGTAGGGACGGCGATCATGCGCCATCTGCGCAACGGCGGCGGCCAGAGGATGATGGCTCGACAATGCCAGCCGGCTTGCAGCCTCCAGCAGACCAGGCTCCACATCGCCCGCATTGGTGACGCTCATCGTGGGGAGGGTCAGGGTCCCGGTCTTGTCGAACACGATGGTGTCCACCTTGGCCAGCCGCTCGAAAGCGTCGCCAGCATTGAGGAACACGCCGGCCCGGAACAGGGCGCCGGACGCGACAACCTGGACGACCGGAACCGCGAGGGCGAGCGCGCAGGGGCAGGTGATGATGAGCACCGCAATGGCGGTCAGGAGCGCGTCGTGAACGGAGGCGCCGGTCGCGATCCAGGTCAGGGCCGTGACGGCAGCGGCCGTGTGCACGACAGGCGCGTAGATTCTCGCCACCCGGTCTGCCAGCTGCACATAGCGGGATTTCGCCGCGGCTGCGTTCTCCAGCAGTCGCTCGACCTCGTCCAGCAGGGTCCCTTTCCCTGCTGCGGTGACCCGAAGGGTCAGGGTGCCATTGGCGTTCATGCTTCCCGCATAGACCTGACCGTCGACCCCGACGGAGCGGTGAGCGGTCTCGCCGGTGACGAGGCTCTCGTCGACATCCGAAGAGCCGGAGAGCACGATGCCGTCGACCGCAATGCGCTCACCCGGGCGGACGAGGACCCGGTCGCCGGCCTGCACGGCGGCGGTCGGCACCAGGACGACCTCGCCATTGTCGTCGATCCTGTGCGCGACCTCGGCCCTGAACGAGGCCAGATTGCTCGCGACGGCCCGGGTCTTCCTGCGCATGGCCTGGTCGAGATAGCGGCCGCAGAGAAGGAAAAACAACAGCATGACCACAGAGTCAAAATAGGTGTGCTCGGCGGAGTTGATCGTTTCGAACACGGATACGCTCAGGGCCAGCAGGATGCCGATGACGATCGGCACGTCCATGTTGGTGCGGCGGTTGCGGAGCGCGTGCATGGCGCTCTGAAAGAAGGGCTGCCCCGCATAGGCGACTGCCGGGAGGGCGATGAGAGCGGCGAGCCAATGGAAGAAGTCCCGGGTCTCGGGCGTGATGTCCGTCACGTTCCCGGACCAGACCGAGACGGCGAGCAGCATGATGTTCATGGAGGCGAAGCCCGCCACCGCCAGGCACTTCAGAAGCCATTGAGCGCGACGTGCTTCTTCTTCCTCCACCAGCTTGGCGCGAAAGGGGTGAGCCCGGTAGCCCAGGCGCTGCAACTCCTCGACAATCTGCTGCGGAGCAAGCGTCCCGTCGCGCCATTCCACGGCGAGCCGATGGTTCGTGTAGTTCAGCCGGGTGTCGACAATTCCTTCCAACCGACACAACCCGCCTTCGATCTCGTCGATGCAGGCGGCGCAGTCGATACCCTCGACGGCGAGGTCGAGATGAGCCGTTCCGTCGCCTTGGCGCGTGACATAGATGGAGAGATCGAGGGTTTCGGCCATGACGAGAAATCCTCAGAGCACAATGCGGCTCTTGGAGCGGAAGACGGCTTCTTCTCCGCGCTTCAGATCGATGACGAGATCCCATTGGCCTTCCGGCATGGGAGTAAGGCTTCTGAAGCGGCCCGGTGACTGCTCGACGAATTCCAGGGGTACGTCGCGTCGCTTGTCCGTCGGGTGGGCGAGGCGGATCTCCGTTGCAAGGCCGGTGAGAGCCTGCCCCTGGGCGTCGCGGGCCGTGATGACGATCCCCGGAGCTTCCCCATGCTGCAGTGCCGCCTCGACAGTCCAATGAAGTGCATCCTGGGCGTGGGCCGCCGCGATATCGTTTTTGAACGAAAGCCCAGCCTTGTAGGCGCTCTCCGTCTCGACGCCGCTGAAGCTCGAGACCGCGACGCGCACCATATAGAAGTTCACGGCGAAGATGACGCCGAAGAAGGACATGAAATAAAGGAGAACCGTGCGTCCTGTAATGGGGCGGGGCGAGCGTCCCGCGGTTGCTTTCGTGGACATGGAACTATCCTTAGGGAGCTTTGAAATGATCACTCGTGCTGACGGTGTTGCCGGTGGCGAGATCGGTCAGAACAAACCTGAGCGCCGTCGAATCCTCGGTCGGAGAGGCGCTGTCCGTCACCAGCACGCGCGCTTCCAGGGTCTGGTCCGGCCCGACGGTGACGATGGATCGGCCCTGCTGATCGACTTCTCCGCCGACCACGTCGATCCTGGCTCCGCGCAGCCCTTCGACGGAGAGCACGTAACGACGCTCGTCCAGGTCCTTGTTGGCGACGCGGATGGTGAAGCCGTTGCGGATCGATCCGTCCGAGAGGCGCACGAAGAGCGGATTACGATCGTGCATGACGCTCAAATACAGGCTCTGGCGCAGGGCGAGAGAGGCAATCATCACCGAGCCGACGAGAGCGATGATGCCAGCGTAGAAGAGGGTGCGTGGCCGCACGATACGGCGCACCTCAGGCCGGCCCTCGATCCGGGCCTGGACGTTCATGTCGGTATCGTAGGCGATCAGGCCCTTCGGGCGGCCGATCTTGCCCATGACATTGTCGCAGGCGTCCATGCACAGGCCGCACTGGATGCAATCGAGCTGCAGGCCCTTGCGGATATCGACGCCCGTGGGGCACACGGCGACGCACTGATCGCAATCGATGCAGTCCCCCGCGGGCAGGCCCTGCAGCCTCAGCGCCTCGTTCTTCTTCATCGAACCGCGCGGCTCGCCACGGTCGTACCGATAGGTGACGTTGAGCGCATACTCGTCCGTCAGCGCGGCCTGGATCCGCGGCCAGGGGCACATATAGGTGCAGACCTGTTCGCGCATGAAGCCGGCGAGGGTATAGGTCGTGAAGGTGAGGATACCGATCCAGAGGTAGGCGACGAACGGGGCCTGGAATGTCGCCAGATCATGGACCAGCGTCGGCGCATCGGCGAAATAGAGTACCCAGGCGCCGCCGGTCCACCAGGCGATCATGAGCCAGATGAAGTGCTTCAACGACTTACGACCCGTGACTTGAAGGGTGAGCTTGTCCTTGTCATGGCGCATCCTCTCGCGCCGATCACCCTCGATGAAGCGTTCCACCGCGTAGAACAAGTCGGTCCAGACCGTCTGAGGGCAAAGATAGCCGCACCAGATCCGGCCCGCGACCGCGTTCATGAGGAAGAGGGTGAGGGCCGCCAGCACGAGCAGGCCGGTGATGTAATAGACTTCCTGCGGCCAAATCTCGATGAAGAAGAAATAGAAGCGGCTGTTGGCGAGATCGACCAGGATGGCCTGGTCCGGCGCATTGGGGCCGCGATCCCAGCGGATGAAGGGCAGAAAGTAATAGATGCCGAGCGTCACGGCGAGCACGATCCACTTGATCGTACGATAGCGCCCGTTCACGGCCCGAGGATAGATCTGCTTGCGGGGAGCATAGAGCGGCGCGTCTTCAGCCGGTGCCGAAGTTGAAGCTCCGAGAGAATGGGGAAGAGGGGCGTCGGCCATCGAATCCGTCGGTTCGTCTCAATCAGGTATGACGATGGAATACGATGAGGCCGGTCGATTTGCCTTGATCCATATCAAGCAAAAGGCCGGAGGTCTCCCCCGGCCTTTCATCGCTTGGCGTTCGAACTCCTCAAGGCCGCTGATCGCCGCCCAGGGAGTGGACATAGAGGGTCAGAGACTTGATGGTCGTGTCGTCCAGGCGCCCGTGCCATGTCGGCATGACGCCGCCACGCCCGTTCATCAGGCCTTCCACGATGGTCGCCTTGTCCGAACCGAAGAGCCAGATCTTGTCCGTCAGGTTGGGAGCCCCAAGGTCCTGGTTGCCTAGGCCCTTTTCGCCATGGCAGGCGGCGCAATTGTCGGCGAAGACCTTGGCGCCGACCGTGAGATCGGCCCCTTTGTCCGTGGGAAGGCCCGAAAGGGAGCGGACATAATCCGCTGCCTGCAGGATCTCCTCACGCTTGAGCATTCCGTCGCGACCGAACGCCGGCATGGAGCCTGAATGGCCCTGGTCGTTCGTGGAGCGGGCGCCAAAACGAATGGTCTGCTCGATTTTGGCAAGCGAACCGCCCCAGAGCCAATCGTCGTCGTTCAGGTTCGGATACCCTTTGGCGCCGGCGCCGCCGGCACCGTGGCACGGGGCGCAGTTGTCGCCGAAGGCGGCCTTGCCCTGCGCTCGCGCAAAGGCGAACATCTCGGGGTTCTGCCTGATCTCTTCCAGAGAGCTGCCGGCGAGTTTGGCCGTCATGCCGGAGCGCTGCTGCTTGAGTGTATCGAGATCGGCCACCACCGCATCGCGCGACTGCCAGCCCAGAACGCCCTTGGTATAGGACGAGACCATCGGCCAGGCAGGATAGGCGATGCAATAGGCTATTGCCCAGGCGATGCTGGCATAGAAGGTCCACAGCCACCAGCGCGGCAGCGGGTTGTTGAGTTCCTGGATGTCGTCCCAGCTGTGCCCGGTGGTGGTGACGCCGGTAACGGCGTCGACCTTTTCGTGATTGTCATGGGCCATGGGATCAATCCTCCTGGAGAGGCATGCGGGCGGCCGCGTCGAAGCGATCCTTCCGCGAAGGAGCAAGGGCATAGATCAACATCGCCAGGAAGACGACGACGAAGTAGAGCAGCCCCCAGGTCTGGGCGAATTCGGCGAAGAATTTATAGGCGGCTGGCATGGTTTTCGGTCCTCAGCGCACGTTGGCCTTGTTGTCGTAAAGCTTGAAATCGACCTGGGTGCCCAGCATCTGCAGATAAGCGATCAATGCATCGGCTTCCGTGACCTTCTGCGGGTTGCCATCGAAAGATCTCGACTGGGCGTTCGGATAGCGCTTGGCGAGATCGACGGCATTCGGATCGTCGGCTGCGGCCTGGATGCGGATGTCGCTCTCGGCGTGCTTCACCATCTCCTCGGTATAGGGAACGCCGAGGGTCGCCTGCACCTGCAGATCCTGCGCGATGGTCGACGTGTCGAGCTCGGTCCTCTCGAGCCAGGAATAGCCAGGCATGATCGATCCCGGCACGACCGCGCGTGGATCCTTCAGGTGATCCCTGTGCCAGTCGTCGGAATACTTGTTGCCGACGCGGGCGAGATCGGGCCCCGTGCGCTTGGAGCCCCACTGGAAAGGCCGGTCGTACATGCTCTCGGCGGCCAGCGAGTAATGGCCATAGCGCTCGACCTCGTCCCGCAGGGGACGGATCATCTGGCTGTGGCAGTTGTAGCAGCCCTCGCGCACGTAGATGTTGCGGCCGGCGAGTTCGAGCGGCGTGTAGGGCCTGACGCCTTCCACCTTCTCGATGGTGCTCTTCAGGTAGAAGAGCGGCACGATCTCCACCAGGCCGCCGATGGATATGACGATCAGCACGCCGATGATGAGGATGATCGAGTTGGTCTCGAAGATCTTGTGACGGGACCAGAATGACATGATCGTTTCCTTTACTCCGCGGCGATGAGCGCGGGCTGCATGGCCCCAGGGGCTTCCTCGGCCGCCTCTCCGACCGTGATCGTCTTCCAGACGTTCCAGGCCATGATCAGGCTGCCGGCCACGAAGAACGCACCGCCGAGCGCACGGATGACATAGAAGGGATTCATCGCCTCGACGGTCTCGATGAAGGAGTATTCGAGGAAGCCGAGGCTGGTATAGGCGCGCCACATGAGACCCTGGAGGATGCCTGCGACCCACATCGACGAGATGTAGAGGACGATGCCCAGGGTGGAGATCCAGAAGTGCCAGGATACGGCCTTCACGGAGTAGAGCGACTTCTTGTTCCAGAGCCACGGCACGAGGCAGTAGATCGCCCCGAAGGAAATATAGGCGACCCAGCCGAGGGCTCCGGCATGAACGTGGCCAATGGTCCAGTCGGTGTAGTGCGACAGGGAATTCACGGCCTTCACGGACATAAGCGGGCCTTCGAAGGTCGCCATACCGTAGAAGGCGACCGACACGACCATGAGGCGCAGAACCGGATCTGTGCGGAGCTTGTCCCAGGCCCCAGAAAGAGTCATCAGGCCGTTGATCATGCCGCCCCAGGAGGGCATCCACAGCATGACCGAGAACACCATGCCGAGGGTCTGCGCCCAGTCGGGCAGGGCGGTGTAGTGCAGGTGGTGAGGACCTGCCCAGATATACATGAAGATCAGCGACCAGAAGTGGATGATGGACAGGCGGTAGGAATAGACCGGCCGCTCGGCCCGCTTCGGGATGAAGTAGTACATGATGGCGAGGAAGCCCGCGGTAAGGAAGAAGCCGACCGCGTTGTGGCCGTACCACCACTGCACGAGGGCATCCTGCACGCCCGACCACACGATGTAGCTCTTGGGTGAGAAGATCGACACGGGGATCGACGCGTTGTTGCCGAGATGCAGGACCGCAATGGTCAGGATGAAGGCGAGATAAAACCAGTTCGCCACATAGATGTGCGGCTCCTTGCGGCGCATGATCGTGCCGAGGAAGACCAGGAAGTACGTCACCCACACGATGGTCAGGAAGAGGTCGGCATACCATTCGGGCTCGGCATATTCCTTGCCCTGGGTGATGCCGAGCAGGTAGCCCGTGCCGGCGATGACGATGAAGAAGTTGTAGCCCAGCACCACGAACCAGGGCGCGATGTCCCCGGCCAGCCGGGCGCGGCAGGTGCGCTGCACGACGTAGAACGAGCTCGCGATGAGAACGTTGCCGCCGAAAGCGAAGATCACCGCCGAGGTGTGCAGCGGACGCATCCGGCCGAAGGACAACCACGCAGTGTCGAAGTTGAGCGCCGGAAAGGCGAGCTGGAGGGCGATCAGCAGGCCGATGGTGAAACCGGCGATGCCCCAGAAGATCGAGGCGATCGTTCCGAACTTCACGGGATCCATGTTGTAGTTCGGCTTGCCGCCGATGGTCAGAGCGGGAAGTTGAGCAGGGCGCTCGTAGTACCGGTTCACGATGGCGAACACGGCAGCCACGCTGGCGGCTGCGAAGAGATAGGCGTGGAAGGCGTATTCGGGCGTATAGGCCTTCGCCGCGATGATGATGCTGAGGAATGCCAGTCCGGCGAAGGCGAGGGCCGAACCCATCTCGCCGAATGTCATGCCCTTCGAGGGAGCTACCGCTTGAGCCATAGGCTTCAACCTTTTGAGAAATCCGGCGATGCGGTGAGCTTCGCCGTCAGCAGATTCGTTTACGTGTCGCGACGGGAAGGGGCATTGATGCAGATCAAACGCCCCTGTCGGCCCGACCGTCACAAGGCGCGGGAGTGCCGCTGGGCGCCGCTTTCGAGATAGCGGTCGAAGACGGCACAGACGTTCCGGACCAGGGCGCGTCCCTCATCCGGGATCGTCAATGTCAGGCCTTCGCGAACGACGAGGCCATCCCGCGCCAGATCATCGATGACGTCGATTTCAGGACTGAAATCATCGGCATTCGATTGAAATTCGGAAGCCATCTCATCGAGATCGACCGAGAAGTCGCACATCAGGCGTTCGATGACCGCGCGGCGGAGGCGATCGTCATCCGAGAGGGCGACGCCGCGCACGATGGGAAGGTGGCCTTTCATAACGGCCTCGCGATAGGCGACCGTCGTCGGCGCGTTCTGGATGTAGCCTTGGGGCAGGGAGCCGATGGCCGATGTGCCGAAACCGATCAGCGCCGTCGCCTCGTCCGTGGTGTAGCCCTGGAAGTTGCGACGAAGCCGTCCGTCCTTCTGGCGCACGGCCATGGGGTCGTCGGGCTTGGCGAAATGGTCGAGGCCGATCTGGACATTTCCCGCGCCGATAAAGGCCTCGGCCGCAGCCTCGCGCTGTTCCACACGAGCGACGGCATCGGGAAGGGACGCCTCGGGCAGGAGAGCCTGATGGCGCTTCATCCACGGCACATGGGCGTAACCGAAGAGCGCGATCCGGTCAGGATCGAGCTTCAGGGCGAGGTCCACGGAGCGCTTCACGGTCTCGACGCTCTGGTACGGCAGGCCATACATCAGGTCGAGATTCAGGCCGCTCACGCCCGCCTCCCTGAGCCAGGAAGCGACCCGCGCCGTCTGGTCGAAGGACTGAACCCGCCTGATGGTCTCCTGGACCTTGGGGTCGAAATCCTGGACGCCCAGGCTCGCCCGGGTGAGGCCGGATGCGGCAAGGGCCTTCACATGCTCAAGGGTGATGGTCCTCGGATCGATTTCGACCGCGATCTCGGCCTCCGGGCGGATCGTGAAGGCTTCACCGAGATGACGCGAGATCCGCTGAAGATCGGCCGGGGACAGAATGGTCGGCGTGCCGCCGCCCCAATGGACATGGGAGACGGCCATGCGTCCGGGCAGGTGGCGCGCCACCAGATCGATTTCGCGCTCCAGGAAATCCAGATACGCGGCGACGGCCTTGTAGCTCCGGGTCACGGCCGTGTTGCACCCGCAATAGAGGCAGAGCTCAGCGCAGAACGGCACGTGCAGATAGAGCGACACAGGCCTGTCCGGCGCCAGTGCGGCCAACCAGGACGCATAGGTTTCGGCCGTGACGTCCGGTTTGAAATGAGGGGCGGTCGGATAGCTCGTGTAGCGTGGGACACGCTGATCGTAGCGGGCAATGAGTTCTGGTGTCATGCCGGGAGCTTGGCATGACGGCACAGTCAGGGGCCTTGATCTGAATCAAAGGCCCTTGCTGCCCGGGAACGTGCCCGCTCCTTACGCCTAGAGCATGTATCGAAGGGACTCGCTCGCCGCCATCAGGGAGGGCAGGAAGCGTTCCCGCATCTCGTCTGCCGAGACGCGTCCCGCCTGGGCGCTGAGATTGAGGGCGATCATCACCTCTCCGTTCTTCTGGATCACCGGTACGGCGATGGAGCGCAGGCCGAATTCCAGCTCCTCGTTCACGATGGCGAAGCCCTGGTCGCGTGTCGCCTTCAGGACGTTGCGCAGCTCCGCCTTGTCAGTGATGGTTTTCGGCGTCCTCGCCTCGAGGCGCACTCGCCGGAGATAGGCGTCGACCGCGTCCTCGGACCGGTAAGCCAGGATCGCCCGCCCCAGGGATGTGCAATAGACCGGGAGACGGCTTCCGACGCCGAGGCCGATCGACATGATCCGACGGGTGGCCGAACGGGCGATGTAGACGATATCGTCGCCGTCGAGGATCGCCGCCGAGCTCGATTCGCCCGTCGCTTCCGAAATCTGTTCCAGATAGGGCTGCACCCGGGTCGAGAGCGAGGCGGACGAGAGATAGGCATAGCCGAGCCTGAGGATGCGGGGGCTCAGGGAGAAGTACCGTCCGTCGAAATCCGCATAGTTGAGCTTGGTGAGCGTCAGAAGATAGCGGCGTGCGGCCGCGCGCGTGATGCCGGTCAGCTTCGCCACATCGGACAGGGTCAGCCGCGGGCGGCCGGCATCGAACGCCTCGATGACGAGAAGGCCCTTTTCGAGACTTGCCACGAAGTCCCGATCGCTGCCTTGCTCCTCGATGTCGCCGCCCTGCATCTCAGTCTCCGAAGGAGTATGGTGAACTTTGGTAGCCTTGACTCTGCCCCTGCAAACCGTACTACATGTGCGATATAGCTTTCAATGTTCGTAATGCGCACAACTCGCTAGACGATAGGATGAGAAAACCGCGATCCGGCGAAATGAGATCGAGGCAGCTCAGAGGGAGGAATGGAATGAAGGTTTCAAAAAAGGTTCTCGGCGCTGCGGTCGGCGCCCTGCTGGCAGGTACGGTCTCGGCTTATGCCGACACGATCAAAGTTGGGATCATCGGTCCGTTTTCCGGTCCGTTCGCGTTGCAGGGCAAGAATTTCCAGGCGGGTGTCGAGGCCTACATGGCCCTGAACGGGAAATCGGTGAAAGGTCACGACATCGAGGTGATCTACCGCGACCTTCCGGCTGCAAACCCCGCACAATCGCGCGCTCTGGCGCAGGAACTGGTGGTGAAGGACAAGGTGCAGTATCTCGGCGGCGTCTACTTCACGCCGGATGCCATGGCCATCACGCCCCTGCTCAAGCAGGCGAACGTGCCGCTCGTGATCTTCAATGCCGCGACCTCCGCCATCATGACGCAGTCACCGCTCGTGGTGCGGACGTCCTTCACGACGGCGCAAACGACCACGCCTCTCGGCAAGATCGCCGTCGAGCGGGGCGTGAAGAAGGTCATCTCCGCCGTAAGCGACTATGGTCCGGGCGTCGATGCGGAAGTGGCTTTCAAGAAAGCCTTCGAGGCAGCCGGTGGCCAAGTGGTCGAAGCCATTCGCATGCCGCTGAACACCAACGATTTCAGCCCGATCATGCAGCGCGTCCGGGATTCCGGCGCCGAGGCGGTCTTCGCCTTCCTTCCGTCCGGTCCGACAACCCTCGGCTTCGTGAAGGCCTACAATGAAACCGGCTTGAAGCAGGCGGGGATCAAGTTCTTCGCGCCCGGCGATCTGACGCAGGAATCCGACCTGCCGGCCCTTGGCGACGGCGCACTCGGTCTCCTCACCACGTTCCATTATGCCGTGTCGCACGACTCGCCGGAGAACAAGAAATTCGTGGAAGCGGCGAACAAGGCCGTCGGCGGTGCCGATCAGCTCTCGTTCCCGTCGGTCGGTGCCTATGACGGCATGCACGTGATCTACAAGATGATCGAGGCAACGGACGGCAAGCAGGATGCCCAGAAGGCCGTGGACGCCGTGAAGGGCCTGTCCTGGACGAGCCCGCGCGGGCCCGTCAGCATCGACGCGGAAACGCGCCACATCACGGAAAACATCTATCTGCGCGAGGTCGCCAAAGGCGCGGACGGCAAGACCTACAACAAGGAAATCCAGACCTTTCCGAACCAGAAGGATCCGGGCCTCCCGACGCAGTAAGCGGAAGGCATCGACAATCGTAAGGACGCGGCCATCCGACGCCGCGTCCTCTCATCGGCAGGAAAGACAAGCGCCCGGGACCGTTCATGCAGACCATCCTCAGCATTGCGATCGACGCCTTTGCTTACGGCATGGCTCTTTTCATCATCTGCATCGGCCTGTCGCTCACGATGGGGCTGATGCGGGTGGTGAACCTGGCGCATGGCGCCTTCGCGATGATCGCCGGATACATCGCCTCCTATGCGGCGCGTGATCTCGGGCTCGGATATGCGGTTGCCATCTTCTTGGCGATCATCGGCACCGTCATCATCTCCATTCCGCTGGAGCGTCTTCTCTACCGCCGGGTCTACGGGAGCTCCGAACTCACCCAGGTGCTGATGACCATCGGCATTACGTTCTGCATCATCGGCATCACGAATTACTTCTTCGGTCCGACTCTGAAGACCATTCCGCTTCCCGGCAGCCTGAGCCAGCCCGTGGATGTGGGGATCCGGACGATCGCCGGGCATCGGCTCTTCGTCATGGCCTGCGGCGTCATCGTGGCCGGCGGTCTGTGGTACCTGATCGAGAAAACCGACTTCGGCATCAAGCTGCGGGCGACTGTCGACAATGCAGCCATGGCCGACGCGCTCGGCGTGCGCACCCCGGCGATCTATGCCATCAGCTTCGCGATCGCCATCGGCCTTGCTGCCCTGGGCGGCGTGGTCGGCGCCGAGTTCCTGCCCATCGAACCCTATTACGCGCTCCGCTACATGGTGACGTTTCTCGTCGTGGTATCCGTCGGGGGGGCAGGGTCGATACCCGGTGCCGTAGTGGCCTGCCTCCTGCTCGGTGCCGTCGATACCACGGGTCGCTACCTGATGCCCGAATTCGGCAACTTCTTCTTCTATGCCGCAGTCATCGCCATCGTCTGCGTGTTCCCGCGCGGCTTCTTCGGAAGGGCTCAGTAACGTGCAGGTCATTGCTCAAACAGAGAGAGCTGCAGCGGCTCCTGCGGTGGGAGGTCGATGGCTGCGGGACGTGGCCGGCGTGATCCTCATCGTTGCCGCCGGCCTTGCCGGGTACTGGCTGTTCCCCGACAACCTCGCGCTCCTGACCCGTGTCATTGCGGTGGCGCTTCTCGTCCTCTCTCTTGATCTGATCACCGGTTATTGCGGCGTGGCCTCGCTTGGACAGGCATCTCTTTTCGGAGCCGGTGCCTATGCGGCCGGGATCGCCTGCGTGAACGGTGTCACCGAGCCTCTGACACTCATCGCCATCGGGGCTGTGGCTGGGGCGATGGCGGGACTTCTCATGGGCACGATCATGCTGCGCGCCCACGGCCTTGCCCAGCTTGTTCTTTCCATCGCCATCGTCCAGCTTTTCCACGAGGCCGCCAACAAGGCATCCGCCTATACGGGCGGCAGCGATGGGCTCGCGGGCCTGATGGTAAGTCCGCTCTTCGGGGTGTTCGAGTTCGATCTCTGGGGGCGGACGGCCTATCTCTTCGGGCTCGCCTTGCTGGTCGTCGTGTTCGTCGCCCTGAAGTTCATCGTCTCGTCGCCGTTCGGCATGCTGTGCCGGGGCATCAGGCAGGATCCGGTCCGTATCCGCGCCATGGGCTCTTACGTGTTTCCGGTGCTGTTGAAGATGTTCGTGATCTCGGGAGCGGTGGCCGGGACGGGCGGCGCGCTGGCAGCAATCTCCACCCAGGTGGTCGGCCTCGACAGCGTCAGCTTCGAGCTGTCCGCCAATGCCCTCGTCATGCTGGTGCTCGGCGGTCTCGGCACGCTTTACGGGGCGCTTGTGGGAACCGTCATCTTCATGGGTTTCGAGCACATCGTCTCGGCCATCAATCCCTTCCACTGGATGACGATGGTCGGTGCCTTGCTGATTGCCGTCGTGCTCGTGGCACCCGGTGGTCTGAGCGGCCTCTCAGAAAGGATCTTCCAGAACGGCAAGCGCATGAAAGGAGGTCGAGCATGAGCGACCTCTTCCGTGTCGAAGGCCTGACCAAGAATTTCGGCGGTCTCGCCGTCAGCAGGAACATCTCGCTGTCGATGCCGGCGGGCGAGCGGCTTGCCCTCATCGGGCCGAACGGCGCCGGAAAGACCACCCTGGTCAATTTGGTGACAGGCCAGCTCCGTCCGAGCGCGGGGCGTGTCGTTCTCAGTGGCGAGGACGTCACCGCTCTCGGCGCCGTGCAGCGGGTTCGCAAGGGGCTGGTTCGCACCTTCCAGGTCACGCGCTTGTTCTCGCAGATGACCCCGGAGGAACATGTGACGCTGACCGTGCTGCAGCGTGAGGGTAAGGCCGCACGGATCCTGAGCAGGTTCACCGGAAATTCCGAGGTGGCAGGAGAGGTCGAGAGCATTCTCTCGACCCTCGGCTTGCTGGATGTGGCCCGGCGGAAAGTCGGCGAGATCGCCTATGGCCAGCAGCGCCTTTTGGAAATCGCGATCGCATTGGCGCTTCGGCCGAAGGTTCTGCTTCTCGACGAGCCTGCGGCCGGTGTGCCGTCCAGCGATACGCCGAGGATCGAACAGGCGTTGGAGCGCCTGCCGCCGAGCCTGGCCGTGCTGATGATCGAGCACGACATGGATCTCGTCTTCCGCTTCGCCAAGCGGGTCGTCGTGCTGGCGGCGGGCGAGATCATCTTCGAAGGGCTGCCTTCGGAAGTCGCGGCCAACGAAAAGGTCCGTGAGGCCTATCTGGGGAACTATGCCCATGCCCGCAGCGTCGCTTGAAGTTCGCGGATTGAGTGCGGGCTACGGCCCGACAATCGTCCTCGAGGACGTGTCGTTCTCCGTGCCGTCCGGCGCGCGCCTGTCGATCCTGGGACGGAACGGGATGGGCAAGACGACCCTGTTGTCCACCCTGATGGGCCTGAACCGGCGCTACGGGGGCGAGATCCTGATCGGCGGCGCCGACGTCACGCCTCTCAGGAGCTCCGAGCGGGCGCGCAGGGGCATCGGACTCGTTCCGCAGACGCGCGACATCTTCCGCTCGCTGACCGTCGAGGAGAACCTGATCGTCGGTGTGAAAGACAGGCCGCGTAGTGTCATCCAGGAAGCCTACGACATGTTCCCGCGTCTCCACGAGCGGCGTAACAATCTCGGCTGGCAATTGTCCGGGGGCGAGCAGCAGATGCTCTCGACGGCGCGAACCATCCTGGGCCGCCCCTCCGTCCTGCTCCTCGATGAGCCGCTGGAAGGATTGGCGCCCGTGATCTGCGAGGAACTCATGGCAGCCTTCACGCGGCTCGCCTCCAGCGGCGAGATGACGATCCTGCTTGTCGAACAGCGCCTGGAAAGCGCACTCGATTTCGCGGAATCCGTCCTGATCCTGGAGCGCGGGCGGATCGCCTGGCGCGGAACGAGCGAAGCTCTGCGGGCAGACCAGGGACTGGTCGAGCATTACATCGGCGTCGGTTCCCTGCATTGAGGTGAGGCATGGCATTTACACGCGTCAACGGGATCGTTCTCCACCATCAGGTGCTCGGGCAGACCGGTGGGCCGACGCTCGTCTTCATCAACTCGCTCGGAAGCGATTTCCGCCTCTGGCAGGAGGTGGTCCCCGCCTTCACGGATCGGTTTCGTGTCGTTCTCTATGACAAGCGCGGGCACGGTCTCTCGGATGCGCCGCCCGCACCCTATACGATCGACGATCATACGGACGATCTGGTGGCGCTTCTCGATCGCCTCGACGTCGAGCGGGCAGCCTTCGTCGGCCTGTCGGTCGGAGGAATGATCGCACAGCGCTTGGCGGTAAGATCTCCCGAACGCACACAGGCTCTCACGCTCTGCTGCACGGCCGCGAAAATCGGAACGCCGGAACTCTGGGCCGAGCGCATCGCCGCGGTTGAGAGGGGCGGGATCGAGCCGATCACGGACAACATCCTGCAGCGTTGGTTCACGCCTCTGTTTCGTGAAACCCGATCCGATGATGTCGCAGGCTGGCGCAACATGCTGGTTCGCACGCCGGCCCACGGTTACGCCGGAACCTGCGCGGCGATCCGCGATGCGGATCTGAGGCCTGATGCCGGCCGAATCGAGGTTCCGACCCTGTGTGTCGCGGGCGATCAGGACGGTTCGACCCCTGCGGATGTGGTCAAGGGCACGGCCGATCTCATTCCCGGTGCACGTTTCGCGCTGATCGACGGTGCAGGCCACATTCCCTGCATCGAGAAGCCTGCCGTGCTGTCGAACCTCATCAACCGGCATCTCCAGGAGGCGGGACTTGTCTGAGAACGATCAGAGCGAACGCTACAAGGCCGGGATGGCGGTGCGCCGCCAGGTGCTCGGAGACGCCCATGTCGACCGGGCGACCGGGCAGATGACGGAATTCGACGCCGATTTCCAGACCTTCATCACCGAAGGCGCCTGGGGCTCGGTGTGGTCGCGTCCCGGGTTCACCAAGCGCGAGCGTTCCATCGTGACGCTCGCGCTCCTCGCTGCGCTCGGACAGGACGACGAGGTCGCCATGCATGTCCGCGCGACGCGCAACACGGGCGCGACCAAGGAAGACATCAAGGAGGCGTTGCTGCACGTGGCCGTCTATGCGGGGGTGCCGGCGGCCAATCACGCCATCAAGATCGTCAAAAAAACTTTCGCCGAAATGGAAGCAGATACCGAACCTCGGAAGTAAGAGGGCGGGCTGCGAGGGAGAGCCGGGATGTCGGATCAGGGATCATACTATCAGCGGGACCGGAGCTGGCATCCGGCCGCGCTCACGCCGCAATACAAGACCTCGGTGCTGCGCTCGCCGCAATATCCGCTGCTGTCGCTCGACAACACCATCTCGGAGATGACGGGCCCGCGGTTCGGCCACGAGAAGATCGGCCCGCTCGACAACGACCTGATCCGCAATTTCGCCAAGACGGGCGATCCCATCGGCCAGCGCATCATCGTCTACGGCCGCGTGCTCGACGAGAATGCCCGCCCGGTGCCGGGTACCCTGGTGGAGTTCTGGCAGGCCAATGCGGGCGGACGCTACCGGCACAAGAAGGAAACTTACCTGGCCGCCATCGACCCGAATTTCGGCGGCTGCGGGCGCACGATCACGGACGAGGAGGGACGTTACTGGTTCCGCACCATCAAGCCCGGCGCCTATCCCTGGCCGAACGGGGTCAATGACTGGCGTCCCGCCCACATCCACTTCTCGCTCTTCGGCCACGCCTTCGCGCAGCGCCTGATCACGCAGATGTATTTCGAGGGCGATCCGATGATCTGGCAATGTCCGATCGTCTCGACCATTTCCGACAAGGCCGCCATCGACCAGCTGACCGCCGTGCTCGACCGCAACGCCACGCTGCCCATGGATGCGCTCGCCTACAAGTTCGACATCGTCCTGCGCGGACGCCGCTCCACGATGTTCGAGAACCGGATGGAGGGGAACTGATGTTCCAGAGACTGACGACACTGAAAGAATCGCCCTCCCAGACGGCCGGCCCTTACGTCCATATCGGCGCGACCCCGAACTGGGTCGAGATCACCGGGGTATGGAAAGAGGACCTCGGCCTCGTCATCGTCGGGCCCGATACCAGGGGCGAACGGATCGTCGTCAAGGGTCGCATCTTCGACGGCAGCGGCAACCCGATCAAGGACGCCCTGGTCGAGATCTGGCAGGCCGACGCGGCCGGGCTCTACAACAGTCCCGAGGAGACGCGCGGTCAGGCCGATCCGAACTTCGTCGGCTGGGGCCGCCAGCCGACGGACGCCGCCACGGGCGAGTATCGCTTCGAGACGATCAAGCCGGGCCGCGTGCCTTATCGGGACGGCCGTCCGATGGCGCCGCACATCACGTTCTGGATCGTGGCGCGGGGCATCAATATCGGCCTGCACACCCGGATGTATTTCGGCGACGAGGAAACGGCCAACGCGGAATGCCCCATCCTCGCGCGCGTCGAGCACAAGTTCCGGGTTCCGACTCTCATCGCCTCGCGAAGCGAGGAGAACGGAATGCCGACCTACACCTTCGACATTCACCTGCAGGGTGAGAAGGAAACCGTTTTTTTCGACATCTGATTGCCGATCTGAAAGCACATCATGGCCAAGTTCCAGAGCCTCAAGGAGGCTGTTGCAGAGAACCTGCGCGATGGCGATACGGTCGCCTTCGAGGGGTTCACCCATCTCATTCCCCATGCCGCCGCCCATGAGGTGATCAGGCAAGGGATCAAGGACCTCACGCTGATCCGCATGACCCCTGATATCATCTACGACCAGATGATCGGCATGGGTCTCGTGAAAAAAGTGATCTTCTCCTACGCGGGCAATCCCGGGGTCGGTCTCCTGCGCCGCATGCGCGACGCCATCGAGAACGGCTGGCCCCGGTCCATCGAGACGGTGGAGCACAGCCATGCGGCCATGGCCAATGCCTATGAGGCGGGCGCCGCAGGCCTGCCCTGCGCCGTGTTCCGGGGCTACCTCGGCGCGGGCCTCAAGGACGTGAACCCGGCGATCAAGAGCATCACCTGTCCGTTTACGGGCGAGGAACTCGCGGCCGTGCCGGCGCATCGTCCCGACGTGGCGGTCATCCACGCACAGAAGGCGAGCAGGCGTGGCGACGTTCTGGTGGAGGGCATCGTCGGCGTGCAGAAGGAAGCGGTTCTGGCGTCCACGCGCTCGGTCGTGACGGTCGAGGAGATCGTGGAGGATTTCGACGACCTGCATCCGAACCTCTGCGTGCTGCCGCATTGGACCGTAACCTCCATCGTACAGGTCCCGGGCGGGGCCCATCCATCCTACACCCACGGCTATTACGAGCGCGACAACGCGTCCTATCTCGCATGGGACAAGATCTCCGCCGACCGCGACCTGTTCACGGCCTGGATGAAGGAGAATGTGCTCGATCAGGGCCCCGACGTGTTCGCCGATCGCGTGAAGGGATTGTAAGAATGACGAACCTTTCCGATTTCACGCCCAACGAGATGATGACCATCGCGGCGGCCCGCGCCCTGTCCAACGACGATGTCTGCTTCGTCGGTATCGGGGCCCCGTCAGCGGCCTGCAACGTGGCCCGGTTGACCCATGCGCCCGACATCACGCTGATTTATGAGAGCGGCACCATCGGCACGGCGCCGAACGTGCTTCCGCTCTCCATCGGCGACGGCGAGCTGTGCGAGACGGCGGTCACCACGGTCTCCGTGCCGGAGATGTTCCGCTACTGGCTTCAGGGCGGACGCATTTCCATCGGCTTTCTCGGAGCCGCCCAGCTCGACCGCTTCGGCAACATCAACACCACCGTGATCGGCGATTATCGCAAGCCCAAGGTGCGCCTGCCCGGCGGCGGCGGCGCTCCGGAGATCGCCAGCTCCTGTCGGCAAGTCTTCATCACCATGAAGCAGGCGACGCGCGGCATGGTGGAAAAGATCGACTTCTACACCTCCTTCGGGCACGGCGAGGGCGGCAATCACCGCGAGCGGCTCGGCATCAAGACCAAGGGGCCGACGCTCCTGATCACGGATCTTGCGATCTGGAAGCCGGATCCCGAGACGAAGGAATTCACCGTGGTGTCGATGCATCACGGCGTCACCCGCGATAAGGTGCAGGAAACCTGCGGCTGGAAGGTGCGATTCTCAGAGCATCTTGAAGAAACGCCTCCGCCGACCGAACTCGAACTCACGACCCTGCGCGAGCTTCAGGCCAGGACCGAGAAAGCTCACGGCGGCAAGAAGGGGATTTGAACATGCGTGAAGCCTTTATCTGCGCCTATGTCCGCACGCCCATCGGCCGTTACGGCGGCTCCCTCTCCAGCGTCCGCGCGGACGACCTCGCCGCCGTGCCTCTGAAGGCGCTGCGGGAGCGCCTCCCGAACCTCGATTTCGAGGCCGTCGACGATGTGATCTACGGCTGCGCCAACCAGGCGGGCGAGGACAACCGCAACGTGGCCCGCATGGCCGTGCTGCTGGCGGGACTGCCCGGCTCGATTCCCGGAACCACCATGAACCGCCTCTGCGGCTCCGGCATGGACGCGGTCATCGCTGCGGCCCGCGCCATCAAGGCGGGCGAAGCGGAGATCATGATTGCCGGCGGCGTGGAGTCCATGTCGCGCGCGCCCTTCGTGATGCCGAAGGCCGACACGGCATTCTCGCGAAACGCGGAGATCTACGACACCACCATCGGCTGGCGCTTCGTCAATCCGTTGATCAAGAGCCAGTACGGCGTGGATTCCATGCCGGAAACCGGTGAGAACGTGGCGGCGGACTTCAACGTCTCGCGCGAGGACCAGGACGCCTTCGCCCTGCGCTCGCAGAAGAAGGCTGCCGCGGCCCAGGCCAATGGACGCTTGGCCCAGGAGATCGTGCCGGTCACGATTCCGAGGCGGAAGGCTGATCCGGTCGTTGTCGACAAGGACGAGCATCCCCGTGGCGACACGACCCTGGAGCAACTGGCGAAGCTTCCGACGCCTTTCCGCAAGGACGGCACGGTGACGGCCGGCAACGCGTCCGGCGTGAATGACGGCTCGGCAGCATTGATCGTGGCTTCCGAGGAGGCCGTCCGGAAGTTCGGGCTCGAACCGATCGCCCGCGTGGTCGGTGGCGCCACTGCGGGCGTTGCGCCGCGCATCATGGGGATCGGACCGGCTCCGGCCACGAAGAAGCTCTGTGCTCGCCTGGGGCTCAAGCCGACGGACTTCGACATCGTAGAGCTCAACGAGGCGTTCGCCAGCCAAGGCATTGCGGTGCTGCGCGAGCTCGGCATTCCTGAGGATGCCGAGCACGTGAACCCGAATGGCGGCGCGATCGCGCTTGGCCACCCGCTTGGCATGTCGGGGGCTCGCATCACCGGCACGGCTGCGCTTGAGCTGAAGCTCAGGGGCAAGAAGCGTGCGCTCGCCACGATGTGCATCGGGGTGGGGCAGGGTATCGCCATCACCCTTGAGGCCGTGTGACGGGCACATCGACATGACGCGGACGCCACCATCTCCCATTCTGCAGGTTCTCGTCGGCGATGAGGAGGTGGGGGCGTTCTTTTCCGACGAGGCTGAACTCTCGGCCATGCTGCGTGTCGAGGCCGCCCTGGCGCAGGCGGAGGCGAAGGTCGGACTGATCAGCGAAGACGCTGCGCGGCGGATCGCCGAAATCTGTCACACCTTTCGGGCGGACTGGTCCAAGCTTGCCGAGGGCCTAGCCCGGGATGGCGTGATCGTCCCCGAATTCGTCAAGCAATTGCGGGCTGCTGTCGGCGCGCCTCATTCCCGGTCGGTTCACCTCGGAGCGACCAGCCAGGACGTCATCGACACGGCCTTGATCCTGCGTCTCAAGCCCATCATCGAGACCCTCGGGCAGCGCCTCGATACGCTGATCCATGCTCTCGACGGGTTGAAGCGCCGGGATGGCGCGATACGCCTCATGGCGCATACCCGGATGCAGCAGGCGCTTCCGTTCACCGCGGCCGAAAAGATCGACACGTGGTTTCAGCCGCTGGAGCGGCACAGAGAGAAACTGCAGGATCTCGCGCCGCGCCTGCTGGTCGTTCAGCTCGGCGGTCCCATTGGGACCCGTGGCGAGCTGATGGGGCAGGGCGATGCCGTGGCTGATGGCATGGCGGACATCCTCCAGCTCGGTCTTGCTCCCTCCTGGCATTCCCAGCGCGACAGGATCGGCGAGTTCGGCGCATTCCTTTCCCTGCTCACCGGGACGTTGGGCAAGATCGGTCAGGACATCGCCCTGATGGCACAGAACGAGGTCGGCGAGGTGCGGCTTGCCACGGGCGGCGGCTCGTCCGCCATGCCCCATAAATCCAACCCCGTTTCGGCGGAGGTTCTGGTGACGCTTGCGCGCTTCAATGCCGGAATGCTCGGCACCCTGCATCAGGCGCTGGTCCATGAGGGCGAGCGTTCGGGAGCCGCCTGGACCCTGGAATGGATGGTGCTCCCGCAGATGGTCGTGTCCGCCGCCGCAGCCTTGAGCAAAGCCCAGGCGCTCTTTGCGAGCATGAGCTTCGTGCCGTCGAGCGCGCCTGAAGCCTAAGCCACAGGGGCCGGCGCTCTTCGGATCGGGATCACCGGCACGAGGCCGGGGATGACACCCTCCACGTCATGGCCGGGCTTGTCCCGGCCATCCACATCGTCAACTCCGCCCCTCTGCCCTCATCCTGAGGAGGTCGCGCAGCGACCGTCTCGAAGGATGTTTCAGGGCGCGCTGGAGGCTCCTTCGAGACGCAGCTGCGCTGCTCCTCAGGATGAGGTCTGGAGGGGTCGGAGAGGAGCGCTCCCTTTCCATCCTCTCGCCCGTCATGGCCGGCCTTGTGCCGGCCATCCCCGGCTGCCGTGCCCCCACAGCCCTCATCCTGAGGAGGTCGCTGTGCGACCGTCTCGAAGGACGAGGGCGTCTCCCGTGCGCGCTGGAGCCTCCTTCGAGACGCCGCTTGCAGCGGCTCCTCAGGATGAGGTCGGAGAGGCGGTGAGGACAATC
>NZ_QDGA01000063.1 GCF_003347665.1 Microvirga calopogonii
AGATCCTATGGGGGTGGATAGCGGTCCACTCTCTGGCAGAGTGAGGTTGCGATATCCACTCACGCTGGAGACCAACCGATGTCCGTTGAGCCCCGATTTGAGCAAACCGCTATCCGCACCCATCTTGGCGCAATCTTCGTCTCACTGGAACTCAGTCGTTCGGTCTGGCTGATCACGTCCCTGTCGCCCGGGGCCGGGGAGACAATGTCCAAGCACAGCGTGCGCGGCGGCGATGTGGCCGGCCTGCTGACGCGGCTTGCTCAGTTGCAGGAGAAAGCGCGCACTCGAACCGGTCAGCTATTTCCGATCATTGTCATCCAGGAGGCGGGTCTGGATGGGTTCTGGATCCATCGCGTGCTGGAGAGCGAGGGGATCGAGAGCCATGTGGTCGATCCCGCCTCGATTGCGGTCTCGCGCCGCTGCCGGCGGGCCAAGACCGACAAGATCGACGGCGAGGCCCTGGTGCGCACGCTGCTGGCCTACAAGCGTGGGGAGCCGCGGGTGTGTGCGATGGTCCGGGCTCCCACGCCTGAGCAGGAGGATCGGCGCCGCATCAGCCGCGAGCGCAAGACGCTCACGGCCGAGCGCGTTCAGCACGTCAACCGGATCAAGGGCCTGCTGTTCGCGCAGGGGATCGGCGACTATGAGCCCCTGCACCGCGACCGCAGAACACGGCTCGAGGCGCTCACGACCGGTGATGGCCGGCCGCTGCCAGTGCACCTGAAGACCCAGATCAGCCGCGAACTCGATCGGCTGGAGCTGCTGCTGGAACAGATCAAGGCGGTGGAAGCCGAGCGGGACCAGCTGCTTGCCTCTGCCCATGAGGAGGCCGGCGCCGTGCCACCGGGGCGACTGCTTCCCCTGAAAGGCATCGGTCAGGAAGCCGCCGCTGTTCTGTGGGCGGAGGGCCTGTTCCGCACCTTCGCCAATCGCCGGCAGGTGGCGGCCTATGCGGGCCTGGCCCCCACCCCCTGGAAGAGCGGATCGATTGATCGCGAGCAAGGCGTGTCGAAGGCCGGCAACCCACGCCTGCGCACCACCATGATCCAGCTCGCCTGGTTGTGGCTGCGCCATCAGCCCGCCTCAGCCCTGAGCCAGTGGTTCCAGGAGCGTGTCCGGCGCAACGGCGGGCGCCTGAAGAAGCCGATGATCGTGGCGCTGGCCCGCAAACTTCTCGTCGCGCTGTGGAAGTATGTGACCGCTGGGGTGATCATCGAGGGTGCCGTGATGAGGTCTGCGTAAGGCACGGCACGACTGAGTGGATGTGCTTCGCTGGACCCTGATCAGGTCCGGCGGATCCAGGAGGACGGACCGATGTGCAATAGGGCTTGGCATGCCGCACTACAGAAGGGTCCCGTCGCCTGAGCCCTCGTCCGCTGCAAGCGGGATGATGGTGCGGCTGCGTGCGCGCAGCGACCGGATGTGAGTGGGAGCTGGCGCTGGACACGGGCCAGATCATGCAACGGGCTCAGACCTTGGATGTCAAACACCAGCCGGAGATCTGATCGGTGTTCCGATGACCCAGCATCTTGACCGACCAATGCCCATGTGAGTGGGAGCTGGCGCTGGACACGGGCCAGATCATGCAACGGGCTCAGACCTTGGATGTCAAACACCAGCCGGAGATCTGATCGGTGTTCCGATGACCCAGCATCTTGACCGACCAATGCCCATGTGAATTGCATAGGCGGGAACGTCTTTCACCACGACGGCGCCTGCGCCAATGACGGCGCCGGTTCCAACCGTCACGCCTGGAAGGATGATCGCCCGCGAGCCGACCCAGACATCATGTCCGATCTTGGTTTTCTTGGGGTAACCATCGAACGTAAGAGGAGGGCGGTAGGGACGGCTTGCGGAAAAGAGATTGGTAAAGGGAAAGGGGTGCGAGGACAGCCACTCCTTCGGATGTGCGCTCCCGCGCATATCCACATTATCGCCGATGGAGCAGTAGCGCCCGACCGTCGTGTGGCGGATCTCGCTTTTGGGAGAAATGTAGGAATAGGCACCTATCTCGGCGTCATCTACGTGAGACGACCGGAAAATCTTGATCGGCGATTCCCAGGTCAGGCTTGTGCCGATCGTGCCGCTCAAGTCGAGGCCATGCTTCAGCAAGAGGCTTCGCAGTTCGTCCTTGGCTATGACTTTCTCGGCAGCACTCATCGTCGACGGCCTTCTCTAGGGAATGCCGATCTGATACTTCATAATATTACTGTTTGTCACGCGTGCTGATATGAGCAGCGTCGCTTGACGAGCGACGCTGCTCATATCGACTGATTTCAGGCCTGCTCGTCGCCCAAGCCACCCGTTTTCAGGAAGTTCTCCAGCCAGTGGATGTCGTACTGGCCGTTCTGGATGTCCGGGTTGCGCACGAGGGTGCGGAAGAGCGGCAGGGTGGTGTCGATCCCGTCCACCACGAACTCGTCGAGGGCGCGGCGCAGGCGCATGAGGCACTCGTTGCGGGTGCGGCCATGGACGATGAGCTTGCCCACGAGGGAATCGTAGTGCGGCGGGATGCGGTAGCCCTGGTAGGCCGCCGAATCGACGCGCACGCCGAGGCCGCCCGGCGGGTGGAAGTAGCTGATCGTGCCGGGCGAGGGGCGGAACGTTGCGGGATGCTCGGCATTCACGCGGCACTCGATGGCATGGCCTTCGATCTTGATGTCGTCCTGCGTCACCGACAGCGGGTGGCCGGCCGCGACGCGGATCTGCTCGTTCACCAGATCGATGCCGGTGATCATCTCCGTGACCGGGTGCTCCACCTGGATGCGGGTGTTCATCTCGATGAAGTAGAACTCGCCGTCCTCATAGAGGAACTCAATGGTGCCGGCGCCCGCGTATTGCAGGTCCTGCATGGCCTTGGCCACGACCCCGCCGATGCGCTCGCGCATTTCGACGTTGAGAGCCGGCGAGGGGCCTTCCTCCCACACCTTCTGGTGACGGCGCTGCAGGGAGCAGTCGCGCTCGCCGAGATGGATGGCGTTTCCCTTGCCGTCGCCGAGAACCTGGATCTCGATATGGCGCGGCTTCTCGAGATATTTCTCGATATAGACGGCATCGTCGCCGAAGGCGGCCTTGGCCTCGGTGCGGGCGGTCTGGAAGGCGTGAACGAGGTCATCCTCGTTGCGCGCCACCTTCATGCCGCGCCCGCCGCCACCGGCAGCGGCCTTGATGATGACCGGATAGCCGATGTCCCGGGCAACCTTCTTGGCCTCGGCCTCGTCGTTGATGCCGCCCTCGGAGCCGGGCACGCAGGGGATTCCAAGGCGCTTGGCGGTACGCTTGGCCTCGATCTTGTCGCCCATGATGCGGATGTGCTCCGCCTTGGGGCCGATAAATGCGATGCGGTGATGCTCCAGCACCTCCGCGAAGCGAGCATTCTCGGACAGGAAGCCATAGCCGGGATGGATGGCGTCCGCGCCGGTGATCTCGCAAGCGGCGATCAGGGCGGGAATGTTGAGATAGCTGTCGCGGGCGGCCGGCGGGCCGATGCAGACGCTTTCGTCCGCGAGGCGCACGTGCATGGCGTCAGCGTCGGCGGTGGAGTGCACGGCCACGGTGGCGATGCCGAGCTCCTTCGCAGCGCGCAGGATCCGCAGGGCGATCTCGCCGCGATTGGCAATGAGGATCTTATCGAACATGTCGCGCCTTACTCGATGACGAGGAGGGGTTCACCGTATTCAACAGGAGTTCCGTCTTCGACATAGATTGCGGTCACGGTGCCGGAGCGGGGCGCCACGATCTCGTTGAAGGTCTTCATGGCCTCGACGAGCAGGACCTTATCGCCCGCCTGGACTTTGGATCCGATCTCCACGAAGGACTTTGCATCCGGAGAGGGCTTGCGGTAGGCGGTGCCGACCATGGGCGAGAGCACCGCGCCCGGATGGGGAGCGCCGGGCTTGGCCGCGGCAGGAACCTCGGTGGCGGCCGGAGGCGGGGCCACCATGGGGGCAGGGGCGGCATAGGCGGCGGGAGCCGCGACCGGGACGGAGACGGCGGCCGTGATCGTGCGCGCCACGCGAATACGAAGGTCGCCCTTCTCCACTTCGATCTCGCTGAGATCCGTGTCGGCGATCAAATTCGCCAGCTCACGGACGAGATCGGGATCGAAAGGACTTTCCTTGGCCATGGGGCTTACCTCTACTTCCTGAGGAACTAGTGCTGGGAGGGCTTCGCTTGCCGCGCGCGCTCGACCATCACCTGGTGAACCGCTTCCAGGCCGAGCAGGTAGCTCATGGGCCCGAAACCACAGATCACGCCGACGGAGACGGGCGCTATGAGCGAGCGATGGCGAAAGCCCTCGCGGGCATGAACATTCGAAATGTGGATCTCGACCGTCGGAGCGCCGCTGCCGGAGATGGCGTCGCGGAGTGCGATCGAGGTGTGGGTGTAGGCACCGGCATTGATGACGATGCCGGCTCCCTGGGCTCCTGCTTCCTGGATCCAGTCCACGAGCTGTCCCTCGTGGTTCGACTGGCGGAACATGATCGCCGCCCCCAGGGTCTCGGCCTTCCCGCGCACGAGCGTCTCGATGTCGGCCAGCGTCGTGCTGCCATAGACGTGAGGCTCTCTGCGGCCGAGCAGGTTGAGATTGGGTCCGTTGAGGACGAAGACGGTGGTCATTGGTTAAGGAGTGTTCCTTGCAGCCCCGTCTGGCGGAGCAGAAACGCCCTCTTAGCCAAAAGGCGAGCAGGGGGGAAGGGGAAAACCAAGGCTTTCCCAAGCTTGGCGCGTGTTCCGTTGCGGAATGGCGTTGTTTCAACGTCATGGCCGGGCTTGTCCCGGCCATCTCGATTGGAAGAGTGCGGCGCTTCTCGGGACGAGATCACCGGCATGGGCCCCCGGATTAGGTCCGGGGAGGTGACGACATGGCTGAGGAGCCGGGAAACCTATAGCCGAGCTTGAAACGCTAGCCGCAGCTCGCCTTGCCGCACTGGCGCACATTGTCCACGAGCTGCTTCAGGGGCTCGAGGCCGACGGCGCCGGGGATGACGGTCTCGCCCACGATGAAGGCCGGCGTTCCGGTCAGGCTGAGCTTGTCGCCGAGAGCCATGTTTTCCTGGAGGGCGTTACGAACCTCGGCGCTTTCGATGTCCTTCTGAAGGCGGGCCATGTCGATGCCCATCTCCTTGGCCACGGCCATGGCACGTTCTCCGTTCACGCGGCCACGGCTTTCCAGGACTTTGGTGTGGTAATCGAAGAGCTTCTGCCCCTGGAGCTGGTTCTTGACCGCGAGCGCCACCCGGCTTGCTTCAACCGAATCTGGCCCGAGAACCGGAAAATCCTTCAGCACGACCCGCAGCTTCGGGTCGCTCTTCATGAGCGTCTGGACATCGGACAGCGCTTTCTTGCAGTAGCCGCAATTGTAATCGAAGAACTCCACCAGGGTGATATCGCCCGAGGGGTTGCCGACCACGTAGGAATGGGAGGCGTTCAGGAGCGACTGCTTCGTTTCCTTCACGGCGCCGGCCTGCGCCACCTGCTGCGCTTCCGCCTGGCGCTTCTCCAGCTCGGCGATCACCTCGGTCAGGACCTCCGGGTTCTTCAGAAGATAATCCTTCACGATCTCGCCGATGGCCTGCTTCTGCTGGTCGTTGAAGACCGTGCCCTGCGCCATCGCGGCGGGTGCGAGTGCCAGAGCGCCGATCAGGGCTGCGGTCCGGCCGATGGAGAGAAGCGATAAGCGCATATTCGGTCCTTTGCGGAAGTCTTTGACGCCTCTGTCTAACAAGGGTTCGAGGCGGAGTTGAGACTCGTTCTTCTACCGCGAGTTAGCGGTTTAGGCAGTGCGGCGTCAAATCACGGGTTCGTTTAGCCCATCGATGAGAGCCTCCAGTGTCATCCCCGGCGCACGAAGTGCGGGAAGGGGATCCACGATCAAGCGCTGAGTTGTGGATTCCCTTCCCCTCCGCTACGCTCCGGCCGGGAATGACACGGAAGAACCGCCTTGAGGCCGTCCCTGCAACCGGGTACGAGCCTCTCCATGACCAAATCATCCGCCGATCTCCACTCGCCCCTCATCGCGCGCCGCATGGATCGCGTGGCCTCCTTCCTCGCGATGGACGTTCTGAGCGCGGCAGCAGCCAAGGAACGGCGGGGGGACAGCGTCATCCATATGGAAGTCGGCCAGCCGTCCGCGCCCGCCCCGCGTGCAGCCCGGGAGGCGGCCAAGGCGGCCCTCGACCTCGGCCGCATCGGCTACACGGAAGCTCTCGGCATCTCGGCCCTGCGGGAGCGGATTGCCCGGCATTACCGCGACGCCTACGGCGTGAGCATCGCACCGGAACGCGTAGTCGTGACCACCGGATCCTCGGCCGGATTCGTGCTGGCTTTCTTAAGCCTCTTCGATCCGGGGCAGCGGGTGGCGATCACCGCACCGGGCTATCCGGCCTATCGCAACATCCTGGAGGCTCTCGGCATCGAGCCGGTGACGATCCCGCTCGCCAAGGCGGATGGCTGGATCATGACCGCCCAGGCCATCGAGAGGGCCCATGCGGAGAAGCCCCTGCATGGCATCCTCGCCATGAGCCCCGCGAACCCTTCAGGTACCATGATCGGCCGCAAGGCTCTTGCCGAGCTGGGCGAGACCTGCCGCCGCCTGGGGCTTTGGTTCGTGTCGGACGAGATCTATCACGGGCTGACCTACGGTGAGGCCGCGTCCACGACCCTCACCTCCGATGACGATGCCGTCGTGATCAACTCGTTCTCGAAATATTACTGCATGACCGGCTGGCGCATCGGCTGGATCGTAGTGCCGGATCGTCTGGTCCGTCCCATCGAGCGGCTGGCGCAGAATCTCTACATCTCGCCGCCCTATCTCTCCCAGGTGGCGGCGCTCGCCGCCTTCGACGCGGCGGAGGAGCTGGAGGCCGTGAAAGCCGGCTATGCGCGCAACCGCGCCTATCTCCTGGAGGAGCTTCCCAAGATCGGCATCACCGAGATGCACCCGGTGGACGGTGCCTTCTACATCTACGCCGACATAGCCCGCTTCACGAACGATTCCATCGGCTTCTCCAGGCGTATGCTGGAGGAGGCGGGTGTGGCCGCAACGCCGGGCCTCGATTTCGATCCCATCGAAGGCTCTCACTATCTGCGCCTGTCGTTTGCCGGATCGGAGAACGACTGCCGCGAGACGGTGGCGCGGCTGAAGGGGTGGTTGAGATAGTCTCTCCCCATTGCCAGCCCATGCATTGATTTGCAGGCTGGTTGCCTCCAGGCAGCCTCTATGATCCTCTAGAAATAGGGGATGTTGTTATGTTTCGATTCAAGTGTGCGACATGTGGCGAATGGCATGATGGAATGCCAAGCTTCGGCGCAGATGCGCCATTGTATTACTATGCGATACCGGAACCCGATCGGGAGGATCGTTGCCGCCTGAGCACTGACACCTGCGTCATCGACGATGAATTTTTCTTCATTCGCGGTTGCATCGAAATTCCCGTCATAGGAGCGGTGGATCCGTACGTCTGGGGTGTCTGGGTTTCTTTGAGTCGCAAGAGTTTCGACGAGTTTGTGTCGATTTTCGACGCGCCTGACAGATCGAAGTTCGGTCCGTATTTTGGGTGGCTCTCTAATAGTTTCCTTGTGTATCCCGAGTCCCAAAACCTTAAGACAAATGTCCACATCCGGGAGCCTGGGTCGCGGCCCTTCATCGAGCTTGAACCGACCGATCATCCTCTGGCGGTCGAGCAACGGACGGGGATTACCGTAGAACGTGTCAGTGAAATCTACGCTGCCTACATGCATGAGCCTCCTGTTAAGGAGTGAGTTCACGAAATGAAAATGGCCGGGGCAAGCCCGGCCATGATGTAGATGTTTCGTTTTTTACGATCCGCTCAGGACCGACTTGGCCTTGGACCACCAGCCGGCGCGCTTGGGGCGTTCCGGGTCTGGCGGGGTCAGGACGACGGCGACCGGTTCCGGCTCGGGCGCCACGGGGGCGGGCGGCGGAACGGGAGCCTCGGCCACGGGACGTTCCGGGGTGACGATC
This sequence comes from Microvirga calopogonii, assembly GCF_003347665.1. GTDB lineage: Bacteria > Pseudomonadota > Alphaproteobacteria > Rhizobiales > Beijerinckiaceae > Microvirga > Microvirga calopogonii. The sequence continues at coordinate 7,988 of NZ_QDGA01000063.1, forward strand.
GGCTCGTTTGCGGCGGCCTGCTGCGGCTCCGAGGTCTCGGAGACGGCCTCTGCCGGGGTAGCTTCCACCGGAGCCGGCGCGGCCTGAGCCTGGTCGGGGGCCACGAAACCTTCCTCGATGGCGAATTCCTCGGCTGTCTCGTCACGGCCGCGTCCACGACCGCCGCGGCGACCGCGACGGCGGCGGCGTCCGCCGCGGGAATCCTCGTCCGTTTCGCCGGCCTCGACGGGAGCTGCCTCGGCACCGGAGGCTTCCACCTCGGTCTCTTCCTCGTCGGATTCGCCCTCGGCCTCTCCGGCTTCGACACCTTCCTCGCCCTGGGCTTCGCCCGCGAAACCTTCCCGGTCGCGACCGCGACGGCGGCGCCGACGGCGGCGGCGACGTCCACCGCCTTCGCTTTCCTCGCCGCGCTCTTCGCCGCCCTGGGCCTCCTCGGTCGTTTCTTCTTCAGCCTCGACCTCAACCTCTTCTTCAGGCTCGTCGATGGCGATCGCGTCGATCTGGATGCCGGTCGCGGCGGACTTGTGCTCGAGCTTGAGAGCGGGCTCGCCGCGCTCGATCGCATAGGTGGTCGTGCCGTGGAGGCTGTCGTCGGCCACGATGGAGATCGCGACGCCGAAGCGGGTCTCCAGTTCGCGCAGGTGAATGCGCTTCTGGTTCAGGATGTAGAAGGCCGCCTCCATCCGGGTGCGGACGATGAGGTTATAGCCTGAATTCTTGATGAGGGTTTCCTCGATCGAGCGCAGCACCTGCAGGGCCACCGACGGCGTCGAGCGCACGAACCCGGTGCCCGCACAGTGCGGGCAGGGGATCGAGGAGGATTCCAGCACGCCGGTGCGGATGCGCTGGCGCGACATTTCGAGGAGGCCGAAAGGCGAGATGCGGCCCACCTGGATGCGGGCGCGATCGTTCTTCAGGCACTCGTTGAGCTTCTTCTCGACGGCGCGGTTGTTGCGCTTCTCCTCCATGTCGATGAAGTCGATCACGACTAGGCCGGCAAGGTCGCGCAGGCGAAGCTGGCGGGCGATCTCCTCGGCCGCCTCGAGATTGGTGCGCAGCGCCGTGTCCTCGATGTTGTGCTCGCGGGTCGAACGACCGGAGTTCACGTCGATGGAAACGAGGGCTTCCGTCGGGTTGATGACGAGATAGCCGCCCGATTTCAGGGTCACCACGTTGGAGAACATGGCATCGAGCTGGGCCTCGACGCCGAACTTCGCGAAGAGGGGCTGAGGATCGCGGTAGGGCTGGACCAGCTTCGAATGGCTCGGCATGAGCATCCGCATGAAGTCCTTGGCCTCGCGATAGCCCTCCTCACCGGCGACCATCACGTCGTCGATGTCCTTGTTGTAGAGGTCGCGGATCGCGCGCTTGATGAGGGAGCCTTCCTCATAGACGAGGGCGGGGGCCGCCGACTTGAGGGTCAGCTCGCGCACACTCTCCCAGAGGCGCATCAGGTATTCGTAGTCGCGCTTGATCTCGGGCTTGGTGCGCGAGGCGCCGGCCGTGCGCAGGATGATGCCCATTCCCTCGGGCACCTCCAGCTCCTGGGCGATTTCCTTCAGGCGCTTGCGGTCGGCCGCATTGGTGATCTTGCGGGAGATGCCGCCGCCCCGGCCCGTATTGGGCATGAGCACGGAATAGCGCCCGGCGAGCGACAGGTAGGTGGTGAGCGCCGCGCCCTTGTTGCCGCGCTCTTCCTTGACGACCTGGACCAGCAGGATCTGGCGGCGCTTGATGACTTCCTGGATCTTGTACTGCTTGCGCGGCGTGCGCCGGCGAGGAGGCAGGTCCTCGATCGCGTCGTCTCCGCCGAGCTGCTCGACGATCTCGTGCTCTTCCACGTCCTGATCGTCTTCGTCCTCGTCCTCTTCGTCTTCGTCGGCTTCCGTATCGCCTTCCGGCGCCCGGGCTTCGACCGCTTCCGCAGCCTCATCGCCTTGTGCAGCCGTGGTCCCTTCCCGGGCCTCCACATGGGCCGAGCCCTCGATCGCCTCGATGGCCGATTCCGCGGCATTCCCGCCGGCGCCTAAGTCTCCGGCCATTACCGGGGCGACGGCATCCTGAGTTTCGGAATCCGATGCCTCGCGCTCTTCGCCGGGAGCTTCGGCCGTATCGGAGCTGTCGCCCTCCTGGGCCGCCTCGATGGCACCCTCGGTTCCGGCTTCGGCTTCCGTCGAGACCACGGTCTCGTCGTTTTCGGTCCGGCGCTGAGACGAGCGGCGGCGGCGACGGTTGCTGCGGCGCTCCTCCTCGCGCTCCTCCTCGGCCTGAGCCTCGGCCTCCGCTTCGAGCAGAGCCTGACGGTCGGCGACGGGGATCTGATAATAATCGGGATGGATTTCGCTGAAGGCGAGGAACCCGTGGCGGTTTCCACCGTATTCCACAAAGGCCGCCTGGAGCGACGGTTCGACCCGGGTGACCTTGGCGAGATAGATATTCCCGCGCAGTTGCTTCCGGTTAGCGGATTCGAAGTCGAATTCTTCGACCTTCTGACCACGTACCACCACGACCCGGGTTTCTTCCGGGTGTGAGGCATCGATGAGCATCTTGTTTGCCATGTTGAACTCTCGACATGGCGATCGAGGGCAGGACCTGAGGCAGGGGCCGCATTGTGGGCGGATGGCCGCGCCGCCAAGAGGGACGGCGGGCTGAAATTGCGTTCGGAGTGCTGTCGATCGCCATCGTGCGCCGCGATGGGGCGCATTCTGGGTTGAATCGGGCCGGCTCTTGGCCGGAAAGGGTGAAGCCAGGGCGTGCGCGGGATGAAACGCGCGATTCGAACGGTGCAGAAACGAAGGTCAGAACTGACTTCGTGTGCGCAACCATTCGACACGGCCCTTTCGTACTAGATATCGATGAGCCGAAATCTCGGTCATCGGCGGGTGGCGACAAGCGTCGCCCTATGGTCCTGTCCGTGAGCCTGTCGAGGGTGACGGGTCTCCTGGAGGATCGGTCAACACAACCGTCTCCTCCGGATCCGCCGTCAGATTCGGCCATGCCGGACGGGATCAAGATCATTACAGAGCGATTGGGGCATTTGGCAAGATCCCGTGTCACTGTGCCATGAATGCAACAGAGTGTCAGTAATCCGCCGTGTGACGTGAGGTTCCGTTAACCAAGCGCCGTCTATCAGTATAGAAGGACGCCAGCGCATCGTGCGGAAAAGTGGACCCGGTTTTCCGCTCGAACGATGCGCCGCTTAAGGGATTGAGCATCGGATCAATCCCAAAAGTGGAGGCCACTTTTGGGTCCGAGGCTCTAGACACCTCAGCGAACATCAATGCCCATTTTCCCCTTCATCCGCTTCGCCGGCGCATGCCTCATGGTGGCCTTCATGGCCGCGTGGTTGGGTCATGCCCATGCGGCCGGAGAGGGCGGGAAGACCGGTTCTCCCGCGATCGCGGCCGCCGTCGCGGTCGAGTCCGAGGGGGCGAAAACCCGTTTTAAGGTTACCCTGTCGAAAGCCGTGACGGCGCAGGTCTCGCTGATGGAGCGTCCCGACCGGGTCATCATCGACCTGCCCGAGGTCGCCTTCCATCTCCCCCAGGAAGCCGGGCGCAGCCGCGAGGGGCTCATCGCCTCCTACCGCTACGGTCTCTTCGCTCCGGGGCGGTCCCGCGTGGTCATGGAGCTGACGCAGCCCGCCGTGGTCTCAGGCATGACCACCGCGCCCGACGCCACGGGCGCGGCGACGATCCTGACCATCGAGCTCTCCCGTGCCGAGCGGGAGGAGTTCCACAAGGTGGCCGTCGACAGCGCGGCCGCCACGAAGGAGGCCTCGGCGGCTCCCATAGCCCAGGCCGTCAAGGATGCCCGCCCGGTCATCGTGATCGATCCCGGTCATGGCGGCATCGACCCGGGGGCGAACGCCTCTTCGGGCAATGTCTACGAGAAGGATCTGGTTCTTGCATTCGCCCAGAGACTCAAGAGGAAGCTGGAGGAGAACGGCCGCTACAGGATCGTCATGACCCGGGACGAGGACGTGTTCATCTCCCTCGGCGACCGGGTGCGCGCCGCCCGCGGGATCCAGGCCGATCTCTTCATCTCCATCCATGCGGATTCCATTTCCGGCGGTCAGGAGGTGAGGGGGCTGACGGTCTATACCGGGGCCGAACGGGCGTCAGATGCCGATTCCGCCCGCCTCGCCGACCGCGAAAACAAGGCGGACGCGGTGGCCGGCGTCGAATCGCGCGACATCCCGGACGACGTGTCGGACATCCTGATGGAGCTGACACTCAGGGAAACGCGGAGCTTCTCCCACGGCTTCGCCAGCCGCCTCGTGGGCGAGTTCGATACCATCGCCCGCCTCAACAAGAATCCTCACCGGCAGGCCCGTTTCCAGGTGCTGCGGGCCCATGACGTGCCCTCCGTCCTGGTCGAGCTTGGCTATCTTTCGAGTCAAAAAGACCTGGACCTGTTGATGTCCGAGGAGTGGCGCGCCAAAATGGTGTCGGCCATGTCGGTCGCGGTGGATCGGTTTTTCGCCGCGCGGTTTGCCCGCAGGGGCGCTGCCGCAGTTTTACCATAGAGAGAGTGTGGATACCCGTAGCGGGGGCGCGATTCATCGGGTAACGAGGATGCGCGTTTCAAGATCTGCATAAACAGGCGCCATGGGCGCCGTCATGGAACACCTTCGGATGCGCTTCGTCCTACGATTTTTCGGCTTCCTCTTCAGCGTTGGAGCGATCTTCTTCCTGATCGGCGCCGTGGGGCTCGCCTATGGGTTCTGGTTCTATTCGAAGGATCTGCCGGATCACGCCCAGCTGGCCAATTACGAGCCGCCGGTGATGACCCGTATCCACGCGTCCGACGGCAGCCTGATTGCCGAATATGCCCGCGAGCGCCGCCTCTACGTGCCGATCCAGGCCGTTCCCAAGCTCGTGATCGGGGCATTCCTCTCGGCCGAAGACAAGAACTTCTACAAGCATATGGGCGTCGACCCCGAGGGGCTGGTGCGCGCCGTCGTGGCCAATCTCCGGTCCGGCGGGGCGAGAGAGCAGGGCGCTTCGACGATCACCCAGCAGGTCGCCAAGAACTTCCTCGTCGGCAACGAGAGGAGCTACGAGCGCAAGATCCGCGAGGCGCTGATCGCGCTGCGCATGGAATCGACCTTCTCCAAGGACAAGATCCTCGAGCTCTATCTGAACGAGATCTTCCTCGGCACCCTGACCCCGGGCCGCAACCTGCACGGCATCGCGGCCGCGGCGCTCGATTATTTCGGCAAGTCCATTCACGAGTTGACCATCGCGGAAGCCGCCTACATCGCCGCGCTGCCCAAGGGTCCGAACAATTACCACCCCTTCCGCCAGCGCAAGGCCGCCATCGACCGCCGGAACTGGGTGATCGACCGCATGGCCGCCAACGGCTACATCTCGAAGGAGGACGCGGAGGCGGCCCAGAAGGAGCCCCTCAACGTCAAGCCGCGCGTGGTCTCCCCGAACAGCATCGCGTCCGGCTACTTCGCCGAGGGTGTGCGCCGCGACATCGCCGAGCGCTACGGCGAGGAAACCCTCTATGAGGGCGGTCTGCTCATCCGTTCGACCCTCGATCCCAAGATGCAGGCCATGGCTCGCAAGGCCCTGGTCGACGGTCTCGTGCGCTTCGACGAGGCGCGCGGCTGGCGCGGAGCCCAGCAGAAGATCGACCTCGCGGGGCGCGAATGGGGCCTGGCCCTGGCGGAAGTCTCGTCGCTCGGCGACGTGCAGCCCTGGCGTCTGGCCGTCGTGCTGGAGGTCGCCGGCGGGCGCGCGAAGATCGGCCTGCAGCCCAAGCGCGAAGCGTCCGGGCAGGTGGGCAAGGACCGCGAGACCGGCCTCGTCACGGCCGATGGCGTGAAATGGACCCGCCGCCCCGTCGAGCGCGCCGTTTCCGTCGGCGACGTGGTCTATGTGGAGCCGCTGGCCGACAAGCAGGGCCAGTTCCGTCTGCGCCAGATCCCCGAGATTTCGGGCGCCATCGTGGCCATGGATCCCAATACGGGCCGCGTCCACGCCATGGTGGGCGGCTTCTCCTATGACCAGAGCGAGTTCAACCGGGCCGTCCAGGCCATGCGCCAGCCGGGTTCCTCGTTCAAGCCGATCGTCTACGCGACCGCCCTCGACAACGGCTACACGCCGTCGAACCAGATCATGGACTCGCCCTTCGTGCTCGACATGGGTCCCGGGCAGGCCGCCTGGGCGCCGTCCAACTACGACGGCAAGTCCGGTGGCCTGAGGACCCTGCGCTACGGCGTCGAGCATTCCAAGAACCTGATGACGGTGCGTCTGGCCAACGAGGTCGGCATGCCGGCCATCTCTGAATATGCCCGTCGCTTCGGCGTCTATGACGACCTGCTCCCGCTGCTCTCCATGTCGCTCGGCGCCGGTGAGACCACGGTCATGCGCATGACGGCGGCCTATTCCATGTTCGCCAACGGCGGCCGCCGCATCAAGCCGACCCTGATCGACCAGATCCAGGACCGCAACGGCCGGACGCTCTATCGCCACGATGACCGCAAGTGCAACGGCTGCGATGCGGAGAAGTGGGATGGCGGCGCGGCGCCCAAGCTGACCGAGACCCGCGAGCAGGTGCTCGATCCGCTGACCGCCTACCAGATCACCTCAATCCTCGAAGGCGTGGTCCAGCGCGGCACGGCGCAGACGGTCAAGGCCGTCGGCAAGCCGCTCGCCGGCAAGACCGGCACCACCAACGATGCCAAGGACGTGTGGTTCGTGGGCTTCTCGCCCGATCTCGCCGTCGGCGTGTTCCTCGGCTACGACACGCCGAAGTCCCTCGGCAACGCGGCGACGGCAGGCCAATATGCGGCACCGGTCTTCCGCGACTTCATGCAGATGGCGCTCAAGGACAAGCCGGCGACGCCGTTCCGTGTGCCCGCGGGCATCAAGCTGATCCGCGTCAATGCCGCTACCGGCACCCGCGCGGGCGGCGAGGGCGGCGGCACGATACTCGAGGCGTTCAAACCCGGCCAGTCTCCGCCGGAATACGTGCCGCCGGAGCCTTCGGCGGAAGAGGTCCCGCAGGCCGAGTACACTCCGGCTCCTCCGCCGGGGGGACAGCGGGCCGTGGGCGCGGGGCCGAGCGGATTGTACTGAGCGGCTTCGCCCCCATATAGAAATCACCCACAACACATCGAAAACGGATTGTTCTTCGGCTCGTTCTTCAGCCGCGGGGCAATCCGTTGACTTGGAAACCAGGCCGAAAGTCCATTCCACTTTCGGACCCGATGCTCTAAGACGCCACCATCACAGGCACGGACAGCAAAGAAACCATGCGCGCCGAAATTCAACATCTCGTAGAAGAGACCAAGCAGTCAGTCGGGCTGCTGAGGAGGCATCTTTGACTGGGATACTGCCCAGCGACGCCTCGCGGAACTGAACGCCCAGGCCGAGGATCCCAACCTCTGGAACGATGCCGACGCCGCGCAGAAGATCATGCGTGAGCGCACGTCGCTGGAGGACCAGATCACGGCCGTGAAGCGCCTCGAGCAGGAGCTCGAAGACGCCATCACGCTGATCGAACTCGGTGAGGCCGAGGAGGACGAGGCCACGATCCGCGAGGGCGAGGAGACGATCCGAGGCCTTCAGGCCGAAGCGGCCCGCCGCCAGGTCGAGACCCTGCTCTCGGGCGAGGCCGATGCCAACGACACCTACGTGGAAGTGCATTCGGGCGCGGGCGGTACGGAAAGTCAGGACTGGGCCAACATGCTCCAGCGCATGTATGCCCGCTGGGCCGAGCGCCGGAAGTACAAGGTCGAGCTTCTCGAAATCACCGACGGCGAAGAGGCCGGAATCAAGAGCGCCACGCTTCTGATCAAGGGCCTCAATGCCTATGGCTGGCTCAAGACCGAGTCGGGCGTGCACCGTCTCGTGCGCATCTCGCCTTACGATTCGAATGCCCGCCGCCATACGAGCTTCGCGTCGGTGTGGGTCTATCCGGTGGTGGACGACCGCATCAACATCGAGATCAAGGAATCCGACTGCCGCATCGACACGTTCCGGTCCTCGGGCGCGGGCGGCCAGCACGTGAACACCACCGACTCGGCGGTGCGCATCACGCATATCCCGAGCGGCATCGTCGTGGCCTGCCAGCAGGAGCGCTCCCAGCACAAGAACCGGGCGACCGCCTGGAACATGCTGCGCGCGCGTCTCTACGAGGCCGAACTGAAGAAGCGCGAGGAGAAGGCGAACGCCGAAGCCGCCGCCAAGACGGATATCGGCTGGGGCCACCAGATCCGCTCCTACGTGCTCCAGCCGTACCAGATGGTGAAGGACCTGCGCACCGGCGCCCAGTCGACGAGCCCGCAGGACGTGCTCGACGGCGACCTCGACCCCTTCATGGAAGCCTCACTCGCGCAGCGCGTCTACGGCGGGGCCGACGAGGTCGAGGACATCGATTAAGATGAGAAAGCCCACTCGATCGAGTGGGCCTTTCGTTGCGCATGCCTAGATGACCAGAATGTCGCTGTAGTTGACCGTCGACTCGCCTAGGAGTTTCGCAAAAATCACAGCTGCTCCTGCGCCAGTTCCGTCCCGATCATAGGAGAGAGTGCGCGTCTCTGGATCGAAGAGGATCCGGTCATCTGCATCCATCGCATTCTTTGTGGCTGAGAACGCATTTGAGCTCAACTCGCCCGGAGGGATATAGCCGAAGATCCCCACAAACAGGACGATCTTGTCCTTACCCCCATTTTCGAAGTCCACGATCTGATCGACATTTTCGACGCCATTCAACCCAGTATCGAAAACAAACTGATCGTTACCTTCCCCGCCCTGCAAGGTATCGTTGCCGTATCTGCCGTTCAGGATATCGTTTCCGTCGCCGCCGTCCAGGCTGTCCTGATCGTGCCCGCCCCATAGGGCGTCATCACCGGCCCCACCGCGCAGGGTATCGTTGCCGCCACCACCGTCTAGGCTGTCGTTGCCGTCTCCGCCGTCCAGGCTATCGTTGCCGTCGAAAAAGCTACCTTCGGCACCGCCCCGCAAGGTGTCATTGCCCTCGCCACCTAGCAATGTATCGTTGCCGTCACCGCCGTCCAGGCTGTCGTTGCCGTCTCCGCCCTGCAAGACATCCGCGCCATAGTCCCCGCTTAAAGTGTCGTTGCCGATGCCACCGTATAAACTGTCGTTTCCGCCTCCACCGTCCAAGGTGTCGTTACCATCGTCGCCCTGAAGGACATCAGTGCCATGGTCGCCGCGCAGAGAGTCGTCGCCAATGCCGCCGTATAAAGTGTCGTCGCCATATCCAGCGTCCAAGGTGTCGTTGCCCTCGCTACCCTGCAAAGCGTCGGCGCCGTCTCCGCCGTCCAAGGAGTCGTTGCCGATGCCGCCGTCTAAGGTATCGTTGCCATATCCACCGTCCAAGGTGTCATCGCCGTCTTCTCCGTGAAGGACGTCAGCATCATGGTACCCACTTAGAGAGTCGTTGCCGATGCCACCGTATAATGTGTCGTTGCCGTATCCACCGTCCACGGTGTCATTTCCGTCGCCGCCCTGCAAAGCGTCAGCGCCGGAATCACCGCTCAGAACATCGTTTCCGATATCTCCCCGCAGAGTGTCGTCACCATATCCGCCGTCCAAGATGTCGTCGCCGGCATTACCGATCAGAACGTTGGCGCCATCGTTGCCGCTCAGCTGATCGGCATAGGCCGATCCGTTCAAGCCTTCGATCGAGTTGTAGCTATCGCCCGCAGCATCCCCGGTGTTGAGGTAGGTCTTCGACAAGCTCGCCACTATCGCGAATGCGGAATCTCCATAATCGGCTAGATCCACGCCCGCGCCGCCGATTAGAACGTCCCCGCCGCTGCCGCCGGAGAGCACGTCGTCTCCCAGACCACCATCGAGTGTGTCAGAGGCATCTCTGCCGTTCAGCACGTCATTGCCGGCATCGCCGCTTAAGTGGTTCGCCCCAGCATCGCCCGCAAGCTGATCGGCGTAGGTAGAGCCGGCCAGGTTCTCCACGCTGGCGAAACGGTCGCCCATAGCTTCGCCACCGTTGCCGTAGCTGAGGCTCAAATCGGCTGTCACGCCGCCCACGGCGTCCGCGTAGGACACGGTGTCGATTCCTGATCCGCCCGTGAGCATATCCGGGCCAAGTCCGCCAACGAGCAGGTCATCGCCGGCTCCGCCATCGAGCGTATCGTTGCCTGCGCCTCCATGCAGAATGTCGTTGCCGTCTCCACCGCTCAAGACGTCACTATCGAAATCCCCATATAGAGCGTCGTTCCCGAGCCCACCGCTCAGGTTGTCGTTGCCCTCGCCGCCGTGCAAGTTATCGTCATCATCCCCACCGTTCAGGGCATCGCTACCTGAGCCTCCTTGAAGCGTGTCGTCGCCATCCCCGCCATTCATGACATCGTTGCCAGCATCTCCAAAAAGGCTGTCGGTGCCATCCGCGCCGCTTAAGGTATCGTTGCTGGCCTCTCCGAGGAGAACATCATCGCCATCGCCGCCGCTCAGGATATCGTTGCCGACGCCTCCGTGTAGGGTGTCGTTCCCATCGAAGCCGTAGATCCGATCGTCTCCGGCTTCACCCTTGATGATATCTCGGACGGCGACTCCATAGATGACGTCGGCCTTGCTCTTCCCGATTTGCGTTAGGGTCTGTTTGGACTTGCTCCAGCTCCACTTCGCGACCTGTCGCCCATCCTGCGAAGGGCTGCCGTAGAGGGCGCGGACCGCTTGGATGTCGAGCGAGCCGAGGACGGGCGGCTGCATATTGATGTCGGCCCCCGTGTAGCTCATGACAGTGTAGTTGACGTTATCGAGGCTCGCAGTCAGCAGCTGCTTGTTGTAATCCATCTTATGGAAGGGGTGCTTGAGGCCTATAGCATGGCCGATCTCGTGGAGCAGGACATAGCGCGTGAAAGCCTTGTACGTCCCGAACTCAGAACGGTAACGCTCATTTAGGTAGATGTTGCCGCCATCGTAGTCTCGGGCGAGGCCTTCTTCGTCGACCGCCTCGAGTTCCGGGAACTCGGCTCGGCCGGAGTGGTCCCCAAATTCCCACTGCCACTGGAATTTGAGCTCGGCCTCTTCTCCCTTAACCTCGATGAAGCGAATACCCGAGGCGTCGCCCCACATCTTCAGGGCCTCGCGTGCCATGGCTTTGTCCGCGCCGCCGAACTTCGAAGCTCCCCACCGAGGACCGTTGAACGTATAGGTCAGAAATACAGGGGTCTTCCTAACCTTGAGACCCGATAGAGCATTCCAGCTCTGGCCCGAGAGAATGGCTTTGTAGTCCGGCATATGTGGGGAGGCCCTGCAGCGAAGTGATTTAGCAAACTATATTACATTGCAATCAAAAGCTGCAAGGCCGTATCCCATCACGCGCCGAGGTCCTTGGCGGCCTTCAGCACTTCCTCCGCATGGCCCGGCACCTTCACCTTGTTCCAGACCCGGGCGATGTTGCCGTCCCGGTCGATGAGCACCGTGGTTCGCTCGACGCCCATGTATTTGCGGCCGTACATGCTCTTCTCGACCCAGACGCCGTAAGCCTCCAGCATGGTCTTGGCCTCATCCGAGGCGAGGGCGAAGTCGAGGCCGTACTTGGCGCGGAACCTGTCGTGGCTCTTCAGCGGGTCCGGCGAGACGCCGACGATCTCCGTGCCGGCAGCGGCGAATTCATTCTTGAGGGCCTGGAAATTCTGGGCTTCGAGCGTGCAGCCGCTGGTATCGTCCTTGGGGTAGAAATACAGCACGACCTTGCGGCCCTTCAGGCTGTCGAGGCCGATCTCCCGACCATCTGTCGCAGGCAGGGAAAAGGCCGGGGCTCTGGTTCCGATGGTAAGAGACATGAATCGCCTTCCTTTTGGCGGAATGTACTGTTTGGAAACCTCTGGTGTGCACGACTGACGGGAACGGTCGCGGGAGGCACCTGAGGCGGTTAAGGTCTCTTCTCTGATTCCCTGACAGGCGCCCAGGCGCAAGAACCGGATTGTCCAACGTCACAAGAATGAAGCTTCCATTTCGCACCACGTTGTCCCGGCGAGAACCGGTCAAACGGAGCCTTCTCAACCGCGTTGTTCGTGGCACTCTCTATGTGAAGCTTGGGCTTGTCGTTTTCCTGGCCGCCGCGTTCGGCCTGCTTTACCTGCGTCTCTCAGCGGCCCCCATGACTTTCGGGCGCCTGCCCGAGCGGGTCGCCGAAGCCTTGGCGGCACGCATCGGGCCCGGCTGGAACGTCACCTTGGGGAATACCGCCATCGAGTTGCACGACGGTTCGCCTGCCCTGCGCGCGAACGGTCTCGATATCCGGGCTCCAGGTGGCGATCTCGTCCTGCGGGCTCCGTACGCGATCTTCAGCGTCAATCTCGCCTCCCTTCTGACCGGCAACCTTCAGCCCAAAGCCATTACGGTGCGCGACCTGCAGTTACGGGTTCTCGTCAACCGGGACGGGTCGCTCGCCTTCTCGCCCGTGCAGGCTGCCGATGGCGAGGCCGCCGCGTCGCCTGCGCCCGTTGCCCCGGAGCCGTCAAAGGAAGCGGCTGCATCCTTGGCTCGCGATGCCAACGGTCCTTCCCCCGTCTCAGGTGTCGTCGGGTCGCTGCTCGACCTCATGGTCGGCCCCGGGAGCGTTCTGAACTCGCTCGGCCAGGCAGAGCTGACCAATGCGCGCCTCGTCTTCGTCGATGCGGACGGCCGTGAGCGGGCCAGGTTCCAGCGCGTCGATGCGGCCTTCGACTGGACGGACAAGGGCGGACGGCGGTTCGCCGCCACGGTCGAAGGGGACCAGGGTCCCTGGGTTCTCAACGGCGACGCCGTCGTGGAAGGCGATGGTGCCTATCGGGCCGGTGTGGACGCGCGGGAAGTGCCGATCAAGGACATTCTCCTCCTCACGGGAGCATCCGAACTGCCGGCGAGCACCGATATCGAATTCTCCGGCCGCTTCGACATCGCGTATGCGGCGGGTCGCGTCACGCAGATGCAGGCGCGGCTCGAAAGCAACGCCGGTACGTTCCAGATCGAGGACAAAGACACGTCGGCCTTTCCGGTGGAGCGCGCCACGATCGAGGTGCAGTGGAACGAGGCCGAGAAGGCTCTCGAACTCCAGAAGCTCGACCTGAAGGGCGGCGATACGAAGCTGCAGCTGCAAGGGCGTCTTGCAATGGCCAATGCCGACAAGCCTTGGCATCTGTCGCTCGGCGGCCGTGATCTCCAGTGGTCCGGCGCAGCGGCGGGAGATCGCCCGCTTCAGGTGAGCGAGTTCGCCGCCGACCTGTCCGGTCTGGACGGCGTCAATATCAACAGCGTCACCCTGAAAGGACCCGAGCTGTCGGCGCGCATCAGCGGCCTTCTGGGGGCCTCCGCCGACCCGAAGGGCCTTCACCTGGATGTGCGCGCGGACAAGACGAACATCCGTTCCGCCCTGCGAATCTGGCCCGAGGCGGTCGCCCCTCCGGTCCGGAGGTATCTCGTGTCCAACCTCAAGGCGGGCATGCTGGAAGCTATCGATCTCAGGGTGGCGATGAGTGGCGCGGACATCGCGAAGGCGGTGTCTGGCGGCCCGATACCGGCGGAGACCCTGAAGATCGATTTCTCCATCTCCGACGGCACTCTCCAGGTTGCCGACGGCCTGACGCCGATCTCGGCGATGAACGCGACCGGCCGGGTGACCGGCAGGCAGGTCGGCGTGCGTGCCTCCACGGGGCTCGTCCAGATGGCGGAAGGCCGCTCCCTGACGGCCTCCGACGGCACGTTCATCCTCGACAATTACTGGGACGACAACGGCCGGGCCCGGATCGACTTTCGCCTCAGCGGCGGAGCCGACGGATTGGGCGCGATGCTGCTGGAGCCGCGCATCAAGGAGATCGCGGGTTTCAACATCGACCCGGCGACGATGAAGGGCAGGACGGATCTGCGCGTCGGTATCGGACTTCCCGTCCACGACATTCCGCCCTTCGCCGACATGCCCCTGAAAGTCAGCGGAACGGTCACTGACTTTGCCGTCGACAAGTTCTTCGGCAAAGATCGCCTGGAAGGCGCCAACCTGACGATCGCCTATGACAAGGGCGAGCTCGCCGTCAAAGGCGAAGGCAAGCTCGCCGGAAGCCAGGCCGCCATCGATCTGCAGAAGAACAGGCAGGGCGGACAGGCCAGCGTCGCGTTCGCCCTCGACGAGGCGGCCCGCAGCCGGCGGGGGCTGTCCTTCGGCTCCCAGCTCACGGGAACGATCGGTCTGAAGGCAAGCCTGCCTCTCGGCGCGTCGGCTCCGTCGATCATTCTCGTCGAGGCGGATCTCGCCAGGGCCGGTATCGATCAGCTGATCCCAGGCTGGGTGAAACCGGTCGGACGACCGGGAAAGCTGAGCTTCACCATGGTCGAAGGGCCCACCAACGAGGTCCGGGATCTGCTCCTCGAGAGCGGCGGCGTGCAGTTGAAGGGCAATGCGGTGCTCACGAGCGAGGGAGGCCTGGAGAAAGCCGAACTCTCGACCTTCAAGCTCTCGCCCGGCGACGACATGCGCGCCCAGGTCGAGCGCGCCAACAACGTCTACAAGGTCGCGATCCGGGGCAATGTGGGCGACGCCCGTCCCTTCGTGAAGGGCGGTGCCACGGGCTCCGCCGCATCGGGCCGGAATGCGGCCGCTCAGAAGGACGGCAAGGACTTCGACCTCGATCTCAACCTGAACATCCTCACCGGCTATAACGAGGAGGCGATCACCAATGCTGTGATCAAGGCCTCGGTGCGCAAGGACAATCTGCGGCAGCTCGACATGAGGGGGCGCCTCGGTGCGAGCGACGTCATCGGGCGGACCATGCCGGATGCCGGCAACCAGGTGGTGATCCTGCAGGCGCAGGATGCCGGTGCGCTCCTGCGCTTCACCGATATCTATCGACGGATGTCCGGCGGCGATCTCATCCTCCAGATCGCCACGGGCGACGGCCCGCAGGCCGGGCATGTGATCCTGCACTCCTTCGCCCTGGTCAATGAGCCGGCTCTTCGCCGGATCATCCCGACCCAGACCCAGATCATCGCCGGCCAGGACCGGGCCGGCAATCCGCAGGCGGTCCGCGTGGACGTGAACGAGGTGCAGTTCGCCAAGGCCCGCCTCGAATTCACCCGCAATGCCGGGCGGCTCGATTTCAAGGATGCGGCCATCTGGGGCAACCAGATCGGGTTCACGCTCGGCGGCTTCATCGATTATGCCCGCGACCGGCTGGACATCACCGGGACCTTCGTGCCCGCCTATGGCCTCAACAACGTGTTCGCCCAGGTGCCGCTCTTCGGCCCGCTCTTGGGCGGGGGGCAGTATGAGGGATTGTTCGCGGTCAATTTCCGCCTGAACGGTCAGGCGAGTTCGCCGTCCCTGACGGTCAATCCGCTCTCGGCCGTCGCTCCCGGCTTCCTGCGCAAACTCTTCGGCGTGGGAGCGGAGCCGCAGACGGGATCGCTGCCGACGGTGCCGGAACGCTAGCGCATCGTGCGGACCCAGCGGGCCGCGCTAGCGACCCGTAGGGCCACGTTAGTGAAAAGTGGACCCGGTTTTCCGCAATAAACGATGCGCCAGATCAGGGTTCGAGCATCACTCTCTTGCGTCATCACCGGCCTTGTGCCGGCGATCTCGATGGGAAACCTCAGCGCTCGACTTGACCGGGACGGCCGGGACAAGCCCGGCCGGGACGGCATGGTCAGCCGCTCAGACGGCGCGCAGGAGGACGTGCTTCTTCTTGCCGAAGGACAGCTTGATCACGCCTTCACTTGTCAGGTCGGACAGGCTCAGCGTGGCGCGTTCGTCGGAAACCGTTTCGTCGTTCACCTTGAGGCCGCCGCTCTTGACCTGGCGGCGCGCTTCGCTCGATGACGGCACGAGCTTCGCATAATCGGGACCGAAAGCCGTCAGCACGCCGAGACCGTCCTGCAGGACGCCCGACTGTACTTCGACGGTCGGCAGGCTCTCGGCCAGCGCACCCTGCTCGAAGGTTTTCTGCGCCGTCTCGGCTGCGAGCAACGCGGCGTCGCGGCCATGGAGGAGAGCCGTGGCTTCCGTTGCGAGAACCTTCTTCGCCTCATTGATCTCCGCGCCCTGAAGGGCCGAGAGCTTGGCGATCTCGTCCATCGGCAGGATGGTGAAGAGCTTCAGGAAACGGCCGACATCCGCATCCTCGGTGTTGCGCCAGAACTGCCAGTAGTCGTAGGGGCTCAGCATGTCGGCGTTGAGCCAGACCGCTCCGGAGGCCGTCTTGCCCATCTTGGCGCCTGAAGCCGTCGTCAGGAGAGGGCAGGTGAGCGCATAGAGCTGCGGCGTGCCGAGGCGGCGGCCGAGGTCGATGCCGTTGACGATGTTGCCCCACTGGTCCGAGCCGCCCATCTGCAGCACACAGCCATAGCGCTTGTTGAGCTCCACGAAATCGTAGGCCTGGAGGATCATGTAGTTGAATTCCAGGAACGACAGCTCGTGCTCCCGGTCGAGGCGCAGCTTCACGCTGTCGAAGGACAGCATGCGGTTGACCGAGAAGTGCCGGCCCACATCGCGCAGGAACTCGATGTAGTTGAGCTTGGTCAGCCACTCGGCATTGTCGGCCATCATCGCATCGGTCTTGCCCTCGCCGAAGCTGATGAAGCGCGAGAAGACGGTCCTGATGCTCTCCTTGTTGGCCTCGATCTGCTCGACCGTCAGCAGCTTGCGGCTCTCGTCCTTGCCCGAAGGGTCGCCCACCCGGGTCGTGCCGCCGCCCATGAGCGTGATCGGCTTGCCGGCGCCGGTCTTCTGGAGCCAGTGCAGCATCATGATGGAGAGCAGGTGGCCCACATGGAGCGAAGGGCCCGTGCAGTCATAGCCGACATAGGTCGTCAGCCGGTTCTCGAGGGCAGCCGCATCGATCCCGTCGAAATCGGAGGTCTGATGAATGAAGCCCCGCTCGGTGAGGACTTTGAGGAATTCGGATCGGGGCGCGTTCATCGCGGCTCTCGTGGTGTGTCAGGACTGAGATGAGGGGCGTTTAGCAGCTTCATCGGATCATTTCACGCGGAATTCGCATGGGAGCCTGGGATGGCCATCATTGAGAGCAGAGGGAAGAAATCACTGGTCAACAATCCAGCCTGATCGTGCAATATGCGTTGCCAGGGTCGAGGCGGGCCAGCCCTTGTGACCCCACTCACGTTGAGCGGCCTCATTGAGTTCGACAACTCTCCCTCTCAGAGCATCATCTTCTCCTGAAGTTTATTCAAAGCATCTTAGCTATATCCGAGGTTGAAAAGGCGTGTTTTTCAGCTGGTGCTGTTGCAAACGAACTCTGAAAATATCCCCAGGCGTGGAATACTCTTAGTTGTAATTTCTCAATCTTTCAAATTATGCTTGCGTCGATATCCTATGAAACGTTATTTCATAAAAGCGACTTATAGTTGCTCATTCAATCTAGAGGAGAGACCACATGGCGATGACGTCGCTTGAGTTGGAGATGTACCTTCTGCTTCATGGTCCAATATTCAGTGGGAGCGGAAGCTCTGGTGGTGGAGGGAGCACCACTGGCGACTCGGGGAGCGGAAGCTCAGGAGGAAGTGGGGGGACGTCCCAGGATGGGGGCTATACAGACCCTTACATGGGTGAAAGCGTTACAACCGACTACGGCACATTCTGGATTAGTCTGAATGGCGGCGTGTACAGAGTCCTTGAAAACGGAGGCCTTGTATTCTCCAGCATCGCTGACATGTTTGGCAATGGAGAGCCGTTGATCCCAGATGGAACTGTTACGGATGGCTCTTATGAATACATCGGCAATGATCATGGCAGCTTTCTTACCGACGGAATTTACATTCTCAGACAAAGACCTGATGGCACAGGGGTGCTGGTCACCCCAGAGGAGGTGATAAATGGCTCTCCTGTTCCTGGAGACGGCGGATCATCCACTCCGGGCCAGAATGTCGAGCGATCTGTCGTCCTCTACGTAGTGGGCGGTAACGTTCAGGCGACCTATCTGCAGCACGGGACGCTGAACAACGACACTATAGGCGGGAGCAGCGCCTCCGATATTCTTTCTGGCGGCAGTGGAAATGATCTCCTGACTGGTGCTTCTGGAAACGACGTTCTTTTTGGTGAGGACGGAGACGACATATTGAACGGTGGCGCCGGCGATGACGTTCTGTCGGGCGGCGAAGGTGCGGACACGCTGAACGGTGGCGACGGCACCGACACGGTCGACTATGGCAGCGACACGAACGGCGTCCTGGTCGATCTGCGCACCGGCACGGCCGTGTACGGCCAGGCCTCGGGTGACCGTTACAGCAGCATCGAAAACGTCATCGGCGGCTCGGGTCACGATATCCTCTACGGCAGCGCCGATGCCAATGAGCTCAACGGCCAGGACGGAGACGATACCCTTTCGGGCGCGGGCGGCCATGACACCCTGTGGGGTGGCGCCGGCAATGACCGGCTCGAGGGCGGCAACGGCAACGATCTCGTGGCCGGCGGCGCGGGTGCCGACACGCTGAGCGGCGGCGATGGCACCGACACGCTGGTCTATGGCGGCGCGGACGGGGCTCTCGTCGACCTGCGCACCGGCTATACGGCCGGCCAGGCGGCGGGCGACGTGATCAGCGGCTTCGAGAACGTGCTCGGCGGCTCAGGGAACGACACGGTCTACGGCTCGGCCGAGGCCAACGAGCTCAACGGCCAGGGCGGCAACGACATCCTGGCCGGGGCGGATGGCCATGACACCCTGTGGGGCGGCGCCGGCAACGACTGGCTCGAGGGCGGCAGCGGCGACGATCTCGTCGCGGGCGGCGCCGGCGACGACCGCCTGGTCGGCGGCGCGGGCAACGACGTGCTGCACGGCGAGGCGGGGCGCGACACCTTCGTGTTCGAGAGCGCGCTGAATGCCACGAGCAACGTCGACCGGATCGCCGACTTCGCCGTGGCGGAGGACTGGATCGGGCTGAGCCGGAGCGTGTTCGGCGGCTTCGGCGCGTCGGTGTCGCTGGTGATCGGGACGGCGGCGACGGCCAACAACGCGGCGCAGGTCGTGTACGACAGCGCGACCGGCGCGCTGTTCTACGATCCGGATGGCGCAAGCCCGGCCGCGCAGGTGAAGTTCGCCCAGCTCGCTGCCGGGCTGGCGCTGAC